>NZ_SKCH01000024.1 GCF_005434945.1 Prescottella subtropica | reverse complement strand
AGAGTTACGGCGGCCATAGCGGAGGGGAAACGCCCGGTCCCATTCCGAACCCGGAAGCTAAGCCCTCCAGCGCCGATGGTACTGCACTCGACAGGGTGTGGGAGAGTAGGACACCGCCGAACACCTTTTCAGTGAGGGCCCCCACCAATAGGTGGGGGCCCTCACTGCTTTCTGTACCCCTTTTTTTGTGGTGGGCCCGGAACCCGCCGGCGGCATCTACGGAGAAAGCAGCATCATCGACACCGATCGCAAGACATCAGACGTCTGATGATTGTAGAATTTCGACAGTGGAGGTGAGTTCGATGATCGAACCGGGGTTGCGGAGGGGTCCGTTGGTTCCGCAGGTGGAGGCGCTGTTTCGGGGGCGGATCGAATCGGGTGACTGGGCCCTGGGTGATCGCCTGCCCAGTGAGACGGATCTCGCCGTCGAGCTGGGTGTCGGACGGTCCTCGGTGCGGGAAGCGGTGCGACTGCTCGTCCGGGACGGGCTGCTCGACGTACGGCACGGCGTCGGGACCTTCGTCGTCGAGGCTCTCGACGACGCGACCCTGGAGCGGACGTTGCGGCGGGCTCGGCTTCTCGAGGTGCTGGAGGTGCGGCGCGCGCTCGAGGTCGAGGCGGCCCGGTCGGCGGCCGAACGGGCGCGACCGGAGGATCTTGCCGATCTCCGCCGGCAGGTAGCCGAGCGGCATGCGCGTCGGGAATCCGGGGCCGAGGCATTCGTGACCGCCGACCTCGACTTCCACCGGTCGGTGGTGGCGCTGGCCCGCAACTCCGTCCTCACTGCGTTGTTCGACACCGTCCGTCCGATATTGCACAGCGCCCTCGTCGACATGGTCGTGGGCGAGCCACACGTCCCGGACACCAGCCATTCCCACGACGTCCTCGTCGACGCCCTCGAATCCGGTGACGGTGCGGCCGCGGTGGCGGCGACCGTCGCGAACCTCGACCCGATGATTGCGTCGTTGCACGGCGGAAGGAGAGGCACGTGACCTCCACGATCGACGATGCGCCGGTATTGCGCACCGACGGCGTCCACCTGGTGCGGGACGGGCGAGCAATCCTGAGCGACATCGACATTCGCGTCGAGCGTGGTCAGCACTGGGTGCTGCTCGGCGCCAACGGCGCCGGCAAGAGCACGCTGCTGGGATTGCTGGGAGCGGTCACCCATCCCACCCGCGGTACGGTCCACGTCCTCGGGCACCGTCTCGGGCGGGTCGACATGCGTGAGCTGCGGGCACACATCGGGCACGTGAACCCGCGGCACGCGATCGACCGTCCGTTGACCGTCCGCGACGTGGTCCTGACCGGGCTGACGAACACACCCGAGTTCGTGCAGCGGTGGCAGCCGTCGGACACGGACCGTGCCCGGGCGGCGGAGCTGATCGCGATGATGGGGATGTCGTCGCGCATCGACGCCCGCTGGCCGGTGCTCTCCCAGGGAGAGCGGGGACGGGCACTCATCGCGCGGGCCCTCATGCCGCAACCACCGGTGCTGCTGCTCGACGAGCCGGCCACCGGACTCGACCTCGCGGCCCGCGAGCAGCTCCTCACCGCGCTCGACGACATGCGGGCGCAGCATCCGGAGATGGCCAGCATCCTCGTCACCCACCACATCGAGGAGATCCCGACCACCACCACGCACGCGGTACTGCTGCGGGACGGGCGGGTCACCGCGCAGGGGCGGGCGGTCGAGGTGATCACCACCGAACGCATCACGGAATGCTTCGATCACCCGATCGACATCGTCTGCCACGGCGGTCGGTATGCGGCGCGGTCCCGTCCCGCACCCACGAACCCCGAGGTGTGAGACGAACCTCACCCGTGTACATACCGGCCGCGCAGCGTATAAATACATCTTGTGTCTAAGGTGTTGTCCGCGGCGGAGTCGACGTACCGCGAGGTGAAGGAACTGATCCTCTCGGGCGAGCTGCCCGGTGGGGAGCTGATCAGTGAGGGCGAGATCGCGTCGCGCATGGGCGTCAGTCGCACGCCGGTACGCGAAGCCTTCCTCCGACTCGAAACCGAAGGGTGGATGCGGCTGTATCCGAAGCGCGGTGCGCTCGTCGTGCCCGTCGCCGAGGGTGAGGCCGAGCACGTCGTCGACGCGCGTCGGCTCGTCGAGACGCATGCCGCCGAGGCCGTCGCCGCCGATCCGCGTGCCCGGGACGCACTTGTCGCGGCCCTGCGGGAGAACCTCGACCGGCAGCGGGAACTCGTCGGGGCCGGCGGGGACGCTGCGGCGTTCAGCCTGCTCGACGCCGATTTCCACCGCACGCTGGTGCGGGCGGGCGGCAACCCGCTGCTCGAATCGTTCTACGACACTCTGCGGGAGCGGCAACGCCGGATGACCGCACACTCGCTGGCCCGCGACCCCGAACAGATCACCAAGATCGTCGACGACCATGCGCGTCTCGCCGACCTCATCGCGGCCGGGGACACGACCGCGTTCACGACGGCCGTCCGCACCCACATGCGTGAGGTGCATGCACTCGGGCAGGGAGGCCGGCGATGACCACGACCCGCGACGACACCGCCGCCGCGACCACCACCGCCGCACCGAGGTCGTCCGTCCGGCCCTGGATGCTGGTCGCGGCCGGCATGTTCGTGGTCGCGTGGGGCGGCAACCAGTTCACGCCGCTGCTGGTGATGTACAAACTCGACCACGGTTTCACCCAGGTCGTGGTCGACACGTTCCTGTTCGCGTACGTGTTCGGTATCGTCCCGGCCCTGCTGGTCGGAGGCCCGCTGTCCGACCGGCTGGGGCGTCGTCCCCTGATGCTGCCGGCCCCGTTCGTTGCCGCGGCGGGATCGCTCGTCCTGGCGGTCGGGGCGGACTCCGCGCTGGGGCTCACCGTCGGGCGGGTACTGTCCGGGACGGGCCTCGGACTCGGTATGGCTGTCGGGGGCAGTTGGCTCAAGGAACTGTCGATACGCCGATACGACCCGTCGGCTCGTGCGGGAGTCGGCGCACGCCGCGCCGCAATGAGCCTGACCGCCGGATTCGGTATCGGCGCCGGCGTCGCGGGCGTTCTCGCGCAGTGGGGGCCGTGGCCGAGCGCTCTCGCGTACGGCATCCACGCCGTGCTGGCGCTCACGATCGGCGTCGCGCTGCTGCGGGTTCCGGAGACCCGGTCCGCGACACCGAAGTCCCGGCGGCAACCGCTGCGCGACGACCTGAAGATCCCGGCCGCCGGGCACCGGCGGTTCCTGTACGTCGTCGTGCCCGTCGCCCCGTGGGTGTTCGGGTCGGCGGCCTCCGCGTACGCCGTCGTCCCGGCCCTCATGACCAGCCGCGCCGGTGACGCGCCGGTCGCCTTCTCTGCGCTGCTGTGCATGGTCGGACTCGGCTCGGGGTTCGCGATCCAGGCGCTCGGACGTCGGATCGACACCCCGCGCAACGCGCGCGCCGTCGCGGTGGCACTGGCCGTTCTGGTGCTGGGGATGACGATCGCGGCGATCACCGCGAACGTCCTGACGATCCCGATGGCGATCCTGGCGTCCGCCGTCCTCGGTTGCGGCTACGGCCTGGCCCTGGTGTCCGGGCTGCAGGAGATCCAGCGGATCGCCGGGCCCGACGACCTCGCCGGACTCACCGCCGTCTTCTACTCGCTCACCTACCTCGGCTTCGCCGCGCCCGCGGTGATGGCGATGATCGTCGAGATCGACCCCACCCTCACCTACCCGACGATGTTCGTCGTCGGGGCGATCGCGGCCGCCGCGTGCCTGCTGCTCGTGCTCGTCGCATGGCGTCGGCACCTGCCGGAGCCGATCGAGGCTGCGTCAGAGCGGCGGTAGCGCCGACGCCGACAGCCACGCGTCCCACAGCGGGCGCAGTGGCTCGTCGGTGAAATGCGCTGCCAGATCGGTGAATTGCTCGGTGGACACCGTCGCATGCCGGTACCTGGTGGTCCAGTCGCGCAGCAGCGAGAAGAACGCGTCGTCGCCGATCCGCCGCCGCAGCACGTGCAGGGTCAGGGCGCCGCGCTTGTAGATGCGGTCGTCGAACATGTCCCGCGGCCCCGGATCGCCGAGCACGATGTCCTGTGGTTTTCCGGCCAGCCCGCGATACGCCGCCAGGGCGTGGGTGTGGGCATCGGGCCCACCGGAATGCTCCGACCACAACCACTCCGCGTAACACGCGAAGCCCTCGTGCAGCCAGATGTCCTTCCACGTCCCGAGCGTGAGACTGTTGCCGAACCACTGGTGGGCGAGTTCGTGCGCGACGAGACGCTCCGAACCGCGTCGGCCGTCGCAATGATTGGCGCCGAAGATCGACAGGCCCTGCGCCTCGATCGGAATCTCCAACTCGTCACCGGTGACGACCACCGAATAGTCGTCGAACGGGTACGGGCCGAACAGCTCCTCGAAGACATCCATCATCTGCGGTTGGCGGGCGAAATCGTGGTCGAACGGCTCGCGCAGCTCGGCGGGATGAAGCGCGTGCACCGGGACCCGGGAGCCGTCCTGGCGTCGTCGTACGTACGGGCCGATCTGCACGGTCGCCAGATACGTGGCCATCGGCTCGGACTGCTCGTACACCCACGTGGTCTGGCTGGCCTTGGTCTGCTTGCGGACCAGCTCACCGTTCGCGACCGCATGGTACGGCGAGTCGGTGGTGATCGAAATCCGGTAGCTTGCTTTGCAACTCGGGTGGTCGTCGCACGGGAACCACGACGGCGCCCCGTTCGGCTGGCTCGCCACCAGGGAACCCTCGGACAGCTCCTCCCAGCCGACCTCCCCCCACATGCTCGTCACCGGCTGCGGATTGCCCGCGTATTGGACGGTGATCGCCAGCGCCCCACCGGCCGGGATCTTCTGCGGTGGGGTGATCGTCAACTTGCCGTCGCGGTGCGCATACTTCGCGCCGCGCCGCCCGTTCACCGACACCTTCGCCACCTGCATCGTCTGTGCGAGGTCGAGGGAGAAGCGGCCCCGGACGTCGGTGGTGGTCGCGGTGATCGACGCCTTCCCGGCAAGCCGGTTGCTGTGCACCTTGTACGTCAGCTCGAGGTCGTAGCGGGACACCCGGTAGCCGCGGTTCCCGGACCCGGGCAGGTACGGGTCGATCGGCTCGTCCACCTTCATCGGGCACCGCCGTCCGCGGTGTTCCCCGACACCGGATCATTCCAGGGCGCAATGGGATTGCCCTGCCAGCGGGTCGACGCCGGGACGACGTCGCCGCGCATGACGAGGGACGCCGGACCCACGGTGGCACCGTCCCCGAGTCCGGCCGCGGGCAGTGCGACGCAGTGCGGGCCGAGGGTGGCGCCGGCGCCGAGGGTGACGGTGTCCATGGACATGATCCGATCATGGAACAGATGCGTCTGCACGACGCATCCCCGTTCCACCGTCGCACCGTCCCCGAGCGTCACCAGGTCCGCCTCGGGCAGCCAGTACGTCTCGCACCAGACGCCGCGGCCGATCGTCGCGCCGAGACCGCGCAGCCACACGTTCATCACGGCCGTGCCGTTCGCGCCGCGCGCGAACCACGGGGCCGCGACGGTCTCGACGAACGCGTCGGACACCTCGTTGCGCCACACGAACGAACTCCACAGCGGATGTTCGACGACCCCGATCCGGCCGACGACGAGCCACTTCGCGGCCACCGAGATCAGGCCGGCGACTGCACCCGCCACCATCAGGACCAGGCCGGAGGCGACCGCCGCGAGCTCGAACCCGCCGACCGCCACCAGTTGAGCCAGCGCGAACAGCACGGACAGGCCGATCCCGAACGTCACCGCCACCGGGATCAGCCGGCAGGTCTCGACGACCGCGCGGGCGATCTTCAGCCGCAGCGGCGGGGCGAACGTGCGGGACGCGTCGGACTCGCTCGCGGCGCGGCGCAACCGGACCGGCGGGCTGCCCAGCCACGACGACCCCGACTTGGCCTTGCTCGGCGCCGCAGACAGCACCGCCACCAACCCGTTCTTCGGGACTCGTCGTCCCGGACCGGCCATCCCCGAGTTGCCGAGGAACGCGCGCTTGCCGATCTTGGCTGGTTCGATGCGCATCCAGCCGCCGCCGAGTTCGTAGCTCGCGACCATCGTGTCGTCGGCCAGGAACGCGCCGTCCGCGACCGTCGTGAACTTCGGCAGCACCAGTGCCGTGGAGATCTCGGTGCCGCGGCCCACCTTGGCGCCCAACAGTTTCAGCCACAGCGGTGTCAGCAGGCTCGCGTACAGCGGGAACAGGAACGTGCGGGCCGAGTCCATCAACCGTTCGGTGGCCCAGGCCTGCCACCCGACCCGGCTGCGGACCGGGTGGTAGCCCTCGGTGAGCCCGATCGACAGCAGGCGCACCGCGATCACCGTCAGCGCCGCGAACACGAACAGGCTCAGCACGGTTGCGGCCGGCAGGACCGTCAACGCCCGCCCGAACGCGTCACCGAGACCGTCGGCGCCGCGCACCCGCCACCCGACCACGGCGAGACCGGAAGCCAGACCGAAGATCGGCATGCCCGCCAACAGCACGGACGTGACACCGAAGATCGGCACCCACTGCGTGGCCCGCGGTGGTGTCTCGGAGGGCCACGGATGCGTCGCCTTGCCGATCTTGACGGCGGGGGAGCCGGCCCAGTGCTGGCCGGCCTTGACCTTCCCGAACACCGCCGACCCCGGCGCCACCTCGGCGCCGCGGCCGATCCGGGCGCCCGGCAGCAGCGTCGACCGGGCCCCGATCGCGGCACCCTCACCGATCCGGATCGCGCCGATGTGCACGACGTCGCCGTCGATCCAATGCCCCGACAGGTCCACTTCGGGTTCGACGGAGCAGCCGTCGCCGAGTTCGAGCATGCCCGTCACCGGGGGCAGGGTGTGCAGGTCGACGCCGCGTCCCACCTTCGCGCCGAGCGCGCGGGCGAAGTACAGCATCCACGGCGCCCCGGACAGGTTGTCGGCGCCACTCGCCTCGACCAGGCGCAGCGCGACCCACAACCGGAGATGCTCCGGCCCGCCGCGCGGGTACGTGCCCGGTTGCAGGCGTCGGAGCAGCAGTCGGGCCCCGGCGACCGCGATCGTCATGCGGCCGATCGGGGTGATGAACGCGACGAAGGCGAGCGCCACCCACCACCACGACAGGGTGGGTGCCCAGTCGACGTCGAACCACGACAGCACGTTCCCGGCGATCGCCAGCCACGTCACCCACTGCAGGCCGGTCAGTGTCATCAGCGGCACGGTCGCCGCGATCTGCGCGGCCTGCGCCCGGCGGGGTACCGGGGCGACGCGGCGCGGCGCGGAGGTCACGGTGGGGGACAGTTCGTCGAGGAACCCGGCGAGCGACGCCAACCGCGGACGGTCGTACAACTGTGCGACGGTCACCTCCGGGAAGCGTTCCCGCAAGGCGGTGACGAGCTGCGCCGCGGACAGCGACCCGCCGCCCATCTCGAAGAAATCGGCGTCCGGGCCGCGGACGGCCGCGCCGAGGATCGACGACCACAGGCCCGCGACCCACGCCGCGGTGCCGTCCAGGCCCAGCGTCTCCGGATCCTGCTCGGTGCCCGGCAGCGGCCACGGCAGCGCGCTGCGGTCGACCTTGCCGGACGTGCGGGTGGGCAACTCGTCGACCAGCGCAAGTCGCGGCACCAGAGCGGCGGGTAGCTGTTCGGACAGCTGCTCCCGGGCGGCGTCGACGTCGAAGTGCGGGTCGGTACTGGCCAGATAGCCGACGAGGATCGCGGTGCCGGCGGGGGTGCGCCGGACCGCGGCCGCCGCCCCCGCGACACCGGGCAGGTTCTGCAGCGCGTTGTCGACCTCACCGAGCTCGATGCGCCGGCCGCCGATCTTGACCTGGTCGTCGGCGCGGCCCTGGAACAGCAGGCCCGCGGTGTCGAGGCGGACCAGGTCGCCGCTGCGGTAGGCGCGGTCCCAGCCGAGAGTCGGCATGGGAGCGTACTTCTCGGCGTCCTTCACCGGATCCAGATATCGCGCCAGGCCGACACCGCCGATGACGAGTTCCCCGACCTCACCCTCGGCGACCGGTTCCCCGGACGCGTCCACCACCGCGAGATCCCAGCCGTCGAGCGGCAACCCGATCCGCACCGGACCGGTGCCGTCCATCAGGGCGCCGCACGCGACGACGGTGGCTTCCGTGGGGCCGTACGTGTTCCACACCTCGCGGCCCGGCACCGCGAGCCGTTCGGCCAGCTCCGGCGGGCACGCCTCACCGCCGAAGATCAACAGCCGCACCGCTTCCAGCGCCTCCGCCGGCCACATCGCCGCGAGGGTCGGGACCGTCGAGACGACCGTGACGTCCCGAGAGACCAGCCACGGACCGAGATCCATGCCACTGCGTACCAGCGAGCGCGGCGCGGGCACCAGCGTCGCGCCGTGCCGCCACGCCAGCCACATCTCCTCGCACGACGCGTCGAACGCCACCGACAACCCGGCCAGCACCCGATCGCCGGGACTCAGCGGACTGTCCTGCAGGAACATTCGCGCCTCGGCATCGACGAACGCGGCCGCGTTACGGTGCGTGACCGCCACCCCCTTCGGGGTGCCCGTCGACCCCGACGTGAAGATGATCCAGGCGTCGTCGTCGAGTGTCGGACGGCGCACCTCGGCGGCACCGGTGCGGGCCGGGGCCGTACCCGGTCGAATCCCGTCGCCGGTGAGGATCGCGGCCACCCGGGCCTCCCCGAACACCAGTTCCGCCCGCTCGTCCGGGTCGTCGGCGTCGACGGGCACGTACGCGGCCCCCGCCGCCAGCACCGACAGGATCGCGACGTACAGCTCGCGGGAGCCGGACGGCATCCGCACCCCGACCCGGTCACCGGCGCCGACCCCGGCGGCGGCGAGTCGTTCTGCACCGGAAGCGATCTCGCTCAGCAGTTCGCGGTAGGTGAGCGGCGCGTCACCGTCGTCGACCGCGATCGCGTCGGGATGCGCCGCGGCTGTCGCCTCGAGGATGTCGACGAGCGTGCGCGGCGCGGGCGCGTGCGGCGACCGGAGGAACACCTCGGGGATCGCCGAACGTCGGCCCGTGTCGGAAGCGGAGCGGAGGGGCACGGCTGAAGTCCTGTCCTGCTGGTCTGTATCGATGCTGCTGTCGCGCAGTTGTCTCATCTCCGGGTTGCCGTTCGGTGAACGGGCCCGTCACCAGTATCCGGGTTGACAGCCCCCGAAACGTTCTGCCATTCTCGTCGCCAGGTCACGAGTACCAGCGTCAAGCCCCGGCTAGCTGGTCGGCAACCCTCCAACCGCGGTGGGGTGCTCCGGGTGACGACCAGGCCATCGTCCACGAGGACATGGCAAGCGCGGACTCCGATGGCGTCTCACAGCCGACGGGCCCCGGGACTCGAAGGATGTTGTGATGACCGCTGTACTGGCCGCTACCTGTTCCACCGCCCCGCTCGCCCGGGTGTCCGGCTGTGACACGCAGGTTCCGCTGATCGGCGGCGGCACCTGCACCTACGCGAACTTCGACTACGCGGCCAGCGCCCCCGCCCTCGCGCAGGTCACCGACCGCCTCCAGGAACTGCTGCCGTTCTACGCCAGCGTCCACCGCGGCGCCGGCTACGCCTCCCGGGTGAGCACCGACGCCTACGAGAGTGCCCGCGGATCCGTCGAACGTTTCGTCGGCACCGACACCGACCAGGTGGTCGTCTTCACCCGCAACACCACCGACTCGCTCAACCTGCTCGCGAACTGCGTGCCCGGCGACGTCGTCGTCCTGGACATCGAGCACCACGCGAACCTGTTGCCGTGGAAGAACTCCCGTGTCGTCGAGGCCGCGGACACCGTCGCCGAGACCATCGCCCGGATCGACGCCGAACTGTGCGCCGCCCCCGCCGCCCTGCTCGCGGTCACCGGCGCGTCGAACGTCACCGGCGAGGTGCTGCCCATCACGGAACTCACCGAGATCGCGCACCGCCACGGCGCACGCATCCTCGTCGACGGCGCCCAGCTCACCCCGCACCGTCGCGTGAACCTCGCCGCGACCGGCGTCGACTACCTGGCCTTCTCCGGCCACAAGCTGTACGCGCCGTTCGGCGCCGGTGTCCTCGTCGGCCGCCGCGACTGGCTCGACGCCGCCGAGCCCTACCTCGCCGGTGGCGGCGCGGTGCGCGAGGTGACCCTCGACGAGACCGTGTGGGCGCAGGCCCCGGCCCGGCACGAGGCCGGCAGCCCCAACGTCCTCGGTGTCGCCGCGCTCGCCGCCGCATGCGATGCGCTGGCCGCGTTGGACTTCGGGCAGGTCGTCGAGCACGAGCGGGTGCTGTCCACGCGCCTGACGGACGGACTCGCCGAGATCGACGGCGTGCACCTGCTGCGGCTGTGGGCGGACGCCCCCGACACCGTCGGCATCGTCACGTTCACGATCGACGGCTACGAGCCCGGCCAGATCGCCGCCTACCTGTCCGCCGAACACGGCATCGGTGTCCGCGACGGCCGCTTCTGCGCGCACCCCGTCCTCAACCGGATCGGTCTCGGTGGCGGCGCCGTCCGCGCCAGCCTCGGCCTCGGCACCGGCTCCGACGACGTCGAACGTCTCATCGCCGCCGTCCGGCAGCTCGCCGCCGGCCAGGCCACCTGGAACTACGGCAAGACCGACGGCCTGTGGAACCCGGTCCCCGAGACCCGCGGCTTCTCCACCGGCACCGCCGGTGCCGCCGAGTGCGTCTGACCTGCTGACTACCGGTCGAGAGGGGTCGGCCGGTGGTAGCCGCCCTCGTGGTAGAGCAGCGGCGCCGACGCGGCTTCGTCGTCGTTCTCGTTGTGGAGGCGGGTGACCAGACCGATCACCAGCGTGTGATCGCCCGCGGGAATCAACTGGTGCACCGTGGCACGCATCCAGATCGGGGTGCCGTGCAGCACCGGCTCACCCGTCTCGAGCCGCGCCCACAGTGATTCGTCGCTGAACCGTTCGGCGGCCGTGCGGGAGAACCGCTGCGACAGGTGCTGCTGGTGCTCACCGAGCAGATGCACGACGATCGAGTCGGCCGCGTGCAGCGCGTCGATACTCGACGAGTTCAACGCGATGTTGAACGAGATCAGCGGCGGATTCATCGACAGCGACGCGAACGACGTCGCCGTGAAACCCACCGGACCGTTCGGTGAATCGAGCGTGACGATCGTGACACCGGCCGGATGCCGCCGCATCGCCGCCTTGTACTCGTCGTTGCCGATCCCGCCCTCGGCGGGGACGACGGTGAGGTCGGGGGTGTTCTCGACAGGCTGTGACAAGACAATTCTCCGATTCGAACCAGGTTGCGGCTGCCCGCCACTATAGGGGCGGGCCCATCGGTCAACCAGGGTTGTGCTCACTGAGCGGACCGGGTTTTCCCACGTCGACGGCGAGCCCCGCAGTGACCCGCAGCAACTCCGGAAACGTCGTGCGGAACACCGTCTCGGGATGCCCCGCCGAGGCCCACAGATCCGGGAACTCGGCGAGCTTCTCGTCGAGATACGTCGGCAGATTGGTGGGATGCCCCAGCGGGGCGACCGCGTCGAGAGGCTGACCCGTCACCTCCGCCGCGACGTCGGGCGGCGCCGGCACCAGCGTGCCCTGCAACCGCTCGCCCGTCGCCGCGATGTCCACCGCGTGCGTCCCGGACACCAGCAGCAGCACCGGTTCGTCGTCGAGCAGGAACACCCGCGCGTCGACGACGGACCCCACGTCGACACCCAGCGCCGCCGCGACTTCCGCCGCGTTACGTGCCACCGGCCGGCTGACGATCACCCCGTGATGGCCGCGCGCGATCAACGTGTCGGCGACGTGCGCCGCACTGGGATGCAGCAGCCTGGGCATGCACTCAGAGTAGGACTAGTTCGCGTCGACGACAGGCGTATCGACAGCCGACTTCCGGGACCGCCAGGCCGTGCAGCCGAGCAGCAGGGCCGCACCGATCGCCGTGTAGAGCGCCAGCGCCGCCGCCGGCTGGCCGAGCCCCACGTTGTGGAAGTACACGATCGACCGCACACCCTCGGTGCCGGCTCCCGGCGTGATCCACTTGCCGATCGCCGCGTAGAAACTCGGGATCACGTTCGCGCCGAACGCGCCACCGGCACTCGGGTTGCCCAGCACCACGAACACCGCGATCGCGAGCGGCACCGCGACGACACCGACCGCCGCCCGCAGACCCATCGTGAACAGGCCGGTCGCGAACACCACGCCCGTACCCAGCAGCCACAGCGGGAACCAGTGTCCGGCGAACGTGCCCAGCAGATGCGTCGTGATGAGCGCACCGAACGCACCCGAGACGGCCGAGTAACCGAACATCACCGCGATGTGGGTCCACGCCTGCCGACGCGTCGACGGGGCCCCCAGGAACAGGCCGATCGCCGCCGCCAGCAGGTAGCCGCCGACGACCCAGCCGATCGACAGGTAGAATCCCGACAGACCGCGGTTGTCGTGCGCGCCGACCGGGATCTCGTCCCGCACGATCAGCTGCCGGTCCTGGTCCGCGGTCACCTCCGTGAACACCGCCTCGAGCGCCGACGCGATGGAACTGCCGCCCGCACTCGCGGTGAACAGGGTGTCCGTGCCGTTCGCCTCGAGCACGTACGCGCCCTGGATCTCCCGATCCCGCAGCAGTTGCCGCACCTCGGCGGTGCCGGTCACGGTGCGGGCGTCGAGCGGATGCCCGTCGATCGTGTCGAGCCTGTCGACGGCCTGCTCGGCGACGGTCGCGGGCACACCGGGACCGGCGACGACCGCGACCGCGATGTCGCGTGGCGTCGGCTGATGGAACGCCGCGACGTAACTGAGGATGAACCCGAGTTGCAGGGCCAGCACCCCGGCGACCAGTACGGCCATCACTGTGCGGCGGCCGTAGCGGTCGACCAGGTTCTCGGGTGCCTGCGCGGCGGCCGGGGTGGGGGCCGTCTCGGTTGTCGTCGTGGTCACGCGTGTCCTCGATGTCGTCTTCGTGGATGTCGTCCGGGGTCGTGCGGTTTCGACCGATCTTGTCGATACCGCGGGTATTGAATACCGTAGGTATCGTGACTGGGAGTCGTCAAGACGAAGTGACCGTGTCGGTGCGTCCGGGACGGGACGTCGTCCGCGCCCGACTCCTCGAGGCGGCGGCCGAGGAATTCGCCGAACAGGGATTCGCCGGGGCCCGGCTCGCGGAGATCGCGCGCCGCGCCGGCTTCACCAAGGGCGCCGTGTACTCCAACTTCGAGTCGAAACAGGACCTGTTCGCCGAACTGTTCGCGCAGCGCTCCCTCGACCTCGCCGGACGGGTCCTCGCCGAGATCGCCGGCCTCGCCCTTGCCGACGCCGTCGGCAAGGGCGGCGCCACGATCGCCTCCGCGCTCATCGCCGACTCCGAATGGTCGCTGCTGGTCCTCGAGTTCGGCGTCCAGGCGGTGCGTGACCCCGTCGTCAAACAGGCCTACCTGCGTGAACGGCGTTACCTGCGTGGGCAACTCGTCGAACTCATCGCGGAGAAGGCCCGCGAATGGGACGTCGACCTCGACGTCCGGACCACCGCGCTGTCGCTGACCGCGCTCATCTCGGGTCTCGTGCTCGAGCACACCGTCGACCCCGAACAGGTCGACCAGCAGGCCATGGGAGCGGCGGTCACCGCACTGTTCGCGGGGGCTGTCGCACGGGCGCAGCGGAAAGCTACTCTCGGGTAATGACGGAGCAGCAGAGCTGGAAGGCGTTCGCTGTCGAACGCAAGGACCACGTCGTGCAGGTGACGTTGACCGGCCCCGGCAAGGGCAACGCGATGGGCCCGGACTTCTGGGAGGAACTTCCCCGGGTGTTCGCCGCTCTCGACGCCGACCCCGACGTGCGGGCCGTCGTCCTCGCCGGCTCCGGCAAGCACTTCTCGTTCGGACTCGACCTGCCCGCGATGAGCGGCGAGTTCGGCGCCGTCCTCGCCGACAAGGCACAGGCCGGTCCGCGCACCGACTTCCACAACCTGATCAAGCGGATGCAGGCGGGCGTCAACGCCGTCGCCGACTGCCGCAAACCCGTCGTCGCGGCGATCCAGGGCTGGTGCATCGGCGGCGGCGTCGACCTGATCTCGGCCACCGACATCCGCTACGCGAGCACCGACGCGAAGTTCAGCATCCGCGAGGTCAAGGTCGCGATCGTCGCCGACATGGGCAGCTTCGCCCGACTGCCCGCGATCATCGGCGACGGGCACCTGCGGGAACTCGCCCTCACCGGCAAGGACATCGACGCCGCCCGCGCCGAGAAGATCGGCCTCGTCAACGACGTGTTCGACGACGCCGACGCCGTCCTCGCCGCCGCACACGCCACCGCCGCCGAGATCGCGGCCAACCCGCCGCTCGTCGTACACGGCATCAAGGACGTCCTCGACCACGGCCGATCCGCCGCGGTGCACGACAGCCTCCGCTACGTCGCCGCCTGGAACGCGGCATTCCTGCCGTCGGAGGACCTCACCGAAGCGATCACCGCCGTCTTCCAGAAACGTCCGCCTGAGTTCCGGGGGCGCTGACCGGACTCCCCATACGGCGGAGCGCCCTCGACCGAACCCGGTTCGGTCGAGGGCGCTCTCGTCGGTGCGTCAGTTCTCGGGCCAGACCATCGAACCGCCGAGCACGTTCTTCAGCAGATCGCCGATCACGGGGATCAGCGTTTCGACGACGTCGAAGGAATCGGAGAGCGAACCCATGAATACTCCTGAATTTCGTTGTGGTGGGGGATGGTCCGGTACTACTGGCCGGGATTGGAGCTCTGCGCGTCCGAGCTGATGCCGGACAGCGAACCGCTCTGCACGCCGCTGAAGAATGCGTGCAGGGCATTGAGGAACGTGGTGAGGTTCTCGGCCGAGGTCATGGGGATTCTCCTTGTCGAACAGGGGGTGCGGCGCGGATCGCGCTGCACGGGAGGGGGAACGGCGTCAGTTGCCGACGCTGAGGGTGTCGAGCGCGAGCATCGCCTTGAGGACCGGCATCAACTTCGTGAGTCCGAGTGAGAAGTTCGCGTTGTTCATCTCGAGCAGTTTTTCGACGGAACCCATCCGGGCGCCTCCTTCGTCGGTGATGTGGGAAGAGTCGACCGCGGACGGGTCAGCTGAGGCCGAGCGAGCCGAGCGAGCCGGCACTGAGGCCGTCGAGTTGCTTGATGGCGTCGAGCAACGGCTTGAGGACCAGGAACTTCATCTGGTTGCCCGGGTCGGTGACGCCGTTCTGCTGGAGCAGGTTGGTGAGGGATCCCATGCCGCTTCTTTCTTCGTCGAGCTAACGGTGATGATCGATTTGTAACAGGTTCTAACGCTTGTTCGGGGTGAAACGAGCGAAAAATCCCGATCGGTATCGAACCGGTGGCGTCCGGCGTGGCGTCGGGCGCAAGCCGTGGACTGCTGCGAGGATCGCACCCGCCACAGAATGCGGCACACGATCACGAGGTGGGGGCCGATGTGACGACTGCAGAGAACTCGGAGAAGACGACCCGGACGATGGCGTTGCCGACGCTGTCGGCGATGGTGGTCGGGTCCATGGTCGGGGCGGGCGTGTTCTCGCTGCCCCGCAACTTCGGCCAGGCCACCGGCGGACTCGGCGCACTGATCGCCTGGGCCGTCGCCGGCACCGGAATGCTGATGCTGGCGTTCGTGTTCCAGTCGCTCGCCGTCCGTAGACCCGACCTCGACGCCGGTGTCTACGCCTACGCGAAGGCCGGGTTCGGCGAGTACCTCGGCTTCTTCTCGGCATTCGGATACTGGGCCAGCACGTGCGTCGGCAACGTCAGCTACTGGGTGCTCATCAAGTCGACGCTCGGCCAGGTGCTGCCGATCTTCGGGGACGGCAACACGATCTGGGCGGTGCTGCTGTCGACCGTCTGCATCTGGGCGTTCCACTTCATGGTGCTGCGCGGCGTCCAGGAGGCCGCGACGATCAACAAGATCGTCACGGTCGCGAAACTGGTGCCGATCCTGTTCTTCATCGTCGTCGCACTGTTCTTCTTCGACGCCGGAATCTTCGCCGACAACTTCCTGGGCGGCGATGCCTATTCCGAGTCGCTGTTCGAGCAGGTGCGTGCCACGATGCTGGTGACCGTGTTCGTGTTCCTCGGCATCGAGGGTGCCAGCGTGTACTCCCGCTACGCCCGCAAACGCGAGGACATCGGTCGCGCCACGGTGCTC
Source organism: Prescottella subtropica (assembly GCF_005434945.1). Classification (GTDB taxonomy): domain Bacteria; phylum Actinomycetota; class Actinomycetes; order Mycobacteriales; family Mycobacteriaceae; genus Prescottella; species Prescottella subtropica. Next base: position 41,206 of record NZ_SKCH01000024.1, on the reverse strand, counting down.
GGATTCCTCAGTGTGCTGGCCATTTTCGCGTCGGTGACGATGGTCGCGTACGGCATCATGCCGCGCGACGACCTCGCGGCACTGCAGCAGCCGTCGATGTCGCAGGTGTTCGAGTCGATCGTCGGCACCTGGGGTGCCTGGTTCATCAGCATCGGTCTGATCGTCTCGGTCCTCGGCGCCTACCTGGCGTGGACACTGATGGCCTCCGAGGTGCTGTTCGTCGCCGCGAAGGACCGCGACATGCCGTCGTTCCTGTCCCGGGTCAACGACCGCACCGTCCCGGTGGTCGCCCTGCTGTTCACCACCGTCCTCATCCAACTGGTGCTGTTCACGACACTGTTCTCCGACGACGCGTTCACATTCACGCTCAAGCTGTGCAGTGCGCTGTCACTGGTGCCGTACCTGCTGGCCGCCGCGTACGCGCTCAAGCTGGGTTGGACCCGCGAAACCTACACCGACATCCAGCCCGAGCGGCGCACCCGGGAACTGGTGTTCGCCGGGATCGCCACCTTTTACACCGCATTCATGATCGTCGCGGCCGGGCTCGAATTCCTGCTGCTCTCGTGCATCGTCTACGCCCCCGGCACCATCCTGTTCGCTCTCACCCGACGCGAGGCGGGCAAGCGCCTGTTCTCACCCTGGGAAGCGGCACTGTTCGTGGCCGTGACCCTCGGCGCCATCACCGGAATCGCCGGTCTCGCGACCGGTGCCATCACGATCTAGGAGTAGCGAAACGATGTCTGCACCCGCAACCTTCGGCGTCCACTCGGAAGTGGGCACCCTGCGTAAGGTCCTCGTCTGCGCGCCCGGTCTCGCGCACGAGCGGCTCACCCCGTCCAACTGCGACGACCTGCTGTTCGACGACGTGCTCTGGGTGCAGAACGCCAAGCGCGACCACTTCGATTTCGTCACGAAGATGCGGGACCGCGGCATCGAGGTCGTCGAACTGCACAACCTGCTCACCGAAACCCTCACCGAAACCCTCGCCGTCCCCGGCGCGAAGGCGTGGATCCTCGACCGCAAGATCGTCGCCAACGAAGTCGGCCTCGGCCTGGTCGACGACGTGCGCGCCTACCTCGACCAACTCGACGACCGCACCCTCGCCGAATACCTGATCGGCGGTCTCGCCGTCGCGGACCTGCCCGCCGACTTCCGACCCGCCTACATTTCCCTGGCCCGCGAGCAGACCGGTGTCCGTGAATACCTGATGCCGCCGCTGCCGAACACCCTGTACACCCGCGACACCACGTGCTGGCTGTACGGCGGCGTCACCCTCAACCCGCTCTACTGGCCGGCCCGGCACGACGAGACGCTGCTGATGAAGGCGATCTACCGGTTCCACCCGGACTTCACCGGCGCGAAGATCTGGTGGGGCGACCCCGAACAGGACTGGGGCCAGGCCACGTTCGAGGGCGGCGACGTCATGCCGATCGGCAACGGTGCGGTCCTCGTCGGCATGAGCGAGCGCACCTCCCGGCAGGCCGTCACCCAGGTGGCGCAGTCACTGTTCGACGCCGGCGCCGCCGAACGCGTCATCGTCGCCGGCATGCCGAAACTGCGTGCCGCGATGCACCTGGATACCGTCTTCACGTTCGCCGACCGCGACCTCGTCACCGTGTTCCCCGACATCGTCGACGGCATCCACACGTTCTCGCTGCGCCCCGGCGACAAGGGCGTGCCCGAGGTGACCGAGGAATCCAAGCAGTTCGTCGACGTCGTCGCCGAGGCCCTGAACTTCGACAAACTGCGCGTCGTCCCCACCGGCGGCGGCTTCTACGCCAACGAGCGCCAGCAGTGGGACAGCGGCAACAACCTCGTCGCCGCCGAACCGGGCGTGGTGTTCGCGTACGACCGCAACACCCACACCAACGCGGCGCTGCGCAGGGAGGGCGTCGAGGTCATCACCATCGTCGGCGCCGAACTCGGCCGCGGCCGCGGCGGCGGACACTGCATGACCTGCCCGATCGTGCGTGACGAAGTCGAGTTCTGAGATACCGGCGGTCGGTGTTGCGCCGTCAGATACGGCGCAGCACCGACACCACCTTGCCGAGGACGACGGCGTTGTCGCCGTCGATGACCTCGTAGGCCGGGTTGCGGGGCTCGAGGAACACGTGACCGCTGCGGCGCCGCAACACCTTCACCGTCGCCTCGCCGTCGATCATCGCGGCCACGATCTCCCCGGACTGCGCCTCGTCCTGCCGGCGCACCACCACGGTGTCGCCGTCACAGATCGCGGCGTCGATCATCGACTCGCCGCGCACCCGCAGCGCGAACACGGTGCCCGACCCGGTGAACTCCCGCGGCAGCGCCAACATCTCGTCGGCATGCTCCTCCGCGAGGATCGGTGCGCCCGCCGCGATGTCGCCGACCACCGGCACCGGCACCGAACTCTCCGACGCCCGGCCCACCCCGGAACCGGCGAGGAACGGGCGCACATCCAACTGGCGGGCCATCGCCGTGCCCCGGCGCAGGAAACCCTGCTCCTCGAGGCTCCGCAGATGCCGCGACACCGTCGACGTCGACCGCAATCCCACCGCGTCCGCGATCTCCCGGGTACTCGGCGGGCACCCGTGCCCTGCCACCCAGTCCCGGATCGCCAGCAGGATCCGCTGCTGACGGGGCGGCAGGGCGTTGGCGTCGAGGCCACCGAACATCTCGAGATCGTCGTAACCGGTCACCCGGCGAATCGTAGTGCGGGCCGCCGACACGCCCGAAATACGGAAAGGGCGGGGCCGACGATCGTCGGCCCCGCCCTTTCTCGGGAAGTACGTGCGGCTCAGTGACCGCCGTTGGTCTTCAGCCGCTCGACGGCCTCCGCGATGACCTTCTCGGCCTCGGCGCGGCCGACCCAGTCTGCACCGGTGACGTGCTTGTTCGGCTCGAGATCCTTGTAGTGCACGAAGAAGTGCTTGATCGCGTCCAGTTCGAACTGCGAGACGTCCGCGAGATCCTGGACGTGGTCCCAGCGCGGGTCGCCCGCGGGAACACACAGCACCTTGTCGTCGCCACCGGCCTCGTCGACCATCTTGAACATGCCGACCGGGCGGGCCTCGACGATGACACCGGGGAACACCGACTCGGGCAGCAGCACCATCGCGTCCAGCGGATCGCCGTCCTCGCCGAGCGTGTTCTCGATGTAGCCGTAATCGGCCGGGTACCCGAACGAGGTGTAGAGGTAGCGGTCCAGCTTCACGCGGCCGGTCTCGTGATCGACCTCGTACTTGTTGCGCTGGCCCTTGGGGATTTCGATGGTGACGTCGAACTCCACGTCGTGTCCTCCACTGTCTGAGTCTTCCGGCTGTCGCCGATGCCCCGCCCGGGTAGACGGTTCGGGAAAAGGTTAGCGGGTCGGCGATACTGTGTGATGCGGGTGCTGGATGCTGCCCGGTTCGGTGAGATGCGGTTCGGTGGGATTCGGAGGGACGTTGGCGACCGAGGCAAAGAAGAAGATCGGCATCCTGGCCGGACGCCGCCGCCGCCACGTCCGGATCCTGCTGGCACTGGCCACGGCCGCAGTCGTCGCCGGCGCGGGCACCACGATCGTGCTCACCCAGCGCGGCACCGCGACCGCCGCGCAGGACGCCGCCACACTGCCACCGCAGCCGGCGCTCGTCACCGCGACACCGCAGGTCGCACCGCTGTCCGAGGACGCCCCCGCCCCCACACCGCAGGCGCTGGCCGCGGCACTCGACCCGGTCGCGGCGAACCCGGCGCTCGGCAACTTCACCGGATCCGTCACCGACGCCCGCACCGGTGCCGTGTTGTGGAGCCGAGGCCCCGACACCCCCATGACACCGGCGTCGACCACCAAGATCCTCACCGCCGCCGCGGCGATGCTGAGCCTGCCGCCGGACCACCGCGTCACCACCGAGGTGGTGCAGGGGTCACGTCCCGGGGAACTCGTCCTCGTCGGCCACGGCGACCCCACCCTCACCGCGCAACCCGTGGGGCAGCCCGGCTACTACCCGGGCGGCCCGCGCATCGTGGACCTCGCCGACCAGATCCGTCGTTCCGGTACCGCCGTCGACAGCATCGTCGTCGACACCGGCGCCTACACCGGGCCGGCGCTGGCGCAGGGCTGGATTCCCGACGACGTCGCCGCCGGCTACATCGCCCCGATCGAACCTGTCATGCTCGACGGCGCCCGATCCGATCCGCTCGCCGACGAACCCCCGCGCAGCGCCACCCCGGCCCTCGACGCCGGCCGCGCGCTCGCCCAGGCTCTCGGCGTCGACCCGGCCCGCGTCACGCTCGGCACCGCCACCCCCGACACCGACCGCGTCGCGAGCGTGCAGTCCGCACCGCTGCGGGAACGCCTCGGCGTGATGATGCGCCGCTCCGACAACATCCTCGCCGAGACCATCGCCCGCGAGGTCGCCGCCGGGAAGAACGCCGAACGCTCGTTCGCCGGGGCCACCGAAGCGGTCGTGCAGGTCCTGTACGACGCCGGATTCAAGACCGACGGGGTGACACTGCACGACGGCAGCGGCCTGTCCGTCGACGGACGTATCCCGGCCCGTCTCCTCGACGCCGTCCTGGCCGCCGCGGCCGGAGAGTCGGAGCCGCGGTTGCGGCCGATGCTCGACGACCTGCCCGTCGCGGGCGCCACCGGCACCCTGTCCGACCGGTATGCGACCGGGGACCGGGTCGGTGCCGGCTGGGTGCGCGCCAAGACCGGCACACTGTCGGTGGCGAGCGCGCTGACCGGGTACGTCGTCGACGTCGACGGCCGGGTCCTGACATTCGCATTGATGTCCAACGACCGTCCGCCGGGGGAGAGTCGGCCCGCGCTCGACGCGGTCGCCGGCGCCCTGCGGCTGTGTGGGTGCAGGTGAAGTGAGGTGACGGTGTCGGAGTCGGACAGCGGATTCGGCGGCGCGGTGGACTGGCGCCTGGCCGCGCGGACCGGTGCCCGCCTGGCTCCCGCCGCCCCCGCCACGTCGCGGTACACGGCGGAGACGATCGTCACCGCCCTCGAAGACGCGTCGGTGCGCGCCGAAGGCCCCGTCCGGGACGTCACCGGCCTCGCCGACGGGCTGCCGATCCCGCCCGCCCGCGTCGTCGACCGAGCCGGCTGGATCCACGCGGCCGCACAGTCCATGGCGCACCTGACCGGCACCGACATCGATGCCGCATCGCGCACACTGCTGTCCGGGAAACCGGGCGGGGTGCAGGCCGGGGCGATGCTCGCGTACCTGTCGTCGGCGATCCTCGGACAGTACGACCCGTTCACCGGCGAGCACGGCACGCTGCTGCTCGTCGCCCCCAACGTGCTGCAGGTGGAACGCACCCTGAAGGTGCCGCCCGCCGACTTCCGGTTGTGGGTGTGCCTGCACGAGGTCACCCACCGCGTCCAGTTCTCGTCCGCCCCCTGGATCGGCGACCACATGCGCGCATCCGTCGCCACGCTCGGAGAGGCGACCGACGAGCCGATGACCGAGTTCGTCTCCCGGCTGTCGGGGGCGCTGCGGGAACGGCGCCGCGGGGAGGATCTGCCCGCCGACCAGCGCGGCATCATCGGCCTGATCCGGGCCACGCAGGCGCCGCCGCAACGCGACGCGCTCGACCGGATGCTTGCGCTCGGCACCGTCCTCGAGGGGCACGCCGACCACGTCATGGACGCCGTCGGCCCGGCCGTGGTGCCGTCGGTGACACGGATCCGGGCGGCGTTCGACGCCCGCCGGCAGCGTCGCACCAATCCGGTGCAGCGACTGTTGCGGGCCCTGCTCGGCATGGACGCCAAGATGGCGCAGTACGTGCGCGGCAAGAAGTTCGTCGACACCGTCGTCGACCGGGTGGGCATGGAGCGGTTCAACACGATCTGGACCGGACCCGACACACTGCCGACGCTCGACGAGATCGAATACCCCGACGCCTGGATCGCCCGGGTCCTCGGGTGACGCTGCTGCCCGAGACGCCCGCGATCCTGGAGGTGCGCCGCGCAGTCCGCGGGTGGCTGGCCCGGCACGCCCCGGCCGGGACGGTCGTCGTCGCCCTGTCCGGTGGCGCCGATTCCCTCGCATTGACGGCGGCCACGGTCGCCGAGGCTGCTGCGGTGCGGGCCCTCGTCGTCGACCACCGACTCCAGGCCGGATCGGGGGAGGTGGCCGCCGCGGCGGCGGCCCGCGCGCTGGCCCTCGGCTGCGCTGCCGCCGATGTGGTCGGGGTCGACGTCACCGGTACGGGCGGGCTCGAGGCCGCCGCTCGCACCGCCCGGTACGCCGCCCTCGACACCGGCCGCGACGGCCGGCCCGTCCTGCTCGGACACACCCTCGACGACCAGGCCGAGACGGTGCTGCTGGGACTGGCCCGCGGCTCGGGCAGCCGGTCGATCCGCGGCATGGCCGACTACACCGCCCCGTGGGGTCGGCCGCTGCTGGGGGTGCGGCGGTCGGTGACCCGGCAGGCGTGCCGCGAACTCGGACTCGCCCCGCACGAGGACCCGCACAACGCGGATCCGTCGTTCACCCGCGTCCGGTTGCGCACCGAGGTGCTGCCACTGCTCGAGGACGTCCTCGGGGGCGGGGTCGCGTCCGCGCTGGGGCGCACGGCCCGGCAACTCCGCGAGGACGGCGACGTGCTCGACGCCCTCGCCGGGCAGGCGTACGCGGCAGCACGCGTCGGAGACGGTGGCCCCGGCGAACTCGCGGTCGAGCGACTCCACGAGATCCCCGTCGCGGTCCGGCGCCGGGTGTTACGGTCGTGGCTCCTGGACTGCGGCGCAAAAGCCTTGACCGACAAGCAGTTACGGTCTGTCGACGATCTCGTCGGCCGCTGGCACGGGCAGGGCGGGGTCGCGGTCGGCGGCGGCCGGCCGGGAGTCAGGTTGGTTGCATCCCGTCGGCGTGGCAGGCTGTCGACGGGGTTCGTGAACGACTGAGAGGAATGCTCCGTGTACGAGGGCGACATCGCATCGGTACTCATCTCCGAGGAGCAGATCAAGGAGCGGACGGCCGAACTGGCCGCGGCGATCGCCGAACGCTATCCGGTCGGAGCACCCGAGGGCGATCTGCTGCTCGTCGGTGTCCTCAAGGGCGCGATCTTCTTCATGACCGACTTCGCGCGGGCGCTGCCGATCCCCACCCAGATGGAATTCATGGCGGTCAGCTCCTACGGATCGTCGACGTCGTCGTCAGGTGTCGTGCGGATCCTCAAGGACCTCGACAAGGACATCGCCGGCCGCCACGTCCTCATCGTCGAGGACATCATCGACTCCGGGCTGACGCTGTCGTGGCTGATGCGCAACCTCAAGACCCGCAACCCGGCGTCGCTCGAGGTCGTCACGCTGCTGCGTAAGCCGGAGGCCGTCAAGGTCGACGTCGAGGTCGCGCACGTCGGCTTCGACATCCCCGACGAGTTCGTCGTCGGCTACGGCCTCGACTACGCCGAGCGCTACCGCGACCTGCCCTACATCGGCACCCTCGAACCCAAGGTGTACGGCGGATAGCCGCTGCCGGACACGACCCGTTCGAGTGCCCGCAGATCCTCCTCCAGCAGGCGGAACAGCCAATACACGAACACGAACGCGGCCACCCCGCCGACGCACAGCACCCGCACCGCGTACACGACGAGGGAGATCTCGTCGGGGGACAGGAACGTCACCCCGGCCACCCCGACGAGCGGCACCGACGCCGCGACCGCGAGGTACATGGTGCTGCGGCGGTCCAGGCCGCGTAGCCGACGGTCGTCGCTGCTGCTGGTGATGCCGTGCGGCAGCAGCGACGGGTACAGGCAGCGCACCGCGTAGAACGTGACCAGGAAGAACGGGTACGCGACCGCGACGGCGCCGCACACGATCTGCGACCCGAGGAAATGCACGTACGCGCCCTGCGGCAGCCCGCCGGCCGCGATCTGCAGGGACACCGGGAACGCGACACCGGCGATCAGCCACAGCGCGAACACCACCGCGACGATCCGGTCACCCATCAGCAGTGTGTCGGCGCGGGCCCGGGCCAGGGCGGTGGCGTCGTAGCCGCGGCCGCGCCGCAGACCACGGGGCACCGTGACGACGTTCCGGAGGAAGTACAGGCACACCACGATCCCGAGCGGGAACACGATCGAGTTGATCACCTGCGAGATCTCGCCGAACCGCTGCTGCGCCTCCGCCGACAGCTCGTCGATGATCAGCGTCTTGTTGTGGTGGTAGTTGTACAGCGCCGCCAGCGTGTTCGGGACGCCCACCCCGAGCGCGACGATCGGCACCATCCACGGCCGCAACCGGTACCGCCAGCTGCCGCGGGGCGGGTCGACGAGGTCGCGGGCCCGCGCGTCCAGGCACAGGTCGAACTGCTGGGCCAGCTCGGCGCCCGTCGACCAGCGGTCGGCAGGGTCCGGGGCCAGACAGGTGAGCAGGACCCGGCGCAGCGCCGCCGGGCAGTCGTCGGGCAACGCGTCGACCAGCGCCGGGGCGACCGGGCGCCGGCGCAGCGCCAGCATCCGCCCGAGCGACGTCGCGGACTCGCCCGCGTCGGGCTCGTCCGTGAACGGCCGGCGTCCGGTCAACAGTTCCCACAGCATCACCCCGAGCGCGAACAGGTCACTGCGGACGTCGAGGTCCCCGGCCGAACCCGGAAGACCCGGATGGCACGCCTCGAGCTGCTCGGGTGACATGTACGCCAGCGAACCCCCGAAGTAGGCGACCGGGCTGGTCCCGACGACCCGGTCGCTGAAACTGATGTTGAAGTCGGCGAGCTTGGGCACCCCCTCCGCGGTGAGCAGCACGTTCGCCGGTTTGATGTCCCGGTGCAGGACGCCGCGGCCGTCGGCGTAGTCGAGGGCGGAGGCGAGCCGCCGGCCCAGCCACGCGACCGTCTCGGGCCACGACAGGGCCGCCACCTCGGCGCGGACACTCGAACCGCTCGGCCGCAGCTCCCCCTTGCGTTCGAGCACCGCATCGACCGACTCGAGCAGGAACCGGCCCGAGTCGGGGCGGTCGTCGCCGTGCAGGTCGCGGAGCCGGTGGACGACGTCGAGCAGCGTGCCGCCCGGCACGTACTGCATGTACAGCAGCTTGAGGGAACTGTCGGGAAGCCGCCGCTGATCGAAGACCCGCACGATGTAGTCGTGGTCGAGTTGGGCGAGGGTCTGCGGTTCGGTGCCGTGATCGTGGGAGATCTTCACCGCCACGATCCGCTGCATCGACCGCTGCCGAGCCAGGAACACCCGCGCGAACGACCCACGTCCGAGCGCGGTCACCAGATCGAACTCGTCGACCCGGTCGCCGACGTCCACCCGGTCGAGCGTCTGCCGCACCCCCGGCTGCGCGACGAGCGTGCTGCGGTAGGTGTCGGTGTCCGCGCCCTCGATCAGTCCCGTGTGCTCGGGGAACTCGCGCAGCAACGCGTCCGTGTCGACCGGATGCCCGCCGCGTCGGCGCAGGTGCATGTCCTCGTAGACGAGGTCCGGCGGGAGCGGCGTCAACTCCGGGAATTCGTCCCGATACGCCGTCAACGGCTTCTGCCGGTTCGCGTGCAGCAGCCGATATTCGAGATCGACCTTGACCAGTTCGACGAGCGCGGCCCGCCGCAAGGCGTCCCCGGCGGGCAGCCCACCCGGCAGGAACGCCTCCAGATCCGGGCCGGGATCGTCGGCGCCGACCGAGTCCCACGCGGTCGCCAGGCGCGCGACGACGTCGGCGAGGAAGGACACCGTGCGAGAACCGTCCATCACTCGTCACCGTCCGGGGAAGGGGAGCGCGGTGGGGTGGGCGGGACTCACCCCTCGGGTTACTCGAAATACTATCGCCGGCCGCGGCATACTCGGCAGGTGCGAGATCCCGACAAAACTGCCGGTGACGACCTCACCGCCACTGCCATCGCCGCCCGGGTCCGGGCCGGAACGCTGTCCCCGGTCGACGTCGTCGACGACGCACTGCGCCGCATCGAGCAGCGGGACCCGCCGATCCGGGCGTTCGTGCGCGTATTCGGCGACCGTGCCCGCGCCGAGGCCGCGGCCCTCACCGACCGCGCCGACCTCGCGGACCTGCCGCTGGCCGGGGTGCCCGTCGCGATCAAGGACAACGTCCCGGTCCGCGGCGAACCGATGCGCGACGGCTCCGCCGCCACCGACCCGACCCCGTCCGCCCGCGACCATCCGACCGTCGCCCGGTTGCGGGCCGCCGGTGCGATCCCGGTCGGGCTGACCGCCGTCCCGGAACTGTGCGTGTGGGGGTCGGCCGACTCCCCGGGCGTGATCACCCGCAACCCGTGGAACCCGGACCTGGTGCCGGGCGGCTCGTCCGGCGGATCCGCGGCCGCGGTCGCCACCGGCATGGTCCCGATCGCGTTGGCCGCCGACGGCATGGGATCGATCAGGATCCCGTCCGCCGCGTGCGGTGTCGTCGGCCTCAAACCCGGCCGCGGACTCGTCCCCGCCGAACTGGGCGCGCACTCGTGGTTCGGACTGTCGGAGAACGGGCCGATCGCCGCGACCGTCGAGGACACGGCCCTGATGCTGTCCGTGCTCGCCGCGGATCCGGGGCTCGCCCGCACCTCGCCGCCGCGTCCGCTGCGGATCGGTGTCGCGGTGGGGACCCCGTCCCCGATCGTCCGCGTCGACCGGGAATGGGCCGACGGGACGCGGGACGCCGCCGGCGCCCTGGCCGAGGCCGGGCACCACACGACGGCCACCCGCATCCCGTACCCGCCGACGATGGCCGTCGCCTTCACCCGGTGGCTGGCGGGCACCGCGTCCGACGCCGCCGGCCTCGACCCGGCGCTACTGCAGCCGCGTACCCGCCGGCACGCGGCGATCGGGCGGGCTGTCGAACGCGCCGGACTGGTCCGCGACGGGCAGGTCCGGCGACTGCAGCAGCGGATGCTGCACTTCTTCGCGGACTTCGATGTGGTGTTGACACCGTCGCTCGCGCAGCCCCCGATCCCGGCGCTCGCGTGGAGCGAGAAATCATGGGCGGCCAACGTCGCCGCGAACGTCCGCTACGCCCCGTTCAGTGCGCTGTGGAACGTCCTCGGCTGGCCCGCCGCGACCGTGCCGGCAGGGATGCACTCCCACTCACGGACACCCCTCGGTGTGCAGGTCGTCGCACCCCCGGGCGGCGAGACCACGGTCCTCGCCGTCGCCGCCGAACTCGAGCGCCTCCGACGGTGGCCACGACACTGTCCGATGTGACATCCGGCACGAACAGTGCCGCCCGGCCACGATTCGCGCCGCGGCGGGAACCGAACCGGGGTCGTCGTGCGTTGAAAACGGTGACGTCACCCGTCGGGGACGGTCGGCCGCGGACACGCGTCGAGCGTCGTCGTCACGGTAATCTGAGGTGTCCGGACTGCCGGGCCCGTGCTACCGAGTTGCCCGCACTACCGAAAGGACCGGCCACCCGGGCCGAACCTGTATGAACCGCAAGACAGTGTTCCGCAATGTGGCGATCGTCGCCGGCGTCCTGCTGGTGATCTACGCCTTCAGTTACTTCGGCAACGACACCCGCGGCTTCAAATCGGTCGACACCTCGGTGGCGATCGCGCAACTCGACGCGAAGAACGTCGACAAGGCGCAGATCGACGACCGCGAACAGCAGGTGCGGTTGTGGCTCGACAACGGCAACGACGCGACCGGTGGTCAGAAAGAGATCATCGCGAAGTACCCGGCGGCGGCGTCCGAGCAGATCTTCGACAAGGTCGCCGCGTCCGGCGCGGAGAAGTTCAACACCAGCGTCACGCAGGAGAGCTGGCTGACGTCGATCCTGCTGTTCGTGCTGCCGATGATCATCCTGCTCGGCATCTTCTACTTCGTGATGAGCCGCATGCAGGGAGGCGGCCGCGGCGGCATGATGGGCTTCGGCAAGTCGAAGGCCAAGCAGCTGTCGAAGGATCTGCCGAAGACGACGTTCGCGGACGTCGCCGGCGCCGACGAGGCCGTCGAGGAACTCTACGAGATCAAGGACTTCCTGCAGAACCCGTCGCGCTACCAGGCGCTCGGCGCGAAGATCCCCAAGGGCGTGCTGCTGTACGGCCCGCCCGGCACCGGTAAGACGCTGCTCGCGCGGGCCGTCGCCGGCGAGGCCGGGGTCCCGTTCTTCACGATCTCCGGCTCCGACTTCGTGGAGATGTTCGTCGGTGTCGGCGCCTCCCGCGTCCGCGACCTGTTCGAACAGGCCAAGCAGAACAGCCCGTGCATCATCTTCGTCGACGAGATCGACGCCGTCGGCCGCCAGCGTGGCGCCGGCCTCGGCGGCGGCCACGACGAGCGCGAGCAGACTCTCAACCAGCTGCTCGTCGAGATGGACGGCTTCGGTGACCGCACCGGCATCATCCTGATCGCAGCCACCAACCGCCCCGACATCCTCGACCCGGCACTGCTGCGGCCCGGCCGATTCGACCGGCAGATCCCGGTCGGCAACCCCGACCTCGCGGGTCGCCGCGCGATCCTGAAGGTGCATTCGCAGGGCAAGCCGCTGGACCAGCACGCCGACCTCGAAGGGCTCGCGAAGCGCACCGTCGGCATGTCCGGCGCCGACCTGGCCAACGTCGTCAACGAGGCCGCGCTGCTCACCGCCCGTGAGAACGGCGCCGTGATCACCGAGGCGGCGCTCGAGGAGTCCGTCGACCGGGTGATCGGCGGACCGCGCCGCAAGAGCCGGATCATCTCCGAGCACGAGAAGAAGATCACCGCATACCACGAGGGTGGGCACACGCTCGCCGCGTGGGCGATGCCGGACATCGAACCGATCTACAAGGTCACGATCCTCGCGCGCGGTCGCACCGGCGGCCACGCGATGACCGTCCCCGAGGACGACAAGGGCCTGATGACGCGGTCGGAGATGATCGCCCGCCTCGTCATGGCGATGGGTGGCCGTGCCGCCGAGGAACTGGTGTTCCACGAGCCCACCACGGGTGCGTCGTCCGACATCGACCAGGCCACCAAGATCGCCCGCGCGATGGTGACCGAGTACGGCATGAGCGCCAAGCTCGGCGCGGTCCGCTACGGGCAGGAACAGGGCGACCCGTTCCTGGGCCGGTCGATGGGCATGAACTCCGACTACTCGCACGAGATCGCCCGCGAGATCGACGAGGAGGTGCGCAAGCTCATCGAGGCCGCGCACACCGAGGCGTGGTCGATCCTCGACGAGTACCGGGACGTCCTCGACGAACTCGCCCGCGAACTGCTCGAACGCGAGACGCTCACCCGCAAGGATCTCGAGCAGATCCTGTCGACGGTCGTGAAGCGCCCGCGGATCACCGAGTTCAACGTGTTCGGCGACCGGACGCCGTCGACCAAGCCGCCGATCAAGACGCCGCGGGAGTTGGCGACCGAGCGCGGCGAGACGTGGCCGCCGGAACCGGTGTCCCAGCCGGCACCGCAGCCGACGTTCGCGGAGCATCGTGCGGCGCCGCCGGTCAACGGACATACCGCCCCCGAGCCGTTCGGGCGGCCCGCCCCGCATCCGGGTGCGCCGCAGCCGCAGCCGCAGCAGCCGCCGGCACCGGGCACCCGTCCCGACTACGGCGCCCCGGCCGGCTGGTCCGCTCCGGGCTGGCCGCCGCGCGAACCGGCGGACCCGGGCCAGGGTCAGGGCCAACCGCAGGGCAACTGGCAGCACTACCCGCAGTGGGAGCCGCCGCGTCCGCCGGCCGGACCGCAGAGCGGTTCCGGTCGCCCACCCGGCGATCCGGGGACCGGGCGGGCCGGTGACGACCGGCCCGGGCAGCACGAGGGCGATACGCCGACCCAGGCATGGGAGGGGCCGACCGGTCCTCAGTAGTCCGCTCGCAATTAGGCTTGCCCTGGCCCACCCGGTGTGGGCCAGGGCATTCAGCCCCGATACTGGAGGTACGGTCGGTTGTCGGTGAATCAGTTGGGGAGTGAGTCCGCGCTCATGACGGGAAGGCCGTTCGACCAGGACCGCGCCGAGGCTGCGGTGCGGGAACTGCTGATCGCGGTCGGTGAGGATCCCGATCGTCCCGGACTGCTCGATACCCCGGCCCGTGTCGCACGCGCCTACCGCGAGGTGTTCGCAGGGCTCTACACAGACCCGGACGACGTCCTGAACACGACGTTCGACGAGGGCCATCAGGAACTCGTCCTGGTCCGGGACATCCCCATGTACTCGACGTGCGAGCACCACCTGGTGTCGTTCCACGGTGTGGCGCACGTCGGTTACATTCCCGGCGAGACCGGCCGGGTGACGGGGCTGTCGAAGCTCGCCCGCCTGGTGGACCTGTATGCGAAGCGCCCGCAGGTGCAGGAGCGGCTCACCAGCCAGGTCGCGGATGCGCTCGTCCGCAAGCTCGATCCGCGCGGCGTGATCGTGGTCGTCGAGGCCGAGCACCTGTGCATGGCGATGCGCGGCATCCGCAAGCCCGGCGCGAGCACGACGACGTCGGCGGTGCGTGGGCTGTTCCAGTCGAACTCCGCTTCCCGCGCCGAGGCGCTGGATCTGATCCTGCGCAAGTGATCGCCCTGCCCCGCCCCGGACGCCCCGTCGTGATGGGTGTCCTCAACGTGACCGCCGATTCGTTCTCCGACGGCGGCCGGTACCTGGACCGGGACGCCGCCGTCGAACACGGCCTGCACCTGCAGCGGCTCGGAGTCGACATCGTCGATGTGGGCGGGGAGTCCACGCGGCCGGGCGCGTCCCGCGTCGACCCGGACGTGGAGGCCGCTCGGGTCGCCCCGGTGATCGCGGACCTCGCGGCCGAGGGAATCGCCGTCAGCGTCGACACGATGCGTGCGTCGGTGGCCCAGGCCGCGATCGACGCGGGTGTGTCGATCGTCAACGACGTGTCCGGTGGCCGTGCCGACGCGGACATGGCGCGGGTCGTCGCCGACGCGGGGGTGCCGTGGGTGCTCATGCACTGGCGTCCGGCGGGCGCGTTCGTGCACGCGGGCGGGTCCGCGCACTACGGCGACGTGGTCCGTGACGTGAGCGACGAACTGATGGTGCAGGTCGATGCCGCGGTCGCGGCCGGGGTGGATCCGCGGGCGCTCGTGCTCGATCCGGGACTGGGTTTCGTGAAGGATCCGGACCACAACTGGCAGCTGCTGCACCGGCTGTCGGAACTGAACGATCTCGGATTCCCGGTGCTGATCGGGGCGTCCCGGAAGCGGTTCCTCGGGTCGCTGCTGGCCGACGCCGACGGCACCGTCCGGGCACCGGACGGCCGTGAGGTGGCGACCGCGGTGATCTCGGCGCTCGCCGTGACACACGGCGCGTGGGGGGTACGGGTACACGACGCGCAGGCGTCGCTGGACGCGATCGCGGTGGCGGGCGCGTGGGCACGGGGCAGCCAGGAGGTGCCGGGTGAATGAGTTCGACCGGATCGAGTTGCGGGGGCTGCGGGTCCGCGGCCACCACGGTGTGTTCGACCACGAGAAGCGGGACGGCCAGGACTTCCTCGTCGACGTGACCCTGTGGATGGATCTGGCGCCGGCGGCCGCGTCGGACGATCTGCGGGACACGTTCGACTACGGCGAACTCGCCCAGCGGGCCGCCGCGATCGTCGCGGGACCGGTGCGCGACCTCATCGAAACGGTGTCGGCGGAGATCGCCGACGACGTCATGCGTGATCCGCGGGTGCGACGGGTCGAGGTGGTGCTGCACAAGCCGTCCGCGCCGATCCCGTTGACGTTCTCCGATGTCGCGGTGGTCGCCGTCCGGTCCCGGACCGGTACCGGGGACGCGGGGTGAGCCGCGCGGTCCTGTCGATCGGTTCCAACATCGGCGACAGTTTCGGGCACCTGCAGGCGGTTGTGGACGGTCTGCGGGAGTGGATCGTCGCTGTCTCACCGGTCTACGCGACGGCGCCGTGGGGCGGCGTCGAGCAGCAGGACTTCCTGAACGCGACGGTGATCGTCGACGATCCGGGTGCCGACAGCCGGGAATGGTTGCGTCGCGGGCAGCGGTTGGAGGCGGAGGCCGACCGGGTGCGGGAGCAGCGGTGGGGGCCGCGGACCCTCGACGTCGACGTGGTGACGTGCGACGACATCCGCAGCGACGACCCGGAACTGACGTTGCCGCATCCGCGGGCCCACGAGCGGGCGTTCGTGCTGGTGCCGTGGCTCGCCGTGGAACCGGACGCGGTCCTCGTCGTCGACGGCCGTCCGGCGCGGGTCGACGACCTGCTCACGGGTCTCGATGCGGCCGACATCGCCGGAGTACGCCGGACGCCGCGGTCGCTGGAACTACGGTAGCCGGGATGAAGCCGACACGGATCTGGGACGTGCTGTCGTTGGCGCTGCTCGCCGCCGTCGCGACCTGGCTGCTGGTCCGTGTCTCGTACGGGTCCCTCCCCCCGATCCCGGTCTATGCGGGTGCCTCGCTGTACCCGGTCGCGGTGATCGAGACGGTACTGGCGTTCGTGATCCGGGCGCGGGTCCGTGATCATGCGATCGGGACCGGCCCGCGGCAGCTGCATCCGATCACGGCGGCCCGCGCGGCCGCCCTGGCGAAGGCGTCGGCGTTGGTGGGGGCCGCGAGCGCCGGGGTGTGGACCGGTTTCCTCGTCTTCCTGTGGCCGCAGCGGTCGCATCTGCGGGCGGCGGTGTCCGACAGCCCCGGCGTCATCATCGGACTGATCGCGGCAGTCGTGCTGGTGGGGGCGGCCCTGTGGCTCGAACACTGCTGCCGCACCCCCGACGACCTGTCGGATCGACCCGCCCACTGAGCGTGTCCGAAATGTCGCCGAATCAGGTTCGTCCGGATCTGCCGCTACCCTGAAATACATGACGGTTCCGGGTCGCGCCAAGCCAGTACGCCGCAACCGCCGCAGCACGAGCCAGATGGTCGTTGCCGGGCTGGTGGTGCTCGCCGTGGTGGCATCTCTCTTTCTCATCTTCAGCGAGAGTGTCCAACTGCTCCGAGTGGGGTTGGTCGTCGCATTGTGGGCGGCGACGTTGGGTGCCCTCGCCATGACGAAGTACCGCCGGGAATCGGCGCTCGAGAAGGCGAAGGTCCGGGACCTGCAGAAGGTGTACGAACTGCAGCTCGAACGGGAGATCACCGCCCGCCGCGAGTACGAACTCGGGGTCGAGGCGCGGGTACGCGGCGAACTCGGCGCCGAGGCCGAGACACTGGCGGCGCTGCGGGACGAACTGGCCGCACTGCGCCGCAACCTGGAGGTCCTGTTCGACGGCCGGCTGCCCGAGGACCGGGTCGCGCTGCGCGCCGAGTCGACGCGGGTGCAGGAACTGGCCGGCGGTTATCAGCCGGCCGCGTCGGGCCTGTTCGTGCCCGGCCGTCCGGGGCCGGACCCCGATCGTGAGGCGTCACCGACACCGAGCGGCCCCGGTTTCGCCACCCCGTACGACGCCCCGGTCACCGCGGAGACGACGGTGATCCCGCCGATCGAGGCCGAGGACGTGGTCGAGTCTCAGGACGTGGTCGAGGACGCGGTCGCGGTCGAGTCGGAGCTTGCCGTGGACGTGGCCCCGGTCGACGAGACGGAACCGGAACTCGAGATCGAACCCGAGGCCGAGGCCGAGACCGAACTGGAGGACGAGTTCGACGAGCCGCGTCCGGGTTCCCGTCGCTCCCGCCGACTGGCAGAAGACCCCGACAGCGGTGCGCACGCGAACGGGCTCTCGGTCGCCGAGATCATGGCGAATCTCGAGTCGCGGCAGGCCGCGGACGCGGGGCCGAGGCGGCGTCGTCGCGCCGAGTGAGCTGCAGATCACGTCGACCGGCCGTGGCGACGTGACTTCGTGCGGGGCTATCCTCTCCGCAGGACGTCTGGTACCCGCCGAGCGGGACTGGAACGAACGAGAGGACGACAGTGGCCTCCTTGGGGACCTCTTTCGGGATCACCAACGGTCCCGCGCCCGCACGATTGACGGTCGGTATCGTCTCGGCGGGACGAGTCGGGACAGCGATCGGTGCCGCGCTCGAGCGCGTCGGCCATCTGGTCGTCGCCTGCTCCGCGGTGTCCGACGCCTCGATCCACCGCGCCGAGACGCGTCTTCCCGACGCCGAGATCCTGCCGGCGGACGATGTCGCGGCCCGCGCCGAACTGCTCGTGCTCGCCGTCCCCGACGACGAACTTGCCGGTCTGGTCAGGGGCCTGGCCGCTACCGAGTCCGTGCGCCCGGGCACGATCGTCGTACACGTGTCCGGAGCCAACGGTATCGGCATTCTCGCGCCGCTCACCTCCCACGGCATCGTTCCGCTCGCGATCCATCCCGCGATGACCTTCACCGGTCACGCCGAGGACACCGTCCGGTTGTCGGACGCGTGCTTCGGCATCACCGCGGCCGACGACATCGGCTACGCGATCGGCCAGTCGCTCGTCCTCGAGATCGGTGGCGAACCGGTCCGGGTCCGGGAAGATCTCCGGTCGCTCTACCACGCGGCCCTCGCACACGGCAGCAATCATCTGGTGACGCTCGTCGTCGACGCCGTCGAAGCACTGCGCGTCGCGCTCGAGGGGCAGGAACTGCTGGGGCAGGAACTCGTCGGCGACGACCCGAACGGGTTGCCGGAGCGCGTGCTGCGGCCGCTGTTGGCAGCGGCCCTCGACAACGCGCTGCGACGCGGCCAGGCCGGCCTGACCGGGCCTGTCGCACGGGGCGACGCGGCCGCCGTCGCGAAGCACCTCGACGTCCTCACGGACGTCGACCCGCAGTTGGCCGCCGGGTACCGGGCCCTGTCGCTGCGGACCGCGCAGCGCACCGCGGCGAAGCCGGAACTGATGGATGTTCTCGAAGATCGGGATTGAGCAGAAAATGAGCAAGGAATGAGCACGGTGACCGAAACGTCTGCACTGCAGGGCGGATACAAGCGCGGCGAACTGACCGTGCACCACGACCCGGCGATCCTCACGCGGGTGTCGAAGGCACTGCGGGGCGTCGGCCGCCAGGTGGCGCTCGTCCCGACGATGGGCGCACTGCACGAGGGGCACCTGGAACTGGTCCGGCAGGCGAAGCTGTCCGGTGCCGTCGTGATCGTGTCGATCTTCGTCAACCCGCTCCAGTTCGGTGCGAACGAGGACCTCGACGCCTACCCGCGCACCCTCGACGCCGACCTCGACCTGCTCCGCGAGGCCGGTGTCGAGTTGGTGTTCGCGCCGAACGCGGCCGCGATGTACCCGGCCGGGCCGCGCACCACCGTGCAGCCGGGCCCGCTCGGCGCCGAACTCGAAGGGCAGAGCCGGCCGACGCACTTCGCAGGCATGCTCACCGTCGTCGCGAAGCTGCTGCAGATCGCCGCACCGAACGCCGCGTTCTTCGGGGAGAAGGACTACCAGCAGCTCACGCTCATCCGGCAGATGGTCGTCGACCTGAACTTCGACGTGCGGATCTTCGGGGTCCCGACCGTGCGCGAGCAGGACGGACTGGCGCTGTCGTCACGCAACCGCTACCTGGACACCGAGCAGCGCGGACTCGCCACGACCCTGTCCGCGGCGCTCGTCGCGGGCGCGCACGCCGCTGCGGGCGGCGCCGACGCGATCGTCGCGACCGCGCGTGAGGTGCTCGCGACCGTGCCCGCGATCGAGGTCGACTACCTCGAGGTGCGCGGTGTGGACCTGGGCCCGGCGCCCGAGCGCGGTGACGGGCGTCTGCTCGTCGCCGCCCGCATCGGATCCACCCGGCTGATCGACAACGTCGGTGTCGCGGTCGGTACCGGATTCCTCGAACGTGACACGCAGGCGGGCGATCCCACCGCCCCCGACATCTTCTGATCTCTTCCCGACGACTACCGAAGGACCGAACATGTTGCGCACCATGATGAAGTCGAAAATTCATCGGGCCACAGTCACCCACGCCGACCTGCACTACGTCGGCTCGGTGACGATCGACCAGGACCTGCTGGACGCCGCGGATCTGCTCGAAGGGGAGCAGGTCACGATCGTCGACATCGACAACGGTGCCCGCCTCGAGACGTACGCGATCGCGGGGGAACGCGGCACCGGCGTCATCGGAATCAACGGCGCTGCAGCGCATCTCGTCAACCCGGGTGATCTCGTCATCATCATCGCGTACGGCGTGATGAACGAGGCGGAGATCCGCGAGTACGCCCCGAACGTCGTGTTCGTCGACGGCGACAACAAGCCGGTCGAACTCGGCACCGATCCGGCACACGCCCCCGAGGGGTCGGGTCTGATCACGCCGCGGATGCTCTCCAGCCTGGTGTAGAGCGGTGCTCCTCACCGTCGACGTCCGGAACACCGACATCGTTCTCGGACTCTTCACCGGCGCAGGCTCCCATGCGAAGCTGGTGCGGGACTGGCGCATGCGGACCGACGCGCGGATGACCGCCGACGAACTGGCGCTCACCTTCCGGGGACTGCTCGGCGCCCACGTCGAGCAGATCACCGGTGTCGCCGCGCTGTCGACGGTGCCGTCGGTGCTGCGGGAGATCCGCGTGATGCTCGGCCGCTACTGGGACCATGTCCCGCACGTCGTCGTGGAACCCGGAGTGCGTACCGGGGTGCCGCTGCTCGTGGACAACCCCAAGGAAGTGGGCGCCGACCGGATCGTCAACAGCCTTGCCGCGCACCACTTCTACGAAGGCCCATGCATCGTCGTCGACTTCGGGACGTCGACGTGCGTCGACGTCGTGTCGGCGAAGGGCGAGTTCCTCGGCGGCGCCATCGCGCCCGGACTCGAAATCTCCACCGACGCGCTGGCATCGCAGTCCGCGGCCCTGCGCATGGTGGAACTGGTCCGGCCGCGATCGGTGATCGGCAAGAACACCGTCGAATGCATGCAGGCCGGTGCCGTCTTCGGATTCGCCGGCCTCGTCGACGGCCTCGTGAACCGAGTTCGCCGGGAACTCACCGCATTCGGCGGATCCGACGTGTCCGTGATCGCGACCGGCGAGAGCGCACCACTGATCATGCCGGAATGCGAGACCGTCGAACACCACGAACCGGACCTGACACTCGAAGGCCTGCGGTTGGTGTACGAACGCAACCTCGCCCGGCGCGGCGCCAGGCGCACGGAGATCTGAAGACTCGAAGCGCGACCGGCAAGCGCCGATTCGGGGAAGTCGGGATGCTCGTCGTGAGCGACGTCGCGTTCGGAGCGGCGAAGGAACTGGCCTGCGGCGTGACCGCAGCCGACCTGCCGGAGGCGTCGAAGCATGCCCTACGGATCGTCGGCGTGGACCCGGACCGGCACGAGACCTGGCCGGTGCACGCATCCGGGTGCGACGGTAGCGGCGATTCCTGCGGGTAGGGACGCGTCGTCGCAGTCGAACGAGATTCGTTCGGGTACTTCCGCGGCCGGTCTCGGTGTGGCACACTGTTCGACGTGTTCCGTTGCATGAGTGCCCAGGAGTGTTGTCGAGGCTGACCGCTGCCTCGATCAATTTTCACTTTCCTGGAGTTTCGACTCATGCTTTCTGCTTTTTCTGTCGACGCATCTGCGTCCACTTCCGCCGCGCTGCGGCCGGCGGATCTGCTGCGTATCACCGACCAGGGTGCGTCGGATGTTCTCGACGGCCGCTACGACCACTTGCTGCCGTCAGCGTTCCCGGTGCGGGAACTGTGGTCGGTGCGGCTGCGCAGCGATGATGCCGTCGATGTCTGGCTGGTCAGTCGCCCCCGCG
The DNA here is from genome assembly GCF_005434945.1 of Prescottella subtropica. GTDB lineage: Bacteria > Actinomycetota > Actinomycetes > Mycobacteriales > Mycobacteriaceae > Prescottella > Prescottella subtropica. Next base: position 19,707 of record NZ_SKCH01000024.1, on the reverse strand, counting down.
GTCGTCGTATCGAATTGCACGGCCGCGCAAGCACTTCCAGTGCCCTGACGGTGCTCGGCGGCAGCCTTTCCGAATACCGTTGGGTGGACGGGGAACTGCGCCACCGCACTCTCGAATCCGGTGATCAGGCCGCGTTCCCTGCCGGCTGGGTGCACGACGTCGTCCGCACGCCCGGAACCGTCGCCGAGCCCGCGCTGAGCGTGCACGCGTATTCGCGGCCGCTCACCACCGTGTCCTACTACGAGGTCACCGATTCCGGGTCGCTGCGACGCACCCGCACCGAGCTGACCGACCTGCCCGAAGGAGACCTCGCATGACCACCGCTACGTTCGCTGCCAGTGTCGACCGGCTGACCGTGTTCGAGGTCGGGGAGACGGTGCGCCGCGGCGCGATCTTCGTGGACATCCGCCCGCAGTCCGTGCGGGTGCTCGAGGGCACGCTGCCCGGTGCCCTCGCGATCGAGTCGGACGTCCTCGAGCAGCGTGTCGATCCGGCCGGTGCCGGGCGTCTCGCGCTCGCCGTCGACCACGATGTCGAATGGGTGATCGTGAGCTCCGACGGGGCGGCGTCCGATGCTGCGGTCGCGTCGTTGCGGCGGATCGGACTGCACCGGACGAGCGGACTGGCCGGCGGCTACCGGGCACTGAAGGCGGCCGGTCTGCTCGGTGTCCTGATCGGCCAGCGGCACTGCGTCCGTGAACTGGCCGCAGTCGCCGCGCACTGAACCCCCGATTCCGTGGCCGAATGTCACATCGGTTCAGTCCGACTGAACGCATGTGACATTCGGCCGAAGAGGAGTGGTTCACGCCACCGGGAACACATCGTCCGGCTACGGCCCTATAGTCTTGGTCCCCGTGAGTGAAGCACCAGTTCAGCCTGTCGACGACACCCCCGAGCAGCTCCGGATCCGCCGCGAGAAGCGGGAGCGTCTGCTGGACGAGGGCCGGGAACCGTACCCGGTGTCGGTCCCGCGCACTCATTCCCTCGCGGAGATCCGCGCGCAGTACCCCGAGCTCGAGCCCGACACCGCCACCGGCACCGTCGTGGGTGTGGCCGGACGTGTCATTTTCGTCCGCAACACCGGCAAGTTGTGCTTCGCGACGCTGCAGGAGGGTGACGGCACCCAGTTGCAGGCGATGCTGAGCCTCGCGAATGTAGGCGAGGATGCGCTCGCGGCGTGGAAGTCCGACGTCGACCTCGGTGACTTCGTGTTCGTGCACGGTGAGGTGATCAGCTCGCGGCGCGGTGAGTTGTCGGTGATGGCCGACGAGTGGCAGATGGCGGCCAAGTCGCTGCGTCCGCTGCCCGTCGCGCACAAGGAGATGAGCGAGGAGTCCCGCGTCCGGCAGCGGTACGCCGACCTCATCGTGCGTCCCGAGGCCCGGGACAATGCCCGTAAGCGTGTCGCCGTCGTGCGCGAGCTGCGCAACGCACTCGAGCGCCGCGGCTTCCTCGAGGTCGAGACGCCGATGCTGCAGACCCTGCACGGTGGCGCGGCCGCGCGCCCGTTCGTGACGCATTCGAACGCCCTCGACATCGACCTGTACCTGCGGATCGCGCCGGAGCTGTTCCTCAAGCGTTGCGTCGTCGGCGGTATCGAGAAGGTCTTCGAGATCAATCGCAACTTCCGCAACGAGGGTGTCGACTCGACGCACTCGCCGGAATTCGCGATGCTCGAGACGTACGAGGCGTACGGCACGTACGACGATTCGGCGACGATGATCCGCGAACTCGTCCAGGAGGTCGCGCAGAACGCGTTCGGCACCCAGGTCGTCACTCTCGCCGACGGCACCGAGTACGACCTGAGCGGCGAGTGGAAGACGATGGAGATGTATCCGTCGCTGTCCGAGGCCATCGGTGTCCCGGTGACCCCGGACACGTCGGTCGAGGAGCTGCTGGCGCTCGCCGCGAAGGTGGGCCTCGAGGTTCCGAAGGACAAGGGTTACGGCCACGGCAAGCTCGTCGAGGAGCTGTGGGAGCACCAGTGCGGCGATCAGCTGTTCGCGCCGACGTTCGTGCGGAACTTCCCGGTCGAGACGTCGCCGCTGACACGTCAGCACCGTGATCTGCCGGGTGTGACGGAGAAGTGGGACCTCTACATTCGCGGATTCGAACTCGCGACCGGCTATTCCGAACTGGTCGACCCGATCATCCAGCGGGAAAGGTTCGTCGATCAGGCGCGCCTGGCGTCGGCCGGCGACGACGAGGCGATGGTTCTCGACGAGGAGTTCCTCGCCGCGATGGAGCAGGGGATGCCGCCGACAACGGGTACCGGTATGGGAATCGACCGTCTGCTGATGGCGCTCACCGGATTGGGAATCCGTGAAACGATCCTGTTCCCAATTGTCCGTCCGTCGGCGCGCTGACCGGGGATTTCATTCACCGAATATTGCCGAGTCATCATTGTCGATGATTCGGGGGTAGTATCGCTTTCGAGTTAGCGTCTGGAACCAATCGGTCCAGGTAGCGGCGCGTCATTCGGAAGGGAATTGACCCATGGCAAAGAAGGTCACTGTCACACTCATCGACGACGTCGATCAGGACGCCACCGCCGATGAAACTGTCGAGTTCGGCCTGGACGGTGTCCTGTACGAGATCGATCTGTCGTCGGATAATGCGGCCAAGCTGCGTGAGCAACTCGATCTGTGGGTTTCCCATGCGCGGAAGGCGACCAACCGCCGGCGTGGCGGCAAGGTGACGTCGACGGGTTCGACGTCGTCCGCCCGCGGCACGGTGGATCGCGAGCAGAGCTCGGCGATTCGTGAATGGGCACGTCGGAACGGGTACACGGTGTCGTCGCGGGGACGTATCTCCGCGGAGGTCACCGAGGCGTACAACAGCGCGCACTGATCGGGGCCACACCGAGACACGACCGGATTGACGATATACGGACCCTCGTAAAGTCGAGCTGCTAGTGTCCGCGGTGTGCAGCTGAGGCGATTCATCGCAGGCGTGTCCGTATCGATATTGTCGTTGCTTTGCGTGACCGTGCCGGCATCGGCACAGGAGGCGCACCCGGTGTCCTACAACTTTCTTGCGGGAATCCCGCTGGAATTGGGCAATCCGGGTGGGTCTGCGCCGGGTGCCGACGACTGGTCCTGCCGGCCGTCGCGGGAACATCCGAATCCTGTCGTCCTCGTGCACGGGACCGGCGGAAACCGTCAGGATAATTGGGCGACATACGCTCCGCTTCTCGCGAACGAGGGATATTGCGTCTTCGCGCTCACCTACGGGGCATTCGACGACCTGCCGTGGCCGATTTCCGCGATCGGGGGAATGAAACCCATCGAGGACAGTGCCGAGCAACTGCGTGATTTCGTCGACCGTGTTCTGCAGGAGACGGGCGCGCGGAAGGTCGATCTCGTCGGGCATTCGCAGGGCACGATCGTGCCGGCGTACTACGTGCAGCGACTCGGCGGCGCCGACAAGGTCGACAGGTACGTGTCGCTGGCACCACTGTGGAACGGGACGAACGTGGCCGGAGCGGCCGGTCTGGTCGATGCGGTCCGCGGATTCGGGGCCGGTTCGCTCGTCGACGACGGACTCGCGGCGCTGTGCGCGGCCTGCCCTCAGATGGTGACGGGATCGGATTTCCTGACCGACCTGCGCGCCGGCGGTCTCCACGCGCCGCAGATCACCTACACCAACATCATGACCCGCTACGACGAACTGGTCGTGCCGTTCACCAGCGGGTACGTCGAGGCCCCCGACACGACCAACGTCGTCGTGCAGGACGACTGCGCCACCAACTACGGTGAGCACGCGGCCATCGCGGCGGAACCGGTGGCCGCGGCGTATGTCCTCAATGCGCTGGACCCGGAGCATCCGCGACCGGTGCCGTGCCAGTTCGTCGCACCCATCACGGGCGGCTGACGCCCCGCCGGCCGAGAGAAGGAGTGGTGCGTGCGCGTAGCGGCAGCGGTACTCGTCGCGCTGCAGGTACTCGTCCGCGGACGGGTCGCGTTCACCGGTGACTTCTACTGGGACGATCTGATCCTGATCAGCCGGGCCGGGCACTACCCGGCGCTGTCGGGGGAGTTCCTGCTCTACGACCACGACGGGCATTTCATGCCCGCGGCGTTCCTCGTCGCCTGGCTGTCGACGGCGGTGGCACCGCTGGACTGGCTGGTGCCGGCGCTGACGCTGCTCGGGTTGCAGGTCCTCGCGTCGCTCGCGGTGCTGCGGGTCCTGCGTCTGCTGCTCGGGGACCGGCCGCTGCTGCTGGTGCCGCTGGCGTTCTACCTGTTCGCGCCGCTGACCCTGCCGTCGTTCGCGTGGTGGGCGGCGGGACTGAACTCGCTGCCCATGCAGATCGGCCTGGCGTGGGTGGCGGGCGACGCGATCCGGCTGTGCCGCACCGGGCGCATCCGGTACGCGGTGTCCGGCACGGTGGTCGCGGCGGTGTCGCTGACTTTTTTCGAGAAGTCGGTGCTGGTGCCGATCGTGGCGTTCGCGGTCGTCGCACTGATGTTCCGGGTGGACGGGATCGCTCGCCCGGTCCGGGCGGCGTGGGCGCGGGGGCGGGCGCTGTGGATTCCGCTGGCGGCGGTCCTCACGGTGTGGGCGGGCACGTACCTGTTCTTCACGCAGTCCCGGCTGGTGCTGCCGTCCGCGGCGCAGACTGCGGGCCTCGTACACCACGGCACGTCGCTGGGGCTGGTGCCGACGATGGTGGGCGGGCCGTGGTCGTGGGACCGCTGGCCCCCGAGCCCGCCGTGGGCGACGCCGCCGCTCGTGCTGGTCGTGCTCGGGTGGGTCGTGGTCGCCGCGGCGACCACCTGGTCGGTCCGGTACCGGCAGCGGACGGTCGGGGTGTGGCTGGCGATGCTCGGCTACGTCGCGGCGTCCGAGGCCGCGATGGTGCTGACCCGGTCCGGGCCCGACACCGCGTACGAACTGGCGCAGACGCTCCGGTACGTCGCCGACAGTGCCGTCGTCATCGTGATCGGCTGGGCGCTGATCGTGCGTGCACCCGCCCGCCCCGGGATACGTCCACTGCCGAGTCCGCGTCCGGTGCTCGTCGCGGCCGGGGTCGCGGCGTTCGTCGCGAGCAGCCTGTGGTCGACAGTCGCGTTCGTCGAACGGTGGCGCGACAATCCGACGGTCGACTATCTCGCGAACGGCCGGGCGGCACTGGCCGCGGACCGGGACACCCCGATCCTCGACCAGGCGGTGTCGCTCTACGTGTTGTTGCCGGTTGCGTACCCGCACAACACGACGAGCCGCATCTTCGGACCGCTGCGGGACCGTCCCGAGTTCGCGCGGTCCACGGGCCGGCTGCAACTGTTCGACGACACCGGGCACCTGGTGCCCGCGGTGGTCACCCCGACCCGCCGGATCGGTCAGGGACCGGTGCCCGGATGCGGCTACCGGAGCGAGGCCGATCCGGTCGACCTGCCGCTCGACGGTCCGCTGCTCGACTGGGAGTGGACGGCGGCCCTGAACTATTTCGCGAGCGTCGACGGCGTCGTCGAGGTGTCGTTGAACGGGGGCGGCGACACCGTGTCGGTGCCGGTCCGGGCGGGCCTGAACCAGGTGTTCGTGCGGCTGATCGGCTCGGGTGACGCGGTGCGGGTGCGGGCGGTGACGCCGGGCCTGGCCGTGTGTGTCGGTGCCGGTCCCGTCGGATCCGTCGTTCCCGCAACCGAGGAGGTCCCGTGACGGCACCCGCCGCGGTATCCGGCCACATCCGGGCACTGACGGGGCTGCGCGCGGTCGCGGCACTGCTCGTCGTCGGCGCGCACGCCGCGTTCTGGACGGGCCGCTACACGAACGACCTGGCCGGGACGGCGCTGTCCCGGCTCGAGATCGGGGTGCCGGTCTTCTTCGCCCTGTCCGGGTTCCTGCTGTTCCGGCCGTGGCTGGCGGCCGCGGCGGGCGGGCAGGCGTTGCCGTCGACGCGGACGTATCTGTGGCATCGGGCCCGGCGGATCCTGCCGGCGTACTGGATCGTCGTCGCCGCGACGTACGTGATCTACCTGTTCCGGGACGACGCGGGGGAGACGGGCCGCGGCTGGCCCGGGTTCTGGCGGAACATGACGCTCACCCAGATCTACGGTCCCGGGCATCTGCACGACGGGCTCACCCAGACGTGGAGTCTCGCGGTGGAGGTCACGTTCTATCTGCTGTTACCGGTGATCGGGTGGGTGCTCGTGGTGGGGGTGTGCCGGCGGCGGTGGCATCCGGTCCGGCTCGCGGCCGCACTGTCGGTGCTGGTGGCGGTCACGCCGCTGTGGACGCTGATCACGCACCACACCGACATCACGTTCACGGCCCGGCTGTGGCTGCCGGGATTCGTGGCCTGGTTCGCGGGTGGCATGCTGTTGGCGTTGGCGTCCGTGACGATCCGGCACTGCAATCCGTATGTCGCGGGTCTGCTGGCGCTGTACTTCCTGCTGCTCGCGTGCACCCCGCTGGCCGGGGAGGCGACGATCGTGCCGTTGGACGCCACCGATGCGGTCGTCAAGTCGATGCTGTTCCTGCTGTTCGCGGTGTCGCTGATGGCGCCGCTGGTGATCGGGGACCGGCCGGGCCCGTTCGGGCGGCTGTGCGCGTCGACGCCGATGGTGTGGCTCGGGGAGATCTCGTACGAGCTGTTCCTGGTGCATCTGGTGGTGATGGCGTTCGTCCTCGACATGCTCGGTTACCGCACGTTCCAGGGGTCGACGGTCGGCGTCTTCGTGGTCACGACGGTGTTCTCGATTCCGGTCGCGTGGGCGCTGCACCGGACACTGCTGCGGGTCGTGCCCGACGGGCCGCGCGCCGGGATGTTCGCCCTAGGCGTACAGCGACCGGGAAACGTTTCGACGACCTGCGGCGTTGATGAATTCGTGCAGGTCGGCTCCGCTCGTTCACCGGGTGGAGAAGCGGCGGTCGGGAAGGGCGCCCACTAGAGTGTGAAGTGGGGTCGTGGAACTTTCGGTTCCGGAGGCCGTCAGCCTGTTGTGCCGGAGCGAGACGCAGCGGAAGGGCAGGAGATCGCGGGACGCGATGCTCTGCCCGGACCGTTGGAAAATGTGAGGGAGAGCGATGTTCGAGAGGTTCACCGATCGCGCGCGGCGCGTCGTCGTCCTGGCTCAGGAAGAAGCCAGGATGCTCAACCACAACTACATCGGCACGGAACACATCCTGCTCGGCCTCATCCACGAGGGTGAGGGTGTGGCGGCGAAGTCGCTGGAGTCGTTGGGTATCTCCCTCGAAGGTGTCCGCAGCCAGGTCGAGGAGATCATCGGCCAGGGGCAGCAGGCCCCGTCCGGTCACATTCCCTTCACTCCCCGTGCCAAGAAGGTCCTCGAGCTCAGCCTGCGTGAGGCGCTGCAGCTCGGACACAACTACATCGGCACCGAGCACATCCTGCTCGGCCTGATCCGTGAGGGCGAGGGCGTCGCCGCCCAGGTCCTGGTCAAGCTGGGTGCCGATCTCAACCGGGTGCGTCAGCAGGTGATCCAGCTGCTGTCGGGTTACCAGGGCAAGGAGCCGGCGGAGGCCGGTGCGAGCCGCAGCGAGGCGGGTACCCCGTCGACGTCGCTGGTCCTCGACCAGTTCGGCCGCAACCTCACCCAGGCTGCCCTGGAAGGCAAGCTGGACCCGGTCATCGGCCGCTCGAAGGAGATCGAGCGGGTCATGCAGGTGCTGTCCCGCCGCACCAAGAACAACCCGGTCCTCATCGGTGAGCCGGGTGTCGGCAAGACCGCCGTCGTCGAGGGTCTCGCGCAGGCCATCGTCAACGGCGAGGTGCCCGAGACCCTCAAGGACAAGCAGCTCTACACCCTCGACCTGGGTTCGCTGGTCGCCGGTAGCCGCTACCGCGGTGATTTCGAGGAGCGCCTGAAGAAGGTCCTCAAGGAGATCAACACCCGCGGCGACATCATCCTGTTCATCGACGAGCTGCATACGCTCGTCGGTGCCGGTGCCGCCGAGGGCGCGATCGACGCGGCCTCGATCCTCAAGCCGAAGCTGGCCCGCGGCGAGCTGCAGACCATCGGCGCCACCACCCTCGACGAGTACCGCAAGTACATCGAGAAGGACGCCGCCCTCGAGCGCCGGTTCCAGCCGGTGCAGGTCGGTGAGCCGACCGTCGAGCACACCATCGAGATCCTCAAGGGTCTGCGCGACCGCTACGAGGCGCACCACCGTGTCTCGATCACCGACGGCGCGCTGGTCGCGGCGGCCACCCTCGCGGACCGCTACATCAACGACCGCTTCCTGCCGGACAAGGCGATCGACCTCATCGACGAGGCCGGCGCCCGAATGCGCATCCGTCGGATGACCGCACCGCCGGACCTGCGCGAGTTCGACGACAAGATCGCCGACGCGCGCCGCGAGAAGGAGTCCGCGATCGACGCGCAGGACTTCGAGAAGGCCGCGAACCTGCGCGACAAGGAGAAGACCCTCGTCGCGCAGCGGGCCGAGCGGGAGAAGCAGTGGCGCTCCGGCGACCTGGACGTCATCGCCGAGGTCGACGACGAGCAGATCGCCGAGGTGCTGGGCAACTGGACCGGCATCCCGGTCTTCAAGCTCACCGAGGAAGAGACCACGCGTCTGCTCCGTATGGAGGAGGAGCTGCACAAGCGGATCATCGGCCAGGAGGACGCCGTCAAGGCGGTTTCCAAGGCGATCCGTCGTACCCGCGCCGGTCTGAAGGACCCGAAGCGTCCGTCGGGCTCGTTCATCTTCGCCGGCCCGTCCGGTGTCGGTAAGACCGAGCTGTCGAAGGCGCTCGCGAACTTCCTGTTCGGTGAGGACGACGCGCTCATCCAGATCGACATGGGCGAGTTCCACGACCGGTTCACCGCGTCGCGGCTGTTCGGGGCGCCTCCCGGCTACGTCGGTTACGAGGAGGGCGGCCAGCTCACCGAGAAGGTGCGTCGCAAGCCGTTCTCCGTCGTCCTGTTCGACGAGATCGAGAAGGCCCACCAGGAGATCTACAACACGCTCCTGCAGGTCCTCGAGGACGGCCGTCTCACCGACGGTCAGGGTCGTACGGTCGACTTCAAGAACACCGTGCTGATCTTCACGTCGAACCTGGGTACCGCGGACATCTCGAAGGCCGTGGGTCTGGGCTTCACGCAGGGGTCGGGCAGCGAGTCGAACTACGAGCGCATGAAGCTCAAGGTCCACGACGAGCTCAAGAAGCATTTCCGTCCCGAGTTCCTCAACCGTATCGACGACATCATCGTCTTCCACCAGCTGTCCCAGAACGAGATCATCCAGATGGTGGACCTGATGATCGGCCGTGTCGCGACGCAGCTGAAGAACAAGGACATGGGCATCGAGCTGTCCGAGCAGGGCAAGTCCCTGCTCGCCAAGCGCGGCTTCGATCCGGTGCTCGGTGCGCGGCCGCTGCGTCGCACCATCCAGCGTGAGATCGAGGACCAGCTGTCGGAGAAGATCCTCTTCAACGAGCTGACCCCGGGCCAGATCGTCCACGTGGACGTCGAGGGCTGGGACGGCGAGGGTGCCGGCGAGGACGCGAAGTTCACGTTCCGCGGTGAGGACAAGCCGGTGACCGTGCCGGACGAGGTCCCGATCGACCTGGCGAAGTCGGGAGCAGCCGACTCCGAGTAGGGTCCATGGGCATCGACGACGCCTCGCACACAGCAGTGTGCGGGGCGTCGTCGTGCGTCAGCCGGACACGACGGGCCGATCTATCCCGTTGCGACCGTGAGGTGTGCGGCGCGCCGCGTCCGGTCGGGCCCGAACAGTGCCGCCTCCTGCCGGGCCCAGCGATCCCAGTGCGGCCGGAACATGTCGCCGTCGCGCAGTAGGGCACGTCGCATCCGCTCGCCGGCCGAGGCGTCGACGAACACCCGGACCGTGTAGTACCTGCGGGCGGGACCGCAGGTCGATCCGGCGCCCTCGACGATCAGGTAGCGGTGGCGGCGGACCGCGTGCCACTCCGTGTAGGCGCGGCGATGCCAGTCGTAGCGCCGGTACCGCGGAATCCGGCCGTGCGCGGCGGGGGCGAGAACCCATCGGGTGAGAAGTGGCGCCGACGCGGCCAGCCCGTCCCAGCCGGGGTACAGGTCGTCCATCCGGACGATCGGCGCGTCGTCGAGTGCCGCGGAGACCCGGTCGGCCAGGGTCGATTTTCCGCCCCCGGAGGGGCCGTCGATACCGATCAGGATCGGTCCGCGGCCGCGGCGGCTGAGACGGCGTCGATGTGCGGTGCGTGCGAGCGCGACGATCCGGGCGGCACTCTCGGCGAGTGTCGGGAGAGTCCGATCGGTGTCGGCGGTCATGATCGGTACGACTATGCCAGTCGCCGGGTGTGCGCCGGGCATCCGGTGGACCGGACCCCGGCCGACGGTGTTTCCGCGTACGGTCGGAGTCGGAACCGTCCACTACTGCCAGGAGGATGACGTCATGCCGACACGGACCGCACGCACCGCGTGGACCGGGACGCTCGAACAGGGTTCGGGCCAGGTCGAGTTCACCAGTTCCGGGGTGGGAACGTACGAGGTGTCGTTCCCGAAGCGCGCGGCCGACGACGCGGGCGGCACCACCAGCCCGGAAGAGATGATCGCGGCCGCGCACTCGTCGTGCTTCGCGATGCAGTTGTCGGCGCTCATCGCCGAGGCCGGCGGCACCCCGCAGAGCCTCGAGGTGCGCGCGGACGTCTCGCTCGGCCCGGACGATCCGGGTTTCAAGCTGACGGGGATCGCGCTCACGGTGCGCGGTGAGGTCGACGGTCTGGATGCCGAGGGGTTCGCGCGGGTCGCGCAGGCGGCGAAGGAGTCGTGCCCGGTGAGCAAGGCGCTGACCGGCGTCGCGATCACCCTCGACGCCGCACTCGACTAGCATTCGACGGGCGCACAGCTCTGACTCTCGACGACGCCGTCCTCCGGAAGAAGGACGGCGTCTCGTCGTTTCGGCGGATCGGTCCGCCGGCTCCTCCTCCGGTCGGATGCCGCCTCCTGCGTTCGACGGATGCCGACTTGTCGGTGCCGGTGCGTACGGTGCATCCGTATCGGGTTCTCGCCGCGGGGTCGGCGGGGACATTCGTCGAGGGAGGGGACGGTTCTCACGATCCGCGCACAGAAGCCCGAGGGGGGCGTGCTGGAACAGTACGATGTGGCGCTCTGGATTCCGTGGTCGGTGGCCGCGGTCCTGTTGGGAGCGGTGGTGGCTCTCGCGGTGCTCGCGCGTATGCGCGGCGGCGTCCGCGACGAGATGATCCGGGCCGAGGAGCGGGCCCGGATCGCGCGCGACATGCACGACACGCTGGCGGCGGGTCTGAGCCGAATCTCGTTGTTCGCGAGCGCATTGCAGGTCAATGCCGACGATTCTCCGGAGAAGGTGGCGAACTCGGCGGCGCAGATCCGGGCGGCCGCCCACGATGCGCTCGACGAGCTGAAGAGCATTGTGGGTGTCCTGCGCGGAACCGCGGAGGCACGGGAGCGGGTGGGGCACCAGGGGATCGACGCGGTGCCGGAGTTGGCGCAGTCCGCCCGCGCCGCCGGGTTGCACTGCACCCTCTCGACGGATCTCGCGCCGGGTGATGTCGGGACGTTGGCCGGGCACGTCTGTTTCCGGGTGGTTCAGGAGGCACTCACCAACGCCCAGAAGTATGCGCACGATCAGGTGGTCGAGGTCGTGGTCCGCGGCGCCCCGGAGTGCGGCATCCGCATCGATGTGCGCAATGCGATCAGTGCCGAGCCCAGTCGGTTCGACGGGGGTTCCCGGATGGGCCTGCAGGGGCTCGGGGAACAGGCACGGGAAGTGGGGGGCGCACTCGAGGCAGGCTTGGTGGGCGACGAATTCGTGGTGAGTTGCTGGGTGCCGTGGTCGGGCTGACCCGGTGAACCTGTCGGTGCCGGAACATATCCTGTTCGGACCATGACAGATTCCGGTGTGATTCCCGTATTGATCGTCGACGACGATCCGTTCGTCCGCCGCGGCCTGGCCGACATCTTCCGTCCCGTCCCCGACATCGTCGTCGCCGGTGATGCGACCGACGGCGACGAGGTGCTGCCGGCGGTCGAGCGGTGCCGTCCCCGCGTGGTGCTGATGGATCTGAAGATGCAGCGGGTCGGTGGGCTCGAGGCGACCCAGACGTTGATGCGCCTGCCGAATCCGCCGCGGGTGGTGACCATGACGTCGATGGACGTCGACGATCTGGTCGTCCGTTCGGTCGCGGCCGGTGCGCACAGTTTCCTGAGCAAGGACGCGTCCCCGGGCACGTTCCATCAGTCGGTGCGCGCGGTTGCGGCCGGAAACGCCCTGTTCAGCCGGGAGTCGTTGCGCCGCATCATTGCCGCGGTGTCCACGCCGCGACGGTCGGGCCCGGATCTGGGGTGTCTGACCGAGCGGGAGCGGGACGTTCTGACGGTGCTCGCCGGGGGCGAATCCAATGCGGAGATCGGTAGGCAGCTGTATCTGAGCGAGACCACCGTGAAGTCGCACGTGTCGGCGATCTTCGGGAAGCTGGGGGCGCGTAACCGGGTGGAGGCGGCACTGCTGGCGTTCCGGGCGGGTCTGGTGACGTGACACCCCGGCCGTCACTATAGGCCGCACCGTGGTACATATGGTGATGCAGATCACATTTCGGTCCGGTGGTGGGTGCTGCCGTCGGACGGGCAGAAGGGACGACGCATGGGGAGTCTGAAGATCCACCCACAGGAACGGGTCGCCGAGTACACGGCCCGGGGGTCGTGGACCCGGGACACCGTCCAGGGTCTGTTCGCCGACCGGGTCCGGGAACGCGGCCCCCACCTCGCGGTGGTCGACCCGGTCGACAAGGCGGCGTTCGTGGACGTGTCGGCGACCCGCCTGACCTGGATGGAACTGGGCTCCGAGGTGGACCGGGTGGCGGTCGCGCTGTTCGATGCCGGGGTGCGTGCGGGGGACGTCGTCGCGGTCCGACTGCCCAACACCGTCGAACAGATCGTCGTGTTCTTCGCCGCGTGGCGGATCGGCGCGATCGTCGCACCGTTGCCGATCGGGGCGGACGATCCGCTGGTTCTCGACGCCTGCAACGAGGCGTGCGCGGGTGCGTTCGTCACGGCGGCCCGGATCGGGGACGAGCGCGCCGCGGACCGGGTATCGGCGCTGCGCCCCGGGATCCCGACCCTGCGCACGATCCTCGCGTTCGGTGACGGTCTGCCGGACGGGGTCGTCCGACTCGACGGCGCCGGCGCGGATCCGGCCACGACGAGCGCGGTCGACGCGGACAGGGTCGCTGCGTACGCGGCCGCACGCACCGTCGACCCGGACGACTGTGTGGCGATCTGCTGGACGGCGGGAACCGTCGGGCCGCCGAAGGGGGTGCCGCACGCGCACTACGAATCCCTCGCGCTCGCCAGGTCCGTCGTCGTCGATGCGTCCCTGACAGCCGATGACGTGATGCTCAACCCGGTGGCGTCGTCGACGGCGACGGGGGTCACCGGCACGCTGCTTCCGTGGCTGGTCGCGGGATGTGTTCTCGTGCAACACGAGCCGTCGGATCCGGATGCGCTCGCATTCCGGATCGCCGACGAGAAGGTCACCTACACGGTGGCCCGGCCGTCGATGCTCACGGCGCTCGAGGCACGGCGATCGGAGCTGGCGACGCTCACCCGGATCGGGGTGGGCGCGGGGCCTCTGGAGCCGGCGACCGCCCGCCGGTGGCAGGAGCAGTACGGTATCGAACTGGTCGGCCACTTCGGCACGGTCGAGGGCGTCGTGCTGCGGTCGGATCCGGGCGCGCCGCTGGGGACGCAGACGGTGCTGTACTCGAGGACCGGGTACGCCGACGGCACCGCGCTGAAGCTGGTCGGGCTCGACGGGACCGGTGAGATCGACATCCCGGGTGTTCCCGGCGAACTGCACGTGAAGGGGCCGACGGTGTTCGTGGGCTACCTGAATCCGGCGCGGGACGGCGATCCGTTCGATTCTGCGGGCTTCTTCGCGACGGGGGAGGTGTTCACGATCGACGGTCCGGAGGACGAATACCTGCGGTATGTCGGGCGTCTCCGCGGTCGTCGCGACTGAACATCACGGGCCGCCGGAACAATCGGGTGCCACCGCGTGTTCGAATGCGTTGTGCCGAACGAGAACGATGCTGCCCTGTCCGGAACCGACCTGCCCGTCGTCACGATCGAGGTGTGGTCCGATATCGCCTGCCCGTGGTGCTACATCGGCAAACGCCGATTCTCGGCCGCGCTGGACGCGTTCGCCCGGCGTGATCGAATCGAGGTGGTGTGGCGGTCGTACCAGCTGGCACCCGACACCCCGGTCGGCGCGCGACGCGGTGAGCTCGAGGCCCTCGTCGAGCACAAGGGCATGCCGGCCGAGCAGGTGCGAGCCATGTTCGCGCACGTCGCGGCCACCGCGGCCGGGGACGGTCTCACGATGGACTTCGACACGGTGATCGCGGCCAACACGTTCGACGCCCACCGACTCCTGCACCTGGCGGGGGAGCGGCGGGATGTGCTGCTCGAGGCACTGTTCCGGGCCCACTTCACGGAGGGTCGGGTGATCGACGACCGCGCGGTGCTGGTGGAGATCGCGGTTGCGGCCGGCCTGGACGCAGTCGTCGTGGCGGCCGCTCTCGACGGGGACACCGCCGCCGACCTGGTGCGGGCCGATCTCGACGCGGCCCGTCGGCTGGGGGTGTCGGGTGTGCCGTTCTTCGTCGCGGACCGGCGGATCGCGGTGTCGGGTGCGCAGTCGGTCGAGGTGTTCGCCGAACTGTTGCGCCGGGCACTCGGGGACGTCGACGGGACTGCCGCGAACGGTGGCGCCCCCGGCACGACGGCCGGGGGCGCCACCGTCGACGGGTGTGCGATCTAGCGGTTCACCGGCCGGTGCGCGCGTTCGGTGAGGAGCGCGAACATCAGTCCCAGCGCGAGCCACAGGGTGGCCTGCGTGGCGAGCGACGAGACGCGGAACTCCCACAGCAGGGTGGCAGGGAAGTCGTCGCCGACCTCGTTGATCGTCGGCAACGCGAGGTAACCGATCGCGACGATCGCGAGGAACGCGGCGACCCGCCCGATCACCCGGACGGACACCAGGCCCTGGCCGAGCAGTCTCCGTCCGACGTACACGGCAGCCGCGACGGCGACCAGCCCGAGGGCCACGGTGGCGAGCCACAGCAGGGTCCGTTCGTCGATCGTGTCCGGATCGCCGACGGCGGGCGGGTTCGCCGGATATTTGAAGAACGGGACGGCTTCGACTGCGAGCCAACCGCTTCCGGCGACCGAGGCTGCGAGCAGCGGTCCGGGTAGGGTGGTGAACCGCCGCGCGTAGTGGACGACGACGGCGACGATCGCCCCGAGGGCCAGTCCGGCGAATCCGGTTGCGAGGAACAGCCCGAACCGCTGCCCGGTGCGGCTGACGAGGGCGTCGTCGCCGTGCGAGTGTGCCTCCGACTCTGCAGTGGGTGCGGAGGCAGTGGGTGCGGAGTCGGCGTCGTGTCCGTGCGGCGCGACGTCGGCGGCCCCGGCTGCCTCTTCGATTTCGATCGCGGCCTGTACGTGCGGTTCCCCGAGCGTGAACGCGACGGCGCCTGCCAGGAGTCCGGCGATCAGGCCGGCAAGCAGGCCGCGGAACAGGAGGGTCTTGAACGTGTCGGTGGTGACGGTCAGTGGCACGGCACGCCCAGCAGGTGCCGACCGTCGTGCATCAGTTCGTGCATGTACATGCCGCTGCGGGAGATAGCGCCCTGATCGAATCCGACCAGGTAGAGGGCGAGCATCGCGAGCAGCACCACGGCTGCGGCGACGAGGGCGACCGCGGCCGAGTGGGCCGACGTGTCGGGGGAATAGGTGAGTGCCATCGGTGCCTCCTGGGATTTCGCGTCCCGTCCAGGTTGTCGCGATGGCCGGGGTGTCTGGCTCTCGAAGTGATCCCTCGAACACAGTGGCGCGACCGCTCCGGAATGATGCACCGGATTACCGTCGACCATCGCTCTGTCGAGCGAACTCTGGCATCCCGTCGGGCGCGGTGTCAATCGGCCGATCGACACCGCGCCCGAAAAGTCGGAAATTATCGATTTCCTCCGAACGTCGTGGGACAGATCAGGATTCGGACTTCGCCGGCACGTCGAGCACGACCTCGAACTCGAGCAGGGACGCGCCGGTCGCGACCGGCTTGCCGCGCTGGCCGGCGTGCGCGGCGCGGGCATCACCGTCACGCCAGGCCGCGAACGCCTCCTCGGACTCCCACTGCGTCACCACGAAGTAGCGGTTCTCGCCCTGGACCGGGCGCAGCAACTGGAATCCGAGGAAACCGGGGGAGTTCTCCACCGCGCCCGCACGGGCGGCGAACCGCTTCTCCAGTTCGGGGCCCGCACCCTCGGGGATCTCGATTGCGTTGATCTTCACGACTGCCATGGGCGCGACGGTACTCCGGCACGGTCGGCGGTGGGCTACCGTCGGTGCCGTGTTGCACGACGAGGGTGGGACCGGACGGCCGATACTGCTGCTGCACGGATTGATGGGTAGTGCGCGGACGTGGGCGCGGCACGTGTCGTGGCTGCGCGGGCACGGGCACGTCTACACGTTCGACGCGGCCGGGCACGGACGTCCGATCGACGGGGCGCCGACGACGGAGTTGTTCGTCGAGGATCTGGCGTCGGCGCTGGGTGGTATCGACGAGCCGCTCACGGTGATCGGGCATTCGATGGGCGCCCTGCACGCGTGGTGTTTCGCGGCCGCGTATCCGGAGCGGGTCCGTGCGCTGGTGCTCGAGGACATGGCGCCCGACTTCCGAGGACGCACCGCGAAGGACTGGGCGACAATGGTTTCCGGGTGGCCGCAGCCGTTCCCGACGGAGGCGTCGGTGCTCGACTACTTCGGCGAGGTCGCCGGCCGGTACTTCCTCGATTCGTTCGAGCGGCGCCCCGACGGCTGGTATCTGCACGGGGATGTCGCGACGTTCCGGGACATCTCCGAGGAGTGGGGGACCCGCGACTTCTGGGTGCAGTGGGACGCCGTCCGCGCCCCGGCGCTGCTCATCGAGGGCGAGTTCACGATCACCCCGGAGGGGCAGATGCGCCGGATGCTCGACGGCCACGACGCCCGCTACGTATGGGTGGAGCGGGCCGGGCACCTCGTCCACGACGATCAGCCGCAGCGGTACCGCGAGGCCGTCGAGGGGTTCCTCCGCTCCCTGCCCTGACCCCTCCCGTAGCCCGCGTTTTGCGCACTTGTCGCGGTCCGCGTGCCGGGAAATCGAGCGACAAGTGCGCAAAACGCAGGTCAGGAGCCTTCGCCGGCGAGGGCGAACAGTCCGTCGTCGGTCTGTTCGACGAGTCCGTCGACGAGCAGGGAATGCAGTGCCCGGTCGCGTTGCCCCGGATCGCGCAGCCACACCAGGTCCAGTTCGGCGCGTTCGACGGGTCGGGTGCTCGCGCGCAGCACGTCCATCAGTTTGCCGCGCACCTGACGGTCGGTGCCGGCGAACTTCTGCACCTTGCGAGGCTCTCCAGTGGTGGCGGGCCGGCCGGCCGCGATCCACGCGCAGCGCGGCAGCGGGCACGCGTCGCAGTCCGGGGTGCGGGCCGTGCACACTGTTGCGCCGAGTTCCATCAGGGCCGCGGAGAACCGGGCGGCACGGTCGCGGGTGCGGGGCAGCAGTGCGTCGACGTCGGCCATGTCGCGTCTGGCAGACGGGTTGCCCTGGTCGGCGCGGCCGTGCACGACGCGGGCGACGACGCGTCGAACGTTGGTGTCCACCACGGGGACTCGCTGACCGTATGCGAAGCAGGCGACGGCACGGGCGGTGTAGTCGCCGATGCCGGGCAGGCCCAGCAGGACGTCGACGTCGGCGGGGACGACGTCGCCGTGTTCGGCGGCCAGCACGCCCGCGCACTCGTGCAGGCGCAGCGCCCGCCGCGGGTAGCCGAGTTTGCCCCACGCGCGTAGCACGTCCGCCTGGCTCGACGCCGCCATCGCCGACGGCACCGGCCAGCGCTGCACCCACTCCTCCCAGATCGGGGCGACCCGGACGACGGGCGTCTGCTGCAGCATGATCTCGCTCATGAGGATGTGCCAGGCACTCACGTTCTCGCGGCGCCACGGCAGGTCCCGGGCCTGCTCGTCGTACCACCGCAGCAGAGCGGCGGTATCGACCGGTTGATCTGACGGCACTGAAACTTCCATCCTTACTCCGTGTCCCACAGGGTCGTTCGATCAGGGGGGGCGATTCAGGTCCCGCCGATCCGGTGGACCCGCCCGGGTGCAAAATGAGGTCATGCCCAATTCGAATCCGATTTCTGCATGGAACGCCCTCAAAGAGGGTAACGAGCGCTTTCTCAACGACGCCCCGATCCACCCGAACCAGGGGATCGAGGACCGTGCGAAGCTGGTCGACGGTCAGCATCCGACGGCCGTGATCTTCGGGTGCGGTGACTCTCGCGTCGCCGCCGAACTCATCTTCGACCAGGGGCTCGGCGACTCGTTCGTCGTCCGCACCGCCGGTCACGTCGTCGACTCCACGACCCTCGGCTCCATCGAGTTCGGCGTGGAATTGCTGAACACGCCGCTGATCGTCGTGCTCGGCCACGACAGCTGCGGCGCGGTCAAGGCGACCCTCGACGCCCTCGACAACGTCAACATCCCGGGTGGTTTCATCCGGGACATCGTCGAGCGGGTGACCCCGTCGATCCTCAAGGCCCGCCAGGACGGTGTGACCGAGGTCGACGAGTTCGTCGGCCGGCACGTCATGGAGACCGCGGAACTGCTGATGCAGCGGTCGCGGATCATCGCCGACGCGGTCGAGGCCGGGAAGTGCGCCATCGTCGGTGTCACCTACAAGCTGGCCGACGGCGGCATCAAGCTGCGCGGCGTCATCGGCGACATCGGCGAAACCGTCGCCTGACACCCGTCCGTCCGGTGCGCCGCCGCGGATGTCCGGGGCGGCGCACCCGGCGACACGCCGACACCGCTGAAGCGAAGTCGGCCGCAGGGAATTACGGTTGAGTCGTGCTTGAACCGAACGGACCTCTGCCCCGGGAGATCTACTGGCGCCGCCGCATCCTCGCGGCAGGCGTGATCGTGGTGGTGATCGCGCTGGTGGTGTGGATCATCTCCGCGGTCGCGGGCGGGGATTCCGGTGACTCTCCGGAGTCGGCGGCCGCCGGCCGGTCGTCGGAGCCCACCGAGACGAGCGCGCCGCCCACGTCGACCGGTGACGCGTCGGGAACCTCGGCCGCGACCGGCACCTCCGGGGCGGCGACGTCGACGACGGCCGCGGCGGCGGAACCGTGCGCCGACCAGTCCCTCGCGATCAAGGCGACACCTGACCGGCCGCAGTACCGGATCGGTGACGAGCCGAGTTTCACGATCGCGATCACCAACATCGGGACCGCCGCGTGCGAACGCGATCTGGGTTCGGGCCTGCAGCGGGCGCTGGTGTACAGCCTCGACGGCAGCAAGCGGCTGTGGTCGAACGTCGACTGCTACCCGGACGCCGATCCCGCGGTGCAGGTCCTCGAGCCCGGTGGACAGGCCCGTTTCACCGTCAAGTGGTCGGGCAAGACGTCCGACGCCGGGTGCACCACCACCCGTAACCAGGTTCCGCCGGGCGCCTACACGCTCGTCGCGCAGATCGGTGAGCTCCGCAGCGCGCCGGAACCGTTCAACTTCGCCTGACGGTTCGCCGCTAGTGGTCGTCGGCGTTAGTTCGTCGGGGGTCAGGCGGCCTCCCCGAGTTCCGGAGCAGGCGCGTCCGGTTCGTGGCGCCGGAGCCGCGCCAAGTAGTCGTTGAGATCCGCGCGGGTGTACC
>NZ_SKCH01000023.1 GCF_005434945.1 Prescottella subtropica | reverse complement strand
GCGGCTCGCCGGCCACACCAACATCGCCGGCGCGCTACGCCACCACGGCCGTGATCCACACCGGCCGATCGATCTACTTCATGCCGCCTGACATGGGGTTATGCGACTTTGCCGGGCCCCTGGTCCGTGGAGGGAAACGATCTCCACGCCAGACTCGACGAGCTGGCACAGGCGGTCGAAGCCAAGGTGATCGGCTGGCGGCATCATCTGCACGCGCATCCGGAGTTGTCGAACCGTGAGGTGAACACGGCCCGGTACGTCGCGGACCGTCTCGAGCGTCTGGGCCTGGACGGGGTGCGGACCGGGATCGCCGGTCACGGTGTGGTGGGGGTGCTGCGCGGCGGCCGGGGCGAGGGCCGGGTGATGGCGCTGCGGGCAGACATCGATGCGCTGCCGGTGCGGGAGACGTCGGGGGTGGAGTTCGTGTCCACCGTCGTCGACGCCGACTATCCGGGTGGGCCGTTCCCGGTGGCGCACGCGTGCGGGCACGACACGCACACGGCGATGCTGATGGGGGCCGCCGAGGTACTCGCGCAGGTCCGGGACGATCTTCCCGGCACGGTGCTGTTCGTGTTCCAGCCCGCCGAGGAGGGGCCGCCACTCGGCGAGGACGGTGGGGCGCGGGCGATGATCACCGAAGGCGCACTGGACGATCCGTCCCCGTCGATGGTGTTCGGTATGCACATCGCACCGACCCCGCTGAATACTGTCGCATACCGGGCGGGTGTGCAGTATGCGGCGTCGTCGGTACTCGAGATCACGGTGACCGGTGAGCAGGTGCACGGGTCGACGCCGTGGCTGGGAATCGATCCGATGCCGGTCGCTGCGGAGATCATCACCGCGATGGGGCAGATCTACCGGCAGGTCCCGGCGACGGATCCGCTGACGATCAGCATCGGGCACGTCTCCGACGTGGGCCGGTTCAACATCATCGGTGGACGGATCACGTTGCTGGGGACGGTCCGCTGTCTGAGCCAGGCCACGATGGAGCGGGCCGAGGCGGCGATCGAGCGGACGGTCCGGCACATCGCGCTCGCGTACGGCGCCGAGGCCGGCACCCGGTTCCGGCAACCGGTTCCGGCGGTCCACAACGCACCCGAGTGGGTGGACGCGGCCCTCGGCACTCTGCGGCGGGTGGCCGGCGCGGACCGGGTGTTCGAGTGCCCGCCCACCCTTGGGTACGACGACGTCTCGGAGTTCGTGAACCGGTACGGCGGGCTGTACGTCATGCTCGGCGGCCAGGACAGCCGGTTGAACGCCGAGGGCACGGGAATCGAGCCGGTGCCGGGCGGGCGGGGCGTCGTCCCCAACCACCATCCCGCCTTCTACGCGGACGACGCCGCCCTGCTCACCGGGGTACGACTGCACCTGCACGTCACCGCCGACCATCTGGCCGGGGCGCTCGTGCCGGGCACGACCTGACGTCACACGAGAAAACCCCGGGACCTCGCGGCCTCGGGGCGTCCCGTCTCCCCTACCAAAAGGAGTACCGCCCAGGGTGCCACACGTCGGCGTCTGCGCGCACTGTCGCCCTATGTCCGTTCGGTGATGGAGTCGAGGATCGCCCGGTAGTGCAGGTGGGCCATGAAGTGGCCGCCGCTGCCGATGTTCAAGGTGGACTGGGGGATCCGGTGGGCGAGTTCGGACGACCATTCCTTCGGCACGAGTCGGTCGGCGCCGCCCCACCACACGTCGACGGGTACCGCGAGGTCTTCGGGCGCGAATCCCCACGGCCGCGCCCACGCCCGGTATTCCTCGACGACACCGGCCGGGTCGCGCAGGCTTTCCCCGGCGGCGGCCACGAAGTCGTCGGGATCACCGGTGATGGTTTCGGCGTCGGTGGGTCCGAACGCGCGGGCGGCCGCGTTCACGAACCGCCGGGGCATGGCACGGGCCGCGAGTGACAGCGTCCGGAACCATCCGGCCGCGAGCCGGGGATGGTTCTGCGACAGACGCGTGTAGCAGCGGTCGAATCCGCACAGGTCCTGTACGACACCGTCCTCGGTGAGTGGCAGGGCACCCGCGACGATCGCGACGCGGCTGATCCGCGGGGCCAGCGCGTAGCCGAGGGCCGCCGCGTACTGACCGCCCATCGACCAGCCGACGACGCCCATGCGGTCGACGCCGAGATGGTCGACGAGTTCCTCGACGTCGGCCGCCCAGTCCAGGACGGTGCGGCCGGGGCGGGGGTCGGACAGGCCGATGCCGGGCCGGTCCGGTGAGATCAGCCGGATTCCCGCGGCCTCGGCGACCGGGGCGAAGGCCCGGACGTCGTGCCGGCAGGACATGCTGCGGTGGGCGTGGACGACGACGAACCCGTCCGCGGGTCCGTAGTCGGCGAATCCCATCGCCCGGCCGTCCCGCAACGCGATCACCCGGTCTTCCGGCATGACGGTTCCGACGGCCTCACTGGGTTCACTGCGCACGACGCACCTCCGACGAGTCGCCATCACGATAGCGGTCGAACGACCGACAGTGACGGAGTTCACGCACCGAACGGTCGGCGTGTTGGGCAATCGACCAATACGCCACCCCGCAGGTCAACGCCCGATTTCTTCCGGTTCTACCGATTGACCGGATTCACCGGGGGTGGGAACCGGTGGGTGAGACCACGAATCTGGAATCAGTCAACCCATGCAATACTGCAACCCGTTCCGCTGCCGGACCGCCGAGGCGTCCGGTCTTTCAGGCTCGACAAGCAGATGAGGTTTGCATGAGCGACACCGCCACACCGGCCGTCGAGGGCTGGTTCACCACCGGGCCGGAGCCGGCCCTGATCGGCACCAAGTGCCGGTCCTGCGGGAACATCTCGTTCCCCCGGGAGGCCACCTTCTGCAAGAACCCGGCGTGCTCGGGCGAGGAATACGACGACGTCGAACTGTCGCGTCGCGGCACCGTGTGGTCGTACACCGACGCGCAGTACAAGCCGCCGGCCCCGTACATCGCGAACACCGATCCGTACGTGCCGTTCGCTCTCGCCGCCGTCGAACTGCCGGAGGGACTCGTCGTGCTCGGCCAGGTTGCCGACGGCTTCGGTGTCGCAGATCTGAAGGTGGGCAACCCGGTCGAACTCGTCGTCGAGACGCTGTACACGGACGAGACCGGAGACCGCACCATCTGGCGTTGGAAGCCGGTCGCGGCTGCAGAGAACGGGGCACAGGCATGAGCAACAACGATGTGGCCGTCCTCGGCGTCGGCATGCACGCCTGGGGCAAGTGGGGACAGTCGTTCGTCAAGTACGGTGTCGCCGCCGCCCGTGCCGCACTGGCCGATTCGGGTGTCGACTGGCAGGACGTCGACCTGATCGTCGGTGGCGAGACGGTCCGCAACGGCTACGGCGGCTACGTCGCCGGTGCCACGTTCGCGCAGGCCCTCGGCTGGAACGGTGCCCGCGTCGCGACGTCGTACGCGGCGTGCGCGACGGGCGCGCAGGCCCTCGACACCGCCCGTGCCCGCATCCTCGCGGGTCTGTCGGACGTCGCGCTCGTCGTCGGCGCCGACACCACCCCGAAGGGCTTCCTGGCCCCGGTCGCCGGTGAGCGCTGGGACGACCCGGACTGGCTGCGGTTCCGCCTGATGGGCATGACGAACCCGGCGTACTTCGCGCTCAACGCGCGCCGCCGCATCGACCTGTACGGGGCCACGGTCGAGGACTTCGCCGCGGTCAAGGTGAAGAACGCCCGCCACGGCCTGAACAACCCGTATGCGCGCTACCGCAAGGAGGTGTCGGCGGCGGACGTGCTCGCCTCCCCGGTGGTCGCCGACCCGCTGCACCTGCTCGACATCTGCGCCACCTCCGACGGCGGCGCCGCGATCATCCTCACCTCGATGGAGTACGCCCGCAAGAAGGGCATCGTCGGTCCCGTTCGGATCAAGGCGATCTCGACGGTCACGCCGACGTTCCCGCAGACGATCATGGACATGCCGAACTTCTCCACCGAGTCGGCGTCCGCGGTCCCCGCCCCGGAGCGCACGTTCAAGGAGTCGATCGGCGACGCCGCCTACGAGGAGGCCGGCATCTCCCCCGAGGACGTCGACGTCGCCGAGGTGTACGACCTCGCCACGTCCGTCGAACTCGACTGGATCGAGGATCTGGGGCTGTGTAAGCGCGGCGAGGCCGAGGCCCTGCTGCGTGCCGGTGACACCACCATCGGCGGCCGCATCCCGGTCAACCCGTCCGGCGGTCTAGCCTGCTTCGGTGAGGCCGTCCCCGCCCAGGCGCTGGCGCAGGTGTGCGAGCTGACGTGGCAGCTCCGCGGCCAGGCCGAGGGACGCCAGGTCGAGGGTGCCCGTGTCGGCATCACCGCGAACCAGGGCCTGTTCGGCCACGGTTCGTCGGTCATCGTCTCCGTCTGATCGGGTACAGCCACCAGCAGCGCCCTGCCGCAATCGGATTCACGGTTGCGGCGGGGCGCTGTCGTGTTCGCGGGACGGTGCGGGCCGCAGATGTCCGGCCGAGCGCACGATCAGGAGCAATGCCACCACGGCGACGGACGCCGCGTTGCGGGTCATGAGCCGGTGGTCGTCCGCGCAGCGCTGTTCCATCGCGTCGCGGGGAATCGGGTTGCGCAGCACCACGGGTTCCCCGGTGGCCGCCGACGTCACCCGCATGCTCGCCCCGGAGAACGGAACCAGCACGGACCCGCATTCGATCCGGGCATCCCCGACGCTGCCCACCGCAACCGTCGTCGGAACGACGAGGGCCGCGGCGGCAACGGCCACCGCGGCCGCCCCGCCGAGCCCGCAGAGGGCTCCGAACACGAGTCGGTACCGGCTCCGGTACCGGCTCCGCCACCAGGCCGCCGTGAGTGCGGCGCCGAGGCCGACGAACAGGACCCACGCCCACCAGGGCGGTATCCCCACCGCCGCGTACAGCCACCCGAGGATCAGGCACCAGAACGCGGCACTGATCCATCCGGTCGCAGCGGTGCCACGTTTCCGAATATCTTCACTCATCGAAACATCATGGCAGAACAGCGAATCCCGCTGTTTCCGGCGACGTACCCGACTACATTCCACCCATGCCCGATCCGATCGCGTCCCTCGACGAACACGTTCGCCCGCACCTGAATTCGTCGGCGCTGCTGGTGGTCGACATGCAGAACGATTTCACCGAGACGGGCACGCTTCCGGTGGCCGGGACCGCGAACATCGTTCCCCGCCTGCGGCTTCTGTTGGACTCCTATCGCCGGGCGGGCCGACCGGTCGTGCACGTGGTGCGCCTGTACACCGGCGACGACGTGGATCGGGTGCGCCGCACGGCGATCGGCCGCGGCGACGCGTCGATCGTCCGCCCCGGTACGGCCGGCGCGGAGATCGTCGACGGCCTGTTTCCGGGCGGCGCACCGCGATTGGACACCGATCTCCTGCTCCGCGGCGACCGTCAGATCGTCGGCCCGGGGGAATCTATCGTGTGGAAGCCGCGGTGGAGTGCGTTCCACCGCACCGACCTGGCCGCGTACCTCACCGGGGACGGGGTCGACACGGCCGTCGTGGCCGGCTGCAATTTCCCGAACTGCCCGCGCGCCACCATGTTCGATGCCTCGAATCGCGATTTCCGGGTCGTATCGGTCACCGATGCGACGTCCGGTGCGACCCCGGACCGGCTCGCGGATGCCCGGTCCATCGGGGTCGTCACGATGACCGTCGCGGACATCACGGACAGCCTGAAGTGATCCAGTTCACATAAACATAGTGATGCCGATCACAATTTCGACTCCTGTTCATCTCCTCGACACTCCGGGAATCGCCGAGCCGACCTGCACCGGCAGCACCCGAGCACCAGGGTCGTACGTCCCTCGTACGACAAACCCGACTGGTGACGCCGCCCCCGATCCGTCCTAGCGTCGTCACCGGCTCGACACACCGAGCACCTCCGACCCGCAGCCAACGCTCTTCCGCCCCAGCGGGATCGGATACGGCACATCTTCCAGGGGCACGGCGAGGGAACCACCGTCCGGTGGCCCGGCCGTCCAGCGCACCGGTCACACCGCGCACCGGCTGCACGCGTCGAATCGTGCACCGTCGGACATCCTCGCCTCCGACCACGGAGAGGAACCACGCATGTCTTCACGCTTGTCGACGATCACCGTCACCCGCACTCTCGGCACCACCGCCGCGGCCGCCGCACTGGCCGTCGCACCCCTCGCACTCACCGTCGTACCCGCCCACGCCGCCTCCGGCGGCTGGGATGCGGTCGCGCAGTGCGAGAGCGGCGGCAACTGGGGGGCGAACACCGGCAACGGCTACTACGGCGGACTGCAGATCAGCGCGAGCACCTGGAACGCCCACGGTGGTGCGGGATTGCCCCACGACAATTCGCGTGACGCGCAGATCCAGGTCGCGGAATCCATTCTCGCGAGCCAGGGCGCGGGGGCCTGGCCGACGTGCGGCCAGTACCTGTAACCGCCGTCTGACCGGGCGTCAGCCCACCGGCACCGTCGACAGTTGCCATGCCCCGTCTCCGAGCAGTTCGAGCCGGCGCGTGTGGTGGCGGTCGACGGTGCTGCGGTGGCTGACGCTGACCAGCATGCAGTCGGGCACGTCCTCCCGGATCAAGGTGTACAGCTGGTATTCGAGTCCCTCGTCGACCGCGGACGTCGCCTCGTCGAGGAACGCGACCTGCGGCCGGAGCAGGACGATCCGAGCGAACGCCACCCGCTGCTGCTCCCCCGGGGAGAGGATCGCCGACCAGTCCTCGGGTTCACCGAGACGGTCCGTCAGATGCCCCAGCGCCACCCGACCCAGCACGTCCCGGATGCGGTCGTCACCGAAGTCGGCGGCCTGCCCGGGATACGCCACCGCGTCCCGCAGATCCCCCAACGGCAGATACGGGAACTGCGACAGGAACAGGGCCTGCTCCCCCGTCGGGCGTCGCACCGCACCACCCGCATACGGCCACATCTGGGCGAGCGTCCGCAGCAGCGTCGTCTTCCCGCTGCCCGACGCCCCACTGACCAGCAGCGCCTCCCCCGGCGTCAACCGCAGGTCCAGGTCGTCGACCAGGGGGTGGCCGTCGGGCAGATCCACCCGCACCGCGGTCAATTCGACTTCCCCGTCGACGTGGTCGGTGCGGACCGCCGGTAGCCGGCGGGCCTTCTCGTCGGCGTCGAGCAGGCCGCTGAGACGCACGAGGGCGGCCCGGTACCCGGCGAACGCGTCGTACGACTGCCGGAAGAACGACAGCGAATCCGACACCTGCCCGAACGCGGTGGCGCTCTGGGTGATGTCGCCGAGGGTGATGGTGCCGGCGAAGAACCGCGGCGCCTGCAGCACGATCGGGAACACGATCGCGATCTGGCTGACCCCGAGGTTGAAACCGTTGAACTTCAGGGTCCGGTACACGATCCGCCACGCGTTGCCGATGACCGCCGCGAACCGTCCGAGCAGCCCGGACCGTTCCACCGTCTCGCCCCGGTAGAACGCGACGGATTCGGCCCGGTCCCGCAGTCGCACCAGCGCGTACCGGAAGTTGGCGGTCAACCGTTCGTTGAGGAAGTTCAACCGGATCAGCGGATGCCCGATCCAGAACGCGAGAACCGTCGCGACCAGGATGTAGACGTACACCACCACGACCATCGCCCGCGGCACCGACACCCCGACCAGGGTCAGCGGGCCGGACAGGTCCCACAGGATCTTGGTGAACGCCACCAGGGACGTCACCGCGGTCACCAGTCCGATCGAGAGGGTCTGCGACACCGCCGTCATCGTCGTGACGTCGGTTTCGATGCGCTGGTCCGGATTGTCGATTCCCTTGTCGATGAACCGATTCCGATAGTAGGCGCGGCCGCCGAGCCAGTCCGTGGCCATCCGGTCGGTGAGCCACACCCGCCAGTGGATGACGAAGGCCTGCCCCACGTAGTAGTCGAGCAGCGAGCGGACCACGTGGATCGTCGCGAGGACGGAGAACACCACGATCGACCGCCAGAACGTCGAGCGGGCCGCATCGAGTGCGGCCGCGTCGCCGCCGGAGTACGCCTGCGCCGCGTACTGCAGCGCCGTGTACATCTCGTTGCCCTGATACGACAGCAGGATCGTGAGCCGCACGCCCGTCACCGCGAGCGCCAGCATCACCGCCACCAGGGCCCATGTGCGCCACGAGTCGCGGCCGGTGAAGAACGCCCCCGAGATCGCCCGGAACTGCCGACCCCATCGGGTCCAGCGGGTGAGCAGCAGTCCGACGAGCACGAGGCAGACCGCGGCGATCGCGAACGCCCGCGCCGTCCACAACAGGCTCGTGACCGCTTCGTGGTTCCAGTCGATCGATTCGCTGCGCATCGCTTCCCCCATCGACGGTGCCGTCCAGGAGAATTCGAAGTCTAATAGCGTCGGGGCCGCCGTATCATCGGTTCGGCGGTCACCGGTTCGACCGTCATCGACGCGACGGGAAGTGCCGAATCACGCCTTCTTGGACGACCGTGGCGACGACCTCGCCGTCCCGGCCGAAGAAGTGCCCGCGCCCCAGCCCGCGGGAACCGGACGCAACCGGCGATTCCGTTGCGTACAGGGCCCATTCGTCGAATCGGAACGGACGGTGGAACCAGATCGAATGGTTGACGGTGGCCGCGACGATCCGGTCGAGGCCCCACGACAGGCCGTGCGTGGTGAGGACCGAGTCGAGGACCGTGGTGTCCGACGCGTACGCGAGCGCGGCACTGTGCACCCACGACGCATCCGGCAGGTCTCCGTCGGTGCGGATCCACACCCGGTTGTGGGGCAACCGCTCCCCGGAGTCCTTGAGCACCCACGTCGGCGGGTTCGCGTACCGCATCTGCATGGGGTGCAGCGCCTCGACGAAGTGTGGCAGCTTCTCCTCGTAGCCGACGATGTGGTCGTCGAACGACGGGCAGTCCTCCGGCGCCGGCACGTCGGGCATCGCGACACCGTGTTCGAGGCCACCCGCCCCGTCCTGGAACGCCGCGAACATCGAGAACACGACGTTGCCGTCCTGGTAGGCGGTGACCTGACGGTTGGCGAACGCCCGGCCGTCCCGGTGCCGCTCGACCCGGTACTCGAGGGGTGCCTTGACGTTGCCGCCGCGGATGAAATGGGCGTTGATCGCGTGGATCGGACGGTCACCGTCGACCGTCCGATCCGCCGCCACCAGCGCCTGCGCGACCAACTGACCGCCGAACGTGCGGCTGCCGGCCTCGTTGGGGTGCCGACCCAGGTAGGTGTCGTCGCCGATCTGCTCGAGATCCAGGACCGAGAGCAGTGTCTCCAGATCGGCCGATCGCACAACTGTCCCCGGATCGCTCACCCGCGTGTTTCCCTTCTAGTGGTCTTCCTCGCCGATCCGGTGCACGTGGATCAGGTTGGTCGAGCCTACGGTGCCGGGCGGGGAACCGGCCACGATCACCACCATGTCGCCGCGGTTGTAGCGGCCGAGGGACAGCAGCGCGTGATCGACCTGCGTGAACATCTGGTCCGTGGAGGCCACCGGGTCGACGAGGAACGTCTCGGTGCCCCACGACAGGGCCAGCTGGCTGCGCACCGATTCGAGCGGCGTGAACGCCAGCAGCGGCAGCGGCGAGTGCAGTCGCGCGAGTCGGCGCACCGTGTCACCGGACTGGGTGAACGCGACCAGGGCCTTCGCGTCGAGTCGCTCACCGATGTCGCGGGCACCGTAGGAGATGACGCCGCGCTTGGTGCGCGGGACGTGCGTGAGTGGCGGCACCCGCGCCGGGTCGGTCTCGACGGCCTCGAGGATCCGCGCCATGGTCTGCACGGTCTCCATCACGTACTTGCCGACGGACGTCTCACCGGACAGCATCACCGCGTCGGCGCCGTCGAGGACCGCGTTCGCCACGTCGGACGCCTCGGCCCGCGTCGGACGCGAGTTCTCGATCATCGACTCGAGCATCTGGGTCGCGACGATGACCGGCTTGGCGTTCTCGCGGGCGATCTGGATGGCCCGCTTCTGCACCAGCGGCACCTGCTCGAGCGGCAGTTCGACACCCAGGTCGCCGCGGGCGACCATCACCGCGTCGAACGCGAGGACGACGGCCTCGAGGTTCTCGATCGCCTCGGGCTTCTCGAGCTTGGCGATCACCGGAACCCGGCGGCCGACCCGGTCCATCACGTCGTGGACGAGTTCGACGTCGGCGGGCGACCGCACGAACGACAGGGCGATGAAGTCGACACCGAGGCGCAGCGCGAACTCGAGGTCGGCGATGTCCTTCTCGGACAGGGCCGGTACCGACACGTTCATGCCGGGCAGCGAGACGCCCTTGTTGTTGGAGACCGGGCCGCCCTCGGTGACACGGCACACCACGTCGTCGCCGTCGACGGCCTCGACGACCAGTCCGACCTTGCCGTCGTCGACCAGCAGGCGGTCGCCGGGCTGCGCGTCCTCGGCGAGCTGCCGGTAGGTGGTCGACACCCGGTCGTGGGTGCCGACGCAGTCGGCGACGGTGATGCGGACCTGCTCACCGGTCTCCCACATCGTGCGGTCCTCGGCGAACCGTCCGAGCCGGATCTTCGGTCCCTGCAGGTCGGCGAGGACGCCCACTGCCCGGCCGGTGGCCTCGGCAGCGTCCCGGACGCGGCGGTAGTTCGCCTCGTGGTCGGCGTGTTCACCGTGGCTGAAGTTCAGTCGCGCGACGTCCATTCCGCTCTCGACGAGCTCGCGGACACGGTCGCCGGTGGCGGTCGCTGGGCCTAGAGTGCAGACAATCTTCGTGCGTCGGGTCACGACGCAAAGCCTAGTCCTCTCGGGAAACGAACTCTATTCGGCGCGGCAACGGCCGGTGACGCGCAGGTGAGCATCAGAGGACGGTCAGCGGCAGGGCCCGCGGGTGCACGGGAGCCGGAAGTTCCGAATTGCCCATGAGATACGCGTCGACGCCGTGGGCCACCGAGCGCCCCTCGGCGATCGCCCACACCACCAGCGACGCGCCGCGGTGTGCGTCACCACACACGAACACGCCGGGAGTGGCGGTCTGCCAGTCGGATCCGCACGACAGGACCCCGCGCCGGTTGACGTCGAGATCGAGACCGTCGAGCAGCGCCCCCCGGTCGGTCCCCTCGAATCCGATCGCGAAAAGCGCCAGGTCGCACGGCAATTCGAGTTCCTCGCCGACGGGTTCGAACGTGCGCCGGCCGGTGTCGTCCCGTCCGGGCCGCACCTCCGCGAGGACCATCGACCGGACATGACCGTCCATGTCACCCCGAAAGCGTTGCACCGCAACCTCGTACCGCCGTACACCACCCTCGGCGTGCGCGGGCGTGGTGCGCAGCACCATCGGCCACGACGGCCACGGCGACGCCTCCTCGTCGCGTTCGGCGGGCAGCGGCGGCCGGTAGTCGAGTTGCGTCACCGACAGGGCGCCCTGCCGGTGCGCGGTGCCGAGGCAGTCGGCGCCGGTGTCGCCGCCGCCGATGATGACGACGTGCTTGCCGCGGGCGGTGATCGTCGACGGCCCGTCCCCCTCGCATTCCCGGTTGGAGGCGACCAGATGCTCCATCGCCAGATGCACGCCGTCGAGGTCGCGGCCCTCGATACCGTGGTTGTCGCGGGCACGCAGCGCGCCGGTCGCGAGCACCACCGCGTCGAACCGGGACATCAGCGTCGGCACCGGCAGTTCCACCCCGACCTCCACCTCGGGGACGAAATGCGTTCCCTCGACCCGCATCTGGGTCAGCCGCTGATCGAGCACCGACTTCTCGAGTTTGAACGCCGGGATCCCGTAGCGCAGCAGCCCGCCGAGACGGTCGTCGCGCTCGTACACCGTCACGTCGTGCCCGGCCCGGGTCAGCTGCTGCGCCGCCGCCAGACCCGCCGGCCCGGAGCCGACGACGGCGACGTGCCGTCCCGAACTGAGTGCCGGCAGCACCGGGCCGACCTCGCCCTTCTCCCACGCAGTGTCCGCGATGGTCTGTTCGATCCGTTTGATCGTGACGCTGCCGGTGGTGTGGGTGTCGGCGAGGGCGAGCACGCACGCCGACTCGCACGGTGCCGGGCAGATCCGTCCGGTGATCTCGGGGAAGTTGTTGGTGGCGTGCAGGCGTTCGGCGGCCGCGTCCCAGCGGCCGCGCCGGACCAGGTCGTTCCATTCGGGGATGAGGTTGCCGAGCGGGCAGCCTGCACTCGACGAATGGCAGAACGGGATGCCGCAGTCCATACAGCGCCGCGCCTGCTCGGACACCTCGCGGGCGCGGCCGGCGGCGGACTGCGGCGCGTACACCTCCCGCCAGTCCCGGACGCGTTCGGCGACCGGGCGTTTGCGGGCTTCCTTCTTGGTCACGTGCAGGAAACCGTGCGGATCAGCCACGAGCCGCCTCCATGATCGCGGTGTCGACGTCGAGGCCACCGGCCCGCGCCGTGCGGGTCGCCTCGAGGACCCGCTCGTAGTCGATCGGCATGATCTTGGTGAACAGGGCCGAGCGGCGCGGCCAGTCGGCGAGCACCGACGCCGCGACGGTCGATCCCGTCCAGCGCAGATGCTGCTCGACCACCGTCCGCAGCCACTGCAGGTCCTCGGCGCCGGGTGTCTGCAACCGCACCATCGCCGCATTGACCTTGTCGGGGTCGACGTCGAGGACGAACGCGATTCCACCGGACATGCCGGCCGCCACGTTCCGCCCGGTCGGGCCGAGCACGACGACCCGTCCCCCGGTCATGTACTCGCAGGCGTGATCGCCGACGCCCTCGGCGACCGCGAGCGCACCGGAGTTGCGGACACAGAACCGTTCCCCGACCCGGCCGCGGAAGTAGGCCTCGCCGCCGGTGGCCCCGTACAGCAGCGTGTTGCCGGCGATCACCTGCGTCTCGGGCAGGAACAGGACGTCGTCGGCGGGCCGGACCACGATCCGACCACCCGAAAGCCCCTTGCCCACATAGTCGTTGGCGTCACCGACGAGGTCGATCGTGATGCCGGGCGGCAGGAACGCGCCCAGCGACTGCCCGGCGGTGCCCTCGAGACGGACGCGGATGGTGTCGTCGGGCAGTCCGGCGGCGCCGTAACGGCGGGTCACCTCCGAGCCGAGCAGGGTGCCGACGGTCCGGTTGACGTTGCGGACCGGAAGGTCGAGCCGCACCGGCAACGCGTCCTCGAGCGCCCCCTCGGCCAACTGGATCAGGGTGCGGTCCAGCGCGACGTCGAGGCCATGGTCCTGGTCGCGGACCCGCCGCCGTTGCACGACGCCGTCCCCGGACACCGGTGCGGTCGCCGCGAAGATCGGTCCCAGGTCCAGGCCGCGGCTCTTCCAGTGCGCCACCCCGGCCGCCGTCCCGAGCAGTTCCGGGTGCCCGACGGCGTCGTCGACGCTGCGGAACCCGAGGTCGGCGAGATACCGGCGCACCCCCTCTGCGACGAACCGGAAGAACTCCTCGACGAACTCGGGTTTCCCGGTGAACCGTTTCCGCAGTTCCGGGTTCTGGGTGGCGACCCCCACCGGGCAGGTGTCGAGGTGGCACACCCGCATCATGATGCAGCCGGCCACGATGAGCGGGGCGGTGGAGAAGCCGAACTCCTCGGCCCCGAGCAGCATCGCCACGACGACGTCGCGGGCGGTGCGCAGACCGCCGTCGCACTGCATCGTGATCCGGTCCCGCAGCCCGCCCAGGACGAGGGTCTGCTGCGCGTCGGCGAGCCCGATCTCCCACGGCAGGCCTGCGTGTTCGAGCGACGTCAGCGGCGACGCCCCGGTGCCCCCGTCGTGCCCCGAGATGAGGACCACGTCGGCGTGCGCCTTGCTCACGCCCGCCGCGACCGTGCCCACCCCCACCGAACTGACCAGCTTGACGTGCACGCGGGCCCGCTCGTTGGCGTTCTTGAGATCGTGGATCAGCTGCGCCAGATCCTCGATCGAGTAGATGTCGTGGTGCGGCGGCGGGGAGATCAACCCCACCCCGGGTGTCGAGTGCCGGGTCTTCGCGATCCACGGATACACCTTGAACGCGGGCAGCTGCCCGCCCTCCCCGGGCTTGGCGCCCTGCGCCATCTTGATCTGGATGTCGGACGCGTTGACCAGGTAGTCGCTGGTCACCCCGAACCGTCCGCTCGCGACCTGTTTGACGGCGCTGCGCCGCGACGGGTCGTACAACCGGTCGACGTCCTCGCCGCCCTCCCCCGAATTGGAGCGACCGCCGATCCGGTTCATCGCGACCGCGATCGTCTCGTGCGCCTCCGCGGAGATCGACCCGTAGCTCATCGCGCCGGTGTTGAACCGCGGGAAGATCGCCTCGACGGGCTCCACCTCGTCGAGTGGCACCGGGTCGCGCACACCGCGACGCACCTCGAACAATCCGCGCAGTGTGCCGCCCTCGGCGGACAGCCGGTCCACCTCGGCGCAGTACCGGTCGAACACGTCGTCGCGGCCGGTGCGGGTGGCGTGCTGGAGCAGGAACACCGTCTCGGGAGTGAACAGATGCAGCTCGCCGCCCCGGCGGTACTGGTAGATGCCGCCGACGTCGAGCCGCCGGTGCACCGTCGACGTCGGATTCTCCGGATAGGCGACCCGGTGCCGGCGGGCCACCTCGTCGGCCAGCACGTCGAGTCCGACGCCGCCGAGCCGGCTCACGGTGCCGGTGAAGTACTCGCCGACCACCTCCGGGGACAGCCCGACGGCCTCGAAAACCTGTGCTGCCGTATAGGATCCGACGGTCGAGATCCCCATCTTGGACATCACCTTGAGCACGCCTTTGCCGAGCGCGGTCAGATAGTTGCGGACCGCGACGGGCGACTCGATCCCGGTCAGCTCCCCCTCGTCGACGAGGTCCTCGATCGACTCCATCGCCAGGTACGGGTTGACGGCGGCCGCGCCGCACCCGATGAGCATCGCGATGTGGTGCACCTCGCGGGCGTCCCCGGACTCGACGACGAGCGCCACCCTGGTGCGTTCCTTGGTCCGCACCAGGTGGTGGTGGACGGCGGACACCGCCAGCAGCGACGGGATCGGCGCCCGCAGATGGTCGCAGTCCCGGTCCGAGATCACCAGCGTCCGGTAGCCGTTCCCGATCGCGGCGCTCGCCGCCTCCCGCAACTCCTCGAGCGCCTCGGCCATGCCGTCGCCGCCACTGTCCGCGTAGTACAGGGCCCGAAGCACCGCGGTCGCGAACCCGGGACAGTCGCCGTCCGCGTTCACGTCGATGATCTTGCCGAGTTCGACGTTGTCGAGGACCGGCCACGACAGGACGATCTGCCGGCACGACGCCGCGGTCGGCTCGAGCAGATTCTGTTCCGGCCCCATCACCCGGCGCAGCGAGGTGACGATCTCCTCCCGGATCGCATCCAGCGGCGGGTTCGTCACCTGCGCGAACTGTTGCACGAAGTAGTCGAACAGCAGCCGCGGCCGCTGCGAGAGGACGGCGATCGGGGTGTCCGTGCCCATCGAACCGATCGGTTCGACCGCGGCGGTGGCCATCGGCGCGAGCAGCACCCGCTGCTCCTCCTCGGTGTAGCCGAACACCTGCTGCCGGCGCACCACCGACTCGTGGTCGTGCGGTACCCGGCCCCGGCACGGCACCGACCGCAGATCGAGCAGCCCCGCATGCAGCCACTCCCGGTACGGGTGCTGAGCGGCCAGCGCCGCCTTGACCTCACCGTCGGGCACGATCCGCCCGGCCGCGGTGTCGACGAGGAACATCTGCCCCGGCTCGAGCCGGCCCTTCTCGATCACCTCGGACTGCGGGATCGGCAGCACCCCCGCCTCCGACGCCAGCACGACCCGCCCACCGGAGGTGTGCCACCACCGTCCCGGACGCAGCCCGTTGCGGTCCAGGACCGCGCCGACGACGGTGCCGTCGGTGAACGTCACACACGCCGGACCGTCCCACGGCTCCATCACCGACGCATGGAACTGGTAGAAGGCGCGCAGCTCGTCGGACATCGCCGCATGGTTCTCCCACGATTCGGGGATCATCATGAGCACCGCGTGCGGCAGCGACCGGCCCCCGAGATGCAGCAACTCGAGCACCTCGTCGAACGACGCCGAATCCGACGCGTCCGGGGTGCAGACCGGGAACAGCCGCTCGAGCTCCCCGGGGAGGAGCGCCGACCCGAGCAGTGCTTCCCGCGACCGCATCCGGTTCCGGTTGCCGCACACCGTGTTGATCTCCCCGTTGTGGGCGACGTACCGGAACGGGTGCGCCAGCGGCCACGACGGGAACGTGTTGGTGGAGAACCGGCTGTGGACGAGCGCGATGGCACTCGACATCCGCGGGTCGCGTAGTTCCGGGAAGAACCGGGGCAACTGTTCGGTGGTGAGCATGCCCTTGAACACCAGCGTCCGACTCGACAGCGACGGCAGATAGACACCCGTTGCGGGACCGCCGTCGGGGGTCTGCTCGACCCGCTTGCGGAGCCCGTACACCCGCCGGTCCAGGTCGATTCCGCCGCACGGCGCCCCGGCCGCGGTCACGAACAGGTAGCTCATGTGCGGCATGCACGAGCGGGCCGACGCGCCGACGTCGGCGCCGTCCGGGTCGACCCGGACGGCGTGCCAGCCGAGGATCTCGATGCCCTCCCGGCCGGCGATGTCCCGGACCCGGGCCCGCGCGGACTCCCGGTCGGCGGGGTCCTGCGGCAGAAAGCAGATGCCGGCCGCGAACGTCTCGCGGCCGTCGGGCAGCGGTGCGGGCAGGTCGATGCCGGACTCCGCGTCGGCGAGCCCGCGCAGGAACTCGCCCGGCAGCTGGATCAGGATGCCCGCACCGTCACCACTGTTGGGTTCCGCGCCGGCGGCACCGCGATGCTCGAGATTCTCGAGCGCCAGCAGGGCGTCCTCGACGATCGCATGCGAACGGCGGCCGTGGACGTCCGCGACCATCGCCACACCGCACGAATCCGATTCGGTATCGCGGGTGTAGAGCCCCGCGGCAGCGGCACGGGAATCGGGTTGCCGGGAAAAAAGCACCGAACACCTCCACACCGGAAGGTCGCCGGGCTTACACCCGGCCGGGCCAGTTTACCGCGCCCCGGTCACCGGAATCGATGACGAAACGGCCGCGGCCGGGCCGCCGTCCGGGCACCGATCCACGACGCCCGCAGCTCCGAATCAGGAGTATGAAACGATTCGAGCATGGACGGTCCCCACCGGCTCGGCACCGGCACCGGGCACCGGGCTCCCTCTCCCGCGGTGCTCGCCGAGCTGCTCGGTGCGGTCGCCGGCGGAGACCGTGACGCGTTCGCCGAGTTCTACGACCACACGAGTGCCCGGGTGTTCGGTCTCGCGGCCCGCGTCCTGAGGAACCCGGCGCTGGCCGAGGAGATCACCCAGGAGGTGTATCTGCAGGTGTGGACGGCGGCGGCGCAGCAGTACGACCCCGCCCTGGGAAGCCCGATCGGATGGCTGATGACTCTGACCCATCACCGCAGCGTGGACCGGGTGCGTGCCGAACAGTCGGCGACGGACCGCAACCACGTATACGGCGCGACCCACCTCGGACGCGATCACGACACGGTGTCCGAGGAGGTCGAACAGCGCCTCGACGAACAGCAGGTCGCCGACTGCCTGGGGACGCTCACCGACACGCAACGCGAGGCGATCGGTCTCGCGTACTACGGCGGCCGCACCTACCGCGAGGTCGCCGACCATCTCGAGGTGGCCCTGCCCACCGTCAAGTCCCGCATCCGCGACGGCCTGATCCGACTGAAGAACTGTCTGGGGGTGAACACCGATGCCTGACCACCGCAGCGACGACGAGCAGGACCTGATCGACCTCGCCTACCCGTTCGCGCTCGACGCCGTCTCCGATACCGAACGGGCCACGATCACCGGGCGCCTAGACGCGGCGAGCGCCGCCACGGCCGAGGAGTTCGCCCGGATCGTGTCCGGCGTCCACGAGACGATGGCGCGGGTGACGTCCCGGGACGCCGACGCACCACCCCCCGAGCTCCGGGGCCGGCTGCTGCGGGCGATCGAGGCCGCGCCGGCACCGGCAGGCGCCCCCCGCGACGACCTCGCGGACCGGCGTGCGCGTCGTCGGCGGCGACTGGGCCGCGCCGTCGCCGCAGCCGCGGCCGTCGTCGTGGTCGGGGTGGGCGCCGGGATCGCCGTACGCCAACTCGAGCACACCCCGTCGGCGCCGACCGTCGAGCAGGTCCTCGCCGACCCCGACGCCCGGACGGTCACCACGGACGTCGCCGGCGGCACCATCACGCTCAGTTCCTCTGCCCGGTCCGATGCCGTCGTCGTGTCGATGTCGAACGTGCCGCCGCCCCCGGCGGGCCACGTCTACCAGATGTGGTTCCTGTCCGCGGCCGGCGAACCGCGCTCGGCCGGGACGATGAGCGCCGACACGATGCCGCCGCCCGGCGGTGAGGTGGTGCCGGACCTGGACACGGCCATCTCCCTCGCGGTCACTGTCGAACCGGGCAGCGGATCGGCCCTGCCGACCGGGAATCCGATCGTCGTGGTCACACTCACATGACGGTCACCGAGCGGGTGTGCCAGCCGCTGGAGCCGTCCGGCACCGGTGCGGCACGCTCCTCGGTCTGCACTGCGCCGTCGCGGTCCGTTGCCCGCACCTGCAAGGTGTGGGTTCCCGGTGCCGCCTGCCACCGCCACTTCCACTGCCGCCACGTGTCGGTCGAGTATTCGGGTGCGAGGATCGCGTCCTGCCACGGTCCGCCGTCGACGCGGACCTCGACCCGGGCGATGCCACGGTGCTGCGCCCACGCGGTGCCCGCGACAATCGTCTCCCCCGCCGCGATCCGCGCGAACGACGCCGGTACGTCGATCCGGGACGCCGTCTTGATCGGCGCCTGCGCCGCCCATCCGCGCCGCGTCCAGTAGGCCTGAGCCCGATCGAAACGGGTGATCTCCCAGTCCACGACCCATTTGGTGGCGGAGACGAAACCGTACAGGCCGGGCACCACCTGGCGCACCGGGTAGCCGTGCTCGAAGGGCAGCGGCTGCCCGTTCATCGTCACCGCGAGGATCGCGTCACGGCCGTCCCGCAGGGCCGCGATCGGGGTGCCGATCGTGAATCCGTCGACGCTCGTGGACAGCAGCATGTCCGCGTCCGACGACACACCGACCTCGTCGAGCAGGTCGGCGATCGGATAACCGGTCCAGGTGGCGTTACCGGCCAGGTTGCCGCCCACCTCGTTGGACACGCACGTGAGCGTCACGGTGCGTTCGATCGGTGTCCGCGCCACGAGATCGTCCCAGTGCAGCGTTCTCTCGCGATCCACCATGCCGTGGATGCGCAGACTCCAGTCGGCGGTGGTGAGCATGGGGACCTGCAGTGCCGTGTCGATGCGGTAGAAGTCGTCGTTCCCGGTGACGAACGGGGTGCCGCCGGGGACCGCGACATCGGTGCCCGGCGGGACGGGCCGGGCCCGGTCCGCGGCCGCCACCGACGGGATCAGGAACGCGGCCCGATCCCGGATCGCCCCCGCCAGCGTCGCGGTGAGACGCCGCCCGGCCGCTCCGGCGGCCGCGGCTCCCGCCGCGACCGTCGCGGCGAGGACCAGGAACCGGCGCCGCGACATGCTGTCGCCGGTCGCGTCCGGTTCGTCAAGTCCGCGAGATCGGACGGTGAGCAGACGCAGCGCCGCGATCCCGACGGCGACCCCGACGACGGTCGGCAGCACCGACGCGGCCGTGGCGCCGGGGCGCGTCGCGGCGGCGTAGACCCCGACCCCACCGAGTGCGAGCAGGATCGCGCTGCCGTACGGGCGCCGGGTTCGCTCGACGACACCCGCGACGGCCGCGAGCACCACGATCAGGGCGGTCATGCCCAGGAACAGGGCGGGTTTGTCGTCGGTGCCGAACGTGGTGATCGCGAACTCCCGCGCCCACGCCGGGCTCCGGTCCACCGTCGTGGCCCCGACCGCGAAGAACGGGGACGAGGCGGAACCGATCGGCACCGCGACCAACTCCCCCACGCCCAGCACCGCGCCGGCGGCCAGTACGCCCGCCAGCACCCGGCCGGGGAGGGTCCGGACCCGACCGGCCGGGTCTCGCTGCTTCTGTGTCGTCATACGAAACGTTCGCCGCGACAAGCGGATCGGATGGGTCTCCGACCCACGATCGGGATACCGGAAAAATTCTTCCACATCCGACCCATCCGCACTGCCCCCGGCGCCGAAAGCCTGATGACACCGGGACATCAGCGCACCGCTGACCCCACCCGACCACATCGAAAGTGGGAATCACGATGAAGACCTACCGCACCGCAGCCGCCGTCGGCCTCACCGCAGTGGCGGTCCTCGGACTGTCCGCCTGCTCGTCCGACAGCGACGACTCCGCCGGGACCGGCACGCCGGCGTCCTCCCAGTCCATGCAGTCGACGACGTCCGCGATGGCGGCCGGCCCCGCCGCGGACCTGGTCGGCCCCGGATGCGCCGCGTACGCGCAGCAGGTGCCCACCGGTGCCGGCTCGGTCGAGGGCATGGCGCAGGACCCGGTCGCCGTCGCGGCGTCGAACAATCCCATGCTGACCACCCTGACGCAGGCCGTGTCGGGGAAGCTCAACCCGGACGTGAACCTGGTCGACACCCTCAACGGCGGCGAGTTCACCGTCTTCGCACCCGTCGACGCGGCCTTCGCGAAGATCGATCCGGCCACGATCGACTCCCTGAAAACGGATTCGGCCGCACTGACGAAGATCCTGACGTACCACGTGGTTCCGGGCCGGCTGGCACCCGCCGACGTCGACGGAACGCACGCGACCGCCGAGGGTGCATCCCTGACCGTCACCGGCTCCGGTGACGCCCTGAAGGTGGACGGCGCCAACGTCGTGTGCGGTGGCGTGCAGACCGCGAACGCGACCGTCTACCTGATCGATTCGGTCCTCATGCCGCCGGCGCAGTAACACCGGCGTCCTCGACCGACGGGGCGGTCTCGGTGCGTGCCACCGGGACCGCCTCCCGCCGTTACCCGAAGGCGAACCGTGCCCGATAGCAGACCGAGTTCCGACCGCTCGGGTGCTGGACGACAGCGAGCGTGTCGTGCACGATCACCGACGTGTTCGACCCGCACAGCTCGATCGACGAACCGGGTCATCGCGACGACCTCGTAGACGAGGTCGCTGATCAGACCTGGGAAACGGGCCGTGGTCGCGTAGGGCGTCCCGACTCCGCCGTCACCGCCCAACCGGAAGGTCCGGAGAGTGGCCGGATCCCACGGTTCGGTGGTCCGGAAGTCGGCCAGGTACGCGAACACCTCCGAGTGAACCAGGTAATACACGACGTCGATGCCACGGCACGCGTCGTCGAGCGACGCCGGGTCGGCCAGATCCCCCTGCACGACCTCGACGTCCGCTGCCCACGGGACATCGCTGATCTTGTCGGGGTTGCGGGCCAGGGTCCGCACCCGGTAGCCGGCGGCGACCAGTCGTGGTGCGAGCCGACCCCCGATGCACCCTGTGGCACCGGTGACGAGGATCCGCAGGGGCTGCTCGTTTCGGCAGTGCGCGGTCACGGCAACGCCGCCTGGTGTCCGAGCTGGTGGCGCAGGCAATCCTCCGCCAGTGACGCCGCCTCCGAGATCGCGGTGAGCGGCTGCCACGGCGGCAACAGCCGTTGCAGGGCCCCAGGCCGCTCATGCCGGGCGAACACCTCGTCTCGCGGCGCCTCGACGACGCTGCCGAATCGGATGCCCACAATCCACCTCCACGATTCCGACGGTCGACGGGGATTCGACGCTACGGCCGCCGCGGATGGGAAGCAGTGAGCTCCGTGTACCGTGCCAGCGCCTCCCGACGCTCGTCGGCATGGTCGACGAGTGGCGCCGGATACCCGTCCGGTGATCCGCCGGGTAGTCGATGTACCTGCCTGCCGGCGATCCCGCGCCACTCGGGTACCCAGCGGCGCACGTAGTCACCCGACGGGTCGAACTTCTCCCCCTGCACGGTCGGGTTGAACACCCGGAAGTACGGTGCGGCACCGATGCCGCATCCGGCCGTCCACTGCCATCCGTGTCGGTTGGAGGTGATGCCACCGTCGACGATCGGGAACCCGGTCCGGCCCGCGGCCCACGCGGCGAACGCCCGTTCCGCGTCCGGGCCGGTGTCGTGACGCATCGCGTCGAAGCGGTGGTTGTAGGCGGCCCGCACCGTGTCGGGACGGTGATGCAGAACGTCTGCGTAGCAGTCTCGCCAACACAGTTCACTGCGGAACGTGACCGCGCCCTCGTCCGACCGGCCCACCAGATCGTGCAGCAACGTACGCGGATGCACGCACCCGAACTTCAGGTACGGCGACATCCGACTGGTGGCGTCGAGATCGGGGCGGTCCCGGTCGACGCGGTACCGGTCGAGTTCGT
Organism: Prescottella subtropica; assembly: GCF_005434945.1. Classification (GTDB taxonomy): domain Bacteria; phylum Actinomycetota; class Actinomycetes; order Mycobacteriales; family Mycobacteriaceae; genus Prescottella; species Prescottella subtropica. The sequence goes on along the minus strand of NZ_SKCH01000023.1, from coordinate 35,541 downwards.
CACCGAGAAACTCCTGCCACCGCCCGCGTGCGGCGGACTCACCGGCCGGTGGAAGTGCCGCCGACCCATCGGAGTCGTCGGGAATCTCGCACCGCAACGCCAGCCCGTCCGGATCGATCCACGACACCGTCGACGGGCCGGTTCGGGCCGGCGCCCGCCAGCCGTGATCGAGCCATGCGCGACGGAACGGGGTGAACACCCGGTAAAGATCCCCGTCCGCTTTGCGGACCCGCCCGGGGGGCGACCACGTAGGGTGACCCGGTCCGCACCAACGGAACCCCGCCGAGCGCAGTCTCGACGGCCGCGTCCCGCCGCTTGCCGTACGGCGCGAAATCCACGGACACGTGCACCGCACCGGCCCCGGTCTCCCGGGCCAGGGCCGGGATCACCGTCACCGGATCTCCGTGCGCGACGCCCCTGCCCTCGGGTCACGGCCGCAGCTTGCGCCCCTGCGCGTCACGGACGGTGCCGGCGAGCATCACGATGCCGTCGATGACCGGCCACACGACACCGAGGCCGCACGTGAGCCACGTGACGAGGATCTGGGCGATCGCGATACCGGTGTGCCCGGTGTAGAAGCGGCCCGCACCGAACGCGCCGAGGAGGATCTGCAGCAGACCGGCCGCGACCTTCGTCTTGTCCGAGTACGGCTCACCGGTGATCGGGTCCCGACCGAACGGGGCCATCGGGTCGGCGAACCCGTACCCGACCGGATAGCCGGCCGGATACTGCGGGGCCGCCGGGTACGGCGGCGGCTGCTGCGAGTACCCGGACTGCGAGTACTCCGGTTGGGGCGTCCCGAACACCGGCCCGGTCGGTATCCCACCGACCGGACCGGTCGGCGGCGGATAGCTCGGGCCCGAACCCCAGCCGGGGCCGTTGCCGGTCCCCGAGTAGGTGTCCCAGCCGGGGCCCGCGCTCTGCCCGCCGGACGGCGGCACCGACGACGTGCCGGTCGTCGACTCGGTCAGGGAGGCGTCGGCCGTCGGGTCGTAGTCGAACGGGGACCCGAACTCCGGCGTGGACGGCTGTTTCCCCGTCTCGTCGGGGTCGCCGTCACCGGGCTTGCCGAGGTCGATCATGCGTGGTCCCCCTTCACGGAAACGACGTCCGGGCGGTGCGGTTGCAGGTCCTGCGGCGCCTCCCGGCCTTTCTTCGCGAGCACGAAGTAGGCGACCGCACAGGCGAACACGATCGCCGACGTGAACGAGTTGACGCGGATGCCGAGGATCTCGGTGGCGTGGTCGGAGCGCATCAGTTCGATCCAGAACCGGCCGCCGCAGTACCCGGCGACGTACAGGGCGAACAGGCGGCCGTGCCCGATCGCGAAACGGCGGTCCACCACGACGAGCAGGACCACGACGAGCAGGTTCCACACCAGTTCGTACAGGAACGTCGGGTGGACGACCTGCTGCACGACGCCGTTCGAGACGCCGTTGAGGGTGTCGAGGCGGCCCGCGTCGTTCACGCGTTCGTAGATCTCGAGTCCCCACGGCACCGTGGTCTCCCGGCCGTACAGTTCCTGGTTGAACCAGTTGCCGAGCCGTCCGATGGCCTGCGCGAGGACGACGCCCGGCGCGACGGCGTCCCCGAGCGCGGGCAGCGGAATGCCGCGGCGCCGGCAGCCGATCCAGGCGCCGACGGCGCCGAGCGCCACCGCCCCCCAGATGCCGAGGCCACCCTGCCAGATCTTCAGGGCGTCGACCGGGCTGCCGCCGGGACCGAAGTACGTCGACCAGTCGGTGATCACGTGGTAGAGCCGGCCACCGATCAGACCGAACGGGACCGCCCAGATCGCGATGTCGAGGACGGTGCCCTTCTCGCCGCCCCGGGCCACCCACCGGCGGTCGCCCCACACGATGGCGACGACGATGCCGGCGATGATGCACAGCGCGTAGGCCCGCAGGGCCAACGGCCCCAGGTGCCACACACCCTGCGGTGGGCTCGGAATGTAGGCGAGTAGTTCGGTCGAAGTCACCATCGAAGTCACGGGGCCACGGTAGCCGAGCGCACACCCTTCGCGAGTTCCTCGGTGAGCGTGCGCACCGCGCCCGCCCCCTGTTCGACGGCGGAGACGATCGCGGAGCCGACGATGACGGCGTCCGCGTACGACGCGATCTCCGCGGCCTGCGCACCGGAGCGCACCCCGAGGCCGACACCGACGGGGATGTCGGAGTGCGTGCGGATGCGGGCGGTCAGTTCGGGGGCCATCGACGACACCGCGTCGCGGGCGCCGGTGACGCCCATCGTCGAGGCGGCGTAGATGAATCCGCTGCTGGCCTCGAGCGTCATCGCGAGGCGTTCCTCGGTCGACGACGGTGCGACGAGGAAGATCCGGTCGAGGTGATGTTCCTCGGACGCGGCCATCCAGTCCCCGGCCTCCTCGGGGATGAGGTTCGGCGTGATCATGCCGAGACCGCCGGCGGACGCCAGGTCCCGGGAGAAGGCGTCGACGCCGTACTTGAGGACCGGATTCCAGTACGTCATGACGACGGCGTTACCGCCGACCGACGCGATCTGCTCGACGACGGTGAACACGTCCCGCAGCCGAACCCCGTTGGCCAGCGCGGTTTCCGCCGCCTTCTGGATGGTGGGGCCGTCCATCACGGGATCGGAGTAGGCGACGCCGACCTCGATGATGTCGCAGCCCGCATCGACCATCGTCTTGAACATGTCGATCGACGTCGGCACGTCCGGGTAGCCGGCGGGCAGGTATCCCACGAGCGCGGCGCGCTTCTCTTCACGGCACTGCGCGAACGTCGGTGCCAGGCGCGAAACTCGTTGGCTCACTTGGATGTACCTTCCTCGTCGAACAGGCCGAACCACTTGCCGGCGGTGTCCATGTCCTTGTCGCCGCGGCCGGACAGGCTCACGACGATGATCGCGCCCTCGCCGAGTTCCCGGCCCAGCTTCAGAGCACCGGCGACCGCGTGCGCGGACTCGACGGCCGGGATGATGCCCTCGGTGCGCGAGAGCAGCAGCAGCGCGTCCATCGCCTCGGTGTCGGTGATCGGCTCGTACGACGCCCGGCCGGCCTCCTTGAGGTACGCGTGCTCGGGGCCGACACCCGGGTAGTCCAGGCCCGCCGAGATCGAGTGCGACTCGATGGTCTGACCGTCCTCGTCCTGCAGCAGGTACGAGAACGCACCCTGGAACGCGCCGTGGCTGCCGCCGGTGAACGTGGCCGCGTGCCGGCCGGTGTCGACGCCGTCGCCCGCCGCCTCGTAGCCGACCAGCTTGACCGACGGGTCGTCGAGGAACGCGTGGAAGATGCCGATCGCGTTGGAGCCGCCGCCGACGCACGCGACGACGGCGTCGGGCAGGCGTCCGGTCATGTCCTGCACCTGGGCGCGCGCCTCGAGGCCGACGACACGCTGGAAGTCGCGCACGATCATCGGGAACGGGTGCGGGCCCGCGGCAGTGCCGAAGCAGTAGTAGGTGCGGTCGGCGTTGGTGACCCAGTCGCGCAGCGCCTCGTTGATCGCGTCCTTGAGCGTGGCTGACCCGGTGTCGACGGACACGACCGCCGCACCGAGCAGGCGCATGCGGGCGACGTTGAGCGCCTGCCGGGCGGTGTCGACGGCGCCCATGTAGATGACGCATTCGAGTCCGAGCAGCGCGCACGCGGTCGCGGTCGCGACACCGTGCTGGCCGGCACCGGTCTCGGCGATGATGCGGGTCTTGCCCATCCGCTTGGCGAGCAGCACCTGACCCAGCACATTGTTGATCTTGTGGGATCCGGTGTGGTTCAGGTCTTCCCGCTTGAGCAGGATGCGGGCCCCGCCGGCGTGATCACGCAGCCGGGTCGCCTCGAACACCGGCGACGGCCGTCCGGTGTAGTCCCGCTGCAGACGGTCGAGTTCGTGCAGGAACTCGTCGTCCCCGCGCGCCTTGTCGTACTCCGCGGTGACATCCTCGATGACCGCCATGAGCGCCTCGGGGACGTGCCGCCCACCGAAGATGCCCCAGTGACCACCGGGATCGGGATCGTGACCGGAACGCTCGGTCAGGCCGGCGCTGGCGGTGGGCAGGCTCCCACCCTTCGAGACGAGGGCGTCGTTGCGTGAACTCACTCCCCCAGTCTGCCCCAACCGTGACGAGAACGAATGGTCGGGTCCTGCTGTGCGGACTGTCTCAGCGCGACGGCTTCGGGCACGACGGATGCGCACCCGCCGTCGCCAGTTCCGCGCACGCGTGCCGCGGGTCTCCGCTGGTCACCAGGCCCTCACCGACGAGGACGGCGTCCGCCCCGGCACCCGCGTACGCGAGCAGGTCCGCCGGACCACGCACACCGGACTCGGCGATCTTCACGATGTTGCTGGGCAGGCCCGGGGCGATCTGCCCGAACGTGCTCATGTCGACCTCGAGGGTCTTGAGGTTGCGGGCGTTGACGCCGATGACGCTCGCGCCGGCCTCGAGCGCACGGTCCGCCTCCTCCTCGGTGTGGACCTCGACGAGCGCGGTCATACCGAGCGATTCGGTGCGGTCGAGCAGCGACGTGAGGGTGTTCTGGTCGAGGGCCGCGACGATCAGCAGGACGACATCCGCGCCGTGCGCGCGAGCCTCGTGGATCTGGTACGGCCCGACGATGAAGTCCTTGCGCAGGATCGGGATGCTCACCGCCCGCCGGACGGCGTCGAGGTCGGCGAGGCTGCCGTGGAACCGGCGCTCCTCGGTGAGGACGCTGATCACCCGGGCGCCACCGGCCTCGTAGGCGGCGGCGAGGACCGCGGGGTCCGGGATGTCGGCGAGCGCACCCTTGGAGGGGCTGGCCCGCTTGACCTCGGCGATCACCCCGACACCGGGGGCGCGCAACGCGGCCGCGGCATCGAGTGCGGGGGGTGCGGCGGCCGCCGCTGCCTTCACGGCAGCGAGGTCCAGAACCGCTTCACGGGCAGCGACATCGGCGCGCACCCCGTCGAGAATCGAGTCGAGAACAGTCATCGAGGCCCCGAGTCCTTTCCGGCATGTCAACCGATGTGAGGAGAAACTCATCGGTTCATGCTTCAGGGTAGAGGCCGGGGTCAGTCGTCCTCCGGGCGGGTACCCGAAGGCGGCGTGCCCTTGCTCACATCGGTGTCGCCCGGATCCGTGTCCCCGACCGTCGGGTCCTCACCGGCGTCGAGCGCGTCCCACAGCATCCGCTGCGACTTCGGCTCGTCGGACGACCCGGTTCCGACCCGCCCGGCCGCCTCACGGCGCGCGGCAGGGCTGTCGTACTTACCCGAAAGCCCGCCCGCCGCAGCAGGTTTGCGAATCAACACCACCGCGGCGGCGAGGGCCGCGACCGCCCCGAACAGCACCAGCAGCGCCGGCAGGGTCGCCACGTCGGCGGCGGTCACCTGCGTCCCGACCCGACCGAATCCCGCGATGTCCGACGCCTGTTCGTTCGACGCGCCGCCGACGAGCAGACCGACCGCGGGCACCGCGGCGAGCACCGCGACCACCGCCACGAGACCGCCGACGACACGCACCACCCACCCGCGCACCGCGAACGCGGCCGCGATCGCCGCGACCAGCACGAGCGCGAGCGGGGTGGTCGCGGCCGCCCAGGTGCCGCCGTCCAGGTCCGTCACCCGGTCCTGGCCCAGTCCGTCGGACGAGGTGACGGTCACCCACGTCATGCGCGACGACCCCCACAGGCACAGTGCCGCGAGTGCGAGCAGCAGTGCCGCGATCCCGGTGGCGCGTCGTCCGGTCGTGGTCGTGCCCATCAGCGGTCACCTCCGTGCGGCCCGGCGAAGGGCCGCAGTGTCTGGGCGGCGGCGATGGCGCTGAGCACCGCCATCGCCTTGTTGCGGGCCTCGGTGTCCTCGTACACCGGATCGGAGTCGGCGACCACCCCGGCACCGGCCTGCACGTAGGCGGTCCCGTCCTTGATCAGGGCGGTGCGGATCGCGATCGCGGTGTCCGCGTCCCCCGTGAAGTCGAGGTAGCCGACGATGCCGCCGTAGATGCCGCGCCGGGTGGGCTCGAGTTCGTCGATCAGCTCCATCGCCCGCACCTTCGGCGCCCCGGACAGGGTGCCGGCCGGGAAGCACGCGGTGACGGCGTCGAGGGCGTGCTTGCCGTCGGTGAGGCGTCCGGTCACGGTGGAGACGAGGTGCATGACGTGGCTGTAGCGCTCGATGTGCCGGTAGTCGTGGACCTTCACCGTCCCCGGCTCGCACACCCGGCCCAGGTCGTTGCGGCCCAGGTCGACGAGCATGAGGTGCTCGGAGTTCTCCTTCTCGTCCGCGAGGAGATCCTTCTCGAGCAGGATGTCGTCCTCCTCGGTGGCGCCGCGCCACCGGGTGCCGGCGATGGGATGCGTCGTCGCGACCCCCTCCTTGACGGTCACCAGCGCCTCCGGGCTGGATCCGACGATCGAGAACGCGGTGCCGCCGTCCCCGTCCGGGACCTGCACGAGATACATGTACGGGCTCGGATTCGACGCCCGCAGCATCCGGTAGACGTCGATCGGCTCTGCCGCGCAGTCCATTTCGAAACGCTGCGACAGCACCACCTGGAACGCTTCACCGGCCTCGATCTCCCCGATCAGCCGGTGCACGTCCGCCCCGAAACTCTCGGTGGTGCGCTGCCGCCGGTACGCCGGGGCCGGCCGCGTGAACGTGGACACCGTCGACGGGGCGGGCGCGGACAGCGCCGCGGTCATCCGGTCCAGTCGGGTGACGGCGTCGTCGTAGGCCTCGTCGACCCGCTCGTCGGAACCATCCCAGTTGACGGCGTTCGCGATGAGCGTGATCGCGCCCTCGTGGTGGTCGACCGCCGCGAGATCGGTGGCCAGCAGCATCACCATCTCCGGGATCTGCAGGTCGTCGACGGCATGCTCCGGGAGACGCTCGAGCCGGCGGACCGCGTCGTACCCGAGAAAACCGACCATGCCACCGGTGAGCGGCGGCAGGTCCGGCAACCGTTCGCTGCGCAGCAACTCCAGGGTGCGGCCGAGCGCGACGATCGGGTCGCCGCCGGACGGGGCACCGGCCGGGACGTTGCCGAACCACGCGGCCTCCCCGTCGCGCACCGTCAGTGCCGCCGGACTGCCCGCGCCGATGAACGACCAGCGCGACCACGACCGGCCGTTCTCCGCCGACTCCAGCAGGAACGTGCCGGGCCGACTGCCCGCCAACTTGGTGTACGCCGACAGCGGAGTCTCCGCGTCCGCCAGCACCTTTCGGATCACCGGGACGACCCGATGCTCGGCGGCAAGAGCACGGAACTGTTCGCGGGTGGTGGTCGAATCGTCGCGCATGCCCCCATCATCCCAGGCGCCGCGGTGGCGCTGCGCGCCCCGTGCGCCTTTTTGGTAGTGGGTACCACCGAAAAGGCGCACAGCGGCGGCGTCCGTTCCCCGGTCGATCGGTGCCGTTCCGGTGTTTGACACCCTGGGAGCCATGAGCACGCCCGACAGCACCGACATCCCGTGGCTCACGCCCGAACAGCAGGACGCGTGGCAGACCCTCGTCGCCCTCGTCACCCGGCTACCGGCGGCGCTCGACACCCAGTTGCAGCGCGATTCGGGACTCACCCATTTCGAGTACTTCGTTCTCGCGGCCCTGTCCGAGGCCGACGAGCGGCGGTTGCGGCTGTCCGAGTTGGCGGCGCACGCCAACGCGTCGCTGTCCCGGCTGTCGCACGTGGTGACCCGGATGGAGAAACGCGACTGGGTGCGCCGCGACACGGTTCCCGGTGTCCGCGGCGCGTTCGCCGTCCTCACCGACGACGGCCTGACCACGGTCGCGGAGGCCGCCCCCGGACATGTGCGGACCGTCCAGGCGCTCGTGTTCGCAGGTCTCGACGCCACTCAGGTGGCACAGTTGTCGGTGCTCGGCGACGCCCTGATCGATCAACTCGACCGCGGTATCGCCGCCGGCACCGGCAAGGCCTGACCCGGCGGGACTCAGCCCAGCGGCACGCCGCCGACACCCCAGTTCTCGCGGGGTACGTCGGTGAGGGTGACCCACACCGACGACGCGTTCTTGCCCGCCGCCTCCGCGTACGCGGCGGTGACGGCGGCGATGACATCGCGCTTCTGGTCGGCGGTCAGGCCGGGGGTCTGACTGATCTGGATGAGAGGCATGGCGGAGATTGTGCCAACTCACCCGACGGCGGCGCGCCCGGGATGTTTCCGCCGGCGCCGACGGGGTATCCGGTCATCGGTCCCACAGAAGGAGACGAAGCGATGATTGTCCTGGGTTTGATCCTCTTGCTGATCGGTTTCCTCACCGGGATCTCGATCATCTGGACGATCGGCATCGTACTGCTCGTCATCGGCGTGATCCTCGCCCTGATCGGTGCCACCGGCCGGGCGGTGGGCGGCCGACGCCACTGGTACTGACCGACGTCACCCACCTCCGGCGACCATCAGGAGCAACCCGATCGCGACCACGACGAACGTGACGGCGATCGCCGCGACCACGACGACGGTCGCGATCCCCGTCACCGGGAAACGGTTCCGGGTGTCCGGTTCGTGGCCGGCGAGGTCCGATATGCCCTCGGACTCGGGTGGCGTCGAACCGGCCGGGACGCCACCCCCGGGTTCGAGGTCGGGGATGTGACCGGGTTCGGGATCGGGATTGTGGCGCGGGCTGAGATTCTGGAGTGTTTCGGTCATGACGTCCTCCGGATCGTCGGCTACCGAGGATGGCGACCCTCGTGCGCCCCCGATGCCACCGTAACCACGTCGGGCCCGAACGGTCGACCCGTATCCGTGGGAGGCTGGGTGCGCCGACACGTTTGGAACTCGCACCACTCGGGAATCTCTGCGACACGGGCGACCAGCACGCCGCGCCGCCGAGACCGGAACCCGCAGCGAGGAGTCATGACGCACACCTGCGCAACCACGGCACAGCCGGACGGATCCGCCCCCACCCTCGAACTGCGGGCCCCGGCCGAGTCCGCCCAGTTGGGGCCGCTGCGCGGCGTGTCCACGGCCCTGGCCGGGCAGTGCAACATGGATCTCGACCAGCTCGCCGATCTGCGTCTCGCCGTCGACGAAGCATGCAGCACGCTGCTGCGTATCGCGGTTCCCGACACCGTGATCGTCTGCCGGTTCCGGCTGTCCCCCGACACGTTCCGTTTCTCCGCCGCGGTCACCGCGACCGCGGCGGGGGCGGACACCCCGATCGAGAGTCGCTTCGGCTGGCACGTGCTGCGCACCCTGACCGACACCCTCTCCGTCGACCGCGACCACGACCACGACGGCGGCGAGTACGTGTCGGTGACGATCTCGTTCACGATGTGCAGCGGGGACGCGACGTGACCCGACGGGCCGTCGAACGCTCCGACGAGTACCGCGACGTGAAACCGATGTTCACGGAGTTGGCGTCACTCACACCCGACGATCCGGCGCGCGACGAGGTCCGCCGGTCCATCATCACCCGCTGCCTCCCCCTCGCCGAGCACATCGCGCACCGGTTCGACCGCCGTGGCGAACCGTACGACGATCTCCTCCAGGTGGCGAGCCTGGGCCTGGTGAACGCCGTCGACCGGTTCGACGTCGACCGGGGGTGCGACTTCCTGGCGTTCGCGGTCCCCACCATCATGGGCGAGGTGCGCCGGCACTTCCGCGACGCCGGGTGGGCGGTCCGGGTGCCGCGCCGCCTCAAGGAGTTGCATCTCGAGATGACCCGGACCGCGACGGCGATGTCGCAGCGGCTGGGCCGGGCCCCGACCCCCCGCGAGATGGCCGGTGAACTGGGTGTCTCCGAGGAGGACGTCGTACAGGGACTGCAGGCGGCGAGCGGCTATCAGGCGCTGTCCGTCGATGCGACGCCTGCCGGGCCTGGGCCCGGGTCGACCATCGCGGACGTCCTCGGCGACGACGACTCCGACCTGGCCGGCGTCGAGGACCACGAAACGATTCGTGTCCTTCTCGAGGGTCTGTCCGATCGCGAACGGACGGTACTGCTGCTCCGGTTCTTCGGCGACCAGACCCAGACCCAGATCGCCGAACGCATCGGCGTCTCCCAGATGCACGTCTCCCGCATCCTCGCGGACACGCTCGGCAAGCTTCGTGACCTGTACAGCGACCCGGGTCGGTGTTAGAAACGAGGGAGACCGAACACCCGGAAGGCACCTCACCCGACGGGACGGAGGTACACCGTGCCCGAGTCTGCCCTGTCCACCACCACGATGCCGCGTTTCGACGCCGTTCCCGAGACCGGACTGCTGCTGTCCCACACCCCGGCGTCGGCCGTGGTCGTCGCATACCCGGACAGCCTCGACATGCGCACCGTCGACGATTTCCGCTGCGCGTACCGCGGTGCCCTGCACGAACTCACCGCGAGCGGCATCGAGGCCGGCGACCTCATCGTCCTCGACCTCTCACACACCGACTTCGTGAGCGTCGACGCGACCGCGGCCCTGGTGGAGGCGAAGGATCTCACCGAAAGCCACGGCATCGACTTCGCCCTCGTCACCGCCACCCGCGGGGTCTACCGCGCACTCGACGCGACCGGGACACGCCGGCAGCTCACGTGCCGGCCCACCGTCGAGGCCGCGCTCGTCTACGAACGCACGGAGGGCGCGTTCCACACCGCAGACGGGTAAACCTCGGGTCCGTGTCACCGCTCCGCGGCGCGGCGGACCAGGTCCGCCATGGCGGTCGGATCGTCCGAGTCGACGACCGGGAATCCGACGCCGGGCGCCCCCACCCAGTGCAGCACGATGCCCGGGTTGGGGGTGTCGGAGCCGTCCGCGAGGAAGAAGTGCGGGCTGCCCTGCACCCGGTCGCCGCGGGTGCGGTAGTCCCGCATCATCGCGGCCCGGGCCGTGCCCTCGTCGAGGTTCTCGGCGAGCACGTCGACGTCCACGTGTGGGCACGCCGCGGCGATCTCGCACAGTTCGCACGTCAGGTGGACGGGGCGGCTGTCACGGAAGAACGCGAGCCGGATCGCCATGTCGAGTTCCTCCGCGGCCCGCAGCGACTGCAGCTTCGCGGCGTGCACCGCCTCGTTCGCCGGCAGCGACGTGCCCGGCCACTGCGCCGGATCCCGCTGCCACAGGCTCCACCCGAGCCCGGGTTCGAGTGCCCCCAGCACCGGGATCTCGGCGTCCACGACCCGTTTCGGGGTCGGCACCCGGTTGAGGTCCTCGAGCGCGAACAGTCGGTGATCGACCCGCACCGCGTCGGTCAGGTGCGCTCGTTCCCGCTCCCGATAGAACCGGTGCAGCGCGAGCGTCGACCATCCGCACGCCACATCGGTGTACACCACCACCGTTCCGGGTTCGACACGCATGACCGCGCACCACCTTCCGTCGCACGACACCTGTGCCGTCCGGGTACCCGGTGGCGCGCGAAAGATGCACGGCCGGCCGGATCAGTCCTCCGGGCTCAGGAGCACCTCGGTGTCGAAGCACGTGTGCGTGCCGGTGTGGCAGGCGGCGCCCTCCTGGTCGACGATCAGCAGAATGCTGTCGCCGTCGCAGTCGAGGCGCACCTCGTGCACGTACTGGGTGTGGCCGCTGGTTTCGCCCTTGACCCAGTACTGCTGCCGGGACCGCGAATAGTAGGTGCCCTTCCGCGTCGCGAGGGTGCGGGCGAGGGCCTCGTCGTCCATCCAGGCGACCATGAGGACTGCGCCGGTCGACTTCTCCTGGGCGACGGCGCTGAACAGTCCGGCGTCGTTGCGCTCGAGTTTCGCGGCGATCGTGGGGTCGAGACTCATCGGACGGTGATCCCTTCCGCGCGCATCGCGTTCTTCACGTCGCCGATCGTCATCTCCCCGAAGTGGAAGACACTCGCCGCGAGGACCGCGTCGGCCCCGGCCGCGACGGCCGGCACGAAATGCTCGACGGCACCGGCGCCGCCGCTCGCGATGACCGGGACGTCGACGGCGGCGCGGACCGCGCGGATCATGGCCAGGTCGAAACCGGCCTTGGTGCCGTCGGCGTCCATCGAGTTGAGCAAGATCTCCCCCACCCCCAGTTCGGCGCCGCGGGTGGCCCACTCGACGGCGTCGATGCCGGCGCTCCGCTTACCGCCGTGCGTGGTGACCTCCCACCCGGACGGGGTCGGCTCCTGACCGGCGGGCACGGTGCGGGCGTCGACGGACAGCACGATGCACTGCGACCCGAAGCGCTGCGACATCTCTCGCAGCACCTCGGGGCGGGCGATGGCCGCGGTGTTGACGCTGACCTTGTCGGCGCCGGCGCGCAGCAGTCGGTCGACATCGTCGACGGTGCGGACACCGCCGCCGACCGTGAGCGGAATGAACACCTGTTCGGCGGTGCGGGTGACGACGTCGAGCATGGTGCCGCGGTCACCGCTGGACGCGGTGACGTCCAGGAACGTGAGCTCGTCGGCGCCCTGCGCGTCGTAGGTGGCGGCGAGTTCCACGGGATCGCCCGCGTCCCGCAGATTCTCGAAGTTGACGCCCTTGACGACGCGTCCCGCGTCGACGTCGAGGCACGGTATCACCCGAACAGCCAGAGTCATCGTTGTGGCCCTCCTTCAGGCCGCGTCTCCGGGATCACCCAGAGCGTGAAGTATGTCGAGAAGTTCGGCGTGGACGCCGGGTGCGGCCGCGAGCACCGACTTCGAGCCGATGTGCCAGTCGTCGCCGTGCAGGTCGGTGACGATGCCGCCGGCCGCCCGCACCAGCGCGACCCCGGCCGCGTTGTCCCACACGTGGTGGCCGAACACGACTGCGCCACCGAAACTTCCGGACGCCGTGTAGGCGAGGTCGGCGCCGGTGGAGCCGCGGATCCGGATCCGCGACGACACCCGGCTCAGCTCGCCGAGCAGCGCGAACCGGTACGGGCCGGGGAAACGGCCGCCGCTGTCGAGGTTGAACGCGCCGAAGCTGATCATCGAGTCGGCGAGTGTCCGCTTCTCGAGCCGCGGCAACGGAATCCCGTTGCGGTGGAGCGGCCCACCGGCGACGGCCGCGAAGGTCTCCGCGGTGAGCGGCAGCCACGTCAGGCCCAGGATCGGAACACCGTCCCGCAGCAGCGCCAGCAGCATCCCCGCCGTCGGCAGACCCGACGAGTAGTTGAACGTGCCGTCGATCGGGTCGAGGATCCACACGTCACCGGAGTGCGTCGCCGGTCCCCCGTACTCCTCGCCGTGGACCTCGATGCCGGTGCGGCGTTCGAGTTCCGCGGTGATCGTCCGTTCGAGTTCCAGATCGACCTCGGTCGCGAAGTCCTTGGGGCCCTTGTGGACCGCGCTCGGCGCGCCGAGTCCCGCGACGAACCGTCCCGCGGCACCGTCGAGCACGTCGCCGGCGATCGCCAGCAACGTCTGCGGGTCCGAGGTGCGGTTCATCGCGGGCTCCGTCCTAGCGCGACACCGCGGCGAGTGCCTCGGGCAGCGTGAATCGTCCTGCGTAGAGCGCCTTTCCGACGATCGACCCCTCGACACCCTCCCCGACGAGACCGGCGATGGCCTCGAGGTCGGCGATGGTCGAGACACCGCCGGACGCGACGACCGGTGCATCGGTGGCGGCGCACACGGCGCTGAGCAGTTCCAGGTTCGGGCCGGTCAGCGTGCCGTCCTTGCTGACGTCGGTGACGACGTACCGCGAGCAGCCGTCCCGGTTCAGCCGCTCGAGGACCTCCCACAGGTCGCCGCCGTCGGACACCCAGCCGCGGCCGCGCAGCCGGTAGTCGCCGTCGATCAGCTTGACGTCGAGACCGACGGCGATACGCTCGCCGTGCTTGGCGATGGCGCGGGCGCACCAGTCGGGGTTCTCGACGGCGGCGGTGCCCAGGTTGACGCGGGCGCAACCGGTCGCGAGGGCCGCCTCGAGGGAGGCGTCGTCGCGGATTCCGCCGGACAGTTCGACCTTGACGTCGAGTTCGCCGACGACCGAGGCGAGCAGTTCACGGTTGGAGCCGCGACCGAACGCGGCATCGAGATCGACCAGATGCACCCACTCGGCACCGTCGTTCTGCCACGCCAGGGCGGCGTCGCGGGGCGCACCGTAGTTGGTCTCGCTTCCCGCCTCTCCCTGAACGAGGCGAACAGCTTCACCGTTGGCGACATCTACAGCAGGCAAAAGGACCAGGCTCACCGCGCCGATCCTAATGGGTCCCCGGCCACACCCGGGCCCCGGGTCGTCACCCGTCACGTCCCCGATCGCCGAACGCACGGCGGGTCATGCGTTTCGACACCGCACCCATCGCCGCGATCGCCGCGACGATCCCGGCGAGGGCGATGACGAGCCCCGGGATCGGCCCCGGCCGCAACGCCACGACGAGGACCGCCGCGACGATCAGGATCGTGGCCCCGGTGCCCATCGTCGCCAGCGCGAGCTTCGCGAGCGACAGGTCGCCGTCGCCGTCGCCGTCCGGGCCGGGGCCGCCGGTCACAGGCCGCGGACCCAGTTCTCCAGCAGTTGGGCGCCGGCGTCACCGGACTTCTCGGGATGGAACTGGGTGGCCGACAGGGCGCCGTTCTCGACGGCAGCGAGGAACCGGTCGCCGTGCTGCGCCCACGTCAGCTTCGGCGGGGCGAGCACCTCCGGTTCGGGCAGCTCCCAGCGGCGGACGCCGTACGAGTGCACGAAGTAGAAGCGGGTGTCGGCGTCCATGCCCGCGAACAGGACGCTGTCGGCGGGGGCGTCGACGGTGTTCCAGCCCATGTGCGGCAGCACGTCCGCCTCGAGCCGTTCGACGGTGCCGGGCCATTCACCGCAGCCGTCGGCCTCCACCCCGTGCTCGACGCCGCGCTCGAACAGGATCTGCATGCCGACACAGATACCGAGGACCGGGCGGCCACCGGCGAGCCGCTGCCCGATGATCCGTTCGCCCCGAACCTCCCGCAGCCCCTCCATGCACGCCGCGAACGCGCCGACACCGGGGACGACGAGACCGTCCGCGTTCAGGGCGACGTACGGGTCGTTCGTCACCTCGATCTCGGCCCCGGTGCGGGCGAGGGCGCGCTGCGCCGAGTGCAGATTTCCGGAGCCGTAATCGAGGAGAGCAACCTTGCGTGCGGTCATGGCCGTGACTCTAGCGGTCGGGTGCGTCGGCCCCTGCTGACGGCTTCTGCGGGCGGTTACTGCGGGCGACTCTCGACCGATGTCGCAGCAACGGCCCGCGGCCACACCGCGACGGGTGTGACGGCCACGATCACGATCGCGGCGAGCCAGAACACCGCCGGATATCCTGCCGCCCCCGCGACGACACCGAGCGCGATCGACCCGATGCCGGTGCCGCCGTCGTACGCGATGTTCCAAGCGGCACTGGCCGCGCCGACCCGCTCGGGGCCCGCAGAGGCCAACAGTGCCAGCAGCGCCTCGTTCTGGACGGCACCGAACGCGGCACCGAACGCCGTCGCCCCGCCGATCAGTCCGATGTCGCCGCCCACACCCGCCACTGCCCCGGCCAAGGCAGCCGTGCCGGCGGCGCCGAGCAGCAGCGCCGGGACGAGCGTGCGCCCGACGCCGAACCGGTCCGCGATCACACCGGCCCCATAGCGGCCCACGAGCATGGCACCGGCCGACGCCGCCAACGCCGCCCCGACCACGGCCGCCCGGTCCGCGACCGCGATCGACAGCAGCGACGACATGCCCCCGTACGCCGCGGACACGGCGAGCATCGCGACGCACGGAACCAGCAGCACCCCGAGCGGCAGCCCCTTGCGGCCCGCCGGGAGCCCCGGCTTCGGGACGGCCGGCAGCCGGGAGATCGACAGCAGCGACAGTGTCGGGATCAGCGCGCCGAGCACGAACACCAGCGACGACTGACCCGTCTTGTACAGCGCCAGACCCAGCGGCAGCACGATCATCTGGGCAGAGGCGATCGCGACCCCGTTCGCGCCGGTGACCCGGCCGAGCAGGTTCCGGGGCGCGAGTTCGGCGAGCAGGCCGATCCCGGCGACGGTCACCAGACCGAAGCCGACACCGCGGAGCGCGGACACCGCCAGTGCCGGCACGATGTCGACGCTCCACACGAACGCCAGCGACGGCGGGCCGAGCAGCACGCAGCCGACTCCCAGCACCGTCCGGTAGCCGTGCCGCCGCAGCAATGCCGGCACCCGCAACTGTGTGGCCACCGTCGTCGCCATGAAGATCGCCGTCGACCCGCCCGCGGCCGCGGCACCACCGCCGCCGTCGGCGATCGCCAACGGCACCACCGGCAGCAGCAGCGACCAGCCACCGAACGTGGTCGTGCCCATCAGGAACGCGATGAGGATCCCGCGGGTCCGCAGGAGTTCGCGCATCAGATCAACCGCAGGAGTCCCGACGCCGCCGCGAGGATCGCCAACGCCACGAGCACACCGGAGGCGAGCTTGTTGACCTTCCACATCGAGTAGGCGCCGCCGAGTGCGAACCCGGCGCCGAGGAACAGGATGTACATGAAAATCGTGCTCACGGGTCTACAGAGCACCCTTCGTGGACGGCACCCCGGACACCCGCGGATCGGGTTCGACGGCTTCGCGCAGCGCGCGGGCGACGGCCTTGAACTCGGCCTCGGTGATGTGGTGCTGGTCGCGTCCGTACAGCACCCGCACGTGCAGGGCGATGCGGGCGTTGGACGCGATGGACTCGAACACGTGCCGGTTGATGACGGTCGAGTACGGGACACCCGGGTAGCCGCCGATCACACTGTGCAGCATGTGTTCCGGCTCCCCGGTGTGCACGCAGTACGGGCGTCCGGACACGTCGACGGAGGCGTGCGCGAGGGTTTCGTCCATCGGGATGAACGCGTCGCCGAAGCGTCGGATGCCCTTCTTGTCGCCGAGCGCCTGGCCGAGGGCCTGCCCGAGGACGATCGCGGTGTCCTCGACGGTGTGGTGGGCGTCGATCTCGACGTCACCCTTCGCGTGCACCGTCAGGTCGAAACTGGCGTGCGCACCGAGGGCGGTGAGCATGTGGTCGAAGAACGGGATGCCCGTGGAGATATCGGTCTTCCCGGTGCCGTCGAGGTTCAACTCGACGACGATGCTCGACTCCCTCGTCGTCCGTTCGACGCGCGCGATCCGGTCGCTCATCACAGCCCCTTCGGTTCGGTGGGGGCCAGCATCCGGCTGACCCGCAGCAGTTCGTCGTTCTCGGCGGCGAGGCCGACGGTGGTCCGCAGATGGCCGGCGATGCCGACGTCGCGGATGAGGACACCCTCGTCGAGGTACCGCTGCCACGTCGCTGCGGCGTCGGCGAAGCGTCCGAAGAGGATGAAGTTGGCGTCGCTGGGGACGACGGTGTACCCCATCGCGGCCAGTTCGGTGCTCACCCGGTCCCGCTCGGACGCGAGTTCGGCGACGCTGCCGAGAGTTTCGTCGGCGTGCCGCAGCGCGGCGCGGGCGGCGGCCTGCGTGACGATCGACAGGTGGTACGGCAGCCGCACCAGCAACACCGCGTCGACGAACGCGGGCGCGGCCACGAAGTAGCCGAGCCGGCCGCCCGCGAACGCGAACGCCTTGCTCATCGTCCGGCTCACCACGAGCTTGGTGGGGTACTCGTCGATCAGGGTGACCGCGGACGGCACCGACGAGAACTCGGCGTACGCCTCGTCGACGATCACGATGCCCGGTGCCGCGTCCAGGATCGGTGTCAGATCCTCGAGCGGGATCGAGTGCCCGGTCGGATTGTTGGGGCTGGTGACGAACACGACGTCGGGACGGCGTTCCTCGATCACGGCCACCGCGGCGGCCGCGTCGAGGGAGAAGTCGGCGCGGCGCGGCGCCGGCACCCATTCGGTCTGGGTGCCGGTCACCAGCAGCGGGTGCATCGAGTACGACGGCACGAACCCGAGCGCGGTCCGCCCCGGACCGCCGAACGCCTGCAGCAGCTGCTGCAGCACCTCGTTGGATCCGTTGGCGGCCCACAGGTTCGACACGTCCAGCGCCACCCCGGTCTGCCGGGTCATGTACGCGGCCAGGTCGGTGCGCAGCGCGACCGCGTCCCGGTCCGGGTAGCGGTGCAGGTCCGCGGCCGCCGCCCGGACGGCCTCGGCGACGTCGTCGACGAGCGCCTTCGACGGCGGGTGCGGGTTCTCGTTGGTGTTGAGCTGCACCGGCACCGTCAACTGCGGTGCGCCGTACGGGGATTGACCGCGCAGGTTGTCGCGGATCGGCAGGTCGTCCAGGCCGGCGGACGCGCCGGGGACGCCGCTCACTTACGGTCCCCGGTCAGGGTCTCGAACCGCAGCCGGACGGCCTCGCCGTGCGCGGGCAGATCCTCGGCGTTGGCCAGGTTGATCACGTGCCGGGCGACGTCCTTCAGGGCGTCCTCGCTGTAGTCGACGACGTGGATGCCGCGCAGGAACGTCTGCACGCTCAGACCCGACGAGTGCCGCGCGCAGCCGGCGGTGGGCAGCACATGGTTGGAGCCGGCGCAGTAGTCGCCGAGACTGACCGGCGCCCACGGGCCGACGAACACGGCGCCGGCGGAGCGAACCTGCGCGGCGACGGCGGACGCGTTCTCCGTCTGGATCTCGAGGTGCTCGGCGGCGTACGCGTTGACGACGCGCAGACCGGCGGCGATGTCGTCGACGAGGACGGTGCCGGACTGGCTGCCCGACAGCGCCGTGGCCACCCGCTCGCGGTGCTTGGTGAACTCGAGCTGAGCGGCGAGTGCACTGTCCACGGCGTCGGCCAGCTCGGCACTGTCGGTGACCAGCACGGACGCGGCCATGACGTCGTGCTCGGCCTGGCTGATCATGTCGGCGGCCACGTGCACGGGGTCGGCGGTGCGGTCGGCGAGGATCGCGATCTCGGTGGGCCCGGCCTCCGCGTCGATGCCGACGAGGCCGCGGCACAGCCGCTTGGCGGCGGTGACGTAGATGTTGCCGGGGCCGGTGATGAGGTCCACGGGGGCGAGCTCGTCACGGTTCGTGTCGGTGCCGCCGTAGGTGAGCAGCGCGACGGCCTGCGCGCCGCCGACGGCCCACACCTCGGTGACACCGAGCAGTTCGGCGGCCGCGAGGATCGTCGGGTGCGGCAGACCGTCGAACGCGGCCTGCGGCGGGGAGGCGACGACGAGGGATTCGACGCCCGCGGTCTGCGCCGGGACGACGTTCATGACGACCGACGACGGGTAGACGGCGTTGCCGCCGGGCACGTACAGGCCGACGCGGTCGACCGGCACCCAGCGTTCGGTGACGGTGCCGCCGGGGACGACCTCGGTGACGGTGTCGGTGCGCCGCTGGTCGGCGTGGACCTTGCGGGTGCGTTCGATCGCGACCTCGAGCGCGGCCCGGACGTCGGCGTCGAGTTCGGCGAGCGCGCGGGTCAGCTCGGCGCGGGGCACCCGCACCGTGGCGGGCCGGACGCCGTCGAACTTCTCGCCGTACTCGAGCGCCGCCTCGACACCGCGGGCACGGATGTCCTCGACGACGGGACGGACCTGATGCAGCACCGCATCCACGTCCACTCCGCCTCGGGGCAGCGCTCCCCGGAGCTCGGCGACGGACGGGGTACGACCACGGAGGTCGGTGCGGGCAAGCATGAGAGGTCCTCTCTGGAGAACGGGGTTCGCCTCGATTATCCGTGATCGGTGCAACACGGTCGCCCTCCGGTCCCACGCGCACACGGCGCGGCCCGTGAACTGCCGCTTTCCGAAAAGACACCTGTCCGGACAATCGATCGTTCTAGAGTTCCGGCATGGCCGACCTCGCTGCCGCACTGGCCGCCACCGCGCTGGCCGTCGCACTGGCCACCGTTCCGATCGCCGCACCCTCGACCGCCGTGGCCGGACCACTGGGGGACGACTTCCTGTGGGGTGTCGCGACGTCCGGATTCCAGTCGGAAGGCTCGGCCCCGGACAGCAACTGGGTGCGCTACTCGGCGGCGGGCCGCACCGACGACCCGGTCGGGAATGCCGTCGACTTCCGGCACCGCTACGCCGAGGACATCGACAACGCGGCGGGCCTCGGAGTCGACGTGTTCCGGTTCGGTGTCGAGTGGGCACGGGTGCAGCCCGAACCGGGCCGGTGGGACGAGACCGAGTTCGCCTACTACGACGACGTCGTCCGGCGGATCCGCGACCACGGCATGACGCCGATGATCACCCTCGACCACTGGGTGTACCCGGGCTGGATCGCCGACCGGGGCGGCTGGGCCGACCCGCGGACCGTCGACGACTGGCTCGTCAACGCCGGGAAGGTCGTCGACCGCTACCGGGACGTCGGGGCGATCTGGATCACGTTCAACGAGCCGACGACGTACGCGCAGCGCGAACTCACCTACGGCGGGATCTCGCTCACCGACGTTCCCCGGATGTTCGACGGCATGACCCGCGCCCACCGGGAGATCTACGACCGCATCCACGCCCTCGATCCGACCGCCCGCGTCGGCAGCAACCTGGCGTTCGTCCCGGCGGTGTTCGGGGCGCTCGATCCGCTGTTCGTCGACCGGGTCACCGACAAGCTCGATTTCCTGGGCATCGACTACTACTACGGCGCCTCGCTCGACAACGTCACGGCGATCGCGGCCGCAACCGACCGGTTCTACGATGTCGTCCCGCAACCGGACGGGATCTACCACGCCCTGACGGCGTACCACCGGAAGCTGCCCGGCATGCCGCTGTACGTCGTCGAGAACGGGATGGCCACCGACGACGGGCAGCCCCGCCCGGACGGCTACACCCGGTCGGATCACCTGCGCGATCACGTCTACTGGATCGAGCGGGCGCGGGCGGACGGCGCCGACGTGATCGGCTACAACTACTGGTCGATCACCGACAACTACGAATGGGGTTCGTACCGGCCGCGTTTCGGCCTGTACACGGTCGACGCCGTCACCGACCCTGCGCTGACCCGACGGCCCACCGATGCGGTGACCACGTATCGGGACGTCGTTGCGGCCGACGGCGTGCCCGACGACTACCACCCGGTGCGGCCGGCCGCGTTCTGCTCACTCGTCGACCCGCTGTTCAGTTGCCTCGGTAGCGGCAGCAGCGGCAGCTAGGCCTACACTTCGACCCCGTGTCGTGGCAGCTCTGGTCGGCGTTCTTCGGCGCTGCCTGGGTGATCAGTCTGTCGCCGGGGGCCGGCGCGATCGCGTCGATGTCGACGGGCCTGCAGCACGGGTTCCGGCGCGGATACTGGAACATCCTCGGGTTGCAACTGGCGCTGCTGCTGCAGATCGCGATCGTCGCGGCCGGGGTGGGCGCACTACTGGCCGGTTCGACGACCGCGTTCCTGACCGTGAAATGGTTCGGCGTCGCCTATCTCGCGTATCTCGGTGTGCGGCAGTGGCGTTCGACGCCCGTCGAGATCGAGGTGACGGACGGCGACGGACGGGGGTCGGCGGCGGCGCTGGTGACGCGGGCGTTCCTCGTCAATGCGAGCAATCCGAAGGCGATCGTGTTCATGCTCGCGGTGCTGCCGCAGTTCCTGGACCCGTCCGCCCCGCTGCTGCCGCAGTACGCGCTCATGGCCGCGACGATGGTGGCCGTCGACACGGCCGTCATGACCGGGTACACGGGCCTCGCCGCACGACTGCTGCGGGCACTGCGGTCGCCCCGTCAGCAGCTCGCCACGAGCAGGGTGTTCGCGGCACTGTTCTTCGTGGCCGCGGCCGCACTCGCGGCCGCGGTGTGAGCGTCACTCCCGGCGTTCCAGTTCCGCCTCCAGTGCGGCGACCCGCCGCTGCAGGGCCTGGATGCTCGCCATGCACACGCCGATCGCGTCGACCGGGTCGATCCGGTGGGTGGATGCGCCGAGACCGAACGCGGTCGCGAAGTCCTGCGACATCGGACCCAGATGCCGGACCGACGGATGATCGAACCCGTAGGTCCACACACTCACCGGCAGGTCGGTGAGCCGGTCGAGGACCTCGTCGGCACCGGCCGACGCGGGCCGCGTCCCGACACCACGCCGGTGGGTGACCGCCGAACGCAGCCACGCCACCGGATGCCGGGTACGTGCGCGGACCTGGGCCCGCACCCGTCCCTGCGTGGTGTCGACCCACTGTTCAACGGGTGAGTCGACGGACATCGTGCTTGACCGACGCGTCACTGAGCATGAGACCGATCCCCAGCCCTATCGCGCTGAGTCCGATCGAGAATGCCGCGGCGCCCAATCCCAATGCGATTCCGAGCATGGCTCCTCCACCTGTGGATGTGATGCCGGAGGGCCGCGATGTGTCCACGGCCGCACCGATCCGGACACATACCATTTTCGACCTGGGCGGACACCCGGGAAAGAGACCCCAGGGTGGGGAATCACCACACCCCGCCACTGCGCCGCAGATCGGTCACGCGTCGGGGTAACGCTCGCGCAGACGGGCGAGCGTGGCCGTGATGCCCTGCTCGTTCCTCGCCCGGAACCCCATCCACTGCACCCACTGGGGGAACCGCACCATCGAATAGTCGAACACCTCGGTCACCGACGTGCGTCCCGGCGCGGTCTCCTCGAGTTCCCAGCGCCAGTGATGACCGAGCGGGTGTCTCCACTCGACGACACGTCCGTCGTCGAAATCGACCACTCGGCTCGTGATCCGGTACGGCACCCCGAACATCGTCATCGACACGGTGAACGCAGAGTCGGGGCCGAGTCGGTCCGGCCCGGACACGGCGCCGCGCACCGTCCCCGAACCGTCCAGTTCGTGATGCCGACGTGGATCGGCGATCAGGGCGAACACCGTCGACGGCGCCGCCGCCACCGTGACCCGGCGGGCTATCCGGCGTGGACCTCGATCGACTGCGACAACGTTCGAGTCGCTCATGCCTCCACGCTACGCGTCACATGTCCAGGCCGAGGTCGAGGACCGTCACCGAGTGGGTGAGCGCGCCGACGGCGAGGTAGTCGACACCGGTCGCGGCGTAGTCGGCGGCCACGTCGAGGGTCAGCCCGCCGGACGACTCGAGCCGGGTGGACGGCGAGACCGTGTCGCGGCGCTGCACCGCAGTCTGCGTCTGCCACAGCGGAAAGTTGTCCAGCAGAACAAGTTCCGCACCCTCGGCGAGGACCGCATCCAACTGCTCGAGGGTGTCGACCTCCACCTCGCACTCGATGTCGGGGGCGACCGCCTTCACCGCGCGCAGCGCGGCGACGACCGACCCGGCCGCGACGACGTGGTTGTCCTTGATGAGCGCCGCGTCACCGAGTCCCATCCGGTGGTTGACGCCGCCCCCGGCGCGGACCGCGTACTTCTGCAGGCCGCGCAGCCCGGGCAGCGTCTTACGACTGTCCCGGATCTTGCAGTCGGTACCGTCGACGGCGTCGACCCATGCCGCCGTCGCGGTCGCGATCCCGGACAGGTGGCACATCAGGTTGAGCATCGTGCGTTCGGCGGTGAGCAGTGCCAGCGTCGGCGCCTTCACCGTGAGGACGGCGTCGCCCGGCACGACGCGGGTGCCGTCGGCGACCCGGTGGATCACCTCGTAGTTGCCGGCACCGATCACCTCGTCGAGCACCACCAGGCCGACGTCGACACCGGCGACGGTGCCGACCGCGCGGCTGACCACGGACGCCTCGGCGACGGCGTCGGCGGGCACGGTGGCCACCGACGTGACGTCCGGGCCGTAGCGGAGGTCCTCGTCCAGTGCGGTGCGCACCAGGGCGAGCGTCTCCTGCGGATCGAGTCGGTCCTGCGTGGTGCTCACTGTGCTCCTATCGATAGCAATACGTCGGCATCCGCCGACTCGAGTTCGCCGTCGCGGCCGATCCGCACGGGGATGCTGCGCCGGAAGGCGTCGGACGTGTCCGGATGGTCGACGCGAGTGTGACAGCCGCGACTCTCCCGCCGCTGCGACGCCGCCAGCACCAGCGCCGACGCCGCGACCGCGAGCGCGGTGTCCTCGAGGGCGCGGCCGTGGCCGGCGACCACGACTGCGCCGGTGCGCAGTTCAGTTGCCGCCGTATCGAGTCCGGCACCGTCACGGACGACGGATGCGTGCGCGGTCATCAGTGCCTGCACCCGGTCGCGGGGCGTCCGGCGCCGGAACGGCAGCAGCAGATCGTCGGCCTCCACGGGCAGTCCCGCCCGCTCGATCGCGGCGTGTCCGACGCGTTCCCCGACGACCAGACCCTCGAGGAGACTGTTGGACGCCAACCGGTTCGCGCCGTGCAGTCCGGTGCGGGCGACCTCGCCGACCGCGAACAGGCCCGGCACCCCGGTGCGCCCGTGCACGTCGGTGACGACGCCGCCGCACGAGTAGTGCGCGGCCGGGGCGACCGGAATCAGTTGGTGGGCCGGGTCGATACCCGCGGCCAGGCACGACGCCGTGACGGTCGGGAACCGGGCGGCGAACCCGGTCAGGTGCCGGGCGTCGAGGTACACGTGGTCGGTTCCGGTCTCGCGCAACCGGCGGGCGATCGCCCGGGAGACGACGTCCCGCGGCGCCAGATCCCCCTGCGGGTGCACACCGTCGGTGACCGAACGGCCGTCGGCGTCGACCAGGCGGGCACCCTCGCCGCGCACCGCCTCGCTGACCAGGGGCCGGCGTCCGGTCCCGCCCGGCGCGAACAGCACGGTGGGATGGAACTGGACGAACTCGAGGTCGGCGACCGTCGCACCCGCCTCGAGGGCGAGCGCGATACCGTCGCCGGTCGCGCCCGCCGGGTTGGTGCTGCACGAGTACAGCTGTCCCAGGCCGCCCGTCGCGAGCGCCACCGTCGGGGCGTGGACGACACCGAGTCCTTTGTCGGACACCACGATCACACCGGTGACGCCGCGGGCGTCGGTGGTGACGCGGGCCGCGGCGGCCCCGAAGATCACCGGCATCCCGGCCGCATTGAGCGCCCGTTGCACCTCGGCGCCGGTCGCGTCACCGCCGGCGTGCACGATGCGGCGGGTGCTGTGCCCGCCCTCACGGGTCCGGGAGATGTGCCCGTCGGAGCCGACGTCGAACACCGCCCCGAGCGCGGTGAGCGCGGCGAACGCCTCCCGCCCGGCCGACACGATCGACCGGACCGCGACCCCGTCGCACAGTCCGACCCCGGCGACGCACGTGTCACCGGTGTGCGAATCCACCGAGTCGGTCCGCGGATCCCCCACCACCGCGATGCCGCCCTGCGCGTACTGGGTGGCGGTGTCGGTGGGGCCACCCTTGCTCAGCACGAGCACCGTCAGGCCCCGCTGTGCGGCGGTGCGGGCCGCGGTCAGACCCGCGACCCCACCACCGACGACGACCAGGTCCGCACGGGCCTCCCACTGCACCCCCTCGTTCCCGGCCGCGGCGGGCATTACTCGCCGCCGCCCGGGTTGCCGATCTCGATCATGCGCTGCACCGACTTGCGGGCCCGCTCCGCGACGTCGGCGGCGACGTGGACCTCGTCCTTGCCCTCGGCGAGGCAGCGCAGCAGCGCGGCCGGGGTGATCATCTTCATGTACGGGCACGACGCGCGATCGTTGACTGCCTGGAAGTCGACGCCCGGCGCCGCCTTGCGCAGCTGGTGCAGCATGCCGACCTCGGTGGCGACGAGCACCTGCGTGGCACCGGTCTCCCGGGCCGCGTCGAGCATGCCGCCCGTCGAGAGGATCTTGACCTTGTCCTCCGGCACGAAACCCTCGCCGGCGAGGTAGAGCGCCGAGGTGGCGCAACCACATTCGGGGTGCACGAACAGTTCGGCGTCCGGGTGGCTCTTCGCCTTCGCGGTGAGCTCGTCGCCGTTGATGCCCGCGTGGACGTGGCATTCGCCGGCCCAGATGTGCATGTTCGTCCGTCCGGTGACGCGCTTGACGTGGGCACCGAGGAACTGGTCCGGCAGGAACAGCACCTCCCGGTCGGCGTCGATCGAGGCGACGACGTCGACCGCGTTCGACGACGTGCAGCAGATGTCCGTCAGACCCTTCACCTCGGCGGTGGTGTTGACGTACGACACCACCAGCGCGTCGGGGCGCTCGGCCTTCCACTCCCGCAACTGGTCGGCGGTAATCGAGTCGGCGAGCGAGCAGCCGGCCCGCTCGTCCGGGATCAGCACCGTCTTCTCCGGGCTGAGGATCTTCGCGGTCTCGGCCATGAAGTGCACACCGCAGAACACGATGGTGCCCTCTTCGGCCTCCGCAGCGATCCGCGAGAGCGCCAGCGAGTCACCGACATGGTCGGCGACGTCCTGGATCTCGGGCAGCTGATAGTTGTGCGCCAGGATCGTGGCGTTCCGTTCCTTCGCCAGACGACGCACCTCGGCCGCCCACTCGGGCCCGGCCTCGATGCCGGTGTATCCACCGGGACCGTCCTGGATCTGTCCGGCAGCACCCGCCCACACCGTTGACGTCATGGCCACTCCTTCTTCACGGGACCGCTCGGCAACCCCGTCACTCCAACTCGGGCGGGCCGGCCCGAATTTCCGAAATCGAGGTTTTCGACTTAGGATCGAAAACATGCCACATGGTAGCACCGTCCACGAAGTCCTCACCGCGGTGTTCCAGGTTCGCCCCGGACCGGACGGTGTCGCCGCAGGTGACGAGCTCATGGTGCTGCTGTGGCAGCGCGCCCTCGACCCCCAGTCCGGCACGTGGTCCCTGCCCGGCGGCACCCTCGGCGACGACGAGGACCTCGCCACCTCCGCCCGACGTCAGCTCGCCGAGAAGGTCGACGTCCGCGACGTCGCCCACCTCGAACAGTTGTCGGTGTTCAGCGACCCACACCGGGTTCCCGGCGACCGGCGTATCGCCTCCACCTACCTGGGCCTCGTCCCACTGCCCGCCGATCCCCGGCTCCCCCCCGACACCGCATGGCATCCCGTGTCCGCGCTGCCACCGATGTCGTTCGACCACGGCACCGTCGTCGACCACGCCCGCACCCGTCTCGCCGCGAAACTGTCGTACACCAACATCGCGTTCGCCCTCGCCCCCGACGAATTCACCCTCTCCACCCTGCGCGACATCTATTGCGCCGCACTCGGATACCAGGTGGACACCACCAATCTGCAACGCGTCCTCACCCGCCGCCGCGTCATCACCGCCACCGGCAACACCGCCCGCTCCGGTCGCGCCGGCGGCCGCCCCGCCGCCCTCTACCGCTTCACCGACGCCCGCCTACGCGTCACCGACGAATTCGCGGCACTGCGCCCGCCGGGGTGAGTGCGCGGCGGGCCGGCAGTGACGTGTGGGGCATCCCGCCGGAAGGCGCCCGTTCCCCGACGACGAACGGCGAGCGACACTGTCTCAGGGGGTGTCCCATCGTCGCAGGGTTTCTCCCCGGCGAATGGGCCTGCGACAGTCGGACAACCCCTGCGACAGTTCCCCGGCAACCTGCACGACCGGTTCCATCTCGATATCGTCCCCAGTCCGAGTGGTGTCACCCACCACCTGTTCCGGCAGGATCGTCGACGCCACCGCGTTCACGACGTTCACGGCGCGAGCGGCGAAGGCACTGCAGCGGGATCGGCCGGTTCCGTGACCGCCCCGGTGTCGAGGTCGTCGTGCGGGCTCATGCCGGCGAGCAGCAGATAGGTCAGGGCCGCGAAGAGCGGCTGCACGATCAGCACCGTCGGTGTCCCGATACCGGGCGCGACCGCAATGATGGATCCCACGGCCGGCGAATCCACGTCCGGGAAGCGCAGCGACGCCACCCCGGCTCCGGCGAGGATCGCGGCCCCCGCGCTCAGACCGGACCCGACGACCAGCACGGCCACCGCAGCCGGCCCACGCACCCGCCGCACCCCCCACACCACGACCGCCGACAGCACCCCGACCACCAGGCCGATGCCGCAGAACATCGCGGTCGCCACGAAATGGTGCTGCGATTCGGAGGTCAGCAGGACACCCCGGTCCTGCTCGACGACGAGCATCCGCACGCCCGGCGCGAGCAGCGCCCACACGACCCCGGCGAGCGCGCCGACCACCGTGAGCAGGCCGGTGATCCGCGCGAGGGTGCGCCGGGGCGAATGCGGAGATGTCGTCACCCGCGCGACGTTACCTGCGTCCGAGCGTGGCCGAATCGAGGACACCGTGACGGGAACACTCGGCCCACCATCCGTCGGGGCTGATCTGCACGACCATGCGCCGGCCGCACTCCGCACAGAACCGGGGCGGTTCGAGACCCAGTCGCGCGGACATCGATACGACGTCGTCGGTGCCGGCGGGGCGGCCGGTGAACGGGTCGAAGCGTGGGGCGTCAGATCGTGGCATTGAGCGCCTTGATCGGCATTTCGAGGTCGACGAGCAGGTCCAGGTCGGATTCGGCGGGCCGGCCGAGGGTGGTGAGGTAGTTGCCGACGATGACGGCGTTGATGCCACCGAGGATGCCCTGCTTGGCGCCGAGGTCACCGAGGGTGATCTCGCGTCCGCCCGCGAACCGCAGGATCGTGCGCGGCAGCGCCAGCCGGAACGCGGCGACGGCCTTGAGGGCCTCGGATGCCGGCAGCACGTCGAGGTCCCCGAACGGGGTGCCCGGACGCGGGTTGAAGAAGTTCAGCGGCACCTCGTCGGGGTCGAGGGCGGCGAGGTTCGCGGCGAACTCGGCGCGCTGCTCGAGCGTCTCCCCCATGCCGAGGATGCCGCCGCAGCACACCTCCATGCCGGCCTCGCGCACCATGCGCAGTGTGTCCCAGCGTTCCTCCCACGTGTGGGTGGTGACGACGTTCGGGAAGTACGACTCCGCGGTCTCGAGGTTGTGGTTGTAGCGGTGCACACCCATCGCCGCGAGGTGCTCCACCTGCTCCTGGGTGAGCATGCCGAGCGAACACGCGATCTGGATGTCGACCTCGCTGCGGATCGCCTCGATCCCGGCGGCGACCTGCGCGAGCAGTTTGGCGTCCGGGCCGCGGACCGCGGCGACGATGCAGAACTCGGTGGCGCCGGTCTTCGCGGTCTGCTTCGCGGCCTCGACGAGGCTGGGGATGTCCAGCCACGCCGACCGGACCGGGGACGCGAACAGCCCGGACTGTGAACAGAAGTGGCAGTCCTCGGGGCAGCCGCCGGTCTTGAGGCTGATGATGCCCTCGACCTCCACTTCCGGGCCGCACCACTGCATCCGCACGTCGTGAGCGAGGGCGAGCAGGTCCTCGAGACGGCCGTCGTCGAGTGTCAGGACCGCGAGCACCTGCTCCTGGGTCAATCCTTCACCGCGGCCCAGGACCTGGTCGCGGGCGATCTCGAGAATGTCGGGGGCCTGGGTCACTGCACGCTCCTGAAGAAGACTTGAACACCGTACAAGTTGAACGGCGTTCACGTTAGAGCGGCGGTCGATTAGTGTCAAAGGACCACCCGGTAATCGGCAGGAGCAGATCGGTGCAGCTACGACGCGGCGACGTCCTCGACGGCGCGATGGCGATCCTCGACGAGTACGGTCTCGCCGACCTGACGATGCGACGACTCGCGACCTCGCTCGGCGTGCAGCCGGGCGCCCTGTACTGGCATTTCCCCAACAAGCAGACGCTGCTGGGCGCGATGGCCGACCGCATCCTCGAGGGCGTCGACGCCCCGGTGACGTCGGAGCGGTGGGACGACGGCATCGCCGAACTCGCACACCGGCTCCGTGGCGCCCTGCTCGCGCACCGCGACGGCGCCGAACTGGTGGCGGCGACGTACGCGTCGCGGATGACGTCGAATCTGGCGCGGGAAAGTTTCGTGGGCGCCGGGGTCCGGGCCGGCCTGCCCCGCCCCTACGCCGAACTCGCGGCGTACACGCTGCTGTACTTCGTGCTCGGGCACACCGTCGACGAACAGTCCCGCGCCCAACTGGCGGAGATGGGCGCCCTCACCCGCACCCCGGCCTCCCCGGACACCGAGACGGGCGCCGACCTCGGCTCCGACGACGAACTGCTCGACGGTGATCCACAGGTGCGGTTCGACTTCGGTCTCGCCCTGTTCGTCGACGGGGTGCGGGCGCGGCTCACCGAAGCGGCGCCGCGGCCCTGAGCCGCGTCACCGCTCGGTCCACCGCCACACGACCGCCGGCCGGCCCGTCGCCTGGACTCGCACCCGTTCGTCGGTACGTTCGAGGCCGGGCAGGTTCTTCAGGGTGCGGTTGAGGTTGCCGGCGTCGGGCCGGGCGCCGGTGAGCGCGGTGGTGACCTCGACGGCGTAGGTGGCCGGGAACTCGGGGCCGAGCAAGGCGCGCGTGAACACCCGGTCGTGCCACAGGAGCCGATCGCCGGCGATCGCCCGGCCGTCGGCGACGATCCGGTCGTGGTCGAATGCGAGATCGGCGGGCTCGGCGGGCTCGCCGAAGCCCAGCCAACGCGTGTCCGGAGCGCCACCGTCGGTGACGACGGCCCACATCGTCACCGACAGGGTCGGGCCGCGCGGGTCGCGGTGCGGCTCGTCGAACACCGCGAGCTGACCGGTGGCGGCGACGGATCCGTCGGGGACACCGAGTTTCGTGGTGACGGCGCGGCGGGCGGCGTCCCGCAGCCGCTCCCCCGCCCCGAGCAGCACACCGGGCAGTGCGAGTTGCCCGGTGTACGGCTCCCAGCTGCGTGGGGCGACCGCGTACCGCAACCGGCCCGGCTCGGGGTCACCGAACCGGAGGGCGAGCACGTCAACGGAGACGGCGGACTGATCCATGCCGTCGATCATGCGGCAACGGGTGCGGCGACCCGGCGGTCGGCCCGGTCCGGTCCGTGCGCGGTGAGCACGACGGGGACGCCGGTGACGTCCGCGATCCGGTCGAGCACCCCGGCCGGGTCGAGCGGCGCGTAGTCGACGGAGACCGCGTCGAGGGCGTCGGTGAGCCGCTGCTGGTGGTCGAGGTCGCGCCACGGCCCGGGCGCGATCCGGTCCCCGAATCCGGGGTAGAACCGTCCCGTCCGGAGCGGGACACCGGCCGCCGCCGCGCGGGCGACGGCGTCGAGGTGGGTGACCGCGAGCCCGTCGACGCGACCGCACACGTCGACGGCGTACCGCAACAGCACCTCGTCGAGGTGCCCCACCCGGAACGCACCCTGGTAGCGGCCGGTCCCGTTGTGTATCTCCGGCAGGGCCGCGGCGAGTGACGGATCCTCGGTGGGGTGCGGTCCGGCACCGTGCCGCGTCGTGTAGGTGCGGGTCACACCGAGCACGTAGCCGTCGCGGCCGATCTCGTCGAGCAGCACGTGCGCGTTCGACGGTTCGACGGTGGACCACGTGGTGTGCGGGTGGAAGCCGCGCCACTCGTCGAGCAGAACGCCCTGCGCACCCTCGAACACCAACCGTCCCCGCGCGGCGAGGTCGGCGAGACCGCCGCCGTCGACGATGCGGACCGCGGCCGCGAACTCGGTGTACATCGCAACCAGGTCGTCGAGGTCGGGAAGGCGGTGCCGGCCGCCGTCCAGCAGCGGACCGTACACGTGACGCATCCGGGTGAGCTTGGCGCGCAACCGGTCCGGTGTCCGGCAGTCGCCGACGGTCGGCGCGTCCGGGTGCGCGAGCGCATACGCCGCCGTCTCCCCGATGCCCTTGCCGCACGACCCGTGCCGACCGTCCCCGCGAGCGTCCTCACGGGTCCGGTTGGCGGCCACATGGATCGGGGTGGTGAGCAGTGCGTCCGGGTCGAGGTGCAACAGCCCCAACGGGTTCGGCACCCCCAGCGTCGCGAGTTCCCGCGCCTCGGCGGCCAGGGCCATCGGTTCGACGAGCACGTGCCGCGACAGCACCGTCGGCACACCCGAGAACGTACCGGCCCCGAACTGGGAGAAGGTGTGGTGCCGGCCGTCGGCGACCACGTTGTGTGCGGCCTGCGCGCCGCCGTTGAAGCGGACGACGGCGGCCACGTCCAGGCCCGCGTCGGGTGAGCACAGCCAGTCGACGGTCGCGCCCTTGCCGGCGTCACCGAACCCGAGATCGACGACGACGATGTCCCGGCCCCCGATGTCCCGGCCCCCGATGTCGCCGGTCATCGGAACGTGACGTCGTCGGTGCCCGGATCACCGAGCGGCAGTGTCGCCGTCGACACCGGGGCGCGGGTGGCGCCGAGCGTGG
Source organism: Prescottella subtropica (assembly GCF_005434945.1). Classification (GTDB taxonomy): domain Bacteria; phylum Actinomycetota; class Actinomycetes; order Mycobacteriales; family Mycobacteriaceae; genus Prescottella; species Prescottella subtropica. The sequence goes on along the minus strand of NZ_SKCH01000023.1, from coordinate 3,800 downwards.
CGAGTGCGGTGCCGACCGCGGCGGCCTCGTCGACCGAGCCGATGTCGCGCAGGTCGGCGAGCCCCTTCCCGAGGTCGATGCGGTCCTCGCCGATGCCGACGGTCAGGGCTATCAGTTCGCACACCGCCGCCGGATCGTCGAGCTTGAGGAACCGCTCGCCCAGCAGCCGCGTCCAGTGCTCGGCGATCTGCGGGTCGGTGTAGTACGCCGACTGGTTCGGCAGCACGAAGTACACGTTCCAGCGCTGCTCGAGTTCCCGGTACACCGATTCGACGCTCACGTCCTGACGTAGATCGTCACCGATCACGGCCCGCACCTGCCGGGCCGACAGCCGCGGCTTGTTCAGCTCGTCGCCGATGACGAACAGATAGCCCTTGCGGCCCCGCCGGTCCCACGCGTCGGTGGTGATGTGCCGGGCCATGAAATAGGCGGCCAGCTCGTAGCTCTCCGACTTCTGCCCGCCGCCACCGCCCTCGAGGAAGATGGTGCGCAACTGGTCGTCCATCGCGTTGTCCGACTCGAACTGCCCGACCTGCAACGGCACCCGATCGCTGTCGGCGTCGCCGATGCCACCGAACAGGATCTGCGGATCGTCCGCGTACCCCTTGCGTTGCAGCAGCCCGTGCAGCTTGCCGAGCTTGTCCTGCATGATCCGCGGCACCACGCCCATCGAGCCGGTGACGTCGAACAGCACCGCGATCGGCAGCGACCCCGGGTGGCCGTCCGAGTCCCGCGACTCCCGCGCCGTCACCCCGTACGGGTCGAGGCTCGGGTCCACCTTCCACTCGGTGTACGGCCGCGACCGCATCGTGGCGGTGTAGCCGAAGTCGTCGAGTCCGCGGGCGGCCCGGAACGTCTTGGCCGCAGCGAACGTGTCGTCGTCCCACTTGCCGTAACCCATGATGATCACTGTCCTTTCGAGGTGCGGAATGCGAACGGGCGGAAGCGTCGTCGCCCGTACAGTCGGTCGAGGAGGTCGTCGAACTCGGTGAGCAGGTCCGCGGCGTCGGGGCGCCGGCGCGGCGCGTCCTGCATGCAGCCGGACACGAAGCGGCGCATCGCCGTCGGGGCACGGCCTGCGAGCATGTGCCGCATCAGCGCGTGCGTCATGTACACGTCCCACGCCGGGGTCGCCGCGGTGTCCGGCGGATAGAACTGTCGCTGCGACCCGATCCGCGCGGCCGGAGTGTCGCCGGGCCGGGTCGCGAACGACCATCCGGCGAGCACCACCCCGTGCCGGTCCGGATGGATCAGCACGTTGTCGGCGGTGATCGCGGTGTGCACCCAGCCGGCCCGGTGCGCGGCCGCCACGGCCCGCAGCAGCCGTCGGTGCATCCACGCCCAATCCCGCGGATCGATCCCGTCGGGGTGCGCGGCCCGGACGTCGGCGAGGGTGACGAAGCCGTCGGCGAGCGCGTCGAGGACGTTCACCGACCGCCGGGCCCCGGACGCGGCATCGACGTGGGTGACCCGGTCGACGAGCGTCGGGAAGTAGGCGCGCAGCCAGTCGTGTCCGCGCTCGGCCGAGGCCGCGATGTCGGTGAGCGCGGCCCGTTCCGCGTCGAGCAGGACGTTCGACGCCACCGCGCGCGGAATCTTGACCGTCACCGGCGTGCCGTCGGTGTCCGTGGCACGGAACAGGTCGGCGACCGATCCGCACGCATGCCGACCACCGAGGGTGTAGGTACCCGCCGTCCCGGTCAGCGTCACCGCGGCCACCGGTTCCCCGCACCAGCTGCGGTACAGCTCCGTCACGGTGGCGAACGCCGCGGCCGCCCGGGCGGCATCGGCCGGAGCGACCCGATCCGGGTGCACGAGCATCGACAGCCGGTGGAACTCGCGGCGCGCGGCGCGACGGGCCGCGGAATCCGTTGCGGGAGGACCGAACAGGTCGGCCGGCGCGGTGGCCGACTCGACGGCCGTGAAACCTGCAGTGGTCGTGGTCATGGTTTTAGTCTAAATGACTACAAGTGGAGATTGCAAGACGTCACGGAGTCGCAGGGGTTCTCCACCGGTCGCAGGGGTTCTCCGCACCGAATGGGTCTGCGACCGTCCGACAGCCCCTGCGGCGGCGATCAGATCCAGACGCCGACCTCGGCGAGCCGTCCCCGCAGTCGGGTGACGTGCCCGCCCGGCCAGTAGAAACGGTCGCAGTCGGGGCACCGGCGGAACCGGACCTGTTCGCCCCGCACCGACTCCGGGACGTCCCCGCGCGCCGGGGTGGCGGCCTCGAGGATCCCGTTGCAGCGGGCGCAGCGGGTGAGCGGGGCGAGCCGGTCGGCCAGACGGAACCGGTCGAGCACCTCGCGGAGTTGGCGGCGCGGATCGGTCTCGTGGACGAAGCCGCCGTGGACGACGGCCGACCGCCGCAGCAGTCCCACGTCACGGGTGAGCAGGACGCGGTATTCGGTGCGTGACAGCGCCACCAGCACGTCGTCCGGGGCGTCGTTCGTGTAGGCGCAGTCGATACCGAGCAGTCTCAGGTAGCGGGCGAGCGCGCCGAGATGCACGTCGAGGACGAACCGCTCCGGCGGCGGGGGCCGCAGCCGCGGCAGGCCGTCGAACGCCTGGAACGTCGGATAGACGGCAACCCGTTCCCCGCCGCACAGTCGGCGCCCGAAGCCGACCACTCCCCCGTCGACCAGGATCAGATCGACCTCGGTGTGCGGCACCCCGAACGCCTCGATCCGATCCTTCACCGACGGGGTGCCGTCGAACACGTGCACGACCGTCCGCCGACGCAACAGCGGGCGCAGGAAATCGTTCAGCTCACCGTAGAAACGGAACTCGCAGTGGTGACGGGACATGGTGGCACCTGTCCACCACGGTACCGACCGACGCGAGTGTCAGGGATACGTGGCGCGCCCGGGGCGGAACCCCGAGATCAGGCCGGGCACCCCGTCGACCAGGACGAGAACACCGACCGCGACAGCGATACCGACGCCCGGATGCGTATTCCACAGCGTGCCGCCCAGCGCCAGCGCGCCGACGATGCTCAGTATCCAGCCGGCCGTGTGGGCACCACGAACCGCACCGAACAGGTGACACACTGCGCCCAGCAGTGCTGCGCCGATCCCGATCAACATGAACTCCCCCGTCCGCATCTGTTGCGTCGACCGTACCCACGTATGCGGGTTTCGTCGTGCCGGTACAGGGTCGCCGGCCTTCGGATTGTTGTCGCAGGCCGAGTCGCGTGGTCGCAGGGGTTGTCGACCTCGAATCGGCCTGCGGCGGGGCGACAAGCCCTGCGACGACGTGCGACTCCCCACGCCGATCTCGATGAGCCTGCTCTCTCTGGCCCGCGGATACGCTCGGGCGCATGACTCCTGCGGGTGCATCAGGTCGTGACCGTCGTGTTCTCACCGTCCTGGTCGAGGAACTGGCGATCGAGGACGGGGAGATTCCGCCGCCCCGGGTCGGGGAGGTGCTCGCGTTCCCGCTGCGGTTCGTCGAATACCCGGCGGACGACGGCGACACCGTCACCGTGCGCGGCCTGCTCGAACCGAGCGGGCGCCCACCGGTCCTGCAGCGCACCGGCGACGACACGCCGCGCCGGTGGGAGTGGTCGGGGCTGTTGCACGGTGACGGCTGGACCGCGTCGTGGCGCGGGTTCCGGCCGCTGACCGGACGGGTGGACGGGAGAGTCCCCTGGGGTGGTGTAAACCGGGATCCCCGCTTCCGTGACCGTGTCGGTCCCGGAAGCGGAAGAGCCACCGCGTGAAGCTCTGTGAGTACCGACCAAGGAACTCACGACAAGGAGACCACGCGATGGCCCTGGACCAGTCTGCCCTATCCGAGCT
>NZ_SKCH01000022.1 GCF_005434945.1 Prescottella subtropica | reverse complement strand
AGCTCGGATAGGGCAGACTGGTCCAGGGCCATCGCGTGGTCTCCTTGTCGTGAGTTCCTTGGTCGGTACTCACAGAGCTTCACGCGGTGGCTCTTCCGCTTCCGGGACCGACACGGTCACGGATTCGGGGATCCCGGTTTACACCACCCCAGGGGACTCTCCCGAGGCCGTGCCGAAAGTTGTTCCCGCATCGACGTTCCGGCACGCAGTATCGGTACGAACTTATGGGACGCGGCGAGCTGGGGCGATCCGTTCCGGCCCGGTGCCGGCGCGGATCGACTCACCGTCAAGGAAGTGAGACGGTGCCTCGTGCAGTCACATCCAGTGCGCTCCTACTCCCTGGATGCGCATGTCCCCGCATCCAACCGGCAGAACTGACCGGTTCAGATGGACAACGACTCGTGTACGCGTAGCGCGCGCCGAACCCTTGATGACGGATGATCTTTCAGCATCTCAGCAAGAGGAGCTGTCATGTCACTAGGTTGTGTTTGCGCGAGCTGCGCCGCGACCGCTTGCGCAACGCGGGTGCCCGAGTCGTCCAGGACATGAGTGAGCAGTTCGAGCGCAGGCTGCACGGCTACACCCTGCGCTACCCGTCGAGCGAGACTGAAGGCCACTCTTGTCCTCACCCGTGTCGCAGGATCATTCGCGAGTACAGCCAAAGTCGTCAGGTCACTGGGACTGTTCCGGGCAGCGACCACGTGGACGGCTGCAATACGACCCTGTTCATCTCCATTGATGAGTTGCCACAGCTCAGGATCAGTGACGGCGTCCGGGCTGATTGCAGCGAGAGCAGCCGCCGCATCTCCACTCACATCAGGAGAGCCGAAGAACGGATGCGGACGTGGAGGATTCGTCATGATCTCTCGAAGGACGGGCACGAGAACGTCGACGATAGGCTCTGGGATTTCCGATCCGAACCGCTTGAGTTGCTTCAGTGGTTCACACAAGTGCTCAGAGAACGGCGCCCTCACCGTAAGTATCGATACGACTGGATCCCAGTTCGCCTCTGAGGGGTGCCATCTGTTGATGAGAACGAGGGTACCGGCGAAGTCCATGGCACCGATGGAGTGCTGTCCGTTTCTCAGTTCATCGACTTCGGAAAGGATCTTCTCGGTCAGGTGCGCGATGAGAGATTGCACTGTGTCAGAGTCCAGGTCCCGGACATCACCGAACGCCCGCAATGCTGCGAGGTCACCTCTGGCGATCTTGCTGCGTTGCGCTTCTCGAACGCCGAAATCCGCATCTGCAAGCAGGGTAGTGATCGCTTCGACGAGTTCGAAGTTGTCACCGTCCCTAGCTGCCAGCGCTCGACGGTCGAGATCTGTCCAGGCGTCATCCGGGATGCTGGACATCAGCGCGGCGTAATGATGGGCGTCGCTCTGATCGTCTTGGAGAGGCAGCGCCACGAGGTGGTCGATGACCTCGCGGATCGCAGATTCCGAAGCACCAGGCGTCAGATCTGACAACGTGTCGAGAACGATCGGGTTGACAAGGAACATAGGACGCAAATGCTCGACGAAAGAACTCGGATCTTGCAACACGGCCAGGAGCCATCGGGTGTGCCGGTCGACATTCTCCGTGGGAAGAACGTCGGCTGCGTGTCGCAGCATCTCCAGGTCTGCTCGAATCGAGGTCCGCGTGGACCCTTCGAGGTCGACGCGACTCGCGTCCTCGATCACCGCTTGGGCTGGACCGACGCGAAGGAGATGTTGAGCCGCTAGCTTCACGGAATCGGAGTCGCCGGCTGTCCTCATCAACCCCAGCGCCTTGGCGCTCGCGGTGTGATCTGTATCTGGTTTGGCCGTTGTGAGGATCCGCTCTGCCAGCATTCCTGCGGTATGGCGCCATGCGTTCTGGTCAGCGCTCATTCCTGCTATGAGGGAGGCCGCACGGAGTCGCAGCCATGTCTCATCGCTAGCTCCGAATGTTCTGCGAGCATCGTGAGCCCATTGTTTGAACGCCGACTGCCAGTTGTGCTGCAAGCCCCAGGCGACCTCCTGGGTGCGCCACCATGCAGCCAGAGTATCGCGCCCGGTGATCGCCGCGGACATGTTGCTAGAGTGCCACCCGCTGATCGTGAAGATCAGATCGGAGCTTGACCCCACGATAGCCATCACCGTCGGGTCCTGCGTGGATGTGCCGCGTAGGTTCTGCACTTCGACCGCGTGCTTGTATGCCTGTTCCAGATGACCCAACTCAGCTAAGCATCGCGCCTTGTGGGTCATGAGCCAGGCATGGTCGACGGGGTCGCAATCATCTTGATCGAGAACGAACGTCACTGCCTCCAGAGCATGTTCAGGTTCGCCTTCCTCAACAAGCAGTGCGCAGGTGATCGCCGCTGCAGATGCTCTCTGAAAGGGCTCGTCTGCGGTATCGATCAGTTCCCGAACATCCTCGATTTTTTTCCCGTTGACGAGGTAGTCATACATCGCGGCGTAGAGCCGCCATGCCCAGTCTTGAGACAACCTCGCTTCGTCGACGCTCGGGACCTTCGTCTCGCGATGGTTGTCCGGGTCAAGGTCTCGCAGGCGCATCTTGATGAGCAGCGCGATGGCCGACTCGGCTGTGAGTTCGGTGACCGTAAGATTGGGGTGCGGTGCGATCAATCGGGGCGTCAGGAGGGCATAGCGAAGCCTGTCGGCTCGGAGGACCGACCTTCCGCCGTCCCACGTGCTGCCTTCCCACTGAGCCCCGTCCCGATCACCTACCGCGACCCGAACGAGGTCTCCGAAGTGATCCGGGTCGACCGTATTCGATTCTGGAACAAGAATTTTCACTCCCTTCCCAGTCGACACGATTTTATCTCTCGTGACGTGTACCCAGTACGAGACCTCAGATTCCGGCGAATGTAGAACCAGCAGATGCGGCACCCGATGGTCGGTCCAATACTTGACATGACGATCATCGGAGTCAGTGAACCACCACCCAGCCTGGTGTCCATCAGCCTCGTTTGATGGTTTGCAGAAAAATGAATCCCCAGACTTGACCTGTGCGCCCACCAGCGCCCCCAGGTCGAAACCGCGGTCATCGCGCGCTTGGAGCCACAGGTCCGTGCCGAGGTCATGCTGCGTCGGATTCTCAGCCACACCCCAACCCAGCTTCTCGAACTTCAATGCCACCGCCGTTTCGCCGATGGCGCCGGTCTGCCCACGAGTACTCGCCCTCATGATATGCGCCTGCTCCTCGATTCAGATTTGTTCTTCAACGACGGTCAATTGCTAAGTTGTGCATAGATTCCCGGTAGCAGCTCCCCGAGGAGCTTCTGCGCGAGGCCCTTGTTGTTGAGGATCTGCACCGACAGATCGGCCGAGGAGTCCATCGCGCCGATGACGGCGTCGACGAAGGCGATGTCGATGTCGGGGCTCGCGGAGAACTGGGCCAGGCTGTTGTGCTTGGCCTGCTGCTGCAGGTTCTCGTTCTCCTCGAGCCGATCCTTGATGTGGGTGACGACGTTCCGGACGGACGAGTCGGGGTGGTCACCGGAGAACAGATCGTTGATCTTCTCGATGACCTCTTCGAGCGCGACCATGTCCGGATCCTTCACAGTCCCGGTGCCCGATTCCTTGGCCGGCTCCAACTGCACGCCTGCAGTGAGGGTGCCATGCTGCTGGGCCTGTTCGTGGTGGCCGAGGTAGTCGATCGTCACCGCGGACAGGTCGATCGGGGTCTGCTTCTCCCCACCGCTGAGCTGCGGGGCGAGGAGTTTGAGATAGATGGCGAGTTTCTCGAGCCACGGGTTCTCGTAGTCGAACAACTGGGACAGGAACTCGTACTGCCGCACGTAGGTGCCGGCGTCCTTGCGGAACATCGCCAGCTCGTCGACCGCCGCGGCGTCGTTGTGCTCGACGGCATCACGCATACGGATCGTGTACCGCTCGGCCGCCGGGGCGACCCACTTCTCCAACGCCTCGTGTCCCTTGCGGGCGAGGTAGGCATCGACGAGGCCGTCGACTTCGGAGGCCTCGTAGAGGCCGGCGACGGCGAGTTTGCGCATCGTGTCGTGGACGATGTTCGGATCGGTGACATCGGCGAGGGTGGTGGCCTCGTAGTACGGGGAGAACGCGTCCACGATGTCGGCGACCTCGTTCGAGAAGTCGAGGACGAACGTCTGGTCCTTCAGCGGCGCATACGTGCGGTTGAGGCGGGACAGGGTCTGGACGGCTTGGACGCCGCCGAGTTTCTTGTCGACATACATCGCGACCAGTTTCGGCTGGTCGAACCCGGTCTGAAACTTGTTGGCCACCAACATCACCTGGAACTCGTCGGTGGCGAACGCATCGCGCAGATCCCGGCCCTTCAAGCCGGGGTTCATGCTGGTCTCCGTGAACGGCTCCACCGTCCCGGATTCGGGGTCCTTGACCTCGCCGGAGAATGCGACCAGGGCGGCGACGTCGGTGTAGCCGTGGTCGGCGACATAGCGGTCGAAGGCGAGCTTGTAGCGGACCGCGGCCTTGCGGGAAGAGGTGACGACCATCGCCTTGGCCTGACCGTTCAAACGCCAGGCGACGTTCTCCCGGAAGTGTTCGACGATGATCGCGACCTTCTGGGCGATGTTCGTCGGGTGCAGCTTCACCCAGTTCATCACCGACTTCACCGCCGCCAACCGATCCACCAGATCCGCATCCGAGCCGCCGGCGCCGCTGGTGACGGCGATCGTGCCGTCCTTCGTGTCGTCGGTGGCGTACGTCTGCCCGTCATGGGAGAGACGGAACGCGGTCTTGTAGGGGGTGTAGTTACGCAGCACGTCGAGGATGAAGCCCTCATCGATGGCCTGCTGCATCGAATACAGGTGGAACGGCCGCGGCGTCCCGTCCGCGCCCGTGCGCCCGAACAACTCGAGGGTGGTGGCCTTCGGGGTCGCGGTGAACGCGAAGAACGAAATGTTGCCGGCCTCCGCACGGGCCTTCGTCTCCGCCGCCAGGATGTCCTCCGCGGACACCGCCGCGCCGTCGGCGACCTCGTCGAACTCGGCCTGCGAGAGGACCTGCTTGAGCTTGTTCGACGCCCCACCGGCCTGCGACGAATGCGCCTCGTCCGCGATGATCGCGAACGAGCGGCCCTGCAGCGACTTTCGGTCGGCGATCGCATCCAGGGCGTAGGGGAACGTTTGGATCGTGACGATGATGATGTGCGTCCCCGACTCCAACGCATCCGCCAACTCCGAGGACTTGGAGCCGGTCAGGCCGTCGATGTGGGCGACGACGCCGGTGGTGCGGTTGATCTGGTGGATCGCCTCCTGCAACTGGGCGTCGAGGACGGTGCGGTCGGTGACCACGATGACCGACGAGAACACCTTCTCGTCCGCCTCGTTGTAGAGGCTGGCCAGGCGTTGGGCGAGCCAGGAGATCGAGTTCGTCTTCCCCGACCCGGCCGAATGCTGGATCAGATACTTGTGCCCCGGCCCCTCACTACGGGCGGCGGCCACCAGCGCGGTGACGGCCTCCCACTGGTGGAACCGCGGGAACAACAGGGTTTCCTTGCGGATCTTCTTGCCGGTGTCGGGGTCTCTGCGCTCGGTGACCTCCAGGTGGAGGAACCGGTCGAGGATCTGAAGCCAGGTGTCACGCTGCAGGATCGTCTCCCACAGATACGACGACGCCGACCCGTCCGGGTTCACCGGGTTCCCGGCCCGACGGTTGTTGCCGCGGTTGAACGGCAGGAACACCGTGGCCGGCCCGGCGAGCCGGGTCGTCATGTGGACTTCCTTGTTCGACACCGCGAAATGCACCAACGCCCGCTTGCCGAACGTGAGCAGCGGCTCCCCCTTCGAGGCCCGGTCCTTCTTGTACTGCTCGATCGCATGCGCCACCGACTGCGTGAAATCGGTCTTGAGTTCGGCTGTGGCGACGGGGATTCCGTTGACGAAGAACACCAGATCGATCGATTTCTTGGTGTTCGACGTCAAGTAGTGCACCTGCCGCATCACCCGCAACCGCACCGCCCCATACTTCTGCGCGGTCGACACGTTGAGGCCGGAGTTCGGCTGGAACTGGCACATCGCGAACGACGCGTTGAAGTCGCTGAACCCGCGCCGCAGGACGGCAAGCGTGCCGCCGTCTGCCTTCAAGTCCGCGGACAGGGCCTTCGCGAGACGCTGCAGCAGCGCCGTCCTCGCCTTCTCCTGCACCTCCCGGGTGTCGGCCGGCTTGATCCGCTTCTCGAACTCGACCGGCTGCGTCTCCGCCAGCCAGGCGAACACATCCTCCGGGAACAACGCGAGGTCGCGGTCGTAGCCGGTGTCGTCCGGCGAGTACAACCAGCCGTGAGCGGCGAGGTACTGGCAGATTTCGTCCTCGAGGACGGACTCGTGATGCTGTGGCAACGCTGGTTCTCCTTGGCTTGCGGCTCGATCAGATCTGGTGGGCGGTAGTGGCCGTCAGATCGGGAACAGTTCGAGCGTGCGTTGTGCGAGTACCGCGGTGCGTGCCTCGATCTCATGTTCGGTCCATTGGTCGGCGGTGACGACGTCGGCATTCAGGCTGAGTCCGTTGCGGAAGCCGATGGCGTTACCGCGCCCGTCCTTGCGGTCCTTCTTGTAGGCGAAGGAGCGGTTGCCGAGGTTGCTGTTGAAGCCGGTGATGGTGAGGTTCCCGAGTGTGTGAGCGACACGCTGCTGGATGTCGCCGGCGGTCTCGCGGTCCCCGCCGAGCATGGCAACCCATTCCTCCGGCAGGTTGACACCCTGCGGCAGGATGTGCTCGATCGTCCACTTGTAGTGGGTGCTTTCGCGTTCCCACAGGTCGGTCCACGTCTCCTTGGTGAATCCATGTTCGGCGAGGGAGACCAGGACGAATCGTGCGACGTCCGCGTTCTCGTCGTAGATCTGCCCGGACAGCTTCTCGAGGAAGTACTCGTCCGATGCGGAGACCCGGCGCAGGCCCTCTCGGACGGTGGCCTCGACGTCGTCGCCCCGTAGCGGCGTCACCTGGTCGATGAGATCCATGAACCGGGCCTGCAGGGTGTAGGTCTGCGGGGTGCCGGTCAGGTTGCGGCGCACGAAGAAACTCGCCAGCAGTCGGGTGATCTGCTCGAGCTGCGTCTCGGTGAGGTCGAGGTCGTCGCGGCGGAGCATCAGGAACAGCAGCAGGATGTGGGACGGTGATCCCTGGGCGCGGGACAGCGCCCGGAGTGCGCTGTCGAGTCCGGTGCGGGTGTCCTCGTCGTCGAGGTTGCCGATGATCCGCTTGTAGGCCGAGCCGACGGTGGTGATGCCGTCGAGGAATGCCGCCAGATCAGCGGCAATGAGGGTTTCGTAGATGCGGATCAGGTTGGTGCGGGTGGCGATCGGGGCCTTCGCAACCGCCGGCAGGGCGGCTTTGAACGCGTTGTAGTACTGCCGGAAGAAGCGTTCCTGGTTCTTGTAGTCGTCGCCGAGGTCGGCGAGTAGGTCGTTCCAGCGGGCGAACACCTTGTCTGTGTCGAAACCGTCCCGCCGATCAGAGGCCGCGAGGAGATTGTTCTTGATGAGATCGATCGGGGTGAGCGGCATCCCGCGGTTGTTCAACGACTCGAACAGCACGAACGCATCGGAGTGGCTTTCGACCTCGAGTTTGACGAGAGTGGCGTTCTTGACGCGGCCGAGCATGTCGAGCGCGATGTCGATGACATCCCGACCCGTTTCGTCGGCGCGGGACTCGATACGGTTGGTGAAGTGGGTGCAGGCCCGCATGATCCGCCGGTTCCCGAGGTTACGAACCTTGGGGTGTTCGATGTCTATACCGATACGGGACAGGACGTTGAGGTAGTCCTCGTAGTTGGAGTTCTGCTTCTGGGGCCGCAGCCGGGGCCGGATGGGGCGACGCAGTACGAGTTGGCGGCGCAGGTTCGTCAGGTCGGTGAGATCGTCCTCGTCGAGCTGGTCACGCCGAGCCTCGAGGCAACCGTGGATGGCGGCGAGCAGCAGCGACAGGGTGGTCATGCGCTGCTGTCCGTCGATCAGTTCGAGCACGGTTTCCTGGGTGGCGTTCTCGGTCTGGTTGACGCAGATGATCGTGCCGAGGAAATGCCCGGAATCACCGACCGAGTCGAGGAGGTCGTCGAACAGGTCGTCCCACTGCTGCTTGCTCCACGAGTACTCCCGCTGGTACGTCGGGATCCGGTACACGATCGTGTTCTCCGGGCTCAGCAGCGTGTACACCGGAACATTGTCGACAGACTTGATCACTTCATTCCCCCATGCGCCACAAGGATATTCGCTTCTTCTACGACCGCGCCGCGGACGTCGATCTTCCCCGTCACCGCATCCGTGATCAGCGCCGACCGGTACTCACGCAACGTCCCGATCACCTCGGTCGACTTCACGATCAGGGCGTCGACATTCGCGCAGCGGTCATCGAGGAAGTCGACAATCTCCTGCTGCTCCTGGACCGGAGGCAGCGCAAGTTGGATGCGGACCATACGACTCAGCCCGAGGTCCTTGTTCGTCGCACCTCTGGTGTAGAGCTGAGATTGCTCGTAGCAGGGTGCGCTATTCAATGCGTACGCAAGGTATTCCGGCGTAACGGTGCCCCTGATCAGCTTCAGCACAGCAACATGAACCCACACCTGGAATCGACCCTCGATGTCGACTGCCCTTGCAATTCCAGTGGTGCCACCCTTGGTGTATAGGACATCACCAAGCTCGGGAACGACCCGTCGAGAGAACTCCACGTAGTCGTCCTCTGAAATGAACTTCGAGTCCGCGAGCGACCACCCGTCGACCTTGATGTTGCGTGCAGAAAGGAACATCACCCCCTCGCTCTCATCCACATACGCGGGAGAGAAGTGGGGGCCGTCTGAGACTGAGCGACACAACCGCCCGAGTCGGCACGCGGTCCAGTCCTCTGGAATCGAACCGAGCCAGGATGTACCTGAGTCCTTCATCGCGGCGTTCGGGTCGAGGCCCTTCATGACGGCCTGGGTGATCGTGGCGGCACGGTCCTCGCGCAGGGTGGCGATGAGCTGTTCCTGCTTGACGATCAGCGCATCGATCTTGGCGGTCTCACGGTCGAGGAAGACCGCGATTGCTTGCTGCTCCTCAATAGGCGGGCAGGGGACGCAGATGTCCCGTGCATCAGCCCATCGGAAATCTGTTGATCGCTCACGGATTCCCTTCGCGATTGCCGTAAGGAACCCAGACCGGGCGATGTGCCGCAAGATGTGAGCGAAGTAGTGGGGATCCTCCAGTCCGCTCGCACGGCATACCGAAACCACAGGGGAACACTTGCCTTGCGAGTCGGACACTCCGATCGCACCAGCGAACCCATCCATCGCATGGATGGCCAAATCACCGGGTTCAATGCCTTGATACCCGATGTACTTGTCGGCTTCGGTGAACCCGTCCGTCCGCCGGTTCGAGCGGCGTGTGACGGTTCCGTCCCGGAAGGCCGTCACGGTCTCAGCATCCTCCCCGTAGGGCCGCTGCATCTTCGTGAAGATGTTTCGCATTCGTTCGATTCGCCAGGACGCTGGAACTTGCGTGAGCCAATCGATACCAGACTCCGCGTACTCCGCATAGGCAGGCCAGCTCACGCGCCCACCTCCGCGAGCATGGCCTGGATCTCGGTGACGAGGCCGCGGAGGTCTTTCTGGATCTCGTCGAGGGGTCGGGGTGGGATGTAACGGTAGAAGTGGCGGGTGAAGGGGATTTCGTAGCCGATCTTGGTCTTGTCGTGGTCAATCCACGCGTCGGGCACGTGCGGGAGGACTTCGCGGTCGAAATAGTCCTCGATGTCCTCGGTGAGGGGCACGTTCTCGGTGTCACGAAGGGAGGAGTCGGCGTCGGGCTTGCCCTTCGACATGACGCTGTCGGCGGCGGGGTCGTGTTGGCCGACCGCACCCCAGATGGCCTTGACGACGGGGGCGCCGGGCTTGGTCATGCCGGCGATCTTGAGTGCGGTTTTCAGGTCGGCGACGAACTTGTCCCGGTTGGACCATGACCGGCCGGCGAGTGCGGTGAGCGCATCCCGGACTGCAGTCTGCTCATCAGCGGGCAGCTTGGCGATGGCCTTGACCGTGAGGACCTGCTCGGCGGTGTCCTCGTGGACGTGGAACGACAGCTGCAGGGGGCGTTCGACGGTGATGGTGCGGTACCCGAACGCGGTGTTGTCGAAGATCTTCGACAGGGCAGGCTCGTCAGTGCCCTCGTCGTTGCGGAAGCCGTCGTACAGCTCGCAGATCAGCTTGATGTCCTCGTCACGCAGCTGCTTGCGCTTGGAGCCCAACGATTTGCGCATCTTGCCGAACATGTCGACGGCGTTGATGAGCTGAACCTTGCCCTTGCGCTCCTCGGTTTTCTTGTTGTCGAGGATCCAGATGTAGGTGGAGATGCCGGTGTTGTAGAACATGTCGGTCGGCAGGGCGATGATCGCGTCGAGGAGGTCGTTCTCGATGATCCACTGCCGGATGTTCGACTCGCCGGAGCCGGCGCCGCCGGTGAACAGTGGGGATCCGTTGAGGACGATCGCCAGGCGGGAGCCCTTGTCGGCGGGGGTGCGGACGGGGCGCATCTTCTTGATCAGGTGCAGCAGGAACAGCAGCGAGCCGTCCGAGACACGGGGAAGTCCGGGGCCGAAGCGGCCGGCGTGGCCCTGCTGTTCGTGTTCGGCGGTCACGGTCGCCTGCTGGCTCTTCCATTCGACGCCGAACGGCGGGTTGGAGAGCAGGAAGTCGAAGTGGTGCCCGGAGAAGCCGTCGTCGGAGAGGGTGTCGCCGAGGTAGATGTTGTCGACACTCTGGCCCTTGATGACCATGTCGGATTTGCACATCGCGTAGGAGCGGGGGTTGATCTCCTGCCCGAACAGAACCGGCTTCGCGGCCGGGTTCATGGCGACGAGGTGGTCGTAGGCGGTCGAGAGCATGCCGCCGGTGCCGGAGGCGGGGTCGTAGATGGTGCGCACGATCCCGGGTGCGGTGAGCTCGAGGTCCTGGTCGGCGTAGAGCAGATCCACCATGAGGGCGATGACTTCGCGGGGGGTGAAGTGGTCACCGGCCTGCGCGTTGTTGGATTCGGCGAACTTGCGGATGAGTTCTTCGAAGATGTAGCCCATGTCGTGCCCGGTGACCCGGTCCGGGTGCAGGTCGACGTTGGCGAATTCCTTGACGATCAGGAACAGGCGGTCCTTCTTGTCGAGTTCGGCGATCAGGGTGGGCAGGCCGTAGCCGTCGAACACGTCGCGGATGTTCGTGGAGAAGCCCTCGAGGTAGTCGAGGAGGTTGTCGGCCAGGCCGGCGGGGTCGGCGGCGAGTTTGCCGAAGTCCCACACGGAGGTGTTGAAGAACGGCAGCGCGAACTTCGATTTGAGGACCACGAACGGGTCGATCCCGAGTCCCTGGGTCTTCTTGTACTCGGCGAGCACTTGATCCTTGGTGGGGGCGAGGATCGCGTCGAGGCGGCGCAGGATCGTGAACGGCAGGATCACGTCGCCGTACTGGTTCGGCTGGTAGGGGCCGCGCAGCAGGTTCGCGATGTTCCAGATCAGACTGGCGTTGGTGGTGGCCATAAAAGGGCTGGTCCTTCGGTGTTCGATGGGTCGATGCACGGTATCTGTGGGCGCCGACAATCGGTGTCGGCGGTGCGCTGCCGGCCTCGTCTGAGGTTCGGGACGCGAAAGGATGGGCTGGTGGTCAGTTCACGGGGTCATGACGGGGCCATCGTGATGCCGCTGGCTGCGGCGTCGGCGAGGGCGCGCCGGAGTTCGTCGGCGGCCTGGGTGAGTCGTTGTCCCTGCGCGGCGATCTGGTCGACCTGCCGGCGGTAGGCGACGATCGAGCGTTGGTCGGTGATCTGGATCAGCGGGATCGTGACGTTCTTCGACTGGGCACGGGGCATGACCGTGCCGACCGTCACCGGGTCGGTGATCAGGCGAGACGACAGGCACAGGGCGAGGAACTCCGGGTCGAACGCCTCGGGGTCGGTGATGCGCAGGATCTCCGAGTGCGAGTTGGGCAGCCATCCTGGCTGGTCCCAGACCGTGGCGACGATGCCGTTCGGGGTCGGATAGGTGATGACGTCGCCGGGTTCGGTCAGGACCATCCGGCCGCGGACGGTGTCCGGGTCGACCATCCGGATCTCGTCGGTGCGGCCGCGGAGAACTGCGACGGAGAGTACCGGGACGCCGCGGCCAGAGTCGGCGTCGAGGACGCGCCGATCCAACGAGACGCCGCGGTGGATCGTGATGTCCGTCAGTGAGCCGATGGTGGCGTAGCGGGAGGCACGGTCTACCTGCGGGGTCCAGTGGGTGTCCAGGGCGGTCGTCACGGTCAGGGCGTTCTCCAGTTCTCTGCGGGCAAGGTCGAGGGTGTCTGTGAGGGTGTCGGTGTCGGGCCGGTTCGCGGCTTCCCGCCATTTGGTGGGGTCCAGTGACCCGTGGGGGGCCACGATGTCGCGGACGGGTGCCCGGAAGGCGTTCCCGGAGTCGGCATCGACGGTGCCGGTGTCGAACCACTGGCGATAGCAGCGGACCGCGTCCGGGAAGTCGGGGCGCTCCCCCCGCGTGGGTGGGCTGTCGATGTCGAGGAGCAGCACGTTCTCGGTGTCGGTGGCCTCGCCGGGGCGGGTGAGGATCAGGACGCAGAAGCCGATTCCGGTGTTCGACAGAGCTCCCGGAGGAACGGAGATGACCGCGTCGAGGCATCCCTGGCGGAGCAGTCCCTCACGGATGGTTCTGCTCGAGTTGTTGAACAGGACTGATTTGGGGCAGAGCACCACGGCGCGTCCGCCCGGGTTGAGTCGGTAGATCGCATCCTGCAGGAGGGCTGAGTGAAGGTCTCCGCGAGGAGTGCCGAACATCCATCGCGGATCGGTGTCACGGATCATCGACCGCGATCGGTCCGACAATCTCATCCCCCACGGGGCGTGGCACACCACCGCATCGGCCCGGTAGTCCATGGCGGTGCCGCAGAGGACATCACCGTCGACGACCTCGAGGCCGACATCCGCGATCAGAGCCCACCGGACCGCAGATTCGAGGACGTCGAGGCGCGGTGAGGCTGCCACCAGATCCGCAGCAGGGTGCTGCTTTCCGCACGCGACGACGAGTGAACCGCTGGTGCAGTAGTAGTCGAGAATGCTGGTCGCACTGTCCGGAATCAGCTGGGCCGCCATCGTGGCCACATCGTCGGGCAACGATCCCTCCCCGTACGGAGTAGATCGGGCAGCATGCAGCAGGGCCGCGTGTAGCGCCTCGAGATCATGCACCCCCGCGATCTGCTCGAGGATGTGGCCGACGAATTCCCGTGCACCCGCCGGGGTGTCGAGTGCCCTGGCCAGTGGGGCGAAGATCGGCATCCCGTACGTCACGTCGCTGGAGCGCGCCCACTGGTCGGCATTCCGGATCGCGTCGGCGACCTCCCCGGGCGACAGCTCCTCGGTCCATCGACACGACGGGGGAAAGTCCGTGTTCCGGGACAGCCGGATGTAGCAGGTAGCGGCGCTGAGGACATCCGCGGAAACCCCCTGGCTACGGATCAGATCGAACAGCTGCACGACGACCTGACCGACGCTCGGGGCGCTGAGCTGCTGGCCGGTGGCCTTACCGTTGGCGATCAGCCACCGGAAGATTTCCTGCCGGTCGTACAGGGGGCTGCGGACGGTGCCGGCCACCGGCTCGGGGAAGTCGGCCTTGCGGCTCTTCCAGTTGGTGATGGTGCCGCGGGTGACACCCAGGATCTCCGCGATCGCGACCGTGGAGATGGTGTCGGCGGGCGGCGTGGTCATGCGTGCTCCTGAACAAAAGACGTGAAGGTCAGCTGAGTGAAAGCGCCGGCGGCCAGACGCAGGCGTCGGGACGCGGCACCGAAGCCTGCGACGACCCGGATGCGGGCTCTTCCTCCGGTCATCGCCGCGGCGGGGTCAGCGAAGATGCTGTCGCCGGTACCGAGGCAGATCTCAGCGAACCGGTCCTGGACTCGCTCACTGTCGAGGATGTCGAGGAGCGCGAGGTCAGCGCCATCCGCGCCGGATCGGACGCAGATCCGGGCGTCGGGAACGATCCGGCCGGCAGCGAGTGCGTTGTGGTGCGAAACCCCCACCACAAGGTGGTCCGAAGGGCCGATACCGATTTCGCGCCGGTAGGCGTCGAGGACGTAGATGACCATGCTCGTGGTCAGGTGGCTCGTGCCGCACAGATTCTCGATGTCGAGCAGGTGCAGGCGTCGCGCAGCCGGCAGGCGGCGGGTCGCGATGAGGGTGTGCGCCGGCGCGGGGGTGGCGTGAACCTGCGTGGGGCGGAAGGGGACGACGTTCATGGTGGCCTCGCTCTGTCGGCGGCAAACTTGATGATCATTTCTGATGAGAACCATACAGACATGACTATCTGTATGCAAGTACACAGACTGTGATGTGTTAAGTTTCCGGCTGGTTGAGTTGTATACAGCAGCGTGTTTCATTGCCGCGAAAGCGGCACCAGCTGGCACTTCAGTTCGACGCCGGCCACAAGTGCCCGGCTGCAGAGACCCCGATCCGGGGATGTCCCCCGGCCGGGACACCGTCCTGTCGGACCGTTCCAGGACACTGCCAACCAGACAGATCGAGAGCCGGCACACACGTGCCGGCTACCAAGGAGGGGACATGGCCACACCTACGCACAGAGGACGTCGACATCAGGGGACCTGCTCGTTCTGCAGCAAACCGCAGACCCGCTACCCGGGGCCGCGGTGTAGCGCCTGCTGCGACGACGAAGTGTTGTTCCTCTACACCGTCGCCGAGATGGAGACCCACGGCCTCGTCCCACTGGCGGAGATCACCGATGGTGCGTCCGCCGGGGCGGAGGATCTTCGGGAGGTCGCCGTGGAACTGCTGTCCCGGCTGCAGCGCCGCGCCCTCACCGTCGGCAAGCGCATCCCCCTCCACATGCTCGCGCGGACGATCATCGGCTCCCGCTCGTGCAACCTCGAGCCCGCCACGTGGTCGCACCGGTCCCGCTCCTCGGACGCGGAACGACTGGGCCGGGCCGTGCCGGTGACCTGCCCGGAGTGCGGCCGAGCAACGAAGATGCGACTGAACACCGGCCGACTCAACGGCCACATGACCACTTCCGAGGAATGGTGCATCGCAGCCGGCCGCGAAATCTCCACCCCGCGGACCGACCCCGACGCCTACCCGCCACTACCAGCCCCGAGACCAACCGCCGGTGGCGGCCGCATCGTGCGCGTCGACCCGACCCCACGAGCCGTGCCGACGATCCCTCTGGCTCATCGCTCGATGGGGCTGCCAGCACGAAGCTGGCTGCGGTTCGGGTAGCAGTTCCTGAAAACACAGCGAGAAGAAGGACTCCAGAATGAGTAGATCGAACCGGCGACAGAGTCAGAAACGGGCCGGTCAGCCGACCTCGCACAGCACGTTCAACCTTGAATCGCCCGAAGCCGCGGTCATCCGGGCTCTCCTGTCTCGGGCCCTGGTTCCATCTCGACGACGAGTGGAACAGCGAGCGAAAGCGGCTCGCCGATTCGAGCAGTGGCGCATCGCTCCAAGCCGACCGACCCTTAGAGCATGTCTCATGTGGGGAGTTTCTTGAAGCAGGTCAACGCGGCCGCGAGGTGGAGGAATCCTGCGAAGTTTTCGCCGTAGCGTTCGTAGCGGATGGTCAGCCGCCGGTAGCCGGTGAGCCAGGCCAGGGTGCGTTCGATCTTCCACCGGTATCGGCCGAGTCGATCGTTGCTGTCGATACCGCGGCGCGCGATCCGCGGGACGATCCGGTGTTCACGAAGCCACCGGCGGTGACTGTCGGAGTCGTAGCCCTTGTCGGCCCGCAAACGACCCGGCCTGTGCCGGCGGGGACCGCGGCGGGACCTGACCGCGGGTATCGCGGACACCACCGGCTGCAGCAGCCGGCTGTCGTGGATGTTCGCGGCGGACACCGCGACTACCAGCGGGATTCCGTCGGCATCGGACAGGACGTGGATCTTCGACCCCTTCTTGCCGCGGTCGACCGGACTCGGCCCGGTCCCAGACCCCCCTTTTTCGCCCGCACACTCGCCGCGTCCAGGATCGCCGCCGACCAGTCCACCTCACCGGAGCTGCCGAGCCGGTCGAGAACCGCACGGTGCAGTTCCTCGAACACCCCGGCCGCCACCCAGGCGGTGAACCGGCGATGCGCGGTCGGCACGGTGACCCCGAACGACGGCGGTAGTTGCCTCCACGCGCAACCACTGGCCAGGACGTACACGATCGCGGTGAACACCGCCCGATCGTCCACCGGCGCCGAACCCCCACCCTGCGGACGCGGCGTGAACTGCGGAATCAACGGTTCGACGATCTCCCACAACGCATCCGGAACCAACCGAAGTGACAACGTATCGGTCATACCCCAGGCTATGCCCGGCAAGACCGTTCATCCACATGAGACATGCTCTTAGTAGCTCGATCTACTTGGACGACCGAGAGGTCCCGCCGATCGTGGCGAAGTATGCGACCGATCAACCTGTACTGAATCACGCGCTCTTCCCTGCGATGAGCGCCGCCGAGAACCTGACTACCGTGGTGAACCTGGTCGATCAGTGGGACGAGAGCGGAAAGCTCCGCACCGTCTCGTTGATAACTCTCTGCAGGTCAGCGCTGGAGTCGGCCTCACGCACCGTGTGGATTCTCTCGGACGAGAGTCGTGACGAACGCAGGATTCGAGCGCTACGAGTGACTAAGGACGAAGTGCTGGCGCAGAAAAAGTACATCGAGGAGCAGATCACAAGGATCGACTCGGGTGCAGTCTCTGCCACGCCCGAAGCGCGAAGCGAACTCGAAGACACCCGAACCGCAGCGGCAGCGGTCCTCGACGAGCTCACTGACATCAAGCACGCGCTCAAGTTCGACCAGACCATCGAACGTGCGGCACTGTGGATCGACGACAATCTGACCAGTCAGACGGTCCAACCGATGGCTGAAGTATCAAAGTCGATGTACGCGATTGCTTCAGGGATCGCGCACGGCTATACCTGGACAACGAACTACCTGCACGATGTGACCGACCTGTCCAACATCGTTGCCGACTTTCTGTATGCAGCTGCCACAACAACGGAAGCGGCCGTCGCCTTGTACGAGGCCCAGGCATCAGTCTCCGATGACATCGTCGGCAACTGCCCACCGCACATCCGCGACGTCGCCCGCCGTCTCTACCCCCGCTACGCGGCACGCACCTGAACGACCCGCGGTTGCATAAGGGATTGATATCGGCGTCGTAGGAGCAGGACCGGCGCCGGCAATCCCGTCGGCCTGGAGAGCGTGCCGGGACGGGCCGTAGCAGGACGATCGGGCGCGGCTCCTTCCTGTCCAGGGGATATAGGATTCCCGATAGAGGAGGGCGGCATGATGGATCCCGAGCAGCTGATCGTCGACTACGGCCGTAACCGGGCGAAGGAAGCCGCCGCCCATATCGCCCGGCTCCGTGATCTGCGTCAGCTCCACGAAAGCGGCTATACGCAGGTCGCGCTGGCGAAGATCGCGAACGTCAGCCAGCCGACGATCAGCGACATGCTCCGACGTGCCCGCGTCGAGGCCCCAGACATCCGTCCCGGCACGCACGGCGGCACCCCCTACGAGATCGCGGTCCGGCGCGCCGCCGGAGAGCTCGACCGCTCTGTCGCGCTGCGCGAGCTGGCCGACTGGGACTACGAGCGCCCCGCCGAACCGAACCCGCTGCCCTGGGTGAACGACGGCGCTCCCATCGTCGAAGGCAGCTTCACCATGCAGATCGGACGCGCCCTGGCCGACGGATTCCTCACCGGCGAGGACTACGACACCCTCCTCGACACGCTGGCCGAGAACGGATGACACTCGTTTCCCCCGACAGGGCCCACCCCGCGCTAGTGGTGGCCGACCAGGTCACCGAGCAAGTCGCACACATCGTCGACCTCCTCGTCACACAGCAAATCCCGCAGGCCCGGGCCGCCGCGGCCGCCCTCGACCTCGACGCAATCGGCGCGGTCCGCCGCAGCCGACTCGCCGCCGTGGCCGACCACCAGACCCCGGCCGACGCAGCCGTCACCGGGCGGGCCGCCCGCCGCACGGTGCCCACCCGGGTGAAATCCGGCATCTTCGACCGCGACCGGTGGACATGCCGGATCTGTGGGGCCCACACCCTCGACCTGCGCGTGACCAGACGTATCTCGGAGTTGATCCCGCTCGAGTTTCCCCACCATCGGAACTGGAAATTCGAGGCCACACACCTGCTCTACTGGACACACACCGCCAGCCTCGAGCACGTCGTGCCCCTCGCCCGCGGCGGCCGCGACACCCCCGACAACATGGTCACGACCTGCTACGCCTGCAACGACGCCCGCCGGCACTTCCTCCTCGACGAGATCGGCTGGACCCTACGACCGGTCCCCCACACCGACTGGCAGGGACTGACCGATCGACTCGACGCCCTCGACGCGGCGCTCACGAATCCGTAACCGCCCGGCCGGGATCCGCCTCGACCGAACCCCGCCCCCGAGGCCGCCGACTGCACGCGCCCCCTTTCCGTCCGGTCAGGGGTGCCGGCGGCGGTCGGCCCTCCACGCGGCGATCCCCACACCCAGCAGAATCGTGGCCATCGCCCCCATAGTGAGGAGCAGGATCCGCCGGTCGTGATGGAGGTCCTCACACGCCTCGAACACGTCGGCGCCGCGCTCCATGTTCGCCCACCATCCGGAGATCGCGGCCCGCTTCGAGGATTCCGGCGAGCGGCCGCCACCGAAATACCCGCTCGGGCCGTCGTAGGTGGAGGTGAACGTCCACGTCTCCGACGACGCCCACACCGTCCCGCAGTTCCCGCCGGCGGTGCGCATCGTCTGGAACACCAACGGCACCGCACACATGATCACCACCGCCGCGGTCGACACGGCCACGATGGCGCCCACCCGCTACCCGGACATACGCGCCGGCATCGGCGCAGACACTCTCGGTTCAGTCATTGGATCCCGTTACCTTTCTCGTAGTCCCACACCACGACCGTTACACGCTCGAGCGTGTCAGCACCGTGCCGCCCTGGCACGACGTGTACCAGTGGCAGAACGACCAGATCCGGGGGCAGGCAACCAGGAGCGCATTCCTCGAATGGAGTGGGAAGTACGTGACCTACTCGCTGTCGGGTGGGGAGTGATCGAGAGACTCTGAATGGACTCGACCAGGTGATTCACGGTCGGGGTCACGCGGTGCGGTCGTAGGCTGACAGCATCCTTCGGCCGGCGCCGGGTGTTCGTGGCCGCGGGCCACCAGGTAGGGAGGCCTGTCGATGAAACCACGTCACCGTCTACGCCGAGCGTCCATCGTCGCCGGAGCCAGCGCTGCACTGCTTCTCGCGGCACACCCGGCCGCGGCCACACCGACCGACACCGTCTTCCCCGTTCCCGTCGCCGCTCTCGTTCTCAGCGTCGGCTCGAGTGAACCCCCGAGGTCGGGCTACACCTACGTGACCGCCACTACCGATACCGACACTCCGGGAGTGACCCGATTGGGGCCGGGCATCGGTGTTCATGTCCATTGGCGAAACATCTCCACCGGTGCAGCGGGTGTCGCATACCTCGGCAACCGCGACGGCACACTGGTCGAGACCGGTTCCGGGACGGTGGTCGCCGTGGCCACGGCGCCCCAGGCCGACGGGATCTTCTTCCTGATAGTCGTCAGCACACCCGGCGCGGGTGTCTGGACGGTCCCCTGAACAGGGGTGTCGACGCAGCACCAGAGCGTCTGCTCGACGACGGTCAGGTAATCCGTGAGGTCACAGCCAGGAGCTCGTGCAGAACGTCTTCCTGGAAAGTCCGTGCTTGCCGGCCCGAGGGTGGGTGCTCACCGGAGCGTGCTGCGATGGACTGCTCGATCGTCGCGGCCGGCTGGTAGCCGCCCCCAATAGCCG
Source organism: Prescottella subtropica (assembly GCF_005434945.1). Lineage (GTDB taxonomy): Bacteria > Actinomycetota > Actinomycetes > Mycobacteriales > Mycobacteriaceae > Prescottella > Prescottella subtropica. The sequence goes on along the minus strand of NZ_SKCH01000022.1, from coordinate 39,613 downwards.
GCGGCCGGCGTCGACTTTCGACAGCCACCTCCCGTCGGCCGCCGGCCACCGAGCGGTCCGCTGGTCGAAGGGTCCGCCGAAAGGCCATGGCTGGGCCGCCGCTATGTTTCGAACTCACCGAACATCCGGTGCAGGAACAGCACCGAAGTCCCCAGCGGTGTCGGCTGTCAGGGCTGCCGTCAACTCCGGGTCGGCCACCACTTCTGCAGTGTGTTGCCACGCTTCGATCACCTGCACCGCCGCGGCCGGATCGTCGAGCGAGTCCGCGGCCCGCAACGTGCCCACCAGTTCGGCCTCGAACTCCTGCGTCTCCTCGTGGGAGAGGACTGCCATCCACGGGAACACCGCCGGCAGCGCCTCGCTGATCGGCTCGTCGCACTGCAGCAACGCCCGCAGACCATCCATGTCCGTCATCTTCCTCCTACGTCGCCGACACCACGCCCGTCGCCAGCAGGCCGAGGACGACGACGCCGAGGATCACGCGGTAGCCGACGAACCAGTACATGGAGTGGTTGACGACGAATTTGAGGAGCCAGGCGATGGAGGCGTAGCCGATGGCGAAGGCGACGAGGGTCGCGACGAGCAACTGCATGCCGGAGGCGTTGAGTCCTTCGCCGGCGGGTTCGAAGGCGTCGGGCAGGCTGAACAGGCCGGAGGCGACAACGGCGGGGATGGCGAGGAGGAACGAATAGCGTGCTGCCGCTTCACGAGTGAGGCCGAGGAACAGGCCGGCACTGATGGTGCCGCCGGAGCGGGAGACGCCCGGGATGAGGGCGAGGGCCTGCGCGGAACCCATGATGATGCCGTCGCGGGCCCGCAGGTCCTCGATGGGGCGGGTCTTGCGGCCCCAGTATTCGGCGGCGGCGATGACGAGGGCGAACACGATGAGCATGGTGGCGATGAGCCACAGATTCCGTGCGCCCGTGCGGATCTGGTCCTTGAACAGGATGCCCAGCACACCGACCGGGATGGTGCCGATGATGACGTACCAGCCCATCCGGTAGTCGAGGTCCTTGCGGTATTCGGCGTGGACGAGCCCCCGGAACCAGGCGACCACGATGCGGCCGATGTCGCGGGCGAAGTACAGCAGTACCGCTGCTTCCGTCCCCAACTGGGTGACGGCGGTGAACGACGCACCGGCGTCGGTGCCGAAGAAGATCTCCGACACGATCCGCAGATGCCCCGACGACGAGATGGGCAGAAACTCCGTCAGACCCTGCACGACGCCCAGCACGATCGCCTGGAGCCAGGTCATCGCCTCACCGATCATGCGGGAAGCTCCGGATTACACACGTGGGGTCCGATTTTCACGAGGCAGACGGTACCCGGCGCGCCGGTCCTCGGCGCGTCGTGCACGGCACTAATGTTCTCGGTGGTGGACAGAGTTCACCACGAATACATCCGGTGTCGAAGTGTGGGCGGTCATGGAATACAGAGCGGTGGGAACGAGCGGGCTGCGGGTGTCGAGGCTCGGCCTGGGCACGCTGCACTGGGGTCGGGACACCGACGGCGACGAGGCGGCCGGGCAACTGTCCGCGTTCGTCGACGCCGGCGGCACCCTCGTGGACACGTCCCCGGCGTACGGGGACGGCAAGGCGCAGCGCATCCTCGCGGAACTGCTCGACGACGTCGTCCCCCGCGACTATCTGATCCTCGGCGGCAGCGCCGGTATCGATCCGGCGGCGCCGGGTGGCCGCCGGGTGGACTGCTCCCGACGCGGCCTGCTCGCCCAACTCGATGCGACGCTGCGGGAACTCGGCACCGACTACCTCGACATGTGGCAGGTGGCGACGTGGGATCCGGTGACGCCGGTCGACGAGGTCGCCGCGACCCTCGACTACGCGGTGACCAGCGGTCGGGTCCGCTACACCGGCGCCCGCGGCTATCTGGGCTGGCAGTTGGCGACCGCCGCGAGTCATCGCGGCCCGGGCCGGCTCGTGGCCACGCAGGCCGAGTACTCGCTGCTCGCCCGCGGCGTCGAGGAAGAGTTGCTGCCCGCGGCCGCGCACCACGGGGTCGGCGTGTTCGCGGCCGTCCCGCTGGCCGGGGGGGTACTGACCGGCAAGTACCGCGGCGGGATCCCCGCCGATTCCCGGGGCGCCGACGACGGCCACGCGTCCGAGGTGCGCAGCTATCTCACCGAGACGTCGATCCGCGTCGTGGACGCCGTCCTCACCGCCGCCGACGGTCTCGGCACCTCACCGCTGGCCGTCGCGTTGGCGTGGGCGCGGGACCGGCCGGGGGTGGCGAGCGCGGTGGTCGGGGCGCGGGATCTGGCGCAGCTCACGGGTGTGCTGTCCGCCGAAGAGCTCGAGTTGCCGGCGGCGATCGCGGCCGCTCTCGACGACGTGAGCGCCTGACGCCATCCCGCGTCCAACTTTCGGTTGATTCCGGGCGATTATCGGTGACATTCGGGGAGAGGCTAGGCTAACCTCGCAGCCGTTGAGTCACACGACGGTTCGTCACGAAGGAGACCCCATGGACGTGCTCGATCAGGCAGCCCCGATCGAGGAAGGCACCCCCGCCTTCTCGGCACGCATCAGGACCGAATCCGATGCAGCGCACCGCAGCACCGAGGGCTCCCGGTTCGTCGGCGAACTCCTCGAAGGCAAGATCAACAAGGACGGCTACGCGGCCCTGTCCGCCCAGACCTACCTCGTCTACGAGGCGCTCGAGCGGGTCGGCACCACGCACGCCGACAACCCGGTCGTGGCCCCGTTCCTGTCCCCGGAACTGCTGCGTCTGCCGTCCCTGGCCGCCGACCTCGAGTTCCTGTACGGCGCCGACTGGCGGGACCGTCTCGTCGCCTCCCCCGCGACCGCGCGCTACATCGCCCGCATCGAGGAGGCCGCAGCCGCGTCGCCGGCCGTGTTCGTCGCCCACCACTACCTGCGCTACATGGGCGATCTGTCCGGCGGGCAGATCATCCGCCGCATGCTCTCCCGCGCCTACGACTACGACGTCGACGGCCTGCGCTTCTACATCTTCGACGGCATCGCCAAGCCGAAGGTGTTCAAGGACGAGTACCGCGCCAAGCTCGACGCGGCACCGCTGTCCGCCGACGAGCAGCAGGCGTTCATCGACGAGGTCATCCTCGGCTACCAGCTCAACAGCGGCCTGTTCTCCGACCTCGAAGCCGACATCGACCGGTACGCCGCCTGATGAGAAAACTCACCCGTGTCCTGGCCGCGTCGGCGGCGATCGTCTCGCTCGTCGGGCTCACCGCGTGCACGTCGGCCACGACCGGGGGCGACACCGATCAGCGGGGACAGACCACCGCGGTCGTCGCGGACCTCGACCCCCGTCCGATCACCGAGAACCCGACACCGCAGCTGCCGACAACCGTCCGCAGTTTCGACGGCGCCGACGTCACCGTCACCGACGTCAGCCGCATCGTCACCGCGGACCGGTACGGCACGCTCACCCAGACGGTGTTCTCGCTCGGCCTCGGCGACAACGTCGTCGGCCGGGACACGTCGTCGGCGTTCCCGGCCGCCCGGGACATCCCGAACATCACCCCGGGCGGGGTGTCGCTGAGTGCCGAGGCGATCCTCGACCTGGCGCCGACCGTCGTGCTCACCGACACCAGCATCGGCCCCGAGTCGGTGCAGATGCAGCTGCGCGCGGCCGGGATCCCCGTCGTCTTCTTCGATCCGACCCGCACCCTCGAGGGTGTGCCGGACCAGATCACGGCGGTCGCGGACGCGCTCGGGGTGCCGCAGCAGGGCACCGACCTCGTCGCCCGCACCCAGGCGGAGATCGACGCCGCGAAGGCCACCGTCCCCACCGGCGGCGATCCGCTGAAGATCGCGTTCCTCTACATGCGGGGCTCGGCGATCACGATGCTCGCCGGACCGGGCTCGGGCGCCGACTCCATCATCGAGACACTCGGCGGCGTCGACGCCGGAACCGCGTCCGGGCTCACCGCCGAATTCGTGCCCATCACCAGTGAGGCGATGATCGCGGCCGCACCGGACGTCATGCTGATGATGACCGGCGGACTCGAATCCATCGGCGGGGTCGACGGGCTCGAGAAGATCCCCGGGATCGCGCAGACCCCGGCCGGGCAGAACCGCCGCGTCGTCGACATGGCCGACGGCATGCTGCTCTCCTTCGGACCCAATGTCGGCGAGGTCCTGACGGCCCTGTCGACCGCGATCTACCATCCCACCGCAGAATGAGCCGCATCAGTAAATGAGCACCGTCGTCACCTCCCGCCCCCGGATCCGTGCGGGCTCCGTCCTCACGGGCCTGATCGCCCTTCTCGTCGTGCTCGCGTTGGCGTCCGCGTGCCTCGGCCAGGTCCCCACCGGGCCGGGCGAGGTGCTCGGGTCGATCCTGCACCGGATCGGGCTCGACATCGGTCCGATGCCGGCGCATCCGGCCGGTGAGGTGACGTTGTGGCAGGTGCGGTTCCCGCGGGTGGTGCTCGCGATCTTCGTCGGCGCCGCCCTCGGCTGCGCCGGCGCGCTGCTGCAGGGCGTGTTCGCCAACCCGCTCGCCGAACCCGGTGTCATCGGTGTCTCGGCGGGCGCGGCGGTCGGTGCGAGCGCGGTCATCGTCCTCGGCGGCGCGTTCAGTGCCGGGCCGGTCGTCGCGGCGGCCGCGTTCGTCTCCGGTCTGATCACCACCGGCCTCGTCTACCTGCTGGCCCGTTCCGAGGGCCGCACCGAGGTGGTGACACTGGTCCTCACCGGTGTCGCGATCAACGCGTTCGCGGGCGGTCTCATCGCCTACTTCACATTCGTGGCGAGCCCCGCCGCCCGCGACCAGATCGTGTTCTGGCAGATGGGCAGCCTCAACGGCGCCACCTGGAACGCGGTCGCGATCGTCGTCCCGATGGCGATCGCCGGGATCGCGGCGTCGATGGTGCTCGCCCCCAAACTGGACCTGCTGGCGCTCGGGGAGAGCGCGGCCCGGCATCTCGGTGTCGACGTCGAGAAGCTGCGGATCATCGTCGTCGTGATCGTCGCGGTCCTCGTGTCGTCGAGTGTCGCGTTCACCGGCATCATCCTGTTCGTCGGCCTGGTGGTGCCGCACATGATGCGGGGCCTCGTCGGACCCGGACACCGGCTGCTGCTGCCGGCGAGCGCACTCGGCGGCGCGATCGTGCTGCTCGCCGCCGACCTCGGCGCCCGCACCCTCGTCACCAACGCCGACCTGCCGCTGGGCATGCTCACCTCCCTCGTCGGTGGGCCGTTCTTCTTCTGGATGCTCCGCAAGACCCGCACCAAGCAGGGAGGATGGGCGTAATGACCTCGCTCCTCGACCGGGCCCGCGGGCTGTTCGGGCACGACGACACCGCGCCCGCCGCCACCACGCGCGGCACCGTCACGATGCGCGCCACCGACATCAGCGTCGAACGCGGCGGCCGTCTCGTGCTCGAGAACGTGAGCGTCGACGTCCGCGCCGGCGAGATCCTGGCTCTGGTCGGGCCCAACGGTGCCGGCAAGTCGACGCTACTGGCGGCACTGTCCGGGGATCAGCCGGTGGTCGCCGGCACCATCGAACTCGACGGCACCCCCCTCGCGTCGTGGTCGGCGCCGGAGATGGCCCGCCGCCGCGCGGTGCTGCCGCAGCAGCACACCGTCGGCTTCTCCTTCACCGCCCGGCAGGTGGTGCGGATGGGCCGGGCACCCTGGGCGCGGACCTCGCAGGCCGACGACGACGACCGACGCGTCGACGACTGTCTCGACATCTGCGACGTCCGGCATCTCGCGGACCGCGCGTTCACCGTGCTGTCCGGTGGTGAGCGGGCCCGGGTCGCGCTGGCCAGGGTGCTGGCGCAGTCGACGGAGACGATCCTGCTCGACGAGCCCACCGCCGCCCTCGACCTCGGGCATCAGGAAACCGTCATGCAGATCGCGCGGGACCGGGCACGCGCCGGTGCCGCCGTCGTCGTCGTGCTGCACGACCTGGGACTCGCCGCCGCCTACGCGGACCGGATCTGTGTCCTCGAGGACGGGAAGGCATCCGCCGACGGCCCCCCGTCCGAGGTTCTCACCGACGAGCTGCTCTCCCGCGTCTACAAGCATCCGGTCGAGGTGTTCCCGCATCCGCGGTCGGGGGCGACGCTGGTGCTGCCGCGCCGCGACGACGACGCATCCACCGGCTCCTGAACTGTCGCGTGCCTCACGCCGGGGCGACTCGGATTCCGGCCGGTCCGGTCGATCAGGAATGCTGGTGGGTGATCGTCCCGACCCCGGCATCTTTTCGAGGAGCATCCCCATGCGAATATCTGCCCCACGCGTCACGGCCGTCGCGATCGGCGTCGCCCTGTTGCTGACGGCCGGATGCTCGACGGAGCAGGGCGGGGACGACCTCAAGACGATTCCGGTGGCCACCGCCGCCGACTCCCCCGCCGCGCTCTCCCCGGCCGGCACCGTCGAGAACCTCGGACGATCGATCGACGCGCTCGTGTTCGATCCGTCGACGAACACGACCGCGATCCTCGTCGACGGCGGCACCCGGGTGCTGCTGCAGACCGCCGGCACGCCGACACGCGAGGTCGCCCTCGACGGCACCGCCGCCCAACTCACCCTCGCCCCCGAGGGCCGGCTGCTCGCGCCGATGGACGGCGAGGTGCAGATCGTCGACATCGTGTCCGGGATCGCTGGAGCAGTGTCGACGTCGACGTCGTCCCCGATCGACGGTGACGCCCGCTCGGCGGCATTCCTGGACGACGGACGTCTCGCGGTGGGCCTGGCCGACGGCCGCATCCAGGTCCTCGCCGGCATCGGCGGCGAGACCGAGACCATCTCGGGTCTCGCCTCGGTGGACGCGCTCGCCGTCACCGGCGACGACCTCAGCGCCCTGGACCGCGGGCAGACGTCGCTCACCGAGATCGATCTCGGGGACAGCAAGCTCGGGCTGGCCCTGCGCGCCGGGGAGGGCGCCACCAACCTCGTCACCGACGAGTACGGCCGCATCCTGGTCGTCGACACCCGCGGCGGTGAACTGCTGGTGTTCACCGCCGACGAGCTGATCATGCGGCAGCGGTACCCGGTCGCGGGCAGCCCGTACGGCATCGCCTACGACGAGCGCACCGACCTGGCCTGGGTGACACGCACCGCCGACAACACGGTGGTCGGCTTCGACCTCTCCACCGGCATCCCCGTCGAGAAGATGCGCTTCGACACGGTCCGCCAACCGAACTCGGTCGCGGTCGACACCGCCGGCGGTGCCCTGCTGGTCGGGTCGGCGACCGGGGACGGCCTGCAGCGGATCCCGCTGGCCGGCTGACCCCGCTCGGCACCGACCCCGCCCCACCCCGTCCCCGCCATCTAGGGAGATTCGTGTACTACCTGATTCTGCGTCTGATGTTCCGGGTTCCACCGGAACGCATCCACCATCTCGCGTTCGCCGCGATGCGCCTGGTCACCCGGTTCGCGCCGATCCGGGCGCTGGTCGCGAAGGTCCTCGTCGTCGACGATCCGGTGCTGCGGACCCGCGCGTTCGGGGTGGACTTCCCCGCCCCGGTCGGTCTGGCCGCCGGGTTCGACAAGGACGCCACCGGCGTCGACACGTGGGGTCCGCTGGGCTTCGGGTTCGCCGAGGTCGGCACCGTCACCGCGCAGGCGCAGCCCGGTAACCCGGCGCCGCGCCTGTTCCGGCTGCCCGACGACCGGGCGCTGATCAACCGGATGGGCTTCAACAACCACGGTGCCGGGAACGCGGCGAACTATCTGCGGCACCGCCGCGGGGACGTGCCGATCGGCGCCAACATCGGCAAGACAAAGATCGTGCCCGCCGACGAGGCAGCCGGCGACTACACCGCCAGCGCGCAACTCCTCGGGCCCCTGGCCGACTTCCTCGTCGTCAACGTCAGCTCCCCCAACACGCCGGGACTGCGGGACCTGCAGGCCGTCGAATCGCTGCGCCCACTGCTCGCCGCCGTCCTCGAGTGCGTCCACATCCCGGTACTCGTGAAGATCGCACCCGACCTGTCCGACGAGGACGTCGACGCCGTCGCCGACCTCGCCGTCGAACTCGGGTTGGCGGGCATCGTCGCCACCAACACCACGATCTCCCGCACCGGCCTCGCGACCCCGCAGTCCCGCATCGACGAGATCGGGGCCGGCGGCCTGTCCGGTGCACCCGTCGCCGCCCGCTCCCTCGAGGTGCTGCGCCGCCTGCACGCCCGCGTCGGCGACACCCTGACGATCATCTCCGTCGGCGGCATCGAAACCGTCGACCAGGCGTGGGAACGCATCCTCGCCGGCGCCACCCTCGTCCAGGGCTACACCGGCTTCATCTACGGCGGCCCGTTCTACGCCAAGAAACTCCACAAGGGCCTCGCCCGCAAGGTCCGCGACGCCGGATTCTCGTCCATCGCCCAGGCGGTCGGCGCCGGGGCGCGCTGACCCCACCCACTGGACGGCCCGCCGCGGGCTGTTGCTGCGGACGCCACTCGAACGATGGCGCAGCAACCGCCCACGGCGGGCCGTCGGCGTCTGCACCCGATTTCCGGATCGCCCGAATTCTGCGCCCGCGGACATAGAGTTCGGCGCATGAACCTTCGAGCAGCGATTACCGCTGTTGCCGTCGCCGCCGTCTCGGCCGGGTGTGCGGGCACCGGTCCCGTCGACGCCGACGCCCCGCCACCACCACCGAGTGAGCAGTCGCAGATCTATGCGACCGTCCTGCGGCAGCTCACGACCGTCGACAATCCGGTCGGCGGCATGTCGGCGCCGGCCGGGACGATCCGCGTCGTGGACAGGATCATTCCGCAGAATGCAGATCTGCGACCCGAGGCCGATGGTCCCCTGTTCGACGAGGATGTGAAGCGCGAGGTCACGGAGCTGTCCGCTCCACTCGCGCCGGTGGAGTTCGTCACCCCCGCCGAGCAACCGGCGATTACGGGCCGTGGCGGCGTGGTCGGCGGTGACGAGGACGGTTTCGTCGTCGCCCTCGATGCACCCGCGCACCAGGACGACGGCGCCGTCCAGGTCGGCGCCTCGGCATGGTGTGGTGGCGACTGCGGCATCTGGCTCACCTACGTGCTCGACCACGTCGACGGGCAGTGGGTGGTGACGGGCACGACCGGGCCGGTGTGGATCGCGTAACAACGTCCGACGCGGGCTGTTGCTGTGCACGCCACTCGGGCGATGGCGCAGCAACAGCCCGCAGGTCACGCCGCCGCGGCGGCGGTGACGGTGGACCGGTGCAGGGCGACGAGCAGGTCCCGGTCCAGGCGGGTGCCGACGTAGCCGCCGGCGAGAACGAAGGCGACGGGGATACGACGGTCGCGGCACCACCGGAACACGAGTTGTTCGCGTCGGGCGAGGGTGTCGGCGGTGACACCGTCGAGGCCACCGACCGCGCACCCCTGGTAGGGGTCCATTCCGGCGTTGTAGATCACGAGGTCGAATCTCGGGGCGAGACGCTCGATCCGGCTCAGGGACTGGCCGACCTCCCCGAGGTAGCGGCCGGCGTCGCACACCTCCGCCAGATCGGTGCGGTCGTCGGCGACGTAGTAGTCGTAGCAGTCGACGGACACGTCGGCCTGCCAGATCCCGTCCCGGCCGGCGATCAGCGACGCGGTGCCGCCGCCGCAGTGCGCATCGAGGTCGAGGATCAGCACGTTGGCCGCACCCGCATCCTGCGCGGCGCAGGCGGCGAGGACGAGTCCGTTGAACGTGCAGAACCCGGCGCCGGAGTCGTAGCGGGCATGGTGCAGGCCCGACGACAGCGATCCGGCGACCCCGTCCCGCAGCGCCGCGAGCGCGGCCTCGACCGCGCCCCCGTTGGAGGCCTGCACCATCGGGGCGAGTCCCGGATCCCACTCGAAGCCCTGCGATTCGGCGAGATCGAGACATGCGCCGGTGACGACGGCGTCCACATAGTCGGCGTCGTGGACGCGGGTGATCTGTTCGACGGTCAACGCCCGCGGACGCGTCAGTTGCACCCCGGGAACAGGTTGGGTGAGCAGGGATTCGGCGATCCACCCGGCTTTGCGGGTGGTGTCGAAGGCGTGGGCGGAGCCGACGTAGTCACGGCTGTAGAACACTTTCACGGATCACTCCTGCGGTGATGCCCGCCGCGGACGGGGGCGCACTTGCCCTGCACCGAATAGTGCCGGGCCGCTTCGTCATCCGAACCACCCCGGAAACGCCGTGGGGTTGGTGTGCAGCCAGTCGGAGCTTGGCGCTGCATCTCGTGAAGCGTGTTCAATCGTAGGAATCGGTGCACGACGGCCGGCCCGGTTCCCCACCTGCAGGCACGCGTCTGCGCAGGGTGCTGCAGGTGAGGGCGTCGCGCTCAGTCGTCGAGGTCGGCGCGTTGCGCGTCGGTGAATGCGGGCATGGGGGCGGACGGGTTGACGGGTTTGACGGCGCGGTAGCCGCGGATGTTGGCGGACGCGGCAGCCATCGCTTCGCGGGACTTGCCCTTGCTGTAGGTCACGGACTGTTCCCGTTTGACGCCGATCCGGGAGCCGACCTCGATGGCGTCCTGGTCGGCGCCCAGATACAGGAACTGCCAGTCGAATTGGGCAGTCTGCATCTCCACGAGGGCTTTGATCGCGGGGTGGGTCCATTCACGGCTGGCGTTCTCGTGGCCGTCGGTCATGATCGCGACGATCACCGTACCCGGACGCTCGTTTTCGGGTAGGGCGGCGATGTCGGCGCTCAACCCGGTGACGAGGGTGCCCATCGCGTCGAGCAGTGCGGTCCCGCCCCGCGGTTGCAGGTCCAGCTCGGGAACCTCACCGATCGGAACATCCTGGTAGACGACCTCATAGTGGTTGTCGAACTGGGCCAGGGTGACCGTGCAGTCGCCGGCGGCGGCACGCTGGTCCTCGATGAACGCGGCGAAGCCGCCTTCGACGTCGGATTGGATGCTGCGCATCGAGCCGGAACGATCGAGCAGGAACACGAGACGGGTCAGATCCAGGTCGGCCACAGCGGGTCCTCTCTTCGGGAACAGATGTTTCTTCGCGGTCAGGTGGTGCGACGCGGCGTGAACCGCATCGGTTTCGACACCGGTGTAGCGGCCGGAGCGGGCGCCGGCATGCCGTTCTTCTTGTCGTAGCGGGCCCGCTGGACTTCCTTGGCCGTGATCCGGCCGTCCGGGCGGACGTAGGGGGCGAGCATCACGGTGGCGCCCAAGCGGGGGCCGACCGCGTTCTCGGTCATCCCTGCCTCCGCACCGGCGGCACGCAGCGACATTTCGTCGTCGACGACCGCGTGGGCGAGTTGCTCGTCGAGCAGTTGACGCACCTCGTCGAGCACGGCCCGAAGATGCGCCAATGCCGTTGGGGCATCAGCAGATTCAGCGAGATCGAGTTCGGAGCGGATGCGGGTGTAACGATTGGACATGCCCCACGCTACCGCAGTAACTGCGCATCCGCAACAACTGCGGACATGCGCGGCCTGCCGGTTGTCCGGCACAGGACTCAGGCTGCGGACGCCCCCGTCTCGTCGAGGGCGGCGATGACCCGGCGGGCGTTGTCGCCGCTGAGGGTGCCGCGGTAGTAGAGCGCGACCGTGATGTCTTCGATGTCGGCGAGGGTGAAGCGGCGTCGCGCGCTCTTGCCGACACGTTCGGGTTCGATGAGGCTGCCGTCGGAGCGGGTGACGCCTCCGCGCAGCACCCAGTACACCCACTGCGGGGTCTTGCCGAAGAGGCCGGCGACGTCGGTGGTCGAGTAGGTGACGGGGCACGCGTTCGCGGCCAGCAGTGCGGTGAATCGTGCGTCGGCTGCCAGAGTGTGGGTCATGAATTTTCTCCTGCGGTGATGCCCGCCGCGGACGGGGGCGCACTTGCCCTGCACCGGATGGTGCGGGACCGCTTCGTCATCCGAACCACCCCGGAAACGCCGTGGGGTTGGTGTGCGATCAAGTCGGAGCTTGGCGACCGCATCTCGTGAAGCTGCCGAACCTGTCCGGTTCGACCTGTGACACTGTAGCGGCAAGGACTGCAGTCCCGCAACAACTTCGGGACCGGGTGCCACTGACGCCACTGACGCCACTGACGCCACTGACGCCACTGCGGGAGGTTACTGCGACCGCCACTCGGGCGATGGTGCAGCAACCTCCCGCAGCACTGTCCGCTACTTCTCTTCGTACGTGCCGGTGACGACGGCGCGGGCGATGGCGTGGAAGAACAGGTTGAAGCCGAGGAACGCCGGCGTGGAGTCGGCGGTGACGTCGTCGAGGCGTTCGACGTCGAGGGCGTGGACGACGAACATGTAGCGGTGCGGACCGTGTCCGGACGGCGGGCAGGCGCCGAGGAAACGGGCCAGGCCGCCGTCGTTGCGCAACGTCACCGCACCGTCGGGCAGGCCGGAGCCGGTCTCGTCGCCGGCGTCGGCAGCCAGCGACGTCGTCGACGCCGGAATGTTCGCGACGGCCCAGTGCCAGAAACCGGACGCGGTGGGGGCGTCGGGGTCGAACATGGTGACGGCGAAGCTCTTGGTCTCGGCGGGGAAGCCGGACCACGACAGCTGCGGCGAGATGTCGCGGCCGCCGGCACCGAAGATGCCGCTGACCTGATCGTTGTGCAGCGGGGCACCGTCGGTGACCTGCTCGGACGTCAGGGTGAAGGACGGCAGGGACGGCAGTGCGTCGTACGGGTCGTACGCCATGGTGTTCCTCTCTCGCGATCAGCTGTGCAACAGGAAGTGTTCCATCACCCGGGTGCCGAAGTGCAGGGCGTCCACGGGGACACGTTCGTCGACGCCGTGGAACAGTCCGGCGAAATCCAGGTCCGGCGGCAACTGCAGCGGGGCGAATCCGAAGCAGCGAATCCCCAAGCGTGCGAACGCTTTCGCATCGGTGCCGCCGGACAGCATGTAGGGGGCGGTGCGGCCGTTCGGGTCGTGCGCGAGGATCGCGTCGTTCATGGCGTCGACGAGGTCACCGTCGAACGTCGTCTCGTACGAGTCGAGTCTGGTGATCCATTCGCGGGTCACGTGCGGGCCGATGAGGGCGTCGACCTCCTGCTCGAACGCGGCCTGCCGGCCCGGAACCACCCGGCAGTCGATGACGGCTTCCGCGGTCTGCGGGATGACGTTCGCCTTGTATCCGGCCTTCAGCATGGTCGGGTTGGCGGTGTCACGCAGTGTCGCCCCGATGATGCGGGCGATCGACCCGAGTTTGGCGAGTGCGCCGTCGATGTCCGGTGAATGCGGATCGAAGTCGACACCCGTCTCCTCCGCGAGCACCGACAGGAACTCCGCGACCGAATCGGACAACACCAGGGGGAACGTGTGGTTGCCGAGCCGGGAGACGGCGTCGGCGAGGATCGTCACCGCGTTGTCGTCGTGCAGGAACGAGCCGTGTCCGGCGGTGGCCTTCGCGGTGAGCCGCATCCAGCCGAGTCCCTTCTCCGCGGTCTCCACGAGATACAGGCGCTTGTCGGTGCCGTCGGCGCGCGACACGGTCAGCGAGAAGCCGCCCACCTCGCCGACCGCCTCGGTGACACCAGCGAACAGGTCCGGGCGGTGGTCGACGAGCCACTGGCAGCCGTACTTGCCGCCGGCTTCCTCGTCGGCGACGAACGCGAACAGGATGTCGCGCGGCGGGACGGTGCCCTCGGCCTTGAACTGGCGGGCCAGCGCCAGCATCATCCCGCACATGTCCTTCATGTCGACGGCGCCGCGACCCCACACGTAGCCGTCCTCGACGGCCCCGGAGAACGGGTGGACGCTCCAGTCGGCCGGTTCGGCGGGGACGACGTCGAGGTGGCCGTGCATCATCAGCGTGCCGCGGCGCGGGTCGGCGCCGCGCAGTCGTGCGAACACGTTGCCGCGTCCCGGTGCCCCGGATTCGACGTACTCGGTCTCGTAGCCGACCTCCTCGAGTTGTTCCTTCACCCAGAGCGCGCACTCGCGTTCACCCTTGGTGGTCTCGAGTTCACCGGTGTTGGAGGTGTCGAACCGGATCAGGGCGCTGACCAGATCGACGACCTCGGATTCGGCACGGCCGGAGGGCCGCTGCGGTCGCTGTGTTTCGCCCATTTCTGCCACACCCTTTCCTACCACCGTTCACGAAACGTATAGCTCTGTCCCGTGAGCCACGTCCTCACGGACATGACGTTGACCGCGTTGCGGTCTTCCCGTGGCAGTCTCACTGCCCGGCACGGAGCCGGGTCTGACGCGAGTTCCATCGGGCTGCTCCCGGAGCAACTCCCCGGTGCCGCTGCCAGCGAGGGCAGCGAGGTTGCGTGCGGCATTGTGGTCCCGATCCATGACCAGGCCACATACCGTGCAGGTGTACGTCCGTTCCGAGAGCATTAGCTTGGTTTTCGCTGTGCCACACCCGGAACAGGTCTTACTGGAGGCGAACCAGCGGTCCGCGACGACGAGCCGCACACCGACTGCATCGGACTTGTACTGCAACTGGCGGCGGATCTCACCCCACCCGGCATCGGCGATACGGCGGGCCAGGCGCCGGTTACGCACCATTCCCGCGACGTGTAGATCCTCGATGACGATCGTGTCGAACTCGCCGACCAGTCGGGTGGTGAGCTTGTGCTGCGCATCCAGACGCCGGCCCGCGACGCGGGCGTGTATCCGGGTGACCCTGGCCTGCGCCGTGCGCCACCGGTTGCTGGGGGTGCGCCCACTGCGCAGGTCCGGGCCATCGCGGCGGGCCATGATCCGCTGTGCCCGCCGCAACTCGCGTTGCGCCCGGTCCAGGTGCCGCGGGTTTGCGATCTTCTCCCCGGTCGACAGGACCGCTAATTCTTTGATCCCCAGGTCCACCCCGGCCACACGGGTGCCGGTGCGGGTGGGCGACAGGGTGTCGGGCAACTCGACCGTGAACGACACATGCCAGCGACCCCGCTGGTACGACAGGGTTGCCGAGGCGACCCGTGCGGTCCCGTCCTCGACCTTGCGGGCCAGCTTACGGGTCGACTCGTGTGTACGGACCTGACCGATCCGCGGCAACTGCACGTGCCGCCGGTCCCGGCCGAGCCCGAACGCCCCGGTGGTGAACCGGCACGACAGGTGGGACCGCTTCGACTTGAAACGCGGCATCCGGGTACGCCCGTCTCGACGGTTCTTCAACGCCGCAGCCAGATTCGCGCACCCGGACGCGTACGCCTCCTTACTGTTCTCACCCCACCACGGCGCAACCGCGTCCTTCACCTGGTTCCAGGATTTCCGCAGGGAGTAGGCGGAGGCGTTGATCCACGGCGTCCGGTCCGCCTCGGCGATCCCGTAGGACTCCTCGGCTGCGCGTTGGTTCCAGTTCGCCTTCACCTGCGCGAGTGCCCAGTTGTAGGCGAACCTTTGTGCCCCGCAATGCGACCGGAACTGCGCCTCCTGCTCAGCCGTGGGGTCCAGGGCGAACAGGTACGCCCGGATCATGGAACTCATCGCGTCACCACCCCCGCTTCTTCCTTGGGTCGCCGACGATACGGGCAGGCACCGACAGGAAACCCTCACACGAACAGTTGGACACGAGAAGCCACAGAACTACGCAGAGTCGTGAACTGTCTGCAACCCCTCCGATGCCCCCTCCGAGACCCGACAACGACGCACATACCGCTCAAAAACCCCCTCTGACCAGCCGATTTTGGACCTGGCGCAATATCGGATAATCTTTCCTGGCACCCGGAGAGCGGGGGCAAACGAAAACAACTGAAGGCCCCGCGAACAGGCGGGAAAACAACGAGTCCGAGTGGCGGAATGGCAGACGCGCTAGCTTGAGGTGCTAGTGTCCTATTAACGGACGTGGGGGTTCAAGTCCCCCCTCGGACACTCTGAGTTGAGACAGACGAGAAGATCCCCGGTTCTTACGAACCGGGGATCTTCTCGTTTCGGCTGCCGGTCACCGATCCGGCGATCCGACGCCCCGCCCGGTCCGCAGACCGGCCCGGTCGGCCTTCGCGAGTTCCCGCACCGCGAGATCCTTCGCGCACACCAGCAGCGACCCGAGCGCACTCACCCGCGAGAACGTCAGTTCGGTGTGCCGGACGTTGTCGTGGTCGAGTCCGCCGTCGTAGACGACGGTGGATCCGCGCTGCAGCCAGCGTTTGACGTCGGACACCGTCGGCAACATGCCGGTGGTGCGCAGCGCGAACGACTGCAGCAGCGCCACCACCCCGAGCACCGTCGGCGTGGCCTGGCTGGCCCCGTACTGGAGGGATTCGCCGGTGTCGTTGAGGATGCCCGACGACGACACCGGTGCGCCCGGCGCGAACGTGTCGGTCGCGCACGGCCCGCCGACCGTGCGGTGCAGGCGCTGCGAGAACGGGGTGAGCCGGTCGGCGTCGGACGTGAACGCCTTCGCCCCGTCCGGATACCGGAAGCTGCCCTCGTCGGCGTCGTACACGGCGCCCACACTGATCGTCTGCCGGAAGATCGCCGGATAGCACATGCCCTGGGTGCCGCCGTGCGCGTAGTAGTCGTTGCCGGCGGCCGTGCAGCAGCACACGCCGTCGTCGCAGAGCTCCTGCAGCAGCGCCCCGATCGCGTCGCCGGGCATGTCGGTGTCGGTAGTGCGGTTGTCGGGGGCGCCGGTCGCCAGGCACAGCGCCGAGATCCCCAGCGACGCACGATGATCCAGCACCCAGTCCAGGGCGTCCCGGATGTCGGCGAAGCGTCCGGTGCCGTCGTTGCCGAGCACCTTGAGCGGCACGATCCGCGCGTTCGGGGCGACACCGGTGTGGATGCGTCCGGCGCACGCGATCCCCGCCACCGAGGTGCCGTGCCCGTGCCCGTCCGCGACCTCGTCCCGGTCGCCGCCGTAGTCGGAGGTGAAGTTGCGTCCCGGCACGACCCGGCCCGCGAAGTCGACGTGGCTGGTGCGCAGCCCGGTGTCGAGGACCGCCACCGTCACTCCTGCGCCGGCGACGTTGAAATCGCGGCGGGCCTGCGTCGCCTGCACCAGCAGGTCGATCTCGGTCAGTTCGGGAAGGAACGGTCCGTCCTTCTGCAGTGGTGGATCGACCGGTGCCACGGATTCCGCGTGCAACGCCGAGAAGCCGCCGATCGTGTTCCCGGCGACCGCGACCGCGGTGGCGCGCCGACCTGGCGCCCCGTCCGTCTCGTTCATGGTTCTCACCCTCCTCGAGGTTGAGCACTCGAGCGGGGCCCGCCCCGGGGACAGGCCCCCTGGTACGTCTCCATGGTCCTCCGGCGCGGGCACGGTGTCACCGGGTCGGACGCGGCGACGTTCCCGTCGGCGCACTCGGTAGACTCGGACGCCGGAATCGGGCAGCCCCACGATCGGGCCCCACCAGAGCCGGGACCCACGCGCCCGCACGAGATCAGAAACCGAGTTACCTACCGATGGCCCAACCGATCACCGGGATCGATCCCACCGACATGGACGTCTGCCTGCGGGTGCTGTCGGAGGCATCGCTGCTCGACATCGACCACCCGGATTCGGTCGTCGTGCAGCGTGCCGTCGGCCACATGTTCAAGAAGCTCAAGCGGACGCGTCGCAAGGAGACCCGTGACGCGGTCTCGGTCGCCGACCGGGCCGTGGTGGCCGCCACCGCGACCGGGTCGCCGGACCGGATCGACGACGAGACCGCGGGCATCGCGCTGACGTCGAACACGGTCGGTGCGTCGGCCGGGACGCTGATCCGTCCGCGCCCCTGCTACATCTGCAAGCAGCGGTACACGCAGGTGGACGCGTTCTACCACCAGTTGTGCCCGGAGTGCGCGGCCCGCAGCCACACCAAACGGGACCAGCGCACCGACCTGACCGGCCGGCGGGCCCTGCTCACCGGTGGCCGCGCCAAGATCGGCATGTACATCGCGTTGCGACTGCTGCGCGACGGTGCGCACCTGACGATCACCACCCGGTTCCCGAACGACGCGATCCGCCGTTTCACGGCGATGGAGGATTCCGCCGACTGGATCCACCGGCTGCGCGTGGTCGGCATCGATCTGCGTGATCCGGCGCAGGTGGTGGCGCTCGCCGACGACGTCGCCGAGCAGGGCCCCCTCGACATCCTCATCAACAATGCGGCGCAGACGGTGCGCCGCTCCCCCGGCGCCTACAGTGCGCTCGCGGAGGCCGAGTCGGGTCCGCTGCCCGCCGGGGAACTTCCCGACGTGGTGACGTTCGGCAAGACCAGCGAGGCGCATCCCGCTGCCCTGGCCGGATCGCTGTCGACGGCGAATCTCACGTCGGCCGCGAACCTGACCGCCGACGAGGTGAGCTCGCTGGCCCTGATCGCCGGGTCGGCGACCCCGGCCCGCATCGAGCAGGGTGTCGCAATCGACGCCGGTGGCCTGCTGCCCGACCTGGCGCACACCAACAGCTGGGTGCAGACCGTCGGGGAGGTCGATCCGATCGAACTGCTCGAAGTGCAGCTGTGCAACTCGGTGGCCCCGTTCATCCTGGTGTCGCGGCTGCGTCCGGCGATGGCGGCGGCCGCAGCCACCCGCAAGTACGTCGTGAACGTCTCGGCGATGGAAGGCCAGTTCGGGCGCGGCTACAAGGGGCCCGGCCACCCGCACACCAACATGGCCAAGGCCGCCCTGAACATGCTCACCCGCACCAGCGCCAAGGAGATGCTCGAGCAGGACGGCATCCTCATGACCGCCGTCGACACCGGCTGGATCACCGACGAACGCCCCCACTACACCAAGCTGCGGCTCGCCGACGAAGGCTTCCACGCCCCCCTCGACCTCGTCGACGGCGCCGCCCGCGTCTACGACCCGATCGTGCAGGGTGAAGCCGGCGTCGACCTGCACGGCTGCTTCCTCAAGGACTACGTGCCGTCCCCCTGGTAGAGCGTCCGCGCGCGGGCGGTGTCCACGACACCGCCCGCCGCGTCCACCTCACTGCGTCATGCCGGCGCAGATCCACTGCCGCACCCGCCAGAGCATGTTGTACAGATTCCACGGCTTCACATCGAACGTGTCCCACGGGGTCTGACCGACACTCGCGGTCCAGTCCGGGAGCGGTCCACAACAGACCCGATACCCGAACAGCCGGAAAAGACCGTCACAGAAGACAGCACGCCTCGAGAGTTCCTCTCGTCCAGTGGCCGGCCCCACGGTGGGGCTAGCCTTGGTGCGCGCTCATGGGTGGCACCGTCTCAGGACCGCGAACTCCTCCAACGGTCGAAGCCGAACGCAATAAGCCCGATAGCGAGCACACCTGCGGCGACCCCGCCCCACACGCGGACGGCATTCGTCTCGACGGCTGTCCCGGTTTCGACAGTGATCGTGCGAGGCGCCCCGTAGACGGTGGTCGCGGCATCCCGGGTCCGTTGGTTCGTCGACTTCGTCGTCGCCGAACAACTGTTGTCCGAGAAGTCCGCCCCGTTCGTCTCGTGGTCCGATCCGAAGACGAGGTACTCGGTGCCGACCTCGAAGCCGCGCCCGCACGCCGGCCCCTGAATGCTCGACGACACCGTGGTGGTTCCGCCGACGTCGCCGTCGAACACCTCCCGCACCTCGAACTCGAAGAATGCGGTCTGGTCCGCGACCCGCTCCGAGACGACGGTCCCGGTGAACACCGAGGAGGCGTGCGACACCTGCTCGAGGATCCGCGGATCGTCGGGCATGTAGACGCACGAGCAGGCCGACGCCTCCGCCGGCGCGACCAACGGCAGCACACCGGCGAATCCCGTCACCGCGACGATCGACAGCAGTCGACGCACCATTTGCTCCCCCGATCATGTAGGCGAACTCGGCGGACGATATCCCGAAACGCCGGATCTCGACCGTCGATCTGTCCGAATGTGCTGTGCCACACTGTGCCCACGATGCCGACACCGACGATCAGCTGCCGAGTAGGCGCTCTCTTTCTCGTACCCGGACTCCTCGCCGCCTGTTCGGCAACCGAGACGCTCGCCCCGTCACCGGAGGGAGTGTTCGCACGGAACTGGTACACCGGTCCGA
This sequence comes from Prescottella subtropica, assembly GCF_005434945.1. Taxonomy (GTDB): domain Bacteria; phylum Actinomycetota; class Actinomycetes; order Mycobacteriales; family Mycobacteriaceae; genus Prescottella; species Prescottella subtropica. The sequence continues at coordinate 19,797 of NZ_SKCH01000022.1, read as the reverse complement.
GGGATCTTCCCGAGGTGCCGCTGCTGCCGACGGCGACGACACCCGGCGCGGTGTTCACCCTCGACGGATTGTGGTCGGGTACAGCGGTCTCCGACGAACCGGCCGAGCTCTCGTGCGTCTACGACGAGAACAGCCACCGCTGGACCTACAGTGTCACAACCTCTACGGCACAGCAGTTCTCCGGCGTCGACAACTATCCGACCGTGGACTACTACCATCTTTCCGTCATCGTCCCGGACGAACCCCAGCAGGACGGCGGGATCACCTGGACTGCGCAGATCATGCTCGCATTCGCGGACTCGACCGGGACCTACGTGCAGATGTACGCGCCGGACAACGACAGCATCGTCGTCGACAGCGCAGCAGACCGCTCGGCAGTGGCGTTCTCGATGATCAATGCGGCGGAGGCCAACCGAACCAACGGGTCGCCGACGACGGTCGTCGGCACCATCACGTGTCCCCACTGATCGGGGATACTGGAACCGACGCTCCCCGCACAGCGGGAGGAACTGCGGGTGCTGCGGATCGTGGATGCCACGCAACCTCGGCGACCGAGTATCGGTTCGTCCGAAGGTACTGGGTGCCACGGGATTCGCTGCGCCGATCCGCACCGCCGACACGAACACTGAAGAACCTCGACGCTCGCCCGTAAGGATCAGGGATCGGCCGGACACTACTCGGTATGGGAGAGAAACAGCCGGGATCGCCGGCGCCGGGGGACATCGCGCGATTCACGTCGCTGTGGAACGACCACGTCGGCCAAGTGTCCGCTTATTCCTGCCGGCACGTCGATCATCACACCGCGCAAGAGGTGGTGTCCGAGACATTCATGGTCGCGTGGCGGCGACTGCCGGACGTCCCCGACCGTGCGCTGCCCTGGCTGCTCGTCGTCGCCCGGAACATCATGTCCAACCACAATCGCAGCGCCCGGCGTCGTGATGCGCTGACAGAGAAGATGTTCCGTGTCGAGCGGGTCGCACGATCCGCGCCGGGCGCCGACATCACCGTCACCGACCGCGCCGAGGTCCTCGCAGCACTCGCAGCTCTGACCGAGACCGAACGTGAGGCGCTGCTCCTGACCGCATGGGACGGGTTGACCACCACCGAAGCCGCCCATGTCGCAGGCTGCTCCGTTCCGACCATGCACGTGCGACTGTTCCGTGCCCGACATCGGTTGCAGTCCGGCCCCGCTGCTGCCGAACCCACAGCCCCGATCTCCGTACAGACCGCCACCGAGCCGAGGAGTATCCGATGACGAAAGACCTGTTGAAGACCCTCGAAGCCATGCGCCCCGAGGCCCGGGCCGACAGCCTGTGGCCGCAGCACCTCCAGGCCGCCGAACAAGCCCGCATCATGGCAACGACATCCGCGCCGGCAGTTCCCTCGGGACGGTCGAAGAAGGTCGGCGCGGTTACTCTCGCCGCAGCGTTGTTCACAGTGGGCGGGATCGGCGCCGCAGCCGCCACCGGGCTGATGCCGAAAGCCTTCACCGACCACTACTCCGTCTGGAAGAACCCGGGCCCAGGCGCGGGACCTGAGGCAACTCCGGTGGACCCGGCCACTGCCGAACGCGTCGCCTCCGTTCCCGGACCCGACGGGACCGTGTTCAGCGTTTTCATTGCACGTGGTGTCGGCGACCGGAGGTGCGTGACCCCGGTGTTCGAGAGCACGGCCAGCGCCGAACAACCCGGCCCGTCGGATTTCACCGACCTCGGTAGCCGGTGTCGACACGACGATGACGGCGCATTCGGTGACGGTTCGGGTGCGATGGTCGCGACCTACCGCACCGATGCCGACGGCTCGCAGATTCCCTCCACACTTGCCTACGACGCAATGGCAGGAACGGCTGTACGCGCCGAACTGCGCTTGGGCACCGGACAGATACTTCCCACGATTCTCGCGGACGGCAGCTTCTTCGGCTGGTTTCCCATGCCGGACGTCGGCAGTCCCCGCCCGGTCCTGACCGGGTACGCCGCCGACGGAACGGTCGTCGACAGCATCGAGATCGGCCCGAATTTCTAGAAGCAACATCCCCACGCTCCTCCGCACAGGGCTCTACCATCGACGCGATGAGGGTGAGGAGCGTCGGTGTCGTTGCCATGGCGGCGGGGCTTACGACTGCCGGTGTGCTCTATCTGCACGAACGGCCACCGGAGAGCCCCCAGACGGCGCAGGTTGCTGCGGAAGCAACTTGTCTCGGACCAGGCATGTTTCCGGGTCGTTTCCCGCCTCCGGCACCACAGAACTGGTCGACGAAGTACGACGCGAGGGGAATCTCGGTGACGTGCTGACCACGCTGTCGGAGCAGTCGGATCCGCAGGGATGGTGGATCGAGTCCTGGTTCGGGATGACGCGCCGGCCACCCTCCGGTCAGTGCACCCCCGGGACGCCGTGCGAGTTGCTGTGGTTGGTCGACCGTGACGGTCGTGCTGTCCGCCCGTCGATTCCGCTCACCCGATCCGGAACTCCCAAGGCCGACGCCGACTACGCGATCGCCCGGTTACCGGTCGTCAGCCGTGTCCACCATCGCCTGGACGTTCCCGTGGGATCTGGTTGACCCGCTCGCCGCGGGTGTGACGGCAGGAACCACGACCGGTCGTTCGAAAGAAGGTCACATCGGGGGCATCTGTGGGCCCGTCTCCGCGTTCCTGCTGGGATACTGGACCCACACATCCCGTTTCGACCCGCCCGGGAGGCTTCATGGTCATCGCCGTCGCTTTCGACGACACTCCGGAGGGCCGGTGGGCCGCGGTGTATGCGGCGCGGGCGGCGATGCAGCGGCGGGAGCAGTTGCTGGTGCTGCAGATCGTGGACGATGCGTCGGCGGCGGAGCCCGAGACGGTGCGGTCGGCGGTGCAGTCGGTGTTGGACGCCGACGGGGTCGGTGGGTCGCCGTGGGAGTTGCGGACCGCCGAGCACAGCGGGGACCGGGTCGGTGCCCTGATCGATCTGATCGGTGCGAGTGGCGCATCCCTGTTCGTCGCCGGTAGCCCCCGCCGGAATGCGGTCGGCAAGTTCCTGCTCGCCCGTCCCCTGCAGCGCATCCTGCTCGAGGTGGAGGTGCCGGTGCTCGTCGTCAAGGAACCGCTCGATTAGTTCTGTCCCCGCCGTGGGAGGTGCCCGATGCCGTACCGGCTGCTGGTGGACGTCACGGTGCTCGTCCATCTGCTGTTCATCGGCTATGTCGTGGCCGGCGGGTTCCTGGCGTGGCGGTGGCGGCGGACGATCTGGTTGCACGTGGCGGCCGCGGCGTGGGCGGCGGGCATCGTCGCCGCCGGATTCGACTGTCCCCTCACCTATCTGGAGAACTGGGCGCGCGCCCGCGGCGGCGAACCGCCACTGCCGTCGGACGGGTTCATCGCCCATTACCTGACCGGTGTCGTGTATCCGGCGGATGCGACGACGCTCGTCCAGGTTCTCGTCGCGGTGTGTGTGCTCGTCTCCTGGATCGGGTTCGCCCGGCTGCGCGGGCACGTAGGGTCGCCTCCATGACCTCACGCGCACGCGATCTCGACGTCGTCGTCTACGGCGCCACCGGATTCGTCGGCCGTCTCGTGGCCGAATATCTCGCCGAACACGCCCCCGCGGGCACCCGGATCGGGCTGGCCGGACGCTCGGTCGAGAAGCTCGAGCGGGTCCGCGCCGGTCTCGGCCCCGCAGCTGTGGGCTGGCCGCTGCTGCGGGCCGACGCCACCGACGACGCCTCCCTCGACAACCTGGCCGCCGCCACGCACGTGGTGGCGTCGACCGTCGGCCCGTACGCGCGGTACGGGCTGCCGCTGGTCCGGGCGTGCGCGGAGGCCGGCACCGACTACGTCGATCTCACCGGCGAGGTGCTGTTCGTGCGCGAGAGCATCGACCGGTATCACGACGTCGCCGCGTCGACGGGGGCTCGGATCGTGCATTCGTGCGGGTTCGACTCCGTCCCGTCGGATCTCGGGGTCCATGCACTGCACCGGCAGGTGCGCGCCGACGACGCCGGTGATCTCACCGAGACGACACTGGTGGTGACGTCGGTCCGCGGTGGCCTCAGCGGCGGCACCATCGACTCGCTGCGGATGCAGATCGACGCCGTCACACACGATGCCGGACTGCGGAAGCTGGCCCTGTCGCCGTATTCGCTGAGCCCGGATCCGGTGTCCGAACCGGCGCTGGGCCGGCAGTCCGATGCGGCGGTCGTCCGCGGCTCCGACATCACACCCGGTATGCCCGGGTGGAAGGCCCCGTTCTTCATGGGCCCGTACAACACGCGGGTGGTGCGGCGCAGCAACGCGCTCACCGGCTACGGCTACGGCCGGCTGTTCCGGTACCGGGAGGTGATGAACGTCGGCTCGTCGCCGCTGTCGGCGCTGCTCGCCGGTGGGACGGCCGCGGGCATGGGCGCGGCGGTCGCCGGACTCGCCTTCCCACCGACCCGCTGGCTGCTCGACCGGGTGCTCCCGAAGCCCGGCGAGGGACCGAGCGAGAAGTCCCGCCGCAGCGGCCATTTCACGATCGACGTGCACACCGCCACCACGTCCGGCGCCCGCTACTGCTGCCGGGTCGCCGCGCAGGGCGACCCCGGCTATGCGGCCACCGCGGTGATGCTCGGCGAATCCGCCCTGTCCCTGGCCCTGCAGCACGACGCCCTCCCCGACTCGCCGGGCGGCGTCCTCACCCCCGCCACCGGGCTCGGCGACGTGCTCGTCGACCGACTCCGCGACGCCGGATTCGAGATCGCGGTGCGGCGGATGTGATCAGCGACTGCTCGGTGCCTGCGCCGCGGCGGCCCGGCCGGTGAGGTCGTCGAGTGTCATCGGGTGCGCCGGTGGGCGGTCCAGGATCATCGTCCGCGACACCTCCTGCCGTGGCCCGACGTGGAGGAGTTCGCCGGGACGCAACGATTCCCAGTCCGGATCCTCGTCCATCTGCTCGGTCGCCACGACGACCGCGGGCCGCGTCGACAGTTCCCCGGACCGGGCGCGGACGGTGCCGGCGGCGCTCGCGTGGTCGAAGTGCCGGTGGCCGCTGCTGCCGCCCGGACGACGCTGCAACACCAGCAGGTCGTGGACGTCCGGGTATCGGAACGCCCACAGGTCGTCGGCGTCGACGAGCACGAAGTTCAGGGCGAGCAGGCGCACGGTGTCGGCGAGCCAGCCGACGGCCGACGCGATCCCGGCCGCGACGTCGCCGTCGTGTTCGTCGATGCGGCGGGTGACGAGCGCGAAGAACCGTTCCGAGTCGGTGTCCCCGCCGACCAGGTCCCGGTAGGGGCCGAGTTCGGCCTCGAGCACCGGCAGGTCCTCGATCATCCCGTTGTGGGCGAACAGCCGGCCCTGCTGTTCGAACGGGTGCGTGTTGGCCGGGACGGCGGCCCCGGTGGTGGCGTACCGCACGTGCGCGACGAACGTCCGGGACCGGCGCTCCCGCGCCTCGCGGACGAACTGCCGGTCCTCGTACGCGGCGAGCGGCTGCGTCTCCACGCGCGGCGTGCCGTCGGCGTCGAACGTGCCCAGGCCGGTGCCGTCGGGCATGCGTCGGCTCTGTTCGGCGAGACTGTCCTCGGCGTCGAGCAGCCAGAAGGTGGCGTGAACGCGGTGCGGTGCCGCGGACAACCCGAACAGTCGACACATGACGGTCGTCCTCCTCGCCCCGAGACCGGGGCCCCGTCAGTATGGACCCGCGCGGCGACTCTCCGCGACATGTGGTGACCGTCCGTTCTAGCCTCGACACGTGACCGGCCGCACCGAACTGATCGTCGACGTCGACACCGGCATCGACGACGCGATCGCGCTGCTCTACCTCCTGGCCCGCGACGACGTCGACGTCGTCGCCGTGCTGTCCACCGCTGGCAACGTGCCCACCGCGCAGGTGGTCGCGAACAATCTGGCGCTGCTGGAGTTGTGCGGGCGCACCGACATCGAGGTCGCGGCCGGCACCGACGGCCCGCTGTCGACGCCGCTGCGCACCACCGAGGACACCCACGGCCCGCACGGTCTCGGGTACGCGACCCTCCCCCGATCGGTGCGCGCGCCGTCCGACCGGTCGGCGGCCCACGCGTGGATCGAGTTGACCCGCGAGCGTCCCGGTGAACTGACCGGACTGGTCACCGGACCGCTGACGAATCTGGCGCTGGCGCTCCGCGCCGATCCCGGCCTGCCGCACCGACTCCGGCAGTTGGTGATCATGGGCGGCGCGTTCGAGCATCCCGGCAACACGACACCGGTTGCGGAATGGAACATCTCGGTGGATCCGGAGGCCGCCGCCGAGGTGTTCGCCGCGTTCTCCGTCGTCCCACCGCAGCGGGCCCCGATCGTGTGCGGCCTGGACATCACCGAACGGATGATCCTGCGTCCCGAGCACCTGCATCGACTGTCCGTGCTCACGGGCACCGCGGCGAATCCCCTCGTCCGCCTCGTCACCGACGCGCTGCGTTTCTACTTCGAGTTCCACCGCGACCACGGCTACGGTGTCCTTGCGCACCTGCACGATCCGTTCGCGGCGGCCGTCGCCCTCGACCCCGGCATCGCCCGCTACCGCACGGCGACGGTGGACGTCGAAACCGGCGGACGGATCACCCGCGGCCAGACCGTCGCCGACCGGGCGGGCCTGTGGGGCCGGCCGCCGAACGCCCGGATCGTCGTCGACGCCGACCCGGACGCGTTCGTCGACGATCTGGTCCGACGCCTGGCCGGGTTCGCCCGCATCCTGGGCAACTGACCGAGACCGACCGAACGTTAGGTCTGATACTGGTACCGTTTCCCCGAAGTCGGGGAAAGGTAATTTCATGGTAAAGCAGGCCAGAGCTGTGGCGACACGGCAGCAGATCATCACCGGAGCGGCGCGCATGTTCGAGCGCTGCGGATTCGAGGGCGCGAGCCTCGGCGACATCGTCGCCGGCGCGGGTACCACCAAGGGCGCCCTCTACTTCCACTTCCAATCCAAGGACGACCTCGCGAGCGTCGTCATCGACGAGCAGCACCGCACATCGCTCGACACGGTCGCGGCCATCTCGACGGCGGGCACGGACGCCCTGCGTCAACTCGTCATGCTCACGCACGAGACGGCACGGCAGATCGTCGAGGATCCCATCGTGCGCGCGGGCATCCGGCTCGTCCTCGAGTTCGGGTCCACGTCCGGGCGGGACCGGCCGTACCGGGACTGGATCGCGGGCAGCCGGGCGATCGTCGAGGCCGGGGTCGCGCGCGGGCAGATCGTCGCGAGCATCGACCCGCACACCCTGGCCCGGTTCCTCGCGGAGGCGTTCACCGGCGTCCAGTTGGTCTCCCAGGTACTCACCCGGCGGGAGGATCTCGAACAGCGGATCGACGAGATGTGGCAGCTGCTGCTGCCGTCCGTCGCCGCCACCCGCGATCCGCGCGAACTCGCCGACATCCGGGCGGCCCGCTGGCAGCGACCTGAATCGATCCGGGACGCCACCCCGGTCGCGGAACCGGCCTGCGCCTGACAGCGCGCCCGTCCCACATACGTTTCGGGCCCCGCACCTTCGGAAGGTGCGGGACCCGAGACGTCGGATCTAGTGCGTGCCGTCGAACGCGTCGAGGATGCTGCGGGCGGCGAGGGCCGCGGTGAGCGATCCCTCCCGCACCCGCTGCTCGACGCCGCCGCGGATCGCCCTGACCTGCTCGTTCGATTCGAGGCGGCGCAGCAGTTGGTCGTGGACCATCGACCACGTCCAGTCCACCTGCTGCTGGTGCCGCTTGCGTTCGAGCTCGCCGGCGTCGCCGAGGACCTGGCGGTGCCGCAGCACCTCGTCCCAGAACCGGTCGACGCCGTCGTTCTCGAGCGCACTCATCGTCAGCACCGGCGGGCGCCACAGCGCGTCGTGCGGGTAGATCAGGTGCAGCGCACCGGACAGTTCCCGCGCGGCGACCCGCGCCTCCGACTGATGCTTGCCGTCCGCCTTGTTGACGGTGACGATGTCGGCGAGCTCGAGGACACCCTTCTTGATGCCCTGCAACTGGTCGCCGGTGCGGGCGAGGGTGAGGAACGTGAACGTGTCGACCATGTTGGCGACCGTCACCTCCGACTGCCCCACACCGACCGTCTCGACGAGGATCACGTCGTAGCCGGCGGCCTCGAGCAGCACCATCGTCTCGCGGGTCGCCTTCGCGACGCCGCCGAGCGTCCCCGACGTCGGGGACGGCCGGATGAACGCGTTCGGCTCCACCGACAGGTTCTGCATCCGGGTCTTGTCGCCGAGGATCGACCCGCCGGTGCGGGTCGACGACGGATCGACCGCGAGGACCGCAACCTTGTGGCCCAGCGACAGCAGATGCATGCCGAGGGCCTCGATGGTGGTCGACTTGCCGACACCCGGAACACCGGTGATCCCGACCCGCATCGCGTTTCCGGCGTGCGGGAGCAGACGCAGCAGCAGCTGCTGCGCCTGCTCCCGGTGATCGGCCCGGGTGGACTCGACGAGCGTGATCGCCTTGGAGATCTGTGCTCGCGAGCCCGCCAGGACCGCGTCACCGAGCGCGTCCAGGTCCAGCGGCGGACGACTAGTCGGCGGCAATCGGATCATGCCCCAACTGCACCGACAGCTTGCCCAGCAGGCCGATCGCCGCGTCGGCGAGGACGGTTCCGGGCGGGAAGATCGCGGCCGCACCGGCCTCGTACAGCTCGTCGAAGTCACCCGGCGGGATGACGCCACCGACGACGACCATGATGTCGGGGCGCCCGACCGCCGCGAGAGCCTCCCGCAGTGCCGGCACCAGGGTGAGGTGACCGGCGGCGAGGGAGGACACACCGACGATGTGGACGTCGGCGTCGGCCGCCTGCTGGGCGACCTCCTCGGGGGTCTGGAACAGCGGTCCCACGTCGACGTCGAATCCGAGGTCCGCGAAGCCGGTGGAGATCACCTTCTGGCCGCGGTCGTGACCGTCCTGGCCCATCTTCGCGACGAGGATGCGGGGGCGGCGGCCCTCCGCCTCGGCGAACTTCTCGACGAGTTCGATTGCAGAACTGATGTTGCCCGCCTTTCCGGCCTCGTCCCGGTACACACCGCTGATGGTCCGGATCTCGGCCTGATGACGCCCGTAGACCTTCTCGAGCGCGTCGGAGATCTCGCCGCCGGTCGCCTTGGCGCGGGCGGCGTCGATCGCGAGAGCGAGCAGGTTGTTCTCCATACCGCCCTCGGTCGAGGCGGCGGCGCGGGTCAGCTCGGCGAGCGCCGCCTGGGTGACGGCCTCGTCCCGCTCGGCACGCAGCTGCTGCAGCTTCGCGAGCTGCTCGGCACGCACCTTGGTGTTGTCGACCTTGAGGACCTCGATGGAGTCCGGCTCGTCCGGCACGTACTTGTTGACGCCGATCAGCGGCTGCCGGCCGGAGTCGATACGGGCCTGCGTGCGGGCCGCGGCCTCCTCGATGCGCAGCTTCGGGATGCCCTCACCGATGGCCTGCGCCATACCGCCGGCCTCCTCGACCTCGGCGATGTGGGCGCGGGCCCGGTTCGCGAGCTCGTTGGTGAGCCACTCGACGTAGTGCGAGCCGCCCCACGGGTCGATCGGCCGGACCGTGTTCGACTCCTGCTGGATCAGCAGCTGCGTGTTGCGCGCGATGCGGGCCGAGAAATCGGTCGGCAGCGCGATCGCCTCGTCGAGCGCGTTGGTGTGCAGCGACTGGGTGTGCCCCTGCGTCGCGGCCATCGCCTCGACACACGTGCGGGAGACGTTGTTGAACACGTCCTGCGCCGTCAGCGACCAGCCCGACGTCTGCGAGTGGGTGCGCAGCGACAGCGACTTGGCGTTCTTCGGCGCGAACTTCTCGACCAGCTCCGCCCACAGCAGACGCCCGGCACGCAGCTTGGCGACCTCCATGAAGAAGTTCATGCCGATCGCCCAGAAGAACGACAGCCGCGGCGCGAACTTGTCGATGTCCATACCCGCGTCGAGACCGGCGCGGATGTACTCGATGCCGTCGGCCAGCGTGTACGCCAGCTCCAGGTCGGCGGTCGCACCGGCCTCCTGGATGTGGTAGCCCGAGATGGAGATCGAGTTGAACTTCGGCATCTTCGCCGACGTGTACGCGAAGATGTCGGAGATGATCCGCATCGACGGCTTCGGCGGGTAGATGTAGGTGTTGCGGACCATGAACTCCTTCAGAATGTCGTTCTGAATGGTTCCGGCCAGCTGCTCGGGGGCGACACCCTGCTCCTCGGCGGCCACGACGTACAGCGCCAGGATCGGCAGCACCGCGCCGTTCATGGTCATCGACACCGACACCTGCGACAGGTCGATGCCGTCGAACAGCTGACGCATGTCGAGGATCGAGTCGATCGCGACACCGGCCATACCGACGTCACCCTGCACGCGCGGGTGGTCGGAGTCGTAGCCGCGGTGCGTGGCCAGGTCGAACGCGACCGACAGGCCCTTCTGACCGGACGCGAGGTTGCGGCGGTAGAACGCGTTGGACTCGGCGGCGGTGGAGAAGCCCGCGTACTGGCGGATGGTCCACGGCTGGTTGACGTACATCGTCGGGTACGGGCCGCGCAGGAACGGGGCCGCACCGGGATGGCTGCCCAGCGGGTAGCCCGACGCCTCGGCGGCGTCCCGGTCCGCCTTGGTGTACACCGGCTTGACGTCGATACCCTCGGGCGTCGACCACACGACCTGCTCGGGCGTGTAACCGTTCGCGGCCGCGAGGTTCTCGACGAGCGTCTCGGCCTGCTCCGCGGTGGGGGCGGCCGGGGCCGGGAACTGCGGGTCCGTCAGCGCGACGTCGGCGAAACTGCCGATCTCGTGCGTGACCTCGTTGGTGCTCACTTGGTGCTCCCAGTCTCGATAGCGTCGAACAGCGCGGTCATGGCCGCGACCGCGTCGATGCGAGCGGTGAGGAAGGCATCCGGGCGCTGCGCGTCCGGGGCCTCCGCGAAAATCTTCTCCGGGCCGGCCAGCAGAACCTGCTCGACACCCGCGTCCCGCAGTGCGGCGACGGCGGCAGCGCCCTGCTCGCCGTACCGCTTGTCGGTGCCGCACAGCACCGCGATCGACGCGCCCGACTCCTTCACGGCGGCGGCGACGGAACCGTCGGTCGGGTCCAGCTGACCCGGGTTGACGGCCTCGATGCCACCGGAGGCCAGCAGGTTCGACGCGAACGTGGTGCGGACGTTGTGCTCGGCGACGGAGCCGAGCGGCGCCAGCAGCACCCGCGGGCGGGCACCGTGAGCGGCGAGGAACGCGTCGGAGCGATCCCGCAGCGCCTCGAACGCGGCGGCGTAGCGGGCGACGGTGACCCCGGCCGCGACGGTGCCGGCCTCCGCGGCACCCGCGGGCAGCGGGTCCTCGCCGAGGTTCGGGAACTCGTTGACGCCGGTGACGGCGGTGCGGCGGTGCGCGATGTCGGAGTCGCGGGCAGCCTTGGTGGCGGCGACCTTCTCGGCGACGACACCGGCGGCGAGCGCGGCACGGTAGCCGCCGACGGCCTCGATCTGCTGGAAGAACTCCCACGCCTTGCCGGCGACCTGCTCGGTCAGCTGCTCGACGTACCACGAACCGGCACCCGGATCGAGGACGCGGCCCAGGTGCGACTCCTCGAGGAGCAGCAGCTGCGTGTTGCGGGCGATGCGCTCGGAGAACGACGTCGACACCCCGGCGGCACCGGCGGGCAGGGCGACGTCGAACGGCAGCACGGTCACCGAGTCGGCGCCGCCGACACCGGCACCGAACGCGGCCAGCGTGGTGCGGAGCATGTTCACCCACGGGTCACGCTGCGACATCATCGCCGCCGACGTGACAGCGTGCTGCACGGCGGCACCGGCGTCGGACGCACCGCACACCTGCGCGATCCGCGCCCACACCTGACGGCCGGCACGGAACTTGGCGACGGACTGGAACTGGTCGTCGGTGGCGGCGAGCCGGAACTCGACCTGCCCGAGCGCCTGCGTGATCGGCAGACCGGCCGCGGTGAGCGCCCGCAGGTACTCGACACCGGCGGCGATCGCGGCACCGAGTTCCTCGGCGTCGGAGGCGCCGGCGTTGTGGAAGGCGGTGCCGTCCACGGTGAGCGCACGAACCGTCTCGGTGCGGGCGGCAGCCGCTGCGGCGAGCGCGACGGCAGTGTCGACGTCGACACCGGCGGCACCGGAGAACGCGTCGGTCAGTGGCGATGCGCCCAGGCCGACGCGGATCGCGGCCCGGTCGGTGACGCCGTCACCGGCGGCGGCGCGCGCGTCGAGCAGCGTGTACAGCTGCTGCGCGGCCGCGGCGGCGTCCGCCCCGGCGTCGAGGGTCAGCGGTGCCAGATCCAGCAGCACACCCTCGAGGGCGGCGTCGAGCGCGGCGACGGGGACACCGGCGGCACCGGCGGTCAGCGTCACGGCGCTCACACCGTTCCCGAGGCCGTCGAGGATCGTGCGGTTCACCGCGGCGACATCGTTTCCACCACGGCCGAACTGGGCGGCCACCAGCCAGCCCGCGTTGACGTCGCGGGTACCGGTCGCGCCACGGACGAACGGGAACTGTCCGGGCAGCGGGGCCTCGGGCAGCTCGTCCCGGCCGGTGTACAGCGGCGCGACGGTCACCCCGTCGTACGTCGTGGTCTCGAGAAGCTTCTGCGGCTCCGGGCCCAGCTCGGCGGCGTCGACTCGACGCGACTTGGCGAGCACACCGGCGACGGCCTGCTGCCATTCCGAGTAGGCGCGCGCAGCGTCCTCGGCTTGTGAAGCTGATGACACGAGGCTGCTTCCTCTCACTCTCATGCACGTCCACCGGAGGGCGAACGGGTTTTCCGATCGGACAGAACAATAGGACTTACAAAGGACTCTTCCGTCCTGTTGATCTGTGATGCTAACCGCACCCGCCCGTCGGCCGGTGTCAGGCCACCCTCCGTTGGTTAGCCTCGATTCATGAGCGTGGCGAACATCCTGGACGACGGCGTCGTGATCACCCCGCAACGGTTGTTCCGGATGAGCGCCCCGCAGCGACTCGACGGCGTCAACCGTCTGACCATGGACATCGACGGTCTCGACCCCCGGATCACCTCCCCGACCGCGGCGCTCGGCATCCTCGTCGACGACATTCTCGGCTTCACCCTGTGGGACCGTCGCGGCACCCGTGCCGGACTCGTCACCGCGGACCTGTCAGTGGACTTTGTCACACCGACCGGATGGGCCGGACCGGGGTTGTGCGCGGACGGGCGTGTGGTGGCCGTCACCGGTGACGGCGGGGTGAGCGCGGCCGAGATCCGGGACGCCGCCGGGACGCTGATCGCCACCGGCACCGCGTGGGGCAATTTCGTCGACGGCGGCGCCGACCGCAGTGGGGCCGTCGTGCGCCCGCTCACCGCCGTCTCCGCGATTCCGCCGGCGTCGGTGTCCCCGCTGACCCGGATCGGCGGACGCCTCGACCGCACCGACGGGGTCCGGCTGACGGTGCCCCCGAATCCGGCGCTCGCCAACAAACTCGGCGTGATGCACGGCGGCATCCAGGCGTGCGCGATGGACCTGGCGGGTAACGCGGCCGTGTCCACGCCGGACACTCCGATGCACACCGCATCGCTGCGGATCAACTACTTCCGGCCTGCCCCGGTCGACACCGACGTCGTGTTCACCGCCGAGACGGTGCGTGCCGGACGGTCGGTCGCGGTGGCGCGGGTGACGAGCACCGGCGGCGACGGCCGGGTGTGCGCGGTCGCGACCGTGACGTGCCGGCGACCGTCCACGCCGACCGTCCCGGCCCGATAGATGCGGCGTCTACCCTGGTCGATCGTGATCACACGACTGCGGGACCCCCGACTGCTCGGTGCCCTCGTCGTGCTCGTGGCGCTGTTCGTCGCGGCCACCCTGGTGCCGCTCCCGTCGATCGAGCAGATCCGGGCGTGGGCGGACGCGGTGGGCCCGGTGTTTCCGCTCGTGTTCTTCCTGGTGCACACCGTCGTGACGATCGCGCCGATCCCCCGCACCCTGTTCACGGTGAGTGCGGGTGTGCTGTTCGGGGCGGCGACCGGGCTGGCGGTGACGATCGCGGCGACGACGATCTCCGCGGTCCTGGCGCTGCTGATCGTGCGGGCGATGGGCCGCGACGCCGTCGCCGCGCACCTGACGCATCCGGCGGTGCGGGCCGTGGACGACCGGTTGTCGCGGCGCGGCTGGCTCGCGGTCGGATCGCTGCGGCTGATCGCGGCGGTCCCGTTCTCGGTGGTCAACTACTGCTGCGGGGTGTCGTCGGTCCGGCTGGTGCCGTACACGCTCGCGACGGTGGTCGGGATCCTGCCCGGCACGATCGGTGTCGTCCTGCTCGGCGACGCGCTCACCGGGAACGCGAATCCGATGCTGCTGGTGGTGTCCGGGGTGTGCATCGCGGCCGGTGTCGCCGGCCTGCTGCTCGACGCCCGCACCCCGATCACCCGCGACACGTCGGCCGACCGGTAGTAAAGGCTCGAGCCCCGATCCGTGGGGATCGAGGCTCGAGTCTTTCCGTCAGGTCCGCGGTCTACGCCTGACCGGGCGGAAGCTGTCCGTGCCGGCCGCCGTCGTCGAGCGCGGACCCGGACAGCGGGCCCTCGACGGGGGTGCGGGCGACGGCCTCGGCGGCGCGGACGGCCTTCTCGACGGCCGGGTCGGGCTTCATGTCGAACCAGTCGGCGACCTCGTCGGAGTCGTCCTCCGGGCGGGGCAGGTCGCGGTCGTCGGTGCGCGGCGGCTCGTACCGGAAGACGCCGTCGTCGCCGGGCGCGCCGAGGGTCTTCGCGAATCCCTTGAGGGCGTCCCCGAAGTCGCTGGGCACGAGCCACACCTTGTTGGCGTCGCCCTTGGCCATCTCGGGCAGCGTCTGCAGGTACTGGTAGGCCAGCATCTCGGGGGTGGGCTTGCCGGACTTGATGGCCGCGAACACCTTCTCGATGGACTTGGCCTCACCCTGCGCCTGCAGGTACTTGGCGGCCCGCTCACCCTGCGCGCGCAGGATGCGGGACTGCCGGTCGGCCTCGGCGGTGAGGATCGCGGCCTGCTTGGCGCCCTCGGCGGCAAGGATCTGGCTCTGCTTGTCACCCTCGGCGGTCTTGATCGACGACTCGCGGTGGCCTTCGGCGGTGAGGATCATGGCCCGCTTCTCGCGGTCCGCCTTCATCTGCTTCTCCATCGACTCCTGGATCGACGGCGGCGGATCGATGCTCTTGAGTTCGACGCGGGCGACGCGCAGGCCCCAGCGTCCGGTGGCCTCGTCGAGGACGCCGCGCAGCTGGCCGTTGATCGAGTCACGCGACGTGAGTGTCTCCTCGAGCGTCATCCCGCCGACGACGTTGCGCAACGTGGTGATGGTGAGCTGTTCGACGGCGGCGATGTAGTTGCTGATCTCGTACACCGCGGCCTGCGGGTTGGTGACCTGGAAGTACACGACCGTGTCGATCGACAGGGTCAGATTGTCCTGCGTGATGACGGGCTGCGGCGCGAACGACACCACCCGCTCGCGCAGGTCCACCTTGGCGCGGATCCGGTCCACGAACGGCATCAGGAACGTCAACTGCCCGGACACGGTCCGCGCGTAGCTGCCGAGCCGCTCGATCACGGCCGCCTCCGCCTGCGGCACCAGGGCCACCGACTTCGCGACCAGGACGACGACGAGTACGACCAGTACCGCCAGAACTATCAGTGCTGCCATGTCTTCTAGGGTCCCCTCCATACGACGGCGGTGGCGCCGTCGATCTCCATCACCGTGACCGTCGTCCCCGGTGGATACACCTCGGTGACGTCGAGTGGACGAGCCGTCCACACGTCACCGTCGAGCTTGACCGTGCCGCTGTGCTCGGCGACCTCGTCGAGGACGAGGGCCCGTTTGCCGGGCAGGGCGTCGACGTTGGTCGCGGTCAGCGGCGGGGTGGCGAAGCGGTGCAACAGGGCCGGCCGCACCCCGAGCACGAACGCGAGGGACACGACGCCGAACACGACGGCGTCGACCCACACCGGGACATCGGTCACCGCGCTGAAACCGGCGGTCACCAGTGCGCCGCCCGCGAGCATCAGCAGGAAGAACTCCCCCACCAACGCCTCCGCGGCCGCCAGCAATATCCCCGCCACCAGCCACATCAATGCTGCCACGCCACCATCCAACCATGAACGGACTTATCGCCGCTCGGGTCGGACGTCCCGCAGTTCAGTCGACGGTCACGAAGTCGACGAGCCGTTCGACGGCCCCGATGAGGGGGGCCTCGAGGTCACGGAAGCTGTTCACGGCGCCGTAGACGCGGCGCCAGCCGTCCTGCGGGGTGCCCCAGCCGAGGGTGTCGCAGATGCCGGTCTTCCAGTCCTGTCCGCGGGGAATACGCGGCCACGCGTCGATGCCGACAGCACTGGGCCGCACCGCTTCCCACACGTCGATGTAGGGGTGGCCGGTGACCATGACGTAGGGACCGAGGCCCTGGGTGAGGCGGTCCTCCTTGGATCCGGTGACGAGGTGGTCGACGAGCACCCCGACCTTGCGGCCCGGTCCGGGCCCGAACTCGACCAACCGTTCGGCCAGGTTGTCGAGGCCCTCGAGGTGTTCGACGACGACGCCCTCGACCCGCAGGTCGTGACCCCACACCCGTTCGACGAGGGCGGCGTCGTGCACGCCCTCCACCCAGATCCGGCTGGGCAGCGCGGTGCGGGCCCGCAGCCCGTCGACCTTCGTGGAACCCGATGCCGACCGCTGCGGCTTCGGTGCCTGCGGGGCAGGGCGGACGAGGGTGACGGGCCGGCCGTCGATCAGGAACGCAGCCTCGCGCATCGCGAACAGTCGGGTGCGGCGTCCGGCGTCCTCGAGTCGGACGAACTCCCCGTCGTAGGTGCGGTCGAAGCCGACGACGGCCCCGCAGAACCCGGTGGCCGCATCCTCGACGACGAGGTCTTTCTCGGCCGCGACCTGCGGGATCACGGGCTTCTGTCTGCGGGAGTGGCCGGCGAAGATGTCGCCGTAGTTGTTGCGCGCGTTCACGCCCGTCCACGCTAGGCGACGGCGGCCGCGGCGACGGCCCCGCCACGCCGCCTATCCTGGAATGCGTGAGTTCTCCCAGCGCGACGCTGACTCTGTGGGCCGGATCGTGGCTCGCCGGCGGCAGCGCCCCCGACGACGTGATCGACGCCCTGCACGGGTGGGCGCCGATGCATCTGGTGGCCGCGTCCGACGCGGCGACGGCCCTGTCGACGGATCTGGCGTGGCCGGGTGTCCAGGACGGCGGCGCACCGATCCTGCTGCGACTGCTGCGGCACGCCGTCGAGGCCCCCGGCGCCGAGCTGCGGCTGACGTTGCCCGCACCCGGTGACATCCGCGGACTGCCCGCGGCGACCGGGTTCGCACGGGCCGCGCTCGACGCCGGCGAGGGTGTGCTGGTCGGGACGGCGGGCGGGCCGGGTATCGGACTGGTCCCGGTGGTCGAGGGTCCGGACGTGTTGCGCTGGACGGTGTTCCCTGTCGCGACGGTGCCGGCGAGCGTCGAACAGATCGGGCTCGGGGAGGCCGAGTACACGATGCGGGAGGCGATCCGGGACGCCGCGGACGCGCTGCTGCAGATCTCGTCGGTGCACACCGGCCGGCCGGGCACCGATCCGCGACGCCGGATCGCGGAGGCCCTCGACGACCGCGCCCACCACCGCTACCCCGAGTCGCTCCCCACCCGGGCGCTGCGCATCCTCGATTCGGCGGACCAGGTGGCGTCGATTCTCGCGGTCGCCGAGCAGGATTCACCGACAGAAGCCCCGTCGGCGTCGAGTGCCGCCGCCCGCGAGGCGCTGCTGCGGCCACTGTGGACGGCGGTCCGGACGGCCCGCGTCGCGGCCGTCACCGCGTGCGTGGGCAGCGGCCGTTCGCGGGTCTGACCGTCAGTTCCCGAGGGCGGCGGCGAGCCGGTCGAGGGTGCCGCCCATCGTGTGCTCGTTGCGGGCGACGCGATCCTCGACGCCGGACACCCGCGCCCCGAACGTGCGGGCCTCGTCGGTGCGCAGATCCTCGGTCCACTCGGTGACCCGGGTGCCGCCGTCGACGGGTTCGAGGCGGTAGCCCCAGGTGGCGTAGTGGGTGCCGTACATCGAGCACTCGAACACGAAACTACGGCCCGGATCGGCCTCGATCACGGTGCCCTGCGTCGTCCACTCGTGGTCGCCGTTGCGGTTGTGCCCGTCGAACACCGCCCCGACCGCCGGCCCGTCGGCACCGCCCTGCCACTCGCAGGTGTGGCATTCCTCGGACCACTCCCCCATACGGGTGACGTCCGCGATCGCCGCGTACACCTTCTCCGGTGCGGCGGCGATGTCGCGCGTCACCTCGAGCCCGTCGGCCATGGTTATCCCCTTTTCAGCGGTGGTTCATCACGATGTGCCGGTCGATGCGGACGTGCTCGTCGAGCGTCGGATACAGCAGACCGGTATCGCGACCGTAGTCGCGACTGCGCAGCCACGCATACACATCGCCCCACAACCAGATGCCGCCGGAGACAGTGTTGAACGGCGCCGGGAACGGGGTGCCACGCTGCCGCACCCCACGCACCCACTGTCCGACGGCCTGCCGCGTCACCCCCGCTCGGTCGGCGATGTCCTGCCGTGTCACCAGATCCGGGTGCGTGCGCGTGGGCCGCACACCCCCCGCCACCAACTGGTCGACGAGGCTCATTCCCGCTGTCGCACACCGCATCCCCTCGGTCACCACGGTGAGCAGTTGGATACCGGCGTGGTCGTGGAGCCTGGCATCGAAATCCTCGGTGACGACCGCCTCCCGCGACGTCGTCAACAGCGGCACGATGAACGTGAACTCGTAGCGGTGATAGAGGCTCGCGGTCACCCCACGAACCTAGCGGCCGGACGGGCGCGTTTCCATTCGGAAACGACGTGCCCGCGACGAGACGCGCTTCCACACCGGATCATCTGTCGATCGGTAGCCTGTCCGAATGTTCCTCGGCAGGATCGTCGCGTCCCGCATTCCCGCACCGTTGCTTTCTGCGTTCGTGCGCAACGCCGAGTTGGTGAAGTTCCTCGCGGTGGGGTCGCTCGCGTTCGTCACCACGTCGGTGCTGTTCTTCGGATTGAAGTGGACGATCTTGGAGAGCAAGCCGATCACAGCGAATGTGGCAGCAGTCCTCGTCGCCACTGTGCTCTCCTACGTCCTCAACCGCGAGTGGGCGTTCACTGCCCGCGGTGGGCGGGAGCGTCGACACGAGGCCGCCCTATTCTTCGTCGTCGCCGGCATCGGCCTGGTGATCAACCAACTACCACTGGCCGTGTCCCGCTACGCCTTTGCCCTGCAGACGCCGCACGTGTCGCCCGCTGCGGAGAACATCGCCGACTTCGTCAGCGCCACCGTCGTCGGAACCTTCCTCGCCACGGTCTTCCGTTGGTGGGCGATGCGCAAGTTCGTTTTCCCGGAACCTGTCGTTCCACAGCAGGAGCGGGACGATGCCGTGCGCGAGATCCAGTCCGAGCCCTGAATCGCCTCACATGTGCAGTACCGGCCGGTAGACGAGTTCCTGGATCCGGCCGTCGAAGGTCCAGTTCTCGATCAGGTAGAGGTTGACCTCGGGATAGTCGTCGAATACACCCCGCATCGCCATGAATTCCCGAAAGGTGTTGATGCCGAACACCATCCACCACTTACCCCAGTCACCTCGCGGTAGGAACCGTAGCCGTAGCTGTCGGGACCGGAGAAGACGTCGAACGGGTACGACGAGACGGACTCGGCCCGACCTCGAAACTCATCGTCCCCGATCACCCAGGGCTCCGGAATAGTCCCATTTCCTCAGGTCAGAACCAGTGCAGCAGCGTGATCCGGATGCCTGGCATGGTGGCGTAACCCTTCGGCGATGTTGGTCCAGCCGGCGAGGCGGAGGAGGCCG
>NZ_SKCH01000021.1 GCF_005434945.1 Prescottella subtropica | reverse complement strand
AGGGCGCAAGACCGTCGAGGTGGTGTATCTGATCACGTCCGCCGACCACATCGCGGCACCACCACACGTTCTCGCCGGCTGGATCCAGGGGCATTGGGGCATCGAGAACCGTCTGCACTGGGTTCGGGACGTCGCGTTCGCCGAGGACCTTTCCCAGGTCCGCACCGGACAGGCTCCGCGGATCATGGCAACCTGCCGCAGCCTCGCGATCGGTCTGCTCCGACTTGCCGGCTGGGCCAACATCGCCGAAGGGTTACGCCACCATGCCAGGCATCCGGATCACGCTGCTGCACTGGTCCTGACCTGAGGAAATGCGACTATTCCGGGGCCCTGGGACTTGACCCCGTCCAAGGTTCGGTATCGTATGCCCTGGCATGGAGCAGGGCGGCTGTGGGCCATCAAATCTGGGGATGAAGTGCAACAGAAGAACCATTCGGTGAGTCGGCCGCGTCGAGCCTCAATCCAGTTCGGGACGATTGCCGCTATCGCAGTTGTGACGTTGGGCGCGTGCGCAACCGGCAACGACACCAGTTCTCCATCTTCGTCGACACCAGCCGCAGAGTCCTCGGCAACCGGCGTCCCAGCCGTCACGCCAAATCCGTGCACACAGATGGTCAGCGAGTGCGAACCGATAGCCCTGGTCGATCTCGATGGGTCCGGGAAGCCGGCAGCGGTGGCAATCACCTCCGGCCGCCAGCCGTACCTGACAGCAGTCACCGATGACGACCAGAGACGGACAGCCGTCGTGGACATCGACCCAGAAATACTGATCGCCCCTGCCGAACCTTCCGAGTTGGCCAACACGATCGCCTTCTACGATCTCGACGGTCGACCAGGCGCCGAAATCGTTGTTCCTGTCGGCACACGAGGCGCGACCTCGGTGTTTCAGGTCTTCGCTCTCCGGGATGACGAACTGCGTCTTGTATCCCCGCCCGGCGACACCCTCAACATCACACTGGGGATGGGGTTCTGGACGTTCCCCGGCGATCGGATTTTGGCCCGCGCCATGTGCCGCGATGGCGGGCTCACTCTCGGAAGCACGGAGATGCCCACACCGCAGCTCGGCCGGGAAATCGACTTCACCTCGCGACTCGACGGCCCGAAGATAGGTGAAGCCAGCGAGTGGATCGTCGCCGGCCAGGCCCGCACGGTTGACCCCGCAGCAATCACTGACATGTCCGTCGGACAAACACATTTCAAATGCGACGACGTCCGCGTCGAGTCGCTACTGGGGAGCAACGCGCCGCTGACGCCCTCGACGCAGGGCTGCGATGACAGTGCAGACATGTCGACCGTCGTAGAAGCTGCAATCGCCTCGCTCCCCGAACCTCCCGTAGGGTCGTGGCAGACAGATACTGTCGGCTCTGAAGAGCTCAGGACATGCAAGCGCCTGGATTACTTCACGATCACCACCGACATGCCCACTAATTCCAGTCCGGTGGCGGTGCTGCTGTTCCGCGACGGCGTCTTCGTTGGTCCCGCCTCGTCGTGCTTCGCTCCGATCGAGACCGTTCAGTCCGATGGGAGTGACGCCGTCTCTGTGGTCTACCGCTACCCGGAAGCAGGTGAAAGCAACGCCGCTTCGTCAGGCCGAGCGAAGTTCACCTACACCTGGCAAGACGGCGAGGTCGTTAAGACAGGAACCGCACCAGATCGTCTCACACAACTTTTGAACTGCACCCCCTAGCTGTGTGAGGCGGTGACGTTGGTGACGCAGGTTTTGAGCCGGGTCGCTGGCGGCCGGTTCCCGGCAGCAGTGTGGGGCCGATGGCAGGTGTAGTGAACGTTCCAAACTGCGAGGGCCTCTAATGGGGCTGCTGCACGGTTCACGGTGTGCTGGCGCAGGCCGGGCGGCGCGGATCGAGATGACACGCACGTTCCAGCTCGATCGTCGTTCCAGTTCGATCGTCATCGAGTCGACTGTGTCGCGCCCCGGCGGTGTCGGAATCCGCTGTCGCCAGCCTCGCGGTATCCGCTTCGCGCTCGTATCAGCGGGCCCCGGTCGGTGATGGTGTCGATCAGGTCGGCCGGGGCGCGGCCCAACTCCTCGACCCGGTCGGGGTCGGTGATGCGGCGGCGGCCGATACTCACATACGCGCGGGCGGTGGCCGGCCACCGCCCGGGTTGTGGGCGCAGATCCCGGTGACGGCCGGGGTCTGCCAGGGCGCGTCCGGGCTGCTCATCACGATCTCCTCCCCTACGCGGCAGGACCGTCCCCACCACAACTACACAGTCAGATGCAGCCCGCACACGGAATGTTTCCGACGACGCTGTGTCGGCACGGACGACACCCCACGAACGGGCCCGCCGCCTGCGGCACTCCCCCGCCGGCGAACACCTGGCGCGGTCCTTCCAGACCATGGAGCAGGGGAGGGACTACGGCAGAATCGTTTCTATGACCGCACCTGCTGACCTCGTGACCCGGTTCGGGGAGTTTCTGGTCTACCGGAGTACGAGTAAGCCGTCGCCGGCGACGGTGAAGGCGTACCGGCAGGACTTCGAGGCGATCACCACGCTGCTCGCTGCGGCGGCCGGTACCGGCGTCGACCAGTTGACGTGTGCGGTCGTGGACAAGGAGCGGATGCGGGCGGCGTTCGCGGCCTACGCGCGGTCGCATTCGGCGGCGTCGATCCGGCGGTGCTGGTCGTCGTGGAACACGCTGTGCGACTACCTGTTCAGTGTCGATATGGTCGTGGCGAACCCGATGTCGGCGGTGCTGCGGCCGAAGATCCCCAAGACGGTCCCGAAAGCATTCGACACCGAGTCGGTGGAACGACTGTTCGCGGCCCTGGCCACACCGGACGACGGGAACCGGCGGGCATGGCAGCAGCGGGATCTGGCGATCGTGCTGACCGCGCTGCTCACCGGTTGCCGGCTCTCCGAGTTGGTGGTGATGAACCTCGGGGATCTGCGGGACACCGACACCACCGGTGCGGTGAAGGCGATCACGGTGCACGGCAAGGGCAACAAGCAGCGTGTCCTGACCGCCGAACCCGCCCTGGTGGAGGTGCTGACCGCGTATCTGCAGTCACGGCTCGACCGGTTCCCCGGGGCCGGGAAGGTGCGCTTCTCCCCCACCGATTCGCCGTGGCAGCGGCTACGCGCGCGGGATCCGTTGTTCGTCGGCGCCGACGGGGACCGGATCACCGGCCCGACGATCCAGTACCGCGTCGAACGCGCCTACCGGCGCGCCGGAGTCAACGGGCAGCGTGCGAAAGGCGCTCTCGTGCACCAGTTGCGGCACACGTTCGCGACCTCGTTGGCGGACGCGAACGTGAACATCTACACGTTGATGCGGCTCCTCGGGCACGAATCGATGACTACCACCCAGCGGTACACCCAGGGTGCCGGTAAGGACACCCGCACCGCCGCCGGCCGTAATCCGGTGTACCGGATCCTCGAACAGGCGACACCACGCGGCTGAACGGGCTCGGTCGGTGGTTCCTCCGCCCCGCGGTTCCTCGGGCCCGCTGCCAGCAGGAGTTGGTGGCGACGAGGTCAGGCGTTGTCTTCCCGTCGAGCGTAGAGCCGCGCGAGGCCTTCGAAGCCTTCGGGGACGGCTTGCCCGAGTGGCCGGAATATCCAGTCGGTGCCGCGACGGTGCAGGTCGCCGAGTAGCGCGGCGGTGTTGGAGACAGGCGTTACCGCGTTCGGGAGGTCGTAGCGGGCGAGTTCGGTGCCGGTGTCCTGGGACAGGACGCGGATGAATACGTCGCGAACCTGGTCGAAGGAATGCTGACGGAACTGCGCGTCGTGGATCGATACGGGGAACACGATCGATGTGATGTGCTCCGAGACCGCCGTGAGGTCGATGGTGAAGACATGGTCGTTGTCGCTGGCGCCAGCTTCGTTACTGGTGAGAGTGATCGCGCGGTCGGGGGATGTGCGGTTGGAGTAGTAGACGAAGTCGCTGTCTGTGGGGGCCTTCCCGTCAGTGCCCAAGGCGATCGCGAACGCGTCGACGTCGTAGTCGTCGGGGCTGGGCAGGATCCACCCAATCTCGACTGTCACCGCTGTGACGCCGGCAGCAGTCTTGGTCAACGACAGCATCGCTCCCGCCGGCAGGGTCACACTCATCCGAAGCCTCCTATTTCGACAGTGGTCGGTGCCGACCGTATCGGTCCAGCGTGGCTGCCTTGGTCAGCCTGCAGATTTCCAGCGGGGTTCGTCGAGGGCGCTTGTCTTCTGGGCGTGGATCCGGTCGGCGGGTGCTGTGGGATTGACAGGCTAGAAGGTGACGTAGTCGTTGTACTGGGGGCAGTACGCGAGCACTGCCAGTCCGACGAAATCCTGGGCGTTCGTGCGCGATTGCCCTGTTGTCTGCTGGAAGACGTCGACGATCGCTTGCAGGGAGTTGACTGGGTCGGATCCGACTTTGCTGCACGCCGTTTTCGCGGCGCTGATCGCTGCGGAGGGGGACGCGTAGGAGATCCCGAACTTGTCAAGGGACTGGAAGAATGCGCCGTCCATCTCGGAGAACCCACCCCGGCTGCTGCCGGTGGACGTTGCTGCCTCCGGCGTCGGCGACACCGACTCTTCGGCTGTCGTCGGTGACGGCGTCGTCGTCGACCGGGACACCGGTACCGACGCCGTTGACGACGTGCCGGTGTCTCGGTTCACGACGTACACGATCCCCCAGATTGCGCCCGCGATGACCAGTGCAAGTACCAACAGCTTCCGGAACGCCTGGAGTTCAGCCGATTCCTTCGGCCTGCTGGATCCCTTGGACGGCACGTCGGACTGACCCGACTCACCGCCGACAACGGTCGGCGGTACTTGCAGCCAGGCCTGATCGAACTGGCCATGGGTGGGATCCGGTGGGGTGTGAGCGGGCCCGAACTGTGTGGTGCAGTGGAAGCATCGGTCGTCGTCGAAGAGTTGTTTGACTGCCCGCTCGCAACGAGTGCACCGTGTGATCATGTCGTCCTTCCGAAATCCATTTGATACGAGAAGGTCGACCCCACAGATTCTGGCTGTCTGCTCCCCAACTCGCCCATCAATCGGCAGGTCAACACCTGCCGTTACCGACAGCCGGTGGGGTGCGTCAGCCAACGACGATCAGGCGGCGATGTCGTGGCGGATGTTGTCGAGGACGCCGGTGACCGCGGTGTGGGGGATGCGGTAGGTGTGGGAGCGTCGGATGGTGCGGGCGGCCCGGTCGGCGGCCTCGTTGTGCCGGTTCCCGGCGTGTCCTTTGACCCATTCGATGTGCACGTCGCGGCCCGTGGCTGCGCGACGGATGCGGCGGTGACGCTGGAGATGTGGCTGTCGGTGCGTAGGTCGCGGCGCCGGCGACGGTGGGAGAGTTCGTCGCTGCTCATCGACAGCAGGCGGACCGCGTCACGGTTGTCGGCGCGGATCGTCAACGCCTGCACCGGGTATTCGCGGACGGCGAGTTCGATGGCGAGGAGTTCGGCGACGAGGGGGTCGTTGGGGGCGTCTGGGTCGAAGCGGGTGTGCAGGTTGCCGCTGGTGGTGGCGGCACCCATTCCGGCGCCGGGGCGGGTCGCGGACACGGAGCCGTCGGTGTAGACGGTGACGTGCTGGCGGCGCAGTCGTTCGAGGGTGCGGTGTTCGTGATCGGTGAGGTCGCGGTCCCAGTCGTCGATGACGTCGGTGGACTGGGCGTAGACGGCCGCGAGTCGGGCGCCGAGCCGGTCGTAGAGGTTGGTCGCGAACGTCGCGTGGGGAAACGAGTCGGCGACGTCGATGAGGTTGCGGCGAACGGTGTGGTCGCCGATGTAAACGAGGACGTCCCGGCCGGTCTGTTCGGCGAGACGGTAGATCTCGTCGAACGCGTCGAGGATCCGGATACGGGTGTCACCAGCAGCGGTCAGATAGCGGCGCAGGATCGGGGTGTCTCCGTCGCAGAGCAGGGCCACGACCAGATGGTGGAAGGTTCCGTCGGAGCGGAGACGGTCGACCGCGCGTACGGCCGCGGTCAGTGTCCCGGCCGGGGCAGGCGGGGCGGGATGGGTGTGTAGGTGCAGGGGTGTCGGGGCATTCATCATCGGTCCTTTTCGAGGAGTGTTCTCGTACAGGAGTGACGGTAGAAACCTCGGTTACGGGGCGCGGCACCACAAGGCGCATAAGACTGGAACATGCTGCAGCACACGAATGTTCGTGTGCGCGTAGATGTGTGTCTGGTGGTGTGGCGGTTCGTGGTCAGGTGGCGTCGTAGGCGACCCAGAACCGGGCCCGCAACAGGTAGCGAATGTTCTCGTCGAGGTCGTAGCGTTGCATCACGTCGGATGCGTCGAGCAGCAGGGCACGGTCGATGTCACGAGGAATCGAGGGGCGGGCACGCTCGAGGTCAAGTTTGTCGTCGGCTGACGCGCTTTTCCGGAACGCGGCCAGCACCCGGGCCACCACGTCGTCGACGAGGAGGTCGTGTTCGTCGGTGGGGTCGTCGTATCCGGGCCAGATGCGCGCCGGGGCGCCGGTCGCTGAACTGTAGGCGAGCACACTCCCCTGCGGCTGCGGCTGCGGTCGGGGCGTAGGTGTCGGAGTGGCCGCCGGCCGCGGAACTGACGGCACCGACACGACGGTGGCGATGTCACCGGGGGTGGGTACGGCAGGCCGAGCAGCGGCAACCAGCGCAGGTGACGGCGCAGGTTCCACCGCGGCAGCGGCGGCCGGCGGTTCGGCAACAGCGGGCGCGGTGCCGGAGGTGGGTTCCGGGATCAGTTCGGGTGTGGGGGCCCGGTCGACCTTGACGACCGCGGCATCGACCACCGCCCCGTCGATGAGGTCGAGTTCGTCGGCGGCCCGCACCAAGTGCCGACTCATCCCGTGCGGGGTGCCGGCGGCGTTCGGGACGGCCAGAACCACCACCTCGATACCGTGAACCTGGGCTTCCTCGACGGCTTCGGTGAGATCGCCGTCGCCGGAGACGAGGAAGAACACATCCGAGGCGTTATTGCGGGCGTGCGCGACGAGATCGAGTCCGATCCGCAGGTCGACACCCTTCTGTTCCCCGTCCACCCCGAACCGGCCCAACCGGAGTTTCACCTTCGGCAGCTCCCCGATCCGTTCCTGCCGTGCGTCCGGGATCCCGTTGCGGGCCGAGTCGTACCAGTGCACCCGCAGCACCGGCAGCCCCGCCCGGGCGCCGGCGGCATCGATCAGGGACTGGATCAGCGCGGCGTAGTCGACACGGATCCCCCCGCGTAGCGATGTGCCGGTGACCCGGGTGGCCGCGGACGCGAGGAGGTAGCCGGCATCGATGTACAGGGAGCAAGTGGAACGCACGCGCCCCACTATGACAGCGCCGACCGCCCACTCCCGCATCGAGCGGTCGGCACCCCCAGCTCGCTACCGCCGCGGCACCGCGCGCACGATCAGGACCGGCTCACCCTCGAGCATCAACCGGTCGACGGCCTCGTCCGGGGTCTCCCCCGCTCCGGGGTCTTTGTCGCGAGGCAAGGCCAGCGCCAGATGGAACGGGGCCAGGGCGGCGCGGATGCGGTGCGGAAGGGCCTCGATGTCGTCGATTTCGGCGGGGTCAGCGCCGATGCTGACGGTCGCCTCGCGGGGGGCGTCGATACCGCTCACATGCACTGCTGCGACCACGTTCAGGCTGGTCTCAGCGAGGGCGGTGCGGGCGCTGTCGGCGCGGGCGATGGCGGCCAGGTAGCTGGTGACGATGTCCCGACTGAACGCCGGAGCCAATGCGCGAGCGATCTCCGCCGCCGACGCACCGGCCCGGAACTCCCGGACGGCAGCCTCGACCAGGAGGCGCTTCTCGGCGAGGTAGTTGTCTAGTTCAGTTCTGATGTCCATGTCGGTCACATTACGGGTGCACTGAATTATGTTCGGACTGGATTCAGTGCGCGGGAGACGTTCGTGATCAACCGTCGGCCGCTCTCTGCTCATTCGGAGGCCGTTCGGGTGCTTCTGCGGCAGGTGACCGGAACCGGGGTTTCTACAGTGGCAGCGCATCACCAGTCCAACCGCGCGATGCGGGCAACCACGTAGGGAGCTGCAATGACTGCACCGGCAACGGCGTACACCGAGGAGAGCCGACGACTGTTCCTGCGGTCGGTCGCGAACAAGGTCGACGAGGTCGCTGACGCCGCGAGCATCGGCCCGTGGCTGCTGTCACAGACGATCAACGACGCCATCCAGGTCGCCCCGGCCCCGGACAACACCGAACGGCATCTGTGCGGGCTGATCGACCCCAATGACGCCCGCGCTGCGGTGGCAGCGGATCCAGCGAATCTGCGGTCGCTGGCGTACGTGATGCGGGAAGCGGCGACGAACCCTGCGACACCGCCACTGATCATCGACGGGTTGTGCGATGTGGCGCAGCGGTGGGATACGGCGATGCTGCTGCGATGCTCCGGCGTTCTGCATGTTGCTCCCCCAGCCCCGGCGGCAGCTCCCGCCCCTGTTGCGGCGCAGCCCACCCCCGCTCCGGCACCGGCACCGGCTTCCGAGGCTCCGCGGCCTGCCGATGGTCCTCCTGCCCCGGCATCCGTTCCAGAATCGGTGCCGGTTGCGGCAGCGCCGGCACCGGAGGCGTCCTCGACTCCCGCCCCAGCCGATGCACCGGTCGCAGCGCAGCCTGCTCCGGAGCCGGCACCGGCGTTGGTCGAGCCCCTTCCGGCTCCGGCGCCCGAGCCGACACCCGCACCCGCATCTGCGCCTGTTGCTGAACTGGCGGCACCTGCCGCACCTCCAGCTACCCCTGCACCTACACCTGTGGCTGCAGCTACGCGTGCACCTGCCCGCAAGTCCGCCGGGGCGCGGAAGAAGCCGGTCCCGGTCGCGGCCCCGAATGCAGCGCCGGCGAAGGGGACTGGATCGGCTACTGCTCCGGCGAAGGCAGCGCGGAAGACGACCAAGGCCGCTGCTCCCGCGCAGCCAGCTCCCGCACCTGCGCCGGCGCCTGCGTCGACTCCTCCTGCTGCTGCCGACGATGTCGACGATGTGTGGGGATAGCCGATGCCGCCCCGTGCCCGCGCCCGCAGTACCGGCCGCACGAAGACATCCCGGAAGGCCGCGCCACCGGAGATGCCGGTAGCCGGTGCGGGTGAACGGATCTGGGTGCTCGAGGGCGTCCCGTTCCGGACTACCCCGGTCGGGGCCCGCTACTACTCGGGGATCCGGGCTCACGCGTTCGTCGGGCGTCACCTCCCGGATCATCTGGCGGTGTTCGCGTCGAAGCCGTACGGCTACACCCGTTGGGTCGAGGACGATCTCAACGGGGTGCGCGGCGGCGGGGCGCAGGCCGCACCGAAAGCGCCGCGGCCGATGCAGATCGACGGCGCCAAGGTCATCGCTACCGCCTACAAACAGGGGTTTCGCGGCATCCTCCTCGGCGACGAGATGGGGTGTGGCAAGACCGGGACCGCAGTGTTGGCGGCGAAGGCGATCTGTCTTCTCGGGGGTGGGTCCACGATTCTGGTGACGGTCGACCGGCCGGCGCAGATCACGATCCCCGCCTGGCGTAATGCGATCGCCTCGTTCGGTGGTGACGGCGGTTTCCGGTGGCTGATCATGTCCCCCGACCAGCTCAAGAAACTCCTGGCCCGCAACGGGCAGCCGCGGATCCACTTCGATGTCGTCATCAACGACGAAGCCCAGCAGTTCCGGCACGTCACCACCGCCCGCACCCAGTACATGCGGCGGATCAACAAACTCGCTGCCCCACCGGGGAAGGCGCCGTTCGTGATGTCGCTGACTGCCACTCCCGGGCATCATCCCGGCGAGTACACCTATCTGTCGTCGCTGCTCGCGCAGATTCACGGTGAACCGCCGGCACGGTGGGCCGACCTTGGTGCCCGGCTGGCCGAGCTGGGGTTGCCGTTGGAGCCGGGGTGGGAGAAGGGCAAGTGGCAGTGGACACCGGCTGCGAAGGAATCCCAGGCGCTGCAGAACAAGGCGGTCACTGTGGTGCGGGAATGGATGGAAACCACCCACCCGCCGGTGCTGCTGCACCGTGACGCCCCGTGGGGTCCGGCCCCCATCGACGGACTGCCCGTCGATTTCACTGCCGAGCAGTGGGCGTCCTACAACCAGGACTGGGGTGAGTTCCGGGCCGAGATGCGGCTCGCACGCACCGGGAAGGACACGGCTCGAGGTCGGGCCGCGTTGATGCGATTCCGGCAGAAAGCGAGCCTGCTGCGGGCCCCGCAGACCGCCGAGTTGGTGGCCGCGACCGTCGAACGCGGCTACCAGGTGCTCGTCGCGGTCGAGTTGACCACCACCGCCGCCGACCCGGTCGCCGATCTGCTCGAGGAACAGGGTGTCGCTGTGTCCCGCATCTACGGTGGCGGTGACCTCGAATACGAACGCATGCGTTTCCAGCGTGGCCGCAGCCAGGTGGTGGTGTTCAACACCGCGTCGGCGATCAATTTGCAGGCTGGGGAGATGTTCGCGGACGGCAGCCGGGCGACGACGACACCACGGGTCGGGTACTTCCATCAGCCCCGCTATTCGGGGATCGCGGCCCGGCAAACCATCGGCCGCGCGCACCGGGACGGGCAGGTGTGCCCATGGTCACTGATCTACGCCTCAGGGACGGTCGAGGAGGCTGCCGCGAGGACGATGATCGACCGACTGTTGGTCACCTCGACCAGCGTCAACGGTGATACCAGCGCGTTGGCGGCGATAGCGAAGTTGTTCGGTGCAGACTGGCTCCCCGTTACAGTGCTTGAAGATTGAACCGATCAAGAACACGCCCACGGATACCTGGTACTTGACCGGCTGACCTGCACAACTATGATGAGTGCACCCCTCCTGGTGGGGGGTACCTGAAAACGTGGGAGCTGACCGACGGCTTCGTCAGGTTGCCCCGCGTCGTGCCTCCGTTGGTGAGGCTAGTGCATCTCCGATACGCGTAATGGCCCGCTCCGGCGGGCCATTCGCATATCCGGGACACGACACGACCCGCCGATGACCGGAACCCGCCCCGCCACAATGAACGGACCCCTCGTCGAAAGGTGCCGTTCCATGTGCAAGGCCAAACCGGGCCGCCGCTGCCCCAGATGCCGCGCCGCCGCCTTGACGGCACAGCGGAACACGGTCCGCCGCCTGCACTCCAAGGTCCAAGCCCTCACCCCCGGCACCGCCGAACACACACAGGCCACCCACGAGCGAGACCTCGCCGCCCGCGAGATGATCATGCGGCAAGCGGACCTCGACTCCACCGAGGAAGCCCGCGTGAACCTCGCCGCCGACATCGAAGCACGCCTCGCCGCCGACCCCCGGGACAAGGAAATCCCCGGCCTGTCGAAGCGGCTCATCGAAGGCCGGCTGATGGAGGCGTACCGCCGCGACCAGATTGCTGCGATGCCACCGAAACCCACCCACCCCGCAGCCCTCGACGCCTACAAGGAACTCGGCGACGCCCGCTACGACATGGCCCGCTGCCGACTACGCATGGACATGAACAGCGGAGACCAACGCGAATGGGAGCATTGGGCCCGCCGCCACTACGAAGCGGCCGAGAACGCGAACATCGCCGCCTCCCGCATGCACGTCATCGAACAGTCCGGCGACCCGAAAGCATGGGCAGATCTGACCGACGCCGAACGCCACCAGATGCGCGTGCAGACGGCGGCGGACGGCACCTTCTCCACCCCGGCCGCGCCCCGCGCCCTCGACGACGTCCTCCACGACTACGCCGACCGGCAGGACGGGTTCGTGCCGATCCCTGACGCTCTCGCCCACGCTGCCCATCCCCCGTACACCCCTGCCGGCTCCACTGCCGCCGCGGCGGCAACGCCTGCAGCACCGGATGCGGCCACCGCGACGGCCACCGATAACGACACAACCGAGGGGACCGGACCCGCCTCCACACCCACACCAGCCGGCGCAACCCGCAGTCAGGCAGCCGCCCAGAAGAAACGCCGCAGCGAACGCCGCCGCAGCGCCCGACAACTCCTCGCCTCGATCCGATCCACCGCCAACAAACTGAACCCCGACCGGCTGGCATCGAAGACAGGACTGAACACATCCGCAGGTAGCGCCCCGCACGGAGACTCCCTCGACTGCACCGGCATGCTGTTGCTGATGGAATTGCTGCCCACCAAGTGAAGGAGACCTACCCTCGTGCTCTTGCGTAGAACGGCCCCCGCCGTCGCAGTTCTCGGCGCCGCCGCACTCGTGCTGACCGCCTGCGGAGACAGCAACGACGACACCCCCGCGGCCACCGAAACCACCACCACGACGACAACCGCGCCCGGCAACACGCTGCCGGTCGGTGGCGCCAACCTGCCGGAGCTGACCCAAGCCCTGGCCGGCGACCCGTGCAGCACGCAACTCACCGACCCGGTCACCGCACTGATCACCTACCAGTACGGCAAGCTCGGACACCCCACCAGCGACATCACCGTCACCACCAAGCCCGGCGACGGGCCCGGAACGATGAAGGGCTGCACCTTCACCATCGCTGGCGCCGCCGCCGACTGGACAGTCCCTACCATCACGGTCGCGACACTGGCCGCCGAATCCAACCCGCTGTCAACCACCATCGATGCCGGCAAGATCGCGGCCATCGAACCGGCCCCGGCAGGCCTCGATATCCGCAGCGGATGCAACGAATCCGATGTGCTCATGCCGAAGCCCTGCACACAAACGCGGATCGCCTACGACCAGGCCGGACTGCAGATCGAGACGATGCTCGCAGAATCCGGGAAGACCTTCAAAGACACCGCCGACATCGGCCGCGACCGACTCGACACCGGATACCGCACAGTCACCCCAACTGACGTGACCCCGCAGTTCCAGGTTTCACAGACCTCACTCGTTGGCGACGACTGGACCATGCGCGCCCGCATCGCAACACGCGGATTCAGTGACGCGTCCGCGCCGATCGACGCCTACACCGTCCAGGCGATTGTCACCGGTAGCGGAGATCCAGCCGAGGACAAGACTGCTGCCGCGCTGACGAAGGACATCAGTTCCTATCTGGGGAAGAACACGCCGAAGATCGAACGAGGCGCCAGCATCCGCTGACCCCTCACAGAACGGAAGGAACCTGCTGTGCTGCAACTACTCCTCGGACTCGGCGCCGTCGCGATGACCGTCTCGCTGGTGCGGGCGGTATGGACAGCCGGCGCCGCCCGTTCCCTGCTCTACCTGCTCGCCGCCCTGGCCCCGATGTCGCTGACCTACTTCGGCTGGAACGACACCGAAGGCGGCATGTGGGTGGCGTGGCCGTACTACGTTGTTGCGACCGCGGTACTGGCCCGCCAACTCACGCTGCTGTCCCGTCGGCTCCCCGCCGCTACCCGCCGGGAACAGGTCGCCACCTGGGCAACTCCTGCGACGCCAACTGCACCCGCCGCGGCACGGTTCATCTGACCTTCCCGGCCACCACGCTGTCCACCATGTAGGTGCCAGCGTGGTGGCCGGATCTGTTGGTGCCGCAATGCAATCGGCCACTCGACACGATGAATCCGCAACGTCCACCGACAGACAGGATTCGATGATCATGTCGAACACCACCACCGACACCGCGGCTGCCAACTACCCGGCACGTCACGCCCTGCTCAAGCTGATCGAGGAGCGCCGCCAACTGACAGAGCGGGTCGACGCCGCCGCCATCACCGCCCTCCGTGAGCACGGCGCCCTGCGCTACCCCGACGCGACCACGCTGCTCCTCGACTCGAACGGCTACCCCGACGAGTACGTCCTGCATTCCGTGCTCACCGGCGACGGCTCCCCGGCTGCTGGCAACGCCAATCTCGCCGAAGACGACGACCTGCACGATGTGGTGGGCAACTTGCCACGCACCGCCATCCGCTACGACAAGGCCGCGAACCTCTGGAAGGTCGCCCTGCGCTGACAGAATGCCTGACACCACGATCCAGGAGTACCTCAGTGACCACCAACCCTTTTGAAGGCAATCTCACGCCTGCAATCGAGCAGCGCATCGCCGCAGTAACTGTGAACGATCTCAACACGTTCGCGAACCGCTTGGGATCGAACCAGTGGTCTTCCCGACGGCTCGACGACACGAAGTTGCCCGCCGATCTACGTGATCGGGCCCACCTCTATGAGTCCACACGGGCCAAGGTGGGCAGCTTCAACGGCTTTCGGGACATCACCCGCTACGCCTCGGCGATCCTTGCGATCGGCGGCGGATTCCCAACGCTGGCGTATCTTGCCCAGCCAAGCTCTGGACTGCTGATCGCGGGCGTGACGCTGTGGATTCTCGCAGCCGGAATCCTGCTTGTCGGCTACCTAGTTTCCCGTGACCCAGTCCGGTTGACGACTTGGGAGCGAGGTCAGATCGTCGACGCCACCCGGATCTTCACGCTGCCGTTAACTGCCGCAGGAGTGCGTCAGCCGAAGTCTGACCCGTACGGAACTATCGCGACTATCCGCCAGCAGTGGATGAGCGGACAGCCGCGTCGTGAAGCGCAATTGGTGTATGTCGCGGCCGCGATCATCGACGACATCCAGGGTTCTCCGGCATGGAAAGATCCAGTATTTGACACCCAGCGTGTACGGCTGGACCTGACTATGGCACGTCGGGAGATCTTCGAGCATGCCGCGCAGATGTGGAAGATCGACTCGGCTGTCATCCCTCCCGCGAGTCAGGAGTCCGCGGTCCACGCCCAGTGGCAGCGGCACCGCGAGACTGTCGATGACGCGTGGACTGCACTCGTGGCCCGAGTTGGTGCGCTGCACGTGTATCGAGAGGGAATGCTGCCAGTCGAGGCGATCTTGCAGGATCTTGCTGCGGTGCAGAGTCTGACCACAAGCGCCAACCGGATCAGATGTCTCGACGATCTGTTCACCGCTACTGCGAAAGCGCAGCTTGAGACCGCGCAAACTCGTCGGCTTACCGACGAATTGCCCGAGATGGCTGCGAATCTGCAGGCGCAACTAGATTTTCTGCGCACGGGGGCGATCCACATGTCGGCGCTGGCCACACCGCTGCCGGTGACCGCTAACTGATTGGTTCCACTCTCGCGTTCGGGGTGCCACACGATGGTGTGGCACCCCGAACGCCTGTATGGGGTGGCATCGAACCTAGCCTTCCTGCCCAGCCGTATCGTCTCGCTCCGGTGGGGTTCGAGCGCAGGTAATTCCACGAGCTGCTGTCAGTCCTGGGCGGAGCTGGGTCGGTGCGCTGAACCGTTTCGGCCCCGCACCTGCGGGTGGGGTGCGGGGCCGAAACGGTTGAGGGCTGCTTTTCCACCAGGGGTTTGAGATCGAATACCACTGGTGGAACGACTGCTACATCTTCGGTGGCAGGAGGTAGTCGACGACGACCGCCAGGTCCGCGAGGAACGCCTCGGACTTCCCTAGAGTGGGCAGGGTCTGCAGGTAGCCGGCGATGTGCGGTCCGGCAACCACGTGGACGTCGGCGGTGTAGCCAGCTTCGGTGGCTACCTGCATGATTCCGCTGTCGGTGTCCATCACCGCACCGTGCACCGCCAACACCACCGGGGTGACCAGACGGTCCTGCGGCATCGCCAGCAGATCGTCGATGCACGCGGCCTCGAACATCGACGATGCCGCCAGCGGGGCTGCGTCGCGGCCGTTGAGTTCCCACCCGCTGCCCGCTGCGTCGGTGGCCCCGAACAGTTCGAGGACACGCAGCCGTTCCGGCGATGCCGCACTGTCCGCACCCAGGTAGGTGAGGGTGCCACTGCGGTGCTTCGTGTCGATGAGCAGGACACCGGCCGGGCCGATCACGACATGGTCCACGTCAGCGTTGGTGCCGGGCAGCGACCGGGAGTGCAGCACAGTCCATTCCGGCCCGAGCGTGGACAACTCGGCTGCGGTCTTCTGCTCGGCGCTGATACCGGCCTGCAGGTTCGCCGACACCATATCCGGTGGCGGCACGAGCCCGATCAGGGTGCGGGCGAGGTTGCTGCCGGGGTTCATCGGGATACCCGACCGGCGTGAGGCGCGGCGGGCCGTCAGCCAGGCCCCGATGTTGACGGCCGCCGCACTCGCGATCACAGCGACAGCGACAGCGACGGTGACCGCGACACCCGCTCCTGCAGCCCCGGCCGCGGCGAGGGCCGCGGGCACACACCACTGGGCGGTGATCGCGGCGGGAGTCCGGGGGAAACGCAGCCGCCGGGACGTGCCGATCACCCAGGTAGAAGCGGCGATCGCGGCGACCGCAGCCAGTTGCCCCCACCCGAGATCGAATCGGGCACCCACCAGCAGAGTGACGGCCGCGGCAGCGGTCATCGACGCCACCATCACCGCCGCCCCGTACCAGGTGACCGCATAGTTCAAGCCGGCGACCGCGAGGACCGCCACCGTCAGCGTCCACACCCCAGCCTCGGCGTCACACACGAATCCGGTGACGATCGCGCCGACCGCGAGCGCGACGAGCACGACCGCGGACACCACGATCGCTGTCCGGCTGCGCCGGAACCGCGCCTTGTCGCGTTCGATGCCGCGGAGGCTGCGGGCAGCCGACTCGACCGGGTCGTTCACCGGCCGCGCGCGGGCGCGGCCGGTGTCGTTGATGCTGTTCACGATGGTCACGGTAGTTACCACCTTTCCGTTGTTGACCAAGTGCGGGGCGTTGCGTGCAGGGCGATCAGGGGCTGCTTCTCGAGCCGGTCCCAGCCGCGGCTCGCGCACGCCCACCAGTTGCCGCCGATACCGACGACGTCACCGACCGACAGGGAACGCAGGCCGTGAACCTGCCGGTAGGCGACCGCCGCCTGGGAGGTTTCACCGATGTTGAACTCATCGAACAGCACTGCGAGGGCCTTCTCCGTGGAGAGCTCGGAGGGCAGCTCGGCGCGGAACACGACCGCCATCGGATGCTGGTCGCGGTAACCGTGGAAGAACACCATCGAGCGGCCTTCGGTGTCGACTGCCGTGTTGTGCAGGATCGTCGCGGTCTGCGTGCTCATAGGGGCCTCCTCAGGTCCGGGTGGGTTGTTGCGAGCAACGCTACGAACCGGGTTCGAGGAGTGCGGCACGACGAAAACCGGGCCTTCTGCCAGCGGGTTCAACGCTGCAGGATGGATGCCAATCGCCAGCCGCCGCTGGTGTTTTCCAACGCCACCACCAGGGTGAACGGTTTCAGTTTCTGTGAGGTGCGCGCGGTCGTGGTGGTCTGTTCGACCGTCATGTAGCGCAGTGCCCGATCGGTGTCCGGGGGCCGCTGCTGGGGGCTGATCATCGCGTCGGCCGAGATGAACGTGCCGGTATCGGCCCACCGCTGCCATTCCCGGCCCGGACCGGTCGGCGGCCGGTAGTCGCGGGCACCAGCGGCCATCTTCTCGGTGAGCAGCGGGGCCGCCCGCAGCATCGCCGCGTTCGGGCCCGCGTCGAGCGCCGGCAGATAGGTGTACATCGTTTCCACCGCGGCGACCGCCACCTGCTCGGGGTCGTGGACGTCGATGGTGGACGGATCGATGTCGTGGAGTTGGCTGGGGATGTTCGCGGTGGCTGTGGCGGAGTCTTCCGACGGTGCCACTGAGGATGTCGGGTCGGCTACCGGCGTGGTGCCGTCACTGCTGCTGCAGCCGGTGAGGACACCCACGCCGGCGGCCGCTGCAGCCAGCGTGGCCAGGATTCTACGCATTACCCGTACCTCCGAATGTCTTCGGCCTTCGCGAGGTCGAAGTTGTTGATGGACACGGACTGCCCGAACGTGGGGGCCTCGATCACCTTGCCGTCCCCCACCCAGATCGCGACGTGCTGGGTGCCGTTCGAGAACACCGCATCACCCGGCTGAATGTCCTGCGGGGAGATCGCCTTACCCTGCTTGACCTGCGTCCATGTGGTGCCGGTGATGGTGTTGGTGCCGCCCGAGGCTTGCGCGGTCGCGTACTCGACGAGCCCGGAGCAGTCGAAGCCGGAACCGCCAGGGTTCTGGGGGTCGGGGATCCCGGTCGTCGGGCCGTTGGAGTCCCCGCCACCCCACACGTACGGCAGGCCCATCTGCGTCATCGCGGCCGCAACGACCGCACCACCGAAACCGCCGCCACCAGAGGAACTGACGAGTTTGATGGTGTCGCTGGGGGTGGCTTGCGAGAACTTCTCGTACTTCGTGCGAACACTGGGCACGTATTCCTGGGTTTGAGTGAACGGGGGGATGCCGCCGTACGTGGTGACCGAGCCGGGGCCGCCGTTGTAGCCGGCGGCCGCGAGGTCGAGGAGATCGCCCTTCACCGCGCCGCTGGCGATGTGCGGCTTGAGGTAGTCGACGATGTAGCAGAGGTAGTGGCCGGCAGACAGAATCGAGTCGTACGGGTTGAACGGATCCGGTGCAGTCGTTCCACTCTCCCGTTTACCTGCACGGTCCAACCCGGAGTCAACTCCCCGTTCCGCCCACGTGTACGGCATGAACTGGGTCATGCCCTGCGCGCCACCGGAGTTGACGCCGTCACCCGCGCTGGTGACGTTCGGGTTCCAGCTCGACTCCTGCTCGATGATCGCCGCGATGAACGGGGGCGGGATGTCGGGGCACAGGGAGCCGGCCTGCACGATGATGTCGGCGTACTCCGGTGGCACACTGCCCGGAGTGAGTCCCATGTTCACCACACCGGATGCACAGTTCGGGTTCGCTGACGCCGACGTCAACCGCGCGGTGGCACCTTCCTGCGCGTTCGCGCTCGACCACAGTGCGGCGACGGTGTCGACCGACTGCGATTCCCATGCCGAGAACTGGTCTTTCAGGCTCACCCGTTCGGGCTGCACCCCAACGATGACGTCCCCGATCGGTTGGGTCGCCCAGTCCGGATGCTTCTCCGCGTAGCTGCCGAGCCGCTTGAAGAACTGGCCGGCCGCGTACTTCGGGTTGATCAGGTTGTCGATGTTCGACTCCCCGAGGGGCCGTTCAGCGAAGACGCCGACCGGTTCGGTCCCGTTACGGGGCCGGGAGATGAAGTTGGTGGCCTGTCCGCTGACGGCGGTGCCGATCACCGCAGCCCTCGCTGCCGGCTCGAGTCCGGATTCGCGGGCGGCTGCGATGATGGCGGCGACGTTGGCCTGCTGCTCAGAGTTCAGGGTCTGCTGCTGTTGCGCACCATCGAGCGGGTAGGGGCGCATCGCCGCCAACTCGGCGTCACTGACTGTCGTGGCCGGCCCAGCCGTGTTGGCGACCGGACTGGGCTGCGACGGTGTTCCGCCACCGCTGCCGGCGCCTGCCTTGAACTTCGACAGCCACGGCATCGGGTCGACACCCTGACCGGCAGCCCACCCTCCCGGGTACATGCCCAAGTGCAGGTGCGCGCCGGTACTCCATCCGGCGTTGCCGACGTCGGCGATGTGCTGACCGCCTTTGACCTGGTCGCCGGGCTTGACGTAGACGTGACCGTCCTCCATGTGCCCGTACAGTGAGTCGACGATCTGACCGTCGATGTCGTGGCGGATGATCACCCAGTTGCCGTAGCCGTCGGCGGGGCCAGCTTCGGTGACGACGCCGTCGCCGACCGCGTAGATGGGGGCACCGAAAATACCGGGGGCGGCGATGTCGGTGCCGTCGTGACTGTTGGTGCCGACACCGATCTCCCGGTATCCGAACGCGCTGGTGACGTTCATGTTGTGTTCGTCGAGGGGTAGCCCGAGTACCCCTGCCGCTCCCCCGGGCCCGCCCTGAGCGATGCGGGGCACGGAGAAGTCCACGCAGGAACCGTTCTGGGCGCTGCCGGCTGCCGCCATCGACCCCGAGGTGGCGCCGAGGACACCGAACATCGACAGCGCCACCATGAACA
This sequence comes from Prescottella subtropica, assembly GCF_005434945.1. Taxonomy (GTDB): domain Bacteria; phylum Actinomycetota; class Actinomycetes; order Mycobacteriales; family Mycobacteriaceae; genus Prescottella; species Prescottella subtropica. Next base: position 45,059 of record NZ_SKCH01000021.1, on the reverse strand, counting down.
CGAACATCACGGACATGCCGATCAGGGCGAGTCCCGCACCACCGAAGATCAACAGTCGGCGGGACTTCTTCTCCCGCTCTTCCTTGCTGTCAGTCGGCTTCGGGATGATCCGATACAGGAACGACGCGGTACCGCCGGTGGAGGCGGCCAGCGCGGTCTCCACCGACCGGTTGATCGCCTTACCGGCCGCGTTCTTCGCCTGCGTGGCCCCTTCACGGAGCGAGTTCGATGCCGCGGCCGCCCCAGGCGGAGGTGGGCCACCCTGCCGCGCCCCTGCCGGAGTCCGCGGCCCACGACCACCCGGCAACCCGCCCGGTAGTCCAGGACCGCCAACCCCACGTCCCGCAGTCGGCCCCCGCCCCGAACCAGCAGACCCCTGTACGGGCGCGTCCGAGTCGCCCCCCGCAGCCCTCTTCCCCACCGTGCCCGGAGACGGCAACGCCGGTCCGCCTGCCGGACCCCGGCTACCGGCCGCGGTCTTGCGGCCGACCGGTCGAGCACCACCTGGCGATGACGACCCCGTGAATCCGCCGTCGCTCACCGACCGAACCCCGCGCCCGTGACCTGCGGCGGCGGCGCGTCAGCGGAAGTCTCGGTGACCGCAACAACCTTCGGGGTGCCCGACTTCGACAACAGCATGTGCACGTCGAACGTCAAGGTCTGCGTTTCGATCTGGTCGACCCGCTGATTCATGCCGAGCACGAGTCGGCTGATCGTCACCCGAGAAACCGCGGACCGGTTGTCGTCGCCCATCCACGTGTCCACGACATGCTCGGCGCGGGAATCGAACGCCTTCTTCTGTTCGTTCCACGTCCACGACCACATGCTGTTGATCGACGTCTGCATCTGTCCGATGAACTCGGGCGACGCCAAACCGTCCCAGCGGGCGAACCAATCGTCGGCCGGCTCGAAATCCCACGGCACGAACGTCGTCCACCCGACAAGGAACTTCTGCGCAGTCGATTCCGCAGCCTCCCGCGTGGCCCCACGGACCACAGCCGGCGGCGTGTACGGCGCCTGATACGTCGGCGGGATCGTGGTCGTCGACACGCCAGGGATCGGCGGGGTCGTCGACGGAACCTGGGAACCTTCGGACGGGTTCGAGCACGACACGACCGCGGCCACCGCGAGACCCGTCAGCATCCACGTGACGCACCTCTTCATCGACGATTCCTTCCTCGCGCACGCCTGCGTGCACTGCCGAACCCGATCGACAGCACCATCAGCGCCAGCCATCCGCCCGCGGCGATCGCAACAACATGACTGGCCTGCTGCAGTGCAGGTGACGGGTAGTTCCAGACGGGCACAAACCCCACGACCACCGCGAGGACCACCATGCGGAAACCGCGGTGGCGTCGAAACCGTTGACCGCCACCGCGTACCGCAGCCGGGAGTCCCCGCATCCAGTCGGCGGCCGCCGCCGCCACCAGCTGCCGGTACTCACGCCAGGACAGTGGACGTCCGGCACGATTCGACTGTTCGTTCATTCGTGCACCTCCGATGCACGACATTCTGTCGGGCCACCTTCGGGTGTCCCACCCGTGAGGGAGCCGATACAGGCTGCGGTCCGCAGCGGATCACCGGTCAGAACATGCTGCCGAGGAACGCGGCCGCGGTGAAGACGATGAGGATCGCGACGATGATGGGCAACCAGGTGCGGCTATCCACCCCCGCGATCGGCGGCAGATTCCCCACCAGCCCACGAAGATTCATCGGATCGGAGGCACGTTCGAAGCGGCTGCGGTCCTCGTCGTCGTGATCCTCGTCGGAACCGTCGGTGTCGGCCGCCTCTCCCCCACCTTCACCGTTGGCGCCCGCCGACACCGACAAGTCCGATGCAGGTGAGGTCGGTGGCTCCGGGGGTTCCCCGACGGCGGTGCGTTGCATGGCGAGGACTTCATCGATCTGGTTCCGCAACTCCACCAGGTCGGGTGGTGAGACGTTGAGGACGACGTTGTTGACGGCGCTGCCGTCATCGAAGGTCACCTGCAGATCCGCGTCGAACGGGTTCGCTTCGTCGTAGAAGATCCCGAAATCCTGCCCCGAGATCGTCAACCCCTGCTGGCGGATACGGATGCTCTCGAGCCGGTCCCTCAACTCGCTGTTGCCGTCAGGGCTGGTTCCGTTGACGGGCCGCTCATGCCCGTTGGGTGTGGAGTCGTTCATGCGCTTCTACCTCTAGTCCTCGTCCCGATCCCGTGACCCACCGATCGAGGCCCGGTACTGCGTCATCGCCGCCTGATGTTCGTTCCGCCGCTGCGCGACACGGGCCGCGCTGTCGTTCGCGCGGGCACCCGCATTGCTGAGCAGCCCATCACTTGCCCCCACCCACCGGTCGCGGGTGTCCTGCGAGATGTAGGCGCCGTGGGTGCGCAACGCGACCGCGCGGGCGGCGCTGAGGCTGTCGCGTCCCACGCCCGCCACGCTTGCACCGAACCGGCCTGCACCAGCGGCGACCCGGCCACCCAAATCCTCTGCACCGGTCACCATCCGACTGTTGCGGATCTTCGCGCCGGTCGCGGCCGCAGCCCGGGACACGCCCTGCACAGCGGGATCGGTGAGCGGGCGGGCCACGAAACCTGCCGCACTGCCAGCCTTCCGGCCCGCCGCGGCGGCTGCGGCAGCACCGCTCTGGCCGGCTGCGGCGAGACGTTGACGGGCGTTCGACTGCGGCTGGTTGCCCGCGGAGTTGGCTCCGGTACCGCTGGTGGTGTCGCCGCCGCGACCACCGCCGTTGCCGCCGCCGTTGCGGCGACCCATCGCGGCCATGACACCGGCGGTGCCGAGTGCCCCCATCGTGGCGCCCTGCAAGGTGCTCGCGGCGTTGACCTGGGTGGCGCCTTCGGGTCGGGCTGCAGCCTCCACCTTCTTCATCGCGATCCACATTCCGACCAGCACTGCGACGCTCCACAGCAACTTGAAGCCGGCGGCCACGTTCGTGGTGAACATCAGGCCGAGCATGAACACCATCAGGGTGCACAGGATCGAGTAGACAGACGCCATGATCAGCGCGTACACCATGTCGTCGATCCAGTTCTTCATCATTTTTCCCTTGCCGGGGAACGCCGCCCAGGTCAATCGCAGGGGGCCGAGGATGAACACGACGAGCAGCGACACATGCCACCACAGGGTGATCAGGGACATCGCGGCGATACCGATGCACGCGATCACTGTTCCGAACAGAGCGGACAGGGATTTCGCGACGTGAGGCATGGTGCCGCTACCGGAGAACGCCACCAACGTCGCCGCCGCATCGTTCGGTTTCAGATTCGACTGTCCGAGTGCTTCGGCGTTCTCAGCGTTTGCGATGGTGTGGAGCGCGTTCGCGACCGCATAGTGCGGATCGCACCCAACCATCGACTCGTACTCATCGACACCGTCGAGACAATCACTACGCGCCCGATCGATACTCGGCCCACCGGTCTGAGCCAGCAGGTAGGACCGCATGTCCGAGCAGCCGTTGTAGTTGTTGTAGCAGGGCAGGCCCTGATCGTCGCCGCCCTGGCTGATCCCCACATCCGGATTGCCGGGGCTACCGAACCGGGATGTGGGGACCGGTGGGGTGATGGGATTCTCACCGGCCTTACCGAACTGGCCGATCGCCCACGGCTGGTAGACGAGGGTTTCCGCGAGCACACACGATGTGAATCGGTGACCGAGGTCCGTCGACTGACCGCCCGGGGCAGGCTCGGGGGTCTTGCACATCATCGCGCCGTCGGTCTGATTGTCGAGGGTCTTGAACACGGTGTCGGCGATCGCGCTGCTGAGCATGCCGCCGACGTGGTCGCCGAACGAGGCGATCATGTAGAAGCCGTTGCCGTCCGGCTTAGCCCATGAGGCGACGGTGACACCGCCGTAGAAGATGCCTGCGACGAGAGCAACGGCTGCGGTCATGCCGATGTCGGAGAATCCGCGGCGCACACCACCGTTACCGGCAGCCCGCACCGCTGCCGCGACGCCGGCGATGATGAGGATCACCCCGGCCATGGGGATGAAGAACGAGCTGTACAGGTTGCCGACGACCGGGGAGACATTCTGGTAGACGCCCTGGATCGGGTTCTTCGCCTGCGCATACTCTTTCAGCGCGATCGTGGCCTGCAGCAGGTACACGTTGACCTGCATGATCTGGTTGCCGATGAGCGTGGAAATCCACGGCATCATCGCGCAGTTCTCGGCACCCTCATCGTTGTACTGCCAGTTCACCCACTTGAGTCCACGCAGCCCGCTGATCTCGTACAGGGTGTACGAGTCCATCGAATGGTTCGACGCCTCTGCAGCGCGCTGAAAATTGTTGGCGTCCTTCGCGAAGTCGGGAACCCCGCCGCTCGCGTTCTGCACCTTCCCGAGGTTGCGGTTCGACAGGAACTGCTCAGGCCCGGTCCCGGGGGGCTGTCCACTCAGGTCGGGGCGGGTGATCGAGCAGACGACGTCGGACATGGCGCCGCTGGCTGCACCACTGATCTTCCCCGACACCCACGAGATCGGGCCCGCCGAACCAGCAGCGGGGTTCGCGATCGCGATCGAGCCGAGCAGCACCAGGCTGATCAGACCGAATGCGGCGCCGCGGGTGCCGGCGCGCAGCCACCGGCGCAGGCCACTGCGCTGCACCCGAACTCGGGTGCCCTTGCGGTCCCGCCACACCACGACGGCGAGTGCGGCGATGATGCTGACCAGGTAGCTGTAGCCGGCGGCCATGGTGCCCGGCCACAGCAACGCCACCGGGAACGACAGCATCAGCACCGCCTGGCCGACCGCAGCCGTCCACCCGCGATGCACCCCCGGGGAGCGCATCACATAGGTGGCGGCGAGGACCGCGACCAGACCGATCGGGTACAGGACCACAAAGTCGGCGTGGACCATCGCGAACACCGGCCCGACGGCGGCGGCGACCGCACCGACGAGCCCACCCCACACCAGCGTCAACAGCAGCGCCCCCGTCACCTGCGGCAGCCGGCGGGCCCCGTACCAGCAGGCGACAGCGGCGGCCCCGACGGCGGCCATCGCGAGCAGCCCGGTGGGGCCGCTGACCGAGGTGAGACCAGCGGCGGCAAGCAGCAGGGTGAACGCCCGCACCAGCCACTTGTCAATCGCCCGGCCGTGCCGGATGACGAACGGGTGCAGCGCGGCCGGGGCGTTCGCCACCGCGGTCAACATCGCCATGTGGGTTCTTCCTGTCGAAAAAGGGGTGGGTTAGGTGGTCAGCAGGGATTCGAAGTCGTCGAACTCGTAGCTGTGGTCTTCCCCATCGGGGGTGACCAGGACTTTCCGGCTGACACCGCGGCGGACCAGGTCGAGGGCGCTCGGGTCGATGGTCCAGTCGCGGCCGTTGTCGGAGATCGGGGTGGACTGGGCTTCGGAGCTGAGCGTCGCGTTCGTCTGCGACGCGTTGGACAGTTCGACGAACATCTGGTCTACCTGCAGGACCGAGACCCGGTTGTCGACGTCCCGCATGACGCACACCCCGTTGCCGAGATCGCCGCCCTTGCTGAACGGCAGGAGTCGGCGCGCCAACTCGCGGCGTTCAGCGTCGTCGGCGTCGGAGGTGTCCCGCAGCAGTTCGAGTGCCGCGGATGCTTCGGCGGCACCCTTCTGCATGAAAACGAACACCGTCGAGAACTGGTTCTGGTCGGCCTCTGCGGCCTCGGTCATCGCCTTTTCGATGGTGGCGATGTCCTTGGCCTGCTGGGAGATGAACACGATCACGAAGTTCAGGGATCGGCCCTGACGGAGACCGCGGGCGATCAGGTCACGGCCAGCTTCGATGGCGGTGACGATGTACGCCTCGTCGATGAACAGTGCGCGGGGTCGGCGACCCTGCCGCTGGGTGTGCGGGCTGACCGATTCCTTGACGTCACCGAAGAAGTCGTTGATGCGGTGCAGGGCGGTGAAAATCGCCGCCGCCGCGTCACGCTCGGCTTCGCTCCACTGGCTCGGTTCCTTCGCCGGGTCCGGTGGGGTGAACCGGAACAGAGTGATGACGGTGCGGCGTTTGCGGATCGACCGGAACGCGGTCGACGCATCGGATCGGCCGAACAGCAGCCGCGAGTACGGGTTCCGGGCGGCGTTCTCCATGCGGGCCTGCAACGCCTGCATCCGCACCAGTTCCCGCTTCGCCTGCAGCCGCGACGACCAGTCGTCGTTCGATTCGTCGGCGGCATGCTTGTACAGCTCGATTTCCTCGCCGAGGGTGGCGGCCAGCTCCGACAGGCTCGGCTGGAAGGTTTCACCGGCGGCCGCAGCCTTGCGGTACATCTCCTTGAGTTTCTGGAATCCCGGTTCGAGCTTGTCGCGGTCCTCCCGGTCAGGGACGAGCAGTTCGAGCTGCGCGCGCGCGAGGGCTTCCCCGTCTTCGTAGGTGTCGGTCAACGCCCACGCCCCGAGCATGCCGTGCGGGCCACCGAACAGGTCGATGATGTCGGTCTGATCCCAGAACTCCTGGTTGACCGGCTGGAATCGGGATTCAGGGGTGCCGAGAATGCCGCGGCTGGCGTCCTTCGCGAACTCCGGGTCGGTGACCTGCGGGCCGAACGCGAGGTAGTAGCAGAACCGTTCGATGTCGTTCTTCGGGTCAGCGGCCACGACCTGCGTCCCGGACTCAGACATCCAGAAGAACAGCATCAACGCCAGCGACGACTTGCCGCCACCGGACGCGCCGATGATGCCGATGCCGGCGCCGTGGTTGCGGGCGACCTGCACGTGCGGGTCAAAGTGAACGACGGCGCCGTTCTCCATGCAGTAGCCGATCGCCGGGCCCCGCCAGCCGAGAACCTGCCCGTTGCGGTGCACCTCGACGGCGTCACCGACGCTCGGGGACGAATCGAGCCGCGCCAACGCCAGTGTCTCGATGTCGGTCCAGCGGGTACCGATGTCGATACCGAGGGTGTCGTCGCACAGGTTCACCCGCCCGACGTGCACCGGGTCGGGGTCGCCGGGCAGCTGCTCACGCAGCAGGGCGTGCTGAATGTTCAGCGGCTGCTGCAGTTCAACATCCCGCAGGGCGGCCTTGACGTCCTGCACGGCACGCGCCAACTCCTTGCGGGTCGGCGCGGACACCGACAGCCGCAGCTGCCCGATCATCGCCGGCGACGGGTGCAGGTCGAGGTCGTCCTCGAGGCGGGTGGCGTCGTCGTAGACCTCACCGAACTTCGCGTCATCGACCTTGCCGGCCTTGACACGATCGTCGGCCTCATCCTTGATCAGGCCGATCCGCTTCTTGGCCAGCTTCTTCCAGCTTTCCGATGACATCAATTTGAAGCGCCAGCTGACCTCCACCTCGTGCGGCAGGGTGCGCAGCATCCGCCCCCACGCTTGGTGGTAGTCGAACGGCATCACTGCGGGGCTGTCCGCGACGACGAGGGTGGTGACGTAGGAGGTGCGGGGTTCTCCGCCGTCGCAGTTCGGTTCGACGACCTCGACAGCATCGGACAGGTTGCGGCCCTCGAAGTCGACGACCTGGTCGAAGAATCCGGCCCGCCACGGGCGGGTGGCGTTGTAGTCCCTCTCGGTCGGGGGCTGGAAGCCGCCGTACAGGGGCTTGCGGATCAGCCACACCAGGTCGGCGCGGCTGATCGGTTCGGCCCCACCCATCGACAGGCGGGCGTGGAGGGTGGCGGCGGCTTCCCGGAACGGTTCGAGGTCGCTGGCCCGGAAGTGTTCTTCGGCGACGTGGTCGGCGGAGTTGAGGATGAGACTGATCGGGTCGGCCATGCTCGGGCCTTTGAAGGTGCCCAGACGGATCATCAGGATCCGTCGCGGCTCCGGCGCGGCAGCTGAAATGTGGGGGGCGACCTTCTCTGCGACCAGCGTCTGGAACAGGCCGCTGGGATCCCACACAGCCTTGTCGAGTTCGGCTTCCCACTTGCCGGTGTCGACCGGCTGGTAGCGCACCAACTCGTGGCACACGATCGATGCCGCCCGCCCCTGCTCGGCTTCGGCGTACGACAGCAGCTGCCGGTAGAAGTCGGCGGACCGGTCGAACGCATGCTCCTGCTGCGCATTCGAGGTGAAGTCGTCGGAGGAGCCGGGCAGGACAACCCCGGTCCACATGCCGTCACCGATCAGGAACAGGCCGTCTTCGGCGTAGCGGACCCCGAGACGCTGCCGGTCGGCACGCTTGACGGGCGCCTTGTTCGTGGTGGCCTTCTGCCGGCGCACGGCCACAGCGACACCACCGGCGATCACGACCGCGACGCCCAGCAGTACCAGGATGATCCACATCGTTTCTCCTACCTGTCCTTCTCGATCGGGTCGGCTGGTGTGCTGGCCAGCAGTTGCTCGAATGTGATGCGCGGCGGCCTTTTCGGCAGAACGAACGTGTCCCGCGCGACCGGTCGGGGGTCGTACACCGGACGCTTCACCGGCTGGTTCACGTCGATGCGCGCCCAGTCGGGCCGCCACACGATCCCCACCCACCGCAGATCGCCCGGGTTCTTGTCGGCACCGCCACCAGCGATCAGGCCGGGGTTCCTGAACCGCCGCGCCCACTGCAGACGCACCCACTGGAACGGTGACTCGTCGCTGCCGAACTTGTGGTTGGCGATCCAGTAGGCGATCACGAACACCAGCAGGAATCCGACCGCGGCGGTGATCCACAGTTGCCCCAGCAGCGCCCCGACTGGCACCAGCACGATCAGGCTGGCCGCTGCTACGGCACCTGCGACGGCGGACAGCTGCGCGTCGATACCGCCGATTGACACCAAGGACACGTCACGGCCGAGCTGCCACATCTTGTTGCGGTGGTTCATCACCCGCGTGCGGTCGACCGCGTAGCGTCCCTCAGCTGGCATCAGCGTTCCCCGTTACTGTTTCGGATCCGGTGCGGTCACTCGAACTGGGCGGTGCCGCCGCCGCTGGTGGAGCCGGTGACCTGTTCACCGGACTCGACCATGTAGGTGGCGACGATCGGGCCTCCGCCGATGACCAGGCCCGCGGCGAGGACACCGATGAGCTTCTGGATGCTCGACCGCCAGCCGCCTTCCTTGCCGGCGGCGATCGCGATCATCACGCCGATGACGACCATCATCAGGACGAGGACCGCGACACCGATGACCCGGATTTCCGTGGTCAGGTTCTGGATGATGCTGGTGATACCGCTGGTACCGCTGCTCTGCGCCAGCAGATCGATCGTGGTGCTGGTGATCATGGGGTGTCCCTTTCGTGTGCTGCCGGCCCGCTGCCGGACGACTGTGTGGGGCGGTTATCCGCCGGTGCCGGTGCCGCGGGTGGAGGCGGCGCCGGGCACGAGTTCGTTGGCCGATCCGATGCCGGAGCCGGCAGCGCCGGCACCATCGCGGTCGACCAGTCCCGCCCGAATATCGACGACGAGCCACTTACCGGAATGGCGGACCAACTCGACGCGGTAGCCGGTGGTCTGCGTCGACTCCGATGCCGGAACATCCCAGGTGACCCGCACTTCGGCGACCGCGGCGTCGCCGTCCTGGTAGACGATCGGCTGGTTCGCGGGCGTGTCCGTCGCACGCGGGGACCGGACGGTGGCCTTGTCGATCTTCGGGTTGGCGACGATCCCACCGAGGCCAGTGCGGGCGCGGGCGACCGCGGAGTCAGCGAGCACCAGGTTCAACTGGCCCGCATCCGAGGCGCCCCACGCCTTGAAGAACGGGGCGAGGAGGGAATCGGTGACCTGGCCGGCGAGGCTGCCGTCGTCGGTGAGTTTCGCTTTCGCCGGCGGCGGCGTCGCGAGCCGCATCGGGGCGGTGACACCGATGTCACCGACGATCCGCATGTCGTTGCTGACCTTGCTGGACTTCACCCACACCGGCACTGACACCGTCTGGTACTGGCCGTCAGCCATCGACACCGTGAACCCGAGGTAGGCGGCCTCCCCGTCCGGGAACTCGCTGATCGGGGTCATCGTGCCGTCCCACACGATCAACGCCGGTTCCTGCTGCAAACCACCGGAAGTCCACCCGCAGCCGTCAGCAGCGCCCGGGGTGCCCATCGCCTTGAGGAGCTGTTCACGCTTCTTGACGGCATCCCCGCCACCGTGGGTCAGGCACACATCGAGGTACTGCCGACCGAAACTGACCGCCGCGTCGAGGGGGAACGTCGTCAACCGGTACGCGGACGCCTCCTGCGCGGAGATCGTGCCTTCGGCGGGGATCGCGGACCGGCCGATCGTGACACCAGCGATCAACCCGACCGCTGCACACGCGGCCAGCGACGACACGGCGATGGTGAGGGCGCGGCGGCCACGGTTGTGGCGGCCGAAGGTCGGGGCCTTCCCAACCTTGACGATGTCGAAGTCGACGAGGGGAACACCGTTGCTGTCGAACACCTGCGGGGTGTCGGCATCAGGTTCAGTCTTCCACCCGAACAGGTTCTTCACCTTCCCGAATCGGGAGGCGGCATCCGTCTTCGGTTCGCCCGCAACCAGGTCGGCGCCGGCAGCGGTGTCCGCACCGAGGTCGGGGGTGATGGCGTAGCCGAGGTCGTCGACGTAGATGCGGTCACCGTGCTCGTCACGCAGTTCGGTGCCGTCAGCGTCGGAAGCCACGTAGAGGCCGCCGTCAACCTCGAGCACCCACTTGTAGATACGGTGGCCGTCGACGTCGGCCCAATCCGATTCCACGACCGGCTCGACCACCGGTGCGGGTGCGGGTGGTGTCGGCGCCGCAGGCACCACCGGCGGAGGGGACTGGACCGGCGCTACCGGCTGCGGCGGAGGGGCCTGCCCGAGCAGCAATGCCAAACCCGGACGGACAGACTCACGTGCCGGAGTGAATGCGGCGTAGATCCGCCTCACCGGGATGCGTTTGTCGGCGCGGGCAGGCCGGAACCCGTCCGGCAGAACAACCGCTGCCCGGTCGACCAGTTCAGCATCTCTCGACACGTGCATCCCTTCCACATGAAACCGTCATTGCTGCAGGTACAGGCCACTTTTCATAGCCAGACCAGGTGGTGACATCTCCGAATGCAGTCAGGGTACGGCAGGCACTTCCGGTGTCCCCCGGTTCGCGTGGCCGGTTCCCGAAACAACGACACCCCCTGCCGCCGCGAGAACGAGGTCCGCGACAGACAGGGGGTAGGTAGAGGCAAAGCAGCCCGCAGGGTCAGGGAATCCGATCCCAGCCGCCCGGGTCCGACTCCGGTGGGACACTCTCGTAGAACGAATCGATCGCGGCCTGATCCTCATCCGGCACATCAGGTTCACCGAACCCGAACTCGTCCGGGAACGGCGGCTCGTCGACCTCGCCGCTGGCATCTGCGACGACAACAGCGGCCGGCTCGATGTCCGCCTTCTCGTCGACACCGTCAACGATGCGGAACAACAACGAGTTCGGGTCCGCGAGTTCCTGGTTCAGCTCCATCGCCTTCGCCCGCGCAGCAGCCTTCGTCGCCTCCACCAGCGTCGTGTCCGCCGCGAACGGGTTGTAGCCGAGATCCGGTTCGAACACCGGCACCATCTCGATGATCTCGAACCAGTTGTTCGGGCCCTCCGGCGCGGTCGTATGCACCGCCGTCAGCTTCGGGGCCTTCGACACGTACACCATTTCCCACTTGCTTCGGTCCAGCGCCTGCGTGGTGCCCAGTGGGATCCGGGTGTCCTGCTGCTCGGCGCCCCGCACCTTCTTCGACTCCGACGCGCCGGTGAAGATCCGCAGACGATTGTTCGACACCTCGGTTTCGTTGGTCGCGAACTGTTTGGTGACCTTCCCCGAGAACCCGGAGACGATCTCGTCGTCAGTTTCCGCGTTGAGCTGCAACGCGAACAGGTGATCGGCCTGCGCCAGGAGCCGTTCGAGCCACACCCCTTTGCCGTCGTCGATCTGCCGGATGTCGGCAAGGGCCTGCGTCGACGCGATGACCCGGATCCCGATGTCCGCAGACTTGTTGAGCAGGTTGATCAATGCTTCCGCCGACGCCGAGTTCACTGCACTACCAAGTTCTTCGATCTGCACGATGAACGGCGGCCAGGGGGTGCTGTCCGCTCGGCTGGTGTCGACACCCAGGTACTCGGCAACCACCGCCTTCCTGCTCCGCAGCGTCGCGACAGCGTTCTGCAGATCCAGCAGGATCATCGAGTAGATCATCGCCGAGAAGTCCGGGTAGTCCTGCGCGGGAAGACTGATCACGACGATCTCGCCACGCAGGATCGCCCGGATCAGATCGATCTGCCCGGCCGGGCTGCGACCGGTGCCGAACGTGCCCGGGAACAGGGCCGACGAGTTCACATACGTCGACACCAGCTGCCGGGTGTTCGACGCGGCCTGCGCGGTGACACTGCTGCCCTTCTTCAACTCGCCCACCACCGACTGGACCCGACTACGCAACGTCGCGATCCGCTGCTGCGCGTCCCGCTCAGACAGATGCGGGTAGTACGACAAGATGGTCGGCACATTCAGAGCGGCAGCCTGACGTTCGAGCTCTCCCCCACCTTCACCGGCAACCGACAGCATGTTCATCAGCGTTTCGAGCGCCGAAATGCGGGTCCGGCCATCAGCCCCGATGGTGCGGTCGTAGCCGGTCAGCGCGGCAATGTTCCAGGCGAGTTCGGTGATCTCCTGCGCAGCACGCAGATACGCGGCCGCGTCACCGTCACGAGGAACCGACTTGAGCAGCATCTCGGCTTTCGATTTGCCGTTGCCGCGGCCGAGAGGGTCATAGCGGGCCGGGATCGGTGGCGCATACGGGTGCGGTTGCTCGTACCCGCCCCCGTTCTTCGGTGCGAGCGTGAAATGCAGGAACGATCGGCCTTCTCGTTCAGCCAAGCGGGCCTTCGACTTCACCAAGGCGTCGTCGCCCTTGATGTCGATCGTCAGATTCCCGCCGCCCTCGACATGCACCTGCTGGTCGGCAATCGATGTCGCGTGCCGTGTTTTCCCGGACCGCGACGAGCCAACGATCACCACCGCCTTCTTGAACAATGAGGACGGCGCCAGCAGCGGATACCCGTAGTGGCCGAGACCGAGAGCGATCGTGGGCTCAGTGGAACGTCGACGCATGTCAGCTCCCCGTGTAGTGGCCGGCAGCGATCTTGCGCCGCTCGACGGTGCGGCGGCGACGGTCCAGGAACCCGACCGGCCGCTGGTTGGAATGCTCGGTGCCCTCGATACGGCCGCGGAGTGCACGCGGCCGGCTACGGAACACGACGATGATGCCGATCGCCGCCAGGAACCCCAGGGGCACACCGAACCACAGTTGCGTCCAGGTGACCTCGAGGTAGCTCATGTCCGTGTGGGTGTGCATCCAGCCGCGGACGCCGGTGCTGTCTGCAGGGAAGCCAGCCGCGATCGGCGACAACCAGGTGCGGGTCGCGAATGACGTCGACCAATACAGCCATGTGGCAGGCGAGAATCCGGCCAGGGCGATGCCGGCGACCGCGGTGGCGGCAGCCCACCCAGCCCACATGATGATGCGGACGCGGCGGATCTCGTAGGCGAGGATCGCGAACGCGACAGCGACCGCAACACCCGGAAGTGCGGCGACGAGAGCGAGGACCGCGAGGGCCACGATCCCGGCAGTGCTGGTACTGCCAGCGGGTTTTCGGGTTTCGTGCTGCTCACGGTCGGGTGCTGTCCCCATGCGTGACCGGACCTCCTGGTCGTGGTGTCTCCGATAGCGGGGATCATTGCACGGCCAGTTCCGGGTGATGCCGGGGTGGAGCGGGCAATCTGCGTAGCAAAGTCGGGCAGAAGTCGCAGTCCGCATTTCCGATAAGGGCGTGTCGCTGCCGCATCCACCCTCCCGGAGGCCGTACCTTATCCGTAAAGATCAACCGGTGCTGTACAGTCAGCAGCATCGGAGATGAAGAACAATCGTGAGGGGCCTGCCATGTCTACAGCATGTGGCAACACCGGCCGTCGTCCACGTGGGCGACGGTCAAAGGGTGATCGCGCATTCGTCTCCACCCGTGTCACGACGGACACCGACCTCATCATCCGCACGATCGCGGCGGAGACCCGCACCCCGCTCGGCGACGTCGTCGGCACCATCTTGATGGTCGGTGTGCGCCACGCCGCGGAGGTCGAATCTGCTCTCGACGAGCTGCTGCCTCTGACTCGCACCACCACAGATGGGCAGGTGCAGTTCGATCCGGCGAACACGTCGGCGAGCATCGTGATCATGCTCGGCCGCGCCCCCACTCCGGTTGTCGATCGCGTCCGGGAACTGCAGGAAGCTCTTTCGCAGGAGTGCACTCTGCCGATGCTGATCACGTTCTCAGCACTGCTGACCGTTGGCCTGCGCCACCACGACCTTGCCACCTTCCGCGGTGAACTCGAGCGCATGTATGCACTCGCTCTCGATCCGTCGCTTGCCGACAAGATGCTCGGCAAGGCAGATCTGCCGGCTCCCCGATCTGAGCAGGGGGTGATGTCTCTGATGGTCTAGTGCCCCGCGTCGACGACGACGCCCGCACAATTTCATTGGGGATCACACCGGTGAGGCCCGCGTAGACCACACTGCCAGGGAACGCGACAGCCTCCAGAAATGACGAACCCCCCGCTCTGCCAGGAAACGGGGGTTCATCGATCTGAAATTGGTGTCGGAACCGAGCTACCAACTCGGCGACCCGACGGGGTGTCCCCTCCACCAGAAAAGGACTCACTTTGGATAGTGAGGTCCAGGGTACAAGCACGCCTGCTCCCGCGTCCACCGACGCGCCCGATCCGACGTCTGCCGCCCTGCCCCCAGCCCCCGTGCCGGCACCCGCCGACACCCACAACCACACACCGATCTCTCCCACGGAACTGTTCGATACGGTCCGGGAATGGTCGCCGCGCACCACCATCCGCATCGACCCCCACGGGGATCACCGGTACGTTGCAGCGCGCCTGCCGGCGACCGCCCCGGACGTCCCGTGGGCCCTGCACCTCGCCGACCGAAACAGCCAGTTCCACGTGCTGTGCATGGATTTCGACGACCGCCCCGGCAAGACCCCGGGTGCGGCCCGCAAGGCCGCCGAGCAGGTGAGCCGCATGCTCACGCGCGCCGAGATCCCCCACCTGCTGTGCGCATCCGGTGGCCGCCACAGCCGACATCTGTGGATCCGGCTCACCGCACCCGCCGACGCGAAACGCGTCCGCCGCCTCGCCGAAGCCCTCACCCGCCACTGCGGGACTGTGTTCGATGCCACACCGCTACTGAACCCGGGATCGGGCTGTGCCCGCGCCCCCGGCTCCCCCCACCGACACGGCGGCCACTCCCAGATCCTGCGCACCGCAGGCCGACCCGCCACCGAAGCACTCGCATGGGCCACCGACGGCGCCGACCCCACCGTGATCGAGACCCTGACCGCATGGGCGGGCGGCGACACCGCAGCCAACCCAGGTGTAAACACCCACCCTCATTCCGTCACACTGACGAAAGCGTTGCGGGTCATCGACCACGACCGCGGCGTCATCCCCGGCACCAAACGCGCACTCCCCGACCGAATCCGCCAGCTCGCGCACGCCACACCCGCCGCCGGCGCCGACACCTCCCGCACCGCATGGTCGGTGATGCTCTCCGCCGCCCACGCACACTGGACCCTCGACGACATCACCACCGCGGCCCTCACCACTCGCATGCCCGGCCTCGAGCACCTGCGCACCACCCGCGCCGATACCGGCCGCACCCCCCGCACTGACCCGACCGAGCACATCGCACACCAGTGGGATCGCGCCCTCGCGGTCGCTGCCGCAGCACCGCCCGCGACCACCGACACCGACGCACACAGTCACGCCCGCAGCCACGTCCGGGCAGCCCTCACCGCCGCCGAACGCGACGGCTTCTTCCGTGGATCCGCTCAGGCCTTTCGCCGCTGGGCGGCCCTGAGCGTCATCGCGGACATGATGTACCGGGCCGACACCGTCACCGATTTCGAGCTCGACATCCGCCGCTGGGCCGTCGCCGCGGCCACCACGAAGTCGGTTCTGGCGGCCACCGTCCGGGAGCTGATGGACACCGGCTGGCTCATCCGCACCCGCCCGCACTCAGGCACGCGAGCCGCCGCATACCGCCTATGTATCCCTACACTACAAGTGGATGGACACAAGGATTCCCACCCCCCTGAACCCCCGCTTGGGAATGCTCTTGATCGGGCCCGCTCTTACCTGACTCATCTCACTCGGGATGTCTGGCAGCATCCGGTCCTCGGTCCTGCTGCTGCCCGCCTGCACTGGATGCTGCGCGAGCACCCCGGCACAAGTCGAGCCCGCCTCCGGCATGCCACCGGGCTGAGCATCGGCGAGTTCGACACCACCATGGAAGCCCTGCATCGTCACCGGCTCATCCACCAGGATGTGGCCGTCGACCGTGAGCGCATCTACCACGGCGTCGCCGCCTTCCTCGGTGTCCACGGCACCCTCGAACGGCGCCGCACTCGCTACCGACACGAGTCGATGGTGTGGGCCTGGTGGTGCGCGGAGATCGCATGGCGGACCGCGGCGGCCGGCTCGAAACCGTCCTCCGCCGCCCGCGATCTGTACGGCCGGTTCCCCACGTTCGCTGACGGCCGCTGTGATTGGGCGACCGCGATGCACCGTGTTGCCGCCGTCGACGCACGCCGTACGACCCGCTGACACACCTCCGATGTCGGGGGCATCCGACACAATGAGAATCCCGCCACCGCACCCGGAATCGAGGCCCGCCATGACCATCAGCGACACCAGCAGTACGCAACCATCGGACCTGTACAACCAACTGCAGGACGCACTCGAGGCACACCGGAACACCCGGCGGGCCCTCACCGATCTGGCCCGCGAATACGCGCTCCTCGACCCCGCGGAACTCGACGTCGATACCCTCGGTGAACCCACCACCGCGGCACACGAACTCGAACTCACGCGGGCCGGGCTACGTGATCTCTTGGCCAGTTCATACGACGTCGACGACACCTTCGACCGCGTTCTCGGGCCGGCCAGCAGACTTCTGCGGCCCCGCCCGTAGAACGGGGAGAAGAACCTCACCGGGGGGCGGAGCGCCAGCCAAGGAGGGTCCGCAGGATGAGCGGCTGGGTCTCAGCGCGCCAGCAGTTTCGCCTTCTGCGACTCGAACTCGGCGTCCGTGAGGATGCCCTGATCCCTCAACCCCGCGAGCTTCATCAACTCGTCCGCGATCAGCGACGGCCCGGACTGTCCACCCGGTTGAGGGCTGGTGTGGATCGGGGCCGCAGCCGACGAACCCCGGTTACCACCGAAGTCCTTGTGCGCCCGGAACCATCCCTCGATCTGCTCGGCAACACCGTGCGCGACGTCGGCCGTGGCGAGCGTGGTGCCGTTGCCGAGGATCAGCAGACGCCGCTGCAGCATCTTCTTGCCACGCTCGACCGAAAACCCAGTGACGTCAGCGACCCTCACCCGGAACGCGTGAGAGAACTCCATCGGCCGCTTGTACGCCGCCGTCCCATCGTCGTATTCGATGATCCTGCCGAACGCTCCACTGTTCATGCCACGCCCCAGAGGGTGGGTTGTTGAGGCCATGCGTCTACTCGATTCGCGTGATGAACTGCGCCCGGAGTGGGCGATCGATTATCACACGTAGACCGCGCCCCAGGCCCCCATCGGGAGCCGGAGAACCACCCTGACAGCCGGCATCCGGTGACGGTTCCAAGCTGTTACCGGGCCGCCGTCAGCGGTGAAATCGACTGCCCGATCCACGCGCCGCGATCCCGGTAACAGCTCCGATCGGGCTGCCGGGGCGGGTTGTGGGGTGTCGTAATTGTGTTGCTGTCTGCCGATGAGTGGTGTTGGCTGCAGCAGGTTGCTGCGGTGGCCGGCGGGGTGTGGGCGGTGCTGGTGCCTGCATGGTGTGGGCTGGTTCGGCAGGTCATGGCACCTCCTTGGCTGGCCGGGTTGATGCTGCCGACGGCTGGTGTTCCCGGGCGGAAACGGTGGGGCGGCTGCACGGTTCGTCGGTGACCATATCGGGGCGGTTTCGGGTGTTCGGCTTCTCGCGTGCCTGTTCACGCCGCAGCACCCGGACCAGCAGTTCAGCAATGGCTGCAAGGCGGTGACTGCGCTGCCGCAGTGGTCTGGGGTCGGCGTCTACGGTGGCGTCGCACCAGCATCGACGAGCAGGGAGGTGAACACGATGGCCACGACGATCGACCGTGGGGACGGCACCCGAATCCACGGGCCTGGGAAGCTGACAGCGGAGCGGCTGCAACACGAGTTGGCGCTCCGCCGACGCGCCCAACGCATCCCGGGACGCCGCCGCCACGACGGCAAGGGCAGCCGCCGGCAGCAGCGCCGTGCTGCTGCCGACGTCTAGTTCGCTTCGTACGTCGCCGGAAGTGATTGGGCGAGAGCGGTCAATCCTGCGATGTCACCGCGCAGCGCATCGAGGGTCGATTCGATGGACAGCGAGGCGTACTGGCTGCGTTCAGTGACCGAGCGTGTGTGCTCGGCCGCGAACTCGTCGCTCACCGCGTTCGCGAGGAGCCCGCCGATCTTGTCCTCCAACAAGGTGGCCCGGCCGACGGCTTTCATGTTCGCCAGTTGGGTGTCGAGGGCGGCGAGGTGAAGTGTGAACGATTCGAGTGCGGCTACCCGTTCGACCAAGGCCAGCCATACGACGTCGAGCGGTGCCGCGATTTTCTCGAAGTGGTCGCGGGCGCGAAGTGCGTCGTGACTGTTGCCGGTGGGAGGCTCACCGAGTTCGGTACGGATCGAGCGCAGTGTGTGTGCGTGGGTGACGATCTCGCGTAGTTCCTGTGTGTAGTCGAGTTCGATCCGATGCTTGGTGAGGAAGTTGCTGGCCCATGCGGGGCTGTCGGCGATCCGCTGGGTCAGGTCCGCGGCGTACTCGGCGAGCCGGTATTCCTGGCTGTTGTACGGCAGGGTGATGTGTTCGATTGCGCGGTCGATGTGTGGGAGGTCTTCGTCGGTGAGGTCGCCGCTGGTGTCGTCGGGGATGAGTGCCGCGACCATGAGTGAGCCGAAGACGAAGAGTCCTGGGGTGATGACGGCGCGACTCCACTCGCCGTTGACGAAGACACGGATCAGTTCGACGATGAGCCAGATGCCGGTGCCGAAGAAGACCAAGGCGGCGAGTGTGGTGAGTGTGGATCCGAGTTCGCTTTTCGCTCTCCGTGGGAGTGTGAGTGGCCCGCCGTAGCGGTGGATTTCGGCTTGGGCGTGCCTCCGTCGTTCCTTCGCATCTTCTCCTGGTTCTGACTTGATGCCGGTTTGGAACCGGCGGATTCTGTCCTGCGCTGCTATGGACTCGGTTCGTTTCCAGTCTCTGATCTCTTCTTCGGTCATGGCTCGCGGGTTCTTGTAGCCGCGTTCACGTCGACGTTCGAGTTTCTGTTGCAACTCCTCAGGCAGCCGCTCGACGTTGAAGACCGGATAGTCAGGGATGCTGGCCGACCGGAAGTGATGGCGGGGAAGTTCGTCTTCCTCGAACTGTCGGCGAAGTCTCGCGACAGCGTCATCGTCGGTGGCGTCAGCGGGGTGCATACGTCGTTCCTCACATCTCAACTACTGGCGACTACATCTAAAACCTGGCCACCGGCCGCACCGAAACGAGGGCCGCGAAACCCACCCTCCGGGGTGGCGACACGACGTCGACCGCCGGCGTGAACTGGCCGCACGGTAGCTGCGAGACCACCTCTCCACTGCCGCCGCAAGGACAGTTCACGCGAGGGAACCTGACGTTACGGGTGGCCGGTCGACGGTGGTCTCGGCGGCGGATTTCTACGCTGCCGCCCTGGCCGGGGGTTGGATTCGACCCGGAATCGGGGCCGATCACAGCCGATTCCGGGCATGTGGCGGCGTCGAAAACAGGTGTGTTCCACCCCGAGATCGTGCTGATTTCGGCCTCGGATCAGGGCCTGATTGCATCCCGAAACACGACTGGATCGGGCCTGAAACGATGCCCCGCAGGGTGTGGTGAAGGAGCTTCTGCAGCCTCCCGCCGTCACCGTCACCGTCGTGTTGCCGACCGTTTCGCAGGGCTTGGTTCAGCGTCTGGTGGCGACCCGGCAGTCGGCGTGGTTGGTGCCGGATCGGAGCCACCGCGTGAACGTGAACGCGTCCCGCTTCTCGACGGGGACGACACCCTCCCACACGGTCCGCCAACGACCCCAGGTGCGGTAGTCGCAGCGGTACTGCGGTTCGAGGTCGCGTTGGTCGAGGGCGTACTGGATTCCGGGATCATCGGAGGTCGCGGCGGTCACTCGGACGGGCCGCCGATCGTCCTGGTTCGTCCAGTCGAAATCAGGTTTGTACACGTCCGGCATGGCCTTCTGTAGGAGGCCGGGTTCGTGGTGTCCGGTGATGAAGTTGGTGGTGCCTTGCAGCATCGCCCGCACCTCGGGTGAGGTGATCCACCGGCAGTGCCGGAACTGTCCGCGACGTAGTCGGGCGGCGGTGGCGCCGGTGTCATCGACGTAGGTTTCGACGGTCGGCAGGGAGTCGCGGTAGCCGTCGACGAGCATCCTCATGCGGGCCTCGGATTTGGTGGCGACCTCCACCTCCGCGGCGACCAGTTCGCCGGTGTCGAGGACTTCGATGAAGTCGGGGTAGCGGATCCCGGACCGTTGCCTCGAGTAGGGGGCGGTGCGGTGATCGAAGTCGGTGTAGACGGGCAAACCCAACCAGGTTTTCCGTTCCCCCACGATCACCGTTCCGGCCGGCCCGGATTCGGTGACGGTGAGGGTCGACGGCACGATCCCGGGGGTGGTTCCGTCGTGCGAGTAGTGGGCGCCGACGGCTTGCAGAAACTTGTGGGATTCGGTTTCGTCGCGGGCCTCGAGCATCCGGATCTGCCGCTCCGAAATGACCTGCCGGCCGCGGGCCCGAGCGGCGAGGGTGTGCTCGGAAACGAGGAGCCGGTGCAGCAGGTTCGCCGGCACCGTGATGTGCCCGCGTAGCGACGCATGCGAGACGGGGAACTCGACCGCTTCGAGGCCGATCGTCTGCCCATCCAGGGTGGGGGTGAGGATCGGTCCGGCCCACGGCTGATCCTGGTTCCGGGTCAGCAGCCCGGCCTCTTCCATCGAGCGGATTCGCTGCCGGGCCGTGTTCATCACCCCGCCGTAAAACCAGGTCGCGGCCTGCCGCATCGACACCACACCGTGGACGGTCAGGAACGCGAGCAGATCCTCGTCGGCCGGTTTCCGCCGCCACCCCGACGGACCCTTCCGGCCGGTCTTCCCCCGCCGTTCCGCCGGCACCGCATCCGCCGAGTAGAAGCGGCGGGCGCGGGCCATCCGCCACCGAGACGGCACCTCCGGTGTCGCCAGGATTTCCCGCTCCCACTCCTCCAACGTCTCCGACACCAGCCCGCCTTCCATCCGTCCGATCCGGCACCAAGATCGTAGCCGAACCCACCCCAAAAATGCTGTCAGTGATGCTGTCAGCCGCCGACACCAACACACAGATACCTCAAAACGGTTACACCAGCAGAAAACCCCGAAAAATGCTGTCACCCAACCCCCCTCCAAACTTCCCGACTAACCCCCCTACCCGCACGGCACACACACCGCAGATTTGCTTCGCTGTCTGCGTTGGTTGTGTGCGTGGCGGGTGTTGGGGGGTTCCGTGCACGCCGGGGGTGTCGGCCACCTTGTTGTTCACCCCGAGGCAGGCCACTTGGTGGTTGCTCGCTTGCTCGCAGCCACTGTCGTGTCCTGTCGGGGTGGTGGCCGATACCTCCCGGTCGCACCCGGTGTCTGCGTGTGGTTGCGCCGCTGCGCTAGGCGGTCGTGTCTCGCGTCTGTTGGTTGGTTGCGGTGGTGGGTGCTGCGGCGTCTGCTGGCGGTGTCGCCCGCGCAGCTTCCAGCGCATCCCCCTTCGCTGTCGACCACGGGCGGCCCGCGCCTTCGGGCGGCCGCCGACGGCAGCCTTCCGGATGGTGTCGTGGGCGGCAGCGTGCAGCGGTGTGAACGGCCAGTAGTGGCCTGCCCGAGCCGACCCCACCAGGCGGTGACCGGCAAGGGGTCGTGACGGCTCGTGGCTGAGCGCAGCAGACTGGGCCACCGGGGGGCTGGCGCCGGGCTGAACGCAGTGGAAGCCAGCCCCCCGAGATCGGTTCTCTGGCACCCCGACCGGCACCCGTGCAGCGGCCACCGGTGGGCTCTTCGCAGTCGACCCCGGCCGCCCCGGGAACAGGTCGTCAACCCACCCCACGACACCAGGCCACCCACCCCGCAGACAACACCAGCAGCCACCCGCGCCGTCGACACCGGCAGCTGCCGCAGACACCACCCCGCGGGCACCCACCGCAGACCACCACAGAAGCCCACAACCCCCGCCCGCAACCAGCCGCCCAACTGCCACCCGAGAACGCCTAGCGCAGCGGGGCGACCACCACCGCTTGGGCCGCCTCCGCGACAGGTGGGGCGGCACCACAATCAGCCCCGCCACCGGGGCCGGCCGCAGCAGCCTGCGCAGCCTCCACCGACGAACACACCGCCGGCGACAGCGGCCGCTCCGCGGCCGCCGACGCAGACGGGGGTCACCCCGTCTGCGTCGGCAACCACAGGGGGCCGCCCACCAGAGTCGGGCACCCACCCCAGGGCGGGCAGCCTGCACCCCGAATCGGCTGTCACACACCCACCCGACAGGACCACCGCCGGGGTGCGCTGCACCCCGCAGACAACACCCGCAGGAGCCCGCAGCAGATACCGCAGCCATCCCTTACCCGGACACCCCGAAAACCGCAGCCATCACACCCAGCCGGATCACCCATGCAGCCATCACCAGAACCCGTGTCGTCACCAACTCGAGCGCACAAGCACAAACCCACCACCAGAACGCAGAACACACCCCACGAGAGCATCCGAAAACCGGAGGGCCGGCGGGCTGTTGGGAGGGGGAGTTTGAGGGGGGTGTGGGGGGAGGGAAGTGATGCGGGCGGCGCGGCGGGGCGGGGGTGCGGGGCAGCCCGGCGCATGCGCAGGTGCTCCCTGCACGTGCGGGTGCGGGCTGGGGGGGACAAAGATCGGCGTTACGGGCCGGGGCTTGGTCGGGAAGTGAAGGGGGACAGATCATCCGGCAGGTACACCCGCCGCGGGGCGCGGATGGCTCGGGTCGCGCGGCCGGGGCGGGCTGGGCGCGCGGCCGGGGTGGGTTGGCGGATGGGTGGGTGCCGCAACAGCACCGGGAAGACCATCGCCGCCGGGCCGTGTCGGGTGGGGTCCATTCCAACTCGGCGCCAACAGCTGACACCCGCGGCCACTGGCAATCCCAGCCAGGCGGCCGAGCGTCACCCGCGCAGCCGGATCCCGCTCCCCCGCTGGCGTGCGAGGGCCGGGCCCGGTCACGGGCGCCGCTCCCCCGCCGTTCTCCCACTCCCCCTGGGGGAGTCCTGTCCGGGCCGACCGTGCCGGCGCCCGCTCATGGTTCGGCCGGCGGCGGGCGGGCGCCGGCGTGGGGTTCGGCGCTGCCGGCTGCGGGGTGGGTGCGAGACCGGTAGGGGGACAAGGTTGCCCGTCGATCCCCGATCGGGTGCGGCCGGTCCGACAGTCGGGTGCCGGGGGCGGGTTCCGGATCCGCCGGCAGCTGTATGCCGGGCTGCTGCGTCGGGTGGGCGCGGTGCCGGTCCGGGTGGCGGCGTTGCGGGATCCCGGGCCGGCGCCGGCTCGGGTCGGTCGCGCGGGTCGGTCGTGGGTGCCGTCTGGGGGTCAGGCGGCGGTCCACGGGCCCGCGTCTCCCGTCGGCGGCGGGTTGGCTCCCCGGTCTCTGGTGGGTGGTGTCGCCGCTTGGCCTCAGCACCAACTGCGGTCTACAGGCGGATGCCTGCGCGGTCGACTGCGCGGTCACCGGCGGCGGGTCTCCCGCTCCCCCAGGGGGAGTGCTGTCCGGGGGCTGCGGGGTGTGGGCGGCGGGTGGGGGCTGCGCTGTCAACGGCGGCTGGCACACTGCGGCCGAACGGATCAGCGGATGGGGGTTGAACGGTGAACGGTGAACAGCAGTCGACGCGCGGCCAGGTGCGCCGGTATGCGATGACGGCGATGGTGGCGTGCCCGGCGGTCACAGTCACCGGGGTCGCGGTGTGACTCGTTGCGTCACTGCTCGACAGCGGGGACAGCCCCAGCAGTCTGGCGGCGGTGTCGGCGACCGGGATCGGGGTTGCGGTGGTGGCTGCGGCCGCGGGCCTGACCGCGAGCCTGGTGTGGGTGCTTGCCGGCACCAGCCGGCCGGGGGCGGGCGGCGTGTTCCATGGGCCGACCCGGTCCTCGCGGCTGCGGGAGCGGATGCAGGTGTTGCGGGCGGCCCGGTCGATGAACGATGCGGAGCTCGAGGAGGCGATCCGGGCGCTCACGGACACCGCGGACCGGTTGCTGGTGGAGGGGCGGGCCGGTGAGGCCACGCGGGTCGTCGAGGATCTGCGGGTGTGCCTGTCGGTGTTCGGTGGCCGGCAGCAGGCGGGTGGCCCCACCGCGCTCTGACGCCCGGCGCCAGATAGGGACGGCGGGCGGGTGCCGCGGCTATCTACGCGGACGTCACCCGGAGCGGGGCCAGGTGGTGCTGTCGGGTGTGGGTGGCACACTGCCGCCGAACGGATCAGTGACGAGGGGTTGTGCGGTGAGCGGTGAGCGGCAGTCGATGCGTGACCAGGTACGCGAGTACGCGAAGCTGGCGATGACGATGAGCACGGTTGTGGCCGCGGGTGGGACCGGGGTCCACATGCTCCTGTCGCCGATCGGCGACGCGGATGGTGGGGACAGGTTGGCGGCGGCGATGACCGGTGTCGCGGGAGCGGGAGCGATGGTGGCCGCGGTCGCCGGTGTGGTGTGGGTGTGCGCCGGCATCGGCCGGCCCGGGCGGGGTGGTGTGTTCCATGGGTCGACCCGGCTCCCCCGGATCCAGGATCGGATGCAGGTGGCGCAGGCAGCCCAGTCGATGACCGACAACGAACTCGACGATGCGATCTCGGCGTTGACGGCGACCACGGCTCGTTTCCGGGCGTCGGATCAGACGCAGGCGGCTGATCGGGCGGCCGGTGATCTCGCGGTGTGTTTCAGCGTGCGGGAACAGCGTCGGCAGATGCAGGGGCCCGCCACCCACTGACCCCTGGCCGCTGCCGGGACGGATCCCCCGGCGCGCCTGGTGGTGTCGGCGGTGGGATCCACCGCTGGCAGCACCTGCAGCCGCCGCCGGCTCACTCGCGTCGGCGGCAGCGGTGGGTGGTCTCTGGTCGTCTCCCCCACTCCCCCAGGGGGAGAACTGTCCGGGCCCCACCCGGTTCGTGGCCGGGTGGGGCCCGGAATCGGTGATGCGACAGTGCAACCGCACCCTGCACCTGCGCAGTGGTGGGAGTTGGAGGTGGTGTGGTGGCAGAGATTCGGACCGATCCGATCGGGCAGGCCCGTGGGGCGGCGGAGACGGTGCTGCGGGACGCGGTGCGCAGGGAGCGGAAGCTGCGGGAGCACGTGAACGAGGCGATGGATGTGACGGCGGCGGCGATCCTCAACGCCCGCGAGGCCGGCGTGCCGTGGCAGACGATCCGGTCGGCGTTCGGTGGGGTGACCCGGCAGTCGTTGGTCGAGCGGGTGCAACGGTTCGAGGCCCGGCAGGCGGGGACACGGAGTGCGTCGTGGGAGGGCACCCGCATCGACGTTCCCGACGACGGCGGCGCGGCCGGGGCGTGGCGGTTCGTGACTGTTCGTAAGGCGGCGGTCGAGGGTGCCGAGTTGGCGGCCGCGGCGGTGCGGCGCGCCCAGCTCGCCGACGGCACCGAACCGCGTGAGGTGACGACGGTTGTGCGCAGGGTGGGGGTGGCGGCGGTCGAGGCGGGCCGGGTCGCGGTCGAGGCGGCGGAGGGGTTGGCGGGGACACGGTTGACACCGGAGGAAGCAGCGTTGATCGCGCGCACCGCGGCCGCCGGTCATCTCCCCGACCGGCAAGACTGACCGGGTCGCGGGCGGGCCCGCCGGGTGGGGACTGGATGCGGGTTGGTGTGGCGCGCAGGAGGCGGGGTGCGGGAACGGCCGTTGCTACGGTGGAGCGGCCCGAGAGCGGGTTCGGTTGCCCGACAACATCGGGGGGTGGCCGGCGACCGCTCCCCTATCTTGTTGAAGGGACACGATTGTCGTGACCGAACCCACCCCACCACCCCAACCGCAGCCGCAGTTCCCCCCCCAGCCCCAGGCTCCGTTCTCCGGCTACCCGGCCGGCGGGATGCCGCCGATGCCCCCGGCGTGGGGGACACCTCCTGTGATGCCGCCGGCGCCGAGCATGACCGGCCCGCTGCTGGCCGGTGGTGGGGTCGGCGTGGTCGTCGGCGGAATGCTCGGGGTCATCACCGCCTGGGTGTTGATGGCGATCGGGCTCGAGGACCAGGGCTTGGACTTCTCCGATGTCGACGGCGGCAAGTTCATGGCGCTGCTGATGATGTTCGCGGTCGGCGGCGGAATCTTCTTCGGTGTCATCGGCCTGATCATCGGGTTGATCATCGGCAGCAACCGCAAAGCCCGCCACAACGCCGCCTACAGTCAGCCGCAGCCGTGGCAGCACCCCACACCGCCGCAGCAGCCGCAGCAGCCGCAGCAGCCGGTTCCGGCGCCGGAACACCCCACCCCGTAGTCGGCACCCCTGGGTGGACGCCACCAGTAGTGGCGGCGTCCACCCACCTGCCGGCGGCTGTGCAGGTGCCGTGGCAGCTCGCCACTGTCCACGCCGACGTGGGCGCGGCCGCAGCGTTGTGGGCCCGATGACGGGGTGGTGTGACCTATCGGGTGGTGAAGGTGTCGAGGTCGAGGGACACCTCGACGCCGTTCTTCTCCACCACGATCCGCGGATGCTCGGCGCCGGCCGCCGCGAGGTACTGACGCAGGGTCGACAGAAGCAGGTCGTGGCGGCGTTCGATCTTCGAGACCGCGGCCTGCTCGACACCGAGTGCTTTCGCGACATCGGTCTGGGTCAGGTCTGCGGCTTTGCGGATGTCGGCGAGCGTGGCGGCGTGAACGCGGTTCATCTCCGCGGTCTCGGCTCGGATGGCGCTCACCTGGTCGGCGATGGCCGGGTTCGCCGCCAACTGGGCGATCCGGTCGTGTCCTCGCCGGAATGTGCGCTGGTCACTCATCGTGGTCCCCTTCGGTTTCCCTGATCCATCGTTCGATCGCCACGTCGGCGCGGGGGCCGCCGCTGTTGTAGAACACATCCCCTCATCCGAGTCTCGTCACCAGCCGTCCGGGCCACCACCACACCGCCGATCCAGTGCCCCGCGGCGCGTGGGGACCGGACTGCGCGGAGGGGTCACAACGCACCGGGTGGGCGGAAACGCCGCTGCTACCGTCACGCCACCCGAGGGCCGGTTCGGTGCCACCGCCACGGTGGCGACATCGCCCGCCCACCCATCCAGCACGTGAAGGGACACGAACACCATGACCGATTCCAGTGAGCAGTCGACCCCGACAGAGGCGGACATCCCGCCCGCCACCGAAGTGTCACGGCAGCGTCCACCCGCCGGACTGCTGCGGACACCAACCTCCGTGGCGCGGAGGTTGGTGTCCGGGGTGCGGGAGTCGCCGCGCTTCTATTCCGCGGTCGCCACTTGCTTTGCTGTCGGCACCGGATTGGGTGTCCTGCTCGGTTTCGGGTTGGCGGTGTTGATGGTCGGCTTCGCCGGCGGTCAGGCCATGTTTGTGCTGATGGTGGGCGGAGGCTATCTGGGTGGCGTTGCTGGCGCAGTGGCCGGCTGTGAGGTGGGCATCGTCCGACGGAATCGGAACGCCGCCGCCATCGCCCAGGTCGGGTAGCCAGGATCCCTGGACGTTGGAACACCCGACGCAGTAGTCGGCGATCCTGGGTGGGCGCCACCAGCATCGGTGGCGCCCACCCTCCGGTCTCGGGCCGGAACAGTGAAGGGGGACACGATCATGGACGATCCGAGGCCGGCCCGCGTGTGGGATGCCATCGAAGACGACCCCGCCGAGGCCACCGTGTGGCGACTGCGGTCGACGCTGATGATCGCGCTCACCGACACCATCACCCACCACCGGTGGACGGCCGCCACCGCCGCGGCCCAGCTCGGTGTCGACACGGCCCGCATCGCGGCTCTCACCGACGGCCACATCAACCAGTTCACACTCGACGACCTGTCCAACCTCGCCACCCGCGCCGGCCTACGGCTCGACCTCGAGATCACTGCGGGCGGTCGCTGACGGTTGTCGGTGCGGGCGTCTACCGTGCCGGCCGTGACGTACGAGTCGGTGTTCTCGCCCACCACCTACGACAGTTGGGACGAGTTCTTTCCCCCGACTCCGGATCTCGGGCACCTGTATGTGATCGGTTTCGATTCCGGCTGGATCAAGGTCGGGCACACCACCAACTGGCCGCGCCGGAACACCGCGCACGCGGCAGTGTTCCGGCGGCTGGGGTGGACTGCGGTGCAGCCACCGTGGGTGTCATGCGTCGTGCCGGCAGTGCACCTACGGCCGCTCGAGGGGAGA
This sequence comes from Prescottella subtropica, assembly GCF_005434945.1. Classification (GTDB taxonomy): domain Bacteria; phylum Actinomycetota; class Actinomycetes; order Mycobacteriales; family Mycobacteriaceae; genus Prescottella; species Prescottella subtropica. The sequence continues at coordinate 16,717 of NZ_SKCH01000021.1, read as the reverse complement.
CTGCTCGCCGAAGCCCGAAGCCCGACGCACCAGCGATCAGCACCGCTTCAACCCGGCCGTGGCGGGGCGGGGCCGCGACCGGTCGCGGCCGGCGGGCACCGAACTGTTCCACGGCTGCTCGTTCGGGTATCTGTCCGCGTTCGGTGACGTCCTCACCCGCACCGACGCCTACCGGTAGCCGGCGGCGGCACCCGAGCGGTTCCGCGCGGGCCGGCGGGTGTGGAGAACGTGGCTGCTATCAGCCCACGAACCCCTTGAGGAGACACCATGACGATGCTCGACACCACTGGCCAGGATGCCCGCCGCCGTGCGGCGAAAGCGCAGGCCACCCACCAGGTTCGGCTCGACACCCGCAGCACCTGCGAGGACGGGATGCTCGTCGCCGTCCCTGGCTACACGATCGCCGCCCTCCACGACCGGGACGAGGTGGTTGCGTTCGTGCCCGTGCACGAGTGGGCCACCCCCGCGGAGGTCTGCGCAGAGCTGCGCGCCGCCGGATACACGGCCCTCGGTTTCGGGTACGTCCGCGCCGCCTAGATGTAGTTCACCTGGGTGGGAAGAACCCTGTTGCGACTATCGGCGGGCCCCACAACCGTGTGGGGCCCGCCGCAGCCGTTTCAGGGCCAGAGGCGGCCAGGTTTCGCAGGAAGGTGCAAGCGATGATGTCGATGGTTTTCGGGGGATGCGTGGCGGCGGGTGTGGGCGTGTTCTACACGCTCCGACAGCGGCGGGCGGCGGCGGACGAGTTCGTGGACCGGTCGCGGGCCGGACTGGAAAAGCACCTGTTCACGTCGGAGTACGCGATCAGCAAGGTGTTCAGCGAACGGGTGGCGACGGTCCTCGTCACCGCGGCCGGCACGGCCACAGCAGTGGGGATGTTCGAGTGGCTGTCCTGACCAGGGCCGCCGGGCGGGGCAGCATCGCCCGCTGACAGTCGGCCTGTCCTCGGACCGGTAGTGGTCGCCGGCGTCGGGTGGGTGGCGGCTGGGTGCCGCACCCACCCGGCGTCGGTCGGAGTCTGGGTGGGTCCGGTTCCACCACCACCGTTTTCAGGAGTCTGCGATGACCACTTCCCTCCCCGCTGATCTACCGGCAACGTTGCGTGCGGTGCGCACGACCGCCGATTTGGCGGCCCTGCACGCCGCCGTGGTGCCCCGTGACGGTGATCCGGCACCGACGGGCCACCCTGGCGGAGGAAGCGGCCGTGCGGGCGCTCGTGGGGGCGTCGGCGGTGCTGCCGTACATGACCGAGAAGGCGGCGGTCGACGATTTCGAGTCGGCGTTCGCGGACCTGCTCGGTGATCTGCAGCATCTCGCGGCCGCCCTCGACGTCGATTGGGAGGCCGCCTGCGACCGCGCGGACAACTACCACCGGGAGGAGTCCGGCGCCGCGATCTGACCGCCCAGCCGAGACCCCTGCCCGCCGACCGTCGGCGGGCAGGGGTCTCTCCCGTTCCCCCACTCCCCCAGGGGGAGTCCTGTCCGGCCTGGTCGCGGCCGGGGCCGGGTGTGCCGCGCCCGTGTCAGGTCGGGTTGAGCGTGGTGGGTATGAACGCATTCGGCATCGACACGAAGGACACCACGATGGACACGACGATGGGATCGGCGACGACAGCAGCGCCGACAGGGATGGGGTCGGCGGTCCTCGGGCAGCTCGACATCCTCACCGCCGCCCGCCAGGAAATCGACCGCCAGATCACGCAGGTCGCTGCCGCCCTGTTGGGCCGGTACGTGCGCCAGCGGTGGCCGGCCGCACACGCCATCGCCGTCGGCGGCGGCGGGGATCCGGTCGCCGTCCTCGACCAGGCGGGCCAGGTGCTCGCCGACAACACCGCGCTACGGGGACCGGACACCGGTGGTGGGGATGTCGGGGATCGGTTGTGGGAGCTGATCGGGCACCTGCCGCCCACCACACGGGGCGGCGCGGGCGGTCAGGGCCGAATCCTGGTGCTGGCGGCCGGTTCTGTGCCACGGTGAATGCAGGCCACCGGCCGTCCCTCCCCCATAGGCGGTGGGAGGGGCGAGCGGGTGGCCTCGCGTCCACCGCCCGCACCCCCGACTCGGGCGGTGGGCGCACCCACACCCCCAGCCCCTCGGGCACCTGGCCCTGTCCGCCCCTGCCTGGTCGCGGCCGGTGGCCCCCGAAAATCCGTGAAACCCCTCCTGGCCTGTCCGAACACCCGACGCGGTGACCAGCGGTGATCCGGTGCCGGCCGAAACGTGTGGTGCCGCACCCGAAACCGGCGGCGGTGATGCTGATTCCGTCATCAACCGATCCCAGCCAGGAGGCGATCATGCAGGCTCTGCGTATCTCGACGGACTCGAACATCACCCGCGTCGATCTGACCGTGGGAGGCCGCGACACCCTCGACGGTCTCACCACTGAAATCGGCTGCCGCCACGTCGATGTGGTCGCGCTGCCCGACGGCAACGGCGGCACCATCGACATGTGGGTCGACGACGAAGGCATGTACGGCGGGGAAGTGAACCCGGCGGCGTCGGCGGTCGCGCTGCTCCTCGAACCGCGCATCGTGCAGTCGTTCTTCGGTAACGCCGTGTTCGCCGCCCACAACGGCGACGGCGACACCGTGGCCCTGTCGGACCGCCAGATCGGGGTGATCCTCGACAAACTCGCCGATGCCACCCGCGTGCCCGCCGACCAGCGTGACGAGTGGGTGTTCCTCGCGGCCCGCGCCCTGGGGGTGACCCTCCCCGCCCGCGTCTGACCCGCCCGGCGACAGCCCCCGCACCCGGTATCGGGTGCGGGGGCGGTCGCCGGTCACCGGTGGCGGCCGGCCTATCCGGGCATCCTGTCCGCCACCACCATCCGGCGGCGGACCGCGGGCATCCTGTCCGCCCCTACTGTCGGCTCGAACATGCTGCGACCTGGCCGTTCAGCATGTTCGAGCTGGCGGTGGGGTGCCGCACCCGGGTGGGGTGGCGCCGATCGTGGATCCCGTCACCCCGCCCGCTTGTCGAAGGAGCCTTGTCGATGGATCTGCAGTCCCTCCCCCACCTGTCGTGGACCGAGTTCACCCGCACCGTGCTGCCCGCCCTGAAAGCCGTTCCCCGCGACGACAGCCCGCAGTACGCGCTGTGCCCGTACGACACGATGGAGACGTTCAACCGTCGCGTCGTGGTCGTCACCGACCAGGTGACCGGCCCGACGGTGATCCGGGCGCCCCGGCGGCGGTCGAACCGGCGGCCCGCCGCGTTGGCGGTCCCGCACCTCGATGCACTGACCCTGCCGCTGGCGCAGGCACTCACCCGTGTCGGCACCGACTACATCGTGATCCGGCACCTGTTCACCAACACCGTGGTCCGCACCAGCTTGGTTGCCGAACCGGTTGCGGCGCAGGCGGCGTGAGCACAGCGGCGGCGGCCTGTTAGGGTCGCTGTCATCGGAGATAACACGCCATCAGATCTACACTGGGCGACGTGCGAGAGAACGGCCCCCACACTATGGGGCAGATTCTAGGGGCCGTTCTGCTGTACGGGCTCGGGTGGGGTGCGCCGGTTAGGGCTGCAGCCACAGGTAGCCGCCGACGCCCCAGGAGGGAAGCCCACCGACGTAGACGCTGGCGGCGACGTGCACCATGCTCACGCCCGCGCCGGCGGTGACGATGGTGGAGGTGCGGCCCCCGGCAGCCATCGCGGGAACGGTGTACATGAACGGGGCGATCCCGTTGGTGACGAGGATGCTCACCGGGATCTCACAGCCGGCGATGGCACCGTAGGTGCCGTTCGGGGTGAACGTGACCTCGACCTGATCGGTGCGGCCCGAGACACTCTCGAACCCGACCGCGACGGTGCCGTGGCAGGCGCCCTGCGGGACCGGAACAATGTTGTAGCCGGTCGACGAGAGCATCGGAACGGGTGCGGCGCTGGCGGTTCCAGCGGTGGTGACAGCCGCCCCCACGGCGAGCGCAGCGGTGGAGACAGCGATGGCAGCCCCACGGGCAACGCTTCGGCGAATCGACATGAAATATCCCTTTCGGTAGGTGACCGGCCCACCGTAACGGTCACCGTTCCGGTCACCCGGCCACCAGCAACCCCACCCGACCCTGTCCACCCGCAGCAGGCGGGTGGCCTGCAGAAACGGTGGGAGAGGCCGGGTTTCGGGATGCCGCACCAGTCGGGGCCGGCCGGAACAGTCATCGGCAGCCGGGCCGACCACGGCCCCCCGATCAAGGAGTCCACCGATGACCGACAACACTGCCGCTGTCACCCTGACCGTCCTCGACTGCGACTGCGACTGCGACGACGTCGACAACCCGCCCGCGCACGAGTCCACCCACCCCAGCATCAACGCCGCCGTCACCGCGCTCGAGCAGGTTCTGGTGGAGGCCGGTGAAGGTGACCGCGCCGTGCACCGCGCCGACGACACCGACGGTAGCCGCCGCACCTACGACGTGATCGACCACGACGGCCACCGGGTCGGGACCGCCGTCATCGACTACCCCTGACCTTCCTGCCAGTCAGCCGCATCCCGTCGGGGTGCGGCCGATTGGCTGCACCTGGTGGCCCTGTCCACCCGGTCGGGTGGTGCGGCGTGCGGAAATGGTGGGAGGGAACGGGTTCGGGGTGCCGCACGGTCGGGGGCTGGTCGCGATGGTGGAGGCACACCAGCCCGCGACATCCCTTTGGAGGAACCGCATGAACGACGACAAACTCGCCCGCGTCCGCAAACTGCTCGCCCAGGCCGACAGTGTCGCCGGCACCCCCGAGGCGGACGTGTTCAACGCCAAAGCATTCGACCTGATCGCCCGCTACGGCCTCGACGAAACGCAGGCCCGGATGCAGGACACCACCGGACCCACCCCTGTCGAGCGGTACGAGTTCACCCCCACCGGCTCCTACCAGCGGCAGCAGGGATTCCTGTTCTACGTGCTCGCGAAGGCGTTGCACTGCGCCGCGATCGGCACCACAGGCGGGTTCGTGGTGTTCGGGACGGCCACGAACCTCGACCGGCTCAAGCTGCTGTTCGCGTCGCTGCAGGTGCAAATGTTCTCCGGTGCTGCCACCGTCGGTCGTGGTACCGGTGGAGCGACCCGTCGTGCCCGCCTGTCGTGGATGTACGGGTTCGCCGAGAGTGTCGGGGACCGGCTCGGTGTCGCCGAGCGTGCCGCCGCCGACGACGTGACCGGCGCCGAACTGGTGCACCTCGATGACGCCCGCCGCCCACCATTCCGGCCGCACCGCCGGGGACACCGCCGACATCGGCAACAAGCAGATGACTGCCCGCCGCGCCCTCACCGCATAGCCGGGGACTGGACCACACCGATTTCCGCTGGTGGTGCACCCCGCACGCGTGGGGTGCACCACCAGTCGCCCCACCACTGTCGAGGCAGTCGGATGAAGGCCGCCGGGCCGGGATCGCTCCCCGGCCCGGCGGTGTGCGCCTAGTGGTGCCGTAGTCGCCGCGGGTGTTGTCCGTGCTGTCGCGCGGTGTCGAGGCTTGCCCGGCCGTGCTGCGGCGAGATACGGGACCGGGATCCGTAGGTCACGGGCTGTCCCGGTCTCGTGGCGGTGATCAGTTGCTGCTGGTGACGGTGTCCGGCCACCGCTGGTGGCAGAGGGCGGCGTAGACCTCGAGTGCTCGGGCGGACGCGGCGAGGACTTCGTCGACAGTGTCACCGGGCACCTTGACTCCGAGGTGGTAGCGGCAGTTGCCGCTGCTGTAGCCGCGGGCCAGGTAGGGCTTGTCCGTCAGGTCGAGGCGGGTGTGGATGGCGGACCGGTGCATGGACTTCCGGTACGTGACGCCGGCGGCAGTGAGATCGTGCTCCGCCTGCAGCAGAGCGTCCCGGAAGTCCGGGAACACGGCCGGGTTGTCGAGGTCTTCGTTGATGTATTCGATGCCGATCGTTCCCGTGTAGGTGCCGCCACCGTTGCGGTCGGGCTCCACCTGCCCGAGGGCGTACACGTTGCCGGAGTGCCGAAGAGTGATCGCCGGGTAGCCGGAGGCTGTTGCCTGCACCGTCGCGGTGACGGCCGCGTCGAGTCCTGCAGCATTGACGACGGCCTGCATGTGCGCACGCTTGGCCACCCGGGTATCGGGATCGGTTGCGGCTACAGCGATGTCGGCTGCGAGGTCGTCAGCGATCGGAATCCCAGCGAACCCGGCCAGGAGCTGCGACCAGCCGATCACGGTGATGCGGGGATGCGAGCCGATCTCTACGTGGGCCTCCGCGACGTTGATGTCGAGCACGAGCTGGACCGCGAACGCGTGGGGGTCGCGGGCGAGATACTTCTCGATCTGCGCGAGGTCCGGGTACGCGTTCAGCTTCGCTTCGATGATCAACTTGCCGCGGTCGGTGCCGGCGGTGATGTCCATTCGGCCCCGGTCGCCGTCACCCTGTTCGATGTCGACGGTCGACGGGTCGATGGCATCGACTGGTACGCCTGCCGAGGTCAGGGCCGCAGCAGCCTCGTCCGGGTAGGCGCGGATCAGTGCCCCGAGAATGAGAGTGGCGGCAGTTTCATGGCGTACGAGCATCATTTTCCCCCTGGTCTGTAGGTGTCGGATGGTGTGGATCGTTGCAGCTGTCGGGCCGGTGGATCGAACGAGACGGCCGACGGGCCTGAACTGCATCGTGGTGTGGACGGGTAGACCCGACCCCGGCGTTTCCTGCGGCCGGCACCTGGTGCCCCGACGACTGCCGGGGCACCAGGGACAAGGTCATGCGGAGAAGACGTCCGCGTGTTCTTCCCTCCACCAACGGTGCTGGTCCGCTGATTCCTTGGCGAGGGCGGCCAGCTTCGCGTCGATCTGACGGACCGCCTCGACATAGGCGAGCTGGGCTCCGAGTACGACCGCCGGCGTACCGGGCGTGAGGTTCTTGGTCACCAGCACCAGCGGCGCCGGGTCACCGATCGACTCCGCATAGTCGAGGAGATCCCGCATCCGGAACACGTCGTTGGTGGTCCACCCGCGAAGCGATCGATCCGCATGCGCCGTCACCCGGATTCCGACGTGATGTCCCCTCGTGCCCTGGTTGGTCAGGGAAAGCAACATGCTCGGAGCTGTCCGGCCGGGAAGGGCCTTCTGACGGCATGCCGAGTGTCCTGCAGATTTGGCCGCCTCGTTGATCCGCTGTGCTGTTGTCATGAAACGTACAGTACACAACTGGTGCAGCACTGTCTATCTCAAACATTCAGCAGTGTTCACACGTGAGATCCGCTACCGCTGTAACCTGACAGGCATGAATGAAAGTAGGCCATGGTCGTTTCCGCCCCCATCGCAACCGCAAGTCGTCGCCATCGCCGCGGCCGCCACAGAACTCGGCATCGCACGCCAACGCATGGAACTACTCGCCCGCAGTGAACTCGCCAGAGACCTGATCGGCACCGAAAAAAACACCGCGTTCCTCGACTCGAAGGACCGACTGGTCATCGACCGACAAGGACTCGATGCACTCCTCGAGGTGCCGCAGATCAACGTCGAAGACCTGCCACCCACCGTGAACGTGCGCGTCCAACCCGCCCGCGACGTAGACGACGACGACCGCAAACGAATGGGCTGGCACTCCCGACTCACCGCCGAAGAACGAGACCTCGGAGTCACCCGATGGTGGTCCAAACCACGACACGCTGTCATCGGCTGGCCGTTCATCGCGACCATCGGCGGTTTCGTCGTGTACCACGGCCGCATCACCGACCTCACCATCGAGCGTGAACAAGTCAGCTACACCGTCGACACCACGGACACCGAAGCCGAAGCACTGTACAAACACAAGAGAATCCAACCGATCGGCGGCGGCGTAGTGATCTACCTCGGCGTATAACCACCCCGGGCGGAACCCCACACGGAGACCGCTACCGCACCGGCGGACACCACGCTGCCACCAACATCGATGCCCGCCTGACCGCGCTGCGCCCGCACACCAAGTCCGGCCCGGCTACCGGCGGCGGGTCGTCGGAGCTTGACCCCTGATGGACACGATCCACCGCCGCGGCGGCACTTTCCGCGCGGTCGACAACGCCACCGCTCGCCCGGCCGTCCCGGAGTCGCACCATCCCTGGTGCGGGGAAACACGGGAACCGGGATCCGCTGGGTGCGGGGCTGTCCTTGTCCGGTGGTGCGGCTCGGCCTGGGTGTCCCGGCTGCTCGGGTGTTCTCCCGGTCAGCTCTCGTAGTGGTATCGGCAGGCCGCGATACGGATCTCGTCGTCGACGATCTTGTACACGAGTCGGTGTTCGTCGGTGATCCGCCGCGACCAGTAGCCGTGAAAGCCGTGCTTGAGGGGTTCGGGCTTGCCGATCCCTTCGTTGCCGTTCCGAGCGATGTCCCGGATCACCGTGTTGATCCGCTTGAGGACCTTGCGGTCCTGGGTCTGCCACCAGAGGTAGTCCTCCCAGGCGCTCTCGTCCCACACCAGCTTCATTCGATCAAATCGCGGGTCGTCCCGCCGCCGTGCTCGAGCCGATCGATCGAGGCCAACAGTCGGCGGGCGTTCGCCGGGCTCCGGAGCAAGTACGCCGTCTCCTTGAGCGACTCGTAGTCGTCGAGAGCCACCATCACCACCGGCTCGTGCCCGGCCCGGGTGATCACCACTTCCTCACGGTCGTCGGTGACGGCATTCAACGTCTCGGCGTACTTCGCCCGCGACTGTGAATAGGTCATCGTCTTCACTGCACACTCCTCTCCTGTACGTACAATAAATTGTACGTGCTGGTCACGTGGTCGTCGGCGCGCACAAGCGCCGACGGATGTGCCGCTGCGGCCGCAGCCTTCAGAAGGCCATCCACTGCCCTCGTCTGGTGATCGCCGTTCAGTCTGTAGGTGTCGTGGCTACTGTGTAGGCAATACTGCACAGTCCTTGTGAACTGCGCAGACGCCCGCGCTGGCATCCCCCGCCTGTCCGGGTGTCGGCGGTCGAGGAGTAGGACGGTAGCGGCAGGGTCGGGTTCCGGTGGCGGGTGATGCGAGCGTCGATCAGGTGGTGGGCGGCGCGACGATCCGCACCGACCGCGGTAGGCCGGCGACGATGAAGCCGCACCGCCGGGCGGCCGCCGCGAATGGTTCGGGACTCGGATCGGCCGGCCAAGCGGTCTCCCCTGCCTCCCCGAACAGGCCGACCGCGTTCGGGTGCGGCCCGGTAGTGAACCGGGTCTGATACTGCAGACCATCGAAACCGGCACCGTCGAAGGTCGCCGCCCACTCCTGCGGCACCGCGTACGGGGTCATGGTGGCCAGCTCGCGGGTCAGCCCGAAGTTCGCGGCCTCCTCAGCGCAGGTGTCCGCGAGCAGGTGATCGCGGGGCACCGCCAGCTGCGACAGTGCTCGTTCGGCGGCGAACTCTGCGCTGATGACCCCGGCGCTGGCGAGGGCTTCGCCGACGGTCTCCCGGATCGCGGTCGTCTCGTCGAGGGCGAGGTAGCAGGTGCCGCGCGGCGGAGTCAGATCGAACCGGCCGCCGCCGGAGGACGCGAACCACCACGGACCGTTCGCGGCGCGGTGCCCGCGCACCAGCGGCTGCGCGGCAGTGAGCACGCTGTCGGGGAACCCGGCCAGCGGCCGGGCCGGCGGCCGCAGAGCAACCGTGTCGCGGGCCGTGGTGTTCGAGTTCGTGGTGCCGCCGCTCACGCAGCCCACCGGGCCGCGTCGGCGTGGGCCAGGTCCAGGACCGTGCCCAGGTCGCGGCCATCGGCGATCCAGTCAACCGCCGTGACATCGCCGAGTCCAGGGTGCGGGCTGCGCAGCCATACTGCGCACGTCCACGGGTCCGCGGCGGCGCGCAGCGTCTTCCACACGGTGATCAGGTGCGGGGCCACTGTCCCGTCCGACGTGAACTGCCAGATCGGGTACACCCACTGCCCGTCGGCGAGCCGGCAGGCGATCACCGTGCCCGCGGTCACAGCCTTGTGCACGGCCTGACGGCTCACACCCCACCACCGGGTCAACCCGGCGGTGTCGTAGAACGGGCCGACGAGCTGGTCGTAGACCCCACTCGCCGGCAGCGCCGAGGTCATCGCATCGGCGATGGCCTCGACATCACCGAACACATCGGCGGGCACCCCGGCAGCGCGGGCGTCGGCGAACGTCTGGTGCACGCGGCGGGTGAGCAGGTCCATCAGCTTGCGTTCCTGCTCGATCAGGGTGTTCATATCGGGCCCTCCCGTCGCATCGATGACGTCAACCATGTCAACTCAATAGTCCCCACCATCGTCAACCACGTCAACCAACAGGTGCAGCGCGCGGCCCCACCCGCTGTGGGCGCGGCCGCCACCGGTGGCTGTCCGTGATCCCGCCGAGAGCCCTCCTGCGCCGGCTGCATGAGCTGTGTGGGCTGTGCGTGTTGTGGCTGCTGTGTAAGCAATACTGCACAGCCCTGGTGAACTGCGTAGATAGCTGCGCTGCCGACCGCGGCCTGCCCGGACGCCGACGGTAGGGGACGCGACGAATACGGGTGGCCGGGTGGGGTGGACACTGCCGCACGGTGGTACTACATTCAGTATCACTTTCGGTATGAGGAAGAGAGAGAAACTGCTCGCGCGGATGAGGACCGCACCGCAGAACATCACCTACGACGAACTGCTCACCCTCTGCACCGACCTGTTCGGCCCACCACGACAGAACTCCGGCTCCCACGCCAAGTTCCAGACCCCGTGGCCCGGCCCGCGCCTCAACATCCAGCGCGGCACCGGAGGCAAAGCCAAGCAGTACCAGGTCACGCAGGTACTGGCAGCGATCGAACGCATGGAGGACCACCCGCAATGACCACCACCGCAGACCAGTACACCTACCGCGTCGAGTGGCACGAACCCGACAACGAATACGTCGGCACCGTCGCCGAGTTCCCCGGCCTCTCCTGGCTCGCCCCCACCCAGACCGAAGCCCTCGACGGCATCCGCACCACCGTCACCGAAGTCCTCGACGACATGACCGGCACCGGTGAACCTATCCCCCAACCCCTCGGCACCCGCGCATTCTCCGGCAAGTTCCAAGTCCGCATCAGCCCCACCCTGCACCACAAACTCGCCCGCAACGCCGCCGAAGAAGGCATCTCCCTCAACGCCTACATCTCCGAAAAACTCGCCGCCAGCTAACGCCACGGGGACCCGGACCCGCCGTGTGCGGCCCCTCGCGGGCCGCCCGCGGCGAAGAACCCACAGCTCAACCGGCCTGCTCCGCTATATTCAGTCGGCCTGACCCCGGGGGACATGGCATTCCAGTCGAACGGAAAGGTCAGGGATTTGTCGACGCCACACCCAGAAACCAGGCATGCCCGCCGGCAGCCGAGCACAGGACGCACACGCCGGATCCTCGCGGGCGCGGCGATCACAACAGCCGCCATGGCCCTTGGCGGGTGCTCTCTTCTCCCCGGTTCTGGCGACAAGTACGACTACCTGTCCGCCGACACAACACCACGAACACTCACCTGCTCAGACCCCAGTGAACCGTGGGCCACCAGCACCGTCACGAGTATCGACATCACGAAGAACGACCAGACAGGTATGACCTTCGCGGTCACCTACGACGACCTTCCCCGACTGCTCGCGCTTGTCGGATCAAACTCTGCTGCCTTCGAGAGCGCACGGGCGAGGGGAGTTCGCGACGACATGCTTCCTGGACTGCTCTACCAATCCCTCGTGATTCGTCTCGACTACCGGAAGAACCCGGTGGACCAGCCAATCCGTACATTCAGCGAGCCCGGGGATTACCTGGACGTGGAGCTCGCCGTACCGAAGACGCAGAGCGGACCGTGCGAATTTTCCGTCGCGGACGTGGCCACGGGCGTTCTCACTTACACGAATGGGCGGAGGACGTCCGGGAACACCATCGTGTTCGATCTTCCGCCGGAAGCCTTCCGTGACCGCCCACTGCAGAAGCGGATGCTGGTGACTGCAACAACACTTGAGGGCTCTTCCACCAAAGCATGGCCCTCACCATCGGAAGCGCGCCTCCTCAGGCAGGACTGCCGTGAAGCACCCTCCGTACCGTCGACGCCGCCGGCGCCCGCTTCGGCTCTCGCGACTGCCGCCCCGTCATCTGCTGCGCGTACCGATGAACCGGGCACAGGTGAATCGGTGAGCAGCAACGACCAGTTGGCCCTGCTCCTTACACAGCGGGGGATCCCAACGCCGGAACGGTTGATCTCGCGACTCACCGACAGCGGACCGATCGACAGATTCTGCCGAAAACTGGAAACCGGGGAGGGAATGCCGCCGGAGAACACGGACCCCTCCAAGCGGGCAGCGTGGCTGTCCGGGGGTCTCGGGCAGGCCGTGATGTCGGTCTACGGCAGCGACAGCACCAACGTGTTCAACCAGGCGACGTTGTACGGGATCCTGCGTGACATCGCGGCGGTCAACTGCCCCGACCAGATCCCCTTGATCCCCACCTCGTAGCCGACACCGGAGACGCGGCCACAAACCGTCGACAGCCCGGTCAGACGCATGCCCCCTGCCTCTACCGGCTGTTCTCGGTGTCCAGGATCGACTCCAGCCGCGCCATCAGGGCATCCGCCTCCGCTTCGACATCGCGCATCGTGTCAGCGACATCAGCGAGCACCTGCTGTGCCTCCGCGCGAGCCCGCAGCCCGGCCTCGACATCCCACTCCCGCCACGGCGGCGGCTCCGGCGGGCTGTCCACCGGCTCCTCCACCACCGGCGGGGTGGGCCGTTCCCGAACCACAGACACGTGCCGGGGACCGGCACCAGCGAGGTGAGCGGCGATGATGTCCCCGATCGCCGCGGCCCGCAGCCCCCACGCTTCTTGGCCGGCGGGTTGCAGTCGGTCTGCCCCGAATCCGCCCCACCGGTCGATCGGCAACACCAGCGGGCCAGGCCATCGTGGCGGCGGCAGCGGCGCATACGACTCGACCGTGTCGGCTGTCATCGGCTCGGAGCGGGCAATCGCCGCCCGGACCCTCTCCGTCGTCGGGAACCTGTCCGCATACGCGCGCAGTCGCGCCCACCGTAGGTACACCGCCACCGGGCACCAGCGGGGGTCGGTTTCGGCTGGCACTGTCACCGACACGGGCCCGTTCTGCACGTGCAAGGTGCGGTCGACGACCCAGACCTGGTCGCGTTGCAGGCGTTCGATCCGCTCGTAGGACAGGCCCGCAGCCTGGGTGAGGACCAGCAGCAGCGCGTCTCGGCGCCCGAAGATCCCGGCCGGGCAGCCCGCGGTCGGCAACGAGGCCACCACCGCAGCAGCCCTGCTTCCCGCCCATCGCGGCGGAGGTGTGCCCGCAACCACCGCCGTTGGGCGGGTGTGCGCCGGAAGTGACGCCGCCGCGACGGCGTGCGCGGCCCGGATCGCCGCCAACCGTTCCCGCTGCGTCGACGACGACGCCGGGTTCGCGAGCAGGAATCGGGTCAACACCTCACGCGAGGTCGGCAACGCCGGCTCTTCCACCCCGGCACACCAGTCCGCGAACAGACGCCACCGTGGCCGCAGACGCGCAGACAACCCGCCTGTCACACTGTCGACGTCCACGCACTCCACCATGGTCGGAAACGATAGTCAGCACCATCGCCAACCAGCGAAAACCATGCAGGCGGCCAAGGCATGCCTGCCGGGTGTAACCACAGGCGACACACGGTGCCGCGCACCGGAAACCCGCCCTGGATAGTGGATCTCGTCAGCCCGAGGACGAGCCTCGGGCGCCAGACCATCAGGGAAGGGGCATCGACAGTGACCGCGGACGTAAATGGCGCTACAGCAGACTGGCACCACGAGCAGGCGATGGAAAACCATCAGCAAGTCATCCTGGAAATGGAAGGCGGCCAACTGGACAAGGCTGCCGTGTACGCGCAGCTCGCGGTCATGCACGCCACCCTCGCCGCGGCTATCACCAGCCGGGAGATCGCCAAGAACGCGACCACCAGCGTGTAGCCACCCAGACGTGCCGGACCGTGTTCTACCCCCGCGCCACGGTCCCGCACCCCGGTTGCGTCACCAGCGTGGGACGCGCAACCACCTCCGAACTGCCCCTCCACGAAACTCTGGCGTGGAGGGGCAGTTCGCTGTCGACAGCCCCTGACTCCGCCGGTGCGGCCGCGCTGTCCGCAGGCAACTTCTGTACGCCGCCATCTGCGCAGGAATCCTCGCTGCCGACCGCGCCCACGGAACGGGGAGGCAACCGGGGGTCGGCCAGGGAGCGCGCCGTCACCGCTGCACTCAGACCCGTCTGACCCACCTGCGGTCGGGCCTGCCACCCGTAGCCGGCATCTACTGGCGCGGTCGGTGCGGTCAACCGATCCCCTGTCCACCAGGCGGCACCACCCGGCGCTGGGAACCGCCTGGATCAGCCGGCATCAGGCAACTCGTCGTGCCGCACACCAGAAACCCGTTCGCGACAGTAGTTCCCGTCAGCCCGGAACGACCGGGCAACGACGGACACCAGGAGAACCACAAATGGCAGATTTCGACGCCAGCAGCGCCTTCCGCCACTATCAGCAGGCCCTCGACTACGAGCGCCGGGCCAACGAGGGCATCGGCGACGCCGACGTGCACGCGCAGCTCGCCGTCATGCACGCCACTCTCGCTGCTGCCGCCACCAACATCGCCCTGATCGAGAGCCAGGACACGAATGCTCGATTGCAGCGTGAGTTGCTGTCGGCCATCGAGACCGGTGTCGGCACCATCGCGAAGACCATCCCCTCCAAGCTCAACGACGTCAGCGACTCCATCGCCGAGGTCGCAGCACGGATGCCCGCCCGCTAACGGCCCACATACGTACCGGACCGTGCTCCCCCACCCCCTTCACGGTCCGGTACTGCCGCCCGACGTCTCCTCCCCGACACACGTCGGGCGGCAACCCCCGCTGGCAATCTCCCGCCCCCACGGTCGAGTAGCCAGCACCCCCGCTGCACCACCACCCCCCAGGCGGTGCAGCACCACGATCGGCCCCTCACACACCTCCTCGTGTGAGGGGCCGATCGGCATTCCACCCCAGCACGCGGGGCTTGTCGTTGGCCCGCACCTGCCCGTGCCGGCCGGTGCGCAGCAGCAACCGCTGTCCGGGCCTTCGATGGCCGCTATTTAGAACCCGAGTTCGGTGACGGCGTTGTTCTGGGCGGGGGTGCGTTCGCGGGCGTAGATCTCGACGGTGGCTGGTGAGGCGTGTCCGGTCTGGCGCATGATCGCGTGTGCTGACGCGCCTTGGGAGAGTGCTTCTGTGACGAACCCGGCGCGTGGGGAGTGCCCGCCGAGGCGTTCGACTTCCGCGTCGCTGAATCCAGCGGCGCGGGCTCGGTCGCGGATCACGGTGTGGATCGCGGCTCCCGACAGTGGTGTGGTGCCGACGTTTCCGTGCTTGTCGATACGGCGGAACACCGGTGCCGCCCCATCCATCGGGGACATGCCGTTTCCCCTGCACACGTGCCGTGTGAATGGTTCTGCGGTCGCCAACTCGCGGATCACCGCGGCGCGGCCGCCGGTGTCGAACGCGGCCACCACCTGATGCCACCGCCGGTAGGCGCACACCGGGCACCGCTCATGGGTGCGCCCGAACGGCGCCACCTTCACCTGTCCAGCCCCCTCCTGATCGGTCTTCGACACCCACACCCACAGGTGCAGGCCGTCGACCCGGTGCGGGCGCACATCCTCGATCCGCAACGCCGCCAACTCCGACCGCCGGAATGCACCGGCGAACGCCAGCCACAGCAACGCCGAGTCCCGCCGTTCCCGCAGCTGCTGCGGCCACGTGACCGCGGTCTGTCGGGCCGCAGCGACCATCGCGTCGATGTCCGCCAGCCGCAGTGCCTCCCGCCTCCTCGAGCGGCGGCGAGGATCCTTCGCGGCAGCGCGGTGCAGACCGGCGACCGTCGAGGTCACCAGTTGGCTGCCGCCTGGGGCCGGCAGGTTCGCGGCCCGGTGGAAGAAGTTGATCGACGACACCCACCTGCGCAGCGTGGTCGGCGAGTACAAGTGCCCACTGACCGTGTCGTCTGCGGCTTCCGCCAGATAGGCGGCCACCGTCTCCGGGGCGGCGGGCAGCGACGGCACGTCGTTGAGGGCACACCAGCGGGTGAAGCGCCGCCAATCCGACTGGTAGGCGCGGGACGTCGCAGTCGCCTGTGACTGCTCGACCGCCGCGACCACGCGGGCTTTCGCTGTTTCTCCCCCGCTCCCCCAGGGGGAGAGCTGTCCGCCGCCAGGCTCGGTGGTCGCGGGAAGGCCCGATGCGGGTGAGAGATCCATACGGGGAACGGTATCGGCGGGCGCCGACGGACTGCTGGGCAGAGGCTGCACCACCGTGAACAGGCGCAGTGGAACGACGGCACAGCAATCGGCCCGGTGCCGATTCACCGCGGAGGTGAACCAGTACCGGGCCGATCACCGTAGGAAGTGGCACCAGGGTCGGGCCGTCACATGGTCAGGACTCCGAATGCGAACAGGTTCCACAGGGTGTGAGCTGCGATCGACGGCCACAGCGATCCCGTTGCCAACGTCAGCGGGTAGAGGACGGCACCGAAGATGGCGGCTGTCAGCACGTTCCAGGAGCTGTAGTCGACGTGGAGGAACCCGAACGCGATCGTCGACAGAACCATTCCGCCGACGATTGCGCCCCACGTAAGTGCTGCACGGCCGATCCAGTTGGTGATGTGGTCCCGCAGTCGCCACAGCATCAGGCCCGGGCGGAACTTGTCAAGGTGAATGAGTCCAACGGGTGTTACGCGGCGGCCTGATCCGGGCGGGAGACGACCGCGTCGCCGTGTGCGGGCGGCTTGTTGATCCAGGCGTCCGCCGGGAGGTCCAGGA
>NZ_SKCH01000020.1 GCF_005434945.1 Prescottella subtropica | reverse complement strand
AGAGTTACGGCGGCCATAGCGGAGGGGAAACGCCCGGTCCCATTCCGAACCCGGAAGCTAAGCCCTCCAGCGCCGATGGTACTGCACTCGACAGGGTGTGGGAGAGTAGGACACCGCCGAACACCTTTTCAGTGAGGGCCCCCACCAATAGGTGGGGGCCCTCACTGCTTTCTGTACCCCTTTTTTTGTGGTGGGCCCGGAACCCGCCGGCACCTCGACGAAGGTGTGCCGCAGCCGCGAATCAGATCCGATCGGCGTCGTCGCTGTTCCGGGAGATCCGTCGCAGTAACCGCGCCAGCGTGGCGCGTTCGTCGGCATCGAGGCCGGCCAACAATCGATGGTCCCGTTCGACACGTCGGGGCAGTTCCCGATCGACGAACGCGCGTCCGGCCTCCGTCACCTGGAGTAACACGACGCGGCCGTCGCGTTCGAAACGTTTGCGCTCGACGAGACCCATTTTCACCAGTCGTTCCGCCTGCTTGGTGGTGGCGGCGCCGCTGACCATCGTCACCGCAGTGACCTCGCTTGCCCGCAACGGACGGTCACGTCGCGCCAACGCGCACAGAACCTCGAACTCCGCCCGCGTCACACTGCTCGGTGCGAGAGCCCGGTCGAGTTGATGCAGGGTCTGCGAGCTGATCCGGGTGATCCGTCCGATGATCTCGATCGGCGACGTGTCGATCTCCGGGTACGAGCGTCCCCACTCGTCACGGACGTGGTCGATGAAATCGGGGTCGGGACGGTCGGTCGAATCCACGTCCTCATCCTAGTCGGGCAGAGATCAACTTCATTATTATTTTACTAGTGAAGTAGGTTCCGTACACTGGCGGAATGACGGTGCTCGAGACTTCCGACCAGACCCGGTTCGACCATGCCCGGGACGCGCTGGCGCACACCGTGTCGCCGCGCACGTGGCGTCGCGCATTCGACCTCGGGAGGGCGGACGCGACGATCGCACCGGCACTGCGGGTCGGACTCGCGACGGCCGTCGTACTGGTCG
This sequence comes from Prescottella subtropica, assembly GCF_005434945.1. Lineage (GTDB taxonomy): Bacteria > Actinomycetota > Actinomycetes > Mycobacteriales > Mycobacteriaceae > Prescottella > Prescottella subtropica. The sequence continues at coordinate 69,257 of NZ_SKCH01000020.1, read as the reverse complement.
TCGGCGCTCTCCTCGGCTACCGGGAACTCGCGGGGTTCGCGGCGCTGGGGGCGCTGGCGTCGGCGTTCGGACGGTACGAGCCCTACCCGCGACTGGCCGGCAAGCTGGCACTGGTGGGTGCGGTCCTCGTCGCGTCCATCGGGTTCGGTGGAATCCTCGGTGCCGTGGGTCTGCCCGTGTGGCTGCTCATCGCCGTGCTGTCGCTGCTCGCGGGTGCGGCGTCGGCCTACATGAACGCCTTCCAGCTGATCGGTCCGGGCCCGGTGATCCCGGTGTTCGCCGCGACCGGTGCGGCCGGGTTCTCGGCGACCGTGGGAGATGCGGTCGCGGTGACGACGGCAGCCGCTGCCGGTGTGCTCGTCGGGTGGGCCGCTGCGATGCTGCCCGGACTGTTGCTGCCGTTGGGGCCGGCCCGTCTCGCTGCGGCGCGGGCATTCGAGGTCGTCGGCACGCTCGAGGACCGTGACGGTGTCGTCGAGGCGCGTCGGGCAGTGGACCGGGCGCGGGAAGTGCTTGCGGCGAGCGGTCGTTCACGATCCGGTAGCCGCCACGGCCGCGACCTCGCCGAGCTGCTGGACGCGGCGGACTCGGCCGTCGACGCCTGGGTCGTGGACGGGAACAGTGACGCAGTGCAGGACATCGCCCGGCACGGACGGGAACTCCGCAGGATCAGACGCTCCGGTGTCATCGGCGGTGTCGGTGATCGACCGTCGCCGGCGACGGAGCTGCCGGTGCCGGTCGGGTTGCTGCGGACGGCGCGGGTGAACCTTCGTGGTCCCACGTTGCGGCACACTGTGATCCGGGTGATGGTGGCGTCGGCGCTGTCGGGATGGCTCGCGGCCGCGTGCGGTCTCGAGCATCCGCTGTGGGCGTCGCTCGGTGCGATCGCGGCACTACAGGGACTGAACTATGCGCACACCGTCCAGCGTGGGATCCAGCGTCTGCTCGGCAACATCGGCGGCGCGGCAGTCGCTGCCGGACTGCTGGCCGCGTCGCTCGGGTTCTGGCAGGCGGTCGCGGCGGTCGTGGTGCTGCAGATCGCGGCGGAACTGATGGTCCTCGTCAACTACGGGCTCACGACGCTGGTGGTGACGCCGATGGCGTTGCTGATGACCGGGTTCACGACCCCGGTGACCGCGGGGACCGGCGTCAGCCGCATCGCCGACACCCTGGTCGGTGTCGTGATCGGTGTGCTGGTCGCCGCGGTGACGGTCAGCCGGGCCGACCGCCACCACACGGCGTGAGTCAGCCGACCCGGGTGACGACCACGAACGGGCCCACCTCGTCGATCGTGAAGCGCGGGTCGTCGAACAACTGCGCCGGGAGGGTGACCGTGTACCGGCGGACGTTGGGGTCGTTCGGGTACACGTCCTCCGCCAGTCGCAGGACGTAGCCGTCGGCACTCTTACGGAAGACGAACACATCCGGTGCGCGCCACGGCAATTCGTCGAGCGCCGTGACCAGTTGGTCGGGTGCCTCGAGGTCGCTCCAACTCTCGATCGTCTCGGTGCGCTCCCGGAACTGGGCCAGCGGGTTCGCGTAGTGCGACGTCAGCGCCTGGAAACCGTAGTACGGGTAGAAGCTGAGGAAACCGGTGTCGGACGTGAGGACGACCGTGTCGTGGCGTTCGCCGGGACGGTGTTCGGTGATGATCCGGTCGACGTCGGCGAAGTAGGCGGCGGCGCCGGGCGGACGTTGGTCGGCGCGGACCCCGTCACCGTCGGTGTCGGTGTAGGCGACGGTGATGTCGCTCGCGAGGACCTGCGGAATGTTCTGCGAGAACCCGACGAGGCCGGCCAGTCCGAGCACGACGAGGGATGCCTTCACCCGCGGATTCTCGCTCGTGGCGAGCACGAGTCGGCGAGAGAATTCGAAGAAGCCGAACACGCCCGCGGTGCCGAGCAGCAGGATCAGCACGGGCTCGAGCCGGAACGACAGCAGCGTGCCGCCGAGCACCGTGAACGCCATCGACAGCAGCGACCACAGGTAGACCGCGATCACGCCGATCCCGAGAACCTGCGCGCGCCTCGACGTGGTCGCGCGCCAGACCAGCCAGATGGTGCCGAGCAGGCACAGTGCCCCGGCGAGGGAGAACTGGAACATCGGAAGCGGCAGGTGCGCACCGGCGTCCGGCAGATAGTGGGTGGCGGTGCCGCTGTCGGCGGCCGAGTCGCGCACCGCGTCGAGCAGATAGGGCAGCCACACGACGAGCGCGATGATCCCGGAGATCACCGCGACGGCGACGAGGCGGACGAGGGGGGTGATCGCGCCGCGCCACGATCCATTCTCCCGCACCGCGAGTCCGGCCGCGACGAGGGCCATGAGCGTCACCGCGAACGCCGTGAAACCCAGATACAGCGTGTAGAACGCGGCGGCGATGCCGAGGAACACTCCGGTCCCGGCGACGGCACCCCAACCGCCGCGGCCGGATTCACCCGGACGATGCAGTCCGCCCCACGCGAGCAGCAGCACCGGCGGGATAAGCACCGCGATGACCGCACCGTACGGTTCGGCCGAGCCGTACGCGACGACGAGTGCGGCCGTGACGAGTCCGACGACGATCGCCCAGTCTGCGCGAATCAGCTTGGTCCACAACACCAGAGCGATCACCGCGGCCACCGCGATCGACGCGATCGCATACGGCTTGAACATCTCCCAGCCGTCCAGGCCGAGCAGGTTCGCCAGGCGTCCGCCGATCCAGAACCAGCCCGCCGGGTAGTAGGGCGGCAGGTCCGCGTACGTCATGTCGTGCAGCGCAGCGGAATCGGTGAGCCGCGTGAGGTATTCGGTGCGGAACTCCTGATCCACCGACACACCGTGCAGGTACAGCTTCGTCGCGCTCAGCGGCATCCCGAGGGTCACCGTCACGAACCCCGACAGTCCCGCCCACGACAGCACCGTCGCCGCTCGCATCCAGCGTCGGGCCCGATACGCGATCACGCACAGTGCGAGCACCGCGATCGTGACGACCTGCCCGACCGTGGTCACCGCCTGCGTCACGTTCGACGACGGGAACGCCGGCCACGACACGCGTCCGAACGCGAACAGGCCCACCGCGGACACGATCGCGGCCACGACGGCCGCGGTGATCATCTCGGCGACGGTGCCCCCGGACAGGCGGGCGGGGCGGGGCGAGGTGAGGGCGGCGGTATCCGATGGCGACACGGCCCGAGCTTACTTGGGTGGGGTCGGTGGCCCGGGGCGCAGTAAGTTGCGGGAATGAGTGACGAGCAGCAGTGGTTCCGGGACGCGCTGGCGACACCCGTGGAGACCGGGACGGTGCCGGTCACCGGCGCCGACATCGCGTACCGGGCGTGGGGCGAGACCGGCCGGCCCGGGATCGTGCTCGTGCACGGCGGCGCCGCCCACGCGCGGTGGTGGGATCACATCGGCCCGCAACTCGTCGGCGGGCGTCGCGTCGTCGCCCTCGATCTCAGCGGTCACGGGGACAGCGGCACCCGCGAGCACTATTCGCTGGATCTGTGGGCGGACGAGATCGTGGCGGTGGCGTCGACGTCGGGCATCGTCGGGAAGCCGGTCGTGGTGGGGCACAGCATGGGCGGGATCGTGGCGTTCGTCGCGTCGCACCTGTATGGGGACCGGCTGGCCGGCGTGCAGATCGTCGACTCGCCGATCCGGCAGCGCACCCCCGAGGAGGAGGCGGCCCGCCGGAAGGCGGCGTTCGGGCCGAAGAAGGTGTATCCGACGCGGGACGAGGCGCTGGCCCGGTTCCGGTTCGTGCCGCCGCAGGAGTCGGCGGTGCCGTGCGTGCGCGAGCACATCGCGGAGACGTCGCTCGTCGCCGTCGACGGCGGCTGGTCGTGGAAGTTCGATCCGGCCATGTTCACCCGATCCGGTGGGGACACCCTCGCGGTGGCGCGTCCGCGTTGCCCGATCGCGTACTTCCGGTCGCAGCACGGCATCGTCTCGGATGAGCTGCTGGCGGACATGCGGGAGAGGTTCGGCCCGGGCGCGATCGTCGCGGAGATCCCCGACGCCGGCCATCACACGATGATCGATCAGCCGCTCGCACTCGTCACCGGTATCCGCACGGTCCTCGCGGCCTGGGCGGCCACCCCCTGAAAAATCACCCCCCGAAACGCGTTTCGCGCACTTGTCGCGACCGATCCGGACCCGGACGGTGCAACAAGTGCGCGAAACGCGAGGGGACGGGATCTAGACCGGCAGCTTGCGGAAGATCGCGCGCGGAATGTGCCGCAGCACCATCATCACGAAGCGGAACGGTCCCGGCGCCCAGACGATCTCCTTGCCCTTGTCGGACGCCGACACCGCGAGCGCGGCGACGTCTTCCTTGTTCACCGTCAGCGGTGCTTCCTTGACGTGGGCGCTGAACTTGGTGCGCACCATGCCCGGTCGCACGACGGTGACCTTGGGGCCGAACGGGGCCAAGGCCTCGCCGAGTCCGAGATAGAAGCCGTCGAGGCCGGCCTTGGTGGAGCCGTACACGAAGTTGGCGCGCTTGACGCGTTCCCCGGCGACCGACGACATGACGACGATGCGGCCGAAGCCCTGCGCCTTCATCTTCTCACCGACGAGCACGCCGACCGAGACGGAGGCGGTGTAGTTGACGTTCGCGACCAGCACGGCCTTGCGCTGGTTCTGCCACAGTTCCTCGGCATCACCGTCGAGGGCGAACGCGACGACCGCGACGTCGACGTCACCCTTCGCCCAGGCGGCGTCGATCACCTTGGGGTGGCTGTCGGTGTCGAGGGCGTCGAAGTCGATGACCTCGACCTCGGTGGCACCCGCAGCCGTCATCTGGGCGACGGCGGCGTCGCGTCCCGGATCGTTCGGCAGCGCAGCGAGAATCACCCGCAGCGGCGCCTTCTTCAGATACTCCTCGCAGATCGCGAGACCGATCTCGGAGGTGCCGCCGAGGAGCAGCAGGGTCTGGGGGTTGCCCACAGCGTTGATCATCAGTGCAGTTCCAACCTTCTGGACATGTCGGAGGCGAAAACGCCTGTGGGATCGACGGATCGGCGGACCTTGGTCCACTCGTCGATCCGCGGGTACATGGCGTGGAACGTCTCGGCCGTGGTCCGCGAATCCTTCGCGGTGTACAGGCGGCCACCGAATTCGAGCACGCGCTTGTCGAGTTCGGTGACGAACTCGCTGAGGCCCGGCTTGATCCGGAAGTCGACGCAGATGTTCCAGCCGGCCATCGGGAAGCTCAGCGGCGCCTTGTTGCCCTCACCGAACAGCTTGAACACGTTGAGGAACGAGTGGTGCCCCGACGCCTGGATGTCGCGGATGATCTGCTTGAACTCGCCGACGGCCTCCGGCGGCACCACGAACTGGTACTGCAGGAACCCGCTGGGGCCGTAGCCGCGGTTCCACTCGCCGAACAGATCCAGCGGGTGGTAGAACGACGTCAGATTCTGGACCTGGTTGTCCGCGTTCTTCGTCTTGCGGTAGTACAGTTCGCCGATCACCGAGAAGTTGAACTTGTTGGCGAGACCGTTCGGGAACACGTCCGGCAGCGTCAGCAGCGTCGGCGCGTCGAACTTGAGCGGATCCTTCTGCAGCTTCGCCGGCAACTGGTCGAGCGTCGCGAGGCTGCCCCGCGACACCGCCGCCCGACCCAGCTTCGGTTCGGGGGAGATGGCGTCGAACCAGGCGCTCGAATAGTCGTAGTTGTTCTCGCTGCCGTCGCTGTGCAGCGCGATGGTCTCGTCGAGGCTCTCGGTGCGCCGGCTGTCCGCGATGAAGTACGCGGTCTCCGTCGGCGTCATCGCGATCGTCGCCTCGAGGATGATGCCGGTCAGGCCCATGCCGCCGACCGTGGCCCAGAACAGTTTCGCGTTCCGGCCGGCCGGGGTGAGGGTGCGGATCTGCCCGTCCGCGGTGAGCAGTTTCATCGAGCGCACATGGTTGCCGAAGCTGCCGGCGCTGTGATGGTTCTTGCCGTGGATGTCGGACGCGATCGCGCCGCCGATGGTGACCTGACGGGTGCCCGGCAGCACCGGAACCCACAGACCGAACGGCAGGGCCGCACGCATCAGCTGATCCAGGCTGACACCGGCGTCGACCGTCACCAGGTGCGTGTCGGCGTCGATGTGGTGGATGCGCCCCAGCGCATTCATGTCGACGACGAGCCCGCCCGCGTTCTGCGCCGGGTCACCGTAGGAGCGGCCCAGGCCGCGGGCGATGACGCCGCGTCGCAGGTGCGACGGCTTCGACTCGTTCTGCTCCGCCACCTGGGCGACCGCCTTGGCGATCACCTCGACGTCGGGTGTGGACAACACCTGGGCGGTGGTGGGCGCGGTGCGCCCCCATCCGGTGAGGGTGCGGGTCTGCGTGGGGAGCGGCTCGTGAGCCGTCTCTTCTGCTGTCTCGGACATCGGCTACGAGGTTACCTGGCGGTATCGGAGTCGCCCCGGCACGAGTGCGGCGTTCCCCACCCTCGTCGTCCGCGTTTTGCGCACTTGCCGCGCCTCCGGACCCGGAAAACGCGCGGCAAGTGCGCAAAACGCGGGAGGTCACGACGGTCGCAGCGGATCCGGTCGCCTACGCTTCGTGGCGTGTCCGGAACCCCTCACGCCCACGATCCGCACGCGCCGCTGCCGGTCGAGATCCCCGTCACCGATGCGATCGCCGACGATGCACCGGACCTGAAGACGCAGATCGTGCGCTTCGTCGCGACGGGTGGGCTGTCGGCCGTCGTCGACTACGGGTTGTACGTGTTGCTCATGGCGCTGGGTGTCACGCGGGACGCGGCGAAGGCCCTGAGCTTCGTCGCCGGCACGACCACCGCGTACCTCATCAACCGCCGGTGGACGTTCAAGGCCGAACCGAGCCGGGCCCGCTTCGTCGCCGTCGTCGTCCTCTACGCCGTGACGTTCGCGGTGCAGGTCGGTATCAACCGGGTGCTGTCCGAGAATCTCGCCGACACGTGGTGGCGGACACCGCTCGCGTTCGTGATCGCGCAGGGCACCGCGACGGTCATCAATTTCGTCGTCCAGCGTGCGGTGATCTTCAGGATCCGTTGACGTCCGTCAAACCCCTCCGGACGGTTCTGTAACCGGTTACATTTCTGGCACCGACCTACCCCGGAGGAGTCAGATCGTGCGCTACGGCATCAGCTTGTTCACCAGTGACCGCGGCATCACGCCGGCGGCGGCCGCCCGCACCGTCGAGGAGTGTGGGTTCGACGCGTTCTACGTGCCCGAGCACACGCACATCCCGGTGAATCGGGCGTCGAACCATCCGGGAACCGGCACCGAGGCCCTGCCCGACGACCGCTACATGCGCACCCTCGACCCGTGGGTGGCACTCGGGACGGCCGCGTCGGTGACGTCCCGCATCCGGCTCGGCACGTCGGTGGCGCTGCCGCTCGAACACGACCCCATCACGCTCGCCAAGACGATCGCCTCCCTCGACCATCTGTCCGGGGGCAGGGTCACGTTCGGGGTCGGTTTCGGTTGGAACGCCGAGGAACTCGCCGACCACGGCGTCGACCCGAAGAAGCGTCGGACCGCACTGCGCGAGTACCTCGAGGCGATGGGTGCGCTGTGGACGCAGGAGGAGGCGTCGTACGACGGGCAGTTCGTGAGCTTCGGCCCGAGTTGGGCGTGGCCGAAGCCGGTCCAGCAGCCGCGGCCACCCGTCCTGGTCGGGGCGGGGGCGTCGGAGAAGACGTTCGCGTGGATCGCCCGGTCCGCGGACGGCTGGATCACCACCCCCATCGAGACCGGCATCGAGGACAACGTCACGCTGCTGCGCAAGATCTGGGCCGACGCCGGACGCCCCGGGCAGCCGGAGATCGTCGTCCTCGCCGGTAAACCGGACACCGAGAAACTCGCCCGCTGGCAGGACCTCGGCGTCAGCGAGGCCCTGTTCGGGATGCCCGACGCCGACGAGGACACGGTGACGGCCTACCTGCAGCGGCTCGCCGGCAAGCTCGGTATCGGCTGATAGAGGCGGACGGGTCAGCGCGGCGGCCCTTCCTGCAGCACCAGGGTCCCGGTCCGGGCCGCGCCGGTGGCGTCCGTCCACTGCACGTCGACGCGGTCGCCGGGATGCCGCGCATTCATCGCGATCGTCAGATCCGACGACGACCGGATCGGGGCGCCGCCGAAACCGGTGATCACGTCGCCGCGCACGAGACCGGCGCTCTCGGCGGGGCCGCGGTAGCCGACGTGGATCACCTCGACACCCGCACCGTCCCCGAGGGTCGCACCGCGCCGGTCCCGGACACTCACCCCGAGCGCCGGGGTCGGACCGATGTGGACGGTCGGGGCGGCCCGGCCGGACAGCACCTCGTCGACCAACTGCAGCGCCCCCTCGATGGGGATGGCATACGACATGGGTGCCGGTGCCGCGTCCACACCGGGTTCGACGGCGTTGCCGGCGCTGTTGACGCCGACGATCTCACCGAACGTGTCGACGAGTGGCCCGCCGGAGTCGCCGGGCCGGACGTTCGCGTCGACCTGGATGAGATTCGACAGCTGGTTGCGGGAGCCGTCGGCGGTGTTGCGGGTCGTGATCGTCACCCCGACGCGGGTGACGGTGCCGGGTGCGGCCGCGGGAACCCCGCCGCCGTCGGCGTTCCCGACCGCGGTGACCGGGGCGCCGATCCGGGCAGGTTCGGCGGCGACGGTGGCCGTCGGCAGCGCGGCGCCGCCGGGCAGGCGTAGCACCGCCAGATCGCGGGAACTGTCGTAGCCGAGTACCTCGACGGGATAGGTGACGCGGTCGGGGATGCTCGTCGCCGTGATGTCGGTGCCGCCGTCGATCACGTGATGGTTGGTGAGGACCAGCGTGTCGGCGCCGTCGGGGCGGACCACGATCCCGGTGCCCGCGGTGGTTGCGAGCGACGACTGCGCGGTGAGCATCACGATCGTCGGCGACACCCGGGCGGTGACCTCGTCGGCGGACAGCGGCACCGGAGCGGGTGGTGGTGGCGGAGCGGTGACCGTCGTGACGGGAGCGGCGCCGTCCAGTGTGCCGTGTTCGAGCGGAACGGCGACGAGCGCGAGACCCGCCGCGACCAGCACTGCCAGGGCAGCGCTGACGCGGCGGATCCCCCACGCGCTCATCGGCTCAGACGGTTCCCTCCCGGTAGCGGGGCAGCAGTCCGGCGTCACGCGCCTGCTGCAGGGTCGGCGCGGCCAGATCCTTGTCGGACAGCGTCCACTGCAGCGGGCTGCCGTCGCGTCCGACACCCGGCCAGTCGATGCCGATACCCGGGTCGATCGGGCTCACCTCGTGTTCGCGTTCCGGGTCGTAGCCCGTCGAACACAGGTAGACGATCGTCGAATCGTCCTCCAGCGACAGGAATGCGTGTCCCAGTCCTTCCGAGAGGAACACCGCACGCCGGTCGGTGTCGTCGAGCAGCACCGACTCCCACCGCCCGAACGTCGGCGACCCCACCCGCAGATCGACGACGACGTCGAGGACCGCCCCCTTCGCGCAGGTGACGTACTTGGCCTGTCCGGGTGGGACGTCCGCGAAATGGATGCCGCGCAGCACACCGGCCGCGGACACCGAACAGTTGGCCTGCTGCAGATCCAGCGTGCGGCCGATCGCCTCGGAGAAACCCGGCTCCTTGAACCATTCGAGGAACACCCCGCGCCGGTCGGCGAACTGGTGGGGCGTGATCTCCCACGCCCCCGGAACCGTCAACTCCCGATACTTCATGGTCACCATTCCCGACCGTGCTCGAGCAGACCCAGCAGGTACGTGCCGTACCCGGACTTGACCAGCGGTTCGGCGCGCCGACGCAGTTCGTCGTCGGAGATGAACCCGCGTCGCCACGCCACCTCCTCGGGGACACCGATCTTCAGACCCTGCCGCTGCTCGATGGTGCGGACGTAGTTCGACGCGTCGAGCAGTGAATCGAAGGTGCCGGTGTCCAACCACGCCGTGCCCCGGGGCAGCACCTCCACCTGCAGACGCCCCGCCTCGAGATACGTGCGGTTGACGTCGGTGATCTCGTACTCGCCGCGCGCCGACGGCGTCAGCTCCCGGGCGATGGAGACGACGTCGTTGTCGTAGAAGTACAGACCGGGCACCGCATAGTTGGACCGCGGCGCCGCCGGCTTCTCCTCGAGCGAGACCGCGGTGCCGGTGTCGTCGAACTCGATGACGCCGTACGCGGTCGGATCGGACACCCAGTACCCGAACACCGCGCCACCCTTGACATCGTGGAAACGGTTCAACGTGGTACCCAGGCCGGGACCGTAGAAGATGTTGTCGCCCAACACCAGCGCCGCCGAATCGGAGCCGATGTGGTCGGCGCCCAACACGAAAGCCTGTGCGAGACCGTTCGGTTCCGGCTGCACCTGATAGCTCAGGGAAATACCGAAACGGGAGCCGTCGCCGAGCAGATTCCGGAACTGGTCGGCATCCCCGGGGGTGGTGATGATCAGGATGTCGCGGATCCCGGCCAACATCAACGTCGACAGCGGGTAGTAGATCATCGGCTTGTCGTAGACCGGTACCAACTGCTTGCTCACCCCGAGTGTGATGGGGTGCAGACGGCTTCCCGTGCCGCCGGCCAGAACGATTCCGCGCATGACTGGAAGTGTTTCACGCGTCGACGATGCGCGACCGAGGTCTACCGGAGTCCGCCGGTACTGTCCTTTCCACGAGGTTGCTCGTCACCGGGCAGTAGACCCGTCCGGTGCGATCGCCCTGATTCCGCACGCAACCGGCGATCCGGCGGTAGCGTCACCAGCATTCGTGTCGGGGATGTCGCTCTGGCGTCGAGCCTGGAGGGGGCACTCGCATGAGGGTCGCAACACAGCACACGGGTCGATGCGGCAGGGCGGTGCGCCGCGCCGTCGTCGTCGCATCGGCGTTCGCAACGGTCACTGTCGGCCTCGCATCGGGTGCCGGGGCGGATCCTGTCGTCGACGCGCAGGGCTGTGCCCCGATCCGCGTCGAAGGGGCCCTCGCGGGGGCTGTCGACGCGATCGCACCCGGTTTCGAGCTGCCGGTGCCGTGTCACGACGCGGTCGGTGTCGGCTACATCGGGCCCGCCGAACTGCAGGCCGGGGCCATCGGGTCGGCCGTCGCCGCCGGACTCGGCAGCCTCGGGCTGATCGGGGCCAGCAGCATCGACTGGAACAACATCGGCCCCGACAACACCGGCTCCTTCAACCTCGGCTGGGCCAACACCGGCTCCAATAACGTCGGCTCCGCGAACACCGGATCCGGCAATGTGGGTTCGGCCAACACCGGCTCCGGCAACGTCGGCTCCGCGAACACCGGATCCGGGAACCTCGGCTCCGCCAACACCGGATCACTCACCTACGGATCCTTCAAAGCCGGATTCGGATCACTCTCGGCGGGATCGGCGGGCATCGGGACGCTCAGCTGAGGTTGCTGGCGATGGCCGGTCACCGGGGATCAGATGGAACCGAGGTCGCGGATCAGCCCATCCGGTGACGGAGCATCAGATAGACCGCTCTGCGCATGAACGAGGTCCCCAAAGCCTTGGCGTTGCCGACCCGGACATCCGACCGTGACAGCAGACCGGGTTCGGTCGCGCGCAGTGACTCGTGGAAAGCTGCTGCCTGTGACGCCTGCTGCCGCGCCAGCCGCACGCTCCACTGTCCTGCGTTGATGCGGAACGACGCCAGCGGACGGGGAATCGCGACGACATCGCCGTGTAGGGCGACCCCGACATAGGTGGCCTCGTCGATCAGGTACGGGTGGGCGTCGTTCCACCAGCCGATCTTCTCCAGCACGGCCCGCCGCATCATGACCGAGCCGGGTTCGCCGAAGATGTTCGCACCCGCGGTGACGGTGCGCCGCGCGGCGACCCGGCCGCTGACCGGCCCGGACAGCCCTGCGAGTCCGCGCGCGGCGAGTACCGTCCTGCCCGCGGCGTCGACCAGGGTGCGCTGGGCTGCGACGAGCACTGCTGCCGGGTGTGCGTCGAACGCGGCCACCTGCTCGGCGAGGCAGGTCGGGAAAATGGTGTCGTCGCCGCAGACCAATTTGAGTAGTTCGCCGCTCGCGGCCTGGCTCACGCGGTCCCAGTTGGCCTTGGCGCCACCGCCCGCGGGCGTGCCGAGGACGGTGACGCGAGGATCGTCGGCGTAGGGCGCGAGGGCGGCGAGGGTACCGTCCGTCGACGCGTGATCGGCGACGATAAGTTCGAAGTCCTCGTAGGTCTGTCCGAGGATCGAGTCGATCGTCTCGGCAATGTAGTCGGCGTTGTTGTATGCCGGAACGACAACGGAGACCCGGGGTGTCATACGGAACCCGCCCCTTTCTTTCTGTTGAACGAGAAATCTCGGTACCCGAAGAAGCTGGCGGTCGCCGTCACCGCGGTGATCGCGATCTGCGCAGGGATCGGTGGGAATCCGAAGACCGAGACGGCCAGCGTCATCAGGGCCATGTTGATCGCGAATGCGCCGAAGTTGACGACCACGAACCGCCACAGGTCGCGGAGCAGATGTCCACGGACCCGGAATACCAGGTACCGGTACATGGAGAACGCGCACAGTACGTTGCACAGGTAGCCGGCGACGATCGCGAAGTGGTAGCCGAGTCGGTCGCCGACGGCGACTTGCCAGACGATGAACCAGGCCGTGCCCAGGACGGTGTTGACTCCGCCGACCAGCAGAAACGCCAGCGCCTGGTTCTTGAACAGCCGCATCAGTGGACCCGCACTGCCGGTCATGCCCGCGGGCGGAGTCGACTGGGTGCTGCCCGGCCTCGGGTCGTGGGGACCTGGGTCGGTCAACTTGTGGCCCTTCATCGCTGGGAGGTGTCTGCTTGCCCGGTGGACCCTACCCGAGGGGGTGCGCGCCGCTGTCGAACCGCGGCAGCAGTCCCGTCTCGACCGCGTCGGCCAGCGAGGGGGCGGCCGCATCCTTGTCGGAGAGCCGGAACTCGAGCGGACGACCGTCCCGGCCCACGGTGGGCCAGTCGATCCCGACCTCCGGGTCGAGTGGGTCGATGCCGTGCTCGCGGCCCGGTGTGTACCCGGTCGAGCACAGGTAGACGACGGTGGAGTCGTCCTCGAGGGAGAGGAAGGCGTGGCCGAGTCCCTCACTCAGAAACACGGCGCGGCGGTCGGTGTCGTCGAGCAGGACCGCGTCCCACACCCCGAAGGTCGGCGACCCGACCCGCAGGTCCACCGCGACGTCGAGGACCGCGCCACGCACGCAGGTCACGTACTTGGCCTGTCCGGGCGGGACGTCCGCGAAGTGGACGCCCCGCAGCACGCCGGCCGCGGAGACCGAGCAGTTGGCCTGCGCGAGATCGAGGGACCGACCGGTGGCCTCGGCGAAGGTCGGGTCGCGGAACCACTCCAGGAACACGCCGCGGTCGTCACCGAATTGCTTGGGTGTGAACTCCCATGCACCGGGCACTTCCAGTTCACGAAACTGCATTTCTCACCACTCCTTGCCGCGGTCGAGCAGACCGAGCAGATAGTTGCCGTAACCGGACTTGACCAGGGCCTCGGCACGGACCCGGAGCTCGTCGTCGGTGATGAAGCCGCGCCGCCACGCCACCTCCTCGGGTGCGCCGATCTTCAGGCCCTGCCGCTCCTCGATGGTGCGGACGTAGTTCGAGGCGTCGAGCAGCGAGTCGAAGGTCCCGGTGTCGAGCCAGGCGGTGCCACGCGGCAGCACCTCGACCTGCAGCCGACCCGCCTCGAGGTAGGCGCGGTTGACGTCGGTGATCTCGTACTCGCCGCGTGCCGACGGCTCCAGGTCGCGGGCGATGGAGACGACGTCGTTGTCGTAGAAGTACAGGCCGGGCACCGCGTAGTTGGAGCGCGGCGCCTGCGGCTTCTCCTCCAGCGAGACCGCGCGGCCGTCGGCGTCGAACTCGATCACGCCGTATGCGCTCGGATCGGCGACCCAGTACGCGAACACCGCGCCGCCCTCGATCTGTTCGAACCGGGTGAGCCGGGTGCCCAGTCCCGGCCCGTAGAAGATGTTGTCGCCGAGCACCAGCGCGGCAGAGTCGGAGCCGATGTGCTCGGCGCCGAGCACGAAGGCTTGCGCGAGGCCGTTGGGTTCGGCCTGTACCTGGTAGGTGAGGGAGACGCCGAACCGGGATCCGTCCCCGAGGAGCCGCTGGAATTGCTCGGCGTCGGCGGGGGTGGTGATCACCAGGATGTCCCGGATACCGGCCAGCATCAGGGTCGACAGCGGGTAGTAGATCATCGGCTTGTCGAAGACCGGCACCAGCTGCTTGCTGATCCCGAGCGTGATCGGATGTAGCCGGGACCCGGTTCCGCCGGCCAGAATGATTCCGCGCATAGCGGGCAGTGTTCCAGCGTTCGGTTCCCGGGCAAACTCCGGCCACCGGTATCGTGCGGACCGTGAAGCTACTCGTGACCGGCGGCGCAGGATTCATCGGAGCCAACTTTGTCCAGCAGACCGTCGCCGAGCGCCCCGATGTCGAGGTGACCGTCCTCGACGCGTTGACGTACGCGGGCAATGTCGACTCACTCGCGTCGGTCAGGGACCGGATCGACTTCGTGCAGGGCGACATCGCCGACGTCGAGCTGGTCGACCGGCTGACCGCCGACACCGACCTCGTCGTGCACTTCGCAGCCGAGTCGCACAACGACAACTCCCTCAGCGATCCGTCCCCGTTCGTGCGGACCAACGTGATCGGCACGTTCACCCTGCTCGAGGCCATCCGCAAGCACGGCGTCCGCTACCACCACATCTCCACCGACGAGGTGTACGGCGACCTGGAACTCGACGACCCGGCCCGGTTCACCGAGTCCACCCCGTACAACCCGTCCAGCCCGTACTCCTCGACGAAAGCGTCGAGCGACCTGCTGGTGCGCGCCTGGGCCCGCTCGTTCGGCATCACCGCGACCATCTCGAACTGCTCGAACAACTACGGTCCGCGCCAGCACGTCGAGAAGTTCATCCCGCGGCAGATCACCAATGTTCTCGACGGCGTCCGACCCAAGCTCTACGGCCAGGGCCTCAACGTCCGGGACTGGATCCACGTCGACGACCACAACCGTGCGGTGTGGACGATCATCGAGCGCGGCACGCCGGGGGAGACGTACCTGATCGGCGCGGACGGCGAGGTCGACAACCGCACCGTCGTGCGGACCATCCTGGAGCTGCTCGGCAAGGACCCGGACGACTTCGACGCGGTCACCGACCGGCCCGGTCACGACATGCGGTACGCCATCGACGCCACCCGGCTGCGCACCGAACTCGGGTGGGAACCGCGCTACCGGGACTTCCGCTCCGGGCTGGCCGCGACCGTCGACTGGTACCGCGACAACGAGCAGTGGTGGCGTCCGCAGAAGGGTGTCACCGAACGGGCCTATGCGGCGGCAGGCGAGAAGGTGCTGGGAAACGCGGGGCCCGCGTAGCTACCGGTCGAGTGAACGCCGGGTCGCTTCCAGGGTAGCGGCGATACCGGCGGGCAGCGTCCGGTACGACCGGCGGTCGAGTTCCGGCCAGACGATCGAGCGTAGCCGCAGGTCCACGGACTGGACGCCGGCGAGCGGCGACGCCGCGAGCACGACGGTCGGCTTGCGACGGAACACCGTTCGGCAGGCGCCGAGCAGCGCGCCGACGGTGGTGCTCTGACCCGAGGCGAAGATCTTGGTGACCCGCTCAGTGGGCCGCGACTGCGCCAGGTCGAGGGCGTCGGCCACCATCGCGGCGGCATCGGTCACGTAGAGGTAGTCACGCATCGTGTCCATCGGCACGTAGATCGAGATCGGCGCCGACATCAGGTAGCTGCGGCACAGGTGCGAGATCAGGCCCTGCGGCTTGGCCAGGTTCTGACCGGGACCGTACAGGTTCGCGAACCGGCCGACCACGACGGAGGCTCCCGTGGCGGCGCCGAAGCGATGCATCAACTGCTCGGCGGCCAGTTTCGCCCGGCCGTAGTCGCCGAGCGGTACCGGATCGGTGTCCTCGGTGTACGGCGCCCCGGCCGAGCCCGCGTACACCCCGCCTGCCGACGAGGCGTGCAGGACCACGCCGGGGTCCGCGCCGTCGCGCGTGATCGCGGCGATCTCGTCGAGCACGTCGGACACGACCGCGTTCTCCGCCGCGAACTCGGCGGCGGTGGTGCCGTTCACGCCGACGCCCGCGCACCAGACGAGCCGCCACGGTCCTCCGTTCGCCGAGTCGATCACCCGACGGGCGTCCGCGAACAGCACCCGTCTCGTGCGGTCGCCGTCGTGCCACGGGACGCGACTCGTCTCGACTTGCAGACCCCGCTGCCCGAGTTCCCGGACGATGGCACCACCGAGTAGTCCGCCGCTGCCGACGACCCAGGTCGGGGTGCTCATGTCACCCGCCTGCCGAGTCGGTGCGCTGCTCGTCGAGCGCCGGTTCGGTGCGACCGAGGGGACCGGCCGCCGGGTCTCCGACGATCAGGTAGGGCGGTTTGCCCATCGCGGTCTTGACCGCGACGCCGACGTACTCGGCGATCACCCCGAGAGAGAACAGGATCGCGCCCATGCCGAACAGCAGGATCACCATCGTCGAGGCCCAGCCGCGGACCTCGCTGCCGACGTCGCTGAACAGGTAGGACGCCAGGACGTACAGCACCAGCGCGAGTCCCAGGGCGGCGAAGAGCACACCGATGAAGCTGACCATGCGCAGGCCCTTGGTGCCGCTGGAGAGCACCATCCGCCAGAAGTGGGAGAGCAGGCTGCGCAGGTGGTAGCCCGAGCGGCGGCCGTGTTCCTCGCGCAGTGCCACCGGGCTGGTGGTCACCTCGCCCGCGATCCAGCCGAGCGCGACGTCCAGGTAGGCCTCGGAACCGGCGTAGGCCGCCACCGATCGGCCGACCTCGCCGAGTACCAGGCGGAAGCTCTGGAAGCTGCGGGTGTTGTCGCCGGAGAGAGCGTGCGCGATGAGCCACTTCGAACCGCGGGAGGCGGCGTTGCGCAGCATCCCGTGCGGGGCGGGGTTGGTCGGATTCGCGTAGACGACGGTGGCCTGCTCATCGAGCGCGGTGTCGAGCAGCCCACCGATGGCGGCGGGGTCGTGCTGGCCGTCCTCGTCCATCGTGACGATCCACTCGCCGCCGCTCGACGCCATGCCGGCCAGCGTCGCGGGGTGCTGGCCGAAGTTGCGGCTCAGCCAGATCGGCCTGACGACGTCGTGCTCGGCCGCGAGTTGCCGGATGACGCGTGCCGAGTCGTCGGGGCCGTGGTCGAAGACGAGTAGTACCTCCTCGACGACCATGGGCCTGCCCGCCGGGGTGTGTCGGGGCGTCGTCCACGGCAGGATCTCGTCGATCAGTGCGCGCAGCGTCTGGGCGCCCTGGTACACCGGCACCACGACGGATATACGGTGCGGCTGCGCCGAAGGTCGGGCGTCGTCGGAGGTCACAGGCTGGGAGTTTATACACCCCGCGCGGGGGAGTCGTCCGGGGAAGCACCCGCGGCCGCATGGTTCACCGGCCTGCTCTCGGCGCGGCGGGCGACCCGGCGGTCGCGGTAGTACAACCCGGTGAGTAGGGCGATCAGCACCAGTCCGACCCCCGCCGCGGCGAAGCCGAGTCGCTGTCCCGGCGGGCGGAACGAGACGACCAGTTCGGCGTCGTCGGTGCTCGGCGGCACATCCACCATCAGGAACGTCTCGTCGAGCCCCTTGGTCTGCAGCGGCGTGCCGTCGAGGGTGGCCGTGTATCCCGGCCAGGCCAGCCGGGCGAACACCACACTGCCACCGTCCGGGGAGGTGACCCGGAGCCGCTCCGAGTCGACCGAGGCCGACTCGGGCACGATCTCGGTCCCGACCGTCGCGCTCACCCGACCCGACTGGCCGGACACCGGGCCGTCGACCCGTTCGAGCACATGCACCTGGCGTGCGGCAGGCTCCGGGACGCTCACCCAGGCCCAGCCGGGCGGGGGCGGGTTGTCTGCGGCGTCCGGATACTGCTTGTCCTGCAGCACGATCCGGTCGACGAGCATCAGATCGGCGAAGCTCCGGCCGGTGTACGGGTCGACCGTCAGCACGTTTTCCAACGCGTCGGGGCAGGTCGAGCCGTCGAACTCCATGCACAGCATCTTGGAAAACCCCCGGTGCCCGACCGGTGTGTATGCGTTGACGTAGGTCAGGTCCAGGTCCTTGGCGTAGTTGCCGTACACCTGCGACCGCCAGATCACCTCAGCGGATTCTGCGTCGATCTTGATCAGGCTCCGGTCACCGAGTTGCAGAGTGGTGCCTTCCCAGTCGGGGAACCCGCCCTTCGCCTCGGACTGCGAGGTCGGCAGATACCACTTGTGCAGTGCCTGCGGGTAGGTGGACACCTGGTAGACCAGGATCGGCAGCGTCGAGGTGATCAGCAGCATGGCGACAGCACGGTCTCCGAACCGGCGTGCCAGATACAGAGCCAGGGCGCCGGCGACAGCGATCAGCACACCCCACAGGACGTGGCGGCCGAAATACTGCGGACCCGACGAACTTGCGCGGACCACCAGCACCAGGATCAGTAGCGTCGCCGCGACCACGCGGGCACGGAGCGGACGGAGCGTCCCGAACCGACTCAGCAGTGCGACCGTCAGCACCAGCACCACGACCGCGACGAACGGAAGC
Source organism: Prescottella subtropica (assembly GCF_005434945.1). Classification (GTDB taxonomy): domain Bacteria; phylum Actinomycetota; class Actinomycetes; order Mycobacteriales; family Mycobacteriaceae; genus Prescottella; species Prescottella subtropica. The sequence continues at coordinate 50,733 of NZ_SKCH01000020.1, read as the reverse complement.
AGTCGTGCCGGCCAGCGTATCTGTCCGATATCGCTGGGGCCGGCGGTGAACAGCAGTAAGAAGGCGAGCAGCAGCAGCGGTGTCGAGAATTCGCGCAGGGCGCCCTGTACAGAACGCCATGCGATGAAGGCGAGTGCCGGGATGACAAACCACGCGATGTAGGTAATCGGGGCAGTGGTGGTCTCGCCGGTCCACGACTCGATACTCGACACCGAGGACGGAATGCTCGCGGTCAATGTTTCCGACCACGGAGCCGTGAGGAAGTTGTCGTTGAGGGTGCCTTCCTCGCCGCTGCGCCAGGTCACTGACGAGGTCAGCAGACCAGGAAGGTAGGTGACGGCGCCGCATGCGGCCGCAGCCACACCGACCGCAGCCAGCGACAGGCTGGGGCGCCCACGTCGTTGGTGGAGGTACTCGCCGATCATCAGGCAGCCGATCAGCACTCCGGACATCAGAAAGGAGTGCACATATCCGACACTGATCGCCAGGTACAAGAAGATGAAGACCGGGAGCGGTCCGGAGAGCCCGCGGGCGTACCTGACGCCACTTGCCCAGGCTTGCACCACCCAGGCCATTCCGATCAGTGACGTCACCCAGGACGGATGCTCGAAGTACAGGGTGAATCCAGCGAACGGCGCTGCGGCACCGGCGACAGCAGCCCAGGAAGGACGTGCACCGTACGCCATTGCGACCCTGTACACGCCCCACCCGAGGATGATGGAGAACGCCAGTTTGACACCGGTTGCGAGGAGCGTCAGGTCGTCGACGGACGGCGCCAGGTAGTTGATCAGCATCTGGACCGGATTCCAGAGCCCGCCCTGACCTTCGACCGGATAGTTTCCGGCCATCCACTGGTCGAGCACGAGAGTCGGGAACCACTGTCCGTCCCGCATCACACGGCCCAACTGGAGCCAGTTGCCGACCGCCCCCGACTCGGTGTCGTCCGAGTAGAAGTATCGGGGGTCGTGCCACAGGACCAGGGCGAAACCGAGGCAGATGACAACAGCAATGACGACGCCCCATGCCCAGCGGGTACCGCGGGAGGTGGTGGTCGGCTCGGGTATCACAGCGTCTCCCAGTCGCGTTCGGATGCTCAGAGACCCTAACCTGGCACCGTCCGGCATCGGTTTCTGCGGTCACCTGCCCATCGGGATACTCTGCCCATGCACAGCGTGGACACAGATCGGGAGTGGCAGTTGATGGACGGGACCGAGAACATGGCAACGGTGACCGAGGAATCGGCGTCAGCGAGGCTGTCGGTCCAGCGCGGTGTGTTCTGTGGCCCGTCGCCCGTCGCGAACGAGGAGTTGTACGCGGTCGTCGAGAAGGGCGGTTCCACCCGGGACCGGTTCTCGCTGAACCTGCATGCCGGTGCCAAGGCGCACACCAACACCTTCTTCGGCCGGTTCCCTGCCAGCTACTGGCAGCGGTGGACCGCCGTCACCGAGGTCACCGTGAGCGTGCGGGTGCTGTCCACGGCGTCGTGCCGGGTGCTGCTCGTCGCCTCCGACATCGGTGGACACCGGCGCATCGTGGCTGTCGCCGACCACGCCGGCCAGGGCACCGTCACGCTGTCGAGCACGCTCGACCAGTTCGTCGACGGCGGGTCGCTGTGGCTCGAGTTCGAGGCCCTCGACGCCGAGGTGACGTTCGACCGGATCGAGTGGACGGTCGCGGCCACCGCCCCGCGGCGCCCGCTGGCGATCGCGATCTGCACGTTCAACCGGGCCGACGACTGCGCGAACACGGTGGCCGCGTTGGCGTCCGATACCCGCGTCGTCGATCAGCTCGCCGCCGTCTACGTGGTCGATCAGGGTACCGATCCGGTCGAGAGCCGTGACTTGTTCCGGGACGTCGTGCCGACGTTCGGTGATCGCCTGCACTACGTGCGGCAGCCGAATCTGGGTGGGGCGGGCGGGTTCACACGCGGACTGTTCGAGGCGTCCGCCTCCGGTGACGACGCCGACGTGATCCTCATGGACGACGACATCCTGTGCGAGCCGGAGACGGTGCTGCGGTTGAGTGCGTTCGCGAACAGCACCGCCCAGCCCGCCCTGATCGGTGCCGAGATGCTGTTCCTGTACAGCCCCAACTCTCTGCTGGCGAACGCCGAGCGGGTGGATCTGACGAATCTGCGGCGCGGTCTCGCGACGGAGAAGTACAGCACCCACAACCACAATCTGCTGAAGTCGTTGCCGGAGCGGCGCGTCGACACCGAATACAACGGCTGGTGGTCGTGCCTGATCCCGGCGGAGGCGGTACGTCGGGTGGGTCTGCCGCTGCCGGTGTTCTTCCAGTGGGACGACGTCGAGTACAGCCTGCGCTGCGGGCGCGCCGGCATCCCGACGATCACGCTGCCCGGTGCCGCGGTGTGGCACGCGGACTTCTATTGGAAGGACGTAGACGGTTTCGCGCACTACTTCAGCACCCGCAACGGGCTGATCACCGCAGCACTCGATCCCGGGTTCGCGCCGTCCGCACTCGTGAAGAACCTCTCGCGTGACATCAGTCGGTCCATCGTCAGCCTGCAGTACGGGCTCGCGCACACCCAGTTGCGGGCGATCGAGGGCTTCCTCGACGGACCGGACGCCCTCACCGACGGCGGGCAGGCTGCGCTCGCGTCGATCAACACGGAGCGGAAGCGCTTCGCGGAGACGGTGACCCGCCGTGCATCTGAACTGCCTCCGGTCCCGGTGCGGCGCGCGGATCCGCCGCCGAATCCGGCACTCGAGGACGCGATCCTCGCCAAGCGGGCGCTGAATCAGGCCCGTGGGCGGCTCGAACCCGGTCCGGTGACCGTCTCGTTCGAGGACGCCCAGTGGTGGCATGTCGGACGGTTCGCGCACGTGTACGTCACCGACGCATCACAGTCCGGGGTGCGGGAGCGGACGTTCGACCGGGGCCTGGCCGCGGAGATGACCGGCCGCCTCGTCGGCGTCATGAAGCGGTTCCGGGCACAGGCACCGGCGGTGGCCGACGCCTACCGGAAGGAATTCCCGCAGCTCACCAGTCGCGAGAACTGGGCCCGCCTGTACGGAAAGTAGTCCGAGGCAACATTATTCGCTGATCCGGACGACCACCTGTTCGTGGTCGGCGGTGTAGGCGAGGTATTCGAACCGGACACCGGTGCGTGCGACGAATTCGGTCCACGCCCGGTGTTCGTGGTTCTGCCAGCCCGGGTAGTTGAGGTATTCGTCGAACACCAGGACCGAGCCGGGGACGAGTCGGTCGCCGACGAGGTCGAGGACGGTGCGGGTCGACGAGTACAGGTCGGCGTCGAGGTGCGCGAACGCGACCGGGCCGGGATGGTCGGTGAGGAAGCCGGGCAGGGTGTCGTCGAACAGGCCGGACACGAGTCGGGCCCCGGGCACCGTCGGTGCCGACTGCTGTGCGAATTCGCCGGCCGGGAATCCGGTCCGCCACGCCTCCGGCAGGCCCGTCCACACGTCGAACCCCCACACGTCGTGGCCGGTGGGCTGCAGGGACTCGCTGATGATCCGCAGGGTGGTGCCGCTCGCGACCCCGAACTCGAGGGCCAGGCCGTCGACCTTGACCAGTTCGAGGCCGTGCCGGAGGGTGTCGTGCGGATGCCGGAACGCCGGCGCCGTCGGCATGTGCTCGAGAACGAACCGGGCGCTCTCGTCGGTGGCGCGGATGTCGAGGGCGTGGGTGATGTCGCGTCGGGTGCGCTGTTCGAGGTCGTGGAGTCGCTGACCGATCGCGGCCACTTGCTCCCGCGTCTCCGTCAACTCCGTCAGGACCCGCATCATCTCGCCGTTGTAGGCGGTCAGCTCGGCGAGGATCTGATCGTGGCGGTTTTCGTTCTCGATCCGCGCCTTGCGGTCGGACTCGCGCACCACCTCGTCGACGGCCCGCTGCACCTTGAGTCTGGCCGACTTCCGGAACCCGTTGAACATTCGTGATACCCCGTTTCACGTGCGAACGTCGAGTCCGTTCCCATGCTGCCAGGGATCGCGGGTGTGTGCCGGATCGAACCGTTCCCGGTCGACCCGGAATGCCGCCGGCCGAATGTCACATGCGTTCAGTCCACCTGAACGCATGTGACATTCGGCCACGCAAGGGGGAGTGCTACGACGGCTGTCCGGTGCCGAGCCATGCCTTTCCGAACAGCAGGATCCCGTCCGCGCTGGGGGTGATGCCGTGCGCGTTGCCGCTCCAGGGGATGAAGTACTTGCCGGCGCCGACGACGAGCATCGGGGCGGTGTCGTTGACGAGGGTCTGGATGTCCTCGAGGACCTGCCGGCGGTCGTCGTCGTCCGACGCGGTCTGCAGCTTCCCGAGCAGGGCGTCCATCTCCGGGTTCTCGTAGCCGAGCACGTTCGACGTCGATTCGCTCGACAGGTTGCCGTACATCCGGACGAACGGTGATTCGTCGAGGACGTTGAAGGCGGAGTAGCCGATGTCGTAGTCGTGTTGCGCGTACATCTTCTTGACGAGGTCGTTGATGTTCGACGCGTAGTCGATGTCGATGGTGAATCCGACGGCCTGCAGCAGCGACTGGAAGACGAGTGCGCTGCGTTGCGTCGCGGGGTCGTTGAGGCCGACGAAGGTGAGCCGGCCGTCGAAGCCGTCGGCCTTCGCCTCGGCGAGGTACTTCTTCGCGGCCTCCGGGTCGTAGCCGGCGCCGGCGACGTCACCGTGCCAGCGGGACCACGACTGGAACATGTCGCTGCCCGGCTGGCCGAAGCCGTCCTCGACGCGTTCGTTGAAGGCGTTCGGGTCGAACGCGGCGACGATGGCCTTGCGGACCCGCTCGTCGGACGCGTCCCGTCCCTCGCGCTGGTTGATGTTGCCGACGCCGCCCATGTTGGCGGTGTAGACGTATCCGACGTCCCCGGCGGTCAGGGCGTTGTGCACGACGTCGGCCGACCGCAGGTAGGCGGCCTGGATGTCGCCGGAGTGCAGGGCGTCGAGCTTGCCCTGCTCACTGACGATCGCCGGGAACCGCAGCTTCTCGAGGTGCGGCTTGCCGTCCCAGTACGACGGATTGGCCGCCAGCACCAGTTCGTCCTGCGACGCGAACCGCTCCACCGTGAACGGGCCCGCACCGATCGGCGTGAACGTCTCGGACGCCGCCGCCGACGGTGCCACCACCATGCCGGGGCCGGTGGTGAGCATGATCGGGAATTCGTTCCACGGCTGCTTCAGTGTGAACACCACCGTCGACGTATCCGGGGTGGCGATCTCGGCGACGGACACGTTCCACACCTGCGCGTGCGTGCCCTTCTTCTGCAGATACCGGTCGATGCTCCACCGGACCGCGTCCGCGTTCACCGGGGTGCCGTCGCTGAACGTGACACCGTCGCGCAGTTTCAGGGTCCAGACGGTGTTGTCGGCGTTCGCGGTCAACGACTGCGCCAGCTGCGGCCGGTACTGCTCCGTCTCCGGGTCGTAGCGCATCAGCAGGTCGTAGATCGCGGCCATCTCGGTGCCGCCGGTCGCCCCACCGTCCTGCCGGTTCGCGGGATCGAGGCTGCTCACCGAACTGTAGGTCGAATACGACAGCGTCCCGCCCGACACCGGGTCCCCGCCGTCGGACTGTTCCCCGACCAGGCCCGTCATCACGTTCGACGCATCGGTCGGGGCGCCGGCTCCGCTGCTGGAACATCCGGCGAGCAGGACACTCGCCGCAGCCAGTGCGGTGAGTGCGGTACCGAACCGGCGCGTCCGGAAGATTTTCGAATCGGTCACGGCGCCATCACCTTTCCGTCGGCGAACCCGGACGGGTCGTGCCGGCCGGCCACCCCGTGCTCGAACATGCCCCAGCCCTCGGCCCCGTTGCACGTCGCGCGGGCGATGTGCTCGTTGGTGCCGTGCGGAACACGTTGGGCGAGTGTCGGATCGGTCAGGTCGTACAGGCTCGACGAGCTCCAGCCGCGACCCCGCCACTGTCCGTGGTTCCATTCCGGGTCGCTGCCGTAGCCGGACCCGATCTGCAGTGTGACGAACCCGAGCGGCTCGATGTCGACGACCAGCGGCTCCCCGATCGGGTCGGTGAGGTGGATGCGGACGTGTTCGGGGGTGCGGGTGCCGCTGCGGTAGGTGATCTCGAACCGCGGCCAGCCGAGCTGTTCGACCCGGCCGTCGGGGAAGATCCGGGTCGCATGGTTGAGGGTGCGGTGCCCGTCCGGTCCCTCCTGCGCGATGATCATCAACGCGAAGTCGTCGAAGCGCAACGGAATGTACGACCACCAGAAGCCGCCCACCGGTTCGTCGTTCAACCGTCCGAGCGGTTCCCGCTCGCCCACGGGGCGGATGCCCCACGAACGGTCCCGGGTGCCCGTCCACACCGCGGGATCGACGGTGATGTCGGTGCCGTCGACGCGCAGGGTGCCCGACCAGCTGCCCACCTGGGCGAAACGGGTGGCGTCGAGCGACGGCCGCGGTCCGGCCATCAGCACGTGATGCTCCTCGAGGACCGACGGGAACGCGCCCTCCCACACCATGTCCGCGGACAGGTCGGGGTGCTCGCAGATCACCCGGATCGTCTGCAACGGTTTGACGACCTCGATGCGGTAACCACCCACCTCCACATCGAGTGAGCGGGCGTCGATGGCGTCGGAGAACCTCACCGACCGCTGGACGTCACCGCGACGGACGGTGGCGAACGCGTCGAGGACACCGAGATTCGCGTACGTGCCGAACCCGGTGACGAAGAAGATGTCGCCGGTGCGGTCGTGGCCGTTGAAGTAGTAGCGGTCGTAGAAGTTCCGGTCGCTGCTGTCGACACGCGCCATGGACAGCGGTGACTGGTGGATGGGGTACTCGTCGAGCGGATCGGGCCTCACTGTGCCTCCCAAAGGTATTCGTCGTCGATCATGCGGTCGAGCATGCGGTGGTGCAGAACGTAGTGGTCGGGGTCCTCGGGTATCGGACTGTCACCGAAATGGATGGACCGCCGTTTGATGCGGGACATGATGGCGCCGTGCCGGACGGCCGCGTACACGAGGTAGAAGTCGAGGTCGCGCAACTCGACCCCGGCCGTCTCCCGGTATCGGGCGACGACGTCCGCGCGGCGGAACAGGGCCGGCAGTCCCGGACGGTCGAACTGCTCGGCCATGTCCTGGAACATCCGGTGGAAGAACACGAACCAGCCGACGTCCAACTCTCGTGGTGCCACCGTCGCGAGCTCCCAGTCGAGGACGGCGGCCGGACGGAAGTCGTCGTACAGGATGTTGCCGATGCGGGAGTCGCCCCAGCAGAGCACCGGTTCGGACGGATGCTCCGGCCGGTTCCGCTCGAGCCAGTCGAATCCCCTCTCCAGCACCGGGATCCGCATGCCGTCCTCGCGGCGGGTCCAGTCGTAGTAGGCCCGGGTGTCGGCGACGTGCCGGCGCAGGAGTGTGGCCGCGCTCGTGTGTGCGGGACGCATCCCGTCCGGGATCGGCAGCGCATGGATCCGGGCCAGTACGTCGACGGAACTGCGCTGCAGGATGTCCGCTTGTTCCGGGGTCGCGTCGCACAGCCAGCCGCCGAACACGTACGGCGGGTTGTCCACCGGGACCACGCCGTCGACACGGTCCATCACGACGAACGGCCGGCCCAGGACGTCCGCGGCCGTCTCCACCCACCGGACCCGCGGCACCGGGACCGTCCCGTGGGCGGCGACGGCCCGCATGACGGCGGCCTGGTGTTCGAGGTCGTAGTCGGGGAACACCGGCAGTGCGGTGTCCTCGGGGACCAGCCTGGCGACCAGGTCGGCGCGGTGCGGGGCGCCGCCCTCGCGCCAGTCGACGGTGAACAGCACCGAGACACTGGACATTCCGGATTCCGACGGCTTCCGCACCGCGGACACGCGGGCGCCCGGATCGCCGAGACGCGGCCGGATCCAGCATTCGAGGCGGTGCTGCACGACGGCGAGGTCGGTGACCGTCGTGGTGACGGCGGTGTTCACCCCACGTGGGGGAGCGGGATTGCTTGTCATCGAGTCTCTTTCGCGGTCAGAGCTTGGCATCCACGACGCGGGTGTGCAGGAAATCCTCGACACCGGCGGTACCGCCCTCGCGTCCGAAACCGCTGGCCTTCACCCCACCGAACGGCAGCGTGACGTCGAGTGCGTTGTGCTGGTTGATCCACACGGTGCCGGCATCGATGCGGTCGGCGACCGCCGTGACGCGCTCGACGTCCGTACCCCACACCGAGGCGCCGAGCCCGAACTCCTGTTCGTCGATCGTGGTGAGGACCCGGGACACGTCGTCGTAGCCGACCACCGGGAACACCGGGCCGAACTGTTCCACGGCGACGATGTCGGCGGTGTCGTCCACGCCGCGGACGAGGGTGGGCTCGAGGAAATGGCCCGGCAGATCGGTGCCGGCGCTGCCGCCCCGCACGACGGTGCCGCCACCGGCCACGGCCTTGTCGAGCAGGTGGGTGACGAACTCGAGCTGCGCCCGGTTGTGCAGCGGCCCGACCGTGGTGGCGGGTTCGAGCCCGTCGCCGACGACGAGCTGCGCCATCCGGTCGGCGAAGACGTCGCAGAACGCGTCCAGCATCGCGTTCGGCACGTAGGCCCGCTTCGGGGCGATGCACATCTGTCCACCGTTGAAGAACGCGCCGCGTGCGAGTGCAGTTGCGGCGCCGTCGATGTCGGCATCGTCCAACAGGATCGCCGGATCGTTCCCGCCCAGCTCGAGGGTGACCGGGGTGACGGTGTCGGCGGCCTGCCGCATGATCAGGCGGCCGACCGACGTCGAGCCGGTGAACGACACCTTGCGCACCTTCCGGTGTGCCACGAGCTGCTGCCCCACCTCGGGTCCGCCGGTCACGACGTCGAGCACGCCGTCGGGCAGGACCGACCGGAGGATCTCGACGACCTTCGACACCACGAGGGACACCGACTCCGCCGGCTTGACCAGGACCGTGTTCCCGGCCACCAGCGCGGGCCCGATCTTGGCGGCCATGAGGAACAGCGGGAAATTCCACGGCACGATCGCACCGACCACCCCGAGCGGGCGGTGCTGGATCGTGGTGCGGCGGCCGGGAAGGTCGGGTCCGGCCGTCTCCTCGGCCCAGTCGACCCGGGCCGCCTGCGCCAGACAGTGGGCGGTGATCCACACCTCGGTCCCGGCCTCCGACAGGGGCTTGCCCTGTTCCCGGGTCAGCAGCGGGGCGATCTCCGCGGACCGGTTCGAGAGTGCGTCGGCGCACGCGGCGAGGAGCTGACGGCGGAGTTCCCGGTCGGTACGCCAGGACGCGAACGCGCGATGGGCGGCAGACACTTTCGCGTCGAGTTCCGCGGCGGTAGTGACGGCGACCCGCCCCACCTCGTCGAGGGTCGCGGGGTTGACGGAGATCAGTTCGGTGGTCATCGGGGTTCCTGTCGGGATCGCGGGCGCGGGGTCACCGGGCGGCGCTCATGGTGGGGGCGACGAGGGTGCGGAACACGAGGGACCCGTACCCGCCGTCGACCGGCAGATCGACGCCGCTGATCCACGCGGACTCCGGGGAGGCGAGGAAGACGATCGCGCCCGCGATCTCCTCCGGGGTAGCGTGCCGTCCGGTCCAGGCGGCGGCACCGTCGATGACCGCCTCACCCATCGTCGCGGTGAACTCCGGCAGCAGCGGCGTGCCGACGGTGCCGGGGGAGACGGTGTTCGACCGCAGCCCGAGCGGCTTGCCCTCGACCGCGAGGTTGCCGGAGTACACGATCGCAGCCTCCTTCGACAGCGCGTAGCAGAGCCGGTCGATGTCGGGCAGGTCGGCGACGGAATCCAGTGCGGCATCCCAGTCGTCGATCGCGAGGAAACCGTTGGCCCGCACGAAATTCCGCTGCCACTGGAAACCGGCCTGCGAGGCGGTGGTGACGACGACGGGGGTGGGACCGAACTTCGGGAGCAGCAACCGGGTGAGATCGCGTGGTGCGAGCGCGTTGACGGCCAGGACCGTCCGCCACGGCTGGGTGGCGGCGACCCCGGCGTTGTTGACCAGCACGTCGATCGGCCCGTCGATCTCCTCGGCGATCCGACGCACCCCGTCGTACGTGGACAGGTCCCCGACGACGGTGCGGGCGACGGGCGGAGCCGACTCCGGTACGGCCCGGTCGACACCGATCACGGACGCACCGGACGCGGTCAGGGCGGCGGCGGTCGCCGCCCCGATACCCGACGCGTAACCGGTGACGACGACGGTCTTATCTGCGAAATTGTGCACGATGGATCTCCTCACGCCTGGTCGGCGGTGACGGGTCGGGGACGGTCGCCCACGGGACATGCGCCGTAGTCGACGGGTAGTGCGGTGATGCCGTTCAGCCACGCCGAACGGCCGCGGACCGGTGGCCCGAGGGCCGAGATGTCGGGAAGCAGATCGGCGATCGCGTCGAACATCAGACCCACCTGCAGCCGGGCCAGATTGGCGCCGATGCAGTAGTGGATACCGGTGCCGCCGAACGCCAGATGCGGGTTGGTCCGTCGGGTGATGTCGAAACGCAGGGGTTCGTCGAACATCGCTTCGTCGAAGTTCGCCGACGCGTAGAGCAGCACGAGGCGGTCGCCGGCGGCGATCCGCTGCCCGCCGAGGTCGGTGTCGTGGAGCGCGGTCCGTTGGAAGGACAGGACGGGGCTGGCCCAGCGGATGATCTCGTCCACGGCCGTGCCGGGTCGTTCGCGCCGGTACATCTCCCACTGGTCCGGGTGGTCGAGGAAGGCGGCCAGCCCGTGCGTGATGGAGTTGCGGGTGGTTTCGCTGCCGGCGACCACGAGCAGGATCACGAAGTAGGCGAACTCGTCCGGGGTGAGCGCGCCGTCCTCGTCCTGCGCCTTGACCAGTGCGGTGATGATGTCGTCCGCCGGGCAGGCGCGGCGTTCGGTCGCGATCCCGTGCGCGTAGCCCATGATCTCCTGCATGGCGATGCGCGGGTCGCCGGGGACATCCGGGTCGTCGCGCCCGGTCATGGCGTTGGACCAGGCGAAGAGTTTCCCGCGGTCCGACTGCGGGACACCGAGAAGGTCGGCGATGGCCTGCAGGGGCAGTTCGCACGCCACCTGTTCGACGAAGTTACCCGATCCGGATGCTGCTGCGGCACCGACGATGTCCCGTGCCCGTTCGGTGAGGGCGGCGCGCAGTGCGTTGACGGATCGCGGGGTGAAGCCGCGCGCGACGATGCGCCGCAGAGCGGCGTGCTCCGGCTCGTCCTTGTTGAGCATGATGGCCCGGCCGGCCTCGATGTGCTCGCGTGGCGCGTCGTCCTCGTAGCGCACCATCGCGGTGTTCTCCCACGACGAGAAGTCCGTGTGGCGCCGCGACACCTCCTGCACGAGCGCGTGTGTCGAGACCACCCAGAATCCGTCGTCCCGGTAGCCGGCCGCGCCCCGCGGTTGCGGATTCCACCAGAGGGGCGCCGACGTGCGCAGTGCTGCGAACAGGGCATGGGGGATGCCGTCCTCGAACGTGGAGGGGTGGGTGACGTCGATTCCCTCGGGTAGCTCCACGAGTACTCCTTCCGTGCGGCAGGGAAAGGTGACACGACGAAACATGCAGCACGAGAACACCTTCGGTGCGCCGGCCGCAGCATCGGTCGAACATGCGTTCAGGCAAGCGAACATTTAACGAAAGTCGTTAAAGTGATGTGGAGCACATTAATCGAGTTTGTTAGCGTGTCAAGCGTGACGGCGAATCTCCCGGTCAGTGAGCGGTTGTTGCGTGCGGGCGAATACCTCTTCGCGAGGGAAGGCATCGACCGGGTCCGGATCCGGGACCTCAACACGATGGCCGAGGTCCGCAACGACTCGGCCGTGCACTACTACTTCGGATCCCGCGAGGGTCTGCTCGACGCGATCGTCGTGCGGCACATGGCCGATGTGAGTGCGCGGATCGACCACTTCGTGGAACGGCTGTGCATCGGCCGGGAACCGTCCGAGTCGGCGCTGCGGGATGCCATCGCCACGCTGGCGGTGCCGCTCGGGGAGAAACTGCTCGACGAACGCGGCCGCGATTTCGTGCAGATCATGGCGGAGGTCTACGACCGCCGGGGCGGTCTGCCCGACGCGCGGTACGCGCCGGCGAGTGCCGTCGCGAAGGACCTGGTACGCCGGTCCATGCCGGGGATGAGCGAGGCCCTGCGCGAGGAGCGGATGCGGCTCACGACCAACTTCATCGTCTCGGCGATGGCGTCGTGGGCGCGCGCGTACGGATCGGGTGGGCCGCCGCTCCTCGATCACGAGACGTTCGTCGTCAACCTGATCGAGATGAGCACCGTTGCCGGACTCGCACCGATGCCGGCGCGGCCCGTCTCCTACCTCTAGGGTCGCTCGAACCGCTCCCGGCGTCCGAGTCGCCGCAGCCGCATCCACTCGACGAACCCCCTCGGGTCGCGTCGGCTGACGAGGAAGTACCAGCCGAACCGCGCGTACTCCTGGGGGAGCAGTTTGCGCATGCCGGGCTGGGACATCAGGTAGCCGCGGTTGCGGTACGTGAAGAATCGTTTGGTCTCGTTGTCCGGGTACTGGGTGTGCATCCGGCCGCCGAGGATCGGTTTGAACTCGTCGGCGCCGTCGGGATGCAGGTACGCGGTCTGCAGGCAGGTGCCGAACGGTAGCCCGGAGCGGACGAGACGACGATGCACCTCGACCTCGTCGCCGCGGACGAACAGCCGCAGATCCGGGACGCCGACCGTGTCGATCGCGGACGCCGAGAACAGGGCGCCGTTGAACAGGGACGCGATACCGGGCAGCAGATCATCGTCACCCAGTTCGGACCGCCACCGTCGCCACTCGACACCGCGGCGCAGCGGGAACGCGAGCCGCTCCGGCTGGGCGATGTCGCACACCACCGGTGACACCTCGGCGAGGCCGTACCGCTGCGCGCACGTCAGCAGCGTCGCCAGGACGTCGGGGCCCTCGGGGCGGCCGTCGTCGTCGGCGAGCCACACCCAGTCGGCACCGAGCGACAGGGCGTAGAGGATGCCGAGCGCGAATCCGCCCGCACCACCGAGATTGTGCTTCGACCCGAGATACGTGGTGGGGACGCCGGCCGATTCGACGAGCGCACGCACCTCGGGTTCGTCGGCGTTGTCGACGACGACCAGATGGTCGAGCGGACGGGACTGTCCGGCGAGGACCGTCAGCGACGCGGCGAGCAGTTCGCGGCGCTTGTGGGTGACGACGACACCGACAATGTGTTCGCTCACGACGCCCGGCCCCGCTCTTCCTTCTTCATGTCCGCGATGACGTGCCGGACGTGGTCGGCGGCGTCGTCACCCTCGTAGGCGCGGACGACGTCCTCGATCTCGCCGTGCATGCGGATATGCCCGTGGTCGATCCACATCGCGCTGTCGCACAGCTGGGCGAGGAACTCGTTGGAGTGGCTGGCGAACACGAGGATGCCGGAGCGTTCCACCAGTGCCTGCAGCCGGATGCGGGCCTTCTTCATGAACTCGGCGTCGACCGCGCCGATGCCCTCGTCGAGCAGCAGGATCTCGGGGTCGATGGAGGTGACGACGCCCATCGCGACACGCACCCGCATGCCCGTCGAATAGGTGCGCAGCGGCATGTTCAGGTACTCGCCGAGCTCGGTGAACTCGGCGATCTCGTCCATCTTGGCGAGCATCTGTTTGCGGGTCTGCCCGAGGAACAGGCCGCGGATGATGATGTTCTCGTAGCCGGAGATCTCCGGGTCCATCCCGACGCCGAGGTCGAAGACGGGGGCGACGCGGCCGCGGATGCGGGAGCTGCCGCGGGTGGGTTCGTAGATGCCGGACAGCAGTCGCAGCAGCGTCGACTTGCCGGCACCGTTGTGCCCGACCAGGCCGACCCGGTCGCCGTCCTTCAGCGACATCGTGATGTCCCGCAACGCCTCGACGACGACGACGTCGGAGTCGGTGCGGCCGATCGTGCCGCCGGCCTTGCCGAGGAATGCCTTCTTCAGCGACCGTGATTTGGCGTCGAAGATGGGGAAGTCGACGCACGCGCCGCGCGTCTCGATGCTCACATTGCTGGTCATGGCGGTATCCCCCTACACCCAGTAGGCCACGCGGGCCCGGTACTTGCGCAGCGCCAGGATCGCCACGATCCAGCCGACGACGGTGAACGCCAGCACGATGTACCAGTGGTACGCCTGCTGGTCCTGGCCGATCATCGGCGCGCGCACGATGTCGAGGAAGTGGTAGAGCGGGTTCAGCTCGGCGATCCGCGCGCGTTCGGCGACCTCACCGCCCTGATCCTTCAGCACCTCGGTGGACCAGAAGATCGGGGTGAGCACGAACAGCAGCAGCGTCAGGCTGCTCAGGATCGGGGCGATGTCCCGGTAGCGGGTCGCGAAGATGCCGAACACGATCGACACCCACAGCGCGTTCAACACGATCAGGGCCAGCGCCGGGATCGCGGCCAACGCCGTCCACGTCATGTTCTTCCACACCCCGAACGCGAAGACCATGATCACGTAGATCAGCAGGTTGTGGCCGAAGAACAGCAACTGCCGCCACACCAGTCGGTAGATGTGCACGCTCAGCGCCGACGGCAACTGTTTGATCAGGCCCTCGTTGGCGATGAACACCTCGGAACCCTCGAGCATCGACGCGCTGATCAGATTCCACACGATCAGACCGACGGTCACGTACGGCAGGAACGTCTGCAGCGGCATCCCGAGCAGCGCCGAGTACAGGATGCCCATCGCGGTGGCCTGCACGCCGGTGGCGATCGTGATCCAGAACGGGCCGATCACCGACCGGCGGTACCGCTGCTTGATGTCCTGCCAGCCGAGGTTGAGCCACAGCTCCCGCTGCGCGAACCCGTCGCGCAGATCCTGGAATGCGCGGCGGAAGGTCTGCGAATCGGACGCGACGACATCGTCGTCGGCGTCGGACACCGACTCGTGATCCAAGGCTGCTGCTGACACGAGTTCCGAGCCTACCGGTCCCGCCCGAAACGTCCGCGGGACCGTGGCCCGGATCTCGAGGCGAATCTAGAGGTACTGGCCCGTCCCGGGACCGGGACTGCCGTCGTCGTGGCCCGGTCCGCCGTGGTGTGGGCCGATGCCCATGCCCGGCGGCAGGGCGCCCTGCCGCATCTGTTCGAGCTGGGCGCGGGCCGCCATCTGCTGTGCGAACAGTGCGGTCTGGATGCCGTGGAACAGTCCCTCGAGCCAGCCGACGAGCTGGGCCTGCGCGATCCGCAGCTCCGCATCGGTGGGGACGGAATCATCGGTGAACGGCAGCGTCAGCCGCTCGAGTTCCTCCCGCAGTTCCGGGGCCAGGCCCTGCTCGAGCTCCCGCACCGACGACGTGTGGATCTCCCGGAGCCGGGTGCGGCTGGCATCGTCGAGCGGGGCCGCCCGCACCTCCTCCAGCAACTGCTTGATCATCGTGCCGATCCGCATGACCTTCGCCGGCTGCTCGACCATGTCGGTGAGCGAACCCTGATCGTCGGTGTCGGTGTCGGTCCCGGTATCGGGTGCGGCGGCCGCTGCACTGTCGTCGGCGTGGGCGGAGGGGACGGGACGACCGTCGGGACCGATCACGAGCACATGTTCGTCGTCAGGTTGCGTCATGACTACATCTTGAACGTTTCGCCCGCGGATTGCCGTGATCCCGTCGCGCGCCCGAATTGCAACGTGTTTTACCGCACTATCCGAAAAGTCGGATCTGAGTCACACGGCGTTGACAGAGGGTCCTAGAGTGTCCGTCATGGCTTACGACGTTGCCCGGGTGCGGGGACTGATCCCGTCGCTGGGCGATGGATGGGTGCACCTCGACCCGCAAGCCGGAATGCAGATCCCCGATGCGGTGTCGCGAACCGTCTCCACGGCGTTTCGCGGGGCCGCATCCTCGTCGACCGGCAGTCACGTGTCGTCGCGGCGCAGTGCCGCGATCGTCGCCGCCGCCCGCGAAGCCGTCGCCGACCTCGTCGGTGGCGACCCGGCCGGTGTCGTGCTCGGCCCGGATCGGGCGGTGTTGCTGGCATCGCTCGCCGAGTCGCTCAGCTCCCGGCTGGGACTGGGCACCGGACTCGTCCTGTCCCGGCTCGACGAGGAAGCGAACGTCGCGCCGTGGCTGCGGGTGGCCCGCCGGTACGGGGCGCAGGTCCGCTGGGCCGAGGTGGAGATCGAGACGTGTGAGCTGCCGAGTTGGCAGTTCACGGACCTGGTGCAGCCGACGACCCGGCTGGTCGCGCTGACCGCGGCCTCCCCGGTCGCCGGTTCGGCACCCGCCGTGCGGGCCGCCGCGGACCGGATCCACGAGGTCGGTGGCCTCATCGTCGTCGACGCCATCGGTGCCGCGCCGTACGCGCACCTCGACATCGAGGAACTCGGCGCCGACGTCGTCGCGGTCAGTGCCCCGTCGTGGGGTGGCCCGCAGGCCGGTGCCCTGGTGTTCCGGGATCCGTCCCTGCTGGACCGGATTCCGTCGATGTCGCTCAACCGGCACGCCCGCGGCCCCGAACGACTCGAGGTCGGCGGCCACCAGTTCGCGATGCTCGCCGGACTCACCACGTCGATCGACTTCCTGGCCGGACTCGAGGACACCGCGACCGGTACTCGCCGGCAGCGGCTCGAGGCGTCGATCAGTTCGCTGCAGGCCTACCACGATCAGCTGTTCGAATATCTGATGCGTTCGCTCGACGCGCTGCCACAGGTGACGCTCATCGGCCGGTCCCCGATCCGGGTGCCCACGGTCAGCTTCACCGTCGCCGGGATGTCCGCCGACAAGGTGGCCGCGCATCTCGCGGACAACCGGATCGCCACCGTCAGCGGTCCCGACCACGGCGGGCGCCTGCTCGACGCGCTGGGTGTCACCGACGAGGGCGGCGCGATCACGATCGGTCTCGCGCCGTACACCACCCGGTACGAGATCAACCAGCTCGTCCGGCACCTGTCGACGCTCGGCTGATCCGGCCGCTCAGTTCTCGCGCACGGTGAGAACGACCTTCCCGACCACGTCCGGCTGATCGAGCATGCGGTGCGCGGTCGGCGCCTCCACGATCGGCAGCGCCGCATGCACGAGCGGCTTCACCTCGCCGGCCGACACCAGCGGCCACAGCGTCTCTCGCACCGACGCGACGACGGCCGGCTTCCCGGCCGGGCCGTCCGCCGGACGCCCACGCAGCCCGGTCGCGAGCACCCGGGCCCGCTTGCCGAGCATCTTGCCGATGTTCAACTCGCCCGTGGCACCGCCCTGCATGCCGATGATCACCAGCTGGCCGTCGGGGGCGAGGGCGTCGAGATTGCGGTCCAGGTACGACGCCCCCATGTTGTCGAGGATGATGTCGGCGCCGCGGCCGCCGGTGGCCTCCCGCACCGCCGCCACGAAGTCGTCCTCGCGATAGTTGATCAGGATGTCGGCACCCAACTCGGCGCAGATCGCGAGCTTGTCGGCGGTGCCCGCCGTGACCGCGACGCGGGCGCCGAGCGCCGCACCGACCTGGACGGCGTGCGTGCCGATACCGCCGCCGCCGCCGTGGACGAGCAGCACCTGTCCGGCGTGCAGTCCGCACTCCATCACCAGGTTCGACCACACCGTGCACGCCACCTCCGGCAGCGCCGCCGCGGTGTGCAGATCCAGCCCGTCCGGGATCGGCAGCAGCTGACCGGCCGGCACCGCGACCTTCTCGGCGTAGCCGCCGCCGGCGAGCAGGGCCGCAACTCGGTCGCCCACCCGCCAGCCGTCCACCCCGGCACCCAGTTCGGTGATCACACCGGAACATTCGAGGCCGAGGATGTCGCTCGCGCCGCGGGGCGGCGGATACAGGCCGCGACGCTGCAGCAGATCCGCGCGGTTGACGGCGGTGGCGGCCACGTCGAGCAGCACCTCGCCGGGGCCGGGCACCGGGTCGGGGACCTCGGTCCAGGACATCACGTCGGGGCCGCCGGGCTCGGAGATCGTAATCGCGTACATAACCTCCGACGGTAGTCCGATCGCGTTAGCGTGATCCGGTGACCTTTTTCGGCAACATGCAGAACGAGATCTACCTCACCGGACTGTCCGGGGCGCGCCCCGAACTGCCGATGACGGCGGCCGGACTCGAGGCCCGCGCCCGCGCCGAGTTGAGCGCCGAGGCGTTCGCCTACATCGCGGGCAGTGCCTCCACCGAACGGACCGCCGCCGCGAACCTCGACGCGTTCACCCGGTACGCGCTGGTGCCGCGGATGCTGCGCGGGACCAGCGCCCCGGACGCCCGCGACCTGAGCATCGACCTCCTCGGCACCCGACTGGCCGCGCCGGTGCTGACCGCCCCGATCGGGGTGCTCGGCATGGTCCGGGAGCACGGGGAGACGATCGTCGGCGAGATTGCCGCGGAACTCGGTGTCGGGTCGGTGCTCTCGACGGCCGCGTCGTCGACCATCGAGGACGTCGGCGCCGTGTCCGGGGAGAACTGGTGGTACCAGCTGTACTGGCC
Source organism: Prescottella subtropica (assembly GCF_005434945.1). GTDB lineage: Bacteria > Actinomycetota > Actinomycetes > Mycobacteriales > Mycobacteriaceae > Prescottella > Prescottella subtropica. The sequence goes on along the minus strand of NZ_SKCH01000020.1, from coordinate 32,386 downwards.
GGCCGACGACGAACTGGCACAGTCGCTGGTGCAGCGGGCCGCGAAGGCCGGCGCGAAAGCGATCGTCGTCACCGCCGACACCCCGGGAATGGGTTGGCGGCCACGCGATCTCGAACTCGGGCACCTACCGTTCCTGCGGGCCCAGGGGATCGCGAACTACCTGTCCGACCCCGTGTTCCGGGCCAAGCTCGCAGCCCCGCCCGAGGAGAGCCCCGAGGCCATGCAGATGGCGGTCCTCACGTGGGTGTCACTGTTCGGCAACCATGCCCTGCGGGCGTCGGACATCACGAGGATCGGAGAATGGACCGACCTGCCGGTGCTGGTGAAAGGCATTGTCCACGAAGATGATGCGCGAGCCGTCGTCGACGCGGGCGCGGACGGGGTGATCGTGAGCAACCACGGCGGCCGCCAGGTCGACGGCGCGATCGCAGCCCTCGACGCCCTCGGCCCCGTCGCCGCCGCGGTGGGAGACCGGGCCACGATCCTGCTCGACTCCGGGATCCGCTGCGGTGCAGACGTGTTGATCGCGCTCGCACTCGGCGCCGACGCCGTCCTGTACGGGCGGCCGTGGGTGTACGGACTCGGGCTGGCCGGAGCCGACGGGGTACGGCACGCACTGCGAATCCTGCTGGCGGACCTCGACGTCACAATGGGGTTGACCGGTATCTCCACACTCGCCGAGATCGACCCGGGCGTGCTGCGGTCGGCGGGTAGGTAAGCGCACTACGATGCTTCCGTGAACGAAGCTCGAGTGACCACGGGTGCCGGGGCGGCGTGGCTCGGTGCCGACGAAATGCGCGCATGGCGCGGTTTCATCGACGGCAGCCAACGACTCATGGATGTACTCAACCGCGAACTACAGTCCGAACACGGACTGTCCCTCGCCGAATACCGCATCCTCGTCATGCTGTCCGAATCACCCGACGGCTCGCTGCGGATGAGCGACCTCGCCGACGGCGTACTGTCCTCCCGCAGCCGGCTCACCCACCAGATCCGGCGCATGGAAACCGAAGGCATGGTCGAACGCAGCCAATGCGTCGAAGACGGCCGCGGCGTCCTCGCCGTCGTCACCGACGAGGGCCGACGACGACTCACCGCCGCCGCACCCACCCACGTCGCCGGGGTGCGTCGCTACCTCGTCGACCTGCTCACCACATCCGAACTGAAAACCGTCGCCGACGTCTTCACCAAGGTCGACACCGCCGTCGGGCAACGCGCCGTCGGCTGATCGGTTTCGCCCCGCACCGCCCGTGCGGCTAGGATTCGCCACGGAAGCGTGGCAGAGCGGCCGAATGCACTCGCCTTGAAAGCGAGCGTGGCGTTAAACCCACCGGGGGTTCAAATCCCTCCGCTTCCGCCGAAGGCCCCTCATCTGCACTGCAGGTGGGGGGCTTTTCCGTGTCCGGGGCGGCGGAGATCGGCGACCGGACTGGTGGGCACACTGCATTTGCCTATTCGTCACACGAGCGGCCGCGTGAGTTGTACGTTACTGCGGCACACACTTGTTTCGTGGGGGGAGTTCGGTCATGTCCGTTCAGCGCATGTTGGCGCGGGTGGTGGCGGGGGTTGCTGCCACGGTTGGCCTCGCCGTCGCCGGGGGAGTTTCCGCCGGTGCCGCACCGGCCCCGGGGGTGTTGCCGGTCGAGTGGGATCTGAGCGTGGCCGCACTGCGGACGCTCGACGCGACCGCACCCCCACCCGGGGCGAACGACTGGGGCTGTGCGCCGTCGTCGGAGCATCCGCGTCCGGTCGTCCTGGTGAATCCGACGATGGCGACGCAGGGCAATGCGTTCTATGCCGGTGCGCCGTTCCTGAAGAACCACGGCTTCTGCGTGTTCACCTTCAACTACGGCAATGTCACGCCGATCGAGCAGTTGCCGGTCCAGAGTCTCGGCGATATTCCGACGTCGGCCCGGACCCTCGCCGATTTCGTCGACAGGGTGCGGGCCGCGACGGGTGCCGACGAGGTGGATCTGGTCGGCCACTCCCAGGGTGGCGGCATCCTGCCTGACTACTATCTGAAGTTCCTCGACGGGGCGCAGAAGGTGCACACCAAGGTGGGGATCTCCCCGTCGACCGGGACCACGCTGGACGGGTTCGTGTTCTTCCGCAGCCTGATCCCGGTGCTCGGTCCGGCTGTCTACGACGGGTTGGCGGCTACGCTGCCGGCGTTGATCCAGCAGGTGTACGACAACCCCCTGAACCTCGAGGTCTACGGCCCCGACGCGACGCCGCCCCACGTGAACACCGCCGCACTGCCGTCCGGTGTGGAATACCACAGCATCATCAGCCGGTACGACGAGGTCGTCACCCCGTTCACATTCCAGTACTACGAGGGGCCGAACGCCACGAACCGGCTGCTGCAGGACGGATGCGAGGCCGACATGTCGGAACACATCTCCACGCTCTACAGCGAACGGGCGTGGTTGTACGTGCTCAATGCGTTGGATCCGGCTGCCGCGCAACCGGTTCCCTGTTTCCCGGTCGCCCCGTTCCTGCCGTACGTGCGGTGACCGAGTCCCTCACCTGCCGCGGCAGGTGAGGGACTTCGGTGGATGCGGGTCGCTAGACGCGGCGGACGAGGGCGGCGAGGGCCTGGCCGCCGCCGATGCACATGGTGACGACGCCGAGTTCGAGGTCGCGGCGGACGAGGTCCTTGGCGACGCGGAGGGTGAGGATGGCGCCGGTGGCGCCGACCGGGTGGCCGAGGGCGATGGCGCCGCCGTACGGGTTGGTCTTGGCGGGATCGAGGCCGGCGTCCCGGGTGACTGCGACGGCCTGTGCGGCGAACGCCTCGTTGACCTCGAAAGTGTCGATGTCGGCGGGGGTGAGCCCGGTCTGCGCGAACAGCTTGGCCAGGGCGGGGACGGGCGCGTACCCCATGTGGTCCGGTTCGAGGGCGGCGGTGGCGACGGACTCGATCACGGCCAGGCCGGTGAGGCCCTTCGCCCGGACGCCGGACTCGGTGCCCAGGACGACCGCGGCGGCGCCGTCGTTGATGCCGGACGAGTTGCCGGCGGTGACGGTGCCGTCCGGCACGAACGCGGCCCGCAGGCGTCCGAGCGTCTCGACGGTGGTGCCCGGCTTGGGGTGCTCGTCGACGGTGACGGTGACGGGCTTGCGTCCACCGGTCTCGACGGCGGTGATCTCCTCGGCGAACGCGGCCTGCGCGGCGTCGGTGGCGGCGCGACGCTGCGACTCGACGGCGAACTCGTCCTGCTGGCCCCGGCTGATGCCGTAGGTGCGGGCGACGTTCTCGGCGGTCACACCCATGTGGATGTTGTGGAACGGGTCGGTGAGCATACCGACGGTGCCGTCGACGAGGGTGCGGTCGCCGAGCTTGTAGCCGGAGCGGGCACCGAAGTCGTAGAACGGCATGCGTGACATGTTCTCGTCACCACCGGCGAGGGCCAGCTCGGCTGCACCCCAGCGGATCTGCATGGCCGCGGACCAGATCGCCTGCAGGCCGGACCCGCACAGGCGGTTGACGGTGTAGGCGGGCACGGACGCGGGAAGCCCGGCAGCGAGTGCGACCCGCCGCGCGTTGTAGGCGTCGGGGCCGACCTGCCCGATGCAGCCCATGACGACCTCGTCGATCTCGTTGCCGGCGATGCCGGAGCGTTCGAGCGCGGCCTTCGCGGCGACGGCGCCGAGTTCGTGCGCGGGGGTGTCCTTGAAGACACCGCCGAAGCTGCCGACAGGGGTACGGGCGCCGTCGACGATGACGATGCGTTCGGGGTTCACAGTGGAGTCTCCTCGTCCGTGTGGAGTGCAGGGTGCGCACCGGTGGGTGAGGAGCGGATCCGGTGGTCGCCGACTCGACGTCGTCTGGCCGATCCGCTCCTGTGGATGGATCGTAGGCGGTGGTGTGAACTGCGCCGTTCGCCCCGGTGCACACCACGCTGTTACGGACAGAAGTCCAGTGCGCTGAACAGATCGGAGAATGCGCCGCGACCCCGCTGACGCCTTCCCAGGAAACTGCCAGGCTTCCGGGAAGTTCTCGGGAGGTTCGCCGGGTGTAGTGGTGTCGTCCAGTTCGCCGACACCCTCAGGAGGCCGCACCCGATGAGCGGGCCCTATGCGCAGACCGCCAGCACACTGCATGCGTTCAACCGGTACGAGATCAAGTACTTCGTGGACGAGACGCGGGTTCCCGAACTGCGGCGTGAACTCGCGGCACGGATGGACACCGATCCGTATTCGCCGCACGGCGGCTACCCGGTGACGTCCCTGTACTACGACACACCGAGCCTGCGTTTCTACTGGGAGAAGATCGAGGGCCTGCGGTTCCGGCGCAAGCTGCGGCTGCGACTGCGACTGTACGGGCAACCGGCCGACTGCACCGACGACACCCCCGTCCAGGTCGAGATCAAGCAGCGGGTCGACCGGGTGACGCAGAAACGTCGGATCACATTGCCGTACAGCATCGCCCAGCGTTGGTTGAACGGTCACGAGGACATCGACTGCGATCTGGCGCAGCGCCCGTTCGTCAACGAGGTGACCACCCTGATCGGCAACCTCGATCTGCGTCCCACGGTCACCACCGGATACCTGCGGGAGGCGTTCGTCGGCCGCGACGCCGACCTGGGCCTGCGGGTGACGATCGACCACAGGATCCACGGCCGGGACCGCGACTTCCACTTCGCGTCGGGCGGCGAGAACCGTTTCATCGTCCCGCCGAAGCTGGCGGTGGTGGAACTCAAGGCCGACGAGCGGGTGCCCTACTGGGCCACCGACCTGACAGCCCGGTTGGACATGTCGGCGATCCGGGTCTCCAAGTACTGCCAATCGGTGGAGGCGTTCGGCATGGCCCCGCGATCCCGTTCCGGTGCACCGGAGTTGGTGCTCGCCGGCGGTGCCGTCGAGATCGCCCCCGCCGACATGTTCACGGCAGCAGGCCGACTTTCCCCGTAACAACCGAACAGGACCGATATGAATTTCGATCTGCAAGACCTCAGCGGCACGTTCACCGCGTTCGACATCATCGTCTCCCTGGCACTGTCGTTCGTGCTGTCCGCGATCGTCGGCTGGGTGTACCGGTACACCCACAAGAACGTCTCCTACAGCCAGTCCTACGTGCAGACGCTCGTGATGGTGGGCATGATCGTCTCGCTCATCATGCTGGTGGTCGGCTCCAACATCGCCCGGGCGTTCGCGCTCGTCGGTGCGCTGTCGGTGATCCGATTCCGCAACGCGATCAAGGAAACCCGCGACGTCGGGTTCGTCTTCCTGGTGATGGCGATCGGCATGACGACGGGCACCCGGTTCTATCTGCTGGCCGTCGCCGCGACCGCCGCGGTCTGCCTGGTCATGCTGATCATGAACAAGTTCAACTGGTTCAAGCTCGACGTGCAGCGACAGGTCGTCAAGGTGCAGGTGCCGCCGGAGCAGGAGTACGCGGCCCTCGTCGAGGACGTCCTGATCCAGTACTGCACGGAGTTCGAACTGGTGTCCACCGAGGCGGTCCGGTCCGGCGCACTGCACGAGTTGTACTACACGGCGCAACTGAAGAAGGGGTGCAAACCGGCGGAACTGATCGGTGCTCTCAGCGGGGTCAACGCCGGGCAGCGGGTGACGGTCCTGACCGGATACGACCAGACGGACATCTGATGACCGCGACGAACCCCGCCCGGCCACCGACACCGAATCGCAGGCTCCAGCACAGGATTCCGAGGTCGTTGCGTCAGCATTGGAAGCTGCTGGCGGTGTTCGTCGCCTTCGTGACGGTCATGACGACCGTGTTCGGTGCGGCCCGCATCCGCCCGTACATCACCGGGGACGCCTCCGTCATCGCGTCCCCGGTCACCGAGAACATCGCCGGCGCCGTCGACCTGTTCGACACGTCCGTCGGACACGAACTGTCCCTGGACATCCCGGCCGCCGAACTGGGTGACATGCTGTCCGCCTACGAGAAGACCGGTGACAAGAAGTGGGTGAACGCGACCGTCACGATCGACGGCACCCTCATCGGCGACGTCGCCGTCCGATTGAAGGGCAACTCGACCCTACTGGGGCTGCGGGGAGGCGGTGCCGGGGGACCCCGCGGCATGGGTGGCAGGATGGCCTCGGTGTCCGCGGACGACCCCACGACGCTGCCGCTGCTGCTGAGTTTCGACGAGTACGCCGACGGCCGCGCCTACCAGGGCATCACCGAACTGTCGGTACGGCCGGGCACCCCGGTCGTCAACGAGGCGATGGCGCTGTCGCTGACTGCGGCCACCGATCAACCGACGCAGCGCTTCTCGTACTCGGAGTACTCGATCAACGGTGGCGTCACCACTATGCGGCTGCTGCTCGAACATCCCGACGACGGCTACGCGAACTCCCTGTTCGACTCCGACGGCTACCTCTACAAGGCGAAGGCGGACTCGCGGTTCGCGTACGTCGACGACGACCAGTCGTCGTACTCCGAGCAGTTCGAGCAGATCAACGCCGTCGACTCCGGGAACCTGCAGCCGATCATCGCGTTCCTGAAATGGCTGGACTCGGCCGACGACGTGGAATTCGATGCGCACCTGACCGATTGGGTCGACATCGACTCGTTCGCCCGCTACCTCGCCACCCAGAACCTCCTCGTCAACAGCGACGACATGTCGGGGCCCGGCCAGAACTACTACCTCTGGTACGACCTCGGTACCGAGAAGATCTCGGTCGTGTCGTGGGATCTGAACCTGGCCATGACCGGCGGCACCGACGCCGGACCGCACGACACCGTCTCGACGGGTCCGGGTGCTGCACCGCAGGGCATGCCGCCGGGGCGACCGGGTGCACCGCAGGGCGGACCCGGCATGCCGCAGATGCCGCAGGGTATGCCGGACGGCGGCGCGATGCGGGGCGGGAACACGCTGAAGACGCGGTTCCTCGACTCGGACGCGTTCACCGGCGTCTACGAGCAGGCCTACTGGGACCTGTACGAGCAGATGTACGGCAGCAGTCGGGCGGACGAGATCCTCGACGCGCTCGCCGCGAGTATCCCGACCAGCGACGGTCTGACGGCAGACGCGCTGCAGGACAGCATCGACGAGATGCGCACGTGGATCGGGCAGCGGACCACGGCGCTCGACGACCGGCGGGACCGGTGACGGACGCTACCGGGTCGGGACCGGCAGTCCCGCCGACTCCCGCGCCGCGGCCGACATCGCGAACGTGAGGAACGCGTCGTTCTCGTGCGGGTCGCCGATCGTGATGCGCACCCCGTCGGTGCCGTAGGGGCGGATGAGGATCCCGGCCTCGGCGCTGGCCTCGCCGTATGCGGCGGACCGGTCGCGCAGCGGCAGCCACACGAAGTTGGCCTCGGTGACCGGAACGTCGTAGCCGGCGGCGAGCAGGGCGTCGCGGACCCGGCCCCGTTCGGCGACGATCGCGTCGGTGCGGGCCAGCAGTTCGTCGCGCGCCTCGAGGCACGCGATCGCGGCGGCCTGCGCCACCGCGTTCACGCTGAACGTGATGTGCACCTTCGCCATCGCGGTGACGATCTCCGGAGCGGCCACCGCGTAGCCGACACGGATACCGGCGAGACCGTACGCCTTGGAGAACGTGCGCAGCACCACCACGTTGCGCCGGCCGCGGGCAAGTTCGATACCGTCCACCGCGGAGCGGTTGTACTCGAAGTACGCCTCGTCCAGTGCGACGACGATGTGTGCGGGCACCGCGTCGAGGAAACGTTCGAGCTCGTCACGGCCGAGTACGGTGCCGGTCGGGTTGTTGGGGTTGCACACGAAGATCAGCCGGGTGCGGTCGGTGATCGCGGCGAGCATCGCGTCCAGGTCGTGACCGTGGTCGGCGGTGAGCGGCACGGGAACCGGCGTCGCCCCGGCCACCTTCGTCACCACCGGGTACGCCTCGAACGAGCGCCACGCGTAGAGCACCTCGTCGCCCGCGCCGCACGTGACCTGCACCAGTTCCTGGCACAGTGCCACCGAACCGCAGCCGGCGGCGATGTTCTCGGCCGGCACCCCGAGCGCCTGCGACAGCGCGGCGATCAGGGCGGACGCGGTGTTGTCGGGGTAGCGGTTCGCGTGCGTGGCGGCGTCGGCGACGGCCTGCGCGACACCGGGCAGCGGCCCCTGCGTCGTCTCGTTGCTGGCCAGCTTGATCGCCCCGGGATAGCTGCGCCCCGGCACGTAGGTGGGGATGGAAGCGAGGTCTGCGCGCGTTGCGGGAGTCACCGGGGTCACGATGCGATTATGCGCTCTGCGATTGCGTGCACCGACGCCTCGGTCGTGCCAAAGTGGTCTCATGCCGGGCATTCTCCGGGACAGCGTGCCTGTGCGCGCCGATGACGACACCGATCCGCGGACGCGGGAGCGGGTGCCGATCACTGCCGTCGAACCGGAACGCCACGCCCGCGGCGGGATCGTCGTCCTGCACGAATCCCGTGTGTTCACCGACGCCCTGCTCGACCTGATGCGCGCCCTCGCCGCAGAGGGGTGGCTCGTCGTCGCCCCGCACCTGTTCCACCGGGAACCCGCCCACAGCGACACCGAGGTGTTCGGTCAGAACCTGTTCGACGACTTCGACGCCACCGTCGACTGGCTCGTCGGCCGCGGCATCTCCGCCGACTGTGTCGGTGTCATCGGGTTCGACGACGCCGGCACCGCCGCGATGCTCGTCGCCACCAACCGGTCCGTCGGGGCCGCGGTGAGTGTGTCCGCGCACGGCATCGTCGAACCACTGGCCGCGGACACTCCGGCTCTCGTCGACGCGGGACCGGCGTTGAAGGCGCCCTGGCTCGGTCTCTACGGCGCCGACGATCCCCGGACCCCCGCCGATCACGTCGAGCGTCTTCGTGACGCCGTCGCCCGCGCCGACGTCGCCGCGACCATCGTCGACTACGAGGGACTGGCCCACCGCGCCGACGAACCACCCGTCCCGGCCGCGGGCGCCCCCGACGACGACCCCCTCGTGGTCGCGATCCTCGACGCCCGCCGCCGCATCTTCAACTGGTTCGACGCCCACCTCCGCTAGGAAGATGCCCGTGACCAGGTGTTTTGCGTATTCTGGCTATCCGTGTGTAATGTTTCGCTCGGCGGTTCGAGAGAGCCGGCCCCCAAGGAGGCGTGCCAGAGCGGCCGAATGGGACTCACTGCTAATGAGTTGTCCCCCTCAAAGGGGACCGGAGGTTCAAATCCTCTCGCCTCCGCCACACTGGCCCTTCGTGGGTCCAGTAACAACTCAACATTGTTGAACATGCGCCCGTAGCTCAACGGATAGAGCATCTGACTACGGATCAGAAGGTTAGGGGTTCGAATCCCTTCGGGCGCACATCGAGAAGACCCCCACCTGCAGTGATGCAGGTGGGGGTCTTTTTCATGTCGGACGTCGAGTTCACTGTCCGGCGTCATTCACCCGCATCCATCGCGAAAATCCAGTATCTTCCGAAACGCTTGTATGCGTGACAGCTGAGTTCGAACCCGATTTGTCCTGTAAGCGGCGAAAAAGGAGTTTCCAGCGTGCGTAAATGTGGTGCAGCTTTCCGGATTCCGGCCGTCGCGGCTCTCACCGGTCTGGTGACGCTGACGACGTCGGCCTTCGGGCCGGTCGGCGTCGCCCAGCCGCCGGGGGACGGCCTCTCGCTCACGAAGTCGGCCTCTCCACGGATCGGACTCGTGGCGGGCGACACCGTCACCTACACGTTCACGGTGACCAACACCGGCACGACCCCGCTCTCCGGCATCGGCGTGAACGAGATCGCCTTCACCGGATCCGGTTCGGCACCCGTCGCCGACTGCCCGGCGGGCACACTCCAGCCGGGACAGTCGACGACCTGCACCGCCACCTACCAGGTGACCGCCGTCGACCAGGGAATCTGCACCGTCGACAACACCGCGACCGTGGCCGGCACGGACCCCCAGCAGAATGTGGTCACGTCGGCGCCCGCACGGGCGCGGGTCGTCACGGACTGCGGCAGCGACGTCGTCGGCAGTGCCGAACTGGGATCGCTGGAGGATCTGGGTCTGGAGGATTTGCTGGGTTCGGCGGAACTGGGTTCGCTGGAGGATCTGGGTCTGGAGGATTTGCTGGGTTCGGCGGAACTGGGTTCGCTGGGGGCGGGATCCGCGGGCCCGGAGGCCTTGGGTTCGCTCGGTGTGGGGGCGCTGGGCTCGGTCGGGTCGCTGGGTGTGGGAGCTCTGGGCTCACTCGGCGGGGCGGGTGCCCTGATCGTCGGCGCACTCACCACCCCGTACCGGCCGGCCGCGGCAGCGTGCCCGAACACCCCGTTCCCGAACGTGCCGTTCCTCGACCAGGTGTGCCCGCCCCCTCCGCCGGGTCCCGCGGCACCCTGACCGGTCGGGCGAGGTGGACGCGCGGGCGGCGTCCGGTGTGAACTGGTCACGACGTTCACCTCCCGAAGGAGCCCCGCATGCCCGCCGTCCCCGTCGCCCTCGGCCCCGGTCCCGATCCGCTGCTGTCCGACGCGATCACCGCCGCCGGCAGCACCGTCGTCCCGCTCGCCGACGCGCACGCCCTGGTGTGGGCGGGTAACGATCCGGCGGAGTTCCCCGGTGAACTGCCGGACGCGATCCGCTGGGTGCAGCTGCCGTCGGCCGGGGTGGAGGCGTGGTTCGCGGCGGGCGTGATGCAGCGTCGTCCCGACGTGGTGTGGACGTCGTCGGCCGGCGCGTTCGCGGCCACCGTCGCCGAGCACACCCTCGCCCTGCTGCTCGCCGGGGTCCGGGCGCTACCAGAGCAGGCGTCGGCCACCACGTGGCGGCAGCGGGAGTTCTTCGGCAAGGTCGGCACGCTGCGCGGCTCCCGTGTTGCGATCCTCGGGGCCGGCGGCATCGGCCGGGCGCTGATCCCGATGCTGACGGCGGTCGGTGCGACCGTCGTCGCCGTCAACCGGTCCGGGAGTCCCGTCGACGGTGCCGCCGAGACCCTGCCCGCCGACCGGGTCGACGACGTTCTCGCGTCCGTCGACCACGTCGTCGTCGCGGCCCCGGCCACCGCCGCGACCCGGCACCTGATCGGTGCGGACCAGTTGGCGCGGCTGCGGCCGCACTCGTGGGTGATCAACGTGGCGCGTGGCCCGCTCGTCGACACCGACGCCCTCGTCGACGCCCTGCGCGCCGGGCGCATCGGTGGTGCCGGCCTCGACGTCACCGATCCCGAACCGCTGCCCGACGGGCATCCGCTGTGGACGTTGCCGAACGTGATCGTCACCCCGCACTGTTCCAACCCGCCGTCGCTGCGTGCGCCCGCCTACGCCGAGCACGTCGCCGAGAACGTGCGCCGCTTCGCGGCCGGGGACGATCTGCTCGCCCGGATCGACCCGGCAGCAGGGTACTGACTCCGCCGGCCCCCTACGCGGACGCCGTCTCGGTGGCCCAGCGGTAGTCGGCCTTGCCGGCGGGGGTGCGCTTGACCTCGTCGACGATGACCACGGTACGGGGGATCTTGTAGCCGGCCAACGTCTTCCGGCAGTGCTCCTGTACCTCGTCGAGTGTCGGTTCGGCGACGCCCTCGTAGACGGCGACGACGGCGGCGACCTGCTGGCCCATCCGCTCGTCCGGCCGGGGCACGACGAGGGCGTCGGAGATCGACGGGTGCGCGTGCAGCGCCGCCTCGACCTCCTCGGCGAACACCTTCTCGCCGCCGGTGTTGATGCACTGCGAGCCGCGGCCGAGGAACACGATGGTGCCGTCGGCCTCGATACGGCCCATGTCGCCGAGGATCGAGATGCGGACGCCGTCGGCGCGGACCGGGAACGTGCGGGCCGTCTTCTCCTCGTCCTTGTAGTAGCCGAGGGGGACGTTGCCGATCCGGGCGATGTAGCCGATGTCGCCGGAGCCGGGCGCGATCTCGTCGAGTCGTTCGTCGACGAGCGTCATGTTCGGGGACGGCGCCATCCGCAGATTGCCGTCCTCGTCGACGGTGAACGCGCCGTCGTTACCGGACTCCGACGCGCCGAAGTTGTCGCGCAGCAACAACTCCGGCTTGACCGCCAGCATCCGCTCCCGGACGCTCACCGACCAGATCGCGCCACCCGAGGTGATCGAGAACAGCGAACTGAGATCGACCTCGCCCTTGCGGCGCTCCATCTCGTCGACCAGCGGCAGACCCATGCCGTCACCGACGATGAGGATCACCTGCAGGCGTTCCTTCTCGATGCCCTCGACGACCTTGCGTGGGTCGAAGTCGCGCATCAGTACGACGCGGGCACCGAGGGTGAAGAACGTGAACAGCGAATACAGGGCGGCGCCGTGCATGAGCGGGGCGGCGATGAGGAACGCCATGTCGGGGAACTCCTTGGCGGCCGCGGCCACCTCCGCGAGATCCGCCCGGCAGCCCTCACCGTACGGGTTGCCGCCGGACAGCGGCTTGCGGAAGAAGTCGTCGTGCCGCCACATCACCCCCTTCGGGTAGCCGGTGGTGCCGCCGGTGTACAGCACGTACACGTCGTCACCGGAGCGGGCGTCGAAGTCGCGGGTGGTCGGTGCGTTCACGGACTCGGCGAACGCCACCACCGGGATCGAGCGGGCGCCGGCCGCGGCGACCAGTTCGTCGACCGGATCGCCGACGACGATCACCGTGCGCACCAGCGGGCAGGCGTCGAGCAGCGGCGCCAGGGTGCGCTGGTGCTCGGGCAGTTCGACGACGACCGCGGCGGCGTCGGAGTTGGTGAAGATGTACTCCAATTCGGCCGGCGTGTACCGGTAGTTGACGTTGATCGGGACGGCCCGGATCTTCACCAGACCGAGGATCGAGGTGACGTGCTCGATGCTGTTCTTCAGGAACAGGGCGACATGATCACCGGTGCCGACGCCGGCCCCGGCCAGGAAATGCGCCACCCGGTTCGACTCGGCGTCCAGGCTCGCATACGTCAGGTTCTGACCCTCGTACGTCAGCGCGACACGGTCCGGGACCGCATCCGCAACGGACTCGAAGATGTCGGCGAGATTGAACTGCATCGTCGTTCCCTTCCGGTACCTCGGCCGACACCGGTAGCGCATCGGCCGTACGTCGCGGACAGTATCGCGAGAACACGTTCCAGGTGTCCGTTTTCGATCAGATCCTGGGCGTCGGTACCGCTCAGCGGGAGCCGTCGTCCACCCGCGGCGCCCACTGCTCGAGCATCGCGGCGAACGTCGCGCACGCCGCGTCCGACACCCCGTACGGCGCCTCGAGATGGAGGCTCAGCGGGAACCCGAGGCCGCGGACGCCGTCGACGACGCGCCGGTAGTGCTCGACGAGCAGGCGTCGGCGCCGCTGCGGGTCGGCACCCGCGAGCGCGGCGACCGTCTGCTGCTCGCGGCGGGCGTCGTCGTTGCCGTCGTCGTGGATCAGCCAGTCGATCAAGCGGATTCGCTGCTCGATACCCGGCACGAACCCGAACGACAACAGGATCTCCGGACGCAGTGGGGTGCGGTCCGCGACATCCCGGAGGAGACCGACGATCCGATCCGAGTACAACAGCTGGGTCAGCGCGAACGTCGCTCCCCGTTCGCATTTGGCGACGAACCGGTCGAGTTCACCGCGCCGGGTGGGCATGAGGATCACACCGCGGTGGGGGAGCAGGGACCGGTAGCGGGTCAGTGCCTCGACCGGGGTGATCCCGGACGCCGTCGCCCCGTGCGGTTTGCCGACGAACACGACACCGTCCATCCCGGCGTCGCGTAGCCGCCGCACCCGCGCATCGAGGTGCGGGGCGTCGTCGAACACGGTGACCTGCGCGCACAGCCCGGACACGGCACCGGTGAATACGTCGTCCACCACCTCCCAGAAATCGGCGACGTCCATGCGCGGCGTGACCGGGACCGGCCGGCCCGCATCCTCGGCGACGATCCCGGGCAGCATGACGTGCCGCACCTGCCGGTCCAGCCCGTGCCGTCGGCACAACTCGGCCGCCGACCGGGCCTCCGCGACGGCCCGTTCCCGGCCCGCGGACAATTCCGGCGGCACCAGTTCCAGCGCCACCGTGTGCAGGGAGGTCAACGACGTTCGGCCGTCGCCAGCCACGCGGGGGCGAGCAGTCGGCCGTTCGCGTCGAGGCCGAGTTCGGCCGCCAGGGCCGCCACCTCGTCGTGGCCCTCGAAATCGGCGCGTGTCATCGCGGTGGTGTAGGTGGTGCGTTCGAGTCGGCGGATGTGCCAGCCCCCGTCGGCGAGGGTGCCGCGCAGGTTGTCCTCGTCGATCCGGAACGGCCCCGGGAAACCGTCCGGGACCCGGTCCGAGAAGCACAGCAGGTGCAGCCGGCACTGCGAGCGTGCCGCCCGGTGCAGTTCGGCCACGTACGCGGCCCGCTTCCCCTCCGGAAAGCAGTGGTACAGAGCGCTGTCCACGATCGTGGTGAATCGGTCGGCCCAGCCGCCCAGATCGGTGGCGTCGGCCACCTCGAACGTGACCGCGTCTCCGACACGCCGGTCGCGGGCCCGCCCACGGGCGATGTCGATCGCCGCGGGCGCCGCATCCAGGCCCCACACCCGATAGCCGTGGCCGGCCAGAAAGATCGTGTTCTCGCCTGGGCCGCAACCGATGTCGAGGACATCCGACTCGATCTCACCCTCGGATTCGAGGGCGCGCACCACCGGTTGCGCCTCCCCGATGTCCCACGGCACCCGATCGAACCGGAAACCCGGTGGCCCCGACGGTGCATCACCGGTCAGGGCGTCGAAATCACCGCGGTAGAGGGCGTCGAAATCGGTGGGGCGAGGTGCCTCCGTACTCATGGTTGCTCCTTTCCCGATGCGGGTTTCCGTGCCGCCGGCGTGCGGGCACGCACCGTGAGCATCGTGGACAACGGTTGGCTGTGGATGCGTTCGCAGCCGAGTTCCTCGAACAGCGTCGACAACTCGTCGGGAGTGAACATCCGTGCGCCGCCGAAACGTCCGACGGCACTCATGAACGTGCGCCCGATGATCGCGGCCGGAATCTCCTGCCGGCACGGGACCATCACCAGCAGCCATCCGCCCGGCTTCACGACCCGGATCATCTCCCGCAGCGCCGCGGCGGGTTCGGGCACCAGCATGATGACGGCGGTGGCGCAGGCGGCGTCGGCGCAATGATCCTTCAACGGCAGGGACATCGCGTTCCCCCGGATCAGACCCATGTTCGGCCGGGCCTGGCGGGCGGCGAGCGTCAACATCGGTTCCGAGACGTCGACGCCGACGGCGAGACCGTGCGGGGCGACCGTGTCGGCCAACCCGAGCGTCACATTGCCGGGCCCGCAACCCACGTCGACCACCGTCTGCCCCCGGTCCAGGTGCAACTGGGAACCGACCGTCGACATGCCGGGCGCCAGCACGGACGCCAGCGATCGGTGGATCCACTGGTAGAACGCGGCACCGAACGACGACTGCCACGCCGCCTGCGCCCGGCCCGGTGGGGCGACGAATTCTCCGGGCATGGTGTCGAGGTAGCCGTTCGACGACGGCACGCAGGTCGTGCCGGGTAACAGCAGTTTCTCCAGCCTCTCCGGGGAGGCGAGTGTCGAGAGTTGTTCGGACTCGGACGCGCGGTCCACGTGATCATCTCCCTGTTCTTCGGATGTTTGCCGGTCAACCGGACATGCCGGCCCGCCACGTCGGGTACGCCGGTGCCCAGCCGAGGCCGCGGGCCTTGCCGTTCGCAGCGCCGCGCCCGCGTCCGGCATCGAGACCGGTCGGTTGCGGCGCGCCGACCCAGCGGCAGAACGTCGGCACCCAGTCGGCCGGACCGGCCGGTTCGTCGTCGACGACGTTCACGATCCCGGTCGGCCAGTCCAGTGCCGCGACGGTGGGGGCGACGGTGTCCGCGATGTGCAGGAAACTTTCGACGCCGTTGCCGGCGAACACGCCGTCGCGGGCGGCACGCCCGAAATCGCCGTCGGGGGAGTACCAGGTGCCCGGCCCGTACAGCTTCCCGTAGCGCAGGATCACGTGCCGCTCGATCTCGGCGGACGCGCGTTCCATCGCGGCCACCCCCTCGATCGTGCGGGCCGCCGGCCCGGACGGCTCCCGCAGCGCCACCGTCTCGTCGGCGAGGCCGTCCCCGTCGGCGTACAGCCACGCGATCGACTGCGTGACCAGCCGCCCGACACCGAACCGCTGCATCGCGTCGACGAGGTTGCGGGTGCCGACGATGCGCAACTCGGCGTTGTCGTCGAGATCGACGGCGGACAGGTCGGTGAGCTGGTGGACCACCGCGTCCGGGCGGGCCTCGGCCACCGCATGCTCGACCGACGACCGATCGAACGCGTCCATCCGCACGACGGTGGCGCCGGCGTCGCGCAGCTCGGGCCGCCCGTCCGGATTCCGTGACGTGCCGACGACGTCGTGACCGCGGGAGACCAGCTCGCGTGTGAGTGGCAGCCCGACGACGCCACCGGCGCCGGCGACGAGGATCCTCATTCCTGTGAGCCTACGAAACGATCGGTGCCCCTGCCGGTTTCGCAGCCGATTCGAGACCGATCATCCGCCGGCGAGTGCCGACTGCACCCGATCCGCCGCATCCGCCGGATCCTCGTGCTCCCACACCCGCACCACCCGCCAGCCGGCCGCGGTGAGCCGGACGTCGGTGTCGCGGTCGCGAACGACATTGGCCGCCAGCTTGTCCGCCCACCACTGCGCGTTGCGCTTCGGGGCCGTCGCATGCTGCGGGCAGGAATGCCAGAAACAGCCGTCGACGTACACCGCGACCCGTTTGCGGGGGAACACCAGATCGGCGCGCCGCCGCAGACCGGGCAGCGGGGCCCGGTCGACGAAGAACCGGGCGCCACGACGGTGCAGTTCCCGGCGCAACGCGATCTCCGGCGCGGTGTCGCGGCGCCGCTGCTTCCGCATCCGGGCGCTCGTCGCAGGATCGGTCGAGGGGGTCGTCCGAGAGGTGGAGGCCATCGACCTCATCCTCGCAGCAGGATCAGGCCACCGCTGCCGGGTAGCCGCCCATCCGCTCGAGATGGTTCTCGACGTCGTCGAGGAAACCCGGTAGGAACCGCAGGCTGCCGGTGCGGGCCCGCTTGAGGAACCCGGCCGTCGCGCGCGCCGAGAGGAGCTGGGAATGCTCGAGGAACCCGCTCAGGTCCTCGTACGGGTGCTGCACCGGCCAGTGCGACTCGTGCACCCGGAACGCCTGCCGGTTCCGGCCCCACGCGGCGCTCGGCCACGCGTCGCCCGGCCGCAGCGGTGTCTCGTGGTCGGGGCTGTAGGCGATCCGCTCGGTGAGGCGTCCGCCCACCCACTCGGCCATCCGCACACTCACCGCGTTGCCGACCAGACGCCAGCGGTGCCCGTTACGGATCCCCTTCAACTCGGTGGCCGGGGCCGTCCAGTCGGCGTCGAAACCCTGCAGTCGTTCGGCGTCGATCAGACCGGGCGTGACGATCTCCCCGGACGGCAACCGCACCGCCGGCGGCGACGCGATCCCCACCGTCGACCCGCCCTTGAGCGTCGGCACCGCATTGACCGCCCAGCCGAGCCCGCGGACACCCTCGGTCCAGTAGAAGCCGCACGGGAACTGCGCCGGATCACCCTCGCCGGGGGCACCGGCGTCCTGCCCGAACAGCACCTCCCGCGGATCGTCGGTGCGCGACGCCAGCATCAGCACCCGCTGCCGGCGCTGCGGCAACCCGAACGCGCGGGCGTCCACCACCCGGTACGCCCACGTGTAGCCGAGATCCTCGAGCGCGTCCGTGATGTGCCGCATCGCCGCACCCCGACCCAACTGCAGCATGAACGGGACATTCTCGATCAGCAGCCAGCGCGGGCCTTTTTTGCGTTTGACCAGCCGGAACACCTCGTCGACCAGGCCCGATCGGGAACCGGTGATCCCGGCGGTCCGCCCGGCCTGCGACAGGTCCTGACACGGGAAACCCGCCGCCACCAGTTCGGTGCGGGCCGGCAGAGACCGCAACTTCGTGACATCACCGTGCAGTTCGACGCCAGCGAACCGGGTCCGCAGCACCTGCTGCGCACCCGGATCGATCTCGCACAACAGTTCGGTTTCCCAGCCGTGACGGTGGAGTCCCGACTCCACTCCGCCGATACCGGCGAACAGCCCCACCATGTTCCCGGTCGACGTCACAACACCCTTCCTCACGCACAGATACAGGAGCACGTTACTCGAGTCCGCCGAGGGGTCTCGGTCACACCGGTATACGGTGAGCGCCACAACGGGTCGGGAGGGGCGTGTGATGATGGGAACCACGGTCGAACGTTCGACCGGGAACCGGCCACCGCGGCTGCTGCGGGACGCCCGGGCCGGCGCGCTGGTCGAGGCGTTCGTCGTCATCGGAATCCTCACGATCCTCGTCACCCGCGCCTACCTGCACGCCACCGGCTACCCGCAGATCGGCGGGTCCACGCTGCACATCGCGCACGCCCTGTGGGGTGGGCTGGCGATGGTGATCGCCCTGGTGATCGTCTTCTCGTTCCTCGGTGCCCTGCCGCGGGTGGTGGCCGTCGTGGCCGGCGGTATCGGATTCGGGCTGTTCCTCGACGAGGTCGGCAAGTTCGTCACCAAGACGAACGACTACTTCTTCCAGCCGTCCGTCGCGATCATGTACGTCGTCGTGGTGGCGCTGCTGGTCCTCAACCGGTGGATCAACGACGTGCGCCGACGATCGGCGGACGAGGACCTCGCGAACGCCGCCGCCGCGGCCGCTGACGGACTCGTCCGCGGACTCACCCCACAGCGACGGGAGCGGGCGCACCGGCAGTTGCGGCGGGCCGCGACCGCCGGCGCCGACCCCGGTGCGGTCGTGAGCGTCGAGGACCTGCTGTTCCGGTGCGTGCCGCGGCCCGCCGGCCGGTTCGACGGCGCCGGCCGGTGGCTGCGCGCGCGGGTGGCGATCGTGCTCGACGGCGTCCGCGCGGTGTGGGTGGCCGCGGTCGTGCTCGCCCTCTTCTCGACGGCCGGGGTGGTGCACGCGGTCGCCACGCTCGCCGAGGACCTCGAGGGCGGCACCGGCAGCGACATCACCACACTCGGGCAGTTCGGCGGCTCGTGCGCCGCATTCACGCTGTGTGCGGTGGCGATCGCACGCCTGCGTACCGGCAGCATCTGGCCGGTCCGGATGCTGCGCGCCGCCGCGCTGGTGACGATCCTGCTCACCGAGGTGTTCGATGTCGCGGCCGAGGAATTCGGGGCACTCGTCAACGTCGCCGTCGGACTGCTCACCCTGGTCGTGTTCTCCCGCCGGATCGCCGTCCTGGAACGCCGCGACGCGACCGGCGGAATGTCCGAATGACGACGCGTGCGAACGAATCCCGCCCGCCGTCCCCGTCCGGACGCCCTCCGTCGCCTACCGTAGAGACCGTGAGCACCCCGAGCATCGTGTCACCCTGGCCTGCCGTCCTGACGTGGCGCGCGCATTCCGCGCCCCGCATGGAATCGGTACGGGTGCAGTTGAGCGGAAACCGCATCAAGGCGACCGGACGCGTCGTCGGCGGCGCATGCCCCGAACATCCCGCCTTCAGCGCGTCCTACGACCTCGTCACCGACGAGAACGGTGTGACCCGGCGCCTGTCCCTGCACACTGCGCTCGCCGCGGGGGAACGGCACATGTCCATCAGCCGTGACGAGGAGGGCGTGTGGATGGTCGAGACCGGCACCACCCACCTGCGGTCCGGGTTCGCGGGCGCCAAGGACGTCGACGTCGTCCTCAGCCCGTTCTTCAACACCCTGCCCATCCGGCGGTTCGGTCTGCAGCACGAATCCGAGGACGTCCAGGTGCCCGTCGTGTACGTCAACCTGCCCGACCTCGCCGTGCAGGAGGCGTCCCTGACCTACAGCAGCGGCGCCGACGGCATCCACGTCCTGTCCCCGGTGTCGTCGTCGTCCGTCACCGTCGACGCCGACGGCTTCGTCCTCGACTATCCGGGTCTCGCGCAGCGGATCTGACGGGGCGTCAGCTCACTGCGAGCGCGCAGGCCAGCGCGACCGATTCCGCCGGATGCGATCCGTGCCCGCCGGCCGTGGACGGCAGCCCGACCACCTGGACGCCGACCGGGGTGCCGTCGTCGACCCGGACGGGCACCGACAGTGCCGGAACACCGAGCGCGTTGAACGGGCTGCACATGCGCAGCAACGGGACTCGCGCCACCGACGGGTCGGGGGACAGGGCCTGCTGCTGGGTGACGGACCGCAGGGGAGTGGTCGCGGTGACCAGCCCGTCCAGCCGCAGATCGCCGCGCAGCCGGGAAAGGGCTTGCCGGCGAAGACGTTCGACGCTACGGACGGCGTGGATGTAGTCGACCGCCGGCCGGTCCCGCTGCGCCGCCAGCAGCGCCGCCGTCGCAGGCTGATACCGCTCGGGGTGTGCCTCGAACCAGTCGCGATGCGTCTCGTACGCCTCCGACCCGGTGACGACCGGATAGGCGTCCAGCAATGCGCCGGTTTCCGGGAGGTCGACGTCGATCACCTCGGCGCCGGCATCGACGAGCGCCGCGACGGCACGCTCGAGAGCCGCCGCGATCCCGGGATCCTCGGCGTCCCAGTTCGCTCCCCGCAGCCGGCCGATCCGCAGCCCCGCGACGGGGGTGTGCACGTGCGCGACACCGGGCAGTGCCCCCCACGCGAGCGCCACGCCGAGGACGTCGGCGGCCAGCAGGCCCACATGATCGAACGTCGTCGACAGCGGGAACACCCCCGACGTGGGCAGCGCGTCGACACTCGGCTTGAACCCGACGATCCCACACAGTGCTGCGGGGGTTCTTGTGCTGCAACCGGTGTCGGTGCCGATTGCGAGCGGGACGATCCCCTTCGCGACCAGTGCCGCCGACCCCGACGACGAGCCGCCCGGGATCAGACCCGGATCGTGCGGGTGCGCGGCCGGACCGGACACGTTCACGGCCCCCGTCGGGCCGTACGCGAACTCGTGCAGATGCGTCTTGGCGACGACGATCGCCCCGGCCTCCCGCAGCCGCGTGACGATCCGCGCATCGGTGACGGCCGGCGGTGCGTCCGCGAGAACCGCACTGCCGCAGCGGGTCGGCATCCCGGCGACGTCGATGTTGTCCTTGACCGCGACCGCGATCCCGTGCAACGGGCCGATCCAGTCACCCGCCGCCAGCGCCTCGTCCGCGCGGGCCGCGGCCGCGAGGGCGGCGTCGTCGCACCGGGACGCCACCAGGTTCTCCCACGGCGTCCCGGCCAGGCCGTCGAGTGCGTCGAGTGTCGCGCGGACGTGCGCGGTGGCCGTCGTCTCGCGTGTGGCCAGCGCCCGTGCCTGGTCGGCGAGTCCCCGTACTCCCGAACCGCTCACGGCCGCAGCACCCCGCCGCGGCGTCCGGCGTCACGCATTCGTTCGCGCCAGCGCTCGGAACCGGGGTCGATGCCGGTGATGGTCCAGCGTTCCCGGTTCTCGTAACGCAGCCGGGCCGCATACCCGGGTTCGACGAGTCCGGCGAGAGTGCCGTGCCCGGACAACTCGTCGCGTGCCTGCGCGAGGACCTCGAGGGTCTCGTCGAGAGCGGTCAGCAGTGCGTCCCGGTTGCCCTCGCACATCGCCCGCACCAGCGGCGGTGCGCTGCCGGCGACGCGGGTGCCGTCCCGGAACGATCCGGCCGCCAAACCCAGCGCCAGGTCGCCGCCCGCCGCCCCGGACGACGCCAGCGCCTCGGCGAGCACGTGCGGAAGATGCGAGATACGGGCCACCGCGGCGTCGTGTTCGCTCGACTCGGCGGGCACGACCACCGCCCCGCAGTCCAGTGCCAGCCGTGTCACCTTCCCGAAGATGTGCGGGTCGACGCCGTCGTCTGCGCTCACCACCCACACTGCGTCCCGGAACAGGTCGGCGTCCCCGGCCTCCCACCCGGACTGTGACGTCCCCGCCATCGGATGCCCGCCGACGAACCGGCCCTGCAGACCGTGCCGGGCGACGGCCGCCGCCACCTCGGCCTTGACGCTGACGACATCGGTGACCGGGCAACCGGGGGCGTGTTCGGCGATCGCCGCGAGCGTGGCGTCGACCGCCGGCATCGGCACCGCCACCACGATCAGCGCCGACGATGCGGCGGCGCGGCGCAGCACCGCGACCAGGTCGGTGTCGGCGTCGAAACCGTCGAGGCGGGCGGCGTCCACCGAGCCGGTGGACCGGTTCCAGCCCCACCCGGTGCGACCCGCGGCGACAGCCGCACGGAGGACGGATCCGCCGATCAGGCCCAAGCCGAGAACACAGACGTCAGATGCGGGAACCGAGAGAGCCACCCGAACAGGTTGGCACATTCACCGCTGGACTTCTTATGGAGGCGCCGAGCGGGCTACCGTTGCCCGCATGGGTGCACAGCGCGCGAACGACAACAGCGCCTCCAGGGGATCGGTCGACGACCTCGACGCGGAGTCGGTCGAGGACATGGACGGTTTCGGTATGGCCGTCGTCCGTGAGGAGGGCCGCTGGACGTGCACGCCACTGACCGGCGGGGCACGCACCAGCCTGCGGATCGCGGAGAAGGAACTGCTCGAGCTGCGCAGCTCCGGTGCCGTGTTCGGCCTCCTCGACGTCGACGAGGAATTCTTCGTCATCGTCCGGCCCGCACCGACCGGGACACGCCTGCTCATCTCCGACGCGACCGCCGCCATCGACTACGACATCGCCGCCGACGTCCTCGACACACTGAACGTCCCGATCCCCGACATCGACCCCGACGACCTCGACGACGTCGAACCGTGGGAAGAGGGAGATCTGGCGGTGCTGTCCGACCTGGGTCTGCCCGACGCCGTCCTCGGCGTGATCCTCGCCGAAACCGACCTGTACCCGGACGAGCAGTTGACGATGATCGCGCAGCGCTGCGGCTTCGACGCCGAACTGTCGGCGGCACTCGACAAACTGCCCCGGTGACCCTGCACGACGACGAACACCTGATCCGCGTCGCACTCGACGCTGCTGCGGCGGCATCTGCTGGTGACGTGCCCGTCGGCGCGGTGGTGTTCGACGCGAACGGAGTGGAACTGGCGCGGGCCGCGAACGCCCGCGAAGCCACCGGAGACCCCACCGCGCACGCCGAGGTCCTCGCCCTGCGCGCCGCAGCCCGGATCCACGGCGACGGCTGGCGACTCGAAGGCGCCACCCTCGCCGTCACCCTCGAACCGTGCACGATGTGCGCCGGCGCCCTCGTCCTCGCCCGCGTGAAACGCGTCGTGTTCGGGGCATGGGAACCCAAGACCGGGGCCGTCGGCTCCCTGTGGGACGTCGTCCGCGACCGCCGCCTCACCCACCGCCCCGAAGTGCGCGGCGGCGTCCTCGAACCCGAGTGCGCCGGCATCCTCGAAAACTTTTTCCGCACCCAGCGCTGACACCCCGACCAGCAGCGACACCGATCTCGTACGGGGCGCCTCGAAGGTGACCCCGTGCGCTCGGCGACAGATCGTGCTGTCGTGGAGACAGGTGCTCGACCGAGCGCCCTTCGCAGACGGATCCACGGAGGTCACTCGTGGGAATCGCGGACAAAGCCCAGAACAAGGCGAAAGACCTCGGCGGCAAAGCCAAAGAGGCCGTCGGCAACGCCACCGACGACGACGACCTGAAGAACGAAGGCAAAGGCGACCAGATCGAATCCGCCGTCAAGGACGCCGGCGAAAAGATCAAGGACGCCACCACCACCATCAAGGACAAACTCACCGGAAAATAGCGCTGACCTGCCGATTTCAGGCTGAGCGCCGACTCCGGTACAGTTCTCGGCGGTGGCGTGTCCGAGCGGCCGAAGGTGCAGCACTCGAAATGCTGTGTACGGTAACCCCGTACCGAGGGTTCAAATCCCTCCGCCACCGCCATAAAGCCCCTCACCTGTTCGCAGGTGAGGGGCTTTTTCGTGCCGTCAGTCAGCTCGATTCGGCTCCGTCTGCCCACTTATTGCCCACACTGGCCGATGAATACCGCGCATGAAGAGTGACGCCCACCGCGTCGAGATCGCTGTCGAACAGGTCCGCGTAGGTGTCCAACGTGATCTTCGCCGACGTGTGCCCGAGCATCCGGGCGAGCGCCAACACGTTGACGCCGGCGCTGATCGCCAACGACGCCGCCGTGTGCCGAAGATCGTGAGGGGTGACCCGCTGCACCTTCGCCCGCTTCACCGCGCCCGAGAACCAACCACCATCCGACTTCGGTCTCGGTAGGTACCGCCCGTCCGGGCCGGAGAACACCAGATCGTCGGGGGTCTTCCCGCGGCACAGGATCGACAGCTCGTCGAGGACGAACTGAGGGGCCGGCACCGACCGGGCCCGCTTGCTCTTCGTCTGCCCGACCGCGTGATCGACGCCGAGCTGCACCGCGTTGTCGTGGACTGTGAGCCGACGGCGCAGGAACTCCACATCCTTCACTCGCAGCGCGACCGCTTCACCCCACCGGATACCGGTGTAGGCGAGGGTGAGGACAAGCGGCCGATGGACCCCGGCCTCATCCGCGAGCCGCCCCACGTCCTCGGCTGACAGGTAGACGTGCCGCTTCCCGGTCTTCCTCGGCAGATTCTCGACACCCCGCGTCGGATTGCTCGCCAACCTCCGAGACTTCACCGCGTCGTCGAGGATGGACGCGAGTACCCCGTACGCCCGGATCACCGTGGTTGCGCCGGCGCTCTTCTTCGTGACCGTGCCGGCCGCGTCGGTCTCTTCTCGCTGCATCCGGGCTATCCACTGCTCGACCTGCATCGGCTCGATGTCCGCGATACGGCAGTCACCCCACCGCGGCTGTACGTGGACCCTCCATGCCGAGTCGAGGGTGCGGTAGTTCGACGGCGCTACGTCGGATTCCTTGCGCTGTAGCCAGTCCGGTGCAAGCTCGCTGACGGTGACCCGGCCGAGTGCCGGCGCGACATACGACCCGGTCAGCTTCTCGACCTCGACCGTGGCCGCGAACGCATCCGCGTCCCGCTTCGTACGAAACCCGCGCTTGTCGGTCTGCCGCCGATCAGGTGTCCGGTACCGGACCCGGTACCGCTTGCCGGCCTTCGTGTCGTACGACTCAATCGTTGCCACGGGCTGCTACTTCGCTCGCTCTTCTTGGGTGAGGTACCCGGCCTCGACGGCCTTCGCGAGCCACCGTCGCACAGTTGCAGGGGACAGACTGAGGGCTTCTGCGAGCGCCGCGGTTGGCCGGCCTTCCTGTAGTCGCACCCACCGGTACACGCGGGCAAGTTCGGGGAGGTCACTGTCAGTGAGCCCGTCGCGCTCTACGCGCTCCCAGAACGCTGGGTGTCCCGGTATCGACGTGTAGCCGTCAGCGACCTCGAGCGCGTTGCTCGCTACGAACCTCACGATCGGTTCCATTTGGATCTTGCCGAGTTCACCACGCTGCACAGGCGGACCACCGGGGGCCTGCTCGACAACGAGTTTGGTGACTACCAACCTGCCTGTGCCGTCCGGCTTGACCGTTGCAGTCATGTCGTAGGTGAGGGTTTCCGATTCGCTGGCCTTCACGGATACGTCGACTTCTTCGTATCCCTTCAAGCCGGGAGCAACGGTGTATCGAGGCATAGGGCCGCCGACCTTCCTGGTGATCTCCATGTTTGCAGGGTGCCACGTGGATGAGCGGGGTTTCCATCACCCATCCGTAAGCGCCTGTTGCAACTCGCGCTCAATCACTGTAGAACTGATTGCGCGGGTGATCAAACACCCAGTCAAGGCGGTTCTTTCTCAACTGAACACAGTGCATCGGCGCAGATACGGGAGCACCTAGCTAGTGCTGCCACACCACGGAGAGGCCCGACAGCAGTCGGGAGGCACACACCTTCGTGAGGGAACGGAACCGATGCGTGACCACACTCGAACGAAATGGAGGCTGATATGCCTGAATCTCCTCTCGCGACACCCGATGAGGTGGCCGCGTTTCTCCGCACCACGACCGCGAAGCTGGCGAATGACCGATACCGCGGGATCGGACCGAAGTTCGTCAAGCACGGCCGGCGCGTGATCTACCGGTGGGACGACGTCCAAGCGTGGGTGGACGCGCACACCATGCAGCGCACCGACGACCGCCCCGGCGCGGCATGAACGACAAGGCCACCAACAAGAACGCCCCCGACGCCGTGCAGGGCATCGAGGGCAACGAGACCAACACCAACATCCACGAAGGAGAAGATCCGATGCCCACCATACCGAACCCCGGCCACGGCCACACCCCGACCAGCGCCGAAGTCCTCGCCGACCTCAAAGCCGGTGCTGGCAAGGTCACCATCATCAGCGAACACGAAGTCGGTGAGCGTATCCCGTACGGAGACGCGGACCTGCTCAAGCCGATCCTGGTCGCACTCGAACGGTTCGACGGCCGCGACAGCGACGGAAACCCGGAAACACCCCTGTGGACGGTGGGTTTCGTCAAGACCGTGCAGCACGACACCGACCTGCCCGTCGAACACGTCCCGCAGCTGATCGCCGTCCTGGCCGAGCTGTACGAGACGTACCAGTCGATGACGCGCACCGTCCGCCGTGACGAGACCTCGATCCGGGACGCCGCCGACTACCGCGAGGACCTGTCGTGAGCGAACTCGAAATCATCCTCGCCGCGCTGCTCGTGATGCAGAGCCTCATGTGGCTCATCTCCGACGTAGCCGAGTCCGACCTCGACTGAATCATCCCCCGCGGGCCGGGCGAGCCTACTCTCTCGCCCGGCCCCGACCCGGAAGGCGGCACACAGTGCCTGACAACAACATCCGGCCCATCGGCCCGGAACCGTCCCTCGAACACCTCACCATCGGCTCCCTGATCTGGTCCAGCGCCGACGACGCCCGCAAGGCTGCGGCACTCGTCGAGGCCGACGACATCGAAACACCTGCCGCCCGAACAATCCTCGACGTCGTCCTGGAGCTGCTGCACGCCGGACGCCCCCACGACGGAACCGCGGTGAACGACGAACTCGGACGGCGTGGACTGCTCACCGACATGGTGAAGCGGTTCCTGCTCGACGCCGTCACCTGTGGTGCGGCCGCGAACGATCTTGCCCCGCACACGTACACCACCGCGCTTGTTGCGCAGGCGTACCGGGCCCGCTACGAACAACTCGGTAAGGCGCTCGTCGAGGCCGCTGACACGTTCGCAGAGTGCGATCTGTTGCCGCTGCTCCGGCAGGCCGGCACCGACGTGGTCAAGCATGAACGCCGTCTCGCCGAGCTGCGAGGTGAGGCCGCATGAATGCCACTGTCACCGAACTGCACACCGTCGAAACGTTCTGGACGGCCCGCCCGATCCTCACCCACATTCACGACTACGCCCGAGCACGCCGCGCCGCGCCGTGGGGGACGTTCGGTGCGATCCTGCCCCGCGCCCTGGCCTGCGTGGGACCGAACGTGCAGCTGCCGCCGACCATCGGTTCCCCGGCGTCGCTGAATGTGGCTGTCGCGCTCGTCGGCCCGTCCGGTGGAGGCAAGGGCGCTTGTGAAGGCGCGTCGCGTGACGCCGTGATCTTCGTCGACCACAACGGGCAACCGATCCACACGCCCGAGCTGCCCCTCGGATCAGGTGAAGGTGTCGCCCGATCCATCCGCCCCGCCGGCACCGACGACGACGAGCCGAACCCGAACCCGCGAATCCTGTTCACCGCCCCCGAGATCGACACGCTCGCCGCGCTCGGTGCCCGCCAGGGCGCAACGATCATGGGGGAGCTGCGGAAGGTGTATTCGGGAGAGCCGATCGGCTTCGCGAACGCATCGAAGGCCACCCGATCCATCGTCGCCGCCCACAGCTACCGTGCCCCGCTCATCATCGGCGTTCAGCCGCTCAAGGCCGCGCCACTGCTCAACGATGCTGACGGCGGTATGACGCAACGGATTCTGTGGACGCGGGTCAGTGACCTCACCGCCCCCGACAGTCCGCCGGCCGTCCCGGATCAGGTGAAGGTCAAGCTGCCGAGGTTCGGGGCCGACACGGTGTATCTCGAGGTGCCCGACACGGCACGGACGGCGATGGACGCGCACCGGCTCGCGATGCTCCGTGAGGGTGACGTCGACCCCCTCGACGGGCACCGGATGCTGACCCGGCTCAAGGTTGCCGCCGGCCTGATGATCCTCGACGGCCGCAGCATCGTCAGCGATGAGGACTGGAGTCTCGCCGGCGTCGTGATCCGGGAATCGGACCGCACCCGAGCCGGGATCGAACGTGCCCTCACCGAACGCGCACGGGAAACGAACCGGGCCCGCGCCGAAGCGAAGGCCGACGAGGCCGACATCATCGCGGACCGGGCCGACCAACGCCTCCACGACCGCGCCCGAGCCGCTGTCGTTCGGCGGCTGGAACGAGGGGGACCGGCGTCCCGGAAGCTGGTTCGAGACTCGATGCGCTCCGAGCTGAAACGCCACCTCGACGCGGCTCTCACCGAACTGATCGTCGAGGGAATCGTCGCCGAGCAGCCCGGGCGGTACGCGCTCGCATAAGGGGGACGGGGGGACGGTCTGTCCCCCCACCCGAAACATGCCACTACCTGCGACAACGCAGGGGGGACGCTTCGTCCCCCCGTCCCCCCTGCGTTGCCCGTCCCTCACCACCACCAGCCGATTAGGGAACACCCGATGACCAAGCGTTACGACGGCCCGATCGACCTGCTCGCCGCGATCCTCCGGGACCGGCAGAACCTCCCGGCCGCGCTCTGTATCGGCCGGCACCAACTGTTCGACCAAGCACTCCACCCCGACCCCGGCACCCCGCCACTCATCCGACACCAAGCCCGACAGGTAGCCGAAACCCTGTGCAGCATCTGCGCCGAACGACAGCACTGCCACACCAACCTCACACCCGCCAGGCGGACCGCATGACCCTAGGGGGCCTGGCGATCGCTGGCACCCACCAACGTCCCCTGACTCCGTGGCCGGCGATTCAGGTCATTTCCCTCCGCAGTCCAGAGCTACGTGCAGCGGCCCCTCACGTCGCCGTGGACGGCCCGCCGAGCCGCTGCCAACACTCCGGCTGCCCGTACCTGATCCACGGCCGCTACTGCCCGATCCACCGACAGGAGACCACCCGATGACACACCACCACCCGCGCCGAGCCTGCCGCACCGACGGCTGCGTCAGGCGTACCCGGTCCGCATCCGGTCGCTGCGATGACCACCGCCGGCCGATCCCCATCGCGCTCGACACACAGGGCCGAGTGAACATCGGCAGTCACATCTCACTGCCGGTGCCGGCCGCACTCGAACTTGCCGATCGGATCGTCGACACCATCGAGGCCGGTCGATGACCCCCCCGAAATTATTGAGGGGAGGGGGTCCGAGACTCCTTCGGCCGCCAGTCTCTCTTTTTTTACGGCGCCCGGAAACTCACGGACGAAACCTGCCACACGCTGCACCGATGCCCGGTTCTGAAAGGACCAAAGACCATGTCTGACACATTCGCTTCCACTGCCGCCGACTGTCACCGCGCCGCCGCCCTGGTCCGCGCTCGACTGATCGGGGATACGGCCACGTTCGACCATCATGTGACTGTCGCTGCCGGCTTGGAGCGTCTGCCGCAGTTGGCCGGCCCTCTCGTCGAGATCGGCGTCAACTTCATGTCGGCGATGATCGGTAAGGGTGCGGTCGACGCTGGATCGGTCCTCGAATGGCTCGATCGGATCGAGTCGGCGCTTATCTCCGAGGAACTGGCCGGGGGTGTCGACTGTGACTGATCTTGTCCAGATCCGCGGCACCGTGATCGACGACGACACGGCCTCATTCTTGGCGGCATCACTGCGTCTGCTGATCCGGGTACTCGATGAGCAGCGCCGACGACCGGTGCCTCGCGTGTTCACTCTTGAACGTCAACTTGCTTGTTCCGCAAAGCATTCCGTCGACGTGACAGGGCAAGATCCGGTGTTCTCGGCTGGTGCAGTATCGACAACGAACCTGCTCGACACCGAAACCGCGGCGAAAATCTTGGACTGCACAGCCGAGAACATTCGCGCACTGTGCCGGAGACGGAGACTGCCCGCCCAACGTGCCGGCGGCCGCTGGCTCATCCCCGCTGACGCAGTACACGAACGCGCCGCCCAACGAAAGGACATTCGATGCCCAATTTGAGTATCGACGTCTACGGTCCCGGCCTGGACATCACAGGACGTGCGGCCGCCGCGATCACCGCGAAGCGTTTCCTGCGGATCACAGGTAACACATCCGAGGGGAACGTGACGGTCGGTCACGCCCCGACCGGTGGCCGCGTCTGCGGAGTCGCCAAGTACGACACCGCATCCGGTGACCTCGTCGGTATCGCTCGAGGCGCCTCACGGGTCGTCCGGGTCACCGCCGCCGGCACTGTGGCCGCGTTCGCTGAGGTGCAGGTCGGTGCAGACGGCAAGGCGGCACCACTGACGGACGGCATCCCCGTCGGATACGCCATCACTGCCGCAGCACCCGGTACCGACGCCCTCATCAGCCTGAACTCCTGAAAGCGAGTACGCACATGGGAATCCTGACCCCCGAACTCCAGAAAGACACCCTTCTCGTCAAGACGGTGATGTCGAGTCCGTCGTGGATTCGCACGAAGGCCGAGGAACTGACGGAGAAGGAGGAGCTGTTGTCGGCGTTCTTCCGGCCCTACGGTGGCCCTGTGATCGGTGGCGGCATCGTTCACCCGGTCGGCCGGCCCGGCGACCAGTACACGGCCGATGATGTCGTCGAACGTGCCCCCGGCGACGAGTACCGCGTCGTTCGAGCGGTAGATCCCGAGTACCGTGTCGCCGCCGTGCGTGACTACGGCGCCAAGTTCGAGGTCACCGACGAGGAGATCGCCCGCAACGACACCTCCACCCTGAACCTGAACGTCCGCCAGCTGACGAACACCCTTGTCCGGAAGCTGAATCTGTCCGCGCTGGCTGCTGTCGAGCAGGCCCTCGACCAGCTTCCCGGTAAGGGCACGATCGCGTCGTCGGCGAAGTGGTCCGATCTGATCACGGTCGGCCCCCTCGATCAGATCACCCCGAACGCGCAGCGGCCCCTTGCCGACATGGTTCGGGCGCAGCTCGCCGCCGACGAGGAACAGCTCGGTATCAAGCACGATCTGCTTCTCGTTGCCCCACAGCAGGAAGCGGATTTGCGGATCGGATACGGCGACACCCTCGCCGCGGTCCTGGCATCGACCGGACTGGAACTGAAGTCCAGTCCCTACGTCGCCACCGGCACCGCGTACGTCCTGAAGAAGGGCGGCGCCGGATACGTCGGCTACGAAACCCCGCTGGCTGTCGAGTACATCGACAAGCGGGAGAACCGCTGCAAGGTCGTTCAGGCTTACGCGGTGCCGTCGTACGCGGTCGATCAGCCTCGCGCCGTGAAGAAGATCGTGGGACTCGAGTAGCCGTGACGAACGACCGTGAGCGTCGCGCACGCCAGGACCGTGTTAACCGTGTCGACGCCGCCGTGAAGGCACGACGTATCCCACCCGAACGCCGCGCGCACTGGCTTGCACAGCTACGCGCCGACCCCGCCGCCGGGGAACTCCTCGACGCCTTGACCCCGGTCCCTGAACCTGGCGTCGGCGCGGCACGCTGGCCGGACTAGCCGGCCCCTCGGACTTCGGCGTCAAACTCACCCGCCCACGGTTTCCACTCCGGGGGAACGGGAATGCATGGCCGGATAGGGTGCCGGACTCGACCCGACAAGGGCGATTCTCCTTCACATCCCGAGACCCGACCAGCGCCGAACACCACGCCCGCCCACAGGACTGGCACCAACCCGAACAAAGGATCACGACATGGCATTCATCAAGACGTACGGCTAGGAGAAGTCCGGCACCGGCCGTAACTCCCGCGCCGTCGCCGGCATGAAGATTCCGGTCATCAAGATCACGCCGGCATCCGCAGTGCGGGGAGCTGCACCCGGAGCACGCCGCACCGGCTGGGGCTGCTGACCCGACACGTACGTCACCCCGGCCTCCACCACGGAGGCCGGGGTGTTCTGCTTTTCGGTGACGGCACCGGAAACCTGTTCGGGCTTCAACCCCAGTCAGGCCCGCTCGAGGTGGGGTGATTCTGAGTCACCTCATCGGCTGCGGGAGTTCGGCACCAGCCGGATTCGGTTGCCGCGTGAGGAGCGTCAGGGGGTGGTTGCGTCGCTGCGGGACTCGGGTCTGTCGATCCGGGCAATCGCATCCGCGACGGGCAACAGCATCAACACGGTGCAGGGCGATCTTCGTGAGGTGTCTCAAACTGATACACCTGCCGAGCCTCGTCCGGTCACCGGCACGGATGGGAAGACCTACACGCCGAAGCAGCGTGTCGAGATCGCACCCAGGCACATCGACCGTCGTGGTTGCGTGGCTGTGCGTCGATTCTGTGAGCGATTCTGACGGCCGATCGTGAGGGGTGTGAGTCCGGCGCACCCCCCTTGGTTGCCGGGGTGCGTGGGACGGAGGGCACGTTCATCGTGAACGTCCGCGTCCTCCTGGCCCTCGCCCGGAACTTGTCAAGGTGAATGAGTCCAACGGGTGTTACGCGGCGGCCTGATCCGGGCGGGAGACGACCGCGTCGCCGTGTGCGGGCGGCTTGTTGATCCAGGCGTCCGCCGGGAGGTCCAGGA
>NZ_SKCH01000002.1 GCF_005434945.1 Prescottella subtropica | reverse complement strand
GGTCGTAGCCGAGTCCGATCATCCGGCGGGCGGCGGTTTCGGTGAGTCCCAGGATGCCGGCGACCTCGACGTGCGCGGACTCGCCTTCCCGGGATTCGTTGCGGCCGGCCTGCTTGTCCTCGGCGCAGCGGGCTTCGAACAGGTCGGTGACCGCATCGATCTCGGTGAACTGTTCCCGCGCGATCCGCGCATGCAGACCGCGTAACGTGTCGGCCGCGTCCGCGGCTCCGGAAACCGCCCCCTGTTCGAACATATTTTCGATACTACCGGCCGGCAGTCCCTTTGTCAGGGAGTCCACCGACTGTCTGTCTCATTCAGCTGTGCGCGTTCCAGCGCAGTCGGAGATCGTCGACCGACGGCGGCGTCGTGCCGCCGGATGCCGCCGGCTTCGCGGGCCGCCGGACCTGCGTCGGTGCACGCTTCGCCGCCTGTGCGGCACTGCGGCGTGACGCGAGCGCATACATCGCTTCTCGGCCCTCAGCACGGACCGCGGCAACACCGGGGAGTTCACTCGTCGAGGGGACGGACTGGTCAAGCGGGCGAGCACCCCACGACTCGAGCCTCTTTCTCGCGGAGTCCACTTCCTTCTCCAAACACAGGCATTCGGCGCAACTCCAATGATCACCGGACGACTCGAGGTGATCTTGGCGCTCCGCACACACATCGCAACGGTCGGGTTTCGGAGGCATGGCCACCGGTGCGGGCTCGGGCAGAGGTGGAGGCGCCGGTGCGGGCGGTGCGGGCGCCGACGGCGGCGTGATCTCGGCGAGCTCGGCTGCGAGGAGTTCGACCTGCTCACGCTTGGATGCGATCAGGGCGGTGAGTTCCTGCACCAGGCCGGCCGGGGACTGTTCGAGGTAGCGGAGCTCCGACTGCGCCCGCGCCACTTCCGCTTCCAGGTCGCCGTATCGTCGGCGGTCGGCGATGACTTTCGCGCAGGCGTCAAGTCCGCCGTCGGGGTAGGTGGAGGTGCCGTAGACCGCCATCGCAAGCTCGGTTCGTGCACGATTCCAATCGAGCGTGAGCTGCTGCACGTCGATCTCGATGGACTCTTCTTCCCGGAGGAGTTCGAGAGCATATTCGAGTTCGTCAGCGAGTTTCTGTGCAGCGGTTCGGACCTGGTGGAGCAGACCGTCGAGCTTGTCGGTGGGCGTGGTCAATTCAGCGGGTCTCCTGACCGTGAGTGGGTGAGCCGGAAACTACGAGCAGTCTCCGGGTTCTCCGTATTTGACGACGGACAGCGTCGCGCCGCCTTCTCCGATGGGGGTGCCGGGTGCGGGGCTCTGTTCGACGACAACCCAGTTACGGTCGGACACCTGCATGCGCTGCTTGCCGGTGGCGTCCTCGCTGCGGGAGTAGTAGACACCGGTTTCCTGGATGGTGTCCTGTGCGGCTTGCAGATTCATGCACACGACGTTCGGCATGAGTGTCTGTGCTGCGGGTGCGCCCGGCACCGCCGGGTCGGGCATGTGGGTGGCGGGTTGTGTGGACGGCGTGGTGGTCGAGGTGTTGTCGAGGCCGTCGCTGATGTCACCGATGATGCCGATGAGGACGAACAGGGCCGCGAGGATGGAGGCGGCGAGGACGCCCTTGCGGATCGGTTTCCGCGGTGCCGCTTCGGGTGGCGGCGCGAACGCGGCTGCGGTGTTGCCGGCGAGGAACGCCTCGTGTCCGGCTTGGGCGCGGGCGGCGAGGGCAGCGTTGTCGGCTTTGATGCGGGCGAGGTGGTCCCGGATGGGGCGGCCGACGGCGAGGTACCAGAGGCCGGCCGCGAACAGCAGCGAGATCACGGCCGCACCGACGTCGAGGTGGATGAGGTCGACGATCGCGACCCACGTGCAGACGCCGGCGAAGAAACCGGCGACGACACGGAGGTAGGGACGAATGGTGTTCATGGTGTTCCCCAGTGTGGCAATAGGATCCGACAGGTTTCAGGCGTCCTCGTACTCGAGATCGGGCCAGAGCCCGAGGAGCGCGTCGACGAACACGGGCCGGACATACTTTTGGTTGAACGCCGGCTTCTCGCCCAGGTTCTCGAACAGCGCCTCGACATCGGGCACCCTGACGTCACATTCCGAGACCTGCACCAGCAGGTAGTAGTAGCGGCGCTGCGGCCACGCCTGCGTGTCCAGGTAGGTGTAGATCAGCTCGCCGGGCTCACTGACCGACCCGTTGCTGCGAGGCTTCCAGGACTTGGTGCCTTCGACGAGAATGACGTGTTCGCCGTTGTCGTACTGCACGCGGTCGGTATCGTCCCACCAGAACATGTCGATGCGATAGCCGGAGTCTCCTGCGCATCCGTACTCGGTTGCGAGTTTCTCCTTATGCGCCTGCGCCTCCTCACTCGGTTCGATGTCCGGCTCCGCCGCCGTGAGGTGCAGCACCTTGGGACGTCTCCACGGAACGCTTTCCCCGTCCTCCACGTCTCCGTCCTCGTCGTCAGCGTCGGGAGGTGTCGGAGTTCTCTCGGTGGCGTACTCGTCCACGAGTTGCTCGAGGGCGGCGGGGGTGAGCATCGTTGCTTTCCGCTTCCATTCGATGAGCGCTTCCCGTGCTTCGTCGAGGCATTCGCCGTCGGCCAGAACGACGGATTCGTACAGTCTGGTGGCGGACGATGCCGACAGGTTCGCGGAGCCGGCGACGGTGAACGCGTCGTGCTCGGTGTCGACGGCTTCGGCGAGGATCAGTTTGGCGTGCAGGTTCTTCAACGAGTAGACCTTCACCCCTGACCGCGCCCATGTGAGAAGGACGTTCGGGTCGGTGGCACCGGCACGAACGGTCGTGATGTCGGCGTCGACGATGATCGTCGAGCCTCGGCGTAGTGGGAGAAGTTCGGCGGCGTTGCTGCCGATGTAGGCGACGGCAGCGGTGATGGTTGCTGCATGCGGTGCCAGTAGTGGAGTGAGTTCGTCCCAGATGTTGCGGCCGGCGAGGATACGGGCGGTCCGGTCGCCGAGTGCGTTCGCCATTCAGTGGTCTCCTTGCGTGCGGAAGTCGAGTAGTCGCCCGAGCAGCGGTGTGAGGGAACCGTTCTCGAGCGAGTCTGCGACTTGATGTGGTGTTCCGGAGGAGCCCGCTATGAGGCCGACGGTTTCGGTGACGTCGAGTTGCTGGGCGAGGTTCCGGGGGCCGAACAGGTTCATCTTATGGGAGCCGGGATCCCATGCGGTGTAGTGGAATCCGTGGACGATCAGCCCGTGACTGTGGAGGAAGTCGTGAATCTCCACGGCCAGCGGATCGATTTCCTCACGCTCCCACGGGGCCCGGAAACCGGTATGGTCTGCCGGCCACCGATCTTCTGCCTGCTCGACGAGGGACCTCAACTGCACCCAGTCGGGATGGTCGAGGTTCGCGACAACCCGCTCGGCTTCCGCGACAAAATCCTCGGACTGCCCTGCGCTCGAGGGCTTCTCGGTGGTCACAGACCACCCTCGACCACACGCTCCGCATCACGAACCCGGAGTTCACCGGACATCAGACGCGGAAGGAGCGCGTCGCGGGTGGCGGTAAGAACTTCAGACTCCTGCTCCGCAGTCAGGGCGATCTGCCAGAGCCCAGACATCAGCGAGTCGTGTTCTGCGATCAACTCAGCCACCGGAACATCGACTGTCTCATCCAGATGTCGACGCTGAATGTGTCCCATCGTGGTGGCCTTGTCTGCTGCAATGTCCCGGAACTGCTGGAGTTTCCGAGCGATCAGCTGGTGCACCAGCCAGGATGGGTACCCCTCGGCTGGAAGAACCTTGAAGATGTGCTGGTTCACGATCGCCTCATCACGGAACCACCGGTGCAGGGTCAGCGACCCCGACCAGGCGAACAGGATGTCGCCCGGCCTCGCGACATGCTTGTCGTCAACCTCGATGTCGTTGAAAACGGTGGAGCCACCGATCCCCGAATTAAGTTCAGCGATCCTTACAACAACACGTCCAGTTCCACTGGCCCCCTTCGTGAAAGCCTTGCCGTTGATGAACTCTGCCGTCCGTGACAGAGGTATCGAAGTCGCATGTTCGAGCATCTGCGCGAAGTTGACCGACGACAACTCCTCACACTTCGCAACCAACTTCCGGTTCGCGGCGATCTTGTCATCGAGGGCGCCGAGGACCTCGGCGATGGCGCGCTGCTCACTGAGCTCCGGCACCTTGACTGGTAGCGCCGACAGGATCCCCGTGTTCAGGTTAGGCATCGTCGCACCGACTGCATGCGACTTGATCCACGTACGACTTTCCTCAGTACCCAGGTAGTACGACATGAAGACTGGGTCGCAGACAGGATCCGTTCCGAACCGGACTCTCAAACATCCGGTTCCGCAGAGCCACCCGTCATTGTGCTCGCGGACGAGCGCACGCTTCTCGACGTCACCACGACGGGAGTAGACGATGTCGAACTCCCGCAGTCGGTACTTCGACAACCGCTCGGCATCACCTTCGGTGATCCGTGCAATCTCCTGCTCGAAGATGACGTTGTCTCCGATGTTCTGCGGCATGACACTCGGCACACCGACAGCCACATAGTCGGAGGCGTGAAGCTGGCTACCGAACGGTCCTGTCTGGATTCCTCCACCGCCCTCGGCACACAACTCCCCGAGCGTCGTCTCCCTCACTTCACCCTCCCCAGCTGCTCGCGCACGACGGCCTGTAGCCGTGTCGCTTCGTCGAACTGCTCGAAGAGCTCTTTGGTGAGCCGTTCCAGTTTCTCGGCGATGGGTTCGCCGTCGTCTTCCAGGGGGGCAGCACCCACGTACCGTCCGGGGGTGAGGGCGTAGTCGGCGTCCTTGATCTCCGCGAGCGTCGCCGAATAGCAGAATCCCGGCTCGTCGACGTATTCAGTTTGGGAAGCTGATGACGTTCCCCGCCACGTATGGAACGTGCCCGCGATCTTCGCGATGTCGTCGTCGCTCAGGGCGCGTTCGGCGCGGTCCACCATGTAGCCGAGGTTGCGGGCATCGATGAACAGTACCTGCCCCTGCCGGTCGATCGAACCCTTCGGGCCGACCGTCTTGTCCTTCGCGAAGAACCACACACACACCGGGATACCGGTGCTGCGGAACAACTGGGTCGGCAACGCGATCATGCACGACACCAGATCAGCCTCCACCAGGCGGGCCCGAATATCGCCCTCCCCACCGGAATTCGACGACATCGACCCGTTTGCCATCACCACACCGGCACTGCCGCGCTCCGACAGCTTCGAAATGATGTGCTGAATCCACGCATAGTTGGCGTTACCGGCCGGCGGTGTCCCGAACTTCCAACGCCGGTCGTCCTCCTTGCGCGTCCAATCCTTGATGTTGAACGGTGGATTCGCGAGAACGAAGTCCGCCAACAGATCCGGATGCTTGTCCTGCGTGAACGTGTCCTCCCACCGGTCCCCCAGATTGCCGGTGAGGCCGTGGATCGCGAGATTCATCTTCGCCATCCGCCACGTGCGCTCGTTCAACTCCTGCCCGTACACGGCCACCTCGGTCGGATTACCGCCGTGCCGTTCGATGAACTTCTCCGTCTGCACGAACATGCCACCCGACCCGCAACACGGGTCGTAGACGCGGCCGCTGAACGGCTCGAGCATCTCCACCAGCACCCGCACCACACCCGCCGGCGTGTAGAACTCGCCGCCCCGCTTGCCCTCGGCGCGCGCGAACTTCTCCAAGAAGTACTCGTACACCTCGCCCAACAGATCCCGGGCCTTCGTCGCGCCCTGCCCGGTGAACCGGGTGTCGTTGAACAAGTCGATCAACTCACCCAGACGACGCTGATCGACACTCGCGTTGTTGAAGATCGCCGGAAGCGTGCCCTCGAGGTTCTTGTTGGCCTGCATCAACGCCAGCATCGCCGCATTCACCAGCTCGCCGACCGTGCTCCCCGCCACGCCGACCGCGTCCTGGATCCCCTTCGCGTTCTGCGCCAGATGCGACCAGCGGGCCGCCTCCGGCACATAGAACACCGAACCGCCGACATACTCGTCCTCGTCGTCGATCAGGAACGCGATCTGCTCCTCGTTCATGCCGTCCGCGACCAGTTCCTCACGGATCTGCTCGCGCCGCTCCTCGAACGCATCCGACACGTACTTGAGGAACACCAACCCCAGGATCACATCCTTGTACTGGGATGCGTCCATCGAACCGCGCAGCTTGTCCGCGGCCTTCCACAGCGTGTCCTTCAGTTCCTTCATCGTCGACGGAGCCGAAACCGTCCCGGTCTTCTTCTTCGGTGGCATCGTCAGCCTTTCTCTGTAACAGTCTTCGGTGCCGACGTGACCGTGAGCGCACCGTGCGCCACACCGTCCACCAGCGTGATGGTCAGATCGTCGAGGGCATCCAGCAGCGCCTGCGCGGCCGCACGACGCGCCCGCAGATCACCCAGCGCGGCATCGACGGCCGGTAGATCGGCGGGATCGACCCGCGGCATCGGGCAGGCCCGCCACCCGACACCCCCACGGATCGCCCCCGGCGGCTTCCCCGTACCCCCGTTCGAACGGAGTTGGTGGGCAAGCACATCCGCACACAGCCCCGACACCTGCGGGTCGGTGATCCGCAGAATACGGGCCGGCCACTGCACCACCGACGCCCCCGCATGGTCGACGAGCGCACCCCCACCCGGCCCCGCGCAGAACACGACGTCCCCCGACTCGGTGTAGCGGCCACTCGGATACTTCGCGGTCAGCGTCAAACGGTCGATCCCCCTGCGACCGACCGCAGCCCTGCCCGACACCTCGTCCGCCCCGATCACCGGCACCGTGCCGCCCGGAACGACATCGTCGCCGTCGATCCGGTTCCCCGACACCAGCTTCAGATCCTTGCCGTCCACCAGATCCCCCACCGTCGGCACCCGCCGGTCGCCCGGATCCCGGTACGAGACACGCAGATCCGGCCCCGCACCGATCCGGGCGGCCGCAACATCGCTCGCACCCACCAGTTCGAGGACCCGGGCCGCCGCCTCCGCCGGATCCTGCCGCAGCCGGTGCACCCGCGGCAGCGTCGTCAACGCACCCGACGCGGCCACCACCTCCGACGTGCGGCGGGCGAACCCGAACCGGAACGCGTGCGCCTGCACCTCCCGCGCCGACCCCATCGCCGCCGCCACATCCGCGACCACCCCGTCGATCGTGTCGTCGGTCAGTGCGACGGCCCCCAGATCGGCCAGCATCATGTGCCGCGGCACCTCCGGCCCCGACTCGTCGGCCTCGCCCAGCACCCACAACGCCATCGACGTGCCCGGACGCGTCGGCAACAGCCCCTCCGGCAACCGGATCGCCGCCCGCAGATGACCGGACCGCAGCAACCCCGAGCGGATCGCCTCGCACTCCCGATCCCGCAACCGGTCGACCAGCACCGCCGCCGGACCGATCAGCACCCCCCGCTGACCCGGACCCATCTGCACCGCGACATTGTCGATCGCACCCAGCACATCGGCATCGGTGTAGTCGACCGTCGCCGGCGACGGAAACTGCGTCACGAACATCGCCGGCCGATCCAGACTGAACTCGCCACGAAACCCGCCGTCCGGCGGCGCAATCCGTGTCATCCGGTGCGTCGCCAACCGGCGTCGCGCCCGACGCGCACCCGACGTCGACGACGCCGCGGTCATCACGACCGCACCATGATCCTCCGGCAACGCACCCTGCAGCGCCACCAACAGATCGACGTTCTCCGGAGACGGATCGACGAACAGCGGCCGCTCCCCCGCAGCCAGCGACACCGCCACCCGGGCAACCAGATCCCGCGCACCGGACGCGAGCGTCGTGTCCACCAACGTCGTGTCCGACAGGGCCGACCACTGCCGGCGGAACCGGCGCGACATCACCGTCTCGAACGCGTGCGCCGGCGTGAACGCCGCATCCGACATCCGATCCACATGCGCCGCGACCGCCCCGAGATGCTCCCCCAGCGCCTGCACCTCGGAGAACAAGAACTCGTCGTCCGGGTCGACCTCCTCGGCCTCGTCCACCAGATCGTCCGCGCACCACTCCGACAACTGCTCCCCCAGCAGCGCCTTGAGGCAGAGCAGCGCAGTGACCCCGTCGGCGACGACCGTCGGCCCCAGCTCCGTCGCCTGCTCGAACACCGCGAGCACCGCCATGTCCTGCGCGAACGAATCGCTGTTGCCGAGACTGCGGGACCGCACCCACTCGGCGACCTCCTCGGCGTCGAACCGCGGCGTCCGACCGTCCCACGACACCGGCCGCGGGAACGGGCGATCACCGCCACGGAACCGGCTCGCCCACATCGTCACCACCGGCCGCTGCACCCGCGCGAGGTCCGCGATGTCACGCATCGTGAGCAGGAGCGCCGGTGACGTACTCGTCCGCGTCATGCGTCCCCTCCCCGGATCACCGTGCGGCACCGGTCGATGGCCGCTCGAGAAATCTAGCCGATCACCCGCCCCGACCGGACATGCAACCCGGCAATCAGTTGATAACTCCGGTTATCAATCAATCAGGCACAATTGTCGCCGCTATCGGGCATTGTCTCCATCACCGACCACCGATCCGAAGGAGACGCCCGTGCTCGCAGCCATCCACCTCCGCAGAAACCAGAGCAGCGTCTCCGGCCCCGTAGACCTCTCGCGTGCCGTCGCCGCCTGGACCGACCACGCCGACACCCGCACCCACCT
This sequence comes from Prescottella subtropica, assembly GCF_005434945.1. GTDB lineage: Bacteria > Actinomycetota > Actinomycetes > Mycobacteriales > Mycobacteriaceae > Prescottella > Prescottella subtropica. The sequence continues at coordinate 425,437 of NZ_SKCH01000002.1, read as the reverse complement.
GTTCACCCGCGACACCGCCACCGATACCGCGCTCTACGGCACCGGCCTCGACGCGTTCACCCTGCTGCTGGACGTCGCCGCCGCGGCCTCCGAGCCCATCCTGCTCCACGTCACCGACAACACACTCCGCAAGGAGATCGCCGCCGTCGTCGACGCCTTCCCGTCCGTGACCCTCGTCGACGTCGCCCGCGGCACGTTCCTCGACCTCACCCGCACAGCGCTCACCGTCCTCGACGCCGACGACCGGGCCCGCGCCACCGACCTCGCGGAACACGAACTCGCCCGAATCGCGGCCCTGCCCGAACTGACCGTCGCCACCGACGCGTCCAAGTCACGCCGCCGGGGAGTCGGCGTGGCCTGCGTCAGCGAGGACGGCGTCCGCCACCAGATGATGGTCCCCGACGTCACAACCGTGCTCGAGGGCGAACTGCTCGCCATCGAACTGGCCGTCGCCCGCTTCCCCGGCCGCCGCCTGCACATCCTCACCGACAGCCAGGCATCACTGCAGCACCTCGGACTGCTCGACACCGACTGGGCATTGCACGCCACCGGCGGCGTCAAAGCCGTCGTGTCCCGCCTCCACGACGTGCTCCGGAAACGCGAGATCCGCCTGTCCTGGGTGCGCGGCCACAACGGACACCTGCTCAACGAGACCGCCGACCGGCTCGCACTGGCGACTCGTCGCGCCTTCGAGGCCCGCATCCCCGACGCCACCCGACGCGCCATCGCCGACCGGATCGTCGAACCGCTCCGCAGCGCAGCCTGACGAGAAGCTACAGCAACCCCGCCGAACTCGAGCGCCGCAGTTTCCCGGACGACGTCTTGGGGATGGATCCGGGTCCGAGGACGGCGACGGTGCGGGGGCGGACGCCGACGTCGGTGACGATGGCGCGGGCCACGTCGCGTTCGATGCGGCGCACTTCGTCGGGGTCGTCGATGGCGTTGGTTTCGACTGCGACGGCGAAGCTTTCACGTTTGTCGCCGGCGTCGAGGCGGATGGCGACGGCGTTGCCGGGGCGCACGCCGTCGACGGTTCCGGCGGCGCGTTCGATGTCGGTGGGATAGACGTTGCGGCCGCCCATGATGATGACGTCCTTGGCGCGCCCGCACACGACGACGAGGCCGTCCTCGGTGAAGTAGCCGATGTCGCCGGTGTCGATCCAACCGTCGTCGTCCTGGGTGGCGACGGGGCCGTCGACGGTGAGATAGCCGGGGGTGACAGATTTTCCGCGTAGTTCGATGACGCCGACGGCGCGTCTCGGCAGTTCGAGTCCGTCGCGGGCGACGACGCGCCCCTCCAGTCCGGGCACGAGCGGCCCGAGAGTGGCCAGGGGCCGGGCGTTGCTCCGATTCGACTGCACGGCAAGGCCACCGGCCTCGAGCAGGTCCGGGTCGACACGGTCGAGGACGAGCCCCTGCCCGGGTTCGGGCACCGACACGGCGAGCGTCACCTCCGCCATCCCGTAGGTGGGGGCGAGTGCGGTCGGGTCGAGACCGAACCGGGTGCCGGCGTCGGCGAGCGCGATCATGGTGTCGGGGTCGACGGGTTCAGCGCCGTTGAGCATGCATCGCATCGACGACAGGTCGTACTCCCCCGCCGGCGCCTGCGCGAGCCGTCGCGCCAGCAGCGAGTACGCGAAGTTCGGCGCAGCGGTGACGGTTCCGCGATATTTACCCATCAGCTCGGCCCACAGCAGTGGCGCCCGCAGGAAGTCCAGGGGCGTGATGTGGACGGTGGTGGCACCGATCTGCATGGGCACGGTGAGGAACCCGATCATGCCCATGTCGTGGAACAGCGGCAGCCAGCTGATCATCACGTCCCGCTCGGGGCTGACCTTGACCCGGTCGATCATCGCGGACGCGTTGGCGTAGAAGTTGCCGTGGGTGAGCTGCACGGCCTTCGGAGACCCGGTGGAGCCGGACGTCAACTGCTGCAGCGCGATGTCGGATTCGGCAGTGTCGACGGGATCGATGTCGGGTCCGTCGCGCATCGCGTCGACCGTGACGACGGTGATGCCGCGTTCGGTGAGCAGCGGGACCGCCGCCTCGAACGGCGCGCCGACGATCACCGCGGATGCCGAGATCATCCGGACGACGGCCTCGGTGTCACGCACCCACACCTGCAGGTCGGTGCGCGGGGTGGGCTGGTGCAGCATCGTCACCGATCCGCCGCGCATCCAGATCGCCTGACAGGCCGGCGCGATGTCGACCGGCATCCCGGCCAGCACCCCGATCGCATCGCCGCGGCCGATACCGGCGGCGGCCAGGGCGCCGGCCATCCGTCGGGCGATCGCATGCACCTCGCCCCAACTCTGGCGCAGCGGGGCGTCCGGCTCACCCGTGATCAGGACCCGCGAACTGGTCGCGGCCGTGGCATACATCTCGTCGGTGAACGTGCTCATGAAAGCTCCTACCGGTCCAGTGCGGACACTACGACGGTGTGGCGGATCTCCGAGACGTATATCCGCAAGCGGTGCCGACCTGTTACCGCCTGCCGGCGCCCGCGTACCCTGGTAGCGGCCCCGAATCCGACTCTCGAGAGGTTCACCGTTGACCAGCGCGCCCGACTCGGCCGAGATCAGCACCGCCGAGCAGGCGGTCACCCCAGGAACCGAGACGCCCACCGGTACCGCACCGAAGTCCCTCGCGACCGAGGCGGCCCGGCGCCGCACGTTCGCCGTCATCGCCCACCCCGACGCCGGTAAGTCGACGCTCACCGAGGCGCTGGCGCTGCATGCGAAGAAGATCTCCGAGGCCGGTGCCGTGCACGGCAAGGCCGGACGCAAGTCGACGGTGTCCGACTGGATGGAGATGGAGAAGGCCCGCGGCATCTCGGTGTCGTCGACGGCGCTGCAGTTCAACTACCACTCCGAAGAGACCCCCGACGACCAGATCAACGTGATCAACCTCGTCGACACCCCCGGTCACTCCGACTTCTCCGAGGACACCTACCGCGTCCTCACCGCCGTCGACGCCGCCGTCATGCTCATCGACGCCGCGAAGGGCCTCGAGCCGCAGACGTTGAAGCTGTTCCAGGTGTGCCACCACCACGGCATCCCCGTCGTCACCGTCATCAACAAGTGGGACCGGCCGGGCCGCACCCCGCTCGAACTGCTCGACGAGATCAGCGAGCGCATCAACCTCACCCCCACCCCGCTGTACTGGCCGGTCGGTATCGCCGGCGATTTCCGGGGACTCCTCCGGCGTGGTGAAGACGGTTCCGCCGAGGAGTACATCCGGTTCACCCGCACCGCCGGCGGCGCGAAGATCGCCCCCGAGGAGCGGATGGACCCGGACCAGGCGCTCGAGCGGGAGGGCGACGAGTGGGCGACGGCCGCCGAGGAGAGCGAACTGCTCTCGGCGACCGGTCAGGACCACGACCAGGAGATGTTCCTCGCCGGCCAGACCTCGCCGGTGATCTTCGCGTCCGCGATGCTCAACTTCGGTGTCCGGCAGATCCTCGACGCCCTCATCGCGCTCGCCCCGGCACCGGGTCCGCACAAGACCGTCACCGGCGCCGAGCGGCAGGTGACCGACCCGTTCAGCGCTGTCGTGTTCAAGGTGCAGGCCGGCATGGACGCCGCCCACCGTGACCGGCTGGCGTTCATGCGCGTCGTCTCCGGCGTGTTCGAACGCGGCATGGTCGTCACGCACGCGCAGACCGGCAAGCCGTTCGCCACCAAGTACGCGCTGACCGTGTTCGGCCGCGACCGCAACACCGTCGACAGCGCCTACCCCGGCGACATCGTCGGCCTCGTCAACGCCAACGCACTCGCCCCCGGGCACACCCTGTTCACCGACAAGAAGGTGGAGTACCCGCCGATCCCGTCGTTCGCGCCCGAACACTTCGCGGTGCTGCGCGCCGAGAGCGCCGGCAAGTACAAGCAGTTCCGCCGCGCCGTCGACCAGCTCGAATCCGAGGGTGTCGTGCAGATCCTGCGCAACGACATCCGCGGCGACGCGTCCCCGGTCATGGCGGCCGTCGGCCCCATGCAGTTCGAGGTGGTCTCCGCCCGGATGAAGGCCGAGTTCAACGTCGCCCCGCTCATCGAGAACCTGCCGTACCAGCTGGCCCGCCGCACCGACGCCGCCTCCGCCACCGAACTCGGGCGGCAGCGTGGTGTCGAGGTGTTCACCCGCACCGACGGCGTACTACTGGCCCTGTTCAGCGACAAGTGGCGCCTGCAGTACATCCAGAAGGAGATGTCCGAGCTGACCCTCGAACCGCTGGTCGCCGCAGGCGATCAGTGAGCCTGCTGCGGGCCCTGTTCGACGCCGAACTGCACGTCGGTGGTGCCACGATCCTGTGGCGCGAGATCATCGGGAACACGTTCGGCATCGCGTCCGCGATCGGCGGCACGAAACGGGTCGTGTGGGCCTGGCCGGTCGGCATGATCGGCAACGCGCTGCTGTTCACGGTGTTCATGGGCGCGCTGTTCCACACCCCGCAGAACCTCGATCTGTACGGGCAGGCGGGACGGCAGCTGCTGTTCGTCACCGTCAGCGCGTACGGCTGGGCCCGCTGGGCCCGTACCCGGCACGAATCCGGTGAAGCCGTCCTGCCGCACTGGGCGTCGACCCGACAACGGCTCGGGATGATCGCCGTCATGGTGGTCGGCACCGTCGTGTTCGCGAAGGTGTTCGAGGCGCTCGGCTCGTGGGGTCCGTGGCCCGACGCGTGGATCTTCACCGGTTCGATCCTCGCCACGTTCGGCATGGCCCGCGGCTGGACCGAGTTCTGGCTCGTCTGGATCGGCGTCGACATCGTCGGCGTGCCCCTGCTGTTCCACGGCGGCTACTACCCGTCGGCGCTGCTGTATCTCGTGTACGCGGGCTTCGTGCTGTGGGGATTCGTGGTGTGGCTGCGGATCCAGCGGCAGTCCGCACGATCCGCAGCCACCACCGGAGCTACACCGCCGCGGTGATCTCCGCGAACAGGGCCTCGATCGCCTCGGCGTCGATGTCGTCGATCGACGGCGGATTCCAGGACGGGTTGCGGTCCTTGTCGACGAGCACGGCCCGCACGCCCTCGATGAAGTCGGCGTTGCGGGTGACCTCGGCGCCCAGGGCCAGTTCGAGTTCCAGGCACTGTTCGAGGGTCTGATCCGCGCCGCGGCGCACCAGTTCCGCGGTGATCCACAGGCTGCTCGGGGCGAGCGTGGACAGCGCCTCACGGGTCTGCTTGGTCCACTCGTCGTCGGCGGTCAGCCGGGCCAGCATGTCGGTGACCGTGCCCGACCCGAAGACCCGGTCGATCTCGGGCAGTTGCTTTTCCAACTCCGACTCGGGGGCCGGGGCCGTGTGGCGGGCGAGAGCGGCATCGAGGTCGGCGCGGCTACCGGCCCCACGGATGTCGGTCGCCAGTGCCTCGAGGTCACCGCTCGGCACGAAATGCGTGGCCAGACCCGCGAACACCGCGTCCGCACCGGACACGCGGGCACCCGTGAGGCCCAGATACATGCCCGTCGCACCCGTCAGCCGGGGCAGGAACCAGCTCGCCCCGATGTCGGGGAAGAAACCGATCGCCGTCTCAGGCATCGCGAGCGCGGCCCGCTCGGTGACGACACGCACCGAACCGTGCACCGACACCCCGAGACCGCCACCCATCGCATGCCCGTCGACGAGCGCGACATACGGCTTGGGATAGTTCGCGATGAGCGCGTCGAGCGCGTACTCGGTGGAGAAGAACGCGTGGATCGAATTGGTGTCACGATCCAGCGCCGCCTGCCGCACCGACTTGATGTCACCGCCGGCGCAGAACGCCCGCTCCGACGAACTCGTCACCAGCACCGCGGTGATCGCGTCGTCGTCGCGCCACGCCGTCAACGCGGCGCGCATGTCGCGAATCATGCCGAGGTCCAGTGCATTGAGCGCTTTCGGCCGGTCGAGGACGATCTCCGCGACACTGCCGTGCACCTGGGTCTGAATGAACGACGTCATCGGACCTCCTTATCTGTCGAGCCAGACCCCCAAGCCTGCCAGGTGGCCCGCACCCGCCCCGGAGCGGCCTCCGGCTACCGGCCGGCGGTCCCGGCCGTCGACCCCGGCCGCGTCGTACCCGGCTGCGTCGTACCCGGCTGCGCGGAGCCGAGCAGCGCCCACCGGTTGGACGTCAACCGGAAACTGGGCACGTCGGCGAGCGAGTACACCGACTCGTACGTGCGCTCGTACTCGGTGTGCGCGATCTTCCAGCGTCCCGCCGCATCCTTCGCGTACCGGTCCTGATAGAACGCGGCCCCGTGCATCAGCAGTTGGTCACCGGGCACGACCAGCGTGTCCGACAGGTACCAGACACCGGTCGCGGTATCGCCGTGCACGTCGATCTCCGGGTGCCCGCAATGATGTTCGGTGATGACGTGCGGACCGAGCGTGTCCTGTAGGAACGACACGAACGCATCCCGCGAGTCGAAGCTCAGATGCTCGGCGTACGTCGCGGTCGCCTCCGGCAGCAGGGTGTCCGCGAAATCCGGCCACGACTTGGTGTCGAGCGCGCGAATGTACCGGTACTTGAGCCGACTGATCTCGGCGATCGCCTCCAGGTCCACGATGCCCGCCCTCCACCGAAGCTCCGTACGGTACACGTGCAGGCTAACCGCCCACCCACCCGTTCGGGGCGGGTAGCGCGATTGTCGTCCGTTCCGGGCCCCGTCCGCCCCGGGCTAATCCAGTTCGGCAGCCAACTCCATCCACGTCTCCTCCGCGGCCTCCTTCTCGGCCACGACCTGCTTGAGTTCGGCGTCGAGGGACATCAGCTTCGCCGGATCGGTCGCCGCCTCCGCGAGTTGCGCGTGCAGCTTCGCCTCCCGCTCGTCGAGCTTGGCGACCGTACGCTCGAGCCGCGAGAGTTCCTTGCGGGCCGCACGATCCGCGGCACCGTCACGGGCCGGCTTCGCCGCCGACCCCTCGGCACCCGACGCCCCCACACTCGACGCGGCGGACGGGGCCACCTCCTGCTGCGCGAGGACCGCACGACGGCGCAGGTACTCCTCGATGCCGCCGGGCAGATTCGTGAGCTTGCCGTCCCCGAACAGCGCCCACGTGGTGTCGCAGATCCGCTCGATCAGGTAGCGGTCGTGGGAGATGACGACCATCGTGCCCGCCCAGCCGTCGAGCAGATCCTCGAGCTGCTGCAGGGTGTCGATGTCGAGGTCGTTGGTGGGCTCGTCGAGCAGCAGCACGTTCGGTTCTGCCATCAGGACCCGGGTGAGCTGCAGACGCCGCCGCTCACCACCGGAGAGATCCCCCACCGGGGTGCGCTGCCGGGCCGGCGCGAAACCGAGCCGCTCGGCGAGCTGACCGGCCGAGACCTCCTTGTCGCCCAACGTGATCCGCTCGGCGACATCCTTGACGGCGTCGAGGACCCGCATGTCGGTGGGCAGGTCGTCGAGTTCCTGACGCAGCCACCCGATCTTGACGGTCTGGCCCTCGATCCGCTTGCCGCGTGCAGGCTCGAGCTCACCGGCGAGGGTGCGCAGCAGCGTCGTCTTGCCGGAGCCGTTGACCCCGACCAGGCCGACGCGTTCACCCGGTGCCAGCCGCCACGTCAGGTCGTGGACCAGTTCCCGGCCGTCCGGGGTGGTGAGCTGGGCGTCCTCGAGTTCGACGACGACCCGGCCCAGACGACGCTTCGCGAACGACGCGAGCGCGATACTGTCGCGTGGCTCCGGGACGTCGGCGATCAGGGCCTCCGCGGCCTCCACCCGGTACTTCGGCTTGGAGGTGCGGGCCTGCGGTCCGCGCCGCAGCCACGCGAGTTCCTTACGGGCGAGGTTCTGCCTGCGCTCCTCCGCGGCATCGGCCTGCCGGGACCGCTCGGCGCGGGCGAAGATCCAGTCGTTGTAGCCGCCCTCGTAGCTTTCGACCTTGCCGCCCACCACTTCCCACGTGCGGGTAGCGACGGTGTCGAGGAACCAGCGGTCGTGAGTGACGACGACCAGCGCCGACCGCCGCGACACCAGATGCTCGGCGAGCCACTGCACACCCTCGACGTCGAGGTGGTTGGTGGGCTCGTCGAGCACCAGCAGATCCAGATCCTGGACCAGGGCCGCCGCGAGCGCGACCCGGCGGCGTTCGCCACCGGACAGGCCGTCGACGCCGGTGCCCAGACCGAGCCCGTCGATACCGATGCCGGCGAGGATGCCGCGGATCCGCGCGTCACCGGCCCACTCGTGGTCGGCCACCCCGAGCGGGCCGAGAACGACATCGCCGACCGTGGCACCGTCCGGCAGCACACCACGCTGCGTCACGACCGCCATGCGCAGGCCGCCGACCCGGCTGACCCGGCCGGAGTCGGCCTCCTCGAGACCCGCCAGGACCTCGAGCATCGTGGTCTTGCCGCCGCCGTTGAGGCCGACGACACCGATCCGCTCCCCCTCCTGCACCCCGAGGGACACGGAATCGAGCAGCGGCTTGACGCCGAAGGACTTCGACACCTGTTCGAGATTGATCAAATTCGCCATCAGAGGCTGCCTTCCGGCTCGAGGTCGATCACGCGAGCGCCGGGTACCGGCCCGCTCGCGACACGGACGGTGCGGCACACGCCGGCACCGGAGAGTTCTGCGCTCACGTCGACGGCCGCGTCGGCGTCCGCGCACAGGAACGCGCACGTCGGCCCGGAACCCGACACGATCCCGGCCAGCGCGCCGGCCGTCACCCCCGCCCGGAGGGTCCGCCGCAGTTCGGGGGCCAGGGACAGCGCCGCGGACTGCAGGTCGTTGCCGAGCAACGGTGCGAGCGCCGCGGCATCACCGGAGGCCAGCGCATGCATGAGATCGGCGGTGTCCCCGACCCGCGGCGGCGCGCCCTCGGCACGCAACCGGTCGAGTTCCCGGAACACCGTCGGCGTCGACAACCCGCCCTTCGCGAGTGCGAGCACCCAGTGGAACGTGTTGCGGGACAGGACCGGAAGCAACTCCTCGCCGCGTCCGGTGCCGACCGCGGTGCCGCCGTGGAGACCGAACGGCACGTCACTGCCGAGCCGCGCCGCGAAACCGGTGAGATCGTCACGGCCGAGACCCAGACGCCACAGTTCGTTCAGGGCCACCAGCGTGGCGGCCGCGTCGGCGCTGCCGCCGGCCATGCCGCCCGCCACCGGGATGCCCTTGTCGATCGAGATCTCGACGTCGGGGGCGATACCGGCCTCCACCGCCAGCATCTCGGCCGCCTTCCAGACGAGGTTGGTGCGATCGGTCGGCACCGCGGCGGCCCCCTCACCGCGCACCCGCACCGACAACGCGTCCGACCGGACCACCGACACGTCGTCGGTGAGCGACAACGCCTGGAAGACCGTCGTCAACTCGTGGTAGCCGTCGGCACGCAGGTCACCGACCGCGAGATGCAGGTTGACCTTGGACGGGGCCCGGACGACGACAGGGCGCGGAACGACGGAGAGCACGATTCCCAAGGATAGGCGGTACGCACGCCGGGACCGAAAACGCGGAACGGGACCCCACCCTTGCGGATGGAGTCCCGTTCGAATCCCGGGCTACGCCGGGAGCGACATCAGATCGCGGTGACGTCGGTGGCCTGCGGGCCCTTGTTGCCCTGGCCGATCTCGAAGCGAACGCGCTGGTTCTCTTCGAGGGTGCGGAAGCCGTTGGTCTGGATGGCCGAGTAGTGGACGAAGACGTCGGCGGAGCCGTCGTCGGGCGCGATGAAGCCGAAGCCCTTTTCAGCGTTGAACCACTTCACGGTGCCTTCTGCCATGTTTCTTTCTCTCCTCTTACGAAGTGCTAACTCGGGAACTCCAGGTCAGGGATTCCCGGGCCGGTGTCACACGGCGGCTTCGTTAGATTCTCGAAGAGAGAACCCATCCGCCCGCAACTTCAGGATTTGCGAGCGTGGACTAACACAAACACAAAAACTACGACCGCTTACTAGTCAACCACACTCGACCAGGTTTGCGCCCGTCGACACTCGTCACACTCTCGCATCTCCGTGGTGAGAGTCTCACGAAACCACTTGACGCGCATACCCCCCAGGGGTACTTTCGGTCGTGTCGAACCCCGGGTACCCCCACCCGGTAGCCGTACAAGATCGAGGAGAAACACATGAGCACCGCCGAATACACCGTCACCGGGATGACCTGCGGACACTGCGTCGCCTCGGTCCGGGAAGAGGTCGGCGCAGTCCCCGGCGTCACGGCAGTTGCCGTCGACCTGCCGTCCGGTCGCCTCACCGTCACGTCCGACGCCCCGCTCCCGGTCGCCGCGATCACCGCGGCCGTCGAGGAAGCGGGATACTCGGCTCAGCCGAGCTGAGGAATCCGATGCGCACGTCCACCACGCTCATCACCTACGCCGGAGGGCTCGCGGTCGTCTTCGCCGCAGCCCTCGGCGTGGGTGCCGTCACGGGAAGCCCCACAGACATGACGAGCACACACACCATGAACCACACCCCCACACCGTCCACCACCACATCGGCAGTCCCCGCCGGCCTGCAGGTCACGCAGGACGGATACACCCTCGGCGAGATCACCGCACCCACCCGGACCCGCGAGGCCGGGACGCTGGCCTTCACGATCACCGGCCCGGACGGCCACCCGGTCCGGGAGTACGACGACCTGCACGAGAAGCAGCTGCACCTCATCGTCGTCCGCTCCGACACGTCCGAGTTCCGGCACGTCCACCCGACCCTCGGACCCGACGGCACCTGGACGATCGACTGGACGTGGCCCACCGCCGGCAGCTACCGGGTGTTCACCGACATCCGGCCGACCGGCGCCGCCGACCAGCTCACCCTCACCCGGATCGTCGACGTCGCCGGCGACCTGACACCCGAGCCGCTACCGGCCCCGTCGCGCACTGCGTCCGTCGACGGCTACACCGTCACCCTCGGCGGCGACCTGAGCACCACCGGCGGCCCGCTCACCCTGAACGTGAGCCGCGACGGTGTCCCCGTCACCGACCTCGACCCCTACCTGGGTGCGTACGGGCACCTCGTGGCCCTGCGGGCCGGTGACCTCGCCTACCTGCACGTCCACCCCGAGGGTGAACCCGGCGACAGCGTCACCGCCCCCGGACCCGACGTCACGTTCCACGCGCAGGCCCCCAGCCCCGGCACCTACCGGCTGTTCCTCGACTTCCGCCACGACGGCGTCGTCCGCACCGCCGAGTTCACGGTGCCGGTCGGCACCGCCGAGGTCGGCACCCACGAGGGAGGACACTCGTGACCGTCACCGAACTCGCCATCGGCGGCATGACCTGCGCGTCGTGCGCCGCCCGGATCGAGAAGAAACTCAACAAGCTCGACGGGGTGACCGCGACCGTCAACTACGCCACCGAGAAGGCGAAGGTCGCGTTCGACACCGCCGTCAGCACCGACGAACTGATCTCGGTGGTGGAGGCGGCCGGCTACACCGCGACGCTCCCCACACCCCCGGCCGCCGAGCCCGGAGACGCGGAGGATCCGCGCGACCGGGAACTCGCCGCGCTGCGGACCCGTCTGATCGTCTCGGCCGTCCTGTCGGTCCCGGTGATCGCGATGGCGATGATCCCGGCGCTGCAGTTCACGAACTGGCAGTGGCTCTCACTCGCCCTCGCCGCCCCGGTGATCGTGTGGGCCGGGCTGCCGTTCCACCGCGCCGCCTGGACCAACCTGCGGCACGGCGCCGCCACGATGGACACCCTCATCTCGCTCGGCACGAGCGCGGCCTTCGCGTGGTCGCTGTACGCGCTGTTCTTCGGCACCGCCGGACAACCCGGCATGAAACACGCGTTCGAGTTGACCGTCAGCCGCGGCGACGGCGCCGCGAACATCTACCTCGAGGTCGCGGCCGGCGTCGTCACGTTCGTCCTGGCCGGACGCTACTTCGAGGCCAAGTCGAAGCGGACCGCCGGCGCCGCCCTGCGCGCGCTGCTCGAACTCGGCGCCAAGGAGGTCAGCGTCCTGCGCGACGGGCCGGCGGGCGCCGAATCCCGCGTCCCTGTGGATCAGTTGCGCGTCGACGACCTGTTCGTGGTCCGCCCCGGCGAGAAGATCGCCACCGACGGTGTCGTCGTCGAGGGCAGCTCCGCAATCGACATGAGCATGCTCACCGGCGAATCCGTGCCCGTCGAGGTCGGGCCGGGCGACGACGTCGTCGGCGCCACCGTCAACGCCGGCGGACGCCTGGTCGTGCGGGCCCGCCGCGTCGGCGCCGACACCCAGCTCGCCCAGATGGCGGCACTGGTGGAGGACGCCCAGAACGGCAAGGCCGAGGTGCAGCGTCTCGCCGACCGGATCGCCGGCGTGTTCGTGCCGATCGCGATCGCGATCTCCGTGGCCGCCCTGGGCTACTGGATCGGCACCGGCAGCCCGCTGCAGGCGGCGTTCACCGCGGCAGTCGCGGTCCTCATCATCGCCTGCCCGTGCGCCCTCGGCCTCGCCACACCGACCGCGCTGCTCGTCGGCACCGGCCGCGGCGCCCAACTGGGTGTGCTCATCAAAGGCCCCGAGGTGCTCGAAACCACCCGCGGCGTCGACACGATCGTCCTCGACAAGACCGGCACCGTCACCACCGGCACCATGAGCCTCGTCGACGTGGTCACCGCCGACGGCGTCGACACCGAGCAGGCGCTGCGCCTGGTGGGAGCGCTCGAGCACGCGTCCGAGCATCCCATCGCCCGGGCCGTCGCGACCGGCGCCGCCGACCGGGTCGGCGACCTGCCGGGGGTCGAGAGCTTCGAGAACCATGCCGGTATCGGAGTGTCGGGTGTCGTCGACGGGTACGCCGTCGTCGCCGGCCGCGAGGCCCTGCTCGCCGACTGGTCGCTACACCTGCCCGAGGAGCTCGCCTCCGCGAAGCGGGACGCAGAACGGTTGGGCCGCACCGCGATCGCCGCCGGCTGGGACGGCCGCGCCCGCGCCGTGTTCGTCGTCGCCGACGCCGTCAAGGACACCAGCGCCGACGCCGTCCGCCGCTTCCGGAAGCTCGGACTGACCCCCGTCCTGCTCACCGGCGACAACGAGACCGTCGCCCGCACCGTCGCCGCCCAGGTCGGCATCGACACCGTCATCGCCGAGGTCCTGCCCGCCGACAAGGTCGACGCCGTCAAGAAACTGCAGGCCGACGGCAAGATCGTCGCGATGGTCGGCGACGGCGTCAACGACGCCGCCGCCCTCGCCCAGGCCGACCTCGGACTCGCGATGGGCACCGGCACCGACGTCGCGATCGAGGCCGCCGACATCACCCTCGTCCGCGGCGACCTGCGCTCGGCCGCCGACGCGATCGAGTTGTCCCGCAAGACACTCCGCACCATCAAGGGCAACCTGTTCTGGGCGTTCTCCTACAACGCGGCCGCCATCCCGCTGGCCGCCGCAGGCCTGCTCAACCCGATGCTCGCCGGCGCCGCCATGGCGTTCTCCAGCGTCTTCGTCGTCAGCAACAGCCTGCGGCTGCGGCGGTTCATGCCGTCGTCCTCCTAGGTCAGATGCGACCGGCCTTGTCCAGCAGCATGATTCCCGTCGCCGTCGGCACGACGCCCCGCACGTTCGGCTGCCACGCCACATAGATCATCACGGAGCTCACCGGGACACTCGGCACCGTCTCGTTCCACAGCTCCTGGATCTCGGCGAGCACCCCGCGGATCGCGTCGTCGCCGGCGGCGGCCTGCAGCTTGTCCAGCAGTGCGTCCATCCGCGGATCCGAGTAGCCCGCGAAGTTCGACGTCGACGAATCCGACACCACCGTCTGCAGACCCAGGTACGGAATCGCCTCGTACAGGCCGATACCGGCGTGCGCCATGTCGTAGTCGTGCTGGACGTACACCTGCTTGATGATGTCGCCCGGGTTGTTGGCGTTGGTGATGTTCACCGTGAACCCGACCGCCTGCAGCAGCGACTGCACCGCCAGACCGATCGCCGACTCCGTCGGCTCCTGCAGCACGATGTAGTTCAGGACGCCGTCGTAGCCGTCGGCCTTCGCCTCACCCAGCAGCTTGCGGGCCGCATCCGGGTCGTAGGGCACACCCTCGACGTCGGTGGCCCAGCGGGACAGCTCACTGAACATCGCCTTGCCCGGCAGGCCCAACCCGTCGTCACCACGCTGACCCACCAGCTCCGGATCGATCGCCAGCGCGATCGCCTTACGGACGCGGACGTCCGCACCGGGGCGGCCCTCACGGTTGTTCACCAGTTCGGCACCACCGCTGTTGAGGATGCTGAACGAGCCCGGGTAGTCGGCGTCGAGCGCGTCGTAGATCGCCTGCGGGTTGCCGCGCAGCACCCCGATGTCGATGCCGTTCGTCTGCAGCGACTCCAGGTTCTCCCGCGAACCGCTCAACTGCACGAACCGGATCCGGTCCGCGTTGGGCTTGCCGTTCCAGTAGCCGGCGCGCGCGGTGAGCACCCGCTCCTCGCTGGGCGCGTACCGCTCGAGCACGAACGGGCCCGCACCGATCGGGGTGAACGCGTCACCGCTACCGGCGCTCGGGGCGACGATCATGCCGTGGCCGAGGGCCAGCATCGACGGGAACGTCGGCCACTGCGTGCGCAGCCGGAACTCGACGGTGGCCGGATCGACCGCCGTCGACGACTCGACCGCCTCCGTCCACACCGTCGCCCCGTTGCCCTTGTTCGTGTTGTAGCGGTCGATGCTCGCGACCACCGCCGCCGCGTCGAGCGGGGTGCCGTCGCTGAACGTCACCCCGGGGCGCAGCTTCAGCGTCCACACCGTGCCGGCACCGTCGGCGGTGAGGGACTCCGCCAGTCGCGGCACGTACTCGCCGGTCGTCTCGTCGTAGCGCAGCAGGACGTCGTAGACGGCGGCCAGCTCGTCGCCGCCACTGCCGCCGCGGGCTGCCGTCTTCGCCGGGTCGAGCGTCGCGGCGAGAGCCTGGACACTGAACGTCAACTGCGGCACCGAGCCCGGCGTGCCGTCCTGGTCACCGACCAGTCCCACCGCGGGCGGGGTACGGGTGTCACCGCCGCCGGCGCTGCCACCGCCGTCCGAGCTTGCGCAGCCCGCGAGCACCAGCGTGCTCGCGAGGACCGCCGCCACGAGTCCCCTACCGAAAACCGATCCAGCGCCCACGCGCCCTCCTACCGTCCACCACTGTGACCTGCGGCACAGATTGTGCGAAGGGTAGGGCGACACCCGTTCGGGCGGAACGTCCGGTCTCATTGACCGGGAAGCGCACCGCCCGGTCGAGCCCACCCCTGCGGGGGCTCGACCGGGCGGTCATCTCGGTGCCGGGATCAGGAACCCAGGCTGCCGAACAGTGCGCCCAGCGAACCCAGCGAACCCGCCGGGGCCGGCTCCGCGTCCTTCTTCGCGAAGTCGGTGGTGCAGCCGTTGAACTTCACCGCGTCCACCAGCGTCGACGCGTTCTCCGAGCCGCTGCCGATGCTCACGCCGTAGTGCTCGACGATCGCGTCCGGGTTCGCCTTCGAGATCTCCTCGAGAGTGACCGGCTTGCGGTCCTTCGCGCCGTCGATGTTCTGGGTGCTCCACCACGTGCCGGTCTGGATCTTCTCGTGGGTCGCGCCGGCCTTCGTGTCCGGCGCATCCTCTCCGGCCGTCCACACCAGCGTGGTGAAACCGTTCTCGAACTTGCCGCCGGTGGTGCCGAGCAGACGGATCTGGAATGCGGCCTTCGACGAGTCCGCCTTCTCCGCGAAGCCCATGTCCTTGCCGATCACGTCCGCCAGCTTGATGCTGCCCGCCGAGTGGTACCACGCCTGACGGTCCGTCTTCTTCTCGACCGACAGTGCGAGCGAACCGTTCTCGTCGAGCACGTTCTCCGCCGAGTACGTCGCCTTCTGGTTCTGCTCGTCGTCGAACGGGACTCCCCACCCGGCCGGCGTCGTCTCCGTGGACAGCGCATCGCACGTGAAACCGGCGGCCGGCGCCTCCGCGCTGCCCAGCGAGCCCAGGGAACCGAGCGAGCCGGTGTCCGCAGCGTGGCCGAGCGCGGGGGTGACGAGCGCGGCCGCACCGGCGATCGCGACCACAGTGGTGACGCGGCGGATCGAATTCATCGACATGGAAACACCTTTCGAGTGCATCAGCAGGTTTGTGCGTCTGCCAAGTTAGGGCAGAACACCCACCCGCCGATGCCTCGAAACGCGCAGTTCAGACGAAAGGAGGAGGACTCCGGACCGAAAGGAGGAGACCGGCGTCAGGCCGGGCGCACCGTCTCGGTGCACACCGTGAACATCCGCTCGTCGTAGAGGAAACCGCCCTCGCTGCACTGTTCGATGTCGGCGACACCCTCGATGGTCTCCACCGCCCGCTCGATACCGGTCGCGACCGGATCGTCACACTCGACACGCGTCGGCTCGACCTCCTTGTCGTCGGGCAGGACCATGCAGCCACCCATGATCCAGTCCAGATCGAGGCACAGCGCACCGCGCTCGCTGCCCCACGAGGTCTCGTAGTACACCTGATCGGCGTCCGACGGACACTGCGCGTTCTTCTCGGCCTTCCCGATCACCTTGTAGTTGGATTCGTCACTGCCACAGGCGGCTTCGGCGATCGTCGCGTCGTCCGACGTGCCACCGAGCTGCACGCAGTCGCCGATCTCGACATCGATGTCGACCCGGCCCCCGGCGTCGCTGCCCTCGTGACCCGATGCGGTCGACGATGCCGCGGCCGTCGCGGCCGTATCCGCTGCCGTCGCGACACCCTCGGTCGCCCCGCCGCAGCCGGCGGCGAACGCCACCACCGCGACTGCTGCACCGATACCGACGAGTTTCCCTGCCTTCGTATTCACCCCAGCATTGTGGGATAAAGGTCCCGTCCGGGACGAATCGGATGGTGCCGCTACTCGGCCCCGACCGCCGCCAACCGAACGAATGCGGCCGCGTCGAGTTTCTCGCCGCGCGTCGACGGCTCGATCCCCGCAGCGACGAGACGACGCTCCGCCTCCACCGGCGAACCTGCCCATCCGGCGAGAGCGGCCCGAAGTGTCTTACGGCGCTGCGCGAATGCGGCGTCGACGACCGCGAACACCTTCCGCCGGTGGTCGGCATCGATCGGCCACGGCGCCTGCTCGTACCGGTCGATACGGACCAGGCCCGATTCGATCTTCGGTTCCGGCCAGAACACGTGCCGGCCCACCGCGCCGGCGCGGCGCACCTCGCCGAAGAAGTTCGCCTTCACGCTCGGCACCCCGTAGATCTTGTTGCCGGGCCGGGCCGCGAGCCGATCCGCGACCTCCGCCTGCACCATCACCAGCGCCGTGCGCAGCGACGGGAACTCGGCGAACAGGTGCAGCAGCACCGGTACCGCCACGTTGTAGGGCAGGTTCGCCACCAGTGCGGTCGGGGTGCCGGGCACCTGCGCGGGCAACACCCGCATCGCATCCTCGAGGACGACGTCCAACCGGCCGGACAACTCCGGTGCCCGCTCGGCGACCGTCGCGGGCAGCCGGGCCGCCAACTTCGGGTCGATCTCGACGGCGACGACCTTCTCGACCACGTCGAGCAGCGCCAACGTCAGCGAACCGAGGCCCGGCCCCACCTCCAGGACCACGTCGTCACGGGTGACGCCGGAGGTCGCGACGATCTTGCGGACGGTGTTGCCGTCGTGCACGAAGTTCTGGCCGAGTTGCTTGGTGGGGCGCACCCCGAACTCTTCGGCGAGCGCACGGACCTCGGCGGGGCCGAGGAGCGCGGCCTGACCGCGAGGCTGGGACGGGGGCGGGACGGCGTCTGACACCCGAAGAACCTAACGCAGACCGAGCTTGCTCGTACACGACGGCCACGCACCCCAGCCCTGCGTCTCCTGGGTGCGGGACGCGATCGCGATCTGCTCCTCCCGCGTCGCCAGGTCCGCACGGGGCGCATACTTCAGGCCGCCCTGACGCTCCCACGTGTTCTGATCGAACTGCACGCCACCGTAGAAACCGTTGCCGGTGTCGATCGCCCAGTTACCCGTCGCCTCGCACTGCGCCAGCGCATCCCACGTCGCCCCGTTACGCACCTCCGGCACCTCGGTGCCCGGCTTGGCGCCGACCCGCACCACCTTCGGCTGCGCCGGCGCCGTGACCGCCGTCGCCACCGGGATGCGCCCGGTCTCGACACCGTTGACGACCGTCACCTCGTACGTGACGTCCGCGACCCCCGCACTGCCCGGATTCTCGACCACGGTGCGGCTCATGTTCAGCGTCGGATCCGCGATCCGCTCCTCCGGCGGCGCGACCGGCTCGGTCACGACCCGAGACTCGGTGCGGCTGCGGGTGACGACGATGTCGAGATCGTCGGACAGCGGCGTCTCCGGTGCGGGAGTCACCGTGTCCGCCTGCTCGAGCGGGGCGCCGTGCGCGGCCAGGAACTCCCCGACCGTCGGCGCCGCCAGCCGCACCTCGGCGGGCGGCGCCCCACCGTCGACCAGCGTCACCTCACGCGGGCTGAGCACCTCGAGATCGGCCCCCTCGAGCGGCAGCCGCTGCGCGCGCGACGCCGACACGTGCACGTCACCGGCGATGTCGAGTTGACGCATCGCGTCGTCGACGGTCAGCGCCGTCGTCCACACCGAGCGCTGCTGACCGTCCACCGACAACGCCACCTCGCGGCCGCGACGGAAGACCACCGTGTCCCCGTCCGACAGGGCCGCGCCCGACGCGGGTGCGACGACGTCGTGGTCACCGACCGCATACCCGGCCGCCGCGAGCGCCCCGTCGACGTTCGACGACATCGTGCCGACCGTGATCAGCTCACCGTCGACATCGACGGTGACCGTCTTGTGCTGCGAGAGCGCCACACCGCCACCGACGGCCAGCGTCGTCAGCGTCGCGGCGACCACCGAATACAGCATCGGGGAACGACTCGAATTGATCTTCGACAGCGGTGACATGTGATTCCTTTACCGAAGTCCCAATGTGCTGGTGCATCCCGGCCACGCACCCCAGCCCTGCGCGGCCTGCACCTTCTGGGCGACCGCGATCTGCTGCTCCCGCGACGCGAGATCCGCCCGCGCCGCGTACTGCGTACCGCCGTGCGCCGCCCACGTGCCCTGCGAGAACTGCAGGCCACCGTAGAAACCGTTGCCGGAGTTGATCGCCCAGTTACCCGTCGCCTCGCACTGCGCCAGCGCATCCCACACCGACCCGGCCGCCACCGACGCCACCGACGGCTTCGGCTTGGTGCCCACCCGCACCACGGCAGGCTCGGCCTCCCGCCCCAGTTCCGACGACAACTCCCGGCGAGCCGTCTCGGAGCCGTTGACGGTGGTCACCGACACCGTCACCGTCCGCTCACCCGGGACACCCGGACGCTCGACGGTGGTGGTGTCCTGTTCGAGTTCCGGATCGTCGACCCGCTGCTCGGGCGGTGCGATCGGCTGCGTCTCGGTGCGGGTCTCGGTGCGGTGACGGGTGACGACGATGCCGAGGCCGTCCGTCAACGGCGTCTCCGGCGCGGGGCTGACCGTGTCCGCCTGCACCAGTGCCGCATTCGTGGCCGCGAGGAACTCCCCGACCGTCGGCGCCGCGAGACGCACCGGCACCGGCGCGCCACCGTTGTCGGCGACCGTGACCGTGCGGGGGCTGACGACGTCGAACTCGATACCGCCGAGCGGAATCCGCTGACCGCGCGACGCCGACACGTACGCGTCCCCGGCCAGATCCAACTGCCGCATCGCGTCGTCGACCGTCAACGCCGTCGACCACACCGTGCGCTGCCGACCGTCCACCGTCACCGCGATCTCCCGGGCCCGGCGCAACACGACCGTGTCCCCGTCGGACAGGGCGGCATCGGCGGCGGGCGCGACGACGTCGTGCTCACCGAGCGGATACCCGGCGGCATCGAGGACCGCGCCGACGTCCGACCGCAGTGTGCTCAGCGAGATCGTCTCGCCGTCGACGTCGAGCGCGACGGTCTTGTGCCGGTCCACGACCAGGCCGCCGCCGACCGACATCGTCACGAAGAGTGCGGCGAGCACGAGGTACAGCAGCGGCGAGCGCGAGGTGTTGATCCGAGCGAAAGGCGACACGAGAAATCCCGGGGCAGACGACAAGGTTCGATCACAGTACGGTAACGACAGGGCTGTGATTCGGCAACTTCATGGCCGTGACCAGGTCTGCTACGAGACGCGCGTTACCCCTGACCGCGTGACGGCAGCCGGTACACCCGCTCTGCCGTCGCGGTCGACGCGGCCGCGAGAACCTGGGGATCCTCACCGCGCACCTCGGCCAGTGCCCGCACCGTGTACGGCAGGCAGTACGACTGGTTCGGGGCGCCCCGGAACGGGTGCGGGGTGAGGAACGGGGCATCGGTCTCGACGAGCACCTGGTCGACCGGCACCAGCAGTGCCGCCTCCCGCAACGCCTTCGCGTTCTTGAAACTCACGGTGCCCGAGAAACTCAGCACGTAGCCGGCGTCGACGCAGGCCCGCGCCATCGTCGCGTCCGACGAGAAGCAGTGGAAGATCACCGTCTCGGGGGCGCCCTCGTCGTGCAGGACGCGCAGCAGATCGGCGTCGGCGTCGCGGTTGTGGATCATCAGCGGCTTGCCGAGACGCTTCGCGAGGTCGATGTGCCAGCGGAAACCGTCCTCCTGCTCGGCCGGCGTCGCGCAGCCGTCGAGCGTGCCCGGCCAGTACAGATCCAGTCCCGTCTCCCCCACCGCGACCGTCCGCGGATCGGATGCCAGTCGCTCGATCTCCGCCTTCACGGCGTCGTCGAGGACATTCGCCCGGGTGGGATGGATCGCGACGGCCGCGAACACCCGCTCGTCCCAGTGCGCGGCCTCGACCGCGAACCGGGCCGCGGCCAGATCGTCGGCCACCGTGACGACCCGGCCGACCCCGACCGAGGCGGCGCGATCGACGATCGCCCGCACACCAGCCGCGTCGGTGGCACCGCACGCGTCGAGATGCGTGTGCGCATCGACGAGCGGAAAAAGCGGCTCGGGCAGGTCCGGGGCGGGACGATCTTTGCTCACGTCGATAGAGTAGGCGCACCATGACTGTGCCTTCCTCGCCTGACCAGACGCCGGCCTCGACGGACCGGCCGCCGTTCTATCTGACGACCGCGATCGCGTACCCCAACGGCGTCCCGCACATCGGGCACGCCTACGAGTACATCTCGTCGGATGCGATCGCACGCTTCAAGCGTCTCGACGGCTTCGACGTGTTCTTCATGACCGGCACCGACGAGCACGGTCTGAAGATGCAGCAGACGGCGGCCAAGGAAGGCATCGACGTCCGCGACCTCGCGACCCGCAACTCGGACGTGTTCCAGTCCATGGACAAGGCCCTGAACATCTCGTACAACCGGTTCATCCGGACGACGGACGCCGACCATCTCGAGGCCAGCAAGGCGATCTGGGAGCGGATGGTCGCGGCCGGCGACATCTACCTCGACACCTATTCGGGCTGGTACTCGGTCCGTGACGAGGCGTTCCACGCCGAGGACGAGACCGAACTGCAGGCCGACGGCACCCGTATCGCGACCGAGACGGGCACCCCCGTCGAGTGGACCGAGGAGTCGAACTACACGTTCCGGCTGTCGAAGTACCAGGACCGGCTCCTCGCCCACTACGAGGAGAACCCGGACTTCATCGCGCCGGCCACCCGCCGCAACGAGATCCTCAGCTTCGTCAAGAGCGGACTGAAGGACCTGTCGATCTCGCGAACCACGTTCGACTGGGGCGTTCCGGTGCCCGGCGACCCCGACCACGTCATGTACGTGTGGGTGGACGCGCTCACCAACTACCTCACCGGAACCGGCTTCCCCGACACCGATTCGGCCATGTTCGGGAAGTACTGGCCGGCGAGCCTGCACATCATCGGCAAGGACATCACCCGGTTCCACACCGTGTACTGGCCGGCGTTCCTCATGTCGGCGGGTATCGAGCTGCCGCAGCGGGTGTTCGTGCACGGGTTCCTGTTCAACAAGGGCGAGAAGATGTCCAAGTCGGTCGGCAACGTCGTCGACCCGCTCGCGATGGTCGAGCAGTACGGCCTCGACGCCGTCCGTTTCTTCCTGCTGCGCGAGATCTCGTACGGGCAGGACGGCAGCTACAGCCACGACGCGATCGTCACCCGCATGAACGCCGACCTCGCGAACGAGCTCGGCAACCTCGCGCAGCGGTCGCTGTCGATGGTCGCCAAGAACTGCGACGCGCAGGCCCCCACCCCGGGCGAGCTCACCGACGCCGACCGGGCCCTGCTCGCGCAGGCCGACGCGCTGCTCGACGCGGTGCGGGCCGAGTTCGACGTGCAGGCGCTGCACCTCGCCCTCGAGGCGATCTGGCACGTCCTCGCCGAGACCAACCGCTACTTCTCGGCGCAGGAACCGTGGGTGCTGCGCAAGACCGATCCCGCGCGCATGGCGACGGTGCTGTACGTGACGCTCGAGGTGGTCCGCATCGTCGGTCTCCTCGTCCAGCCCGTGATGCCGGACTCCGCCGCGAAGATCCTCGACCTGCTCGGGCAGGACGCCGACAGCCGTGACTTCGATGCGATCGGCGCCCGCATCGTCGCAGGTACGCCGCTGCCGAAGCCGGTGGGCGTGTTCCCGCGGTACGTCGAGGAAACGCCCGAGGACTAGCACTTCCCCGGAAATTGTCGGTCCCCTCGTGCACACTCGCACCCATGGGGAGCACTAGAACATACTTTCGAACGCAGGATCGGCTGACGGGCGACTGCCTGCCACCGCGGCAGCGGTCGGCCGCCGGGCTCGTCGCGGCACTCGCGGACGCCTACGAGCGCGGCTGGCAACCCTCCGACGTCGTGCACGTGACGCGGCGGACACTCGGGGCGGCCGCCGCCCCGACGGCCGCCGCGGCCGTGCTGTTCCAGGCCCACACCTCCGACACCGCGGCGGACGCGCCGCGGGACTGGCGGTCGCAACTCGACCGGATCGCCGACGCCGAACCCGCCGCCGCCCGCTTCGCGGACACGGTGCTGCCGGGGTGCGACCCCGACGATTTCGCGGCCGTCCTCGACGCCGCCGGCTGGCAGCTCGGCACCCGGGAATGGCTCGAGCTGACCGTGCTGTGGCTCGAATTCCCCCGGCTGACACGGCTGTGCCCGCCCCCGTCCGAGTGGGTGGGCGGCGACGTGCCCGAGCGTCCGACGACGGCCGACCCGAAGATGCTCGCGCGGATCCGTGGGCTGCTCGCGAAGGCGGAGGCCACCGAGTTCGTCGAGGAGGCCGAAACCTTCACCGCGAAGGCCCAGGACCTCATGACCCGGTACGCGATCAGTGCGGCACTGCTGACCGCCGACCGCGCCGACACCACACCCGTGCACAGTCGGCGTCTCCACCTCGACAACCCGTACGTGGGGGAGAAGGTGCACCTGCTCACCGCCATCGGTGAGGCCAACCGGGTCCGCACCGTGTGGTTCGACCGGTTGGCGATCGCCACCGTCGTCGGGGACCCCCTCGACCTCGACCAGACCGACCTGCTGTTCACGTCGCTGCTCGTCCAGGCCACCCGGGCGATGCGCGCCGCCGGCGGAGACACCGGCGGCTCCCGGACGACGTCGTTCCGGAAGGCGTTCCTGTTCGGCTTCGCGGTCCGGATCGGGCAGCGGTTGAAGGAGACCGACAGCCGCGCCACCGCCGAGGTCGCCGTCGACGCAGACGTCCGCATCGACGACCTGCTGCCGGTCCTGGCCGCCCGGTCCGCGGCCGTCGACACCGAGTTCGACCGGCTGTTCCCGACCACGAAGGCGTCCCGCAGCCGGAGTGTCGACGCCGGCGGCTGGCATGCCGGGCAGTCGGCCGCCGACGCCGCGGCACTGTCCCCCGGCGATCGCGCCCTGCCCCGCTGAGACGCCCGCCACCGTGGAAAACTGGACCGATGCGGATCGAGCGGCTCGGACACGGCGGCAGTGCCGCCGACGTGCTCCGGGCACTCGCCCGGCGGGCCCGGGATCGGGGGCTGCCGCCGCCGGCGGCACTGACGGGAACCTGGTTCGGCGCCGCCGCCGTCCTCGCCCCCGGTGTGGCCGCCGTGCCGTGCCCGCCCGCCGCGGCGTTCGGCATCGAGGCCCGCCCCCGTGACACGTCCGTCCCCGACGGGCTGCTGATCGGCGGCGGCTGGATCGGCTACCTCGCCTACCCGGACGGGGCCGACACGCTCCCGGCCGCGGCCGGCGGTTGGACCGACCACGTGCTGCGATTGGACGCGTCCGGCTGCTGGTGGTTCGAAAGCCTCCTCGACGAATCCTGCCCCGACGACGTGGCCCGCGCGGTGCAGAACCCGGGCATCGACCCGCAGCCGTGGCACCTCGACTGGACGGCACCGGACCGGGCCGCCCACCGGCGCGGCGTCGAGGACTGCCTCGACGCGATCACACGCGGCGACGTCTACCAGGCGTGCGTGTGCACGCGGTTCCGCGGGACCGCCACCGGCCGGCCGGTCGACTTCTTCGCCGACGCCGCCGACCGCACCCGCCCCACCCGGGCCGCGTTCGTGTCCGGCGACTGGGGTGCGGTCGCCTCGCTGTCACCGGAGGTGTTCCTGACCCGCCGCGGGCACACGGTCACGTCGAGCCCCATCAAGGGCACCCTCCCCCTCGATGCCGACCCCGCGCTGCTGCGCGCCTCCGTCAAGGACGTCGCCGAGAACGTGATGATCGTCGACCTCGTCCGCAACGACCTCGGCCGGGTCGCCGCCCCCGGATCGGTGCACGTCACCGATCTGCTGCGGATCGCCCCGGCACCGGGGGTGTGGCATCTGGTGTCCACCGTGGCCGCTGCGCTCCCCGACACCGTCACCACCGCCGACCTCCTGGCGGCCGCATTCCCCCCGGCGTCGGTGACCGGATGCCCCAAACACTCTGCCCGGCAACTGATCTCCCGGTGGGAGCCGCAACCACGCGGACTGTTCTGCGGCACCGTCGGCATGCACAGTCCCGTGGCCGGCCTCGAACTGAACGTCGCGATCCGCACCGTCGAGTTCGACGCGTCCGGTGGCGTCGCACTCGGGGTGGGCGGCGGCATCACGATCGACTCCGATCCGGACGCCGAATGGCAGGAATGCCTCGACAAGGCCCGCAGCATCGTGACGCTCACGGCGTCGCGCACGCGTCCCGCCCCGACTCCGGCATCTCGAAATGCGCAGCCCGATCCTGTGTCAGCTCCGCGGTAGCGTCGCAGATCCGGGCCACCACCGCGTCCGCGTCGAGTCGCCACGTCCGCAGCACCCCGTCGCCACCACCGGCGACGACGGTGTCGAGACGCGGCAGGAACGCGACCTGCCAGCGTCCCCGGCCGATCGTCGTCAACGGTCCGCCGACCGCCTCCCGGCCGTCGGCGATGCTCCACAACCGGACCGAGCCGTCGTCGCTGCCGCTCACCACATGTGAACCGTCACCGCTGAACGCGACACTGTAGACGGTGCCGGTGTGCCCCTGCAGCGCATCCGGTCGCACCGTGAAACCGCCGTCCGCGTCCCGATCCCACAGCATGAGCGTGTGATCGTCGCTCGCGGTGACCAGCACCGAACCGTCCGGGCCGAACGCTGTCGCATTCACCCCGCCCGCGTGCCCCGCACCCCGCATCGGCCGCGGCACCGGCGCCGCACGGTCGGTGACGTCCCACGCGTGGAGGTCACCGTCCGCGCCGGCCACCACCAGCACGTCACCGGCCGGACCGAACTGGGCGCTGCGCACCAGATTGTGCGGCCCCTCGAGGATCGGCCCCACCCGGACCGGGGCGTGCGGATTCTCGACGTCCCACAGGGCGACGGTGAAGTCGTCGTCACCGATCGCGAGGGTGCGGCCGTCCGGACTGAACGCGAGCTCCCACGTGAACCGGGTGTCGGTGACGATCGGCGGCCCGAACGGTGTCGGATGCGCCGGATCGAGCAGATCCCACAACTGGACGTGCCCGCCGGAGGTCTGCGTCGTCGCCAGCACCGTGCCGTCCGGGGACAGTGCCGCGACGTTCGCGCCGCCGAGCGGCCGCTCCACGTCGAACTCCGATACCGGCGCGAACGCGCCCTGCTCGTCGATCGACCACAACCGGATCGCGTTGTCGTAGCCGGCCGTCGCCATCAGCGAACCGTCCCGGTCCAGCGTCGGCAGCGTCATCGACGAATCGGAGATCGGGACCGTGCCCGGCGCCAGCGCCCACACCCGGACCAGCGAATCCTGGCCGCCGGTGACGATCGTGACCCCGTCCGGGGCCAACGCCATCGCCGGCACACCGCCGCCGTTGCCGGCCAGCGCCGGCTTCATCTCGTGCAGTGCCCGCGTCACCGGATCCACCGACCACAGCTTCACCGTCCCGTCCCACGACGCGCTCGCCAGAGTGCCGCCGTCGGGGGCGAACGCGATGGTCCAGACGCCGCCCGTGTGTGCCTGGATCGGTATGTCGATCGGGCGGATCGCCGTCGGATCGGTGGAGTCGTAGATGCGGATCACCCCGTCGTCGCTGCTCGCCGCGAGACTGCGGCCGTCCGGACTGAACGCCACCGAATGCACGACGTCCCCGAAACCCCGCAGCTCGGCACCGATCTGCACCGGACGGGCCGGGTCCGCGACGTCCCACACCCGCACGCTGCGGTCGTCGCTCGCGGTCGCCAGGACCGTGTCGCCGCGAAACGCCACCGTCCGCACCGCACCCGAGTGCCCGCGCAGCACCCAGGACGGGAACTGTCCCGTGTCCGGCGCGGACGTGTCGTACAGCGTGACGCCGCCGTCGTCGTGCGGGACGGCGAGCAGGTGCCCGTCGGGACTGAACCGCACATTGTGGACGGCCCCCGGCGCGACCCGGACACCGTCCAGGAGTGGCACCGGGGCAGTCGGGTCGCCGATGTCCCAGATCCAGAGCCGCCCGTCGCCGCTACCGGCGGCGAGCAGGCGCCCGTCGCGGCTGAACGACACCGACGCCATGTACTGGTCGGCACCGCCCAGGTCGGCACCCAGCCGAGTGGGGGCCGTACTGTCCGAGAAGTCCCACAGTTTGACGGTCCGGTCGTCGCTCGCCGTCGCGAGCAGTCGCCCGTCGGCCGAGAGCGCGACCCCGTACACCGGGCCGGTGTGGCCGGGCAGCGGCCGCGAGATCGGCGTGTTCTCGGTGGCGACGAGCCGGGACAGCGCCTCGTCGCTGCCCGGGCGCATCTGCCACGCCGCGAGCGACAACTGCGCCGACGTGGTCGGATCGTTCTCGCGGAGCGCGTCGGACAGCGACACGACCTGCTGGAACTGGGCGTCGGCCCGTTCGTCCTCGGCCCGGGTCTTCGCGGCCAGCGCCATCACACCCATCACGACGGCGATCACCGTCGAGAACGCGAGCGCGGCCATCACCGTCCGCTCCATCCGGGCCTGCCGCCGCACGTGCCGCACCGACGCCTCGAGGAACTCGCCGGCCTCGGGTGTCAGTGACGTCGCCAGGGCCGGGATCCCGTCGGCGTCGGATCCGGCGGCGCCGGACCGGGGCAGGGTGTGCTCGGTGAGCAGGTCGAGTCGGCCCCGGGGATAGAGCAGGCTGTGGGTGCGGTCCCGCTCCCCCCAGTGCGCGGCATCGTTCTCGATCTGCTGCCGGAGCGCCGACGACGACCGGTCCTCCTGGATCCAGCCCTCGAGCCGCGGCCAGGTCGCGATCACCGCGTCGTGGATGAGTTCGACGTCGTCACCGTCGACCACGAGGACCCGGGCGTTGACGAAGTGGTCGACGACGCGACGCCCGGCACCGCTGTCCGATCCCGGGGCCGCCGTCAACTGGGTGAGCGTGCGGCGGATCTTCACGTCGGTGCCGGTGTGCGTGACGTACACCAGGTGCACGAACATCGACCGGGCGACAGCACGGTCACGCTCGTCGAGTTGCTCCCATGCCCGTTCCGCGGCCGTGGCGACCGAGCCCAGCACACCACCGGTGGCCCGATAGTTCGCGATCGTCAACTGGCCGCCGCGCCGCCGCTCCCACATCGTGTCGAGCAGGTGCGACACGAGCGGCAGCACGGTGCTGCCCTCGGGCTGGGTCGAGGACGACGCGGTGAGGACGCCGAGATCGTTGAGGATCAGGTCGACCAGGCCCGACTCGAGTTTGAGGCCGATCATCCGCGCCGGCCGGGTGACGACCTCGACGACCTCGTCGCGCAGCAGCGGCGCCACCGTCTTGCTGCGCTGTTCCAGCGCATCGGCGAGGACGGGATACGTCAGCGCCTGCGCGTAGAAGTCGGATCGCATCGTCGCGACGACGGACGCGGCCTCGGACGGTTCCCGGCCGGGCCGCGCCGTCGACATGTGCTCGAGCACGACGAGGAACCGGGACCGCTCCGCGGCCACCCCGCACTGAGTGAACAGTTCCTCGATCTGGTCGACCACGACGAGCAGTCGGTCGGCGCCGGCGCGGTCGGCCGCGCGGCGCATCGCCGCATCGATCTGCGTGTGGTCCGCGTCCTCGACACCGTCGGCCAGTTCCGGGACCACGGTGGCGAGCGCGACGAGTGGATGCGCGCCGGGCGTGAACACGACTGGGGCGAACGCTGCGCGCCGACCGTCCCCGGGGGCACGGTCGAGGCCGCGGAGTTCGGGGATCAGGCCCGCCTGGACGAGCGAGGACTTACCGACACCGGATGCGCCGGTCACGACGACGAAACCGCGCCCCTGCGCCGCGAGCACCGCGCCGACGAGCCGATCGACGCTGCGGCGCCGCCCGAAGAACAGGTGCTCGTCGCGCTCCCGGTACGGGGACAGGCCGCGATACGGCCGCACCCCGGCGGGCAGGGTGGGCGCGTCCCGTTCGACGTCCGCGGTGAACGTACGGGCCGCGGGGGCCACGGTGGCGCTGCGCCACCGCGCCTCCCACTGCTGCATCGAGAACAGTCCGTCGGCGGGCGGCGTCCCGACGTGCAGGGCGCGTGCCGTCTTGATGAGTACCGCCAGGACCGGCCGCACCGACTCGAACGTCGCGGGCATGCGCTTGCCGGACCGCCAGTCGCTGATCCGCTGCACCGACGCGGGCTTGTCCCCGCCCATCGACCGGGTGAGGGCCGCCGCCTCGGAGGCCACCTTCTTGAGCGGGGGGCCGCCGGCCGTGGCGAACAGCAACCGGAGGTGGTCGGCGAAGTCCTGTCGGGCCTGCGCTCCCGGGGTCTGCGGGGCTGCCCCGTCGTCGGCCTCGGACGTCATCGTCCGCACTCCTTTTCCGTCCCGAGTATCCGCTGCGGAATTATTCCTCACCGCCTGTGAACTGCGATGATAACGCCTCACGTGGAGGATCCAGTTTCTGCGTTCGCTGAAGCAGGGCAAAGTCGACATCGACGCACAGCGGCCCTACGAGCCCGCTGCGGGTGCCGGTGGGGACTGAGTGGTACGAGGGGTAGCCCCTACCGGCACACGTACACGGAGGAGAGAGCGCACGATGATCGAACGAGCGACGAAGTTGACGGCGAAGACACCGCCGGCGGCACTCGCCACTCTCGTCATCGCGGCGACGGTAGGGCTGATGATGCTGTTGGGTGCGGCCCCCGCCGACGCGGAATCGACCGCGACGGGGGCGGTGTCGATCTCGGTCGACACCGCCCGTTGACGCTTCGATCCGATCGAGTCGGCGGGGGGCTGCCCGCCCACCGCGCCGCGCCGGACGTCAGTCCCGGCGCGCCGCGAGGACCGTCTCGTACAGTTCCCGCTTCGACACGCCCGCGGATTGTTCCGCGGCCACCTGGGCGCACGCGTCCTTGAGCCGGACACCGTCGGCGACGAGTCGTTCCACTTCCCCCACCAGATCCTCCGGATCCGCGGCCACCGGCCGGGCCCCCTCGAGGACGACGGTGATCTCCCCGCGCGCGCCGTCGACGGCCCACTCGGCCAGTTCGGCGAGCGTGCCGCGACGCACCTCCTCGTAGGTCTTCGTCAGTTCCCGGCAGACCGCGGCCCGGCGGTCCCCGCCGAGCACGTCGACCGCGTCGGCCAGGCACGCCGCCAGTCGGTGCGGCGCCTCGAAGAACACGCACGCCCGCTGTTCGGTGCGCAGCGCCTCGAACCAGGTGCGCCGCTGCCCCTGCTTGCGCGGTGGGAAACCGTCGAAGCAGAACCGTTCGACCGGCAGCCCCGACAGGGCGAGCGCGGTCGTCACCGCGGACGGTCCGGGCAGGCACGTGACCGGCAGATCCTTCTCGACGCACGCGGCGACGAGCCGGTAGCCGGGGTCGCTCACCGACGGCATACCGGCGTCGGTGACCAGCAGGACGGTGCGGCCGTCCTCGATGTCCGCGACGAGCGCCGGCAGCCGTGTCACCTCCACCTGGTCGTAGAAGCTGACGACGCGGCCGGTGATCGTCACCTCGAGCGCGGCGGCCAGGGACCGGGTGCGCCGCGTGTCCTCCGCGGCGACGACGTCGGCTGATCCGAGTGCGACCTTCAGGCGATCGGAGGCATCACCGATGTCACCCATCGGAGTTGCGGCGAGGACGAGGCGACCAGTCATGGGTGACAGCCTACGATCGACCCGTGACCCCACTGACGGACGAGCGCCCCGCGGCGCCGGGGACCGGTTCGTCCGACGGTTCCCCGGTGACGAGCCCGGCCCCGCTCGTACCCGTGGACGACGGCGGTCCGACCGATCGGCGACGCGGCTGGATCGTGACGCTGGTGATCACCGTGCTCGCCGCGATCACCCGGTTCACGATGCTGAACTACCCCACCGATGCCGGGACACCGGTGTTCGACGAGAAGCATTACGCGCCGCAGGGCTGGCAGGTGCTCACCGGTGGCGGGATCGAGGACAATCCCGGTTACGGACTGGTGGTGCACCCTCCGGTCGGCAAACAGTTGATCGCGGTCGGCGAGGCCCTGTTCGGTTACAACGCGTGGGGTTGGCGGTTCGCGTCGGCGCTGGCCGGGACGATCCTGGTGCTGCTCGTGGTGCGGATCGTGCGGCGGATGAGCCGGTCGACGCTGGTCGGCGCGCTGGCCGGTGTCCTGTTGATCGTGGACGGTGTCACGTTCGTGTCGTCGCGACTCGGGATGCTCGACATCTTCCTGGCCCTGTTCACGGTCGCGGCGCTCGGGTGTCTCGTCGTGGACCGGGACCAGGTGCGGGCGCGGACGGCCCGGGTGCGGGCGGAGGGCCGGATCGCGGTCTCCGATTTCGGGCCGCGGCTGGGGGTGCGGTGGTGGCGGTTCGGTGCGGGCGTCATGCTCGGTCTGGCGTGCGGCACCAAGTGGTCGGGCCTGTACTTCATCGCGTTCTTCGGCCTGCTGTGCGTCGGATTCGATGTTGCGGCGCGCCGGGCGTACGGGGTGCGCCGGCCGTGGGTGGGGACGGCGCTGCGCGATATCGGCCCGTCGCTGTACGCGCTGGTGCTGGTGCCGATCGGGGTGTACCTGGCGACGTACGCGGCATGGTTCGCGAGCGAGACCGGGGTGGATCGGCATGCGGTCGGCAGCCGGGTCGGGTCGGGCGGCCCGTTCGCGTTCGTCCCGGATGCGCTGCGGTCGCTGTGGTACTACAGCGCGAAGGTGCTCGAGTTCCATTCCGGGTTGACCAATTCCGCCGGCAACCACCATCCGTGGGAGTCGAAGCCGTGGACGTGGCCGATGGGGCTGCGGCCGATGCTGTACTACTTCGCCGAGGGCGAGCACGTGTCCGGGTGCGGCGCCTCGAGTTGCGTCAAGGCCGTCATGTTGATCGGTACCCCCGCGATGTGGTGGCTGGCGGTGCCGGTCCTCGGATGGGCGTTGTGGCGCACGGTCGTCGGACGGGACTGGCGGTACGCGACGGTCCTGACCGGGTACGCGGCGGCGTTCCTGCCGTGGTTCGTGACCATGGACCGGCAGATGTACTACTTCTATGCGGTCACGCTCGCACCGTTCTTCGTCATGGCCGTCGCGCTCGTGCTCGGGGAGATCCTCGGCCGGGCGACGTCGACGCCGGAGCGCCGCGGGACCGGTCTGCTCGCGGTGTGCCTGTACGTGGGGCTGGTGGTCGCGAACTTCGTGTGGTTGTGGCCGATCCTGACGGCCGTCCCGATCACGCCGGAGACGTGGCAGCAGGAGTTGTGGCTGCCGAGTTGGCGGTGACGCTCCGGGTCCGACGTCGACCCCCGGTCAGACGGCCGCCAGGATCCGGGAGTTCTTCCCGATCACTGCGTCGACGCTGAACCGTCCGGCGCCGACACCGGCGACGAGCAGCGACGCGACCCCGAGGGCGACCACCAGTTCGTAGCCGCCGTCGCCGACGAACAGGCCGTTCCCGGCGTGGACGAGGACGAACGCGCCGGCCATGTCCAGGAACAGCAGTGCGCCGGCGATCCGGGCGGCGAAGCCGACGAGCAGTGCGATGCCGCCGACGAGTTCGATCGTGGCGGCGGCGATCGCGGAGACGTCGGCGAGCGGAATCTCCATGCCGGCGAACGCGGTCTGGGTGCCGTCGATGCCCCACGTCGAGAACTTCTGCCAGCCGTGGGCGACGAAGACGACACCGAGACCGATGCGGGCGATGAGCAGAGTGACGTCACGGAGGACGGTCGAGGAGGTCATGGCAGGAACGATGACACGATTAAGTTGAAGCGTCAACCTAGTTGTGTCGGTTCACACCCCGCAGCGCCGTTGCCACGAACATCGCCGCATCCGCATCCGAGATCCCCATCCGGCGCACCGCCACGACGTACTCGCTGGCAGCCTGCTGCGCCTTCGCGCGCGTCGGATCACCGAACGCCGCGACGAACGACCCGAGCCGACCACGCGTCTCGATCACCCCGAGCTGCTCGAGCTCGCGGTACGTCCGGGCCACCGTGTTGGGGGCGATCCCCAGATCGGCCGCCAGTTTGCGCACCGTCGGAATCTTCGTGCCCGCCACCAGTTCCTCCCGGCGCACCAGGTCGAGGATCCGTATCCGCAACTGCTCGAACGGCGGCACCCCCGAGTCGTGGTCGATCTCGATCTCCACAACCGCCCCTTTCGTCCGCGCCGCCGGGGCGACCGTCGCATCCCACGGTAACGCGGTCGCGCCGCCGCCCCGTGCACAATGGCTCTCATGACAGACACGCACGGCAAGGCGACCACCGCGACGATCTACCACAACTCGCGGTGCAGCACGTCCCGGAACACCCTGAAGCTCATCGAGGAAGCCGGTATCGAGCCGACGATCGTCGCCTACCTGGAGACCCCGCCGACGCACGACGGGCTGCGCAAGCTCCTCGACGACGCCGGGCTGCGCCCGAGTGAGGCGATCCGCGCGAAGGAGGCGGTCTACAAGGAACTCGGGCTCGCGTCGGCGTCGGAGGACGAGCTGCTCGACGCGATGATCGCGAACCCGATCCTCATCGAACGGCCCATCGTGGTGACCGACCGCGGCACCGTGCTGGCACGCCCGTTCGAGAAGGTCCGCGACATCCTCTAGTTGCAGTCCCCGCCCGATTCCACCGGCCGGGGCAGCGGACCGCGGGCGAGCGGGCACGACATGCACCGCGGTCCGCCCCGGCCGGACCCCAGTTCCGAGCCGGGGATGCGCAGCACCTCGATACCGGACGCCTCCATCCGCGCGTTGGTCTCGACGTTGCGTTCGTAGGCGACCACCACACCGGGTGCGACGGCGAGCGTGTTGTTGCCGTCGTCCCACTGTTCCCGTTCGGCGACGACGTGATCGAGTCCGGTGTCGATGACCCGGAGCCTGTCGATGCCCATGGCCGCGGCGGCAGCCGCCAGGAACGGCTCCGGCCCGGCGATGACGACGGCACCGTCGCGGCGCCGGATCGTGTACGCGGACAACGTGTCCCGCACCACCGGATACATCACCACGGCGTCGACGTCGACCATCGTCAGGACGGTGTCCAGATGCATCGACGCCCGTCGCTGCTCGATCGGTACCGCCAGCACGGTGTGTGCGAGACCGTCCTCGAAGACACTGCGCGCCAACGCTTCCGCACCGGCCGGCGTGGTCCGCTCCCCCACCCCCACCGCGACGACCCCGGGCGCGAGCAACAGCACGTCACCGCCCTCGACGGGTGCGGTGTGCGATTCGTAGGCGCGGCGCACACCCCGGAACCGGGGATGGTGCGCGTAGATCAGGTCGGTGAGCGACGCCTCCCGCACCCGGGCCGGCAACGCCAGCGACGGGATCGCCACCCGCCGTCCGATCCAGAACGACGAGTCCCGCGTGAACAGCAGGTTCGGCAGCGGATCGATCACGAAGTCGGCGCCGTGATGCATCAGACGCACCAGGGACGGCGTCTCGGCGCCGGTGCCGATCGGCAGTTCGTCGAACGTCATCCCGGCGGTGAGGATCGCCGACAACTCGGCCGCGGGAACACCCCGCAGATACGCCGCCAGATCCTGGGCCAGCGCGTGCCCGAGCCGACGGGGGTCGACGGCCGCGGCGATGCCCTGGATCCGGGCCGCGCCGCTGGTGGTGAGGGTGTCGGTGAGCAGATCGGCGAGCAGCAGGACCTCGACGCCGCGTCCGCGCAGCACGTCGGCGAACGTGTCGTGCTCGTCCTGGGCCCGATCGACCCACGGCAGTCCGTCGAACAGCAGTTGGTCGTTGTTGCGTGGGGTGAGACGCCTCAGTTCGTCACCGGGACGGTGCAGCAGCACCGCCTGCAACGCACCCACCTCGGTGTCGACGCCCGGATCGGGCCCGACGTCACCCGCACTCATGGTTGAACGGTAGTCCCGGGCGCCGTCATCGGCACCCGGGACCACCGTTCGACATCAGTTCTCGTGGGTCAGTTCGCCGCGCCGAGGCGCGCGTCGATGTCGTCGCGGTCGCGGGTGACCATCTGCTCGACCATCTGCTCGACCATCTTCTCGATCTGGCCACCGATGATCGGCACCTTGACGGTGACGGTGCCCCGCACGTCGAGCACCGCACCGGTGTCGGACGGACGCAGGTCGTACTCGCCGACGATCGCCACCGGCACGCCGGTGGCGTTGCCGTCGACGCGGCCGGCGGCCCGGCCGCCTTCGAGCGGACGCCACGTGTCGATGCGCTCCATGCGGACGTCACCACGAATCGCCTTGCGCACCAAGGCCGGGAAGCCGTCGGTATCGACCAGTTCCGTCATCGTGACCACGGTGACGGGCGCGCCGTCGGCGTCCTGGGCGGCGGCGACCTGGACGGACGAGCGGTCGTTCGCCTCCCAGCGCGAACCCCAGTACGCGGGGTCGGAGACGAGGGCGTGGACCTGCTCGACGGAGTGGCCGAACTCGGCCGAGAATGCGAACTGTTTCGGCATGCTCCACACGCTACCCGACCCGGTCAGGACAGCAGTCCACGCTCCCGGGCGACGGCCACCGCGGCCGTGCGGCTGTCCACACCGAGCTTGGTGAACGCATGCACCAGATGCGATTTGACGGTGGCCTCGCTGACGAACAGCACCTTCGCGATCGCGCGATTCGACAGCCCCTGCGCC
This sequence comes from Prescottella subtropica, assembly GCF_005434945.1. Lineage (GTDB taxonomy): Bacteria > Actinomycetota > Actinomycetes > Mycobacteriales > Mycobacteriaceae > Prescottella > Prescottella subtropica. Next base: position 390,202 of record NZ_SKCH01000002.1, on the reverse strand, counting down.
ACCAGGCCCAGCACCTCGACCTCGCGGCCGCTCAGGTCGGCACGCGGCTGCTGCATCCGCCGGTACAACCGCTGTGCCACGTCCGGGTCCAGGACCGTCTCGCCGCGGGCCGCCGCGAACACCGAATCGATCAGGACCTGCGGCGCGGTGTCCTTGAGCAGATACCCCGACGCCCCGGCCTCGACGGCCCGCAGGATGTCGGCGTCGGTGTCGTACGTGGTGAGCACGACGACCCGCGGCGGATTCGGCTCCGCGGTGATCCGCGCGGTCGCCCCCGCACCGTCCATCCCGGAGCCCAGCCGCAGATCCATCAGCACCACATCGGGTTTCGTGGTGGCCGCCAGTGCGACGGCGTCCTCACCCGACGACGCCTCCGCCGCCACCTCGACACCGTCGTGCGACGCGAGCAGTGCCCGCAGGCCCGCACGCACCACCGGGTGGTCGTCGACCAGCAGTACCCGGACCGCACTCACAGTGCCCTCCCGATCGGAAGTGTTGCGGCGACCGCGGTTCCGTCGCCGGGCGCGGACTCCACGACCACGGTGCCGCCGAGTTCGGCGAGCCGGTCCCGCATCGCCCGCAAACCGAAACCGCCGGCCTCCCGCTGATCGAATCCGATGCCGTCGTCGACGACGTCGAGCCGGACCTCGTCGACGGCGTAGCCGAGGGTCACCCGCACCCGCCGGGCCTGCGAATGCAGCCGCACGTTCGCGAGCGCGCTCTGCGCCACCCTCAGCAACGCGACATCGCAGTCCATCGACGGGATGCCCGGCTCCCCGTCGGTGCGCAGTTCCCCGGCGATCCCGGTCTGGTCGGTCAACTGGGCGAGCAACCGGCGCAGCGCCGACTCGAGCGGCGCCGACTCGAGATCCGCGGGGGCCAGCGCCGCCACCACCCGACGGGCCTCGGTCAGGTTCTCCTGCGCGGTGTCCGCGATCTGCGTGAAGATCGCCGTCGGCTCGGTGCCCCGCTGCCCGGCCCGGGCGAGCAGCAGGATCGACGAGAACCCCTGCGCGAGCGTGTCGTGGATGTCGCGGGCCAGCCGGGAGCGTTCCGCGAGCGCCCCGGATTCGCGTTGCAGGAGCGCGAGCTCGTCCTGCGCCCCCACCAGCTCCCGGTGCGCCTCGGTGAGTTCGTCGACCAGGAGTTGACGTTGCGCGGCCTCCCGCGCCAACTGCTGATACACCATCGCCATGCCGGCCGCGACGGTCGCGCCGATCACCGGGCCGAGGATCGACGGCACCGTGTCCGTCTCGGCGTGCCACAGGCTCGCCGCGACCGAGACCGCGGTGAGCGCAACCGTCGCCGCGAGCGCCTGCGGTATCGACAGCAGATGGAACGCCAGGAAGAACAGTGCGAACGTGACCCACACGAAGTTGGGGTCCGAGACCACGAGTACCAGCCAGCCGAGCACCAGCCCGGCCAACCACCACCGTCCCGCACCGCCACCGAACGCACCCGACCGACGGGCCGCGGCGACACCCGCGAAATACCACGCGAGTTCGACGACGGCGAGCACGACGATCCACCATCCGGACGCCCCGTCGGCCGCGAGCACACGCGCGGCACCGACCGCGAGCAGGGCCGCGAACAGGACGTGGGCGCCGAACTGCATCGCTCGCAGGATCGGAGCCACACCACCGCGGTGGGCCGCATCATGAGCACGGGAGTTCTGCATTTCGCTCACGCTAACACCGGGACGGCCGGCGGCAGCCCCGCGAACGGGTATCTCCGACTTTCGATGGAGCGACGGACTCAACCGATGCGCGATGCCGTGACCACCGGTGTCCCGCCAGGCTGGAGTCATGTTCCTGAGCCTTCGCGATCTCCGCCATGCCAAGGGCCGATTCACGTTGATGAGTTCGGCCCTGTTCCTGATCTCCCTGATGGTCGTGATGCTGTCCGGACTGACCACCGGGCTGGGTAACCAGTCGATCGCCGCCGTCCAGAACATGGGCGCCGAACGGTTCGCGTTCGGTGCACCCGCCGAGGGCCAGTCGCTGTCCTTCGGCGAGTCCACGGTCACCGAGCAGCAGCGGTCCGTGCTGTCCGCCACGCCCGGCGTCGACGCCGCGGTCACCGTCGGTATCGCGCCGGTGCGCATCACCACCGGCGGCCGCGAAGTGGCGGCCTCCGCGTTCGGTGTCGACGGACGGTCGTTCGCGGCCCCCGTCCCGCTCGGCGCCGGCGATGCCGCCGTCGACCGCGATCTCGCGACCGAGAACGGATGGACCGTCGGTGACCACATCGCCATCGGACAGCAGACGTTCACGATCGGCGCTCTCGTCGACGACTCGTTCTACAGTCACCAGCCGGTCGTGTGGATCGACCACGGCGCCTGGACGCAGCTGCCGTCCGCGGGCGGCAGCGACGGCACCGTGATCGCGCTGCGCACGTCGGGCAGCTTCGACGCCGCGACGGCCGCCGCTGCGACGGGCACCGAGATCACGACCGTCCAGGGCGCGCTCGAGGCGATCGGCTCCTACACGTCCGAGCGTGGTTCGCTGCTGCTCATGCAGGTGATGCTGATGATCGTCAGCGCACTCGTCGTCGGCGCGTTCTTCACCGTCTGGACCATTCAGCGCGGCCAGGATCTCGCGGTCCTCAAGGCGATCGGCGCATCCACCCGGTACCTGCTGCGCGACGCGCTCGGCCAGTCCCTGATCGTGCTGACCGTCGGTGCCGGCCTCGGCACACTCGCCGCGATCGGGCTCGGCGCGATCGCGTCGACGGCCGTCCCGTTCACGTTGACGCTGTCGGGCACGCTCGTGCCGTTCGCCGCCCTCATCGTGATGGGCATGGTCGGTGCCGGCGCCGCGCTGGCCCGGATCGTGTCGATCGACCCGCAGACCGCACTCGCGACCGCCCGCTGACCACCGCCTCCCGAAAGGACTTCCCATGAGCATCGAACTGCGCGACATCTGCCTGTCCTACCCCGACGGCGACGCCCGGCTGCGGGCCCTCGATCACGTCGACCTGCACGTCGGACGCGGTGAACTGGTCGCGGTCACCGGGCCGTCCGGCTCCGGTAAGTCGAGCCTGCTGGCCGTCGCGGGGCTACTGACCACCCCCGAGTCCGGGACCGTGACGATCGACGGAACCGACGTCACCGGCCTCGGCCGCGGCGGACGCACCGACGTGCGCCGGGAGAAGCTCGGATTCGTGTTCCAGCAGTCGAACCTGCTGCCGTCGCTCACCGCGACCGAACAGCTGCTGATGGTCACGCACCTGAACGGCGGCTCGGTCCGCGGCGCCCGCGCCCGGGCCCGCGACCTGTTGGGAAGCCTGGGTCTGGAGAACCAGCTGGACCGACGCCCGAACCAACTGTCCGGTGGTCAGCGGCAGCGGGTCGCGATCGCGCGGTCCCTCGTGAACGATCCGGCGGTCCTGCTGGTCGACGAGCCGACGTCGGCGCTCGACGAGGACCGCAGCCGGGAGATCGTGGCCCTGCTGGCGACGCTGAGCCGGGAGCGGTCGGTGGCGACGGTGATGGTGACGCACGACCTGTCGCAACTCGATCTCGTCGACACCGCGTACGAGATGCACAGCGGCGCACTGCGTCCCCGTGTCGATTCCCGTCCCGCGGCGGCCCCTACAGCAGCCTGCTGAACCGGTCGTTGGCCTTCTGCATCACGAACTCGTACGGCGGCGCGAACTTGCGCGCCCACCAGTAGCCGAACCGGACGTCCGCGGACGTGTACACCATGAACCGGTTCTTCTCGATGCCGGCGACGATGCAGGAGGCCACCTTCTCCGGGGTGACGGCGTGCTTCTCGAAACGTCGGGTGAGTTTCTCCACCTGCGGGTCGGTGCGGTCGACGCCGGCGATCTGCACGGACCCGACGAGCGGGGTCCGCACCCCACCCGGCACGACGAGGCTGACACCGATGCCGTGCCGTTTCAGATCGAACCGCAGCACTTCGGAGACACCACGCAACCCGAACTTGCTCGCGCTGTAGGCGGCATGCCACGGCAGCGCCAGCAGTCCCGCGGCCGACGACACGTTGACCAGGTGCCCGCCGCGCCCGGCGGCGATCATCGGCGGCACGAACCGTTCGATGACGTGGATGGGACCCATCAGGTTCACGTCGACCATCGACTTCCAGTGTCGATGCTCGAGATTCTCGACGGTCCCCCACGCGGAGATCCCGGCGACGTTCATGACGATGTCGAGGCTGCCGGTCTGCTCGTGGACGGCGTCCGCGAACGCGGTGACCGCGTCGAAGTCCGCGATGTCGAGGGCGCGGGAGAAACGCACCGTTCCGCCGGCACGCTCCACGAGCGTGACCGTCTCCGCGAGACCGACCTCGTTGACGTCGGTGAGGACGAGGTCCGCGCCGCGGGCCGCGACCGCGATCGCGGTGGCCCGGCCGATTCCGCTCGCCGCACCGGTGATCAAGCATTTCCTGCCGCCGAACGCCCTGATCGCCATGCGGGCAGTGTACGTGCCGGATTCAGAGTCGCTGGGCCATCTCGTCCTGATAGTCGCGGATGGTCTTCTCGATGCCGTCGGCGTCGTCGACCCGACCGCGGTTGCGTGCCTCGTCGGCACGGTCACGCAGCATGCGGATCGCCCGACGCAATTCCGTGTCACTCATTCTGCGGTCCATGGCTCCACCCTCCCGCCGTCAACGTGCCGATTCGAGCTACCGTGAGGCTATTGTAGGCCGACTACGTCACATGGCTGTCTCAATCGCGGCATGGGACCAACCGAACGAACGATCTATCAACCTTCTCAATCGAGCTACCCGCCGGTTACCTCCGGTGCTACGATCGTCGCGATGTCTGACTTCGCCGCACGGCTCAACACGCTCTTCGACACCGTCCACCCTCCGGGCCGCAAACCCCACACCAACGCCGAGGTGGCGAACGCCCTGGTCGCGGATGGTCATCAGATCTCGAAGCCGTACATTTCGCAGTTGCGTTCCGGGCAGCGGAGCAATCCGTCGGACGAGACCGTCGCGGCGTTCGCGAAGTTCTTCAAGGTGCAGCCGGCGTACTTCTTCAACGACATCTACGCCGCCAAGATCGACCACGATCTCGAGCTGTTGTCCCGGCTGCAGGGGTATGGGCTGCGCCGGCTCACGACACGCGCGTTCGACCTGTCCGAGGAGTCGCAGGCACTGCTCACCACGCTCGCCGAGAAATTGCGGGCCGCGGAGGGGTTGCCGGAGGTTCCGCCGGACGCACCGCATTGAGACACGGACAACCCGCCGGCAAACGAAGCCGGCAAACGAAGAAGACCCCCTCCGGAAGGAGGGGGTCTTCTCGTCGGTGGAGCTGAGGGGAATCGAACCCCTGACCTCTTCGATGCGAACGAAGCGCGCTACCAACTGCGCCACAGCCCCGAACCACGATCCGCTTTCGCTGACCGCTCGGAAACTCTAACAGGACAGTGCCCCGTTCAGCGAATCGCCTGGTCAGCGTGCAGAATTCGAGTTCACATGGCGCGTCGCATGCCGCTGTAATCGTCGTAGCCGCGACGGTCCCGATCGTCGCGGCGCGCCGTTTCCACGTCGTAGTGCTCGAGATGGTCGAACGCCGGGTCGCCGTCGTCGACCTCGAGGACCACGGCCCCCGGCCGACGCAGTCGGGACGGGGCCGGTCGCAGTTCCTCGTCGGAGTCCGCCTCGGCTCCCGGACGGGACCGACCCAGGCGCACCGTCCGGCGGTGGCGGATCTCCTGCTCGATCGTGACCTGCCGGCGCAGGTACGCCAGGTAGCCGACGAGACCGCAGAAGGACGCGGCGAACACCCACCACATGATCGGGGTGAGCGCGACCGCGAGCCCGGCCGTGAGGATGGCCGCGAACACGATCCCGAGCAGTGCCCGCTGACGGAACCGGTATCGCTCGGCCCGCGCGATCGCATCCGCGTCCGGGTCGAACCCTCCCCGCCCGCGGCGATTGGGCACGAAGTCCCGCTCGACCCGGTCGTCGACCGTCTCGGATTCGGCGTGCGCGTCCATTCGATCCTCCGCATCTGTGCCGTACATATCGCCGTGCATATCACTACCGTGGGTGTTGCTGCTCTGACTGGTGGGTCCGTGCTCCCAGTTCGGGTCGCTGCGGTGCCCCGCCGCGGGTCCCCGAGCCGGACGTCGCGCGCCCCCACGGAACAGCACGCGGGTTGCGAGTGCCGCATCCGTCGTCTGCCGGATCCGCGGACGCCTGCTCACGAGCATGGGAACGAGGACGAACAGCCAGACCGCGACGAGAGCGATCCAGATGATCGAGGAACTCGGCATACCGGCGACCTCCTCCTTCGTCTACCAGCACTGACGACACCTACGACCGGCGCCGACCCTTCACCACGAACCCGTCCCAGGGTAGTGGTACAGCCACCTTCGCCGCCGCAGACGCGCCGACTCAGCTTTCGCAGGTGTCACACCCGTCACTCGATTATCGCCTCCCCGGACGAAAATTGCAGCCTCGAGACTCGATCGGCACCTCGGCCCGGCGTGTTACAGGTCACCCGACCGAGCTCGACCGAGCCGACATCGGACGCCTCGCGCATCACCGACATTCACCGCAGAACAATCGAATCGCGACAATTGACGCTCGACATCAAATCGTTAGCATCCGTTTATCGAAATCGCGTGAACAAGTGTCCAAACTCTTACGCATCAGTGATCGAAAAACGGATACTGCAACCGGGACGCCCACACCGGCTTCCACTCCGCTCGTGGCCGGCGCCCACCGGTCGCACACGTAGACGAGGAATTCCCATGGTCGCGAATCACCAGTCGTCCCTCATCCGCACCATCGTTCGAACCGGTACCGCGGTCGTCGCCGGGGCCTCCGTGGTCGTGCTGACGGCGGCGGTGGGAACGGCCGGCGCCGACGTCCTGACCCAGGAGAACACGTCCGCCCACGCCACGAGTTTCGACGGGTGGGAACTGAACATCGACCAGACCGGGCAGTCCCTCAACAGTGTGACGCCGCTGGCGGGGAACCAGTTCACCCGCGATCTCTTCGCGAGCGGACGGGCTCTCGCCACCGTGACCGGGAACGGGACATCCCCCTACACCGGGGGTGTCCTCGAGGTCGGCTACCAGATCGGCTACCAGGTGGACGTCGCCAACGGCGCCGTCATCACCGGGAACGCGGGTATCACCCCGAATGTCAACGTGCTCCCCGAGGTCGCGCAGACCCTGATCCTGACAGCCGACCCGGCCATCCCGGAGGCCGCGGAATTCCTCACCGGGCAGGCCCTCGACCTCGGCGTCCAGACACCGCTCGAGGGCAACCTGTCGACCCAGATCGCGCCCGGCACCATCGCGACCGTGCCGGTGCAGAAGAAGGAATGCAAGACCACCCAGTGCGCGATCACCCTGCGTGACGTCCACCTCGAGGTCAACCATGCCGCGGGCACGGTGTCCATCCGGTCGTATGCGACCTTCATCGCGTCCACCGACGTCGCCGACGACGTCGTCGTGAGCTACGGGCCGCCGGTCGTCGTCTGATCCGGTCACCGGGCCGGCTACGCCCAGTCGGCCCGGCCGGACCGCACCAACCGGTCGGACACCGAACCGGGCACCTCCTCGACGGTCATCGCGACCAGCAGATGGTCACGCCACTGCCCGTCGACGTCGAGGTAGCGGCGCAGCAACCCCTCCTCACGGAATCCGGCGTGCCCGAGTACCGCGCGGCTGGCGTGATTCTCCGGGCGCACCGTCGCCTCCACCCGATGCAGGCCCATCCGGCCGAAGCAGTGGTCCAGTCCGAGGGCGAGTGCCCCGGTGGCAACCCCCTGACCGGTGACCGCCTTGTCGACCCAGTAGCCGATCCACGCCGACGACAACGCACCCCGCACGATGTTGCCGACGGTGATCTGCCCCGCGAACACGCCGTCGACCTCGATGACCAGGGGGAGCATGCGCCCTTTCCGGGCTTCCCCGCGCAGATTCGAGCACAGGCCCGGCCAGGCCGTGGCGTGATGCCGGTCGTCCCACGGGGCCTGCCCCGTCGGCTCCCACGGCTCGAGCTGTTCCCGATTCTCGATCCGCAGCCGACTCCACACGACGGCGTCCCGTAACCGGATGGGCCGCAACGTGACCCGACCGGCGGACACCCGCAGCGGGCCGATCCGCGCGGGCCATCCCGGATGCACGGACACGGCGCGGTCAGCCCCGCTGCGCGAGGAAGGCGACGTCCACCTCTTCACCGGCACGGATCTCGGTGACGTCGGGATCGACGAGCACCAGACAGTTGGCCTCCGCCAGCGTCGCGAGCAGATGCGACGACCCGCCCTGCGCGCCGCCGAGCGCCTGGACGAGATACTCGCCGGTCGTCTCGTCCCGCATCAGCTGACCGCGGAGGAACCCCTTGCGATTCGGGATCGACGTGACCGCCGAGACGGCCCGCGCCGTCACGATCCGTCGCATCGGCTGGCGGCGGCCCAGCGCGATCCGGATGAGCGGGCGCACCATCACCTCGAACACGACCAGCGCGCTCACCGGGTTGGACGGCAGCAGGAACGTCGGCACCTCGTCACGGCCGAGCTGGCCGAAACCCTGCACCGAACCGGGGTGCATCGCGACACGTTCCACCTCGAGATCACCGAGATCGGCCAGCGCCTCCCGGACCTCGTCGGACGCACCGCCGCCGACCGCACCCGCGATCACGACGATCTCCGAGCGGATCAGCTGGCCCTCGACGACCTCCCGCAACCGACGCGGGTCCATCGTCGCGATACCGACCCGGTTGACGTCGGCGCCCGCGTCGCGGGCCGCGGCCGCGAGCGCATACGAATTGACGTCGTAGACCTGTCCGGGCCCGGGTGTGCGGTCGATGTCGACCAGTTCACCGCCGACGGAGATCACCGACAGGCGTGGACGCGGATGCACCAGCACCTTGTCGCGTCCGACCGCGGCCAGCAGACCCACCTGCGCGGCCCCGATGATGGTGCCGGCACGCACCGCGACGTCACCGGGTTGGACATCGTCGCCGGCGCGGCGGACGTAGTCGCCGGACCGGACCGGCTTGTAGACCTTGACGCGGGCGTGCCCGCCGTCGGTGCGGTCCATCGGCAGGACCGCGTCCGCGAGGGTCGGCATCGGTGCGCCGGTGTCGACGCGCACGGCCTGACGCGGCTGCAACCGGATCGGTTGCCGCGATCCCGCCGTCACCTCACCGACGACCGGCAGGGTCAGCTCCGTCGGCTCACCGTCCTCGCCTCGGATGTCGCCACCCGCCGCGAGGACGTCGACGCTACGGACCGCGTAGCCGTCGATCGCGGCCTGGTCGAAACCGGGCAGCGGCCGTTCGGTCACCACTTCTTCGGCACACAGCAGTCCCTGGGCCTCGGAGATCGCCACCCGGACGGGCCGGGGCGCCACCGCGGCAGCAGTCACTCGGGACTGCTGCTCCTCAACCGAGCGCATGTGGTTCCTCGTCCTCCCGACACCGTCGACCCGACCCCGTCACCGGGGTCCCGTACCAGCGAACCGTCACTCGGCGGACGGCTCCTGCAGTCGGTCGACCAGCCACTGACGCAGGGACGGACCGTACTCCTCGCTGTTCAACGCAAAGTCAACCGCAGCACGGAGGTAGCCGCCGGGATTTCCCAGATCGTGTCGGGTTCCCCGATGCACCACGACGTGCACCGGATGCCCCTCCTCGATCAGCAGCGCGATGGCGTCGGTGAGTTGCAGTTCGCCACCCGCGCCCGGCGTGATCCGGCGCAGCGCGTCGAAGATCGCCCGGTCCAGCAGGTAGCGGCCGGCGGCCGCGAACGTCGACGGTGCATCCTCCATGGCCGGCTTCTCGACCATGCCGGTGACCTTGAGGACATCCGGGTTGATGGCGTCGGGCACGTCCTCGACGTCGAAGACGCCGTACGCGCTGACCTGGTCCTTGGGGACGTCGATCGCACACAGCACGCTGCCGCCGCGCTTGGCGCGGACCCGCGCCATCGTCTCGAGGACGCCGCGCGGCATCACCAGGTCGTCCGGGAGCAGGACCGCGATCGCGTCCTCGTCGTCGCCGAGCACCGATTCGGCGCAGCTGACGGCATGCCCGAGCCCGAGCGGCTCGGCCTGGACCACGGACTCCACCTCGAGCAGCCCCGGCGCCTTGCGCACCTTTTCGAGCAGGTGATGCTTGCCGCTGGCTTCGAGCTTGCTCTCGAGGACCAGGTCCTCGACGAAGTGAGCGACGACACCGTCCTTACCGGGCGACGTCACGATGACGAGTCGGCTCGCTCCGGAGTCCGCCGCCTCACCCGCCACCAATTCGATACCGGGGGTGTCGACCACCGGGAGCAGTTCCTTCGGAACCGTCTTCGTCGCAGGTAGGAACCGTGTTCCCATGCCTGCAGCGGGCACCACCGCAGTCCGGAAGGACTTGTTGTCATTGGTGACGGCTTCTGTCATAACTCACCACCCTATCCACCGGCCCCCGCGGCCGGTCGGAGCGATCCTAAGGTGAGGGTCGTGAAAATGTGTTCCAAGGCGGATTGGCGGGCGCACGTCCTCGGTGAACGGCGGTCCGTCGCCCCCGAGGTCCGGGTCGCCGAGGCGACCGCCCTGGTCAGGTCCATCACATCCGCGGCCGCGGCACTGGCGCCCGCACGGGGCGCGGGCACCGTCTGCGCATACGTTCCGGTCGGTTCCGAGCCGGGCTCGGTGGCGATGCTCGACGCCCTCCGGGAGTCCGGGTGGCGGGTCCTGCTGCCGGTCACCGGCGCGCCCGGCCCGCTCGGGTGGGCCGAGTTCACCGGCGCCGACAGTCTGATCCCGGCCGCGCACGGCCTGCGGGAACCGACCGGCCCGGTACTGCCGTCGTCCGAGGTCGGGACCGCATCGGTACTGTTCGTGCCCGCGCTCGCGGTCGACCGGTCCGGGGTCCGACTGGGCCGGGGCGCCGGGTTCTACGACCGCACACTGGGGGCGATCACCCCCGGCACACCGCTCGTCGCCGTCGTCCGGGACGACGAACTGGTGGCGTCGCTGCCGGCCGACCCGCACGACGTCCCGATGACGCACGCCCTGACCCCGGGCCTCGGACCGGTCCCGCTCATCGGCCCGGAATAGCCGACGAGTTCGCGATGTTGGCACTTTCGACTGTAGAGTGCCAACACCTGCGGTTTCACAACCCAACGCGCTACACCTGCGGAGGACGCCCGTGCCCACCTACTCGTACGCCTGCACCGAGTGTGACAACCGGTTCGACATCGTGCAGTCGTTCACCGACGACACGCTGACCGTCTGCCCGGCATGCACCGGCAAGCTCCGCAAGCTGTTCAACTCGGTCGGCATCGTGTTCAAGGGCAGCGGCTTCTACCGCACCGACAGCCGTGGTGGCGGTTCGACCACCGCGAGCGAGCCCGCGAAGAAGGCGGACACGTCGAGCACCTCGGTTTCCTCGTCGAGCACGTCGACCAGCTCCGCGCCCGCCGCCGCCAGCTGATCCGCGGCGAGTTGTCCACAGCTCCCCGTTCATCCACAGGCGAGTTCTGATCGCCGTAATCGACGGGGTCCGGCCGCACCCGCAGCCCTAGCGTTGCCGGCATGGCCCACGAACCGCCGCGTCGACGCGACCCCCACGGCACCCGATCGCTCGCACCGTCACCGATCGGCCGTCTCGGCATACTGATCCGTCCGGACCGGTTCCGCACGGATACCACCCGCCGGGTCGCCGCCGGCGTGCTCGTGCTGATCGCGGTCGCCCTGTTCGTCCGGGACGCCCGCGTCGACGCCGGCGCACCGGTGATCGTCGCAGCCCGCGACCTCGTCCCCGGCGACGTTCTCACCGCCGCCGACGTCCGCGTCGTCGACCGCCCCGGCACCGACGTCCCGCAGGGGATCGTGCCGGGACTCGACGGTGTCACCGGGCACACCGTCGCCTCCCCCGTCCGGGACGGCGAGATCCTCACCGATGTCCGTCTGCTCGGTCCGCGTCTCGCCGCGGCCGCCGGCAACTCCCCCGACGCCCGCATGGTGCCGGTCCGCCTGTCCGACACCGGGTTGGCCGACATGATCCGGGAGGGCGACCGGGTGGACGTGCTCACCGTCCGCGATCCCGGCGCCGGCAACGCCCAGGCCACCGCACCGTCCCCCACCGTCCTGGCCTCCGACGCGACCGTCGTCCTGGTGTCCCCCGAATCGTCGTCCGGTGCGCGGCGGGAGCGAGTCGTGATGCTCGCACTACCCGCAGCCGAGGCCGGCGCGGTCGCCGCCGCATCGTTGACGAGCGCGATCACCGTCACCCTGCACTAGGGTTTTCCCGAGAAGTTCGACACACGAGGGGATGTCACATGCTCAAGGGTTTCAAGGATTTCCTGCTCCGCGGAAGCGTGCTCGACCTCGCGGTCGCGGTCGTCGTCGGCGCCGCGTTCACGGCGATCGTCACGGCGTTCACGAGCAACATCGTCAACCCGCTCGTCGCGGCGATCGGCGGATCGAACGAGTACGGGTGGGGCAAGGAGATCATCTCCGGCAACCCGGAGACGTTCGTCAACCTCGGCGCTGTGGTGACCGCGATCATCAACTTCGTCATCATCGCGGCCGTCGTCTACTTCGTGCTCATCGTGCCCGCGAACCATCTGAAGTCGCGGTTCACCACCCCCGAGGAGAAAGCCGAAGAAGCGCTCGACACCGAGGTGGAACTGCTGACCCAGATCCGCGATCTGCTCGCCGACGGTCGTGGCAGCGTGTCGGATGCGTCGGCAGCGCCCTCGACGGACGGCAAGCACACCCGCTCGCTCGACTAGCGGACCAGCCCGTGGTGCGGCGGCACCTGCCGCCGCAGCCACTCGTCCTGCCCGCCCCGGGCCTCCGACGCGCCGTCACGGGAGCGTTCGTCGGAGGTCTGGTCGGGCAGGACAGTGCCGAAGATGGCGTCCAGCCGGGCCCGGTCGATCCGGTTCTTCTCGTCTGTCATGGTATTCCGCGCCTTTCCGTCGTGTCAGTCGTCGATGCTCGACAGCTGCCCGATGACGTGACTCGCGAGCGGGGTGAGCGTGGCCATGCCGTCCCGCACCGCGGCCCGCGACGACGCCAGATTCGCGACCAGCGTGCTGCCGGAGATGCCGACGAGCCCGCGGGAGACGACCGCGTCCACCGCGCCGGCGGCCAGTCCCGACGAGCGCAGCGCCTCACTGATACCCGGAATTTCCCGGTCCAGTACCTCCGCGGTGACGTCGGGGGTGACATCGCGCGCCGAGACGCCGGTGCCGCCGACGGAGATCACCAGGTCGACGCCACCGATCACCGCGGTATTGAGGACGTTGCGGATCTCCACCTCGTCCGCGGCCACCGCGACCGTCGCGTCCACCAGGAACCCGGCCTCCGTGAGCAGTTCGGTCACGAGCGGCCCGATCGAGTCGACATCGCCGTGCGCGGTCCGGTCGTCGACGACGACGACGAGGGCACGTCCGGCCAACGGTGCTTCGAGTTCCATGACCCCTACCGTAGTGGTCGGCCTCGGGTATCGGGCGCTGTGCATCAGCGGCCGCCCTGCGTCTGGCCGGCGAGCTGCGCCTCCACCGTCTTGGTGGCACCCGACGGATCCTTGTAGGTCACCTGCACCTTGTCGCCCGGCGCGTGGGAGCGGATCGCGGCGATCAGCGAGTCCCCGGTGGTGATGATGCGGTCGTCGACCTTCGTGATCACGACACCCTTGGGGATACCGGCCTTGTCCGCCGGGCCGCCCGGGGTGACGTCGACGACGGCCGCACCGCCGGTCGTGGTGTCCCGCGCGGACACCTGGACACCGACGATCGCCTGCGTGGCCTTGCCTGTCTTGGCGAGTTCGTCCGCGATGCGCCGGGCCTGATCGACCGGGATCGCGAATCCGAGTCCGATCGAGCCGCCCTGGCCGCCCGCCGTCGCGATCGCGGTGTTGATGCCGATGAGTTTGCCGTCCATGTCGACGAGCGCGCCACCGGAGTTGCCGGGGTTGATCGCGGCATCGGTCTGGAGCGCGTCGATGACGGTGTTCTGGTTGCCCTCCTCACCGCTCGTCGACACCGGCCGGTCGAGAGCCGAGATGATCCCGGACGTGACGGTGCCGGCCAGGCCGAGCGGGGAACCGATCGCGACGACCTGCTGCCCGACCTGGACGTCGTCCGAGTTCCCGAGTTCGATCGGGGTCAGGCCGGACTTGCCGTCGACCTTGATGACCGCGATGTCCGACGTCGGGTCGGCGCCGACGAGCGTCGCCGGTGCGGTGCTGCCGTCGGCGAACGCCACCATCAGTTTGCCGTCGGGTCCACCGCCGGACACCACGTGGTTGTTGGTCATGATGAGGCCGTCGGACGACAGGATCACGCCGGATCCCTCGCCCTGGCCGCGGGCACCGGACACCTGGATCTGTACGACGCTCGGCACGACCTTCTGGGCCACCGCCTCGATCGAGCCGGCCGGCGCGGCCGACACGTTGCTCGTCGACGGCTTCGGGGCGTCGAGCGCGTTCGTCACGGACGTGGTGCCGCCGCCGTTCGACGTGGCGAGCGAGCCGACGACACCGCCGATACCACCACTGACCAGGGCCAGCGCGATGGCGCCGGTGACGATCGCGGTGCGTCCGACCCGACGCGGATGCTGCGGTCCGGCGGCCGGAACGGGCGCACCGGTGGTCGGCAGGCTGCCCGTCCCCCCGAGACTCGGGAACTGCTCGGTCGGCTGGTGGCCGGCCGGGAAACCCGGCTGCGGGTAGCCGGGCTGCTGCGGGTGACCCGGATGCTGGGGGTAGCCCTGGTTCTGCGGGACGCCCGGGTTCTGCTGGTAGCGCCACGGATCCTGCGGGGCACCCTGGTCGGGGCCGCCGTGGGGGGTACGGTCGTCGGTCATCACGCCGCCTTCTGTCATGACCGCCTGGGGTTCGGCGGCACTGGTCCGGTCTGGACTTCAGCCTGCCGGGTACGACTGAGAAGCCGCTGAGACCGTGCTGTCAGTTTCCCGTGTCCTTGTCGAGGTCCCTGCCGGACTGGGATTCTGTGTACTGGGATTCGCCGGTCCGGGATTCGCCGGGCAGCACGATCCGGATGAGCGCCCCACCGCGCGGCGACGTCTCGACCGCGATCGTGCCGCCGTGCTTGGTCACCATCTGCCGGACGATCGCCAGACCCAGCCCCGATCCGGGCATCGACCGCGACGCCGTGGCCCGGTAGAAGCGCTCGAACACCAACTCGCGTTCCTCGACGGGGATGCCGGGGCCGGCGTCGTCGACGGTGATCTCCAGCAGTCGGTCACCGACCTGCCGCATCCGCACGTCGACGTGCTGCCCGGACGGGCTCCACTTCGCCGCGTTGTCGAGGACGTTGAGGACCGCCCGCGACAGGCCTGCCTGGTCGCCGTAGATGTACCAGGGGGTGGTGGCGGCGTCGAAGTCGATCTCGTTGCGGCGGCGACGCGCCTTCTCGAGGGACCGTTCGACGACATCGCACACGTCGACGAGTTCGAACACCGTCTCGGGCGCGTCCTCACGGGCCAGGTCCACGAGATCGCCGACGAGCGTGGACAACTCCTCGATCTGCGCGACGACGTCGGCCCGCAGATCGGCCATGTCCTCGTCCGGGATGCTCGGTGCGCCGGGACGGCTCGACGCGATGAGCAGTTCCATGTTGGTGCGCAGCGATGTCAGCGGGGTCTTCAGTTCGTGTCCGGCGTCCGCGACCAGCCGACTCTGCCGGGCCCGGGATTCGGCCAGCGCCCGCAGCATGGTGTTGAAACTGACGGTGAGCCGGGCGAGTTCGTCGTGTCCGGTGACCGGTATCGGGGTCAGGTCGTCGGTGCGGGCGACGCGTTCGGCGGCCGCGGTGAGCCGGGCGATCGGCCGCAGCCCGGTCCGCCCGACGGTGGTGCCGGCGGCCGCCGCCAACACGACACCGCATCCGCCGACGACGAACAGCACCCAGGCGAGCCTGTCGAGCACGTCCTTCGTCGGCTGCAGTCTCTGCGCGAGGACGAGGGTGCTGCCGTCTCGGGTGCGTTCGGCGAGGACCCGGTTGTCCTCGACGGTCCGCAGCGAGAAGTCCCGCTGCCCGCGGGCGACCGCGAGTTCCGGCGGCCCGATCGGGACGGCCGAGCCGGGCGGGATGTACTTGTTCAGGTCCGGGAAGATCAGCGCCACACTGATATCGCTGGTGTACAGCGTCGCACCCGCGATGTAGCGGGGGTCGAACGTGATCAGGTCGTTGTTCACGATCGCCGCGGCCCGCGACTGCAACTGTTTGTCGACGTCCGCGTACAGCGCCCGCGACACGACCGCGTACGCGGCCACGGCCATGACGGCGACCGCGATCGCCACCACCGACGCGGCGAGCAGCGTCACCCGCCACCGCAGCGACACCGACCGGGTCAACGGCATCGGCGGACGCATCTCGGTGCGGCCGGGTGCAGCCGTCACGGGGGCGTCTCCCGCAGCACGTAGCCGACACCGCGGACGGTGTGGATCAGCCGGGACTCCCCGTCGGCCTCGGTCTTGCGGCGCAGGTACCCGACGTACACCTCGAGGGCGTTCCCGGACGTCGGGAAGTCGTAGCCCCACACCTCCTCGAGGATCCGGCTGCGTGAGAGCACCCGGCGAGGGTTCGCCATGAGCATCTCGAGCAGTGCGAACTCGGTGCGGGTGAGACTGATCGACCGGCCGCCGCGGGTCACCTCGCGGGTCACCGGGTCCAGTGTCAGATCCTCGAACTTCAACGCCTCGGAGTCCTCCGCCGACGCCGGACCGGCCCGGCGCAGCAGCGCCCGCAACCGGGCGAGCAGTTCCTCGAGCGCGAACGGTTTCGGCAGGTAGTCGTCGGCGCCGGCATCGAGTCCGGCGACCCGTTCGGACACCGAATCGCGGGCCGTGAGCACCAGGATCGGCAGCTCGTCGCCGGTGCTGCGCAGCCGACGGCACACCTCGAGCCCGTCCAGTCGGGGCATCATCACGTCCAGCACGACCGCGTCGGGACGGGACGCGGCGATCTTCTCGATCGCGTCGACACCGTCGACGGCGAGTTCCACCGTGTACCCGTTGAAGCTCAGCGACCGCCGCAACGATTCGCGGACCGCCCGATCGTCGTCGACCACCAGAATGCGCATGCGGACATTTTGTCCCGACGGACTGAGATCCCGCTGAGAGGCTCCCGTTCGAAAGCACCCGGGCGTGTCGTGCCTGGTCCGGTAGGCTGAGCGTCATGGCAGTCAAGAGGGCACCGTCGCGGAAGGCACGCAGCGAACAGGGCCGCAAGCCGAAGAAGAATCCGCTGATCACCGCGGGCATCGAGACCGTCGACTACAAGGACGTCAACCTGCTGCGCACGTTCATCTCCGACCGCGGCAAGATCCGCAGCCGACGGGTGACGGGGCTGACCCCGCAGCAGCAGCGGCAGGTCGCCACCGCGGTGAAGAACGCCCGCGAGATGGCGTTACTCCCGTACATCACCGGCAAGTAGGTGCCGGCCGGGCCGACCGGCGGACAGGTCTAGACTTTCCGCCGAGTTTCGGTTCGGTTTTCGGAGGTGTCCCGCGGCGTGTCGGGTGTGGTCGCGGGTTTCACTGTCATCTTCGTCGTCATCGCGATCGGGTTCTTCCTCGGCCGCAGCGGCACTCTCGGCGAGCACGGCCAGTTCGTGCTCAGCCGCCTGGTGTTCTTCGTCGCCACCCCGGCGCTGCTGTTCGACACCCTCGCCGGCTCCGACCTGTCCGTGGTCTTCTCCCCCACCCTCGCGGTCGCCGCGGCCACCGCGTTCGCCGTCGCCGGCATCTATCTGGCCGTCGCGACACTGTGGCTGCGCCGGCCGTTGCCGGAGTTGACGATCGGCGCGCTCGCGTCGTCGTACGTGAACTCGGCGAACCTCGGTATCCCGATCGCGGTGTTCGTGCTCGGCGATGCGTCGTTCGTGGCGCCGCTGCTGCTGTTCCAGATCATGATCTTCTCGCCGATCGCACTGACTGTCCTCGACATCAGCACGATGCGCCGGGACGCGTCGCTGCTCGAGACGATCACCACCCCGTTCAAGAATCCGATCGTGCTGGCCGGTGCCGCCGGTCTGGCGGTCGCGGTGTCCGGGTGGCAGCCACCCGAAGCCCTCATGCAGCCGTTCACACTCATCGGCAACGCGTCCGTGCCCGGGGCGCTGCTCGCGTTCGGGCTGTCCCTGTACGGGGTGCGGGTGCTCGAGAAGGGTGCCAGTCCACGCCGTGACGTCGCCCTCGCCTCGGTGCTCAAGATCGTGGTGCAACCGCTGCTCGGCTACCTGATGGCCCGGTTCGTCCTCGGCCTCGACGGGCACGACCTGTTCGCGATCGTCGTCATCTCGTGCCTGCCGACCGCACAGAACGTGTTCGTGTACGCCAGTCGCTACCAGCGCGGCACGGTCCTCGCCCGCGATGCTGCGCTCGTCACGACCCTCGGCTCGATTCCCGTGATCGCCCTCGTGGCGGCGGTACTGGCGTGACCCGTCTACGAGGGCCACTGCGGGCGGTTGCTGCGCACGACTCTCGGGCGATCGTGCAGTAACCACCCGCGGCGACCTGATAGACACTCCGTATGGCCGACACCGAGATCACGTTCACCACGGGTGACATCACCCTGCACGGCAGCCTCCGACTTCCCGCCGGCTCCGGTCCCGACGCGCCGGCCCCGGCGGTGCTGCTGCTCGCGGGCAGCGGGCCGACCGACCGCAACGGCGACAGCGCCCTGCTGCCCGGCAACATCGGCACCCTCGAATTCCTCGCGGATCTGCTCGAGAAGCGTGGGTTCGCGAGCCTGCGCTACGACAAGCTGGGCAGCGGCACCACGGGTCTGGGCCCGTACGACCCGGAGGACATCGGGGAGCTCGGTTTCTCGGTGTTCACCGAGGGTGCCCGCGCCGCGTGGGAGTTCCTGGCGGATCGGGCGGCGGTCGACCCGGAGCGGGTGTACGTCGTCGGGCACAGTGAGGGTGCGCTGATCGCGCTCGCCCTGGCCGGTACCGGCGCGAACGTTGCCGGGGTCGGGCTGCTCGAGCCGCTCGCCGTGCGGCTGCTCGACCTGCTCACGACGCAGATCGACCGTCAGCTCACCGCGGTCGTCGGTGCCGGGCAGTTGCCGCTCGAACTGGCCGACGCGCTGCGGCTGGCGCTGGCCGGGGCCGTCGAATCGCTGCGCACCGATGCGACGCTCACCGACGATCTGCCGGAGCCGCTGCGGGCCGCCGGTCTGGTGCCGGCCAACGCTCGGGCCCTCGCCGAGGAGGATGCGCTGGATCCGCGGGAGCTGGCGGGACGCCTGCCGGCCGGGACGCCGGTCGTGACGAGTTGCTCCGCCAAGGACATCCAGCTCGACTGCACCGACGTCGACGCGCTCGACGCCGCACTCGCCCACACGGCGCTGACCTCGATCCGGATGTCCACCGCGAACCACGTGCTCAAGGAGATCGGTGACACCGCTTCGACGGGCGCCGACTACATCGCACCGTTGCCGTGGTCTGCCGAGTTCACGGCCGGTTTCGAGGGCTGGCTCGACACCCTCTGACCGCGTGGTGATCCCGCGCGGCGACACGCCGGAACGAGAAACCGAGATGTCGCCGCGCGGACACTGCTGTATGGTTCTCCGTTAACCAACGGGCTCACACGAGAAAGGTACGGTCGCGATGCAGTCGAAGTCCTCGGTACTTGCCGTGAAACTTGCTCACAAGCACATGTATTTCGCCGTACCCGCGTGGCACCGCCACGCAGCCTTCATCGAGTGGCCCCGAGAAACGAGTTCCCCGTAACCGGAACTTCTTTCTCGGGCACCCGAAGGCACATCGCCTCGGGTGCCTTTCTTTTATCCACTTCCAGTCAGGAGAACCACATGAAGCTTCGACTCGGTGCCGACGGCACCACCACCACGCCCCTGCCCGGGGATCTCACCGGTCAGGTCGTCACGATCGATCTGCGGCACGTCGACGCCGGACACGACACCGGTGCGGCCGCACTGGTGTCCGAGCTGCTCGCCCGCGGGGCGGCGCGTCTCGTCATCGCCGGCACCAGCGACGACGACGCTCCCCCGTCCGGCCTCGCGGCCTGAGAGACGAGGGAGCGTCGTGGCGGGATGCGCTCAGTGCGCGAAGTGGCGGGCACCCGTCAGGTAGAGGGTGACACCGGCGGCGCGAGCCGCCTCGACGACCTCGTTGTCGCGGACCGAACCACCGGGCTGGACGACGGCACGGACACCGGCGTCGAGCAGGACCTGCAGTCCGTCGGGGAACGGGAAGAACGCGTCGGACGCGGCCACCGAACCCTGTGCGCGGTCACCGGCCCGCTGCACTGCGAGGTGTGCGGAGTCGACGCGGTTGACCTGGCCCATGCCGACGCCGACCGAGGCGCCGTCGTTCGCGAGCAGGATCGCGTTGGACTTCACGGCACGGCACGCACGCCACGCGAACGCGAGGTCCGCGAGGGTCTTCTCGTCGGCGGCCTCACCGACGACGAGCTGCCAGTTGGCGGAGTCGTCGCCGTCGGCGTCGAGGACGTCGCGCTGCTGCAGCAGGGCGCCGCCGGAGATGGGACGCAGCTCGATGCCGGTCGCGGTCGGGGCTGCGGCCTCGAGCACCCGGATGTTCTTCTTGCGGGCCAGCACCTCGACGGCACCGTCCGCGTACGACGGGGCGATGATCACCTCGGTGAAGATGTCGGCGACCTGCTCGGCCATCTCGACGGTGACCTCACGGTTGGCGGCGATGACGCCACCGAACGCGGACACCGGATCGCACGCGTGCGCCTTGCGGTGCGCCTCGGCGATGTCGGCACCGACCGCGATACCGCACGGGTTGGCGTGCTTGATGATCGCGACGGCCGGCTCGGAGTGGTCGTACGCGGCACGCCATGCGGCGTCACCGTCGGTGTAGTTGTTGTACGACATCTCCTTGCCGTGGAACTGCTTCGCCTGTGCGAGGCCCGCCGGACCGGCCGGGCTGTCGTACAGGGCCGCGCCCTGGTGCGGGTTCTCGCCGTAGCGCAACACCGCGGAGCGGTCCCACGTGGCACCGATCCAGCGCGGGAACTGCGACAGTGCAGAATCTTCCGTCGCTTCGCTCGGGGCGACCGTCTCGACGAGGCTCTCGGTCATCCAGGTGGCGACCGCGACGTCGTACGACGCGGTGTGCTGGAACGCCTGCGCGGCCAGCGCGGTGCGCTCGAAGAGGCTGAAGCCGCCGGCCTCGACCGCGGCGAGGACGCCCTCGTACTTGGCGGGGTCGACGACGACCGCGACGGACGGATGGTTCTTCGCCGCGGCACGCACCATCGACGGGCCGCCGATGTCGATCTGCTCGACACACTCGTCCGGGGTGGCGCCCGACGCGACGGTCTGCGTGAACGGGTACAGGTTGACGATCACCAGCTCGAACGCCTCGATACCCAGCTCGGCGAGCTGCGCGAGGTGCTCGGGCTTGCGGGTGTCGGCGAGGACACCGGCGTGCACGCGCGGGTGCAGCGTCTTGACGCGACCCTCGAGGCATTCGGGGAAACCGGTCAGGTCCTCGACCTTGGTGACCGGGATGCCGGCGTCGGCGATCTTCGCGGCGGTGGAACCGGTGGACACCAGTTCCACTCCGGCCTTGTGCAGGCCGGTGGCCAGTTCGACCAGCCCGGTCTTGTCGTAGACGCTGACGAGTGCGCGGCGTACAGCCTTGCGTTCACTCACTGGGGATCACGGCCTTTCGTCCGTCGGAAACAACACCTCGGAGGGCGACGGCGGCCACGACCTCGGCCAGCAGTCGTCGTTCGACAATCTTGATGCGCTCGTGCAGCGCGGCCTCGTCGTCGTCGGGGCGGACCTCGACCGGTTCCTGCGCGAGGATCGGGCCGGTGTCGACGCCGCCGTCGACCAGATGCACGGTGGACCCGGTGACCTTGACGCCGTAGGCGAGGGCGTCGCGGACGGCGTGCGCGCCGGGGAACGACGGCAGCAGCGCGGGATGCGTGTTGACGATCCGGCCACCGAAACGCTCGAGGAACGCCGGGCCGAGGATCTTCATGAAGCCGGCACTGACGACCAGGTCGGGTTCGTGCGCGGCGACGGCCTCGGTGAGTGCGACATCCCACGCGGCGCGGTCGGCATGGTCGCGGAGCGACACCTGGAAATCGGCGATACCGGCGTCGGCGGCGTGCCCGGCGGCCTCGCAGTCCCGGTCGACCCCGACAGCGACGATCGTCGCGGGATAGCCGTCGGCGCGGGTCGCATCGATCAGAGCGCGGAGAAGGCTGCCCGTCCCCGACGCGAGTACGACGATCCGAGCGGGCACCGTGGGCCGCAGCTGGTCACGCGTGGCAGTCAGCGCACTACTCCTGGTTTCGCAAGACGGTTCCGGCCCGACAGGGCCGGGTACAGCCTAGTCGCTGGGGGTCACCGGACCTTCCGGCAGGTCGCCTTCCGTGACGGGCGTCATCTCGGCCTCGGGTTCGTCCACGATCTCCGCCTCGACGACCTCCGGTGTCCCGTTCTCCGGTGTCCCGGCTTCCGTGATCCCGGCCGGCGCCTCGAGTTCGGCGGCGGTGTCGGCGCGGTAGCGGACGGCGGGCCGCTCGAGGCGTTTGATCTCGAAATCCGGGACGGCGGTCTCCGGCACCGTGTCCGGTGCCGTCAGGGTGTCGGTGGCGACGTCCGGATCGTGTTCCTCTTCCGGATCGGGTTCGACGACGGCGCGGCGGGTGACGAGAACGCCGACGATCAGTCCGGGCACCAGCAGCCACCCGAAGGTGATCAGCCCCAGCAGTGCCGGGTCGACGCCGACGTAGCCGTACGCGCCGAGGTCGCCGCCGGCGAGGACACCGGCGAGGGCGGCGAGGACACCCGCCCCGGCGGCCGCGAGCGCGACGACGGACGCGGTCCGCTGCACGGACAGGTGGATGCGGCCGCAGTCGCGGCCGAGCAGTGCGCCGATCGTCACGGGGATCGCCAGTAGCACCGGCCACGCCGTGCCGACCAGTTCGGTGGGGACACCACCGAGCACCGGGACGGGGGGTACCGGTCCGGCGTCGACGGCGAACAGGCTCAGTGTGGTTCCGCCGGCGTGGGCGGTCCCGCCGAGCAGCACTGCGACACCGCCGATCGCGGCGTTCGGCAGGTACAGCACCGACAGGACGGTGAGACCGAGGACGCCGACCACACCGCTGCCCTCGGCGAGCAGGGCGCCGACGTCCGACCACGACCACACCAGCGACGCCGTGGTCACGGCCGTTCCGGCGGCGAACAACAGTCCTGCCGCGCGCGCACCGGGCACGACGGCGGACGGCACCCATCCGGGCAGGCCCCAGCGCCGGCACAGCGACCGTCCGGCGGTCGTCAGGACACCGGCGACGGCCGACAGCGCGTGGATCCCGACGACTGCCGCGAGTGCGGGGGCGATGCTCGGCGATACCAGCGGCAGCGTCCCCTCGGCGTCACCGACGACCGCGAACGCGATGAGGGTCGCCGCGATCGGTCCGGCGATCGCGGCGGCGATCACCTGGCCGGCGACCCGCGGGTCACTGTCCGGGTGGACGGCGCGAGCGCATCCGCGGGCCACCGCCCACATCAGCAGGATCGTGGGGAGCAGCGGCAGGACACCGAGCGGCGCGTCGGTGACCGTGAGCGACACGTGGTGCAGGGCCAGCCAGCCCGCCGCGACGCCGCCGACCGCGCCCGCGAGGTCGCTGTTCGACGACACCAGCACGACGACGACCGCGGCACAGACTGCGGCGAGGGCGATTCCGGTGGGGCGCAGGGCCACCGCGAGCAGTGCCCGCGCCCGGTCACCGCTCGGGGCGGCTCCGGTGGTGGTGCGACGGGTGCTGCGGGCGAGCAGGGTCGTCACGCGCTCACTTCGCCTCGTCGTCGGACTCGGCGGACGGGGAAGGCTGGGCGGGCTGCTGCTGTGGAATGTGCTGGGTGGGCTGCTGCGACTGGTACGCCTGGAACTGCCCGTATCCGGCGGTCGGCTGCTGCGGCGGGTAGCCCGGCGTCTGCGGTGCCTGACCGTACGACTGCTGCGGATAGCCCTGCGACTGCTGCCCGTACGGCTGCTGCGGGTACCCCTGCGGCGCACCGTAGCCCTGCTGCTGCGGCGGCGCGTAGCCCTGCGGGTGGCCGTAGGCGGCGGGGTGGACGTGTGTGGTCGTCGGCCGGCCCTGCGGCATCTTGAGCACCTCCGCGTCGACCAGGAAGAGCAGGACCGCGGCGACGGCCTGGACGAACGCCAGGATCAGGATGACGATGCCGCCCACCGCGAGACTGCCGCCGCCGGAGAGGCTCAGCATCACGACGAACGAGACGACCAGCCCGACGACCGATGCGACAGCCGCCGTCGCGTGCTGGTTCTGCTTGGGCAGCAACGACACTCCGGCGAGCAGACCACCGGTGAGCAGGAACGCGACCGGGAGCGCGCCGACACTCTCGAAGGCGTTCATCGTGAACGAGAACCCGTAGCCGACGCTGGACGAGTTCTCGACGTACGGGGCGAATCCGAGCAGGAAGACGACGACACCGACCGCGAGTACGCCGAGGCCGAGGAAGAACGACAGCCCTTTCGCCGCGGGGGTGGCCGGCGCCGGCGCGGGCTGGCCGAACGCCGCCCCTTCGGGGTAAGTCATGTCTGCTCCTAGTCGATCGTGCGGGCCCCCTGCACGCTACCCGCACCCTCCGACGACCCGCGCGAAATACCGGGCCGCCGTGGTCGTGGCGGAAGATGAACCATGCCTTTCACGCTGCCGCCCGGAGCCGACGTCGTCACCGAGACGGAGATCAAGCATTCCCGGTTCCGGGCCGCGGTGCGCCGGGTCGACGATCCGGCCGCCGCGCAGGCGTTCCTCGACGAGCAGCGGCGCCTGTTCCCCGACGCCCGCCACCACTGCTGGGCGTACGTGACGGGCAACGAGCCGTCCGAGCGGGCGGAACGCGCGGGCGACGACGGGGAGCCGGGCGGCACGGCCGGGGTGCCGATGCTGCAGGTGCTGCGGGCACGGGGCCTGGTGGACGTCGCGGTGGTCGTCACCCGCTGGTTCGGTGGCATCAAGCTCGGTGCGGGCGGTCTGGTGCGGGCGTACTCGGGTGCGGTCGCGGCCGCCCTGGACAGCGCCGAGTCGGCTGCCGCACTCCTGCGCCGGGAGCGGCTCGATCTGCTGGCGGTCGAGGTGGGGCACGACGTCGCGGGACGCCTGGAGGCAGAACTGCGAAGCCGAGGCGTCACCATCGTCGGCACGGCCTACGGTGCCGCGGTCACCTTCACCCTCGCGACGAAGGATCCCGCGCAACTGGCCGCGACGGTCGCCGAACTGACGGCGGGCGGCGGCGAACTCGTTCCGGCCGGAACCCGGTGGGCGGACGTGTGAGGGAACGCGAACGGCGCCCGCGGCCGGACGAGAAGTCCGGCGGCGGGCGCCGTTCACGCGAAGCTGTGATCCCTACGAACAGGATCAGAGGTTCTTCAGGATCTCCCGGGCGAGAGCCGCGGTCTCGGACGGCGTCTTGCCGACCTTGACACCGGCCGCCTCGAGGGCGTCCTTCTTGGCCTGCGCGGTGCCCGAGGAACCGGAGACGATGGCGCCGGCGTGGCCCATGGTCTTGCCCTCGGGAGCGGTGAAGCCCGCCACGTAGCCGACGACCGGCTTGGTGACGTTGGCCTTGATGTAGTCGGCGGCACGCTCCTCGGCGTCGCCACCGATCTCACCGATCATCACGATGACCTTGGTCTCGGGATCCTTCTCGAACGCCTCGATGGCGTCGATGTGGGTGGTGCCGATGACCGGGTCGCCGCCGATGCCGATGGCGGTCGAGAAGCCGTACTCGCGCAGCTCGAACATCATCTGGTAGGTCAGGGTGCCGGACTTGGAGACCAGGCCGATCGGGCCCTTGCCCGCGATGTCGGCCGGGGTGATGCCGACGAGCGCCTCACCCGGGGTGATGATGCCGGGGCAGTTGGGGCCGATGATCCGGGTCTTGTTGCCCTTCTCGACGTTGTAGGCCCACGCGAACGCGGAGTCCTGCACCGGGATGCCCTCGGTGATGACCACGAGCAGCGGGATCTCCGCGTCGATGGCCTCGACGATGGCGTCCTTCGAGAAGGCCGGGGGAACGAACGCGATCGAGACGTCCGCGCCGGTCTCCTTCATGGCCTCGGCGACGGTCGCGAAGACCGGCAGCTCGACGGCGTTACCGGCGGCATCGGTGTGCGAGACCGTGGTGCCGGCCTTGCGGGCGTTGACGCCACCGACGATCTGGGTGCCGGCCTTGAGCATCCGAGCGGTGTGCTTGCTGCCCTCGCCGCCGGTGATGCCCTGGACGATGACCTTGGAGTCCTTGGTCAGGAAGATAGCCATTGTTGTGTGTGTCCCTTACTTCGCGGCG
Source organism: Prescottella subtropica (assembly GCF_005434945.1). Taxonomy (GTDB): domain Bacteria; phylum Actinomycetota; class Actinomycetes; order Mycobacteriales; family Mycobacteriaceae; genus Prescottella; species Prescottella subtropica. Next base: position 363,917 of record NZ_SKCH01000002.1, on the reverse strand, counting down.
AAGGCGAGCTCGGCGGCCTTGTCGGCAGCCTCGTCCATGGTTGCGACGACCGTGACCAGCGGGTGGGCGGCCTCGGCGAGGATGCGGCGACCCTCTTCGACGTTGTTGCCGTCCAGGCGCACGACGAGCGGCTTGTTGGCCTCGTCGCCCAGGGTCTCCAGGGCGCCGATGATGCCGTTGGCGACGGCGTCACACGCGGTGATGCCACCGAAGACGTTGACGAAGACGCTCTTGACCTGCGCATCGTTCAGGATGACGTCCAGGCCGGCGGCCATGACGGCAGCCGAGGCGCCGCCACCGATGTCGAGGAAGTTGGCCGGCTTGACGTTGCCGTGCTTCTCACCCGCGTAGGCGACGACGTCCAGGGTCGACATGACCAGACCGGCACCGTTGCCGATGACACCGACCTCACCGTCGAGCTTGACGTAGTTGAGGTCGTTCTCCTTGGCCTTGAGCTCGAGGGGATCGGTGGCGTCACGATCCTCGAAGGCCTCGTGGCCGGGCTGACGGAACGCGGCGTTCTCGTCCAGGGTGACCTTGCCGTCGAGGGCCAGGATCTGGTCGTCGGGCGTACGGACGAGCGGGTTGACCTCGACCAGGAGAGCGTCTTCCTTGATGAAGACCTCCCACAGCTTCTGGATCGTGTTGGCCGCGGCGTCGAGCACCTCGGCGGGCAGCTTGCCTGCCTCGGCGATCTCACGCGCGAACGCCAGGTCGACGCCCTTGACTGCGTCCACGGGGATCTTCGCGAGGGCGTCGGGGTTCTCCTCGGCGGTGACCTCGATCTCCACGCCACCCTCGACCGAGCACATGGCCAGGTAGGTGCGGTTGGTGCGGTCCAGCAGGAAGGAGATGTAGTACTCCTCAGCGATGTCACTCGCCTCTGCGACCAGCAGCTTCTTGACGACGTGGCCCTTGATGTCGAGGCCCAGGATCGCCTCGGCGTTCGCCTGCGCGGCATCCGCGTCGGGCGAGTACTTGACGCCACCGGCCTTGCCGCGGCCGCCGACCTTGACCTGCGCCTTGACCATCACAGGCTTGCCGATTTCCTCCGCGATCTCGCGGGCACCGGCGACAGTGTCGGTCACACGGCCGGCGGACGTCGGCACGTCATGCTTGGCGAAGAGTTCCTTCGCCTGGTATTCGAAGAGGTCCATCTGTTCACCGTCTCGTCTGCGTTGACGCCCGCTCGGGGGGTAGGAGCGGGTCCGTGTCGGACTTTAACTAGTTCAATCAATCGACTATCGCCCGCCCACATGCTATGTGGCACATGTCACGCGTCGACAGTCGTCGAAGTCCACCCCGCGACACTGCACCGCTCGAGCGGGCATCGCCCTCGTCGCGAGAGGCACCACGGAGAGGATGACAGGTGCCGCGCGGGGCGTCGTTACCGGGGATCGGCACCGCGCCGGACAGCCTCCGTATCGGGCGTTTCTGCCGCTCGAACATCGGGCATGTAACACGAAGATGACGTCTCGCTATATGAACGAGACCGCTCACGTTGTTCCACATATCCCCAGTTCAGCCTGTGACGCCAGTCACATATGCCGATTCGGTCCGTTCCGTAGGTTGCTCCCCTGCAACCGTTTCGTTACCGTCGCCAAGGTCAAAGTCACAGGCAGGTCACGGGCAGGAGGACGGCAGGGCACATGCACCACCGCTCCCAGTTCGCCCCGAGTCGATTCACGCAGGACCACACCGACCCCGAAGTCGAGACGTCCGTGATCACCGAGGCCCCCGAACCCGCCGCGGACGTCGATGTCGCGGCCCCCCGCAGCGGTGGCCGGCACCGCCTCCCCGCTCCCCCCGCCGCCCTCAAGGGCCGCGCCGCCGTCGTGGCGGTCGCCGCCGGAGCCGTCGTCGCCGCAGGCCAGGCAGCACTGACCGCACCGGCGGACAGGACCGATCACTCCGATGTCGCGCTGGCCTCCACCGGTGCGGCGCCCACCACCGCGGTCCCGCAGGCCGCACAGTTCAGCAACATCACCCAGAACCCGACCGGTTCGTCGGACAGTTCCGCACCGCAGGTTCTCGCGGTCGCGAGTCCGACCGACCTGGGCCAGTTCTCGAATCTGCTCGCGAAGGGGCACCGGTTCAGCGAGGAACGCGCCGCCCGTGAGGCCGCCGCGCGACGTCCGCTGTTCGTGCTGCCCGCACAGGGTGTCTACACGTCGTCGTTCGGCGCCCGCTGGGGCACGCTGCATGCCGGCGTCGACATCGCCAATGCGATCGGCACCCCGATTCTCGCGGTCGCCGACGGCGAGGTCATCGATTCCGGTCCGGCGGCCGGTTTCGGCATGTGGGTGCGCATCAAGCACGCCGACGGCACCATCACCGTGTACGGCCACATCAACGACACCCTGGTCACCGTGGGCCAGAGGGTGATGGCGGGCGATCAGATCGCCACGATGGGCAACCGTGGTTTCTCCACCGGCCCGCACCTGCACTTCGAGGTCCATCTCGGCGGCGACAACAAGGTCGACCCCATTCCGTGGCTCGCCACCCGCGGCATCAGCCTGGGCATCGAACAGCCCTGACGGCCGTCCTCTCCTCAGAGTTTCACCATCGGCACGCCGCCGATCAGCATCAGACGCACCTTGCCCGCCGATCCGAAGTCGACGGTGACCGTCGCGGTCGGGCCGGTACCCTTCGTCTCGAGCACCTTGCCGAGACCGTACTTGTCGTGACTGACCCGGTCGCCGACCGCGAGTACGAGGTTGTTGTTCCGCCCCCGGGGCGCACCGAAACTCGGTGACGCGGCACCGCCGCGACCACGCGAGTCACCGAATCCCGAACCGCCGTAACCGGATCCGCCGTAGCCCTGGTTGCCGTACTGCTGCCGGCGCCCGCCGCCGATCGCCCCACCCGTGCCGAGCACACCCGGGTCCTCCCGGCGCCAGTCCACGAGGTCGGCCGGAATCTCTTGCAGGAAACGCGATTCGGGGTTGGTGACCGGCTGCCCCCAGGCCGAGCGCACGACGGCGCGGGTGAGGTACAGCCGGTGCCGGGCCCGAGTGATACCCACATAGGCGAGGCGTCGCTCCTCCGACAGTTCGGCCGGATCGCCGAGAGCGCGCATGTGCGGGAACTGCCCGTCCTCCCAGCCGGTGACGAACACGACGGGGAACTCGAGCCCCTTCGCGGTGTGCAGGGTCATCAGGGTGACGACCCCTTCACCCTCGTCGGGCACCTGGTCGGAGTCGGCGACCAGCGACACCCGTTCGAGGAACGCGGCGAGCGAACCGGGGTCGGGCAGACCGTCCTCGTCGGCGGTCTCGTCGGGGGCCGCATCCTCCGCCACGAACGCGGCGGCGTTGCGCGCGTCGGAGCTGAATTCTCGTGCGACGCTGACCAGCTCGTTGAGGTTGTCGAGCCGCGCCCCGTCCTGGGGGTCGCTGCTGGCCTCGAGTTCGCGGCGGTAGCCGGTGCGGTCGAGGACGGCCTCGATCACCTCGCCGATGTCGGTGAGGTCGTTACCGTCGGATTCGGTGGCCGCCGACAGTTCGCGCAGCCCGTCGAGCAGTTCGAGGAACGACGCGATCGCCTTCACCGAGCGGCTGTTGAGCAGCGGCACCGTCCCCGCCGCACCGGCCCGCAGTGCGCGGGCGAAGCCGATCCCCTGCTGTTCCGCGTACACCGACACGCACGCCTCGGCGCGGTCGCCGATGCCGCGGCGCGGGGTGTTGAGGATGCGGCGCAGGCTCACCGTGTCGTCCTCGTTGGCGAGCACCCGCAGGTACGCGACGATGTCGCGGACCTCCTTGCGCTCGTAGAAGCGGGTGCCGCCGACCACCTTGTAGGGGATGCCGAGGCGGATGAAGATCTCCTCGAGCGCGCGGGAGGAGTTGTTGGTGCGGTAGAACACCGCGACGTCCGCGAACGTGGCGTCGCCCGCGTCGACGAGTCGGTCGATCTCCGAGGCCACGAACTGGGCCTCGTCGTGCTCGTTGTCGGCGACGTATCCGGTGATCAGCTCGCCGGCACCGGAGTCGGTCCACAGTCGCTTCTCGCGGCGACCGGTGTTGCGGGAGATGACCGCGTTGGCGGCCGACAGGATGTTCTGGGTGGACCGGTAGTTCTGTTCGAGCAGGATGGTGCGGGCCTGCGGGTAGTCCCGTTCGAACTCCTGGATGTTGCGGATCGTCGCACCGCGGAACGCGTAGATCGACTGGTCGGCGTCGCCGACGACGCACAGTTCGGCGGGCGGGACCGCGTGTGGGTCGTCGCTCGGGTCTCCGACGAGCTCGCGCACCAGCACGTACTGGGCATGGTTGGTGTCCTGGTACTCGTCGACGAGGACGTGCCGGAAGCGGCGCCGGTAGTACTCGGCGACCTGCGGGTAGCGCTGCAGCAGCGACACCGTCTCGCCGATGAGGTCGTCGAAGTCGAGTGCGTTACCGTCCCGCAGCCGCCGCTGGTAGATCGCGTACACGCGGGCGACGAGTTTGTCGAGGTCGGTGCCGTCCGGGCCCGCCGCCGCGGCCTCCGCCTCGGCGGGATCGATCAGCTCGTTCTTCAGGTTGGAGATCTTGGTGGCGAGCAGCCGCGCGGAGTGCCGCTTGGTGTCGATCTCGAGGTCCTTGGAGATCATCGTGAGCAGCCGGCGTGAATCGTCGGCGTCGTAGATCGAGAAGTTCGAGTTCATCCCGGGCAGCAGCGCCGACTGGGCGCGCAGGATCCGGACACAGCTCGAGTGGAACGTCGACACCCACATGCTGTTCGCGCGCGGGCCGACCAACTGCGCGACACGTTCGCGCATCTCGGCGGCGGCCTTGTTGGTGAACGTGATCGCCAGGATCTGGCCCGGCAGGACGTCCCGCTCGGCCAGCAGGTAGGCGATCCGGCGGGTGAGCACCGCCGTCTTGCCCGATCCGGCACCGGCGACGATGAGCAGCGGCGACCCGGCGTGCAGGACGGCCTCCCGCTGCTGCGGGTTGAGACCGCCGAGCAGGTCACGGGTGGACGGCTGGGCCGAGGGCATCATGGCGCCGGGAATCGTGTTCATCGCCTGTCCACGCTACCGGCCCGCCCCGACAATGCCGGTCGTGAAGGTGGTCACCCATACTTGGGCCGGTCCGGTGCGCGTGGCAAACTCGGTGGGTGATCACCGCCGTGCCGGAACCTTGATTCGTAACGATCCGACCGGACCCGACGAACCCACGTTCCGACACGAGGAGAAGATCCATGAGCAGCTCCACCGCAACTCCCTCACCCGAATCGTCGCCGGCTCCGAGCCAGGCCGAGATCGACGAACTCCGCATGGAGATCGACCGGCTCGACGCCGAGATCCTCGCGGCCGTCAAGCGCCGCAGTGAGGTGTCGCAGATCATCGGCCGCACCCGCATGGCGTCCGGCGGCCCGCGCCTGGTGCACAGCCGGGAGATGAAGGTGATCGACCGGTTCAGCGAACTCGGCCAGGAGGGGCACACCCTCGCGATGCTGCTGCTGCGTCTCGGACGGGGTCGTCTCGGCCACTGACGGCACTGACGGCACGCACGCACGCCGTCATGTGAGGGCGATGTACTTCGTCTCGAGGTACTCCTCGATGCCCTCGCTGCCGCCCTCGCGTCCGAAGCCGGACGCCTTGACGCCACCGAACGGGGCGGCGGTGTCCGAGACGACGCCGCGGTTGATGCCGACCATGCCGGTCTCGACGGCGTCGGCGACGCGCAGCGCCCGATCCAGGTCGCGGGTGTAGATGTAGGCGGTGAGCCCGAATTCGGTGTCGTTCGCGGCGGTGATCGCCTCGTCCTCGGTGTCGAATCCGGTGATCGCGGCGACCGGGCCGAACACCTCTTCCTTCAGGATCCGCGCGGTCGCGGGCACGTCGGTGAGCACCGTCGCGGGATAGAACCAGCCCGGTCCGCCGGGGGCGGTGCCGCCCAGCAGAACCGTCGCCCCCTTGCCGACGGCGTCGTCGACGAGATCGGTGACGGTGGCGAGCTGGTCCGCGTTGATCAGCGGGCCGAGTGTCGTCGCGGGGTCGATCCCGGGCCCCAGCGTGAACGCGGCCATGCGGTCGACGAGTTTCGCGGTGAACTCCTCACGGACGGTGTTCGCGACGTGGAAGCGGTTCGCGGCGGTGCACGCCTCACCGCCGTTGCGGAGTTTGGCGAGCACCGCGCCGTCGACGGCACTGTCCACGTCCGCGTCGTCGAACACCACGAACGGGGCGTTGCCGCCGAGTTCCATCGACGTGCGCAGCAATCCCTGCGCGGACTTCGCCACGAGCAGCCGTCCGACCCCGGTGGATCCGGTGAACGTGAGCTTGCGCAGCCGCGGATCGGCGAGCAGCGGCTCGGTGACCGCGCCTGCCCGGGATGTCGGCAGCACCGACAGCACACCCTGCGGCAGGCCCACCTCGGTGAACAGTTCGGCGAGTGCCAGCATGGTCAGCGGGGTCTCCGCCGCCGGTTTGACGATCATCGTGCACCCGGCGGCGAGGGCCGGCCCGATCTTGCGGGTGCCCATCGCGAGCGGGAAGTTCCACGGGGTGATCGCCAGGCACGGTCCGACGGGCTGTTTGGCGACGAGGATGCGTCCGGTGCCGCCGGGCGCCGCCTGGTAGCGGCCCTCCATCCGGACCGCCTCCTCGGCGAACCAGCGGAAGAACTCGGCGCCGTAGCGCACCTCGGCGCGACTCTCCGGTAGCGCCTTCCCCATCTCGAGTGTCATCAGTTGCGCGAACGTCTCGGCGCGGGCGGTGATCTTCTCGAACACCGCGCGCAGCATCTCGCCGCGCTCCCGCGGCGGTACCTGCGCCCACTCGGCCTGGACTGCCACGGCCGCGTCGAGGGCCGCGACCGCGTCGGCGGGACTCGCATCGGCGACGTCGGCGAGAACCTCTCCGGTCGCGGGGTCGTGGACGGGGAACGTGGCGCCGTCCTCGGCGTCGACCGGGGTGCCCCCGATCCAGAGCCGGGTGGGGACGGCGCGGAGCAATTCGGCGGGATTCATATTCCCCATCATGCGCCGTTCCCTCACCCAATGAGAGTCGACAGGAATGTCGATGGTGCGGCCGATAAGCTTCTTTCCCATGAGCACAGACATCACCGGTACCGCAGCCTGGCAGAACCTGGATGCGCATCATCGAGTGATCGAATCTGTGCATCTGCGAGACCTGTTCGCGCAGGATCCCGGCCGCGGCACCGACCTGACCACCACGGCCGGCGACCTGTACGTCGACTACAGCAAGCATCGCGTCACCCGCGAAACCCTGTCCCTGCTCGTCGAACTGGCCCGCACTGCCCGGGTCGAGCAGCGCCGCGACGACATGTTCGCCGGCGTCCGCATCAACACGTCCGAGGATCGTGCGGTGCTGCACACCGCACTGCGTCTCCCGGCCGGCGCCGCACTCGCCGTCGACGGGCAGGACGTGGTCGCCGACGTGCAGTCGGTGCTCGACCGGATGGGCGATTTCACCGATCGGCTGCGGTCCGGTGTGTGGCGCGGGGCGACGGGTGAGCGGATCCGCACGGTCGTCAACATCGGTATCGGCGGTTCCGATCTGGGTCCGGTGATGGTGTGCGGCGCTCTGCGTCATTACGCCGACGCCGGGATCACGGCCCGGTTCGTCTCGAACGTCGACCCGGCCGATCTGGTGGGCACGCTCGCCGACCTCGATCCGGCGACCACACTGTTCGTGGTGGCGTCCAAGACGTTTTCGACGCTCGAGACGCTGACCAACGCGTCGGCGGCCCGGCGCTGGCTGGTCGACGCGCTCGGCGAGGCGGCGGTCCCGAAGCATTTCGTCGCGGTCTCCACGCACGCGCAGCGGGTCGCCGAGTTCGGAATCGACACCGCCAACATGTTCGGGTTCTGGGACTGGGTCGGCGGCCGCTATTCGGTGGATTCGGCGATCGGGCTGTCGGTGATGGCGGTGATCGGGCGGGAGCGGTTCGCGGAGTTCCTCGGCGGGTTCCACATCGTCGACGAACATTTCCGCACCGCACCGATGGAGCGGAACGCGCCGGTCCTGCTGGGGCTGATCGGGGTGTGGTATTCGAGTTTCTTCGACGCCGAATCCCGTGCGGTTCTTCCGTATTCGAACGATCTGGCGCGGTTTGCGGCCTACCTGCAGCAGTTGACGATGGAGTCGAACGGCAAGTCGGTGCATACGGACGGGTCGCCCGTGACAACCCAGACCGGGGAGATCTTCTGGGGTGAGCCGGGCACCAACGGTCAGCACGCGTTCTACCAGCTGCTGCATCAGGGCACCCGCCTGGTGCCCGCCGACTTCATCGGGTTCGCCGAACCCACCGACGATCTGCCGACCGCCGACGGCACCGGCAGCATGCACGACCTGTTGATGAGCAACCTGTTCGCGCAGACGAAGGTGCTCGCGTTCGGGAAGACCGCGGAGGAGATCCGGCGCGAGGGTACGGCCCCGGAGTTGGTGCCGCACAAGGTGATGCCCGGTAACCGTCCGTCGACGACGGTCCTGGCGCCGCGACTGACACCGTCGGTGATCGGTCAGCTCATCGCCCTGTACGAGCATCAGGTGTTCGTGGCGGGCGTGATCTGGGGTATCGACTCGTTCGACCAGTGGGGGGTCGAGCTCGGCAAGACGCAGGCCCTCGAACTGGGTCCGGTCCTCACCTCGTCGGAAGCGCCTCCGCGGCAGGATGATTCGTCCACGGATGCTCTGGTCCGCTGGTACCGGACGCAGCGCGGCCGCGCCGTCTGACACCGGTCACGCGGCGTGCGGGCGCTGCCAGGCCGCCGTGGCGTGGACGCGTCCGCCCCGGTCCACCAGTCGCGCGGCCAGGTCCTGCTCCTGCAGCCACGACACCGCGCCCACCCCACGTCGTAGCGCGGCCGCCGCAGCGCCGTACGCCCAGACCGCGTCGTCGGTGATCACCGAGACCTGCGCCCAGGCGCCGGGCAGCGCATCGTCCGGGCCCCGATCCGGGTCCGGACCGGCGGTCGCGAACGCTCCCCCCGGCGGCAGTTCGATCGTCCCGTTACCGGCGATCGGGACCTGCCATCCCCCGGCCGGCGGGTGCCCGCCGGCCGCGACGACCGTTCCGACCCGCACCAGGACGCCGCACTCGAGTTCGCCCGCGGCGAGGGTCGCCGCCCGGCCCGCGGTGTCGGCCTTCGCGGCGCCGGTGATGTCGAACGACGCGCCGAAGGGCGCGAACACGGTGGCGTCGTCGATCCGGACGTCGGCGAACGTGAGATCGGGATGGATCGGTGGCACCCCGATCGGGGACTGCGCGGTGGCGAGTGGGCTGATCGCACCGTCCGTCATCCGCGCCACCCACAGCGCCGACCGCAACAGTCGCGCCAGGCTCGCACTCACCCGCACCGGCTGCCCCTGGGCCAGGTTGACGGCGTGGATCTCGGCGTCGCCGCGGCGCAGACTGCAGGCGGCCTCCGCCTCGGCGAGCAGCGCTCCCACGCGGCGCGCCGCGGATCCGAGGGCCGCGCCCTCCGTGACCTGGACGGTGATCTCCTCGTTCCAGGCGTTCCATCGCGTGTCGACCAGCATGACCGTGCTCCGTACTCTTCACGACGCCACTTCTCCCAGTATGCGCTCGTACCACGACTGTCCGGTTGCTCCCGGTCACGCGTGGTCGACGCGTGAATCCCGGTTCCTGCGCGCCGGTTCGCGGGTACCGTCGAACCATGCCGGTGCGCAGCGAACGTTCCGGGCCCGTGACCACGATCGTGTTGTCCCGGCCCGAGGTGCGCAATGCTGTCGACGGACCGACCGCCGCGGCGCTCGCGGACGCGTTCCGCGAGTTCGAGGCCGACGAGGGCGCCGCGGTCGCGGTGCTGTGGGGTGAGGGCGGCACGTTCTGCGCGGGTGCCGACCTCAACGCGCTCGGCACCGACCGATCCAATCGGGTGACACCGGACGGCGACGGCCCGATGGGGCCGACCCGGATGCAGTTGTCGAAACCGGTGATCGCGGCGGTCGCCGGGTATGCGGTGGCCGGCGGACTCGAGTTGGCGCTGTGGGCGGATCTGCGGATCGCGGAGTCCGACAGCGTCTTCGGCGTGTTCTGCCGCCGCTGGGGGGTGCCGTTGATCGACGGCGGGACGGTCCGGCTGCCCCGGATCGTCGGCCACGGGCGGGCCATGGACATGGTCCTCACCGGACGCCCGGTGGACGCGGACGAGGCCCTCGCGATGGGGCTGGTCAACCGGGTGGTGCCACCGGGCGAGTCCCGCACCGCCGCCGAGGAACTGGCCGCCGGGCTCGCCGCGTTCCCGCAGGTGTGCCTACGGGAGGACCGGATGTCGCTGCTCGAACAGGACGGACTCGACGAGGCGGAAGCGCTGGCGTCCGAGTTCCGGCACGGCATGGTCGCGGTCACCGTCGACGCGCTGACCGGCGCGTCCCGGTTCACCGCCGGGGAGGGCCGGCACGGCGGGTTCGACGACGATCGACGGTAGCGTCGTCCGGTATGGACCGGTTGACCGTGGTGGACGAGATCTTCCTGCGCCGGCATCGCGGGTACGGCCTGCCGATCGTGATGCAGGGCCTGTGGCGGACCGCCGACGCCCTGGACACCGACGCGGCGCCACTCCTGGCCTCCGTGCACGACGTCCTGGCCGGCGGCGCGCTGGGGCGGCGGGTCGTGCGGTCGCGGGTGCCGGGCGCCCGGCCCCGGTGGGAGCCGAGCACCGACACCCTGCCGTTGCGCTACGACACGGAACCGGTCGACGACGTCGTGGCCTGGGCGGACACGCAGACCGGTGTCGACGTCGATCCCGGGCGCGGCCCCGGTTGGGTGCTGGCCGCGGCACCGGTCCGGGGTGGCGGCACCGTGATCTCGCTGGTGTGTTCGCATGTCGTCGCGGACGCCCGCGGCCTCGTGGCGGCCGTGGACGCCGCGCTGACCGGTCGGGAGCCTGCGCCCACTCCCCCACGGACGTCGGACGTCGCGGACGCGGCACGGATCCTCCGCCGGGTGGTGTTCGGTGGGGCACTAGCGTCGCTGGCCCTGCTGCCGAGTGCGCGACGCCGCCGGGAGTTGCGGGCCTTCGCTGCGGCGGCGTCTCCCGCGGGTCCGGCCCGCACCGTCACCGGGACGGCCACCGCGATCGTCGACGTCGATGCAGCGGTGTGGGACACGGTCGCCGGCGCCGACGGCGGCACACCGAACGGGCTGTTCCTGTCGGTGGTCACCGGGATCGCCGACGCGGCCGGGGTTCCGATGCCACTGCACGTCAGCGTGCCGGTCGACGCCCGCGATTCCGCCGGCACGAGCAATGCCGTCGTGATGACGGATGTCGTTGTGACCCCGAATGATTCGCTCACCGAGATCCGGCGGTCGTGCCGGGAGGCGTTTACGCGCACCCCGATGGGGGCACCGTCGGGTTTCCCGGAGGAGACCGTGCACCTGCTGCCGGATCGGCTCGCACACCGGTTGACGTCGGGCGCCGGGGAGCGGGATGCACTGTGCTCCAACGTCGGCCGTCTTCCCGATTCCCTCGCGACGCTCGGCCCGTACCGGACGACCGGTGTCGCGACCCGGGCGGTGCATCCGGGACTGTCCCCGCAGCGGCCGGCCCGGACCACCACCCGACTGTCCGCCTACCTGTGCCGGTGCGGCGGTACGTACACGCTGTCGCTGGTCGCCCTGGACCTCGAGGCGTTCGGCAGCGGTGCCGCGCTGCGCGATCTGGCGGTGGACCGGTTGGCGGCCCGGGGACTGACCGCGCGCCCGTGGTGACCGGCGTCTACCGCGACAGGGCGGACGCCAGATCGTCGGGGATCGGCATCGGCGTCGTGAGTCCCGCCGCGGCGCGGCCGGTGTTGCCGTCGGGGTAGCGTCCGGTGAGGGAGCCCGGGGCGGCGACGACGATCCGCACGACCTGACCGAGCGCCTCCCGTCGGTCGTGTTGCCGCAGTGCGAGCGCGAGCATGGCCGCGTGGTTGCAGGTGTGCAGCCACGGGCTGGGCTGCGACGCGATGTGCGCGCGCTCGAGGTGCCGCCACCGCGCCTCCGCGGTGGCGGCCGTTCGCGCGGCCGTCATCTCGTCGCGGTAGACGGTGCGGGCCGCGGTCGTGATCCGGGGCATCGTCGAACTCCTTCCGGTCAGCAGCAGTGGTCGGTGTCGGCGGTCGGGCAGCACGACGGGTCGACGGCCAGGACCAGCCCGATCAGGTCGTCCAACGCGTGCCCGATACGGGGGTCCGCGAGTTCGTAGCGGGTGCGCCGCCCCTCCGGTGTCGCGACCACCAGTCCGCATCCGCGCAGGCAGGCCAGGTGGTTCGACAGTATCTGCCGGGACACCCCCATCCCGTCCGCCAGTTCCGACGGATATCCGGGGGTGTGCCGCAGGGCCAGCAGGATGCGGGTGCGCGTCGTGTCCGACAGGGCGTGCCCGAACCGGGCGAGGGCGTCGGTCGACATCGGTGACGTGTCCATACACCCGACGATACATTCAATTCTGTATTCATAAAGCCGTGAACTGTTTTTGCGGTGCCGTCCGGTCCGGCCCGGCCTACCGTGGACACATGACTGTCGAGGAGTTCGATGTCATCGTGATCGGAGGCGGGCCGGCCGGGGAGAACGCGGCGGCCTACGCGATCGCCGGCAGCGACCGCACGGCGGCTCTGATCGAGCACGAACTGGTGGGCGGCGAATGCTCCTACTGGGCGTGCATGCCGTCGAAGGCACTGCTCCGCCCCGCCGAGGTGCTCGCGACGGCCCGGCACATGCCGGGCGTCGGGGAGAAAGTGGGCGCGTACGGGCTCGACGCGGCGGCGGTCCTCGCGCGACGCGACGCGTTCACGCACGGCCGCGACGACTCGTCGCAGGTGCTGTGGGCGGACGCGACGGGCATCGACGTGGTCCGCGGGCACGCGCAGCTCACCGGGATCCGGGAGGTCACCGTCGACGGCAGGGTCCTGCAGGCTCGGCATGCGGTGGTCCTCGCGACCGGCACCACCACGAACGTCCCGGACGTTCCGGGTCTGCGCGGCGCGCTGCCGTGGACGTCGCGGGATGCGACCGCGGTGCGGGAGGTGCCGCGGCGACTCGCGGTCGTCGGGGGCGGCGTCGTCGCGTGCGAGGCCGCGACGTGGTTGCACGAACTCGGCGCCGACGAGGTGACCCTGCTGGTGCGCGGGCCGGCGCTGCTCACCCGTACCGAACCGTTCGCCGGAACCCTGGTCGCCGAGACACTCGGCAAGCACGGCGTGCACGTGCGTTTCGGGACGTCGGTGACCGCGGTGGCCCGGCCGGACGCGTCGGACACCGGTGTCGGGTGCATCCACGGCGGACCGGTCACGCTCACCCTGTCCGACGAGTCGACGCTGACGGTCGACGAGGTCCTCGTCGCCGCCGGGCGCGTCCCGGCCACGACCGGACTCGGACTCGGTGCGGCCGGTCTCGGTGACGGGTACGTGACCGTCGACGATCATCTGACCGCGGCCGGGGTGGACGGCGACTGGCTGTACGCGGTCGGGGACGTCACCGGCCGGGCACCGCTCACCCACATGGGCAAGTATCAGGCGCGGGTGTGCGGGGACGTGATCGCCGCGCGCGCCGAGGGCCGACCCCTCGACGGGCCGCGGTTCGTCGCGTCCGCCGACCACGACGCGGTCCCGCAGGTGGTGTTCACGGACCCGCAGGTCGCATCCGTCGGATACACCGAAAGCGCTGCCCGTGCAGCCGGTTCCGATGTCGAAACGGTCACGGTGGACATCGACGTCGCCGGGGCGGCCCTGTCCCGCGACGACTACACAGGACGCGCATCGCTGGTGGTCGACCGCACCACCGACACGATCGTCGGGGCCACGTTCGCCGGCTCGGAGGTCGCCGAACTGGTGCACGCCGCGACGGTCGCGCTCGTGGGCCGGGTGCCGCTCGACCGACTGTGGCACGCGGTCCCGTCGTATCCGACGGTGAGCGAGGTGTGGCTGCGATTGCTCGAGCAGCAGCGTCGACAGGCCGTACAGTGACCGCATGGATGCACGCCTGGACGTGACCTGCGCCGACGGCACCGTTCGCGGCCGCCGCCTCGGTGATCTGCTGACCTGGCGCGGAATTCCCTATGCGGCACCGCCGGTCGGACCGCTGCGGCTGCGGGCGTCGCAGCCGGTGACCCCGTGGACGGGGGTACGCGACGCCGGCGTGTTCGGGGCCGCCGCCCCGCAGCACCGCACCGGGACGACGCTGCGGCCGGGCCGAGCCCAGCCGATGTCGGAGGACTGCCTCACCCTCAACGTGCTCGCGCCGGCCGAACCCAGTACCGCACCGCGCCCGGTGCTGGTGTTCCTGCACGGCGGCGCCTACACCATGGGCACCACCGCCCTCGGGCTCTACCGCGGGGACCGGCTGGTCCGCCGCGGCGACGTGATCTTCGTGTCGGCGAACTATCGGCTCGGCGCGCTCGGATTCCTCGACTTCACCGCGTTCTCCACGCCCGAGCGACCGTTCGACTCCAATCTCGGCCTGCGCGACCAGATCGCCGCACTCGAGTGGGTGCGCCGCAACATCGCCGCGTTCGGCGGCGACCCCGGCAACGTCACCCTGTTCGGGGAATCCGCGGGCGGCACGTCGGTCACCACACTGATGGCGGTGCCGGCCGCGAGCGGGCTGTTCGCGCGGGCGATCGCCGAGAGCCCGGCCCCGGTACTCGTCAACGACGCCGACCGGGCCCGCAGCTGGGCGCGGGAGGTCGTCGAGCGACTCGGCGCGACCGATCCGGCGTCGGCCGTCGACGCGCTCGGGTCCGCGACCCCGACTCGGCTCGGGAAGGCCGGCAGCCGGGTGAGCGCCCGCATCCTGGCGGACACGCCGGGCCTGCACCTGTTCGGTCCCGTCGTGGACGGTGACGTCGTGCCCGAGTCGCCGGAGGTCGCCTTCGCGACCGGACGCGCCCACCGCGTCCCGCTGATCATCGGCACGAATGCCCGTGAGGGAACCCTGTTTCCGCGGTTCCTCGACGGACTGCCCACCGACGCCGGCCGTATCGACGCGATGTTCGCGCACACCGACCCGGACGCCCGCGACCGTGTCGTCGCCGCCTATCCGGGGTATCCGGCGGCGCGGGCCGCGATCGCCCTCGGCGGGGACGTGACGTTCTGGAAGCCGTCCGTCGACATCGCCGACGCGCACTCGGCCGTCGCCCCCACCTACGGCTACCGGTTCGATTTCGCACCACGTCTGCTGCACTGGGCCGGTCTCGGCGCCACCCACGGCCTCGAGATGTTCGCGGTGTTCGGGTACGGCGAGTCGATCGCCGGACGCCTGCTCACCGCTCCCGGTGGTCACCGCGGACTGCGCGCGGTCACCGACCGGGTGCAGGAGAACTGGCTCGCGTTCGCGCGCGACGGGGCGCCGACGCCGTGGTGGCCGCGGTACGACGCCGATGCGCGCCGTACCCTGATCTTCGACGTGCCGACCCGGGTCGAGCGGGATCCGGGCCGGGACCGGCGTCTCGCATGGTCCGGCTACCGGGGCTACGACGGGGCACCGGCCGAGGTCGAGGTGGCGGACCCGCTCCCCTGACCGGATGTCGTCGATGCGGACAGCATGGGCTACCGTTGCAACTTGCAACGAAATGCCAGGCTGTGGGAGACCCGATGTCGATGCTCGACCTGCGCCTGGGCGGCGACGGATGGACCGCCCAGCTCACCCGGTTCGCCCTCGTCGGCGGATCGAGCAACGCGGTGTACGCGCTCACCTTCGTCGTCCTCGACACGTACGGGACGTTCCTGGCGAATGCGGTCGGGGTCGCGACCAGCACGGTGCTCGCCAACGAACTGCACCGGCGACGCACCTTCCGGGCCGCCGCCCGGGTGCCGTGGTTCACTGCGCAGTGGGAGGGCGGTGCGCTGGCCCTCCTCGGCCTGGTCGCGTCGTCGTGCGTGTTGGCGCTGCTGAGTTTCTTCTTTCCCGACGCGTCCGATCTCCTCTCGATCGGCCTGGTGATCGCGGTCAGCGCGGTCGTCGGCGGACTACGGTTCCTCGTGCTCCGCGGCTGGGTGTTCGGCCGGCACGAACCCGTCAGCGCCTGATCAGATAGATGTCCATGATCCAGCCCTTGCGCTCCCGCAACTCGGCGCGGACCCGGACGATCTCGTCCTCCACCTCGCGCAGCTTGCCGGCGATCAGCACCTCGTCGGGCAGCCCCAGGTAGGCACCCCACCAGACCTCGACGTCCTCCCCCGGCACGTGGGTGAAACTGCATTCGGCGTCGAGCATGACGACCGCGGTGCCGACACCGTCGGGCAGGCCGTCGCGCAGCTTGCGCCCGGTGGTGACGTGGACGGGCTCGCCGATCCGGTTGAGCACGATCCGGTGCTGCGCGGCGAGCGACTGGATGCTGGTGACACCGGGGATCACGGTGTAGTCGAACGTCTCGTTGCCGCGGGCCAGGACCCGTTCGACGATCCGCAGTGTGCTGTCGTACAGCGACGGATCCCCCCACACCAGGATCGCGCCGACCCCGTCCTCCGCGGCGAACTTCGCCTCGAAGATCTCCGCGCGGCGGTCGTGCCAGTCGTCGACGACGGAGCCGTAGTTGTCGGGGGTGCGGTCCCGCGGCGGGTCGACGATGTCGACGATCCGGTAGTCGCGATCCATGTGCTCGGTGAGGATCGTGGTCCGCAGATCGACGAGCTCCTGCTTCTCGTCGCCCTTGCCGATGACGAAGAACACATCCGCCCGGTTCATGGCCTTCACGGCCTGAACGGTCACCTGGTCGGGGTCGCCGGCACCGATGCCGATCACGAGAAGCTCACGCATGTGCCGCAGGCTATCTGCTGTGCGCCTTTTTGGTAGTCCCGGCTACCAGAAAGGCGCACGGGTGGCGCAGCCGCCTAGACTGGCTCGGTGCATTCCCCCTACGAAGATCTGCTCCGCCTCGTCATGGACTCCGGGACGCCGAAGGCGGACCGTACGGGAACGGGTACACGCAGTGTCTTCGGGCATCAGATGCGCTTCGACCTGTCCGAGGGTTTCCCGCTGGTCACCACCAAGAAGGTGCACCTGAAGTCGATCGTCTACGAGTTGCTGTGGTTCCTGCGCGGCGAGTCGAACGTGCGCTGGCTGCAGGACCGGGGCGTCACGATCTGGGACGAGTGGGCGGACGCGGACGGTGAACTGGGCCCGGTGTACGGGGTGCAGTGGCGGTCGTGGCCGACGCCGTCGGGTGCGCACATCGACCAGATCAGCCAGGTGATCGAGACGCTGAAGTCGAATCCGGATTCGCGTCGGATCATCGTGTCGGCGTGGAACGTCGCCGATCTCGACGCGATGGCGTTGCAGCCGTGCCACGCGTTCTTCCAGTTCTACGTGGCCGACGGCAAGCTGTCGTGCCAGTTGTACCAGCGGTCCGCGGACCTGTTCCTGGGGGTGCCGTTCAACATCGCCAGCTACGCGCTGCTCACGCACATGGTGGCGCAGCAGACGGGTCTCGAGGTGGGCGATTTCGTGTGGACGGGCGGCGACTGCCACATCTACGACAACCACGTCGAGCAGGTCACCGAGCAGTTGTCCCGCGAGCCGTATCCCTACCCGACGTTGCAGTTGCGCAAGCGTGACTCGATCTTCGACTACACGTTCGAGGACGTCGAGATCGTCGGCTACCGGCACCATCCGGCGATCAAGGCGCCGGTGGCCGTCTGATGGTCGGCCTGATCTGGGCGCAGACCCTCGCCGGGGTGATCGGTCAGGACAACACGATCCCGTGGCGGATCCCCGAGGACATGGCGCATTTCCGGAACACGACCGCCGGGAGTCCGGTGGTGATGGGCCGGCGGACGTGGGACTCGCTGCCGCCGAAGTTCCGGCCGCTGCCCGGACGCCGCAACATCGTGGTCACCCGTCAGGCCGAGTGGTCGGTGGACGGCGCCGAGACCGCCCACGGTGTCGAACATGCCCTCGAACTCGCCGGCGACACCGCCTGGGTGATGGGCGGCAGCCAGATCTACACGGCGGCACTGCCGTTCGCGGATCGGCTGGTCGTCACCGAGATCGACGCGGCCATCGACGGTGACGCGTACGCACCGGAGATCGGTGCCGGGTGGGTGGTCCGCGACGACGGCGACTGGCGCGTCTCGGAGGCGTCGGGGCTGCGGTACCGGTTCCGCACGTACGTCCGCGCCTGACGGGTTCGGGCGCACGGTGGCCGAACCGTTAGGCCCGATCGCCGCGCCGACACCACCGTCGTGGGTCATACTGCGGAGGTGACGTCCCGTTCGTCCCCGACGTATCGGAGTGGCCTGTGATGGACAAGACCTCGTTGACGGCGCTGGCCCGCCAGCAGCTCAAGCTGGCGGCGACGTCGTCGAGCGGCCGCAGTTCGCAGACCGTCTTCGGTGGCCATCAGCGTCATCTCCGGCAGACCGTCGTCGCGTTGAGTGCCGGTAACAGTCTCGCCGAACACGACAGCCCCGGTGAGGCGACGATCCTGGTGCTCACCGGCAAGCTGGCGTTGGTGTGCGGCGAGGATTCGTGGAAGGGCTCGACGGGTGACCTGCTGATCATTCCGGCGGCCCGGCACCGTGTCGAAGCGCTCGAGGACGTCGCGTTCCTGCTCACCGTCGCGAAGTAGTCACACCGGCTGCGGTGCACCGAGCGACAGCAGCCCGTGCACGAAAGCGCGCACCGCGTCGTCGTCACCGGTGTCGACACTGCCGGTCGTGGTGACGAGCGACGCCACGAGCCGGAACGCCCATTCGCTCGCGATCCGCGGATCGATCGTCGACGACGGGTCGGCGGCGAGCATCCGCGCGAAATGCGGGGCGAGGACCTCGCCGCCGCGGTCGACGAGTGGCTGCGCGTGGACGGTGAACCCGGACAGCACGATGGCCGGCTCGTCCCGCAGACCCTTCTGCAGCACCCGGTGCCGGCGCGCGTATCCGACCGAGAACACGACGCACTCGACGAACCCGTCCCGGAAGCGGTCGTGGTCGAGGAGAACCGGTTCGAGGACCGCGAAGAACCGGGTGATCTCCCGCCGGAACAGTGCCTCGACGATCTCCGTCTGATCACCGACGTACTTGTAGACCGTCGGCCGGGACAGTCCGGCGCGTTCGGCGATGACCGCGTGCAACCGCGTCCCGTACCCGGCTTCGACGAGGCAGGCTGCCGCGGCGTCGAGAATGCGGTCGTGGATCGCGGTGGTGCTCAGATCCTGTGCTGTCGATTTCACCGGAGGAAGTCTAGTGGCGCCGGACGCTACCGACCGGTTCTAGCGGTGTCCGACACGAAAGGAAGGTCCGGTGTCGATCCCCTCCCCCGAGGTTCGACACCGGACCGGCGCGTGTCGGATCAGGCCACCACGACCCTGCTCACGACGACGTCATCCACTACATCGACCGGCCACTGCAACGTGTTACACACGAAACGAACCGAATTCTCGGAATTTTTTCCGCCACCTATGCTGCCCTCATGGTCGACAGCGCGGATCGGGACTTCGACAACCTGGAAGAGGTCCTCGCGGACATGCGGGGACGCCTCGTCGACAGCGTCGCGACACCGGCCCGGCTGCAGGAACTGCTCGAGGCCGTCCTCGTCGTCGGGGCCGGTCTGGAACTCGACTCGATCCTGCAGCGCATCGTGCAGGCCGCGACCACCCTCCTGGGCGCCCGCTACGGTGCGCTCGGTGTACGGAACCCAGACGGCGGCCTGTCCGAGTTCGTGTACGAGGGCATCACGGAGGCCGAACGGAACCGGATGGATCACCTGCCGGAAGGGCACGGACTGCTCGGACTGCTGATCGAGCATCCGCGTCCGGTCCGCGTCGCGCATCTGGGTGCACATCCCGCCTCGAGCGGGTTCCCGCCGAACCACCCGCCGATGGACAGTTTCCTCGGCATGCCGATCATCGTGCGCGGCCAGGTGTTCGGCAGCATCTATCTCACCGAGAAGCGGTCCGGACCCGAATTCACCGACGAGGACGAAACCATCCTCGACGCCCTCGCCACCTCCGCCGGAGTCGCGATCGACAACGCGCACCTGTTCGAGGAGTCCCGCACCCGGGAACGCTGGCTCACCGCCCTCGCCGGTTTCAACGCCCGACTGCTGTCCGGCGGCTCGATCGACGAGGCCCTCGACCTGCTGGTCACCCGCACCCGGGATCTGTGCGGGGCGGACGGCGCCTACGTCCTGGTCGTCGACGGCGCACGGGCGAGCATCGAGGCTGCCGCGGCACCGGACGGACCGCGCGCCGGCAGTGTCCACGACCTGTCCGGCTCGGATCTGCTGCCGGTGGTGCGGGGGCGGCGTCCCGCCCGGCTCACCGAACAGGATCGGGTGGCGCCGTTCGGCACCACCGGCCGAGTCCGGGTCGCCGCACTGCCGCTGTCGACGACGTCCGGGGTCGCGGGGCTGCTGGTGGTGACCCGCAGCAGCGAATGCTGGACGCCGGACGAGATCACCCGGCTCGGGTCGATGGCCGACTCGGCGGCCCTCGCGGTGGAATTCGCCGACCAGCAGCACCGCCGACGGCAACTCGACGTCCTCGCCGACCGGGACCGCATCGCCCGCGACCTGCACGACAACGTCATCCAGCAGCTGTTCGCGACGGGGATGAGCCTGCAGTCCCTGCTGCTCGACGAATCCTGCCCCGTCCCCGAATCCGCGGCGGCCACACTCTCCCAGACGGTGACACAGCTGGATCGGACGATCAGCGAGATCCGCACCACGATCTTCGATCTGCACACCGCCGGTTCGGAGGCGTCGACGAGCCTGCGCCGACGCCTCCTCGACGCGATCGGCGACCTCACCACCCGCTCCACACTGACCCCGAACGTGCAGTTCACCGGCGCGATCGACACCCTGGTCCCGGCCCGGATCCATCCGCACGCCGAGGCGGTGCTGCGGGAAGGACTGAGCAATGCACTACGGCACGCCGGCGCCACCACGATCACCGTCGCAATCGACGCCGACGACCACCTCACCCTCCGTATCTGCGACGACGGCATCGGCGGCGTCCCCGACAATCCGCGCCGCAGCGGCCTCGCCAACCTGGCCCGCCGCGCCGAACAGTGCGGCGGCAGCTGCACCGTTCTACCGTCCGACACCGGTGGCACGGAACTGACCTGGCGGGTGCCGTTGCGATAGGTGCTGTGCGCCTTTTTGGTAGTAGCTACTACCAAAAAGGCGCACAGGTGCGTCAGCGCCTCGTGTTCTTCAGTTCCGTCGCGAGGACCGCGGCCTGGGTGCGGCGTTGCATGCCGAGTTTGGCGAGCAGGCGGGAGACGTAGTTCTTGATGGTCTTCTCGGCGAGGAAGAGGCGTTCGGCGATCTCACGGTTGGTGAGGCCCTCACCAATCAGTTCGAACACGGCCCGTTCCTGGTCGGACAGGTCGGCGAGCGGGTCGACGGTGCGTTCGGAGCGGATGCGCTGCATGAGGGCGGCGGTGGCGCGGCTGTCGAGGAGCGACCCGCCGGCGCCGACGGTGCGGACCGCGGAGATCAGGTCGGTACCGAGGATCTGCTTGAGCACGAACCCGGACGCCCCGGCCATGACGGCGTCGAACAGGGCTTCGTCGTCGGCGTACGACGTGAGCATGAGGCACCGCAGATCCGGGAGCACGGCCCGCAGGTCGCGGCACAGTTCGACGCCGTTGCCGTCGGGAAGCCGCACATCGAGGACGGCGACGTCGGCGCCGCTCCCGGGGATCCGGGCCATCGCCTCCCCCACCGATGCGGCCTCGCCGACCACCGTCAGGTCGGGGGCACTGCCCAGGAGATCGACCAGTCCGCGTCGGACGATCTCGTGATCGTCGACCAGAAAGACCCGTGTCATCGGTGCCACCTTCCGTGAACGCTCGGCACTCTCGACGAAAACGCTACCGTGCCTGTTTCGGCCGGTCGGCCCCGGTCTCTCCCACTACGTGGAATCGGCCGCGGGCGATGTGCGGACGCCGGCTCTGCGGCACAGTTTCGTCACGATCGGAGCATCGCTGCTCACCGCCGGGTGACCTACGATTTTCGGTATGACCACGGGTATCGAACAGCACGAGTTCCAGACGGAGACACGCCAGATCCTGGATCTGATGATCCATTCGGTGTACTCCAACAAGGACACCTTCCTGCGCGAGTTGGTCTCCAACTCGTCCGACGCACTCGACAAGCTCAAGCTCGAGGCGTTCCGCGACAAGGACCTCGAGGCCGACGTCTCGGATCTGCACATCGAACTGGTTCCGGACACCGAGGCGCGCACACTCACGGTGCGCGACAACGGGATCGGCATGTCCCGCGACGAGGTGATCGATCTGATCGGCACGCTCGCCAAGTCCGGGACGAACGAGCTACGGCACAAGCTGCGCGAAGCGCAGGATGCCGCAGCCTCGGAAGCCTTGATCGGGCAGTTCGGTATCGGCTTCTACTCGACGTTCATGGTCGCCGACAGGGTGACGCTGTTGACCCGCAAGGCCGGCGAGAAGCATGCGACGCGATGGGAGTCGTCCGGCGACGCCACCTACACGATCGAGACCGTCGACGACGCCCCGCAGGGCACGTCGGTGACACTGCACCTCAAGCCCGTCGACACCGACGACCACATGCACGACTACACGGCCGCGTCGACACTGCGCGAGATCGTCAAGCGCTACTCGGATTTCATCTCGTACCCGGTGCGGATGCAGGTCGAGGACGCCACCGAGGCGCTGAACTCGATGAAGGCGCTGTGGGCCCGCCCGCGCAGCGAGGTCACCGACGAGGAGTACAACGAGTTCTACAAGCACGTCAGCCATTCGTGGGACGATCCGCTCGAGATCGTCCCGATGAAGGCCGAGGGCACGTTCGAGTACCAGGCGCTGCTGTTCGTGCCGTCGCACGCGCCGTTCGACTTGTTCTCCCGCGAGCACCGGTCCGGTATCCACCTGTACGTCAAGCGGGTGTTCATCATGGACGACTGCGCGGAACTCATGCCCGAGTACCTGCGTTTCGTCACCGGTGTCGTCGACGCGCAGGACCTGTCGCTCAACGTGTCCCGCGAAATCCTGCAGCAGGATCGGCAGATCCGGGCGATCCGCCGCCGGCTCACCAAGAAGGTGCTCACCACGATCCGGGATCTGCAGTCGTCCGACGACAAGCAGACCCGCGACAAGTACACGACGCTGTGGTCGCAGTTCGGTCGGGTCCTCAAGGAGGGCCTGCTGTCGGACTTCGACAATCGTGAACTGCTGCTGGAGATCTCGTCGTTCCCGTCGACACACAGCGAGGACGAGCAGACCACGCTCGCACAGTACGTCGAGCGCATGCCCGACGGACAGGATCAGATCTACTTCCTCACCGGCGAGTCCCGCCAGCAGCTCGAGTCGTCGCCGCACATGGAGGCGTTCCGGGCCCGCGGACTCGAGGTGCTGCTGCTCACCGACCCGGTCGACGAGATGTGGGTGACATCGGTCCCCGAGTTCGACGGCCGGCCGCTGCAGTCGATCGCGCAGGGTGAGGTGGAGTTGGGTACCGACGAGGAGAAGAAGGAGGCCGAAGCCCAGCGCGAGGAGCAGGGCAAGGAATTCGCCGACGTCCTGGCGTGGCTGACGACGACCCTCGACGACCACGTCAAGCAGGTGCGGCTGTCGACGCGACTGACCGATTCCCCCGCGTGCATCGTCGGCGACGAGTTCGGCATGACCCCGGCCCTCGAACGCATGTATCGGGCGTCGGGACAGCAGGTTCCGCACTTCAAGCGGATCCTCGAACTGAACCCGACGCACCCGCTGGTCGAGGGCCTGCGGGCCGCGCACGCCGACCGCAGCGACGATCCGAGCCTCGCCGAGACCGCCGAACTGCTGTACGGCACCGCGCTTCTCGCGGAAGGCGGCGAACTCGAGGATCCGGCGCACTTCGCGAAGCTGCTCGCGAACCGGTTGGCGCGCACCGTCTGACGGAGCGTGCCCGGACCTGCACCGCTACCGGTGCGGGTCCGGGCACGGCCGGTCATCGGCTCAGCAGTCCCGGCGACGCGTCCACGCCGCACCCGCGCCCGCCGCAACGGTAAGGGCCAGCGCGGCACCGACGAGTACCCCCTCGATGTCGGCCGGGCCGCGTGTCACCGGCCCGCCACCGGCTTCGACCGCACCGGCCGGGACGACCGCGACCTGGCCGCCGCCGCGCGGAACATTCGGTGCCACTTCCTCACCGGGGCCGCCCTCGCCACCGGGGCCCTCGCCACCGGGGCCCTCGCCACCGGGGCCCTCGCCACCGGGACCGGGTGCGCCGGGGCCGCCCGGTCCGGGAATACCGGGTCCGCCGGAACCACCCGATCCGCCGGAGCCGCCGGAGCCGAGTGCCCCGCTCCCGAGGAGTGCACTGCCGAGCAGTGCGCTGCCGCCGCCCCCGTTGACGCTGCCGACACTACCGAGACTGCCACCACTGCCGACGCTACCGAGACTCCCGAGCAACGGCAGCGAACCGATCAACCCGAGGCTCCCGTCGTCGAGGCTCCCGACACCGCCGCTCCCGGTCACGCTCCCATCGCTCCCGGTCAAACTTCCGTCGCTCCCGGTCACGCTCCCGTCGCTCCCGGTCAAACTTCCGTCGCTCCCGGTCACGCTCCCGTCGCTCCCGGTGGAGGACACCGAATCGGCGTGTCCGACGGCCGGCGAGACGATCGCGAGTGCGGCGACAGCCGTTGCCGCACACATGATGCGGCTCTTCTTCTTCCGAGCGCAGGGGCTTTCCTTCGTGTACGTCGACATCGTGATAAGACCTCCTCGATCGTCCTGCATCGATGATGTGTTGACGCTGCGCCCACATCGCATGAAGTCGAGGAAATCGAAAGGCTGCCCTCGTTCGCACGAAACCCGCCGCCCCGACCGAACGGATGACGCTCCCCCACACGTACAGGCGACGTCACCGTAACATTCAGACCGGTCAATTTTGTGGAGTTGTCCATGCACACAACAATATTGACGGATATAGCGGATTCGAGCAGGAGTTCGGGAATGTACCGGCTGCCGGGTCCGGTCAGTTCTCCCGGGAGTCCGTCGACGGCACGATCATCACCGGGCAGTCGGCGGTGTGCAGCATGGCGCGACTGGTGGAGCCGAGCAGCATGCCGGTGAAGCCGCCGCGGCCGCGGGTGCCGACGACGATCAGCTGGGCCTGTTCGGCATATTCGCTGAGCACCCGCACCGGACGGTCCCGGGCCACGACCCGTTCGATGTCGACGTCCGGGTAGCGCTCCTGCCAGCCGGCCAGCCGTTCGGCGAGCACCACTTCCTCCCCGGACTGGATCCGGCTCCAGTGCGGGTCGTCGGGGGTGGCGCCGAGTGACGGCTGGACGCTCACATCGCTCCACACGTTGACGGCGACGAGGCCGGCGCTGCGTGTCGACGCCTCCTCGAACGCGGCCGCGACCGCGGGCCGGCACGATTCGGATCCGTCGACGCCGACGACGATCGGGCCCTCGGTCGGCGGGAGTCCGTCGAGGGTGCGGCCGCGGACCACCACGACCGGGCATGCGGCGTGGGCGGCGACGGCGGCGGTGACGGAACCGACGATCAGGCCGGCGATCTCGCCGTGCCCGTGCGAGCCGAGCACCAGTCGCCATGCCCGCGCCGACATCTCGATCAGTGTCGGTGCGGGACGCCCGTCGACCGCCTCGGTGGTGACGTCGATCGGTCCGACCGGCTCGGCGGACTGCCGGGCCAGTACCTGGGCGCTGTCGAGCCGTGCACGGGCGGTGTCGCGCAGCTCGTCCTGGAAGCTGCGCGCCAGGTACGGCTCGGAGTAGTAGAACGCCGGAATGTGGACGGCGGTGACGATGTGCAGGCGACGCCGGTGGAGTGCGGCGGAGCGCGCCGCCCACACCACCGCGTTCGACGCCGCCTCGGATCCGTCGACGGCGACGACGATCGCCTCGGTTGCGCTCGCTTCGGTTGCGCTCATGGGTGCGGGTTTCTCCTTCTCCGGTCGCGGCCGTCAGTCGGCGATCGCGCGCAGTTTCTCGATCTGGGCGACACGGCCCGCACGGTCGGCGGCGAGCGGGGTCACGTTGAGGGTGGTGACCCCGGCGGCCGCGAACGCCGCGACGCGTTCCTTCACGAAATCCTCGGTGCCGATGAGGGAGATGGCGCGCACCAGTTCGTCCGGGACGGCGGCCGCGGCCTCGTCCTTCTTGCCGGCGAGGTAGAGGTCCTGGATCTTCTCGGCCTCCGCCTCGTAGCCGTATCGGCAGGCGAGGTCGTTGTAGAAGTTCTTGCCCTTGGCGCCCATGCCGCCGATGTACAGCGCCAGATGCGGTTTGATCCACTGCAGCATCGGTTCGACGTCGTCGCCGATCGCGAGGGTGGGGCTCGCGTAGACCTGCAGGTCACCGAGGCTCGGATCGCGTTTGGCCTTACCGGCAGCGAGGGCCTCACCCCACACCGCGTCCGCCTTCTCCGGATGGAAGAAGATCGGCTCCCAGCCCTCGGCGATCTCCGCGGTCATCGCGACGTTCTTCGGACCGAGGGACGCGATGACGACCGGGATACGTTCGCGCACCGGGTGATTGATGAGCTTGAGCGGCTTGCCCAGCCCCGTGCCCTGCTCGGCGGGCAGCGGGATCTGGTAGTAGCGCCCCTGGTGCTCGACCTTCTCGCGGCGCCACACCTGGCGGCAGATGTCGACCAGTTCGCGGGTGCGACCGAGGGGGGCGTCGTACTTGACGCCGTGGAAGCCCTCGATCACCTGCGGCCCGGACGCGCCGATGCCCATGACGAAGCGGCCGTTCGAGACGTAGTCCAGTCCGGCCGCGGTCATCGCCGTCAGGCTCGGGGTGCGGGTGTAGATCTGGAAGATGCCCGACGCGAGCTCCACCGTCGACGTCTTCGCCGCGAGGAATCCGATCTGGCTGACCGCGTCGAACGAGTACGCCTCGGGGACGAACACGATGTCCAGCCCGGCTCGTTCCAGATCGGCGACCTCGTCGGCGGTCTCGGTGAATCCACCGCTGTAGTTCAAGCCCATACCGATACGCATCGGCGACCCCATTCCGTGATTCCTGTGACGGACGTTACAACCGGTTCGAACTCTACGACCGTGCGGGACGAACCACCATCACCGGGCACTGCGCCTTCTGGACCAGTTCGTTGCTGGTGGAACCGAGCAGCAGTCCCCGGAATCCGCCGCGGCCACGGCTGCCGACGACCACCAGCTGCGCCTTCTGCGACCACGCGAGCAGGTGGGTGCGCGGGCCGTCGACGTACAACTCCCGCCGGATCTCGACGTCCGGGTAGCGATCGGACCAGCCGGCGAGTCGCTCGGAGAGCACCTCGTGTTCGGCGTCCTCGAACCCCCGCGGATCGCGGATCGCACTGCGCTCGCCGGCGAGGGTGCCGTGCGGGGTGTCGCTCCACGCATGGATCGCGACGAGCGGCACCCCGCGCCGCGCGGCCTCCTCGAACGCGACGGCGGTGGCCCGCTCGCTGGTGGGGCTGCCGTCGATACCGACGACGACCGGCCCGCTGTCCGGGACCGCGCCGTCCCGCTGGTGCACCACCACCACCGGGCACACGCCGTGGCTGGCCGCATTGACGGCCGTCGACCCGATACCGCCGGCAGCGCCGCGGCCGGACGCCCCGAGCACGAGGGCCCGCGAGTCCTCGGACAGCGACACCAGCCAGCGGGCGCCGCCCATCGTGGAGATCTCGGTGGAGATGTCGAGGTCGGCGGACACCTGCCGCGCGGATTCGGCTGCCGCAGTGACGATGTCCTTGCCCTGCACCTCCATCCAGTCGTAGATACCGGCGACGTCGAGGTACGGGGCACCGTAGGTGTACGGCGAGAAGTTCAGGGCGTGGATGATCCGCAGTGACAGCTTCCGGGCGGCGCACATGCGGGCAGCCCACACGACAGCGGCCTGTGCGGCGGCCGAGCCGTCGACACCCACCACCACCGAATTCGCGTCCCGCGCGGTCGACGGTTCGTCGACGCCGTACTGAATCCCCTCGGCGGCCATCCCGCTCACCCACTTCCGTTGCGACGATCCGGTGTCGTCTCCGACGTTAGTCACTCACCCGGGCCCGCGGGTGGATGCGCAGGTCCCGGGCGGTTCGGGACCAAGGTCCCGGCCGCCTGGGGCCAAGGTCGGAACATGATCACCGGCGCCGCGACGCGCGTCACATTTAATTGTCATCCGACATGACAATTTTCTACGGTCGTGTCATGCAGTTGACGCAGTTCACCGATCTGGGCTTGCGGATCGTGATGCGCCTGGCGGCCGAACCGGTCGCCGGCGCACCCGCCGAGCCCGGTACCCGCGTGATCGCGCAGCAACTCGCAGTGTCGTACAGCCACGCCACGAAAGTGGTTGCCCGGCTGGGTGAACTCGAGGTCCTCACCACGCGCAGGGGGCGTGGTGGTGGCCTCGCGATCACCGATCTGGGACGGAGTGCGTCCCTCGGCTGGCTCACCCGTCAACTCGAGGGCGACGCCGAGGTCGTGACGTGCGAAGGCGACAATCCTTGCCCGTTTCGACACGCTTGTCGGCTACGCTCCGCCCTGCGTGACGCCCAGAACGCGTTCTACGACGCACTGGACACCCTGACGGTCCGCGACCTCACCGCCGCCGGATCGTCCACCGAGAACCTGCTGTTGACACTCACCGTGCCGGCAGCGAAGTAGAACCCCACCACAACCCGACCGAACAGGAGAATCCGATGCTCTCGGAGGCCTCGAAGGAAACCGTCCGCGCCACCCTGCCCGCCGTGGGTGCGGCGATCGGCGACATCACGACACTCTTCTACCAGAAGCTGTTCACCGCCAACCCGACCCTCGAGACCGATCTGTTCAACCGCGGCAACCAGCAGCAGGGCGAGCAGCAGAAGGCTCTCGCCGGCGCCATCGCCGCGTTCGCGACGCTGCAACTCGACCCCGACGAGGAACGCGTGCAGACCATCCTGTCGCGCATCGCACACAAGCACGCGTCGCTCGGCATCACCGCCGACCAGTACTGGGTCGTCCACAAGCACCTGTTCGAGGCGATCGTCGAGGTCCTCGGCGAGGCCGTGACGCCGGAGGTCGCCTCCGCCTGGGACGAGGTGTACTGGCTGATGGCCAACACCCTCATCGCGATGGAGAAGGACCTGTACGCGGGTGCCGGTGTCGAGGCGGGCGACGTGTGGCGGACCGTGAAGGTGGCGCTGCGTACCCACCAGTCGGCCGACACCGTGTCGTTCACGCTGGCCTCCCTCGACGGTTCGGCCCTGCCGACCTTCGCTCCCGGCCAGTACATCTCGGTGCAGGTGGAGTTGCCGGACGGCGCCCACCAGATCCGCCAGTACAGCCTGGCGTGCGAGCCGACGGACGCCGAGTGGCGGATCACCGTCAAGCGGATCAGCGCCCTGACCCGGGCCGACGGATCCACCGTCCCGGCCGGCGAGGTGTCGAACTTCCTGTACGACAACCTCTTCGAGGGCGACGAGCTGAAGGTATCGCTGCCGTTCGGTGACCTGACGCTGCCCGAGGACGACGCACCGCTGCTGCTCATCTCTGCCGGCATCGGCTGCACCCCGATGATCGGCATGCTCGAGCACCTCGCGTCGACGGACGACACGCGCGCCGTCTCGGTGCTGCACGCCGACCGTTCGGCCGCGCAGCACGCCCACCGCGCCGAGCTCGCCGAGCTCGTCGACCGCCTGCCCTCGGGTGTCGTGCACCGCTGGTACGAGGATCTGGGTGCGCGTGAGGCGTTCGCCGGAACCCGTCTGGGCCGTGCGGATCTGACCGACATCGTCATCGAGCCCGGTACCCGCGCGTTCCTGTGCGGCCCGCTGCCGTTCATGCTCGCGATGAAGGAGTCGCTCATCGCCCGCAACGTCCCGGCCGAGAACATCCACTACGAGGTGTTCGGCCCGGACAGCTGGTCCGGCGCGAGCGCGTAGCCCCCAGCCCGACCCGCGACCGCCGGCGACATGATGTCGCCGGCGGTCGCGGCTTTTCCGGCGTCCGGGGCCGGGGTGATCTACGGTGAGGTGTGGCCCGATCACAGTTGATCCTGACGCCGCTCACCCCCGCGGCGATCTTCCTCGTGTTCACCGTCGACGAGGGCGGCGAGGGCACTGTCCGTGATCTGCTCGCCGATGTGGACGGGCTCCGCAAGTCCGTCGGATTCCGGGTTCCCGGATCGGGATTGGTGTGCGTCACCTCGATCGGCTCGTCCGCGTGGGACCGGCTGTTCGACGGGCCCCGTCCCGCCCAGCTGCACGAGTTCGTCGCGCTCGACGGGGGACGCCACCGCGCACCGTCGACGCCCGGCGACCTGATGTTCCACATCCGCGCGGTATCGACGGACCTGTGCTTCGAGCTCGCGTCGAAGATCGTGGACCGGTTGCGCGGTGCGGCCACCGTCGTCGACGAGACCCACGGTTTCCGCTACTTCGAACAGCGCGACCTGCTCGGCTTCGTCGACGGCACCGAGAACCCCGAGGACATCGAGGCCGCGGAGGCAGCCCTGGTCGGCGACGAGGATCCCGGCTTCACCGGGGGCAGTTACGTGATCGTGCAGAAGTATCTGCACGACATGGACTCCTGGAACGCGATCTCCACCGAGGAGCAGGAACGCGTCATCGGCCGCACCAAACTCGACGACATCGAACTCGACGACGACGTGAAACCGTCGAATTCCCATGTCGCCCTGAACACGATCACCGACGACGCCGGCGGCGAGCGTCGGATCCTGCGTGTCAACATGCCGTTCGGCAGCCTCGGCGCCGGCGAGTTCGGCACCTACTTCATCGGATACGCGGCCACCCCGGCGGTGACGGAGGAGATGCTGCGCAACATGTTCGTCGGCGTACCCGTGGGCAACACCGACCGCATCCTCGACTTCTCCACGGCCGTCACCGGCGGCCTGTTCTTCTCCCCCACCCTCGAGTTCCTCGACGACCTCCCGTCCGCGCCGAACGTCCGGCCCGCCGTCACCGACGACACGAGCCCGTCCCCCGCCACGGACGGATCACTCGGAATCGGCAGCCTGAGAAGGAGTTCCACACGATGAACAATCTCTATCGCGGTCTCGCCCCCGTCACCGACGCCGCGTGGGCGTCGATCGAGGAGGAAGCTGCCCGCACCTTCAAACGACACATCGCCGGCCGCACCGTCGTCGACGTCTCCGGCCCGCACGGCACCGACTTCTCCGCGGTCGGCCTGGGCCGCACCACGGCGATCGACGCACCCGCGTCCGGTGTGCTGGCCCGGCAGCGGACGGTGGCCCCGCTCGTGGAGTTGCGGGTGCCGTTCACCCTGTCCCGCGAAGAGATCGACAACGTCGAACGCGGCGCACAGGACGCCGACTGGGATGCGGTGAAGGAAGCCGCGAAGAAGATCGCGTTCGCCGAGGACCGGGCGATCTTCGAGGGCTACACGGCCGCCGGGATCGTCGGCATCCGCGCGAACTCGTCGAACCCGCCGCTGCGGCTGCCCGACGACGTGCGCGACGTCCCCGAAGCGATCAGCCAGGCCCTGTCCGAGTTGCGGCTCGCCGGTGTCGACGGCCCCTACTCGGTGCTGCTGAGCGCCGACGCGTACACCCAGGTCAGCGAGACGTCCGATCACGGCTACCCGATCCGGGAGCACATCCGACGGCTCGTCGACGGCGACATCATCTGGGCGCCGGCGATCGACGGGGCGTTCGTGCTCAGTACCCGGGGCGGCGACTTCGACCTGCAGATCGGGCAGGACCTGTCGATCGGCTACCTGTCGCACGATTCGGAGACCGTCGAGCTGTACTTCCAGGAGTCGCTGACGTTCCTGAACTACACCGCGGAAGCCTCGGTCGCCCTGGCCCGCGGCTGACGTTCGACGGGTCCGTCACATGGTGGTGGAGGCGCCGCGCCACGTGACCGCGACACCGCGCTCCTCGAGCCACGACGACGGATCGGCCTTGGTGCCGGAGCTGTCCCACACCTCGAAGTGCAGGTGCGGTCCGGTGGACTGGCCGCGGTTGCCGACCGTGGCGATCTGCTGACCCGCGGTCACCCGCTGGCCGGCACTCACCTGGTAGTCGTTGACGTGGCCGTAGACGGTGGTGGTGCCGTCGTCGTGCAGGACCCGCACCCACAGGCCGAAGCCCGACGCCGGACCGGCGTCGACGACGACACCGTCGGCGGCCGCGAACACGGGAGTGCCGATCGGGGCGGCGATGTCGAGGCCGCTGTGCCGGACACCCCAGCGCGGACCGAAGTCGGAAGTGAGGGTGCCGGAGACGGGCTTGACGGCGCGCGGCGCGAGGCTGCCGGCGGAGCCGGTGGACCCCAACTGGGCCTCGGCGGTGGCGACGGCGGCGCGGATCGCGTCCTGCACCTGCGGCAGTTCGGCGGGAATCGGGGCGGCCTTGACGCTGTCGACGATCTGCTGCGCAGTCGGCAGCGCGGGCAGCACCGGCAGGGCCGGAAGTTCGGGCAGGGCCGGAAGTTCCGGCAGCTGGATCTGGGTGCCGGGAATCGTGGCGGCAGCGGCCGAGCCGGCACCGAGCTGCGCACCCGCGGTCAGGATCGCGCCGGTAGCGGCGGCGACGGTAGCGGCCTTGACACCCGCGCTGGGGCCCGGGGTTGCAAGGCGATGGCGTCCCACAGTTACTACCTCGTCAATCGTTTCTTCGGCCGCGCACTGCGCCAGTGCACTCGATCTTGCTGACGAGCCAAGGTAACAAATTCATATAGTCCGTGACCAGCGTTACTCGTTCTTTATTTTCGGCGAACCGAATCGCGGACCCGGCGACCTCGTCCGATTCATCGCCGGGCCACGCGGACCGCTACACTCACTGACTGCGGCAGGCGCACCGAATCGCGTCCACCCCGCCCCCGCCCTCGTAGCTCAGGGGATAGAGCACGGCTCTCCTAAAGCCGGTGTCGCAGGTTCGAATCCTGCCGAGGGCACAACAGCTCAGCCGGCCGCGCGACTCCGCATCGCGTCGACGAACACGCCGGGGATCTCCGCGGGGTTGCGGGCGATGTGGCTGGTGCCGCCGGTGGCGGCGGAAATCTTCTGCAGGACGGCGGCGTCGGCGTCCTCGGTGACACCGATGGTGACGATGATGACGGGGCGGGCCGGGTCCTGTTCCTTCTTCAGCGTCGCGAGCAGTTCGTCGAGCGTGATGCTCGACGGGTCCTCGTCGGCGCCGTCGGTGAGCAGGATGACGCTGTTGACCGCGGCCGGGTCGTAGCCCTCCTTGACCCTCCGGAACGCGGCGAGCGTCGTGTCGTAGAGTCCGGTGCCGCCCTTGACGAGGGTGGGGAGGGTGCGGACCGCGTCGGTCAGTTCCTGCCGTTGGGTGACGCCGTCGACGGTCTCGTCGAGCCGACGGATCGGGACGAGTTCGCGGTAGTCCTTGCCGCCACCCCCGAGGCCGATCGAGAACGCCCACAGCCCGAGTTGGGCGTTGTCGGGGAACAGTTTCGCACCGGTCTCGCTGGCCTGCACCGTGAGCGCGATCCGGGTGTCCGGGCCGGCCTTCTCGGCCATCGACCCGGACACGTCCTCGACGACGAGCGCCCGCGACGGCAACGCGAGCACCGCATAGCGTTTCAGTGCCTGCGCGGCCGCGACCGGATCCGACGGGGTCAGCACCGGAATGTCGCCGACACCACGCCCGCCGTCCAGAGAGGAACGCCCCGGGCTGCGGAAACCGGTGCGGGACAGCGCACTACGTCCGGTCTCGGACGCCATCACCGTAGCGAGGGCGACCCCGGCGTCCTTCACTGCGGTGTGGTCGGTGCCGGACGTGGTCACCACCACCGGGTAGTCGAGGAACACCGCACCCGAGTCGGGCACCGTCGTCGTCACTGCCGTGTCGCCGACCACCTGCTGTTCGGTGACGATCGCGATGCCGCCGTCGGATGCCACGGCTGCCAGTCGCTGCGCGGCGTCGGCCTGGTGCATGTTCGCGGCCTGCGCCTGCGCGAGCGGCACGAGTGCCGCCGGAACCGCGTCGGCAGCAACAATTCCCGCGCCGGCCTCGGCGAGCGCACCGACGATCGGGGCGTTCGAGACACTGCTGGTGAGCGGGTCACCGATCCGCAGTCCGTGCAGTCGCAACACGTCGAGCCAGGTCGCGAACGACGGCATCTCACCGGCGCGGGACGCGATCACCACCGGAGTGGTGGCGATCGACGGGAAGGCCACGTCGAACGGGGTGCCCGACCCGGCGGTGGCCTTCGCGACCCACTGCGTCGAATCGGGAATCCACAGGTCGGGTCGGTTGGGGTCGCCGGGGGCACCGAGTCCGTCGGCGCCGGGTGCCGCGGTGATCGTGAACGACCGGCAGCCGAGATCCTCGGCCGACGCCGACGCCGTGACCTCGGTGAGGATCGGTGCGATCGACGGGTCCGTCGCCACCCGGTACTCGCTCACCGTGTCGCAGCCGCCACTGCGGTCGACAAACACGTAGGCGCCGGTACCGACGGCCGCCGCGGCGACGAGACCGATCGCGCCGTACGCGACGGCGGGCCGGCGCGAGCGCGGTGCAGTGTGACGACCGGGCATCTTCCCGAGACCTCCCCGGATCAGGTGTAGAGGGTGACGAACTTCTGCAGGGAACTCTCGATGTCACCGCGCAGGGCCCGCGCGACACCGGACCCGATCGGCCCGAACAGCGGCGCGCCGCCGAGTTCGATGTCGAGGATCACCTTCGCGCCCGCGGCCACCTGTTCGACACCGAGGATCAGTCCGAGTTTGATGCCGCCCTTGCCGTCGCCCTTCAGCACGAGGCTGCGCGGCGGATCGTATTTCTTCAGGGTCCAGGTGACCCGGTTCCGCAACCCCTTGACGGACACGATCGAGCTGACGGTGGTGCCGGCCCGCAGTTCGGTGGGCAGTTCGCTGCGCCACGCCTCGTGGATGCTGAGCCACTCGTCGAAACCCGTCAGATCCGACGCTCGTTTCCACGCGTCCTCGGGACTCATGGGGACGTCGACGGACACCTTCAGCTTGGCCATCGTCGGATCGTAGCCGCCGAGAAACGCGACGTACAGGACCGTACGGGACGCCGCTGCGCCCCGCGTCGGGGGACGCGGGGCGCAGCGGGACCGGGTTTGCTAGTGCGCGACGGCCTTCTCCACACCGACACCGGTGAGCGAGCGGACCTCCATCTCGGCCTGCTTGGCCGGGTCCTCGAGCTTGCGTCGGCCCACGTAGGTGCCGACGATGCCGAGCAGGAAGGCCAGCGGGATGGACACGATGCCCGGGTTGGACAGCGGGAACCAGGCGAAGTCGGCGTTCGGGAACATCGAACTCTTCGCACCGGAGACGGCCGGCGAGAACACGATCAGCACGAGGCAGCTGATCAGGCCGCCGTAGATGCTCCACAGGGCGCCGGTGGTGTTGAAGTCCTTCCAGAACAGCGAGTACAGCAGCGTCGGCAGGTTCGCCGACGCGGCCACCGCGAACGCCAGGGCGACGAGGAACGCGATGTTCTGGCCCATCGCCAGGATGCCGAGCACGATCGACGCGAGACCGATCACCACGACGGTGATCCGGGAGACCCGCACCTGCTCCTCCTCGGATACCTTGCCGCGCTTGATGACACTGGCGTAGATGTCGTGGGCGAACGAGGCCGACGCGGTGATCGCGAGGCCGGCGACGACCGCGAGGATCGTCGCGAACGCGACCGCGGAGATGATCGACAGGAACAGGGTGCCGCCGAGTTCGAAGGCGAGCAGCGGGGCGGCCGCGTTCTCCTTGCCGGGGGCGCCGAGGATCTTGTCGGGGCCGACCATCCGGGCGGCGCCGTAGCCGAGGACCAGGGTGAACAGGTAGAACGCACCGATCAGGCCGATCGCCCACGTCACCGAGCGGCGGGCCTCCTTCGCGGTGGGCACCGTGTAGAAGCGCATGAGCACGTGCGGCAGGCCCGCGGTGCCGAGGACCAGGGCGATGCCGAGAGAGATGAAGTCCAGCCGGGTCATCCCACTGATGCCGTACTTGGCACCCGGCGCGAGGATGTCGCGGCTCGCGACGGCGTCGTTCGTGGACTGGGAGACGGTGTTCTGGGCGTCGGCGAGCAACTGGGAGAAGTTGCCGCGCACCGCGAGCAGCACGAGCACGAACATGATGGCGGCCCCGGCGATGAGCAGGACGGCCTTGACCATCTGCACGTACGTGGTGCCCTTCATGCCGCCGACGAGGACGTACACGATCATCAGCACACCGACGACGGCGACGACGATCGCCTGACCGGCCTTGTCGTGGATGTCGAGCAGCAGCGCGACCAGTCCGCCGGCACCGGCCATCTGGGCGAGCAGGTAGAACAGCGACACGACGAGCGTGGACAGTGCCGCAGCCATGCGGACCGGACGCTGTTTCAGCCGGAAGCTGAGCACGTCGGCCATCGTGAATCGTCCGGTGTTGCGCAGGAGTTCGGCCACCAGCAGCAGCGCGACGAGCCACGCGACGAGGAAGCCGATCGAGTACAGGAAGCCGTCGTAGCCGTACACGGCGATCGCCCCGGCGATACCGAGGAACGACGCCGCCGACAGGTAGTCGCCGGCGATCGCGACACCGTTCTGCGGGCCGGAGAACTGGCCGCCGCCGGTGTAGAAGTCGGACGCCTTCTTGGTGGTGCGGCTCGCCCGGATCACGATGCCCATCGTGATCACCACGAACGCCACGAAGATGGCGATGTTGAGGACCGGGTTGCCGACCTGGGAACCCTCCGCCGCGAGAATCGTCGTCACTTGACCGGTCCTTCCAACTCGTCGCGGATCGCCGCGGCACGGGGATCGAGTTCACGGTTCGCGAACTTCACGTACAGCGCGGTGATCACGAACGTCGACACGAACTGGCCGAGCCCGAGGACGATGCCGATGTTGACGTGACCGATCACCTCGGTGGCCATGAAGCCCGACGCGTACGTCGCGAGCAGCACGTAGATCGCGTACCACGCGAGGAAGAACGCGGCCATCGGGAACACGAAGCGCCGCAAGCGAGTCCGCAACTCCTGGAACTGCGGACTGGCCTGCATGTCGAGGAAGGCCTGCGCGTCGGGGGCACTGCGCTGCGGCGGTACCCCCGAACCGAGGTCGGTGGTGGTCATGGTCGGCTCCTGGGACGTGGCGACCGCATCGCGAACGCTGGTGCGGTGGTTGCGATGCGACGTTAGTGAGAGCCAGGTCACAACCGAAGGGTGTGCTGCCGCTCACACGCCGAATTGCCCGACTGTGCGCCGAACGGTCGTCCGGCGACGACGAACGGTCGGCGATCAGTCCTCGTGCGGCAGTCGCCGCGGGCCGGGCCCGTCCGCGCCGAGCCGGTCCCCCGGGTTGAGGACCGCGCACCGCTGCAGCGACAGGCAGCCGCAGCCGATGCAACCGGTGATCTCGCGTTCGAGCTGCTCGAGTTCCCGTCGCCGCGCCTCGAGGTGCGCGGCCCACCGCCGGGAGATCCGCTCCCAGTCCTGCTGGCCGGGCATCCGGTCGTGCGGCAGATCCGCGAACACGTCCGCGACCTCCGACAGCGGGATACCGAGCCGTTTCGCGACGAGGATCAACGACAACCGTCGCAGCACGTGCCGCCGATAGCGGCGCTGATTCCCGGACGTGCGCTCCGACTCGATCAGCCCCTGATCCTCGTAGAACCGGATCGCCGACGACGCGATCCCGGCACGCTCGGCGACCTGGCCGATCGTCAGGAGGTCAGTTGCCGCGGGCATCCGGGCCCCTCCGAACCCCTGCCGGCGCCGGCACCCCACCGAACCATTCGGCCGGCCCCGAACGGGTGGCGCGTCCGTAGGCCCGGGTCTCGGGGGCCCGCACGTACACCTGTCCGTCGCGTTCTTCGGTGGGCCACACCCGCAGCGGTGTCGGTTTCGGGGAGCCGCCGACGCACTTCCCGGCCCCGTTCCACCGCCACTGGTGTGCCGGACAGTCGAGGTGGTCACCGACGACGCGGCCACGGCTCAGGTCGGCGCCCATGTGCGGGCAGCGGGCGTCGAAGATGTGGACGGCGCCGGCCCGGTCGGCGAACGCCACCAGGTCGGTGTCGAACGCGCGGACCGCGTGCGCGGCGCCGTCCCGGAAGTCGTCGGCCGCCCCGACACACTGCCATTCGGTCACGAGTTCTCCTTCGGTGGAAGCGGATCCGTCAGCTCGACCGCAGGTCCCGCTCCCGGTCGCGGCCCATGCCGAGCCGTTCCGGGGCGTGCATGCGGGTGAAGATCCGGCCCACGTCGCGCGGCACCTGCCGGCGGGTGAGGAGGCTGACGACGACCATCGTCGCGAACGCGAGCGGCACGCTCACCGCGGCCGGGTAGCCGAGAAGCACCGCCGGCCAGCCGTGCCACGCGTCGACGGGCACCACGTCGGCGACGGCGATCAGTGCCGCCCCGCCGGCTGCGACGATCCCGGCGATCAGGCCGGCCGCGGCCCCGGCCGGGGTGAGGCGACGCCACCAGATGCCGAGCACCAGCAGCGGGCACAGGGTGGATGCGGCGACCGCGAGGACGAGGCCCACCGATCGGGACAGGTCGAACGACGACGCCGCGAGCGCGAGAGCCATCGGCACGATGCTCGCGAGCAGCACCGCGACCCGGAAGTCGCGGACCCGGCCGCGCAGCACGTCGGTGCTCAGGACGCCGGCGATGCTCACCAGCAGACCCGACGACGTCGACAGGAACGCCGCGATCGCGCCCGCGGCGACCACCCCGGCGAGCAACTGCCCGGCCCACCCGGACAGCACCGACCCGGGCAGCAGCAGGACCGCGGCGTCGGAGGTGCCGGTGATGAGCAGCTGCGGCACGTACATGCGGGCGAACACCCCGAGCAGCACCGGGAACAGATAGAACCCGCCGACGAGCGCGATCACGACGAGCGACGTCATGCGGGCCGCCCGCCCGTCCGGGTTGGTGTAGAAGCGGACCAGCACGTGCGGCAGCCCCATCGCACCGAGGAACGTCGCCAGGATCAGCGAATACACCTGGTAGCGCGGGTGCGGGTCACCGAATCCGCCTCCGGGCAGCAGCCACTCGGCGCCGTCGGCGGGGGCGCCCGCGACGACGGGGACGTGGGATCCGGCGGGCAGGACGAGGGTGGTGCCGGCGCCGAGTTCGTGGCGTCCGGTGCCCAGGTGCACGGTCCCGACGGTGGGGCGTCCGTCGAGGGTGCCGTCGAGGGCCGCGTCGATCGGGGTGGCGACCTGCACGACGACGTCGGTGGTGACGTCGACGGTGGTCTGCTCGGCGACGGTCGGGGGTGCGGGCTGGCCGACGGGCTGTCGGTCGGCGGCGTAGTGGACGGTGAGGACGAGGGCGGGGATCGCGACCGCGGACAGTTTGAGCCAGTACTGGAACGCCTGCACGAACGTGATCGACCGCATGCCGCCGCCGACGACGTTGCCGATGACGATGGCACCCACCACCACGACGCCCACCCAGCCGGGGACGCCGAGCAGGATGTTCAGGGTCAGTCCGGCGCCCTGGAACTGCGGCACCATGTACAGCGTGCACACGAGCGCGACCACGACCATCGACAGTCGTCGCACCGGGACCGAGCCGAGCCGGAACTCCGCGAAGTCCGGGACCGTGTACGCGCCCGATCGACGCAGCGGTGCCGCCACGAACAGCAGCAGCCCCAGATAGCCGGCGGTGAACCCGATCGGATACCACAGGGCGTCCGCCCCGTACTTGGCGATCAGTCCGGCGACACCGAGAAACGATGCGGCCGAAAGGTATTCACCGGAGATCGCGGCGGCGTTCCAGCCGGGCCCGACGCTGCGGGACGCGACGAGGAAGTCGGAGGTGGTACGCGCCATCCGCACCCCGTAGAAGCCGATGCCGACGGTCGCGACGGCCGCGGCGACCAACGCCAGCAGAGTCATCACGGGTAGGGGTTGTCCGAGCACGCGGGCGTACCTCAGTCCTCGACCAGGTCGGTGAAGTCCTGCTCGTTGCGTTCGGCGGCGCGCACGTAGAACCAGCCGGCGCCGGTGAGGACCGGGACCGCCAGCACTGCGGTGAGCAGCCACGGCAACCGGATGCCGGCGACCGACAGGTCCGCGAACCCGGGGAACGCGATGCCGAGCAGCGGCACTGCCCCGAACAGCAGCACCACGACGGCGGCGACCCGCACCGCGAGCCCGAGCTGCGCCCGGACGAGGCCGCGGATCAGCGCGTCCCCGACCTCGGTCTGCTCCTCCACCTCGACGCGGGTGCGGACCATGCGGGCGCCGCGCCGGGTGGCGAGCACCACCCGCTCGCGCGGCGGCGGTGCCGCCCCGTGTCTCGGCGGCGGTGCCGGGGTCGTCATCTCGACGTCCAGGCCTGACGTGGGCCGCGGATGAGCCGGTCCTTGAGTTCGCGGGTGTGCCGGCGGCTGACGGGCAGTTCCACGGCGGGGGCGTCGCCCTGCGGTCGCAGGCACACCACCAGCCCGGAGCCGACGCTGCGGATGCCGGTGACCTCGGCGAGTGACACCAGGTATGAGCGGTGCACCCGCAGGAAACCGGCGTCGGCCCAGCGGTTCTCCAGCGACGAGATCGGGATCCGCACCAGGTGCGATCCGGTGGCGGTGTGCAGGCGCGCGTAGTCACCGTCGGCCTCGACCCATTTGACGGTCGATCGTGGCACCAGCGTGGTGACACCACCGAGTTCGACGGGGATCACCTCGTCGGCCGACGCGTCGTCGGTGCTCTCCTCGCGGGCACGGCGTCGGCGTTCGACGATCCGCCGCACCGCCTCGGCGAGGCGTTCCTCGCGCAGCGGTTTGAGCAGGTAGTCGACGGCCCCGAGGTCGAACGCCGCGACGGCCCGGTCCTCGTGCGCGGTCACGAACACCACCGACGGTGGGCTCGCGAACTGGCCGAGGATCCCGGCCAGCTCGAGACCGTCGAGTCCGGGCATGTTGATGTCGAGGAACACCGCGTCGACGCCGCCGTCACGCAGGATCCGCAGCGCCGTCGTCGCATCGCCGGCGGTGCGGGTCTCCCCGATCTCGTCGCGGGCACGCAGCAGGAAGGCGAGTTCGTCGAGGGCGGGCCGCTCGTCGTCGACCGCCAGCACCGTCAGGGGGCCGTCCACGGGCCCGTCAGAAGTTTCTTTCACAACGGATCCATCGTGCCATGCCCACTGTTCGGGCCGGAGCGGTCACGCCCGGATCCCCGGCCGGAACTTCGGCACCCGCATGCTCACCTTGGTGCCGGCGCCGGGCGCCGTCTCCACGACCAGGCCGTAGTCGTTGCCGAACGCGGCCCGCAGCCGGTCGTCGACGTTCGCCAGACCCACGTGCGCGGCCTCGGAAATGTTCGAGTCGTGGCTTCCTTCAGCACCCGGGACGACCGCGTCCAACTCCCCGGAACGCAGCAGTTCCGGGTCCATGCCGACGCCGTCGTCCTCGACGCTGATGACGGCGTCCGGTCCCGCGTCGGCGGCGACGATCGTGACGGTGCCGCCGTCCGCTCGGCCGGACAGCCCGTGCCGGACGGCGTTCTCGACGAGCGGCTGCAACGCCAGGAACGGCAGCACCACGCTGAGCACCTCGGGCGCCACCTGCAGTCGCACCTCCAGCTGGTCTCCGAACCGGGCCCGCTCGAGCGTGAGATAGCGGTCGATGTTGCGCAGTTCGTCGGCGAGGACGGTGTATTCGCCGGCCGCCCGGAACGAGTAGCGGGTGAAGTCGGCGAACTCGAGCACCAGTTCCCGGGCCCGGTCCGGGTCGGTCCGCACGAACGACGCGATCGTGCCGAGCGCGTTGTAGATGAAGTGCGGGCTGATCTGGGCGCGCAGGGCCCGCACCTCGGCGCGATCCAGGCGGGCGCGGGACGCGTCCAGCTCCGCCAGCGCGAGCTGCCCGCACACGTACCGGGCCACCTCGGTGAGCGCACCGAGCATCGCCGGGCCGGGTTCGCTCGTGGTCACCACCGCGAGAACCCCGACGACGTCGGTGTCGTCGACCAGCAGCGGCTGCGCGACGACGGCCCGCACCACCTGATCGGCGGGGTCGCGCACCAGGTCGCCGTGCGCCACCAGCACCCGGCGGCGGCCGTCGATCGCCCGCACCGCCGCAGCGGACACCTGCCCGGCCAGCGCCTCGTGCGGGCCCGTCCAGGCGAGCACGTCGCCGTCGGGGCCGAGGATCGCGAGCGCCTGGGTACCGGTCAGCAGCCGCAGATGCGGGGCCGCCTCGGCCGCCGAGTCCGCGTCGAGCCCGCCGCGCAGCGGCCGGGCCGCGAGGGACGCGGTGTGCAGGGTGTCGTGGACGGCACGTTCGGCGGGGGTGGTGAGGACGCGGCGGGTCCGCACGACGACGGCGGTCGCGACCACCGCGACCGCCACCAGCAGCACCCCCCACGCGACCGCGCTCACGGCGCCGCCTCCCCCGCACACGTGTTCACCACGGGCGCCCCGGTGAACCGGCCGGTGAGCCAGTCGACCGCGCCGGGCATCGCGCGGGAGTCGGCGTGCACGTCGTCGGCGCGGTACCGCATCTCGATCACGTCCCCGATCCCGCACGCCCGGCCGACCGCAGCGATCGTCCAGTCGGCGCGAATGAGGTTGTCGCGTCCGGCGATCACCACCAGCATCGGCGCCGACGCCGGTTGCTGCGGCAGCGCGTCCCGGGCCAGCCACTCCCGCATCCGGGCGACGTCGTCGTCGCTGCGCGGCAGCGTGTCCGCCGGGGTGAGACTCAGTGCCACCGACAGTTTCCGGGCCTTGAGCGGTCCGGTGCACGCGCGCAGCACGTCCCGGTTCTCGGTGAGCGGGCCCCGAATGTAGGCGCTCGCATCGAGGTCGGGATGCGACATCTCCAGCCCGTCGAGCAGGATCGGCAGGAACATCTGTTGCGGCAGATCCAGATTCGGTGGACCGTCGGAGACGATGGGGCTCAGGTCGGCGGGCGGCGACAGTGCGGCGGAACCGACCAGTTCGAGACCGTCACCGTAGTCGGCCGCCTGCTCGGCCGCCGCCCACGCCGCCTGCCCGCCCTGCGACACCCCGATCGCCGCCCACCGCGGCGAGACGTCCGGGATCAGGAACCGGGCGGCCCGCACCGCGTCGATCACGTTGCGGGCGGCGGTGATCGGCTCGAGATACGGGTGCGGCCCGTCGGTGCCGAGACCCTCGTAATCGGTGACGGCGACGACGAAACCACGGCCCAGCAGGTCCCGCACCAACCCGGCCTCGCCCAGCAGGTTCGGGTGCCGCGACGGCGCGCACTCGTCGAGCAGGCCCGTCGTCGGATGCCCGACGCTCACCACCGGCCACCCACCCGCCGGCGGCGTGCCCGCCGGGGCGAACACCGTCCCGGACACCTCGGTGCCGCGGCCGTCGATCCCCGACGTCGACCGGTAGAGGATCTTCTGCCCCACCAGACCGTCCGTGCCGGTGAACGGCTCCGCCGCAGTGACGATCCCCCGCTCGGTGGGGTCCGGGAGCGGGGCGGCCGAGGTCGTTTCGGACGGCGACACCGTCGTGTCGGGGGCGGCCGACGGGGTGGCCGGGCCGCCGCAACCGGCGGTCACCGCAGCCGCGGCGAGCAGGGCAAGGGCCGTCCGGGATCGGGTCACGGGTCGATTGTGCCCGGAGGGGGCGGCGGTACGCATCCGACGGAGGTGTCCGGTGGGCGGGAGAAGGTGGTTATTTTTCCGATTCGCACTGTCTACCGTCCGATCCCAGTCCGCTACCCCAACCGGAAGGATCGACCGTGACCCGACATCGCCCCAGGATCGCCGCCGCCGTACTCGCAGGGAGTCTGTTGTGGACGGGCCTCGGTGTCGCCGCCGCAGGTACCACCGGAGCTGCTTCTGCAGAATCACCTTCCATTGCTTCCCTTTTCGGAACCGGTTCACTCGATGTCGGCAGCCTCGACGCCCCGGCACCGGATGCTCCACGGCTGCCGAGCGTGGCGAACTTCCGCGACGTGTCCGGCACCGGCGCGGGATACACCGGCGCCGGTGGCGCCCACCTGAACAAGGGGCTC
This sequence comes from Prescottella subtropica, assembly GCF_005434945.1. Taxonomy (GTDB): domain Bacteria; phylum Actinomycetota; class Actinomycetes; order Mycobacteriales; family Mycobacteriaceae; genus Prescottella; species Prescottella subtropica. The sequence goes on along the minus strand of NZ_SKCH01000002.1, from coordinate 320,098 downwards.
TTCTACCGGTCCGACGCGATCGTGCCGGACGATGCGGACCTGGCGACGCTCGGGAAGTTGGGGCTGTCGACGATCTACGACCTGCGCAGCGACGACGAGGTCGCGGACAAGCCGAACCGACTGCCCGACGGCGTCGACTACGTCCGCATCCCGATCCTCTCCGGCAACGTCGGCGAGATGGTCGACCAGATCCGGGTGCCCGAGGATGCGCGAAACATGATGCGCGGGATGAACCGTGACTTCGTCACGGGCGCCGCCGAGCGCGCCGGATTCGCAACGCTGCTCACCGCGATGGCGGACACCGACGGCGGCCAGGTCTTCCACTGCACGGCCGGCAAGGACCGCACCGGCTGGACCGCGATGCTGCTGCAGCACATCGCCGGTGTCGACGACGCCACGATCATGCAGGACTACCTGCTCACCAACGAGTACAACAAGGAGTGGGTGGCCAAGACCCGCGCCTACCTCGTCGCCACCCAGGGCGAGGCGGCCGCCGCACTGCTCGAGCCGCTGTTCGGTGTCGAGGCGAGCTACCTGCAGGCCGGTCTGGACGAACTCGCCGCCACCTACGGCACCGTCGACGCCTACCTCACCGAGGGCCTCGGGCTGAGCGCCGACATGATCGGCACGCTCCGGACCAAACTGCTCGGCTGACCGTCCCGCTCTCACACGAAAGCAGAACCATGACCCGCACCTATCTCGTCACCGGCAGCGCCTCCGGAATCGGCGCCGCCACCACGTCCCACCTGCGCGCCCAGGGGGCCCGTGTCATCGGCGCCGACCTGCGCGACGCCGACATCACCGCCGACCTCGCCACCGCTCACGGGCGCGCCGCACTGGTCGAACAGGCCTACGAGTTGTCCGGCGGCTCCCTCGACGGCGTGATCGCGTGCGCCGGTGTCGCCCTGTTCGACCCGCTCACGATCAAGGTCAACTACTTCGGTGCGGTCGCCACCCTGGAGGGGATGCGACCGCTACTCGCAGCATCGGAACATCCTCGTGCCGTAGTCATCTCGTCGGTCGCATCGGTGCACCCGAACGACCCGGCGATCGTCGACGCCGCCCTCGCCGGCGACGAAGACGCGGCCACCACCGCCGCGCAGGCCGCCGTGCAGCGCGGTGACGGCGCGCTCGTGTACGCGTCGTCGAAAACCGCGATCGCCCGCTGGGTCCGGCACACCGCGATCACTCCCGAGTGGGCCGGCGCCGGTATCCCACTCAACGCCATCGCCCCCGGCACGATCGTCACCCCGATGATCCAGGCGATGCTCGACTCCCCCGAAGCCTGCGCCGTCATCGACAGCGCCGTGCCCATGCCGCTCGCCGGTCACGCCCGCCCCGAACAGGTCGCACCCCTCCTGTCCTGGCTCACATCCGAACAGAACTCGCACGTCACCGGACAGGTCGTCTTCGTCGACGGCGGAGCCGACGCGGTCCTGCGCGGCGACGGCGTCTGGTAGGCGTCTCACCTGCTCACCCGCCCCGTCGCCGCAGCACTCGTTGTTCGGCGGCGGCTTCCTCGATGTCGCGGGCCTCGAGTTCGGCGCGTAGGACTTCGTCGTCGAGTCGGCCGTCGTCGCGGGCTGTGATGAGGGCGCGGCGTTGTTCTTCGAGGACGAGGCGGCGGATTCCGTCGAACAGTAGTCCGGCGCGTCGTGCGGTGATGCGGCTGTCGTCCTCTTCGGCCTCCTCGACCTGGGCTTGGGCGCGTACCGAGATGCGGACCCGGTTCATGACGCGGACGAACTCGTCGGGGTCGGTGCCGGCCGGTGGGGTCGCGGCGACGTCTGCGAGGGCCCGGTCGGCGGCGTCGGCGCTGATGCGTCGGGCGAGTTCGGTCTGGTTCCGTCCGCGTTCGGCCTCGGCCGGGTCGGCGATGTCGAGGCGCCGGATCAGCAGTGGAATGGTGGCGCCCTGGATCAGCAGGGTGCCGGTCGCGACGACGAACGCGACGGCCTGGATGACGCCGCGGCCGGGGAACGGGTCACCGGCCGCGGTCAGCACCGGGATACCGCCGGCGGCTGCGAGGGTGACGACACCGCGCATCCCGGCCCACGACACCACGAGTTTCTGCCGCCAGTTCAGTGCGGTGCGTTCAGGTTTCAGGCGGAGCCGACCCCAGTTGAGGAACACCCACAGCGGCCGCACCGCGATCACCACCGCCAGGATCGCGAACGCGTACGCGAACACGTGATGCACCGGGAGGCCGTCGGCAGCGACGTCGTCGATGACGAATTTCAGCTGCAATCCCATGTACGCGAACACGAACATCTCGAGCAGCAGGTCGAGGGTCGTCCACAGCGACCGCTCCTGGATGCGGGTGGGGACGGACGCGTTGGTGGCGTGATGCCCCATGACGAATCCGGCGACCACGACGGCCAGGACCCCGGAGGTGCCGATCTCTTCGGCCGCCAGGTAGGCCGCGAACGGAAGTACCAGTCCCAGCACGGTTTCCAGTGGGGAGTCGAACATGCGGTCGCGGACGAGTCGGACGACGGTGGCCAGGACGAAACCGATCGCGACACCGCCGGCGACCTCGTAGAAGAAGAACAGCACCGGCTGCTCGACCACCACCCGGGTGCCGGCGACGGCCGCGACACCGACCGTGAACAGGGTGAGCGCGGTGGCGTCGTTGACCAGCCCCTCACCGGTGAGGATCGCCAGCACCCGTTTGGGCAGACCGAGTTTGCGGCCGACGCTCACGGCACTGACCGCGTCGGTCGGCGAGACGACGGCCCCGAGCACCAGGGCGGCCCCCAACGTCAGTTCGGGAACCAGCCAGTCGGAGAAGAATCCGACCGCGAACGCGGTCACCAGGACCAGCCCGACCCCGAGTCGCAGAATGGGGGCGATGTTGCGGCGCAGGCTCGCGATCGAAAAATCCAACGCGGCCGAATACAGCAGGGGCGGAAGAACCACCCCGAGAATGACCTCGGGGGCGAGTTCGAGCCGCGGCATCCCCGGAACGAACGATGCCGCGGACCCGAACGCGACGAGCACGAGCGGCACCTGCAGGTCCCGCCGTTTCGCCAGACCCGTCACCGCGACGGCCGCGATCATGACGAGCAGTACGAGTGTCGGAGTCACCCGTCGATTGTGCCGCTCACGCGGTCACGACTCACTCCTTCGGCGGCACAACCTTCTTCGCGGCCTCCGCAGCCTTGTCGATGTGCTCGCTGTACTTGCCGCCGGTCTTCTCGTCCGCGATGTCCGCGGCCTTGTCGATGACGTCCTCGACCTTGTCGGCGTGCTCGGCGGCGAGCTCCTGACCCTTTTCGACGAGGCCCTTGACGTTGTCCATGAATCCCATGACGTCATTCTCCCCTATCCGGACCGGGAATCACTCACCACCGGCGTCGGTCGCACCCGCACCGGTCACGGACCCGCGGGCCCACTTGGGCAGGATGAAGACGCCCTCGGCCTCCACACAGACCCCGTCCGCGTCGGAGAGTCGGCCCGCGACGAACGTCTTGACGCCTTCGACGCGGTCGACGCACGCCTCGAGGTGCAGCGCACCGAGGGGTGTCGGCTTGCGGTACCGCAGACTCAGGGTGCCGGTCATGCCGGGTGCGCCACCGTGCTCGGCGGCCTCCCCGAGCACCTGGTCGAGCAGCAGCGCCGAGATACCGCCGTGGGTCAGGCCCGCCGGACCTTCGTACTGCATGCCCACGGTGACGTCCGCCCATACCCGGCCGTCGTCCTCGCGGTGGATCTTCAACGGCGGGGCGACCGCGTTGCGGAGTCCGACGACCGCATTGCCCCACGCCCGCCGACTCCCCGACGCGTTGAACCGCACGCCGTACGGGTGCGGCCGGGTGCGGCGGGCCAGCAGCTCCTTGGCCGCCTCGAGGTGCTCGTGGGCGCGGCGGATGTCGTCGTCGTCGGATTCCGTCGCCAGGGCGAGTTCCACCAGGTCCCGGACGGTGTCCGTCACTCCCCCGTAGAGATCCGCTTCCCGCGCGATCTGCTCCTCGCTCACGTCCTCGAACACGTAGAGGGACTTCTGCTCGCCCGGTCCGGTCACTGTTCCTCGCTCACGCCGATCGTCCGGTGTGCACCACACACCTGATGTGCACCCTACATATTGCTCAGTGCACGCCCGGCAGGTCGTCGCTCGACGCGAACAGTCGACGGTGCTCGCCGTGGATGCGCCCGGTGACCCACCACGAGACCTCCACCAGCACCACACCCACCGCGCCGATCACGAACGCGACGGTGGTGGCCGCGACGTTCGACGGATCGAGCTTGAAGAACTCGCGGGCCAGCGGCACCGAGAACAGCACCACGTAGCCGAGCACCGAACCGGCCAGCAGCACGAGCTTCCACCACACGTACGGGCGGGCGACCACCGCGAGCACCCACAACGCGATCATGATGAGCGTGATCAGCGCGGTGGTGCCGGCCTGCTCGACCTGCTGCGGCGTGGCGTCCGGGCCGGCGTAGACGAGCAGGTACGACACGTACGTCGCGACGCCGATGATGACGCCGGACGGCACCGCGAGCCGCATCACGCGGGCCACGAACCCGGTGCGGGCCCGCTCGTTGTTGGGGGCCAACGACAGGATGAACGCCGGGATGCCGATCGTGAACCACGCCGCGATCGTCACGTGCCGCGGCAGGAACGGGTACGGCAGCGGATCGAAACCGAAGAGTTGCGCGGCCACCCCGGAGACACCGATGAGGAACGCCAGCAGCACCGAGTACACGGTCTTCGTCAGGAACAGGTTCGAGACACGTTCGATGTTGCCGATCACCCGGCGGCCCTCGCCGACCACGTACGGCAGGGTTGCGAACTTGTTGTCCAGCAGCACGATCTGCGCGACCGCACGGGTCGCGGGACTGCCCGACCCCATCGCGACCCCGATGTCGGCGTCCTTGAGGGCGAGGACGTCGTTGACGCCGTCGCCGGTCATCGCGACCGTGTGGCCGCGGGACTGCAGGGCCCCGACCATCGCCCGTTTCTGGTCGGGACGGACCCGGCCGAACGTGGTGGCGGTGTCGAGGGTGTCGGCGAGCTTCTCCGGGTCCTCCGGCAGCTCGCGGGCGTCGATCGCGTTGTCGCCGCCGGGCAGGCCCAGCGACGTGGCGACCGCACCGACCGAGACCGCGTTGTCGCCGGAGATGACCTTGACGTCGACCTTCTGGCTCGCGAAGTACTCGAGCGTCTCGCGGGCGTCGGGCCGCACCTTCTGATCCAGGATCACCAGTGCCCGCGGGGTGACCTCGCCGGGCGCGTCGGGGGCGTTGACGGGCCGGTCGCTGCTGCCGAGCAGCAGCACCCGCAGCCCCTGCGCGCCGATCTCCTCGGCCTGCCGGGCCATGTCGCTGCCCGGGTCGAGCAGGACGTCGGGGGCGCCGAGCAGCCAGTTGCCGTGCTCGCCGTACGACTGCCCGCTCCACTTCTTCGCCGACGAGAACGGGGCCACCGCGGTGGCCGTCCAGCCGGGGGCGTCGGTGAGGGCGTCGCGGATCGCGAGCATGCTCGCGTTGGGGCGCGGATCGTCGGCGGCCAGCGCGGCCAGCGCGTCCGACGCCTGCGCGTCGTCGGGTCGCGCGGTGCGCAGCTCGACGAGCTTCATACCGTTCTCGGTGAGGGTGCCGGTCTTGTCGGCGCACACGACGTCGACGCGGGCCAGGCCCTCGATCGCGGGCAGCTCCTGCACCAGGCACTGGCGGCGGCCGAGCCGGACGACACCGACCGCGAACGCGATCGACGTCATGAGCACCAGGCCCTCGGGAACCATCGGGACGAGAGCGGCGACCATGCCGTTGAGCGCGGGGCCGAGAGCCTGCCCGCTCGAGAACAACTGGTTGTAGATGATGAGCAGACCCGCCGGGATCATCAGGTAGGTGATGAACTTGAGGATCTTGTCGATGCCGGAACGCAGCTCCGAATGCACCAGCGTGAACTTGCTGGCCTCCTCGGCGAGCTTCGCGGCGTACGCCTCCTGCCCGACCCGGGTGGCCCGGTAGGCGCCGCTGCCGGCGACGACGTAACTGCCCGAGAGCACCTGCGCGCCGACCGGCTTGTGCACGGCGTCGGCCTCACCGGTGAGCAGCGACTCGTCGACCTCGAGCGCCGACGCGGTGACGACGATGCCGTCGACGACGATCTGGTCGCCGGGCCCGAGTTCGATGATGTCGTCGAGGACGACGTCATTGGGGGCCAGCGGCGCGGCGGACCCGTCGCGGCGGACCACCGGTTTGGCCTGACTGACGATCGCCAACTGGTCGAGCGTTCGTTTGGCGCGGATCTCCTGGATGATGCCGATCGCACTGTTCGCCACGATCAGCAGACCGAACATGCCGTCGACGATCGACCCCGTCGACAGCACGATGACCAGCAGCACGCCGAGGATCGCGTTGATCCGGGTGAACACGTTCGCGCGGACGATGTCCTTCACCGAGCGACTCGCCCGGTCGGGGACATCGTTGGTCTGCCCACCGGCGACGCGTTGCGCCACCTGATCGGCAGTCAGTCCGTACTCGATGTGCCGAGGATCGGTGTCCAGGGTGCCGACTGCGCCGCCGTCGTCGGTCGGCTCGTCCGTTGCCATGTCAGCAAGAATAGGGCGGCAGGCCCGAACAGGACGTCACCGCCACCAGTACATCGTCTCCGGTGGCCGCAGTCCGTCGATCCGCTGACCGGCCATCGGCACCGCCACCCGGACCCCGACGGACCGGGCCGCGTCGAGCAACCGGTCGACCGGTTCGCCCCACGGATGGAACGCGAGATTGAACGTGGCCCAGTGGATCGGAACCAGCAGCCCGCCATCGACATCGACGTGGGTGCGGACCGCCTCCTCCGGCGTCATGTGGATGTCGGGCCAGCGTGCGTCGTACGCGCCGATCGGCAGCAGGGTGACGTCGAACGGCCCGTACCGGCGACCGAGGTCGGCGAACCGCGGTGTGTACCCGGAATCGCCGCCGAAGAACACCGTCCGGCGCGGTCCGGCGATCACCCACGACGCCCACAGTGTCGTGTCGCGGGCCAGGCCGCGTCCGGAGAAGTGCCGGGCCTCGGTGCACGTGAGGGTCAGTCCGGCCACGTCGACGCTCTCGTCCCAGTCCAGTTCGACGATCCGCTCGCCCGGGACGTGCCAGCGTCGCAGGTGCGCACCCACCCCGAGGGGGACGACGAACGTCGTGTCGCGGGTGCGGGCCAGGGCGGTGATCGTGGCCCGGTCCAGGTGGTCGTAGTGGTCGTGGGAGATCACGACCGCGTCGACGTCCGGCAGGCCCGACAGCGTCATCGGCATCGGATGCAGGCGGGCCGGTCCGACGACGTCCGACGGTGACACCCGCTCGCTCCACACCGGGTCGGTGAGCACCCGGCGGCCGTCGATCTCGAGCAGCACACTCGCGTGCCCCAGCCACGTGACGGCGAGGTCCCCCGCCTCGGTGGGGGCGAGCAGGGTGGCGAGCGGGACCGGCCGCTGCGGCCGGCCGAGTCCGCCGCGGGTGAGGAACGCCTTCGTCAACCCGGACTGGGATCCCTCCGGCAGCGACGACCCGGAATCGGAATTGTGGAATCGGTTGTCGCGGTAGTGCGGTGACGCCGCCGCGTACGGCCGGATCGCGGACCGGGACGCACCGATCGCGGGCACGACGCCCCACGCGGCGCGGGCCACCCAGCCGGCGACGACGGCCGCCGCCGCGGCCAGCAGTTTCTTCCCGCGCATCACCGCCCCCGGAATTGCGGTGCCCGCTTCTCGGCCCGCGCGGCCCGCGCCTCCTGCGCGTCCTCGCTGCCCCACGCCGCGAACAGGGCCGCCAACTGCTCCTCGGACTGCGGTTCGGTGGTGTTGTCGTCGTTGAAGACGAGTTTGAGGTGCCGCAGTGACAGCGGTGCGAGTTCGGCGATGCTGCGCGCCCACTCCTGCGCGACCGCGAGATCACCGACCTTGTTTGCCAGTCCGCGCGCGAAAGCCTCGTCTGCGGATAGTATTTCGGCACCGAGCAGCATCGTGCGCGCCGGGCCGCCACCGATGAGCGACACCAGCCGGCGCACCGTCCACTTGTCGACGGTGATACCGAGTTTCGCGGCCGGGATCCCGAACCGCGCCTCGGGTGCGACGACCCGCAGATCCGACGCCAGCGCCAGTTGTGTGCCGGCACCGACCGCCGGCCCGTTGATCGCGGCGATCACCGGGATCGGAATCGAGTCGATCGTGTGCAGCATCGCGAGCAGGTGATCGGTGAAGCCCTCGGCGTACACGTCACCGGACAGGTCGGCGCCCGCGCAGAACGCGGTGCCCTGCCCGGTCAGCACGATCACTCGGGCATCGTCCGCGACGGCCTGCTCGAGCGCCTCCCGCAACGCGATACACAGTGCGGCGCTGAGGGCGTTGCGCCGGTCCGGGCGCTGCAATTCGAGGGTGACCACATGGCCGTCACGGCTGGTCCCGATCATCCGACTCACTCGCTTTCTCGGTGTGCGGGACGTCCCGGATGGACGGTCCGCGGCGGGTGCACCGAGAAGACTATCTGTGACACTGCATGCACAGGAACGGCGGCGTCAGTTCAGCTGGCGGCCTTCATGATCGACACGATGCGGGTCGAGCAGTGCACCGCGACGGCGTCGGCGGGCAGTACGCCCGGCCAGCCCGGCGGAACCAGCACGTAGCGTCGCCGCACATGCCGGTCCAGGTAGGTGACGTCGTCGGTCCACGCGTCGGCGCAGCGCACCACGATGTCGTCGTCGGACACGTCCGGTACGTCGAGCATCATGGGTCCGACACCGAGGTCGTAAACACGCGCCCCGACAAGCGATTCGGCGCCTTCGACCGAATCCGTACCAACGTCCGAATCTCCACTCGGGTGGGTCATGTGGACCATTCCACCATCACCTCCGCTGCTTCGCTCGCGATACGCACACTTTGCCGTCAACATGGTCTCGTGACAGACATTCCGGCGTGGGCCGAATCCCTGGAACTCGCACCGCACCCCGAGGGCGGTTGGTACCGAGAGACGTGGCGCAGCGACATCGAACTGCCGGGCGTCGCGCTGCCGAACATGTTCGCCGGCTCCCGCGCCGCGGGCACGGCGATCCTGTTCCTGCTCGGGGCCGGGCAGCGGTCGGCGTGGCACGCGGTCCGCGGCACCGAACTGTGGCTGTACCACCGCGGCAGCCCACTGCTGCTCGAACTCGGCGGCAGCGGCAGCGAGCCCGGCGACGTCACCCGGCACGTCCTCGGCGCGGACGTGTCCGCCGGGCAGAGTCCGCAGGTGGTCGTGCCCCCGTGCACGTGGCAGCGGGCCCGCCCCATCGACGACGACGCCACCCTGGCGAGCTGCGTCGTCGTCCCCGGTTTCGACTTCGCCGACTTCCGGCTCGACGGCCAGGACTATCCGATGCCGGCGCCGGCGCGGTTCTGACGGGCATCGTCCCGACGCGCCGCGGGCGGTTGCTGTGAACTCCTCTCGGTGTTCTGCACAGCAACCGCCCGCGTCGGGGGGTCAGCGCCCGTCCGTGTCAGCTCCGCGCCGTGACGGCCTCGGTGTCGCCGTCCGGAGTCGTCGACGCTTCGGGCGCCGCGGATCCGGCGCGCGGATTGACGAAGAACAGCACCACCGCGAAGCCGAGCATGAGCACGGCCGCCGGCAGCATCGCCGACTGCGCCATCGCCTGGGAGAACGGTTCGCGCACCATCTCCGGGAGCTGACCGTGGAAGCCCTCGCTGATCTTCGAGCCGGCCGAGACGCCGACCGTGGACAGTTCGGCGGTGATCCGGGACGTCATGAGCGCACCCATCGCGGCGCTGCCGAGCACGGCGCCGATCTGCCGGGTGGTGTTGTAGACGCCGGACCCGGCGCCGGCCCGCTCCGGCGGCAGGTTGCGGGTCGCGGTCGCCGCGAGCGGCGCCCAGATGAACGCGTTGGACGCACCGATCAGTGCCATCGCCAGCAGGATCTCCCAGATCGCAGTCGACGGGGTGAGCCGCGTCGCCAGCCAGGCGGTGGCGAGCGCGAACACCAGGAAACCCGGTCCGGCGATCATCCGCGGATGCGCCCGGTCCACCAGCCGTCCGACGAACGGGGCGATCACCCCGGTCACCACCGCCATCGGCGCCATCAGCAGCGCCGACCGCGTCGGGGACAGCCCGGTGACGGACTGCGCGTAGAACATGAACGGCAGCATCACGCCGGTGATCGAGAAACCCATCGTCGCGATGCCGATGTTGGCGACCGAGAAGTTGCGGTCCTTGAACAGGCCCAACGGCACCAGCGGCTCGCTGCGGTTGACGCTCTGCCACCACACGAACACACCCATGACGACGACACCGGCGGCGATCAGCCCCCACGTGCGGCCGTCCCAGTCGTACGAATTGCCTTCCTGCAGGCCGAACACGATGCAGAACAGGCCGATCGCGCTGAGTGCGACACCGACCATGTCGAACTTGTGGTTGCTGGTCGGCAGCGCCGGCACCAGCTTCCACGCGAGCACGAACGCGACGACACCGACCGGGACGTTGACGAAGAAGATCCACTCCCAGCCGAGATTGTCGACGAGGACACCGCCGAGGATCGGGCCGACGAGCATCGCGACACCGGCCACCGACCCCCACAGGCCCATCGCCGTGCCGCGCTTGTCGGGCGGGAAGATCCGGGTGATGACGGACATCGTCTGCGGCGTCATCAGCGCGGCACCGAGCCCCTGGAACACGCGGGCCACGATGAGCATCTCGATGCCGCCGGCCAGGCCACACCACAGCGAGGCCAGCGTGAACACGGTCAGGCCGATCAGGTACATGTTCTTCGGGCCGAACCGGTCGCCGAGCCGTCCGGTCACCAGCAGCGGCACCGCGTACGCGAGCAGGTACGCGCTCGTCACCCAGATGACCGCGTTGACGTCGGCGCCCAGGTCCGCGGTGATGACCGGGTTCGCGACGGCGACGATCGTGCTGTCGACGAGGATCATGAAGAAGCCCAGGCACAGGGCCCAGAGGGCCGGCCACGGCCTGCTTACGGTAGTCATCGAGTGCCCTTCAGATCGGTGAACTCCAGTGATGCGAGATGGGGGTCGGTGACCCACGGCACGTCGCCGGCGCGGACACGTTCGACGAACGTACGCAGCCAGTCCGACTCGGCCCGGACCATCGCCCGGGTGTACGCGAACGGGACGGTGAACAGTTCCGGGACGTCCCGAGAGAGCGCCGCCAACTCCTCGAAGTCGGCGAGCTGCGCGGCCAGTGCGGCGATGCGCTCGTCGAGCAGCGTGAGCGCCTCCCCCGACGGCAGGTTGTGCAGTTCGGACAGCCCGAGCGTGAACCGCGGGTACTCGAGCGCGGGAACCCGCACGGTGTCCGCCACCCACTGCCGGACGGCATCCCTGCCGGACGCGGTGATCTCGTAGACCGTCCGCTCCGGACGATTGCCCTGCCGGTCGACACCCGTGACGGCGACGAGTTCGTCCCGTTCGAGTCGTTCGACCGCGTGGTAGAGCGACCCCGGCCGCACCTTGACGATCCGATCCTTGCTGCGGTCGCGGAGGACCTGCCACATCTCGTACGGATGCATGGGCCGCTCGAACAGCAGCGCGAGCACCGAGACGCCGAGCGAGGTGACCGATCGCGGCAGCATCGCCACCCCCACTTTCTCGTCGAATATTCGGTGTGGAATATACGAGCGGGGTCCGACACGGGCAATGCCGTTCACCGCATGTGACCAGAGACACCGGCGGCCGGGGTCGGTGTCGACCTGGGATGATCTGCGGGTGACTGCCACTCTGCGAATCTCCGGCCTCTCCGCATCCCGCGGCGAACGCACCCTCTTCACCGACCTCGATCTGACGGTCGCCCCCGGCGACGTGATCGGTCTGGTCGGCGCGAACGGGGCCGGCAAGTCGACGCTGCTCACGGCCCTCGCGGGGGTCGGGGACGCCGACGTCGACGGCACGATCACCCTGAGCCCGCCGGACGCGACCGTCGGCTACCTTGCGCAGGAGCCCGACCGGATTCCCGGTGAGACGATCCTCGGGTTCCTCGGCCGCCGCACCGGCGTCGCCGCGGCGGAGGAGACGATGAACGCGGCCGCCGAATCCCTCGCCGACGGCGGCGACGACCTCTACTCCCCCGCCCTCGACCGGTGGCTCGCGCTCGGCGGCGCGGACCTGGCCGAGCGGGCCGAACAGGTCCTCGCCGACCTGGGCCTGGGTGTCACCGGCGACGCCCTGATGACAGACCTGTCCGGTGGGCAGGCCGCCCGCGCCGGTCTGGCGTCGCTACTGCTGTCCCGCTACGACGTGCTGCTGCTCGACGAGCCGACCAACGACCTCGACCTGCCCGGACTCGAGCAGCTCGAACAGTTCGTCGCCGAGACCCGCACCGCACTGGTCGTCGTCAGTCACGACCGGGAGTTCCTGGCCCGCACCGTGACCGGGATCGTCGAACTCGATCTCGTGCAGCAGCAGATCGCCGTGTACGACGGCGGCTACGAGGCGTACCTCGTCGAACGCGAAGTGTCCCGGCGACATGCCCGCGAGGCGTACGACGAGTACGCCGGGAACCTGTCGTCGCTGCAGGATCGTGCTCAGATGCAACGCAACTGGCTCGAGCACGGGGTCCGCAACACCCGCCGCAAGGCCAAGAACGGCGATTCCGACAAGATGGGCCGCAAGGCCCGCGCCGAATCCACCGAGAAGCAGGCCGCGAAGGCCCGGCAGACGCAGCGTCGCATCGAACGCCTCGAAGCGGTCGAGGAGCCGCGCAAGGAGTGGGAGCTGCGGATGGAGATCGCGCCCGCACCGCGCAGCGGGGCCGTGGTCGCCACCCTGAGCGGTGCCGTCGTGCACCGGGATTCGTTCACGTTCGGGCCGGTCAGCACCCAGGTCGACTGGGGTGACCGGATCCTCGTCACCGGCCCCAACGGATCCGGGAAGTCGACGCTACTGAAGGTGCTGCTCGGCAAACTCACCCCCGACGAGGGCACCGCCACCCTCGGGTCCGGTGTCGCCGTCGGTGAAATCGACCAGGCGCGTGGACTGTTCGAGGGCGACGACGCCCTCTCCGACGCGTTCGCCGCGCAGGTCCCCGACTGGCCCGACGCCGACGTCCGCACCCTGCTCGCCAAGTACGGCCTCAAGGGCCACCACGTGCTGCGGCCCGCGTCGTCGCTGTCGCCGGGCGAACGCACCCGCGCCGCCCTGGCCCTGCTGCAGGCCCGCGGCGTCAACCTGCTGGTCCTCGACGAACCCACCAACCATCTCGACCTGCCCGCCATCGAACAGCTCGAACAGGCGATGGAATCGTTCACCGGCACCCTGCTGCTCGTCACCCACGACCGCCGCATGCTCGGCACCATGCGCCACACCCGGCACTGGCGGATGGAGGCAGGGCAGCTGCGCTGCCTGTGAGCCTTTTTGGTAGCTGCTACTACCAAAAAGGCGCACAGGTGCGGAGCGCCTACCCGAGAACCCCCTGCCCCAGGTACTCGCCGTCGCGGCAGCCGGGTGGGATCGCGAACACCGCGGAGCCGACGGGGATCGACCAGCGGTTGAACATGTCGCCGTCGGCGAGGCGTTGTTGGACGGGCAGGTACTGGCGGGTGACGTCGGCCTGATAGGTGACGAAGATCAGGCCGGAGTCGGAGATGCCGGCGGCGTCGGGGTGCTCGTCGTAGTTGTAGCCGCGGCGTAGGAACCGTTCATCGGATGCCATCGGCCGGGCCCGCGCGACGTGCGAGAACTCGGGGATGATCGGCAGTCCGCCGGCGTTGACGGCCTCGAAATCCGGTGCGTCGAACTCGGATTCACCTGTCAGGGGTGCGCCGGTGGATTGGCGGCGTCCCATCACCTCGTCGCGGACAGGGGTGTCGAGTTCGTCCCAGCCGTCGAGGTCGAGGTGGATGCGACGGATGACGATCGATGTGCCGCCCGCCAGCCACGGCTGTTCGGTGCCGTCGTTCCACACGACCCGGTCGAAGTCGTCGGTCCCGGCTTCCGGGTTGATCGTGCCGTCGACCTGCCCCATGAGGTTGCGCATCGTGGTGCCGGCGGCTTCGCTGCCGCGGGCCCGGCGGAAGCCGCGCTGCGTCCAGCGGACGGTGGCGGTACCCCGGGACGCCTTGAGCAGCACCCGCAGCGTGTGCGCGATCGTGACGGGGTCGTCGGACCCGATCTGCAGCAGCAGGTCGCCGTCGCTCCATCGCGGTTCGAGCCGGTCGATCTCGAACGGCGGCAACGGGGTACACCACGACGGCCGACGGCCGTCGAGGCCGGCGACTCGGAACAGGCCGGGGCCGAACCCGACGGTGACGGTGAGTCGGGCCGGCACGACCGCCAGGTCCGGTTCGGTGTCGGCGAGGGCGCCCCGGCCGGCGGTGAGGCGGGCGGCGTCGTCGGTCCACACCCGCATGAGCCGGACCAGGGCGGCCCGGTCGATGCCGGGCCGCAGGTCGAGGCCGACGAACGTGGTGTGTGCGGGCGGTGGCGTCTCGATACCGGCCTGATGGTCGCCGCGGAACGGCACCGTCGCCGGTACCGGCCCGGCCTGGGCGGGCCGCCCCGTGAGCACGCCCGCGCCGAGGCCGAGGCCGGCACCGCCGACCGCGGCGGCGGCCCCGACCCCGAACAGCCGGCGTCGGCTCAGGTCAGCCATCGTGCGACTCGCCGTGCGTGCCGTAGTCCTCGCGGGCTCCGGTGAAATCCCGTACCTGGGAGGTGAACTCGGTGGTGGCACCGTCGGCGAACTCGAACGTGAACGTCACGTCGGCGCCGGCCTGCACGGGCGCCGGCAGGTCGAACAGCATGATGTGGTCGCCGCCGGGGGCGAGTTCGTAGCTGTCGTGGGCGGCAACAGTGACGCCGCCGTCCTTCTGCCGCATCTTCATGGCACCGGTGCCGTCGGGTGCGGTCTCGTGCAGTTCGACGCGCGGCGAGACGGTCGTCGTCACCGAGGTGAGGGTGACGGCGTCGTCGGAGTCGTTGACGATCGTGCCGAACATCGCGGTGACGCCGCTGTCGGCGGCCTTGACCCACGAGTCCTGCAGCGAGATCGCCGCGGTGTCGGTCGTGTTCGGGGTGTCACTGCTACAACCGGTGAGGGCGAGTCCGACGGCGG
Organism: Prescottella subtropica; assembly: GCF_005434945.1. GTDB lineage: Bacteria > Actinomycetota > Actinomycetes > Mycobacteriales > Mycobacteriaceae > Prescottella > Prescottella subtropica. The sequence goes on along the minus strand of NZ_SKCH01000002.1, from coordinate 305,039 downwards.
CGGCCGCACCGACGGCGACGGCGACGATGCGGGTACGGGCGAACCGTGTCATGTGTGTTGCCTTTCGAGGCATAGGGGAATGCGCGTCGACGGCAGCCGGGCCGGACGCGGTGAGGTACAGAGGGATGTCAGACGACGGCGGGTGGGCCGCGGCGGGCGATCGATCCGACCCCGAGGTGCACGACCACCGGACGTACGTCGGCGATCACGTGCGGCCGGGACGGTTCGAGCCGGACCGGCAGTGCGGCGAGCAGTCGCGGCAGGATCCGGTGCAGGGCCGCGAGCGCGCGGGGGCCGATCCGTTCGGCGGCCGCGATGAGCGACGCGCACAGCAGCACGGCCACGGTGTGGGTGAGCAGCATCGGCACGCTCGCATGCGTGCCGGTGTGCGATCCGTGCGCGTCCCCGAGTGTCAGCGCGAGGTGTGAGAGGACCTGCCCGGTCGCCAGGACCGGGACGAGTCCGGCCGGCCGGGTGGCGAGTGAGGGGATCGCCGTGACGACCGCCGCCAGGATCGCGGCGACACCGCCGAGCATCAGCAGGGTCACGCCGTGGGGGAGGCTGCCACCGGCCAGTCCGTGCGCCCCCACGCCGAGGGCGACGACGGATCCGGCGACGGCGAGGCCACGCACATGACGTGCAAGCTCCTCACCTGGCCCGGACCGCATGAACGAAGATTACTACAGGGCGTCGTACCGGCCCGGTCACGACTGTCCTGGACCGCCGTTCAACTTGACAACTTGTTGGGTTTTCCCAACACTCCGATGCGTGAGTCCGGTGCGACGGGGAGCAGGCCTCCCCATCTTCAATCGCATCGCCGTGCTGCGTGCGGAACGGAAGATGAGCCGCGCCCAGCTCGCCGAGGCGATCGACGTGAACCCGCAGACCGTCGGCGCCCTCGAACGGGGGGACCACTACCCCAGCCTCGACCTCGCCCTGCGGATCTGCACGGTGTTCGAGCTTCCCGTCGAGGCGGTGTTCTCCCGCACCGAGTTCGGGCCGCTGAGCACCGAGTTGTACCGATCCGACACAGACGACCGACAGGAGATGGAATGACCGGTCAGACACTCGCTTTCGACGGCATCGCGAAACGGTACGGCGACGTCGTCGCACTCGAGGGCCTGAGTTTCGAGGTCCGCCCCGGCGAGATCTTCGGGTTCGTCGGTAGCAACGGCGCCGGCAAGACGACGACGATGCGGATCGCGCTCGGTGTGCTCGCCGCGGACGCCGGTGAAGTGCGGCTCGGCGGCCGGCCCGTCGACCTCGAGGTGCGCCGTTCGATCGGCTACATGCCCGAGGAACGCGGCCTGTACCCGAAGATGAAGGTCGGCGAGCAGCTCACCTATTTCGCGGAGCTGCACGGGCTTTCACGGAAAGAGGCCGCCGACGCCACCCACCGGTGGACGGAACGCCTCGGCATCGCCGCCCGCACGAACGACACCGTCGACGCCCTGAGCCTGGGCAACCAGCAACGGGTACAGCTCGCCGCCGCCCTGGTGCACGATCCGGCGGTCCTCATCCTCGACGAGCCGTTCTCGGGCCTGGACCCGGTCGCCGTCGACGTCATGAGCGACGTGCTGGTGGAGAAGGCGAACACCGGTGTCCCGGTGATCTTCTCGAGCCATCAGCTGGATCTGGTGCAGCGCCTGTGCGACCGTGTCGGCATCATCTCGAAGGGCCGGATGACCTCGATCGGCACCGTCGACGAACTGCGCGGCAGCGGCGACGTCCTCCTGGAAGTGCATGCACCGAACGCGCCGGCCGGCTGGGCCGACCATCTGTTCGGGGTGACGGTCGTCAGCCACGACACCGGCCGCACCGTGCTGTCGATGAGCGGCGCCGCCGACGACCAGGCGGTCCTGCAGGCCGCACTGAAGACCGGGCCCGTGCACGAGTTCGCGGTCCGTAAACCGTCCCTGACCGAACTGTTCCGAGAGGTGGTCTCCGCATGAGCGACCGGACCGGCCTGAGCCCGATCCGGGCGATCGCACTCGTCGCGCGCCGCGAGTTCCTGACCCAGGTGCGCAAGAAGAGCTTCCTGATCAGCAACGTGATCGTGCTGATCGCGATCGTCGGCGGCCTGATCGCCGTCTCGATCTTCTCCGGCAGCGACGACGAGTCCCGCGCGAAGGTCGGCCTGGTCGGCGACCAGTCGCTCAGCGCCGTTCTCGTCGCGACCGGCGACGCGGCCGGCAACCCGGTCGAGGTCACCGAGGTGAGCGACGAGGAGACCGCCCGCACCCGCGTCGAGGACGGCGACCTCGACGTCGCGCTCGTACCGAACGCCGACGGTGGCGCCACCGCGATCACGAAGTCGGAGATCGCCGGCGGGCTGCGGGTGGTGCTCGACGGCGCGGTCGCCGCGCAGGCCCAGTCGGCAGCGCTGGCCGCCCGCGGCGTCGACGCCGCGAAGCTCGCTGCGTCCACGTCCGCGGCGGTCGTCACCGTCGACCCCATCGACCCGCCGGATCCGGAGAAGGGGCAGCGGGTGGCGCTGTCGATGGCCGTCGTCGTGCTGCTGTACATGCAGATCCTGGCGTTCGGCATGTACGTCGCGATGGGTGTGGTCGAGGAGAAGTCGTCGCGGGTGGTCGAGCTGCTGCTGTCGACGCTGCGCCCCCTGCAGCTGTTGTGGGGCAAGGTGATCGGTATCGGCGCGGTCGGACTCGCGCAGCTGACCGCGTACGGCGCCGTCGGTGTCGGTACCGGTGTCGCGACCGGTGTCCTCACCCTCGGCGGCACCGCGTGGGGCACCCTCGCCGGCACGCTGGGCTGGTTCGTCCTCGGCTTCGCGTTCTTCGCGGTGCTGTACGCGGCGACCGGGTCGATGGTCTCCCGGCAGGAGGACGTGAACTCCACCGCGATGCCGTTGACGATCCTGATCATGGCGATGTTCTTCGCGTCGTTCAGCGCGGTGCAGAGCCCCGACGGAACCCTGTCGAACGTGCTCAGCTGGATTCCGCCGTTCTCGGCGATCCTCATGCCGTTGCGTATCGCCGCGGGTGTCGCGAGCGGCACCCAGATCGTGGCGACCGTCGCCCTGATGCTCGTCGTCACCGTCGGCATGTCGGCGGTCGCGGCCCGCATCTACCAGCGGTCGATCCTGCGGATCGGCAAGACCGTGTCGTGGCGCGAAGCCCTGTCCCGGTAGCCCGCACCCGGTAACGTCGACAACCCACGAGGGAAGGAAAGCCCATGGCCCACACCCGGATCTCGGCCCGATACCTGATCACACGGGTGTTCGACGCGGGCAGCTTCGTCTCGTGGGACGCGACCCCGGTCGACGTCGCACCGGATCCGCGGTACCGGGCCGAACTCGACACCGCCACAACCACATCCGGGGTCGACGAGTCGGTCCTCACCGGTACCGCGCTGCTCGGCGGGCGTCGGGTCGCGGTGATCGCGTGCGAGTTCTCCTTCCTCGCCGGCTCGATCGGGGTGGCCGCCGCCGAACGGATCACCGCCGCGATCGAGCGGGCCACCACGGAAGGGCTGCCGCTGTTGGCGTCACCGACGTCGGGTGGCACCCGCATGCAGGAGGGCACCGTCGCCTTCGTACAGATGGTGAAGATCGCGGCGGCCGTCGCCGCACACAAGGCGGCGCACCTGCCGTACCTGGTGTACCTGCGCGACCCCACGACCGGCGGAGTCTTCGCGTCGTGGGGGTCGCTCGGGCACGTGACGATCGCCGAACCCGGCGCCCTCGTCGGCTTCCTCGGGCCGCGCGTCTACCGGGCGCTGTACGGCACCGACTTCCCGGCCGGGGTGCAGACGTCGGAGAACCTGTACGGCAAGGGCGTCATCGACGGGGTCGCGTCCGTCGAGCAACTCCGTGACCTCGTCGACCGGGCACTGCACGTCCTCGTCGATCCCGCCGACGACCTCGATCCGGCCGCCGACAGCGCCGACACCCCGGAGATCCCGGACGCCCCGGCGTGGCAGTCGGTGTTGGTGTCCCGGCACGACGACCGGCCGGGCGTCCGGGAGGTGGTGCGGCACGCCACCTCCACCCGGGTACCGCTCAGCGGCACCGGGCAGGGCGAGGCGGATTCGACGGTCCTGTTGTCGCTCACCAGGTTCGACGGTCAGCCGTGCGTGCTGTTCGGACAGGACCGGGCCGGCCAGTCCGCGCTGACCACGATGGGACCGGGGGCGCTGAGGGAGGCGCGCCGCGGCATGCGGATGGCCGCCGAACTGCGTCTGCCGCTGGTGCTGGTGATCGACACGCTCGGGGCGGCCCTGTCCCAGGAGGCGGAGGAACGGGGCATGGCCCCCGAGATCGCCCGCTGCATCTCCGACCTCGTCACCCTCGACACCCCGACGGTGTCGGTGTTGCTCGGCCAGGGCACCGGCGGCGGCGCCCTGGCGTTGCTGCCCGCGGACCGCGTCCTCGCCGCCCGGAACGGTTGGCTCGCGCCACTTCCCCCGGAGGGGGCGAGTGCGATCGTGCACCGCGACACCGCGCACGCCCCGCAGATGGCGTCCGCGCAGGGCATCCGGTCGATCGACCTGCTGCGCGACGGCGTCGTCGACGTGGTCGTCCCGGAACTGCCCGACGCGGCCCTCGAACCCGTCGAGTTCTCCCGCCGGATCGGGTCGGCGATCGCCCGGGAACTCGCGGCACTGCGGCAACTACCGGCCGGCGACCGACTCGACGCCCGGCTCACGCGATACCGGACCCTGGGGCTGCCGTCGCGGTGAGCGCTTCGACAAAACCGTCCACACCTCGCATCGCAGGCTGCTAGCGTTCCCTCAGCGCCCGTACCGCCGCAACGAAAGAGGCGGCAGTGCAGGCCCGTTCGGCTCGACCGCAGTTTCGATCCGCTGTTTCCGCTGTTTCCGTCGGCTCCGCCGACCCACGGACAAGGACCTCCGAATGCGTCTGGCTCTCACCCCTACTCGTCCCCGCCTGCTCACCGCCGCCGGAGCGCTGGCCGCGGCCGTGGCCGCGTTCGCACCGGCAACGGCCGCGGCCGACACCGTCACGGCGACGATCCCGGTCGGCCTCGCACCGAGCGCCGTCGCCGTCAGCCCGGACAGTTCCCGCGCCTACGTCGCCAACGAGGGCAGCGACTCGGTGTCGGTGATCGACACCGCGAACGACACCGTCACCGGGTCGGTCACCGTCGGTGACGCCCCGCTCGGTATCGCGGTGGCCCCGAACGGTGCCCGCGCGTACGTCACCAACAGCGCCGACGGCACCGTCTCGGTGGTCGCCACCGCGTCGGGCACGGTCGTCGCGACGGTTCCGGTCGGATCGTCACCGGCCGGGGTGGCGGTATCCCCCGACGGGACCCGCGTCTACGTCGTCAACCAGAGCAGCAACACGGTGACGGTCCTCGACGCCACCTCGAACGCGAACGTCGGCACGATCCCGGTCGGGTCGTCGCCGTACGGCGTCACGGTGTCCCCGGACAGTTCCCGCGCCTACGTCACGAACGTCGCCGACGGCACGGTCAGCGTGATCGCGACCGCCGCGAACACCGTCGTCGGGACGATCTCCATCGGCCCGGACACGACCGGGATCGCCGTCACCCCGGACGGCGGCCGCCTGTACGTCACCCGGTACTACTCGGACGGGCTGAGCATCGTCGACCTCGCCACCACGATCGTGGCCGGTGTTCCCAGCGGCGGCGATCTGCCGTTCCTCGTCGCGCTGAGCCCGGACGGGACCCGCCTGTACGTCACCAACCAGGGCAGCAACACGGTGTCGATCGTCGGGACCGGGACCGGTGTCGTGAGCGAGAACATTCCCGTCGGCCAGTTCCCGTCCGGGGTGGCGGTCGCCCCCGACGGCCGGCACGCGTACGTGGCCAACGCGGACTCGAACACCGTGTCGGTCCTCGAGGTCGACGACAACGGCGGCGGCACCGGTTCCCTGGGTTCCCTGGGCACCGGGTCGCTCGGCGGCGGGTCCACCGGGTCGCACGTCGGCGCCGGGTCACACGCCGGAACCGGGTCGCAGTCCGGCAGCTGAACCCCCATGTTGACTCGCCGGTAACAACGTCGCTGCCGTTCGTCGACCGTTCGGTGCCGCCGGTCGCAGAATCCGCACGCCCGGACCTCGAGTCGAGTTGTGGTGGCGCACACGTCCCCTAGGGTGTCAGGTGCATCACAGATGCACGGTAGGAACCCGAGAGGACACGAATCGATGAGCATCGTCGAGCAGTCGACCGGCGCAGCCACAGGCGCCTACGCCGCAGCATTCCGCGAGAGCGTGGAGAGCCCGGACACCTTCTGGCTCGCGGCCGCGAAGGCCGTCGACTGGGACGTGGCCCCGGTACGCGCCCTGGACGACTCGAACGCGCCGATGTACCGCTGGTTCCCCGACGCCACCCTCAACACGTGCTTCAACGCGCTCGACCGGCACGTGCGGGACGGGCGCGGCGATCAGGCGGCGCTGATCTGGGATTCGGCGATGGTGCCGGCCCAGCGGACCTACACGTACCACGAACTGCTCGCCGAGGTCTCCCGGTTCGCGGGGGTGCTGTCCGCGCAGGGTGTCGTCGCCGGCGACCGGGTCGTGATCTACATGCCGATGATCCCCGAGGCCGCGATCGCGATGCTCGCGTGCGCCCGTATCGGCGCGGTGCATTCGGTGGTGTTCGGCGGGTTCGCCGCCAAGGAACTCGCCACCCGCATCGACGACGCCCAGCCGGTGGTGCTGGTGACCACGTCCGGTGGTCTCGAGCCGGGACGCACCATCGAGTATCTGCCGATGGTCGATCAGGCGCTCGACATGTCGGCGCATCCGCCGCACACGGTGATCGTGAAGAACCGCGACGCCGTCCCCGGCAGCGCCGCCGACTACCGCGACCGTGGTGCCGCCTGGTTCGACTGGGACGAGTTGGTCGCCGACGCCGTCGACGCCGATCCGGTGCCGGTGGCGGCCACCGATCCGCTGTACATCCTGTACACGTCGGGCACCACCGGGAAGCCCAAGGGTGTGGTCCGCGACAACGGCGGTCACGCGGTCGCGCTGACGTGGTCGATGCGCAACATCTACGACATCGGTCCCGGCCAGGTGTGGTGGACGGCGTCGGATGTCGGCTGGGTCGTCGGCCACTCGTACATCGTGTACGCGCCGCTGCTCGTCGGTGCGACCACGGTCATGTACGAGGGCAAGCCGGTCGGCACACCGGACGCGGGCGCGTTCTGGCGGATCGTCGAGGAGCACAGGGTGTCGGCACTGTTCACGGCGCCGACCGCGATCCGGGCGATCCGCAAGGCCGACCCGGAGGCCACCGAACTCGACAAGTACGACGTGTCGTCGATGGTGACACTGTTCGCGGCCGGTGAGCGCCTGGACCCGGACACGTACGTGTGGGCGTCGGAGAAGCTCGGTGTCCCGGTGATCGACCACTGGTGGCAGACCGAGACGGGCTGGGCGATCTGCGGCAACCTGCGTGGTCTTGAGCCGATGCCGGTCAAGGCGGGCTCCCCCACCGTCGCCGTCCCCGGCTACCGCGTCGACATCGTCGACGGCACCGGCGCACCGGTCCCGGCGGGCACCGAGGGCAACATCGTGATCGGGCTGCCGCTGCCTCCCGGCACACTCTCCGGCCTGTGGCGGGACGAGGACCGGTACGTCAAGTCGTATCTGGACACGTTCGACGGCTACTATCTGACAGGGGACTCCGGCTACATCGACGAGGACGGCTACGTGTTCGTCCTGGGCCGCAGCGACGACGTCATCAACGTGGCCGGTCACCGGTTGTCGACGGGCAGCATGGAGGCGATCGTGGCGTCGCATCCGGCGGTCGCCGAGTGCGCGGTGATCGGTATCCACGACGCCCTCAAGGGGCAGCGTCCCAGCGGCTACGTGGTCCTCAAGGCCGGCGCGGACATCGCCGAGGAGGTGCTGCGCAAGGAGTTGGTCGCGATGGTCCGCGAGCAGATCGGCGCGGTCGCCACGTTCCGGGACGTCACCGTCGTGCAGGCGCTGCCGAAGACCCGTTCGGGCAAGATCCTGCGCAAGACGATGCGGCAGATCGCCGACAACGACGAGTACACGGTGCCGTCGACGATCGAGGATCCGTCGGTGCTCGACGACCTCGAGAAGGTCATGCGCGGCTGACCTGCACCGCCCGATATGTAAAGACCCCGCATCCCTCGGATGCGGGGTCTTTCCCATTTCGAACAATGCGAACAAAACCGATATTCACCCCAAATTTCTCAAACGAACAATTAAGTTAAACGGACATACCTGCTGGTCAACGACATTTTCGACGTTGACGGTCACAGTGTGGTCACGGTATGTTCACGTCAGTACGTCAGCGGTGCGTGAACGGAGCACCAGCGGAATACCATCTGCACACCACCGAAGAGTCAACGGATCCACAATTCGGTCTCCATTCTTCACGTCACCCCGAGGGGGAGCATTGTCCGTCGTCGCCACACCGTCGGCCCACACCCTGATCCGCGACCTCGTCGCGAACAGCGAACGCCGCCACTTCCTCGACGACCCCGAGGGCATCGAGATGTCGAACCAGGCGGCGCTCATGCGCGAGGTCGTCGTCACGGTGCAGGCCTGCCTCGCGTCGGACCTCGACGCCACCCGCGCCGCCGAACGGCAGGCCCGGTCCGCGGACCTGTTCTGGTCCGACGGCCCCGGACTGCGCCTGACCGCCGCGATCGCGCAGTACGACGAGATCCTCGCAACACTGCTCGACGCGTCCGGCATGCTCGAGAACGGCCGCACCACCACGACCTGGACGCTGCTCGGTTCCGCCGCCGACCGCCTGCGCATCCTGCTCGACCTCGAGTCGCCGTCCGGCCCGGAAACGGCCCGGCGGGTGGCGCTCGCGTCGGCCCACGCCCGGGACCGACTCACCGCCGCGGCGTCGGACGACTACCTCGACCTCGGCCTGCCGGATGCCTTCGTACCGTCGGACGTGGTTGCCGCGGAACAGGTTCCGCTGTCACTGCCGCGCCCGGCCGCCGAACTCGACGAGGCCGCGACACTGATCGACCTCGTCGCACTCGGTGCCGCGACGTGCCGCGACGGCGGACCGCTGGGCGTGCTGTCGCTGCACGGACCCGACGCCGCCGGCTACGACCACCTCGCCACCATCGGCGGCTACCAGTTCCACCTGGTACTCGACATCGTCCGGACCGCAACCGATTCACTGTGCGCGACCGCCGGACTGCTCACCGGCGAAGACGTGTGGGCCGGGTGGTCCGACGACGTCCGGGCGGCCGTCGAGTTCGCGTGGGACTGCATCTGAGCCGTCCGACGACGCTCAGGACCGTGGTGCCAGCGACCCGGTGCCCCCACCGGACCCCGTCACGGGCGGCACTTCGGGAACGGCCGCCTCGACGGCCAGCGAATGGGCGGTGCCCGCCGCGACGGCACGGTAACCGGAACCGGTCGGGGCACCCTCGAGCTGACCGTGGTCGTTCTTGCCCCACACGGTGATCCGGCCGTCCTTGCCGAGCGCGACGGAGTACGTCTCACCGCCGTCGACCGCGGTGAATCCCGTTCCGGGCGGAACGCCACGATCCATCCCGTCGCCCCAGGCCACGACCCGACCGTCCTTCGTCAACGCCAGGCCGTGGTACTCGCCCGCCGCGATCGCGGTGAACTCGCCGGACGGTACCGAGCTGGTCTGCCCGAACTCGTCGCTGCCGCCCCAGGCCACGATGCGGCCGGTCTTCGTCAACGCCAGCGAGAAGTCGAAGCCGGCTGCGACGGCGATGAATCCACTTTCCTTCGGCGCGTCGCCGACCTGGCCGAACTCGTCGTCGCCCCAGGCCACGACATGCCCGTCACGGGTGAGGGCCAGCGAGTGGAATCCTCCGGCGGAGACCGCGGCGAAGCCACCGCCCACCGGCGTGTCGGTCACCTGCCCGTAGCCGTCGTCACCCCACGACACGACCCGGCCGTCGCCGCGCAGCGCCGCCGAGTGCCAGCGTCCGGCGGAAACCGCCGTGAACCCGTCCTCGGTCGGGGTGCCGCTCACCTGCCGATCGCCATCCGATCCCCACGACACGACATGCCCGTCCCTGGTCAGGGCTACCGAATGGGCGTCCCCCGCAGAAACTTTCACGAAGTCACCGGCGGGGACTCCACTCACCTGCCCGTCCGTGTCCTCACCCCACGCGACCACACGCGACACGTCCGGCGCCGGCGCGGCGACCGCCACAGAGGTTGCCGCGGAGACCGCCACCACCCCGATCGCCAACATTGCGCAGAATCGCCGGACACCACGGGCGCGGAGACCGCGAGTTACCTTCATTCGTCCTCGAACTTTCTCGTCGGGGTGACATGATCGGTGCCGTCCTCGCTCCGGCGACGCACGATCCGCACCGCCGTCGCGGCGAACGCCACCAGAACCAAGATCAGGAGCACCGTAGCGTCGGACAGGGTCCGCGCCCACTCCCCGAGGGTGACCTGCAGGGAGAACTGGTCGTCGACGCCCATCGCGCCGCCGAGGTTCGCGGTGCCGTCGGTGGCCAGGAACAGCACACCGATCGCGACGAACAGCAGGCCCGACACCAGTGACGTGGTGTGGGTGCGCAGCGGCCCGAGGGTGATCTCCCGGCCGCGCAGCCAACTGCGCCGGCCCAGGTCGAACCGGTCCCACAGCAGTGCGAGCAGGAACAGCGGAATCGTCATGCCCAGCGCGTACACCGCCATGAGCAGGCCACCGTACGCGGCGCCGCCCCCGGCGATCGCGATCGTCAGGACACTGCCGAGCAGTGGGCCGGAACAGAATCCGGCGAACCCGTACACCGCGCCGAGCGCGAACACCGACAGCGTGCCGGAGATGCGGATCGATCCGGCGGCCCGCTGGGCGGGGGTGACCGTGAACCCGCGTCCGAGCACCGTCGCGACACCGAACACGACGAGCACCAGCCCGCTGACGGTGGTGACCGTCGAACGGTATTGCGTCAGCAGCGATCCCATCGCGCCGAGCCCGGCACCGAGCGGGATCAGCACCACCGCGAGACCCGCGTAGAACACCGCGGTGCGGGCGGCGAGCCGACCGGCACCGTCGAACGCGTACGCGAAGAACGACGGCAACAGTAGCGCCGAGCACGGGCTCACCAGCGACAGCAGTCCGCCCAGGAACGCGCCGAGCAGTCCGATGTCGGTCACGGCTGCCGCCCGGCCGCCTTCTCGATCGTCGTGGTGAACGCGTCGAACGGTTGCGCGCCCAGGATCGGGTAACCGTTGACGACGAACGCCGGCGTGCTCGACACGCCGAGCATCTTCGCCTCGAGGAGGTCGGAGCCGACGGCGCGGTCGAAGTCGGCACTTGCGGCGTCCCGATCAAACCGGTCCAGATCCGGGACACCGGCCCGCTCCGCGAACCCACGGAGGGTCGCGGTGTCGAACTCCGGATGACCGCGGTCGGGGGCGGCCGCGTAGAGCGCCGAGTTGAACTCCCAGAACTTGCCCTGCGCGCCGGCCGCGCGACCGGCGACGGCGGCGGCCCGTGACTGCTCGCCGAACAGCGGCAGGTCGCGCCACTCGATCCGCAGCTGTCCCGAGTTCACGTACTTCTCGACGAGCTGCGGTTCGGTGTCGCGGCTGAACTTCGCGCAGAACGGGCAGCGGTAGTCGGAGAAGACCACCATCGTCACGGGCGCGTCGATCGTGCCGCGCGCGAGCGGGTCGCCGTCGATCCGGCGCGCCAGGTCACCGACCGGGCCGAACGTCGGCTCGGTCGACTGTCCCGACTCCGGCCCCGATGCGGCCGGTGCGGTGTCGGACCCGCGGCCCACCACGAGGAATCCTGCCAGCACTATCGCGGCGACGCCCAGCACGGCGAGGAGCCACACGTCTCGCCTGATCCCGAACAGTCTGCCCCGCGCCGCCATGATCTCCCCGCATCCAATCCGGTCAATTCACCCACAAACCCAACGATCGGCCATGGTACCCGGCGCCGACGGCGCCCCCGGAGCGTTCGTGTCCGGCATTCCCGATGAATTAGCATCGCCTCCGTGCCCGCACCCTCCGACTGTCACGCCCACCTGGAGGTGTGACGACAATGCACGGATCCACCGCCGCGGGCGGGCACAATGCTCGGATGACCGTGACCCCCACCGTCCTGGTCGTGGATGACGACGCCGACGTGCTCGCCTCCCTCGAGCGCGGACTGCGTCTGTCCGGATTCGACGTCCTCACCGCCGCCGACGGCGCCGCGGCCCTGCGCGTGGTGGCGGACGCCGCCCCGGACGCCGTGGTCCTCGACATGAACATGCCCGTCCTCGACGGGACCGGTGTGGTCACCACCCTGCGGTCGCAGGGCAACGAGATCCCGATCTGTGTCCTCAGTGCGCGCAGTTCGGTCGACGACCGCATCGCCGGGCTCGAATCCGGCGCCGACGACTACCTCGTCAAACCGTTCGTCCTCGCCGAACTGGTGGCCCGGATCCGCGCGATGCTGCGCCGCCGATCGACACCGGCCGCCACGAACAGCGCCGACGGCATCGACCCCCCGATCACGGTCGGCCCCCTGTCCGTCGACGTCGACGGCAGGCGGGTGCTCGTCGACGGCACCGAGATCTCCCTCACCAAAAGAGAATTCGAGCTCATCGAGGTGCTGGCCCGCAACGCCGGGGTGGTCCTGAGCCGCGAGCGGCTACTGGATCTGGTGTGGGGCTACGATTTTGCGGATTTCGCGCCCGACACCAACGTCGTCGACGTGTTCGTCGGCTACCTGCGCCGCAAGTTCGAGGCCGGCGGCACCCCCCGGATCGTGCACACCGTCCGCGGCGTGGGTTTCGTCGTGCGGGAACCCGCATGATGCGGCCGCATTCGCTGCGGGCCCGCGTCGCCGCTGCGACCGCGCTCGGCGCGACCATCGTCGTCGCCGCGGTCGGCGTCTACCTGGCGCTCGCGATCGCGCGCAACAACCTCCAGCAGCTCGACCAGCGGCTCGAGACCGCGTCCCGGGTCCTGGTCGTCAATGCCGGTGCGGCAGCACCGTTCCTGAACATCCTCGGTGACGCGGGCGCGTTCGCCGTGACCATCCGCGCCGGCGGCGACGTCGTCGCGAGCACGTCCAGCCGGCTACCCGAACTCGGCGCCGGATCACGCACCGTCGACGTGGCCGGCACCCCGTTCCGCACGTTCACCGCCCCCGTCGGCCCGGGCGCACCCGAGATGCTGTCGGTGGCGGTCCCGCTCGCCGAAGCGAAGGACCCCACCACCGACCAGCAGCGACAGGTCGCGCTCGTCGGGGTCCTCGCGATCGTCGCGGCCAGCGGGCTCGGCTGGCTGTTCGGCGGGCACGCCGTCCGACCACTGGTCGAGTTGACGCGACGGGTCACCCGCCGGGAACCCGACCTGACGCCGGCCGCGTCCGGGGTCCGGGAGGCCGACGCGCTCGCCGGTGCCGTCGAAGCCATGTTGCAGGACGTCTCCGATGCGCAGGCCCGCACCGCCGCCGCCCTCGAGACGGCCCGCGACTTCGCAGCCGCGTCCGCCCACGAACTGCGCACCCCGCTGACCGCGATGCGCACCGACCTCGAGGTCGTCACCACCCTCGAGCTGTCCGACGAACAGCGCCGCGAGGTCCTCTCCGACATCGCGCGCACGCAGGGACGGCTCGAGGCCACCCTCACGGCGCTCGAACGGCTGGCGTCCGGGGAACTGTCGAGCGAGAGCGACCACGTCGACGTCGATCTGACGGAACTGTGCGACCTGGCCGCGTCCGACGCGCAGCGTCAGTACCGCGGGCTGACCGTGACCGTCGACGCCCCACCCGGACTGGTGGTCCACGGGCTACCGGCCGGGTTGCGGCTCGCAGTCGACAACGCGATCACCAACGCCGTCCGGCACGGCCGTGCCCGGCACGTGACGATCGGCGTGCACCGCGGCACCGACGACGGCGTCACCCTGACCGTCGACGACGACGGCATCGGCATCCCCGAACCCGAGCGGGCCGCGGTGTTCGAGCGGTTCCGTCGGGGCAGCAGCGCCGCCCGGACCGGGTCCGGCCTGGGACTGGCGCTGGTGGCACAGCAGGCCGGACTGCACGGCGGCAGCGCCCGCTTCGAGGACAGCGCTCTCGGCGGCGCACGGCTGGTGGTGACCCTTGAAAGTTGACGGACGAGACATCCCGGTCACCGGCAGCCTGCTGCAGCCGCTGACCCGGCGGACCAGCGACATCCTGCGGGTGGTGTTCGCGCTCGTGGGCCTCGGCGCGGTCATCGCCGGATCGGTGATCACCCGCAGCGAATGGGACGCCCTCGAGACGTCGGTGTCCGACATCGTCGGCATCCTGTCACCGGGCGTCGCCGACACCGTCTACCTGCTGTACGGCATCGCGATCCTGGCGTTGCCGTTCGCGATCCTCATCCAACTGGTCGTCGGACGCCGGTGGAAACTGCTCGCCGGCTACGCGGCGGCCGCGTTCATCGCCGGTATCGCACTGTCGATCACCGGATCCGGGTTCGCGGCCCCCCAATGGCACCTCGACGTCTCCGACCGTGCCGACACTTTCCTGTCCCAGTTCCTCGACGATCCCCGCTGGATCGCGATGCTCGCCGCGGTCCTGACCGTGTCGGGGCCGTGGCTGCCGAAACGCTGGCGCCGGCTGTGGTGGGTCCTGCTGCTGCTGTTCGCGCCGATCCACCTGGTGGTCAGCTCGATCGTGCCGGCCCGGTCGATGCTGGGCCTGGCCGTCGGCTACCTGGTGGGCGCGGTCATCGTGCTCGTCGTGGGCACCCCCGCACTCGAGGTTCCGCTCGACTCCGCCGTCGAGACACTGGGCCGACTGGGGCACCGCGTCACCGCGTTCCGGGTGATCGCCCCGGCCGGCAGCGGCCCACTCGTCCTGGCCGCCGACCGTGACGGCGAACCCGAGACGATCGTCGAACTGTACGGCCAGAACCAGCGCAGCCGCGGCGCGATCCGCCAGTTCGCGAACTGGTTGACGCTACGCAGCAGCGAGAGCACGCCGGCGCACGCGTCACTCGCCCGCGCCGTCGAACATCGCGCGCTCATGGGGATCGCCGTCGGCGACACCCGCCGGGCCGCGTCCAAGCCGATCGCGGTGAGCGCCCTCGACCGCGGCTGGCAGCTCATCGTCCGCCCCGTGTCCCGCGGTGTCCCGATCGCGTCCCTCACCCCGGCCGACGCCGCACCGCGCGATCGACTGCTCGCGATGGCGTGGGCGGGTCTCGGCGACCTGCACGCCCGCCAGATCACGCACGGCGACCTACGCGCGTCGGAGATCCGGATCGACGACGACCGGGCCCTGTTCGACGGCTTCGGCTACGCCGAACTCGGCGTGTCCGAGGCGCAGATCCAATCCGACACCGCGCAACTGCTCCTCACGACGGCGGCCCTGTTCGGGGTCGAGCCGGCGGTACGGGCCGCGCTCGACGCACACGGACGCGACCGGGTGCTCGCCGCGTCCGGGCGACTCACGAAGACCGCGATGCCGTCCCGGCTGCGCCGCCCGATCCACGACTCCGCAGCCCTGCTCGGACGGATCCGCGACGAGGTCGGCCGGCAGACCGACATCGACAAGATCGCCCCCGAACAGGTCACCCGCTTCACCCGCAACCAGGCCATCCAGCTCGTGCTGCTGATCGGCCTGGTCTACGTGGCGTACCCGTTCATCAGCCAGGTACCGGCGTTCCTCACCGAGCTGCGGACCGCGAACTGGTGGTGGGCGCTCGCCGGCCTCGTCGTCTCCGCGCTCACCTACGTCGGGGCCGCGGCCGCCCTGTGGGCGTGCGCGTCCGAACTGGTGCGCTACCGGCACCTGGTGGTCATGCAGGTGGCCAACACGTTCGCGGCCACCACCACCCCGGCCGGGGTCGGCGGACTCGCCCTGAGCGTGCGGTTCCTGCAGAAGGGCGGACTCGGCACCGTCCGTGCGACCGCCGCCGTCGCACTGCAGCAGACGGTGCAGGTGGTCACCCACGTCGCACTGCTCATCTTCTTCAGCGTCGCGGCCGGACGCGACGCCGACCTGTCGCACTTCGTACCCCGCGGCACCATGCTCTACCTCATCGCCGGCATCGCGCTCGGCGCCGTCGGCACGTTCATGTTCATCCCCAAGGCCCGCCGCTGGCTGCGCACCGAGGTGCGCCCCCAGCTGACCGAGGTGATGGCGTCCCTCTCCCAGTTGGCCCGCAACCCGGGCCGCTTCCTGCTCATCGTGCTCGGCAGCGCCGGCACCACCCTCGGCGCCGCACTCGCGCTGTGGGCGAGTGTGGAGGCGTTCGGCGGCGGCACCACCTTCGTGACCGTGACGATCGTGACGATGATCGGCGGCACCCTCGCGTCGGCCGCCCCCACCCCCGGCGGTGTGGGCGCCGTCGAGGCCGCCCTCATCGGCGGCCTGACCGCATTCGGTCTTCCCGTCGGCATCGCGGTACCGTCCGTGCTGCTCTACCGGGTACTCACCTGCTGGCTGCCGGTATTCTGCGGTTGGCCGACTCTGCGCTGGTTACAGAAAAACGACATGGTCTGACGGTTTATGACCGATAATTCGGGAACGTCTCGAGAACTTTCGGGCAACCGGTAGCGAAACGAGACGTACACCCGATAGCCGAAGTGATATACACGATCGACTCCGGGGGACGCGGCCGCGTTCCCCGGCCGACCGCCCCGAAGGTGAGAAAGCATGCGCGTTACCAAGAAGTCCCGCCGGCTCAAAGCGTTGATCGGCGCCACGGCGACGGTCGCCGTCCTGCCCGCCGTCCTCGGAACCGGTGTGGCCTCTGCGGCACCGGCCGATGCCGATCAGGTGGCGGCAACCAAGGCATCGAACGGCGACACCAAACTGGTGAACGCGGTCTCGACCGGTCCCAACAAGCTGCGCCTGACCGTGCACTCCGCGTCGATGAACCGCAACATCCCGATCGACGTGGTCCGCCCGGCGGACACGTCGAAGAAGGCTCCCACCCTGTACCTGCTCAACGGTGCCGGCGGCGGCGAGGACTCCGCGTCGTGGCAGCGCCAGGCCAACATCGGTGAGTTCTTCGCCGGCAAGCAGGTCAACGTCGTCACCCCGATGGAGGGCGCGTTCACCTACTACACCGACTGGAAGCAGGCCGAGCCGGCGCTGCACGGCGTCAACAAGTGGGAGACGTTCCTCACCAAGGAACTGCCGCCGGTCATCGACAAGGCGCTGAACACCACGGGTGTCAACACGCTCGCCGGTATCTCCACGTCGGGCACCTCGGTGTTCAACCTCGCGCTCGCCGACAAGAACCTGTACAAGGCCGTCGGCGCGTACAGCGGCTGCGCCGACACCGCGACGCCGGTGGGCCAGACCTACATCCAGATCGTCATCGCCGCCCGCGGCGACGCCGACGTCGAGAAGATGTGGGGCCCGGTCGGCAGCCCCGACTGGATCAAGCACGATCCGATCATCAACATCGGTCAGCTCAAGGGCGGCCCCAAGCTGTACGTGTCCAACGCGTCCGGCCTGCCGGGCCCGCACGACACCCTCGACAGCCCGGGCATCAACGGCAACATGGCGACCCTGGCCAACCAGGTGGTCGTCGGCGGCATCATCGAGGCCGCCACCAACGAGTGCACGCACCGCCTGTTCAACGCGGTCAACGCGAACGGCATGGGCGATCAGGCCTTCTTCGACTTCAAGCCGGCCGGCACCCACTCGTGGGGCTACTGGCGTGACGACCTGAACAACTCGTGGCCGATGCTCGCCGACGCCATGAATACCCCGCGGTAACCCTGCGCCGGTAGTTCACCCTCGCTGAACGGACTCGGGCCCCACACCGAAAGGTGTGGGGCCCGAGTTCTTTTCGTTCTACCGGCTACTTGGTGCCGAGCAGGTCGATGACGAACACCAGCGTCTTACCGGACAGCTGGTGGCCGCTACCGGCCGGACCGTACGCGAGCTCCGGCGGAACCGTGAGCTTGCGGCGTCCGCCGACCTTCATGCCGGGGATACCTTCCTGCCAGCCGGGGATGAGCCGGTTCAGCGGGAACACGACGGAGTCGCCGCGCAGGAACGACGAGTCGAACACCTGGTTCGAGTCGAACTCGACACCGTGGTAGTGGACGTCCACGACGGCACCCGGCTGGGCCTCCGCGCCGTCGCCGACGGTGATGTCCTCGATGACGAGTTCGGCCGGGGCCGGGCCGGTGGCCGGTTCGATGACCGGGGGCTCCGGCGGGACGACCACGTCGAGCAGGTCGATGACGAACACCAGCGTCTTGCCGGACAGCTGGTGGCCGCCGCCCGCCGGACCGTAGGCGAGCTCCGGCGGGATCGTCAGCTGACGACGTCCGCCGACCTTCATGCCCGGGATGCCCTCCTGCCAGCCGGCGATGAGGCCCTGCAGCGGGAAGGTGATGGATTCGCCGCGGCCCCACGACGAGTCGAACTCCTCGCCGGAGTCGAATTCGACGCCGACGTAGTGGACCTCGACCTTGGCGCCGGGGGTGGCCTCGGCGCCGTCACCGACGACGATGTCCTTGATGACGAGTTCGGTGGGCGCGGGGCCGTCCTGGAACTCGATCTCGGGCTTGGTGCTCATGATGGGTGTCCGATCTGTTGGAGTCGGGCAGACGGGTCAGCGCTGCTCAGCGGCCCGACAGGTCCACGTAGTCACGCTGCGTGTAGCCGGTGTAGATCTGACGCGGGCGACCGATCTTGGTGGCCGGATCCTCGTGCATCTCACGCCAGTGCGCGATCCAGCCGGGCAGCCGGCCGAGCGCGAACAGGACCGTGAACATGCGCGTCGGGAAGCCCATCGCGCGGTAGATCAGGCCCGTGTAGAAGTCCACGTTCGGGTACAGCTTGCGCGCGATGAAGTACTCGTCGGTGAGCGCGGCCTCCTCGAGCGCCTTCGCGATCTGGAGGAGTTCGTCGTCGCCGCCCAGCTTGGCGAGGATGGTGTCCGCCGCCTTCTTGGCGATCGCCGCGCGCGGGTCGTAGTTGCGGTAGACGCGGTGCCCGAAGCCCATGAGCTTCACGCCGTCTTCCTTGTTCTTGACCTTGCGGACGAACTCCGTGACGTCGCCGCCGCCGGCCTTGATCTCGTCGAGCATCTCGAGCACGGCCTGGTTGGCGCCGCCGTGCAGCGGGCCCCACAGTGCGTTGATGCCGGCGGAGACCGACGTGAACAGGTTGGCGTCCGACGAACCGACCATGCGCACCGTCGACGTCGAGCAGTTCTGCTCGTGGTCGGCGTGCAGGATCAGCAGCATGTCGAGGGCCTTGGCGACCTCGGGGTCGACCTCGTACGGCTCGGCGGGGAAGCCGAACGTCATCCGCAGGAAGTTCTCGACCAGGCTCAGCGAGTTGTCCGGGTACAGGAACGGCTGACCGACGGACTTCTTGTACGCGTACGCCGCGATGGTCGGCAGCTTCGCGAGCAGCCGGATCGTGGACAGCTCGACCTGCTCCGGATCGTCCGGGTCCAGCGAGTCCTGGTAGTAGGCGGACAGCGCGTTGACGGCGCTCGACAGGACCGGCATCGGGTGCGCGTTGCGCGGGAAGCCGTCGAAGAACCGCTTGAGGTCCTCGTGCAGCAGCGTGTGGCGACGGATCTTGTCCGTGAACACGTCCAGCTGGGCCTGGGTGGGCAGCTCGCCGTAGATCAGCAGGTAGCTGACCTCGATGAACGTCGAGCGCTCGGCGAGCTCCTCGATCGGGTACCCGCGGTAGCGCAGGATGCCCTCGTCGCCGTCGATATAGGTGATAGCGGAACTCGTGGACGCGGTGTTCACGAAGCCCGGGTCGAGCGTCGTGTAACCCGTGTCGGCAAGGAGCTTGCCCAGCTCGATGCCGTCGTTCCCTTCAGTCGCCTTGGCGATGGACATCGTGTGCTCGCCACCGGGGTAGCTGAGTGTCGGCTTGTTGTCATTCTCAGCGGGCACGAAAGGATCCCTCTCAAACTCAGACCAGTGAGTAACTTCGTAACATTCAAGTAGAAACTAGCCGCCCGTGAGCCGGGTCGCCCACGGAGGGTCCGCCCCGGGCCGTGAAACGGTGATCGCCGTCGCGCGGGTCAGGCATGTTCGGGCCGTCCGGACGCGTCGACCCGATACCGCAGGAACATCGGGAAGAGCAGCACCGAGATCACCACACCGATCACCACGAGCAGTCCACCGCCGGCCGAAGCGACCACGGTTCCGAGGTAGTACGCGCCGAGACCGTGCAGGACGTCGCCGATGCGCGGGCCGCCCGCGACGACGACGGTGAACACGCCCTGCAGGCGTCCGCGCATGTCGTCGGTGGCGACCTGCTGCAGCATCGTCGAGCGCAGCGCGGCGGAGATCATGTCGACGGCGCCGCCGATCGCGAGGAACGCGAGCGCCGCCCACAGCAGCAGCGCCGGACTGTCCGGCGTCGAGAAACCGACGACGACCCCGAACCCGATCATGGCGACACCCCACGCCGCGATGCACACGACGACGACCCGGCCCTGGTAGCGGATGCGGGGCAGCCACCCGGAGAACACACCGCCGAGGACCGCGCCCGCCGACATGGCCGCGAACAGCAGACCGAGGGCGATGCCGCCGTCGAGGGGATCACCGAACGATTCGTGCGCGATCTGCGGGAACAGGGCCCGCGGCATCCCGAACACCATCGCCACGATGTCGACGACGAACGACGCCAGCAACACCTTCTGGGTGGCGAGATACGTGAAGCCCTCCCCCACCGCTTTCAGCCCGGCGCGGCGGGCCGGTCCGGTCGGCGGCAGCGCCGGCAGTCGTATCACCGCCCATAGCGTCGCGAGCAGCGCGACCGCGTCGATCAGGTAGACGGTCGCCAGCCCGGCCACCGGGATGAGCACGCCCGCCAGCAGCGGCCCGGCGATGGCCCCGAACTGGAACACCGTCATGTTCAGCGAGTTCGCGGCCGGCATGTCCTTCAACGGCAGCAGCCGCGGGATGATCGCGCTGCGGGTCGGCGAGTTGATCGCGAAGAACACCTGCTGCAGCGAGAACAGGCACAGCAGCAGCCACACGTTGTCGACGTGCGCGGCCG
This sequence comes from Prescottella subtropica, assembly GCF_005434945.1. GTDB lineage: Bacteria > Actinomycetota > Actinomycetes > Mycobacteriales > Mycobacteriaceae > Prescottella > Prescottella subtropica. The sequence goes on along the minus strand of NZ_SKCH01000002.1, from coordinate 284,103 downwards.
CCTGCACCCACAACAGCACGGACGTGCCGATCAGCCCGAGTGTCGTGACGATGATGAGCTTGCGCCGGTCCATGACGTCGGCGAGCGCACCGCCCCACAGTCCGAACACCACGAGCGGCACCAGCCCGAACAGACCCGCGAGCCCGACGTACGCCGAGTTCTGGGTGATCGCGAAGATCTGCAACGGCACTGCGACGACGGTCAACTGGGCGCCGACGACGGTGACGATGCCACTCGTCCACAGTCGCCGGTAGTCGGGGTTGCGGAGCGGGGTGACGTCGGCGAGCAGCGACCGCATCACGGCTGCAGGCGTTCGACGACCCGGATCCCGTCGACCAGACGCGCCCGGATCCGGTTGTGCATGCGGTTTGGCCGGCCCTGCCAGAACTCGACCACCTCGGGCCGGATCCGGAAACCACCCCAGTGTTCGGGCACGGGGATGTCGGTGCCGACCGGGAACCGGGCGCCGGCGTCGACGAGTTGCGCCTCGAGGTCCGCGCGGGACACGGCCGGACGCGACTGCTGCGACGCCCACGCCCCGAGCCGCGAGCCGCGGGGGCGGCTGTCCCAGTAGGCGAGAGTCGTATCCGCACCGACTCTCTCCACAGGTCCGCGGACCGTCAGCTGGTGCGCCAGCGCAATCCAGGTGAACGTCACCGACGCGTACGGGGTGGCCGCGAGTTGGCGGCCCTTGTCGGAGTCGTAGTTGGTGAAGAACTGCACACCGTCGGCGTCGAGCGCCTTGCACAGCACCGTCCGCGTGCACGGATGCCCGTCGGCGTCGACGGTGCCGAGCACCATCGCATTGGGTTCCGGCAGTCCGGCGTCGATCGCCTCCTCCACCCACTGCCGCGCCAGCGCCGCCCACCCGTCGTCCAGCCACGACGGCTCGAGATCGGGTTCGACGACGGGCCGCTGCGGACCGATCTCCCCGTAGCTCACCCGCATGACGGAGAGATCGGATTTCCGGGAGCCCCGTCTCGGTGCATCTGACGGCTGGGAATCTGACGACACAGCAGCAGACGCTACCGGTACGCGGCGACCGGACCGACGGTCCGACCGGCTAGAGTTCCGGTGAGGACCGAGCAGTCGATGACCCCAGTCAGTGCAAGGTAGTGCGGCTCCGACGGGCAGCACTCGGATGAGGAGAGTCCAGGAGCAATGGCACCCAGCGCTGCAGTACCCGAGGATTTCGTCAGCGGCCTCGAAGGCGTCGTCGCCTTCACCACCGACATCGCCGAGCCGGACAAGGACGGCGGCTCGCTGCGCTACCGGGGTGTCGACATCGAGGATCTCGTCGGCCGCCGCATCACGTTCGGCAACGTGTGGGCGCTGCTGGTCGACGGCAAGTTCGGCCGCGGCCTGCCCCCGGCCGAGCCGTTCCCGCTGCCCGTCCACACCGGTGACGTCCGCGTCGACGTGCAGGCCGGCCTCGCGATGCTCGCACCGATCTGGGGTTACCAGCCGCTGCTCGACATCGACGACGAGACCGCCCGCGAGAACCTCGCCCGCGCATCGGTGATGGCCCTGTCGTACGTCGCACAGTCCGCGCGCGGCATCTACCAGCCGGCTGTCCCGCAGAAAGTCATCGACGAATGCCCCACCGTCACAGCACGTTTCATGACGCGCTGGAAGGGTGACCCGGATCCGCGGCACATCGAGGCCATCGACGCGTACTGGGTGTCCGCCGCCGAGCACGGCATGAACGCCTCCACGTTCACCGCGCGCGTCATCGCGTCCACCGGCGCCGACGTCGCGGCGTCGCTGTCCGGCGCGATCGGCGCGATGTCCGGCCCGCTGCACGGCGGCGCCCCCGCCCGCGTGCTGCCGATGATCACCGAGACCGAGCGCACCGGCGACGCCCGCGCACTCGTCAAGGGCATCCTCGACCGCAAGGAGAAGCTCATGGGCTTCGGGCACCGGGTGTACCGGGCCGAGGACCCGCGGGCCCGGGTGCTGCGGGACACCGCCAAACGGCTGAACGCGCCCCGCTACGAGGTGGCCGCCGCACTCGAGCAGGCCGCACTCGCCGAACTGCGGGAACGTCGCCCCGATCGCGCGATCGAGACCAACGTCGAATTCTGGGCGGCGGTGATCCTCGACTTCGCCGAGGTTCCCGCGCACATGATGCCCGCGATGTTCACGTGCGGCCGCACCGCCGGCTGGTGCGCGCACATCATGGAGCAGAAGCGTCTGGGCAAGCTCGTCCGCCCCGCCGCGATCTACACCGGCCCGGATCCCCGCACCCCCGACACCGTCGAGGGCTGGGACCAGATCTCGCACAGCTGACCGGCTGCGCCACCACCACAACCGAGAAGGACAACTCGCACGATGAGCACCCCGATCATCCCCGCCGACCTCCTGCCCGTCGACGGCCGCTTCGGTTGCGGACCGTCGAAGGTCCGCCCCGAGCAGCTGCAGTCCCTGGTCGACGTCGGTGCGTCGGTGTTCGGCACCAGCCACCGGCAGAAGCCCGTCAAGGACGTCGTCGGCCGCGTGCGTTCGGGCCTGCGTGACCTGTTCTCGCTGCCCGAGGGCTACGAGGTCGTCCTCGGCAACGGCGGCACCACCGCGTTCTGGGACGCAGCCGCGTTCGGCCTGATCCGTGAGCGGTCGCAGCACTTCACGTACGGCGAGTTCTCGTCGAAGTTCGCGTCCGTCGCCAAGGGCAACCCGTTCATCGGCGACCCGATCGTCGTGTCGAGCGATCCGGGCACCGCCCCGGAGATCGTCGCCGACGGCTCCGTCGACCTCATCGGCTGGGCGCACAACGAGACCTCGACCGGTGTCGCGGTTCCGGTGTCGCGTCCGGCGGGCTCGGAGAACGCACTCATCGCGATCGACGCCACCTCCGGCGCCGGCGGCCTGCCGGTGAACTCGGCCGACGCCGACGTCTACTACTTCGCGCCGCAGAAGTGCTTCGCCGCCGACGGTGGCCTGTGGATCGCGCTGATGAGCCCGGCCGCGCTCGAGCGTGTCGCCGAGATCAAGGCGTCGAACCGCTGGACCCCGGACTTCCTGTCGCTGCCGATCGCGGTCGACAACTCGTCGAAGGACCAGACGTACAACACGCCGGCCCTCGCGACGCTGCTGCTGTTCGCCGACCAGATCGAGTGGATGAACTCGGGCGGTGGCCTGGACTGGACCACCGGCCGCACCAAGGATTCGTCGTCGCGCCTGTACCAGTGGGCCGAGGCCTCCGAGTACGCGACGCCGTTCGTCACCGACCCGGCGCTGCGCTCGCAGGTCGTCGGCACCATCGACTTCGCGGAGTCGGTGGACGCCGCCGCGGTCGCGAAGGTGCTGCGCGCCAACGGCATCCTCGACACCGAGCCGTACCGCAAGCTGGGCCGCAACCAGCTGCGCATCGGCATGTTCCCGGCGATCGACCCCGAGGACGTCACGCGGCTGACCAAGAGCATCGACTGGGTCGTCTCCCAGCTCGGCTAGTTCTTCCCCGGGGAAGGGACGGGTGCGCGTCAGCGCCATCCGTCCCTTCCCGCGTTTTGCGCACTTGTCGCGCGCATCACACCGCGACGCCGCGTGGTAAGTGCGCAAATCGCGGGACCGGGGTGATATACGGCGCGCGTGTCTTTCCGGGCGCACAGGTCACCGATGAATTACAGTCATGTCCGTGCAATCGCGAATCGGCGCGATGAGGAGGACGAACGTGCGAGAGCTGCGAGTGATCGGTCTCGAACCTGGCGGCGCGCACGTGGTGTGTTCGGACCCGGACTCCGGCGAGAAGTTCCGCATCCCCGCCGACGACAGACTGCGGGCCGCCGCGCGTGGCGACATCGCCCGGCTCGGTCAGATCGAGATCGAGACCGACTGCCGGATGCGCCCCAGGGAGATCCAGGCCCGGATCCGGGGCGGTGCGTCCGTCGACCAGGTGGCCGACGAGGCGGGTGTCCCCCGCTCCAAGGTCGACCGGTTCGCGTACCCGGTGCTGCTCGAACGGTCCCGTGCCGCGGGCATGGCGCAGGCCGGTCACCCGGTCCGCCCGGACGGTCCGGCCGTCATGACGCTCGCCGAGGTCGTATCGCTCGCGTTCCGCACCCGCGGGCACGACCTCGAGGTCGCGACGTGGGACGCGTGGAAGGACGAGGAAGGCCACTGGGTCGCGCAGTTGCAGTGGCAGGCCGGGTGCACCACCAACGCGGCGCACTGGCGTTTCCAGCCCGACGCGCACGGCGGCACCGTCACCGCGCTCGACGACACCGCGGCACAGCTGATCGACCCCGATTTCGGACGGCCCCTCCGCGGCCTCACGCCCGTGCCCAGTGAGGGCATCTACGGGCCTGCCGACGTGGAATCGGATCACGACAGCACCGACGACACGTCGATCATGCTGGCGAACACCGTGATCGACGACGTCGAGGCCGTCGGGAACCAGGTCGGCGCTCCGGACGACGACGCCGAGTCCACGCCCGCACCGCAGGCCGCACCCGGCCGGGACAAGCGCGGTAAGCCGGCGCTGCCGTCGTGGGACGACGTCCTGCTCGGTGTCCGGAGCAACGGACGCGGCTGACGCCGGTGTCGGGGGGCAACGCTTCCACGCTCTGGTACGTCGACGACGTCGATCCCGCCGTCGTCCTGCGGGATGCGGCAAACGATCGTTCCGGTGCACACGCACTTGCCGCGACACTGCACCGAGGTCTCGACGTGTCTCCTCTCGGTGAGGAACCGCTTTCCGCGGCAACGGAGCTCGGGGACGGTGAGATCGTCGTCGGATGTTTCCCCGGTGTCGTGGTGGTGCGTACCGCCGAGTCGTTGCCGCCGGTGCCGTCGTCTCTGGTCGAGCGCTGGATCCGTCCGACCGGTGCCCGGCACACCTACCTGTGTTCGTCGAGTCCGGTGACATCGGCCGGGTCGTGGGGTGCGTTCGCGCACTGGGACGGGGCGCGACTCGAACGGTCGTTCAGTGCGACACCCGTGCACATCGTCGAGGACGTCGGACTGCCCCAACTGTGGGAGCGCCCGTTCTGGTCCGGCGCACATCCGGCCCGGCCCCGCATGGACGTGCTCCCGGACCCGCAGATCCTGCCGTTCGATCCGGGCGAGTTCGCGGAGGCCGCGCTGCGGTCCTGGCTGGGCCGCGACCTGGACACGTCGCCGATCACGGTCTCGCGCTTCGCGATCCACCCGGCCGGACAGGGGCCCGCATCTACACCGTGATGGACAGGACGATCCAGCCCGTCGCGACCCCGGCGCCGACCCCGTAGACCGCCCACCGCCACACCGGGACACGGCGCCAGCGCCACACCGTCGGCGCCGCACCACCGACCGCGACGAGATTGAACACGATCGCGAGCAGTGGGTGGATGTCGGTGAGCGCGGACCCGAACGCGACGACGCCGACGACCGTGGCCAGCGCGGAGAACGCGGTGACGAGCAGACCGGTCGCCCACGGGGTGGGTTCGCCGGCGGTCACGCCCCGGTCCGGATCCGCTCGTAGAACGCCATCGCGGCCGCGGTCGCGACGTTGAGGGAATCGGTGCCGGGAGCCATCGGGATACGTGCGCGAACGTCGGTGGCCTGCATGGCCTGTTCGGTCAGCCCGGGACCCTCCGCACCGAGCAGGACGGCGACCCTCTCCCCTGTCATCGCCTGCGCGAGCGGCACAGCCGCCGGGTTCGGGGTGAGCGAGATCAGCTGGAAGCCCCTGTCCCGCAGAATGCTCAGCCCGCGCGGCCAGTCCGGGATCTGCGCGAACGGCACCCGCAGCACATGCCCCATCGACACCCGCACCGCACGACGGTAGAGCGGGTCGGCACATGCCCCGCCGAACAGGATCGCGTCGACGCCGAGACCGGCGGCGTTGCGGAACATCGAGCCGATGTTCTCGTGATCGTTGACGCCCTCGAGCACCGCGACCGTGCGGGCGTCGCGCAGCAGATCCTCGGGGTCGAGGGCCGGCGGCCGGTGAGCCGCAGCCAGCACACCGCGGTTGAGGTGGAAGCCGACCACCTCGGCCATGACATCGGCGGTGGTCCGGTAGAACGGCACGTCCACGCCGTCGAGATCGGTGGACAACTCTGCGAGCCGGCGGTCCACCCCGAGCAGGCTGATCGGCGCGAACCGGGACGTGAACATCCGCTGCGCGACGAGCACCCCCTCCGCGATCACCAGACCCTTGCCGCCGGGCAGGTCGGGTCGGCGATCGGACGAGTTGAGGTCGCGATAGTCGTCGAGTCGGGGGTCGGCGGGATCTGCGATGTCGATGACGTGAACCACCGGTCCATCGTGCCGTATCCCGCCCGGCCGGCCGCCGGGCGGTGCAGCTCAGTCGTTCTCGACGAGATCGGTGATGATGACGACAGCGGCACGCAAGGTGTCGAGGTCGGTGTCCGTCAGGTGTGAGAGCTTCTCGGTCATCCACGCCTCACGGGCCTGCGTCTCACTGTCCATGAGGTCGCGCCCGGACTCCGACAGCGACACGATGATCTGGCGTCCGTCGGTGGGATGCGGTGCGCGGTCGACGAGTCCGAGATCGGCGAGGGACGCGACGACCCGCGTCATCGACGGCGGCTGCACCTTCTCGCGGGCCGCGAGTGCACCCGGGGTCATGGAGCCCTCGGCGCTCAGCGAGGCGAGCGCCGACAGCTGTGTCAACGACACCTTGGCGTCGTTCCGGCGCCCCCGCAGATGGCGCGTCAAACGCACCACTGAGAGAGACAGATCGCTGGCCAGGGCGCGAGTATCCGATGTCACAGATGCAAACTGTACGGGAACTCGCGCCCCGTCCCTCACGTAATGGCGTCGGTGATGGGGCCGACCGCGAAGAAGGCCACGAACAGTGCCGCGACGACCCACAGCAGCGGGTGCACCTTCTTGGCGTTGCCGCCCGCGACCGCGAGCACCACGTAGGAGATGAAGCCGACGCCGATGCCGTTGGCGATCGAGTACGTGAACGGCATCGTGACGATCGTCAGGAACGCCGGCAGCGCGACCGAGAACTTGCCGAAGTCGATGTCACGGACCTGCCCGATCATCAACGCGCCCACCACGACCAGCGCCGGCGCGGCCGCCTCGATCGGCACCACCGAGTACAGCGGGGTGAGGAACATCGCGGCCAGGAACAGCAGACCGGTGACGACGTTCGCGAGACCGGTGCGGGCGCCCTCGGCGATACCGGCCGCGGAGTCGACGAAGACGGTGTTGGACGACGCGGACGCGCCACCACCGACGACGGCACCGGCACCCTCGACGATGAGCGCCTTGCCCATGTCGGGGAGGTTACCGTCCTTGTCGGCGAGACCGGCTTCCTTGCCGAGCCCGGTCATGGTGCCCATCGCGTCGAAGAAGTTGGCGAGCACGAGCGTGAACACGAGCAGGCTCGCCGCGAGGACACCGACACGAGTGAACGCACCGAACAGGCTGAACTCGCCGACGAGACTCAGGTCCGGCAACTGCGCGAGCACGTCGGGCATCGCCGGCACCGCCAGGTTCCAGCCCGTGGGGTCCACGCCCTTGGACGCGCCGACGTGGAACACTGCCTCGACGATCGCGGCCAGCACGGTGGTGACGACGATGCCGATGAGCAGGCCGCCACGCACCTTGCGCACCACGAGGATGCCCATGAGCAGGACACCGAAGACGAAGACAGCGGTCGGCCACGCGCCGATCGACCCGTTGATGCCCAGGCCGACGGGGACGGTGGTGCCGGCGGCGTCGGGAATACGGCGGACGAAGCCGGCGTCGACCAGTCCGATGAACGCGATGAACATGCCGATGCCGACGGCGATCGCGGCCTTGAGTTCACGGGGGATGGCGTTGAAGACCGCCGTCCGGAAGCCCGTCACGGCCAACGCCACGATGATGAGGCCGTCGATGACGACCAGGCCCATCGCCTCGGGCCACGTCACCTGCGGTGCGATCGACACGGCGAGCAGGCTGTTGATGCCCAGGCCGGCGGCGATACCGAACGGATAGTTCGCGATGATGCCGAAGGCGATGCTCATCAGACCCGCGACCAGCGCGGTCACGGCGGCGACCTGGCCGACCGGCAGGATGTTGCCGAGGACGTCGGTCTTCGCGGCGGCATCGTCGGCGGAGAAGCTACCGAGGATCAGCGGGTTGAGGACGACGATGTACGCCATGGCCACGAACGTGACCAGACCGCCACGGACCTCCTGGCCGACACTCGACCCCCGCTCGGTGATCTTGAAGTAGTTGTCGAGCAGCCGCGACGACTTCGTCGGCTCTGGGGTTTTCTCGGTTACCGCCATGTCGCAGTTCGGTCCAATCGCCGGAAGGTAGGGGTTTCGCACCTGGCAGAGTAGGGCACCGACGGGCGGGTACCTTAATTCTGTGACCGAAATCCATAGCACGCCGACGCTCGTCGAACGGTTGTCCGATCCGCGGCCGGTACTCGCGACAGCGACTCTGGCATGGATCGTAACGACCGTCGTCGTGATGCTCGCGGGCGACCGCTGGGCCGATGCACTCCCGGTCTGCTACGCCGGAACCGCCCTCGGTGTCGCGGGTTTCGGCCTGTTCCTCGTGCAACGACGGGCAGCCCGGAACGGCAGGCGCGGCGCGCAACGCGGACTCGACTGAACCGAGGAAAAGACCCGACACCGACACCGTTCCGCGTGCGGCATCTCACACACTGTTCGCGTGTGTCGCGGCGGCGGCGCGGCGGCCGATCACCACGATCCACAGCGCCGCCCACACCACTCCGAGCGTCCAGCCGGCGAGGACGTCGGTGAGCCAGTGCGCCGCCAGGTACACCCGGGACAGGCCGACCGCGAGGGTGTACGACGCGAGGATCGCGAGCAGCACGATCCGGCGGGTACCCGCCGCCACGACGCGCAGCACGACCGCGGCGAGGACGCACACGAGGATCGCGGTCGTCATCGCGTGCCCGGACGGCATCGAGTACGAGTCGAGCAGGATCAGCCGTTCCGGGATCGGGGGTCGCGCCCGGCCGAACAGATGTTTGAGACCGGCCATGAGCGCCCAGCCCGTGAGCATCGCCCCGGCCACGACGGCGGCGTCGGCGGTGCGGCGGTAGGCCAGGAGCACGAGTGTCACGACGGTCGTCGCGGCGAACACCGCGATCGTGCCGCCGGTGTGGGTGATCGCGGTGACGACGTCGGTGAGCCACGGGGTGCGGTGGTCGACCACCCACTGCAGCACCGACCGGTCGACACTCATGCGCGACCCCAGCTGCGGCGGATGTGGGTGTGTCCGGCGTCGTCCACCCACCACGGCACCGCGACGTCCCCGGTGACCGCGCCGGACACCCGGACGACGAGGTCGTCGTGGACGGTCACCCCGCCGGACGGCAGGTCGAGTCCGAGAGCGGCGCACGCGAGGATCGCGCCGGGTTCCCGATCCCACACACTCGTCTCCCCGACGCCGGTGACGGTGGCGTGGACGGCCGTCGACGCGACCGGCAGGTCCAGCAGGTCGGCGAGCGCGGCCGCGGTGTCGAATGCGCCGAACACGATCCGCTCGGCCGGGACGACGGCCGCCAGGTGCGGGCGGTCGAGGACGAGGGCCGTCCCGGCGTCGACGACGACACCGGTGAGGGCCCGTACCCGCGCCGGCACCTCCAGGTCGTCGAGGTCGAGTACGCCGCGGTCCGCGGCCGCCGCGAGCAGGCGGTGTGTGCGGGTCGAGGCCGCCGGGGTGACGTCGCGCTGCGGGTCGGCGAGCCGGCCCAGCAGGACGGCAGCCAACTCGGTGTCGTCGACGGACGTCGGGGCCAGCGCGGGCGCGAGTATCGCCGCGGCCGGATGGTCGAGGACGTCGATCAGGCCCGTGAACGTGGCGTCGTCGGGTGCGCGCAGCACGCCGAGCGGGCGGCCGTCGATCTCGGCGTGCCGGCGCAGCCACCACGCGGTGTAGCCGCCGCGGTCGGCGAGCGCGGCCGCGGTGTCCGGGTCGCCGGCGAGCAGGCTCAGGGCCTGCGGCCAGCGGGACGGGTCGACGAGGTCGAGGTCGCGGACCGCGATCAGCGTCTCGGGATCGTCGGTGAGCGTGTCCCACCACGTGCCCTCGTCGTCGAGGTCGTGGTCGGGTCCGGTGGGCAGGTCGGCGCGCAGCACCGTGAATCCCCAGCCGACACCGACCGCACGCAACGCCTCCGCCCCCACCCGGGTCACCAGGTCAGGGTCGACGGTCGCGAACGGCGAGTCGGCGACGAGGACGTCGGCGAGCGGGGAGCCGGGCAGCAGCAGTTCGTCGGCGGGCACGAGGTCACCGTCGGCGTCGGGCAGCGGCAGCTCCCCGAGCCACTCCGGTCGTGTCCCGGGGCCGGCCGATCCGACGAGCCCGAGCACGACGGACGCCAATTCCGTTGCGGCATCGAGGTCGTCGTAGTCGACGTCCTCGATCCGCGCCTGCAGCACCGGGTCGGCGAGCAGGTCACCGGCGGTGACCGTGGCCGCGCCGAGCCGGTTCAGCAGCGGATGCGCCGCGTCGGGGTGGACGAGCCGCACCCAGTCCAGGGCCGCCGCGGCATCGCCCACCGTCGCACCGAGATCGATGCCGGTGACGGTGGTACGCGGACCGGTGACGGTGCGGCCGTCGACGAGCGGAACCGGAACAGCGGCAAGCTCTTCCACCGCGATCGCGTCGACGACGAGCGGTTCGAGCGCCGCGTACAGGGCGTGCCACCACTCCGGCGGGCGCTGATGCCCGCCGAGGAGATCGGCGATGCGCGCGAGTCCGATCCGGTGCACGTCGACGGCCGCGAGCGCCGGCGCGTACCGCGGCCCGGACAGTTGCGGATCGACCAGATCGGGGACGACGTCGGCGAGCGCGTCGGCCAACTCCGGGGTGAGCCCGGTGACGACGGTGGCCCGGGCCGGCACGAGATCGGCGGCAGGGTCCGGGGCAGCGGGATCGGCGGCCGCGGGCAGCCACGGCGACGTGCGCAGTTCCCGCACGACCGCCTCCCGCAGCACGGTGTCGGCCTCGCTGCGCGCGAATCCCGGCACCGGGACCAGACCGGGACGCTGCTCGCGCGGCACCGCCGCCACGAAATCCGCGTACCCGGCGACGACGTCGGTCAGCGGGGCTCCGGGCAGCAGACGGCGGCGGTCCGGTTGCATCGGCACGTCGGCGATCAGCAGCGCCGGCAGCGACAGTTCCTCGTCGGAGCGGGTCGGGGCCCGCAGCACGTCACCGGTGACCGGGCGGAGGTGCCCGTCGTCGACCGGGACCAGCCAGCGGGCGGCCGCGGTCCGGTACTGCCACCAGGTCTTCGCGCCGATCGTGATCTCGGTGAGGCCGTTCCCGAGACTGCGTTCGATGCGGCGCAGCACCACCCCGTCGACCTCGATCGAGGCGAGTGCGGGCAGTTCGAGCAGCAGGTCGACGGCCTCGGCCACGAACGCGGCCGGCAGTGCGCCGCCGTCGATTCCGGGACGGAGTCGCAGCACCACCTCGGTGTCGTACCCGGTGGCCGGCTCGGCGTCGGTGGGCCACGCCAACCGCAGTGCGGGCACTCCGATCGCGGGCGCGTCGAGTCCGGCGGCCGCGATCTCGGCGCGGGTGCGTTCAGCCGAGAACGCCACGGAGCCTGTGCCCGACCGTATTTCGATGTCGTCGGCGACGGCGAGGACGGCGGTGAAACCGACACCGAACCGTCCGACGCCGGTGGATTTCCCGGATGCCCGCAGCGCGACGAGCGCCTGGACGCCGTCACGGTCGAGGGGGGCACCGGTGTTCGCGACGTGCAGCCGGTCGCCGTCCACCCGGATCAGCAGCGTCCCGGGCACCCCGGCCCGTGCGGCGGCGTCGGCCGCATTCTGGGCGAGTTCGGTCAGGATCCGGTCGCGGTAGCCGGCCCGCACGAGATCGGCCTCGGCGGCCGCGTCCTCACGCAGGCGTGTCGGCGAACTCCGCCAGGCGACGAGCGTGCCCTCGCGGAGCGCGGCGGTGCCGAAGGGATCGGTCAGAGCTCGCCCTCGGGCTCGGACTCGGGCTCGGACCCGGACGTCGGCCGGTCCACGATCTCGACCGCGGCATCGTCGTACGCGTCGAAGCGCGGGCTGCCGGCACCGGTGGGCAGGGTGGTGTCGGAGTGGGCGCCGCACCCGTAGGTGGCGGTCACGACGTGCCCGTCGGCGGCCATCTCGTTGCCGCACACACCGAATGCGGCGTGCAGCGACCCGGCGAGCGGCAGGTAGAAGCCGCACAGTTCACACGTCGACGGTGCCGCCTTGGCCATGTCCGAGTCCGGCCCGTGGTCGCCGTCGTACCAGCGCTCCGCGCAGTCCAGACGTCCGTCACGGCTCATCACCTGCTTGCGGCCGAACCCCACCGCGAAGGCGACGTCGTCGATCTCCGGGTCGCCGGTGGCGACGTAGCCGGGCACGAGACGCGGATCGTCCTGCGGCGGCGCCAGCAGGTCACCGGGTGACAGGTCGCCGGGCCGGATCCGCTGATCCCACGGCAACCATTCGGGTGCGACGAGCGACTCCGGACCGGGCAGCAGGGCGAGCTCGCTGACCGTCACGTGCTCGGTGCCGGGCACCGACGCCACGACGACCGCCCACTGCCACCCGTGATAGCCGGGCAGGTCGGCGGCGAACCGGTGGGTGGCGGCGCACTCGTCGTCGGCAGTGACACCGAGGTGCCTCCCCACGGCGCCTTCGTTCAGGTCGACGAGCGCCTCGCGGGCGCGGTCGACGGCTCGAGCGAGGACGGGGCGCACGACGGCGCTCTCGGGAGACGACGCAACACTCACGGCGTCCATCTTGCCGCACCCGGTCCCTTCTGCGCGCGTCCGGGCTGTCGTCGGCTGTCATGCTGGTCGGGTGAACCGGCGCCGCCCCCTGTCCTGCCTCGTACTCGCGGCGGCGATCGTCGTACCGGTCGCCGGGTGCGCGGCCGACACGCCGGCGGCGGGCGCGGTCGTCGCCGAGGTGCAGAGTCCGGAGATCGTGCGCGAGGTGCCGCACGACGCCGACGCGTTCACGCAGGGCCTCGAGATCTCCGACGGCGTCCTGTACGAGGGCACCGGCCGAGTCGGGCACTCGTGGGTGCGGGCCACCGATCTGGCGTCCGGCACCGAACTGGCCCGCGCCGACCTGGCGCGGCCGATGTTCGGGGAGGGCATCACCGTCACCGGTGGCACGCTGTGGCAGATCACGTGGAAGGACGGTGTGGCGATCGAACGGGACCGCGGCACCCTCGCGCCCCGCCGGCAGGTCGGCTACGACGGCGAGGGCTGGGGGCTGTGCACGCAGGCCGACCGGCTGGTGATGAGCGACGGCTCGGACACGCTGACGTTCCGGGATCCGGCCACGTTCGACGCCGTCGGCACCGTCGACGTCACCCTCGACGGCCGCTCCCTGGACCGGCTCAACGAACTCGAGTGCGCCGACGACGGTTTCGTGTACGCCAACGTGTGGCAGACGGACCGGATCGTGAAGATCGATCCGGCGACCGGGGTGGTGGTGACGCGGATCGACGCGTCGAACCTGAAGGACGCGCTGCCCGCCGACACCGGCGGCGTCGACGTACTCAACGGCATCGCGCAGATCCCCGGTACCGACCGGTTCCTCGTCACCGGGAAGCTGTGGCCGCGCATGTTCGAGGTCCGATTCGTCGCGTAAGCGACACACGGGCCGCCCGTCTCGTGCGTTCTCCGGGTCCTAGGACAGAATTGGGGGGTGACCGGACCCCGCGAACCGCACGACGCCCACGGGCGTGAGCAGGCGCCGCGCGACCGGGCGCCTCGGCAGCACCCCGGCTACGGCAACTATCCCCCGCCGCCGCAGCGGCGTCCCGCTGCCCGGCGGACCCCGTTGCCGCCGCTGCATCCGCCGTCGACACGGCCGCTCCCGCGACCGCAGCCGGAGTCGGAGCCGGGGTCGGAGCCGCGTGAGGCGTTCGACGACCGCGCCCCCGAACCGCCGCCGATGCCGCGGAAACTGACGGTGACGCGCGTCGCGGCGATGCGCAGCCGGGAACTGACGAACAAGGGCATCGCGACGTTCCGCCGGGCCGCAACCGCCGACGGCGCCGACAAGTCGGGGCTGACGGCGCTGACGTATGCGGTGATGGCGAACTTCGCGACCGACGCGACGATCGCCGTCGCCCTCGCCAACACACTGTTCTTCTCGGCGGCGACCGGCGAGGACAAGACGAAGGTCGCGCTGTACCTGCTGATCACGATCGCCCCGTTCGCGCTGATCGCACCGCTGATCGGGCCGGCGCTCGACCGGTTGCAGCGCGGCCGGCGGATCGCGTTGGCCTCCTCGTTCGTGCTGCGGACGGTGCTGGCACTGGTGCTGGTCTTCAACTTCGACAGTTGGGCGCTGTACCCGTGCGCGCTGGGCATGATGGTGCTCAGCAAATCGTTCTCGGTCCTCAAGAGCGCGGTGACACCACGCGTGCTGCCACCGGAGATCGACCTGGTGCGGGTGAACTCGCGGCTGACGGTGTTCGGCCTGGTCGGCGGCACGATCGGGGCGGGCGCGCTCGCGGGCGCGCTCGCGTTCGTGACCGGCTCGACGGGCGTGCTCTGCCTGACGGCGATCATCACCGCGCTCGGCGCCTACCTGTGCATGCGTATCCCGGCGTGGGTCGAGGTCACCGAGGGCGAGGTCCCGGCGACCCTCACCTTCCACGGCGACGACTCCCCCACCGAACTGATCGACGTGCGCGGCGGCCCGTCCGCCGCAGCCCCCGGCAAGTCCGGGAAACGACGGCAACCCCTGGGCCGCGTCGTCGTGACCGGACTGTGGGGCAACGGCACCATCCGGGTCCTCACCGGTTTCCTCACGCTGTACATCGCGTTCGTCGCGAAGGCCAACACCGACCACGAACCGCTGATGCAGGCGCTGACACTCGGCCTGGTCGGCGCGGCCGCCGGTATCGGCAACTTCGCCGGCAACGCTGCCGGCGCCCGCCTCGAACTGGGCCGCCCGGCGATGATGGTGTTGCGCTGCACGATCGCGTCCACCGTCGTCGCGGTCCTCGTCGCACTCACCGGCAACCTGCCGGCCGCCGCGCTGGCGGCGCTGGTGGCGTCCGGGGCGAGCGCGCTCGCGAAGGTGTCGCTGGACGCGTCGCTGCAGCAGGATCTGCCCGAGGAGTCCATCGCGTCCGGGTTCGGACGGTCGGAGACGGTGCTGCAGCTCAGCTGGGTTCTCGGCGGCACCCTCGGTGTCCTGCTGCCCACCGAACTGTGGATCGGTTTCACCGTCGTGGCCGTGGTCCTTACGATCGGACTGGTCCAGACGATCTTGACGTACCGCGGCGCGACCCTGCTTCCGGGTCTCGGCGGTAGACGCCCCGAACACGTCAACCCCCAGACCGACGCACGACCCACGGTCGGCCACAGCCCCCGTGCCGACTGATCCGCCGAACCAGAAACGGAATCCATGATGCAAGCCCGGACGAAACAGATTGTTGCGCTGATCGCGGCGGTGGTACTGGTGGCCGCGGCCGGTCTGGGCACGGTGGTGACCCTCCTCGTCCGCAACGCACCCGAGTCGCTGCCGGTCGTCACCGCCTACGCGCACGGCACGTCGGTCGACGTCGCCGGCGGCGCGTGCGACGCGCAACTCAACTGCGTCGGCCTCGACATCGCCGAACTCCATGTGCCCGAGGGGAACCCCCTGCAGCTGTCGCTGCCGCCGGAGGTCGCCGACTCGAACTGGCGTCTGAACGTGCAGATCGGCAACCCGAAGACCGGTGAGATCTTCGAGGGCTACCGCGACTACACACCCGGTGAGGCGTACGCGGTGACCGTCCCCGGCAACGAGGGCGAGCAGCTGATCAGCGCGATCATCCAGCTCCCCGCGAAGAACGGGCTGGCGCAGGTGTGGGCGTTCCAGACGATGCCGATGCCCGGCGGCGGCACCATCGCGCCCGCGCAGTAACACCCGATACGACGACGGGAGCCCATCGGCACTGTGGCCGGTGGGCTCCCGTCGTACGTGCCGGGCGTGTCAGCTGTCGAGTTCGCGGGCGACGGCCCGGACGACCTCGGAGATCCGCTGCGCGATCTTGCGGTCCGGGTAGCGGCCCTTGCGCAGGTCCGGCTGGATCGTCTTCTCGAGCAGCGTGATCATGTCCTCGACCATGCCGTGCAGCTCGTCCGGCGAATGCTTGCGCGGCGCACCCGCATCACGGCGACCGCCGCCCTGACCCTGACGCACCGACGGCGCCGGATCGAGCACGGTGACACTGAGCGCCTGCGGACCGCGGCGACCGGCAGCCATCCCGAACTCGACACGCTGACCGGCCTTGAGGCCCTCGGCTCCGTCCGGCAGCGCGGACGCCCGGACGTAGACGTCCTCCCCCTCGTCCTGCGAGAGGAAGCCGAAGCCCTTCTCGACGTCGTACCACTTCACCTTGCCGGTAGGCACCGCGTTCACCCGCTCATCTGACTGCCGCACTCGCCGCCCGAGTACGTACGTGGATATAGACAACGCGCCCCGCACGGAGGGCGGGACGCGTGATGCGGCCAGTGTACCCGCCGGGGTAGGCGGGGAACTTCGATGTTTTCGGCACACCGATGACCTGACGAAAGTCCCTATCCGGACAACCCCGGCGGCTGAACCGATCCGGGACGAAAAAACTTCTGGACAATTGACCAGTTTTCCTTCCGGACAACCCTCGCAGGTGCTACAAAGTTCTCGGCGTAGCGCGGGGGCTTCGCCGACAGCACGGCCATCTTCTCGGGTGCCCGACGGATCCACGTCCAATGCACCCTCCTCACCTCGCCCACGCCACAGGGCCAGAAGAACGCGAGAACAACGCATGAACAAGAAGACCAAGGGCGCCATCGCCGCCGGTGCAGCAGCACTCCTCCTCGCCGGAGGCGCCAGCACGTTTGCCGCGTGGAACGACACCGAGACCGTTACCGGTGGCACCATCAATTCCGGCAAGCTGCAGTTCGTCGACGGTACGGCCGCCGGCACGTGGTACGACGGAGCGACCGCGATCTCCGACGTCAGTGCCTACCGGATCGTTCCGGGCCAGACGCTGACCTACAAGGCGTCGCCGAAGGTCCTCCTGGAGGGCAACAACCTCACCGCCACGATCACCGCATCCGCTGGTACTGCCACGGGCGACCTCGTGGGCCTCCTGAATATCGGCACACCCACCATCAGCGGCCCGGGCGTGACCGGAACCACGATCGGCACGGCCGCGAACGACAAGACGCTCGACGTCTCGGTCCCGGTGACGTTCAAAGCCGACACGACCGGACTGACCGGCCAGGGCGCAACGGCCGTGCTGGGCACCATCACGCTGAACCTGCAGCAGCAGTAGAACCTTGTCGAAGAACCACCGCTGGTGGGCTCTTGCAGCGGCGCCGGCTGTCGGGCTGATTTTCTTTTCGGCCCAGCAGACCGGCGCCCTGTGGAGTGACACCGAGACGCTTCCCGGCGCGACGATCACCGCCGGAACCTTGAACATCGGCGTCGGCGCCGGGTCTTTCACGCTCGACTCGTTCGGGAAGACCGGGCTTGCCGCGGGCGGGTATTCGCAGACGCCGTTGACGGTGAAGAACACCGGTGATGTGCCGACGCAGTACCGGTTGTCGAACGTGACACAGTCCGACGCTGCGCTTCCGTTGACGTTGAAGGTGTGGGAGGTCGCGAACGAGGCGTCCTGCCCGGCCACCGGGGATCCGACGGGTACGCCGACACAGATCTACGACGGGAACATGATCGGCGCGAGCACCGCGCTGCGGCCTGCGCTGCAGTCGGGTGCCGAGACGGTGCTGTGCCTGCGCGGCACGGTCGCCACCGGGGCCGGCGCCGGCCTCACCTCGACCACCACGTTCACGTTCGACGCATCCCAGGTCTGACGTGAGCCACGCCGCCGCCCCCGCCGACGAGCCGACCACCGCATGGTGGTGGGTCAAGTCGGTCGTTTCGTGGGTTCTGCTCATCGTGATGGTGGGACTCCTGGCGTCGACGATCGTCGTTCCCCGTCTCACCGGCTCGACGCCCTACACGGTTCTCACCGGGTCGATGAAGCCGACGTATCCGCCGGGCACGCTCGTCGTCGTCGAGCCGGTGGACGCCGGAACTCTGGGGGTCGGTGACGCGGTCACGTTCCAGTGGGAGTCCGGCAAGGTCGACGTCGTCACGCACCGCATCACCGCGGTGCAGTACTCGGCGAAGGGTGAGCTGCGGTTCACCACGCAGGGTGACGCCAACCCGGCCCCCGACGAGCGTCCCGTCGTTCCCGAGCAGATCCGCGGCCGGGTCTGGTATGCCGTCCCGTACGTCGGCTACATCAACAACGTCATCTCCGGTCAGCAGCGTTCGACCCTCCTCATGGTGGTCGTCGGCGGCCTGGTGATCTATGCGGCAACGATGTTCGTCAGTTCCGGTCGGGACAAGCGCCGACAGCGGCACACACAGACACCGCCGGACGACGACGCCACGGACGTGTTTCCTGTGATCGACGCCGATTCCTCGACAACCTCGAAGTAAGAAGGGCCCCTTCATGTCTCGCGACGAGATCTCGACCTCGACTCCCCGCGTCGGTGCACGCATGCGCCGGGTGCTGGGCAGCGGCCGGGTTCGGGCCGCACTGTCCCTCGGTATGGTCCTCGGCCTCGGATCGGTGGGCACGATGGCCGCGTGGAGCACCACAGCCACCGCAACCTCCGGCGCGTTCGGTACCGCCACCTCCACCCCGATCGCGGTGAAACTCGGACCGTCGGGACAAGCGAGCAAGGAATTCCCGTTCGCTGCCCTGACCAAGGGTGGCCTGCTCCCGGGATCCTCCGTCGATGCGGTTCTGCCGGTGCAGAACACCGGCGACACGGCCTTCACGTACGGGATGACGGCGCAGGCGGCCGGCGATGCCGCCGTGGCCGGCCAGATCACGATCAGCGTGTATCCGGGTAACACGTGCACGGGAACCGCACTCGGCAGTGGCGACCTCTCCGTGGCGCGGACGGTCGTCACCAATCGTGGAGTTGTCGCGGCCGGTGCTACCGACAACCTCTGCGTGCGCGCCACCGCCGGAAACAGTTTGACGAAGACCATGCAGAACAAGTCGATCACCGTGAAGTTCACCGTCACCGCCACCTCGCAGTAGACACCCGGCCATGACAACCACCATGACCTCACCGAAGCCCCGGGCGTCCGGCGCACACCGTGTCCGCGAGACCGCCCTGACCGTCGGGGCGATCGCGGGACTGATCTGCATCGCGGCAACCGTGGCGGGACTGCTGTTCCACATCAAACCGCTGATCTTCCAGTCCGGTTCGATGGCGCCGGAGATCACGACCGGTTCGCTCGCATTCTCCCGGACCGTGCCGGTCGGCAACCTGTCGATCGGTGACGTGGTCAGCGTGGAGAACGCGTACGGCACCCGGATCACGCACCGCGTGTACGGCATTCAGCCGGCGGGTGACGGCACTGCCACGGTCGTACTGAAGGGTGACGCCAACAACGCGCCGGACGTCGAACCGTATGCAATCACCGAGGCGGACCGCGTCTTCTGGAGTGTTCCCGGCCTCGGCTACGTCGCCGCATGGCTGTCCAGTTCGACAGCCGTGTTCCTCGGCGGCGTGTTCGCCGGAGTGCTGCTCATGCTCGTCGCCAAACCGTCCGGGCACCGCGGCGACGATCGACCGAATACCGACCCGGACAACGATATTCCGCATGGGGGAAGGACCCAGACGCCGTGACCACTCGATTCTCGCCCGAACCCGAACAGCCACATCGGTCGCGGCGCTCCGCATGGAAGTCCGCACGCCCCACCCTCGCCGCCGGTGCCGTCGCACTGTCCGTGCTCGGACTCTCCCAGATCAGCACGACCAGCGCCTCGTTCCAGGACACCGCGGCAGCGACCAGTGGTGGGCTGACCGTGGCGGGGAATGTGCTGCCGGCGGTTGCGAGTGTTGCAGGAGCAAACTCGACCTGGAAATGGGTATTAACGAACATCGACAAGTGCGTACTGAGTTGGACCCACTTGAATGCCGCATACAAGTATCACGTCATCGTGGCCGGTACTGGCCAGAACTGGGATGTCACTCCTTCCTCGAATCAAGTGGGGCAACAGGTTTCGACGGATATCTGGAAAGACAACACCCCCAACGCGGGTAACGGCAGTCAGACTCATACGGTGGAAATCCACACGGTGAATACCGCCACCGGCGAAGAGTCCACCGATTGGCGCGGCTATACCGTCAAGAGGCAGGGCGCGAGCGCATGGCATGTCACTTGTGGGTCCGCTACCTCCAATG
This sequence comes from Prescottella subtropica, assembly GCF_005434945.1. Classification (GTDB taxonomy): domain Bacteria; phylum Actinomycetota; class Actinomycetes; order Mycobacteriales; family Mycobacteriaceae; genus Prescottella; species Prescottella subtropica. The sequence goes on along the minus strand of NZ_SKCH01000002.1, from coordinate 263,915 downwards.
TCAATAACGCACGCATGGCCCCCGACTCGAGCCCTGTGGACGAGAAGCCTGCGGCAGTCGAGACCGCTCCCACCACTGCGCCGTCGACCACCGACACGTCGTCGACGAAGCCCACGGACGCAACGGCGGCAACGACAACTACGCCATCGCCGACCACCACCACTACGTCGACCACCACCCCGGCCGACACTCCGCTCGAGGATGCGCAGAAGTCGCCATCCGGCTACACGGCGACGCTGGTGCAGTCTGCCGAGTCGGGGGCCGCGATCGTGATCGAGGATGCGAACAGCAATGAGCTGCAGCGTATTTCCGTGTCGGTGTCGGCGACGTACGAGTGGGACGAGTCGACCGACACATTGTGGATCACGGACGGCGGAAAGCAGTACAAGGCCTCGGGTTCGTCGTGGACCAAGACCGTCGTCGAACAGCCGTCCGACGAGACCTCGTCCGACGCCGCGCCGGCCGCCGACACCGCACCGACCGCTGACACGGCCCTGACCGAATGACATCGTCGACATCCAGGCATGTCGCTCGAGGGGAACGGAAGACACACCGAATGAACACACACACCCGGGCCGTCAAGGTCGCGGTCGCCGCACTGGCCCTCGGCTCCACCCTGACGCTGACCGCATGCGACTTCGGCAGCCTCGGCGCCGGCAGCAGCGGCGGCAGCTCAGGCAGTAGCGGCGGTTCCACCTCGACCGTCCCACCCACGACGACCGTCCCGCCGACGACCACGCCGGGCGGTGGCGGATCGGGGTCGATCACCGAGGTCACCGCCCCTACGTGGAAGGACCGGAACGGGCCGGTCGACATCGCGTCGTTCCGCATCGTGCCCGGCGACGTCCTCACCTACGCGGGCAGCTACAAGGTCACGCTCACCGGCGCGGACACGAAGGCCCGACTCACCGTCGGCAATGTCGCCTTCACCAGCGGCGGCCAGCTCACCGGACAGCTGCAACCCACCGTGACCGCGACGATCGACGGTGCGTCGACCCCGGCCGTCCTCGACCGGAGCTTCGACGGCAAGACCGTCGACGTCACGGCCACCTTCACGTTCGATCCGCAGACGTCGGGGCTGGTCGGCCAGTCCGACACCGCGAACTTCGACGACATCGCGGTCCGGCTGGAGCAGTCCCTGTCCTGACACCTCCGCGCGAACGGGCGGTTGTCCGAGCATCGGCCGAGAGCCGTGCCCGGCAACCGCCCGTTCGACGGTCGTGGCCTACCGTTGACACCGTGACGAACGAACCGCAGCGCAACCAGTCCGACCACTCCGGCAAGGGCCTGTTCTATGCCGCCCTCGCCTGCTTCTTCGTCGGTATCGCGGCGATCGTCGCGGTGTTCTTCGTGCATTCGCTGTCCGAGGGCGATCCGGGTCTCGCGCTCTACTTCCTCACGCTCGCCTGCCCGATCGGATTCGTCCTGGCCATCGCCTACGCCCTGCGTTCCGGCCGCCGGAACCGCTGAGACGCCCCCGGAAGGACCACCGTGCGGACACTGCTCAACATCATCTGGTTGATCTTCGGTGGCCTGTGGCTGGCGTTGGGCTACTTCCTGGCCGGCATCCTGATGTGCATCCTGATCGTCACCATCCCGTTCGGGATCGCGGCGTTCCGGATCGGCGTCTACGCCCTGTGGCCGTTCGGTAAAACGGTCGTCGGCAAGCCCACTGCCGGTGTCGGTTCACTGGTCGGCAACGTGATCTGGCTGCTCCTGTCGGGGATCTGGCTCGCGATCGGGCACGTCGTGTCGGCGGTCGCGATGGCGATCACCGTCATCGGAATCCCCCTCGCGATCGCGAACCTGAAGATGATCCCGATCTCGTTGATGCCGCTCGGCAAGGACATCGTCGACGTGGGCCGTCCCGGACCGGCCGGACGGTCCGCCACCTGACGGATCCGGAACAGCCGAAACCACCCACGCCTACATGTGATCTCCATCACATAACGGCAGAGTAACGGAGCGGCGTCGACTCGTGACCGAATCCCGCGCAGCCCGACTAGCAGGGGCGACGGCGACCACGCCCGATTCGTCCCATGACCACCGCTCGACTCGCCGCGTTACCAACTAGTGACGTTCGGCCCCGGATCGTCGTACCGTCGTTCCCGGCCGGTACCACGGCCACATCCGGGCCCACCGCGCCAAACCCCGTCCAGCGGGTCCGGAAACCACGAACCATCCATGGACGGGGACGGGGGACCCACCGGTCCTCCGGGGAACACAGTCCCGCCAGGGACTACCCCGCAGGGCAACGGGAGAGCGATCTCCCTGGGGGTGAAGCCAGACCCGCTCGAGCCATGAGCGGCGAGGCCGGGCGACCTCTCAGTCCGAACCCGACAGCTGACCTCGCAGGCGCGTACGGAGAGGAACCCACCGACATGAGCGGACGCCATCGCAAGCCGACCACCACCGGCCGCACCGTCGCCAAGGTTGCCGTCACCGGCGCCATCATGGGCGTGAGCGGCGTCGCCCTCGCCGGCACCGCCAACGCGGCCCCCGATTCCGACTGGGACCGCCTGGCGCAGTGCGAGGCCGGCGGCAACTGGGGCATCAACACCGGCAACGGCTACCAGGGCGGCCTGCAGTTCTCGCCGAGCACGTGGACGGCGCACGGCGGCAGCGAGTTCGCCGCGACCGCGAACACCGCCACCCGCGAGCAGCAGATCGTCGTCGCCGAGCGGGTGCTCGCCAACCAGGGCTGGGGCGCATGGCCGTCCTGCTCCTCCAAGCTCGGCCTGAGCAGCGGCGCGACGCAGCGCAACGCCCCGGCCGCCACCCCGGCACCGAAGGCCGTCACCCCCGCACCGGCACCCGCCGCCGAAGCCCCGGCTGCGGCGCATCCCGCGCAGGGCGTCTTCGACCACATCGATTCGCTCCTCGACGCCGCCCACACCCAGGGCTTCGCGGTCGACCAGCAGATCCTCGACGCCTACGCGGCCGCCAAGTCGTTCGACCTGGGCGCGCTGAACCTGCAGGACATCGCGGGCACCGTCGCCGGCACGTCGCAGAGCTGAGCCGCGACACCCCGAACATGACAGAGGGTCCCTCACCGAACGGTGAGGGACCCTCTTCGTCGTCTGTGCGTCAGCGGTTGATCACCGTGTGCGGGTGCACGTAGGGCAGGGACTCCACCGGAAGCGGGAACTCCATCTCCTCGCCGAACGGCGAGAGATTGCCTGCACGGCTGGACGACAGCTCGGTCACCGCGTGATCTCCGTCCGCGACGTCCGGCCACCCTGGATCGACATACTGCTTCTTCGAATTGTTAGCCACGCCGCCCATCTTGGCAGGAGCCGACGCCGTGGTACAGCCCAGGTCACTAATCTCATAAACGATGCCTTCTTCTCCTGACGCCGCGGGTGCCCCCGCAACCCCGGCCCCCGTGACCGCACCGACCCTCACCGGCTGGTTGACCGACCGCAAGGACGCCGAACTCGTCGCCCTGCTGCGACTGCGCCCCGACCTGGCGGTGCCGCCGCCCGCGACGTGCACGGTGCTGGCCGGGCGGGCCGGGCAGCGGGCGTCGGTCGTGCGGGCCGCCGACACCCTCGACACCCTCGAGTTCGGGATTCTCGAGGTGCTGGTCCTCGCCCACGCCGATCAGGCACCCGTGCCGCGGGCGGCCGTGACCGACGTGTTCACGGGCCGCGCCCCGAAACGGTCCGTGGACCGGGCGTTGACGCGGCTGCGGGCGCTCGCACTGGTGTGGGGCGACGACGAGCACCTGCGGATCGTCGCGGCCGCGGCGGAGACGATCCCGTGGCGGGTGGGCCGCACGGCGACGGCGTCGGACGCCCTGGACGAGGCCGGGGTCCGGTCCGCCCTGGACGGCATCGAACCGGCCGAACGCGACCTGCTGACGACGCTGGCGCGGTCGTCCCCGATCGGACGCACCCGCGACGCCGCGCCCGGTACGTCCCCGGACCGGCCGGTGCAGCGTCTGCTCGCGTGCGGGCTGCTGCACTGGATCGACGCCGAAACCGTGGAACTGCCGACGACCGTGGGTCAGGTTCTGCGCGGCGAGGCCGTCCACGACCCGGCCTCCCCCACTCCGCCTGCCTGGACGGGACGCAAACGTGCGCCCGCGGACGTCAACGCGGCCGCGGCCGGCGAGGCCCTGGAACTGGTGCGGCACTGCGAGGATCTGATCGCCGCGCTCGGCGCCACGCCCGCGCCGACCCTCAAGGCCGGCGGTCTGGGGGTGCGGGAGTTGCGACGGCTGGCCAAGAGCACCGGCGTCGACGAGGCCCGGATCGGGCTGCTGCTCGAACTGCTCGCGGGCGCCGGGCTGATCGCGTCCGGGCTGCCGGACCCGGCGCCGGCGACCGATGTCGAGGGTCACTGGGCGCCGACGGTCGCGGTGGACGGCTGGCTGAACTCGGACCCGGCGCGACGGTGGGCGACACTGGCCGGGGCGTGGCTGACGCTGCCGCGGCGGCCGTGGCTGATCGGGCATCGGGACGCCGCCGACAAACCGATCGCGACGCTGTCCGACGAGGTCCGCTCCCCCAGCTCCCCGCAGGAGCGTCGACTGCTGCTCGAACTGCTCGCCGACGCCGGTGGCCGGGACGTGCCGGCGGACGAAGCGGCACGGCTGCTGGCGTGGCGTCGGCCCCGGTGGTCGGGCCGGCTCGGACCGCACGTCGTCGAACGCACCCTCGACGAGGCCCGGACACTCGGTCTGGTCGCGTACGGCGCGCTGTCGTCCCCCGGTAAGGCGCTGCTGCACGGCGGCGATCCCGAGACCGAGATGGATGCCGCCCTGCCCGAACCGATCGATTACGTGCTGGTGCAGGCCGATCTCACCGTCGTCGCCCCCGGCCCGCTGGTCCCGGACCTGCTCGAGCAGATCACGCTCGTCGCCGACATCGAATCCGCGGGTGCCGCGTCGATGTACCGGATCAGCGAGGCCAGTATCCGGCGGGCGCTCGACGCCGGACTCGGCGCGTCCGAACTGCAGGCGCTGTTCGCGACCCGGTCGAAGACACCGGTCCCGCAGTCGCTGACGTATCTCATCGACGACGTCGCCCGCCGGCACGGGCGGCTGCGGGTGGGGATCGCGGCGTCGTTCGTCCGGTGCGAGGATCCGGCACTGCTCGTCGAGGTGCTGTCGTCGCCGGTGGCCGAACAGCTCGCACTGCGGGCGCTGGCACCGACCGTCGTCATCTCGCAGGCACCACTGTCGGAGGTGCTCAGCGAACTACGGGCCGCCGGGTTCGCGCCTGCCGGCGAGGATTCCAGCGGCACGATCGTCGATCTGCGCTCGCGCGGTGCCCGGGTTCCGGCGGCGCGGGTGTCCCGCACCCGGGTGCCCGCCGTACCCACCGACGAGCAGCTCACGACGGTGGTGCGATCGCTGCGCTCCGGGGATCGGGCGGCGGCGTCGACCGGGGCGATGCTGCGCAGCGACGGCAGCCGGGCGTCCCTCGCCGCGACGATGACCCTGCTGCAGACCGCCGCCCAGGTGCGTCGCACCGTGACGATCGGCTACGTCGACGCGCAGGGCGTCGCATCGCAACGCATCGTCGCCCCGGTGTCCGTCGGCGGCGGCCGACTCGACGCCCGCGACCCCGACACCGGCGAGCTCCGCCAGTACACGCTGCACCGGATCACGTCGGTGGCACTGACGTAGGCGCCTTCGGCGCCTGTGCGCCTTTTTGGTAGCTCCCACTACCAAAAAGGCGCACAGGCGCGCAGCGCCCGACTGGACTTTCCCGGGAAATAGACTATGGTCTCGTTTCAGTGATTGCCACTTCGAATTCAGGAGCGACAATGGCAGAGCGAAAATCCGGTAAAAGTTTGCGAAAATCCGGACAGTCGATCAAGGAAAAGCGCGCGGAGAAAAGGGAACGGGCCGCCGCGGCAGGAGAGTTCATCAAGAAGCGCAAGCGGCACTGACGGGCGGCCCCTGATGCGCGAGCACACTCCCACCACCCTCGACGACCTGCACCGCATGTTGACGTCTCTGGTCCCGGACGGCCCTGCGGCATCCTCCCGGTCCGCCGGCTTCCGCTCGGCGCTCACGTCGGCACGCATTTTCGTCCTCGACGAACGGGCCCGAGCATGAAACGCACATTACTGGCCCTGGATCGCATCCAGGCGCGACTGGAAAACGAGCTCGACACCGTCGCCGGACACACGGAAAAAGAGGCGGGATATCGCGCCGGAATTTCCGAAGCACTCGTGCAGGTGCGCAGCGTCCGGCAGTCCCTCGTGGCACGGTGACCCGGATAGGCCACGCCACACCGTGTGGCGTGGCCTCCTCCCGGTCTGGACAATGGTCTGGTTCCCGTTTGCTCAGATCGTTGCCAGGAGGCACACGTGACCGACGGCCCGCTGATCGTCCAGTCCGACAAGACCCTGCTGCTCGAGGTCGACCACGAGCGCGCCGGTGAGGCCCGGCAGGCGATCGCCCCGTTCGCGGAGTTGGAGCGGGCCCCCGAGCACGTGCACACGTACCGGATCACGCCGCTGGCGTTGTGGAATGCGCGGGCGGCGGGGCACGACGCCGAGCAGGTGGTCGATGCGCTGGTGAACTTCTCCCGGTTCGCGGTGCCGCAGCCCCTGCTGGTCGACATCGTCGACACGATGGCCCGGTACGGTCGGCTGCAGTTGGTGAAGAGCCCGGTGCACGGGTTGACGCTGGTGAGCCTGGATCGGGCGGTGCTCACCGAGGTGATGCGGCACAAGAAGATCGCCCCGATGCTGGGCGCGAAGGTCGACGACGACACCGTGATCGTGCATGCGTCCGAACGTGGGCATCTCAAGCAGATGCTGCTCAAGATCGGCTGGCCGGCCGAGGATCTCGCCGGGTACGTCGACGGGGAGGCGCATCCGATCGACCTCGCGTTCGAGGAGGGCCACTGGGAGTTGCGCGACTACCAGGAGATGGCGGCCGACTCTTTCTGGGCGGGTGGTTCCGGCGTGGTGGTGCTGCCGTGCGGCGCCGGCAAGACGATGGTCGGTGCGGCCGCGATGGCGAAGGCGAAGGCGACGACGCTGATCCTGGTGACCAATACCGTCGCCGGCCGGCAGTGGAAGCGGGAGCTGATCGCGCGCACGTCGCTCACCGAGGACGAGATCGGCGAGTACTCGGGCGAGAAGAAGGAGATCCGCCCGGTCACGATCGCGACGTACCAGGTGATCACCCGCAAGTCGAAGGGCGAGTACAAGCACCTCGAGCTGTTCGATTCCCGCGACTGGGGTCTGGTGATCTACGACGAGGTACATCTGCTGCCGGCGCCGGTGTTCCGGATGACGGCCGATCTGCAGTCCCGTCGACGCCTGGGGTTGACGGCGACTCTGGTCCGCGAGGACGGTCGTGAGGGCGACGTGTTCTCGCTGATCGGACCGAAGCGGTACGACGCGCCGTGGAAGGACATCGAGGCGCAGGGCTGGATCGCACCCGCCGAGTGCATCGAGGTGCGGGTGACGCTCACCGACGCCGAGCGGATGGCGTACGCCACCGCCGAACCGGAGGAACGCTACAAGCTGTGCTCGACGGCGCGGACCAAGCACGCCGTCGTGAAATCCATCCTGGACCGGCATCCCGACGCGCCGACCCTGGTGATCGGCGCCTACCTCGACCAGCTCGAGGAACTCGGTGCGGAACTGGGCGCCCCCGTCATCCAGGGTTCCACGCGGAACAAGGAAAGGGAGGCCCTGTTCGACCGTTTCCGGGCCGGGGAGATCCGGACACTGGTGGTGAGCAAGGTCGCGAACTTCTCGATCGACCTGCCGGAGGCGTCGGTGGCGGTGCAGGTGTCGGGCACGTTCGGGTCGCGTCAGGAGGAGGCGCAGCGGCTGGGACGGCTCCTGCGTCCGAAGCACGACGGCGGTCAGGCACACTTCTACTCGGTGGTCGCTCGGGACACGCTCGACGCCGAGTACGCCGCCCACCGTCAACGTTTCCTCGCCGAACAGGGTTACGCGTACCGGATCACGGACGCCGACGACCTGCTCGGCCCGACCATCGGATAGGACCCTTCCCCGTGCGACGTTTCGAGTTCCCGGTCGACAAGCATCACGCCAAGGCCGTCAACGAGACCCTCGGTGATCTGCGCCGGTTGCAGTGGTCGGCGGCACTGATGGCCGTGCTCCTCGGCGGCGGCGCGGCGTGGCTGTTCGTGCTGGCGCAGCCGTGGTCGTACATCCTGGGGGTGGTGCTGGCGATCACCGCGCTGGTGTCGCTGTTCATGGTGGTGTGGACGCCCCGGAAGGTGGGCAGCATCGAGGATCTGTACGCCAAGGGTGATCTGGTTCCGGCGGTGGTGTCGGAGGTGCATCCGCGTGGTCTGACGCTGCTGGCGCTGGTCGACGTCGCCAAGCCGGATGCCGGCGCACCGCACTACGCGTTCGCGGCCCGCACCGTGCGGGCACTGCCGGGGCAGGATCACAAGGTCGGGAAGAAGGTGCCGTCGGTGTCGGTGCTCGGGGACCGCACGTCCCTCACCGACACCACGACGTGGCAGATGGCGAGTTTCATGCCGGTCTCCTGGGGCACCCGGGACGGCAAGGTTCTCACCAAGGCCACCGCGCAGATCCCCGGATACGAGTGGACCCTGGTGGAGAAGAACCTGGCGATGTCGGAGAAGGTGCGCGGCGCGGACGGGCAGTTCGTGCTGCTCGACCCGTCCGAGTTGCCCGACGAGCTGCGCTGACGGATCCGCCCGGTTCGGGACCGCTCAGATCAGCAGGGCCGCGAGACCGACACCGCCTGCGGTGATCAGCCCGGTCGTCAGTGCGACGAGCGCCGACCCCATGAAGACGAGCGCCGCGACCGCCGGCACCGCTGCGACGACGACCAGCAGGGTGGCCCACCAGAGCAGTACGGCGACGTTCCCGGTCCCGTCCGAGCGGAGTTCCGTCGAGTGACGTTCCATGGGACGACCTCCTGTCGTGGGGTCGCCCCAGTGTGGCGCAGCGCCGCGGTTTCCGCAGGAAACTGCCGAACTGCGCCCGCATCGACCGCTGTGTCGTGATCGCCGGGTCACGCCGGTGGGACGATGCCCATCAGTGTCGCGAGTTGCGTCGCAATCGGGTTGAGGTTCAACGCATCCGGGGCCCGCTTCGGGATGGTGTCCCACGGTTGCGGGATCGCCGGGTCGGCCAGGACCGCCCGCTCGGCGCTGCGCACCCCGGTGGGACTGCCCTGTGGTGCGAGGCAGCGGACGTCCGTCGAGAACGGGAAGTCGTCACGACTGTCGTCGAAATCCGGGTTGTTCCTGCGCATGTCGTCGAGGGTGCGGTAGGTGCTCTCGTAGCCGAGTGTGCACGGCGCGGGATTGTTCGTTTCGAGGACGAGTCCGAAGTGGATGGTGCCGTCGCCGGGCGCGACGGCCCTCGCCGCCACCGGAAGTGCGGGCAGCAGCTGTAATCCGCTCTGCAGGAATGCCTCTCGCCCCGGCGCGAGCGACGTCACCTGTCGCGTGTTCGTCAGGACCGTCGTGAGGTCGGCGCCGCTGTCGCGGACGAGTGCGCCGACGGCGCCGGCCGCGTGCGTGCCGGCGCCGATCAACCGGCGCACGTCCGGATCGCTCGACCGCAACTGCGCGGCGAGGGTGTCGAGGTCCGCGCTGAACGACCGGATCGCGGACGATTGTTCCGCCTGACTGCCCAGGACGGTCCGGCCGCCCGAGACCAGGTCGAGTGTCCGAGGCAGTGCGTCGGACGCCTCCCGGGTGAGCGCGTTCAGTGAGTCGACGATCGTGCGCAGGTCGTCGCCCCGACCGTCGAACGCCCTGCCGAGTTCGGTGACCACGGTGTGCAGGCCGTCGACGGGAACCGATCGGGCGAGGGAGTCGACGGATGCGATCAGATCCTCGACCGGGGTGGGGACGGTGGTGTCGGCACGCTCGATCACCGCACCGGCGGCGAGATAGGGGCCGCCGCCGGTGTCGCCGGGGGCGGGTTGCAGGTCCACGTACTGTTCGCCGATCGCGGACCGGTTGGCGACCACCGCGGCCGCGGATTCCGGGACGCGGGGGGCGTCGTCGTCGAGCAGCAGTTCCACCCGGACACCGTCGGACGTCAGTTCCAGTTCGCCGACCCGCCCGACCGGCACGCCGCGGTAGGTGACCTCGGCGTTGGGGAAGATGCCACCGGACGCGGCCAGGTCGACGTAGACGGGGTAGTGGCCGAAACCGAGGAGATGGTCGAGCCGGACGTACCGGGCGCCGACGAACACGACACTGACGATGCCGAGGACCAGGAAGGCCACGAGCTGCCGCCGAGCCAGCTTCGACACCATGTTCACGCCGCCGGGCCCTCCGTCCTGCAGTTGTCCGGTCTGCAGCTCGACACTGACCGTTACCGCAAATCACACCAATTGTGATCAGCGTAACAAATTGAACAAATGTCCGACCGACGCCTCTCGCGTTTCGCGCACTTACCGCGGTCCAGGACGCGGGATTCCGCGCGGCAAGTGCGCGAAACGCGGGGGCGGCGGAGCAGTCGGAGCAGTCGGAGCAGTCATAGGATCGCGGTATGGGCGCGACGACACTCGTGGACTCGTTCGAGGAACACCGCCGGCACCTGCTGTCCGCGGCGTACCGCCTCACCGGCAGTGTGAGTGACGCCGAGGACGCCGTGCAGGAGACGTGGCTGCGGTTCTCCGACACCGACACCGCCGCGATCCGGGATCTGCGGGCCTGGTTGACGACGGTGGTGGGCCGGATCTGCCTGGACCGGTTGCGGTCGGCGGCGGTGCGGCGGGAGACGTACGTCGGGCAGTGGCTGCCCGAACCGATCGTCACGGACCCGACACCGTCCCGCACCCCGGATCCGCTGGAATTCGTTGTGCGGCAAGAAGACAACAGGATGGCGGCGATGGTGGTACTCGATACGCTCACCCCGGACCAGCGGGTGGCGTTCGTCCTGCACGACGGGTTCGCGGTGCCGTTCGACGAGATCGCCCCGATCCTGTCGGTGAGTGTGCCGGCTGCCCGGCAGCTTGCGTCCCGGGCCCGTCGGGCCGTGGCCGCCGCTCCCCCACCGGCGTCGGAGTCCGAACACGACCAGGCGGTGGGCCGGTTGATGGCGGCGCTCGCGAGCGGCGACCTCGCGGCGGTGGTCGCGGCGCTGCATCCGGACGCGGTCACGGTCGGCGACGCGAACGGCACCACCCGTACCGCGGTCAACGTCGTCACCGGCGCCGACCGCTCGGCCCGGTTCTTCCTCGGGCTGGCCCGCAAGTACGGCCTCGACGCCCTGCTGTCGGCCACCCCGGTGCTGGTCAACGGCCGGCTCGGGTTCCTCGGCGACGGCGCCCCGGGCGACAGCACCCACCCGGGGTTCCCGCGCCGGGTCACCGCGTTCACCGTCCGTGACGGCCGCGTGTGGGCGGCCTACGACATCGCGAATCCCGAAAAACTCGGCGGCGTCAGGGTTTCCGCGCGTCCGGGTCCGTAGCCCAGGGCACCCGGCACGCGTCGCCGGAGTTGAATCCCTGGTCGTGGATGCCGAGCGCCGAGTTCATCCGGGCCCGCATGTTCTCGATCCCGATCTGGTAGGTGAGTTCGACGACGCCGTCGCGGCCGAACCGGCGTTCGAGGTCGGCGACCTGGTCGTCGGTGGCGGTCGTCGGGGTCGCGGTCATCGCGTCGGCGTAGGCGATCGCGGCGCGTTCGTCGTCGCTGTACAACTCGGATGTCTCGTACTCGCCGATGTGCTGGAGTCGGTCGATGTCGAGGCCCTCGAGCCGTTGCAGCATGGTGCCGAAGTCGACGCACCACGAGCAGCCGACGGTCCAGGCCACCCGGTACACGGCGATGTCGCGGACGTCGGCCGGCAGCACCGTCGACGCCTTCTCCACGCCCATCTCGTGCGCCGAGGAGAGCAGGAAGAGTTTCCGATGGTTGGCGTACACGGCCATCGGTTCGGGGACTTCCCCGTACCGGCGTCCGGCGTACCGGTAGGCGGCCTTGACCAGCGGGCCGGCCTCGCGCGGGGTGACCGCGTGGATACGAGCCATGTCGTCCTCCGTTCCCGGTCGGCGCACCCGGCGTGTGCCGTCCGGAGTGTGGACGAGACAGCGCCCGTAAACGTGACACGGCCCGGATCCCGACACCTTCGCGTCGCCGCTACGCTGGACAAATGCCCCGCGTCTCACCTTCACGCACCGTGTCGCGACTCCAGCCGTTCACGTCGACGATCTTCGCGGAGATGACGGCTCTCGCCACCGCGCACGACGCGATCAATCTGGGTCAGGGGTTCCCCGACACGGACGGTCCCGCGTCGATGCTCGAGGCCGCGCAGCGCGCGATCGCCGAGGGCCTGAACCAGTATCCGCCCGGCCCCGGCATGCCGGTGTTGCGGCGGGCGATCGCCGACGACCGGGCCCGACGGTACGGGATCGTCCACGACCCGGACCGTGAGGTGCTGGTGACGGTCGGGGCGACCGAGGCGATCAGTGCCGCGATCCTCGGGCTGGTCGAGCCGGGCGACGAGGTGGTGCTGATCGAGCCGTACTACGACTCGTACGCCGCATCGGTCGCACTCGCCGGTGCGACCCGCCGGTCGGTGCCGATGGTGCGGGGCGGCGACCGGTACGTGCTCGACCTCGACGCGTTGCGGGCCGCGGTCACGCCGCGGACCCGGATGCTCGTGGTGAACTCCCCGCACAACCCGACGGGCACCGTGCTCACCGACGCCGAACTGCGGTCGGTCGCGGAATTGGCGTGTGAGCGTGACCTTCTGGTGCTCAGCGACGAGGTGTACGAACATCTCGTGTTCGACGGCCGCACCCACACCCCGATGGCGTCACTACCCGGCATGTACGAGCGCACCGTCACCGTGTCGAGTGCCGCGAAGACGTTCAACGTGACCGGCTGGAAGACCGGGTGGGCGTGTGGTCCGGCCGATCTCGTCGACGCCGTCCGTACCGCGAAACAGTTCATGTCGTTCGTGGCGGGCGGCCCGTTCCAGCCGGCCGTCGCGCACGCCCTCGACCACGAGCAGGCCTGGGTGGTCGACATGCGGAACGGGTTGCAGCGCAAGCGGGATCTGCTCGCCGACGCTCTGTGCGACGCCGGTTTCGGGGTGTACTCCGGCGGCGGCACCTATTTCCTGTGCGCCGACATCACGAACCTGGGTACCCGCGACGGCATGGAGTTCTGCCGGACGCTGCCCGAGCGGATCGGGGTGGCCGCCGTACCGATCAGCGTGTTCACCGACCATCCCGATCAGTGGAATCATCTGGTGCGCTTCGCCTTCTGTAAACGTGACGAGGTCCTCACGGAGGCTGCGCAGCGGCTGCGCCGGTTCGAGGTGTCGAGATGAGTTCGGCGACGGTCCCGTCGGATTTCCTGCGTCGGGCACGGCATCTCGCCGAGGTGACCGGTACCGATCCGACGTCGATCCTCGCGGCGTCGGGTATCGATCTCGCGTCGCTCGACGACCCGCGAGGCCGGTTGACCCCGGACCAGGTCACGGCGTTCATGCAGGAGGCGTGGCACCTCACCGACGACGAACTGTTCGGGCTCGGTGCCGATCCGGTGCCGCGCGGCACGTTCCGGTTGATCTGTCTGACGCTGATCCATCAACCGGATCTCGGGAGCGCACTCGAACGGATGGTGGACGTGACCCGGGTGCTGCCGGTGCCGCCGCTCATGCTCGTCCCGGGTGAGGCGTCGACGCGGCTCGAGGTGCGGGTGGACGTGCGCGGTGACGACTACGCGCCGGAGTTCGCCGACGAGGCGTTCCGGCTCGTCACCGATTTCGAGTTGATCCTGCTGCACCGGTTCGCCGCCTGGCTCGTGGGCCGTCGGGTCGAACTCCGGTCGGTGCGGATCCCCTACCCGGAACCGGACCACCGGTTCGCGAAACACTACGACGCGATCTTCGGGGTACCGGTCACCTTCGACGCGCCGGTCGCCGCGCTCGAGTTCGACAACGCGATCCTGCGCGCACCGCTCGTCCAGGACGAGGACAGTCTCGCCTCCTACCTGCGCGAGTCACCGAATCGTCTTCTCTCCGAACGGGACTACGACAGTAGCGCGTCGGCGCAGGTCCGTCGGGTACTCGAGACGGGGGTTCGTGGACGCACCAGCACCGCCGACGAGATCGCCGAGATGCTGTCGATCAGTGTCCCGCACCTGCGGCGGCTGCTGCGCCACGAGGGGACGTCACTGGGCCACCTGCGCGAGGAGGTGTTACGCAATGCCGCGGTCGCCGCGCTGCGCCGGGGCGAACCGGTCGACGAGTTGTCGGCCCGACTGGGTTTCTCCGAACCGAGCGCATTCCGTCGCGCGTTCAAACGATGGACCGGCACCACACCCGGCGCGTACCGCTAGACCTCGGCGGAGGGTTCCGCGGGCGGTGCGGGGGCTGCGAGACCGCTGAGCAGCTTCGCGAGCGCGTCGATCGCCGCCTCCACCTCGTCCGCTCTGTTGTCGATGAGCCAACTGATGGAGAAGCCCTGGACGACGATCACGATGATGCGGATGAGGACCGGGACCGGCACGGTCCACTCGACTCCCGAGGTCTCGGCCAATTTGGCCAGGAAATCGTCGGTGGCCGTGGTGTGCTCGTTGTTCTGCCAGTCGCTGATGTCCTGCCGACCCGCCGCCCGTAGACCACCGACGGTCAGCTCGTAGAACGCGAGGAGGCGTCCGGGGTCGGCGCTGGCGACCTGCCACACCGCCATGAGACCCTCGCGCATCGACGTCTCGACGTCGACTCCCGGCGCGAGGAACTTCAGCGCCGACTCCTGGTACTGCATGACCACCTCACGGGTGAGTTCCCGCAGCAGTTCCTCCTTCGACGCGAAGCAGTAGTGGAACACGCTCTGCTGCACGCCGGCCTCCGCGCAGATCGCGCGGGTACTCGCGGCAGCCAACCCGACGTCGGACACGACCCGGATCGCCGCCGCGATCAACTCCCGACGCCGCTGCTCCACCGACACGTACGACATCCCACCTCTTCCCCGACGACTCCCCACGAGCCCCCCGACCTGCCCGGCAGCATAATGCCCGGCCGGTCGGCGCTCCAAGGCTAGGCTCGGTGATCGGGACTCGGGAGAGGACGACCATCCATGGGCAACAGCATGCTCGACACCGCACTCGAATCGGTGGTGCGGACCGCGGCCACTGTCGCCGGTAACCTGCCAGGTCCGGTGCAGCGTCTCCTCGCGGGCCGACCGGTCCGGGTCGACGGCCAGGAACTGGACACGGAGATCCAGTTGATGCTGCGCATGCTGGCACTGCTTCCGGACTCGGATTTCGAGCAGCTTCCGCTCGCCCGGTCCCGCGCCCAGATCGACATGGAATCGCGGCTCGTCAGCGGACGCCCCCTCCCCATGGACGTACGGCCGGTGACGATCCCCGGACCGGACGGGTCGATCCGGGCGCGCATGTTCCGGCCCGACGGGCTACCCGCCGCGGCACCGCTGCTCGTGTACTTCCACGGCGGCGGGTTCGTCCTCGGCAGCCTCGACAGCCACGACTCGGTGTGCCGATTCCTGGCCCGGCACGCCGACGTCGCGGTGCTCGCGGTGGACTACCGTCTCGCCCCGGAGAATCCGTTCCCGGCGGCCGCGGACGACGCGGTCGCTGCCTTCCGGTACGCCGTCGAACACGCAGCGGAACTGGGTATCGACCCCGGCAGGGTCGCCGTCGCGGGTGACAGTGCCGGCGGCAATCTCGCGGCGGTGGTCTCCCTGCTGACCCGCGCGGACGCCGTGCGTCCGGCGTTCCAGTTGCTGTTCTTCCCGTGGCTCGACATGACCTCCAAGCGCGACTCGTACCGATCGTTCGGTGACGGATACTTCCTGACCGAGGCCCAGATGGACTGGTACACCGGCCATTACGTTCCGGAGGTGGCCGACCGCACCGATCCGCGGGCGTCGCCGCTGCTCGCCGACGACCTCACCGGACTACCGCCCGCGTATCTGGCGCTGTCCGGGTTCGACGTCCTGCGCGACGAGGGCATCGAGTACGCCGAACGACTGAGGTCTGCGGGTGTGCCGACCACGCTGCGCGTGCACGACGGCCTGGTCCACGCGTTCGTGAACCTCACCGGTTACGGACGCGCCGGGACCGACGCCCTCCGCGAGGCCGCGAGCGCGCTCCGCACCGGGCTGTCGTTCGCACCGCACCACGCACCGGGTCCGCTCGCCGCGGCGGACTGACCGGTCAGGACACGCAGAACTCGTTGCCCTCCGGGTCGGTCATCGTGATCCACGTGCTCGGCCCCACCTGCCCGCGGTGCAGGACCGACGCCCCGGCCTCGGACAGGTCCGCGGCGACCTCCTCACGGCGGTCACCGACCCGGATGTCGAAGTGCAGACGGTTCTTCACCGACTTTCCCTCCGGTACGAGTTGGAACAGCACGCGGGGCCGCTGCGGTTGAGCGGGGTCGCTGATCGCGGCGCCCTCCCGCCAGACGAGGACGCCGTCGAAGACGGTGGTGTCCTCTTCCCGCGCGTGGCCGGCCGCGACGAGTCCGCGGATGAAGTCCTCGTCGCTGGGTTCGACCTGCCACCCCAGCGTGCGCGCCCACCACTGTGCCTGCCGGTGAGGATCTTTCGCGTCGACGGTGATCTGAATTTCGTATCCCATGCGCCGACGCTACGTCGCACCACCGACAGAAACGTGCCGCCCCGCGGCGGAGGCCACGGGGCGGCGCGTTTCGGTGCGGGATCAACTGCCGTGCGGGATCAACTGCCCTGCGAACCCGACGAGCCGAGGGATCCGGAGTGGACGAGGGATCCTGTGTGGGTGAGCGACCCGAACGGATCGAGCGAGCCCAGGGAAGCCAGCGACCCGGACGACTGCGGTGTGAGCGCGAAGTCGACGTCGTTCGCGTCACCGCTGCTCAGGTCCACGGTCCGGGTGAGCGGATCACCGGTGCAGCCCTGCGGCGGCACGACCTCGACGACGTACCCGGGCAGCGCCGTCTTGTACTGGAAGAAGTACCAGCCGTTGGGGTTGGTCGCCGTCGTCGCGATGACCGCGTCCGCGGCGTTCCGCAGGTTGACGGTCACGTTCTGCGTCGGATCACCCGTGCCCGACGGGCATCCGGTGACGAAGCCGTAGATGCTGAACACCTTCACCATCTCGAGGTGCAGTCCGGTGACCGGATTGCCACTGGTGGTGTCGGCGACCACGTCGTTCGGGACCGACCCGCATCCGGCGGGCGGATAGAGCCGGACGGTGTAGTTTCCGGGCGGAACGTTCTGGAACTGGAACGCGCCGGTGGCATCGGTGGTCATCGACGCAACGTCTGCGTTGGTCGCCGTGTTTCGCACGATCACCCACGCGCCCGCCGGATTCCCGTCGGCGGCACAGGTGTTGGTCATCGTTCCCGCGATCACGGGATCCGGGGCGGCCTGGGCCACACCCTGGATTCCGTAGGTGCCGAGTATCAGTCCCACGAACAACGTCACCGCCGAGAGCAGTCTTCGTCTCACGTCCGAGCCTCCTCGAGTTCTGCGATCGATTACGGAAGAGGATGCTACGCAGAGGAATTCACATCCCTCTGCGCAAATCGAATTCCCGTACCGTTCACGGCTATTGCGCGAGTTCACCGCGTCCTGAATTACGGAAAACTGCCGATACCGCGACACGAACCCGTCGACGGAACGAACGCGCGGGAACGCCCCCGAACTTCCCGGAGGACGTTCCCGCGTGCGTTCACTTGCCGGTGCGACGCTCCGCGACAGCCGCGGCGAGGCGATCGAGCGTCGTCGCGGTGGTGTCCCAGTCGATGCACGCGTCGGTGATGGACTGCCCGTAGGTGAGGTCGTCGGCCTGCCCGAGGGTCAGGTCCTGACGTCCGGCCTCGATGAAGCTCTCGAGCATGAGCCCGACGATCGCACGGTCGCCGGCCGCGATGCGCTCGGCGACGTCGACGGCGACGTCGACCTGCTTGTTGTGGTCCTTGCGGCTGTTGCCGTGGCTCGCGTCGATCACCACACGCTCGGCCAAGCCGGCCTTGCGCAGTCGCGCCGTCGTGTCGGCGACGGTCTCGGCGTCGTAGTTCGGCCCGTCGGTGCCGCCGCGCAGGATGACGTGGCAGTCCGGGTTGCCGACGGTGTGGACGAGCGCGACCTGCCCGTCGAGGTCGGTACCGGGGAACACGTGGCTCGCACCGGCCGCCCGGACGCCGTCGACCGCGACCTGGACGTCACCCTCGGTGGAGTTCTTGATACCCACCGGCATCGACAGCGCGCTGCACAACTGACGGTGCACCTGGCTGGCGGCGGTACGGGCGCCGATCGCGCCGTACGTGACGAGGTCCGCGATGTACTGCGGGAGTATCGGATCGAGGAACTCACAGCCGACCGGCAGTCCCAGGCCGGAGATGTCGAGCAGCAACTTGCGGCCGATACCGAGACCGGTGTTGATGTCGTACGTGCCGTCGAGGTGCGGATCGTTGAGCAGCCCCTTCCAACCGAGCGTGGTACGCGGCTTCTCGAAGTAGACCCGCATCACGATCTGCAGGTCGTCACGCAGTTCCTCGGCCTTCGCGGCCAGGCGGCGGGCGTAGTCGATCGCGGCCTCGGGATCGTGCACAGAGCACGGCCCGACCACCACGACGAGACGGTCGTCGGTGCCGTCGAGAATCGCGACGGTCTCGGCGCGGCCCGACCGCACCGTCGCGGCCGCGACCTCGTCGGGGGCATGTTCGCGCCGTACGACGGACGGCGCCAACAGGGGGCTGATGCTGACGGTGCGCTGCTCGTCGAGACGCTGATCGTGTGCGGTAACGCTCATCTTCGGTTCGTTTCCTGTTCTCAGGCCGACCCTCGAAGACTTCTACAGAATCCCAGTGAGCCGGTCCGTCATCCGGCTCTGGGGTGGATTGTCAGCGCGTGGTTACGCCGACCGACCCACCCGGGGCCGGCCTGCTAAACCAGAAATAGGTCGCTGACACGAGAGTCAGGGTAACCCGCCCCTGCCGGACTCGCAGCACACCCCCTCCGAAAGAGACGACCGTCACAGCAGGAGGTCGTGTCGGCGCCTACGCTGGTTCGTGCAGCTGGTTCTCTTCTACGTCTGCCGGCGGTGACCATCCACGCATCGAACGATGAGGAGAACACCGTGACCCGACCGTTCACCGCAACCGTCCTGGGATCCCCGCGTATCGGCCCGCACCGCGAACTGAAGAAGGCCGTCGAGTCCTACTGGGCCGGGAACCTCGACGCCGCCGCCCTCGACGCGGTCGGCAAGGCCCTGCGCCGACGTTCCTGGTCCGAGCTCGTCGACGCCGGGATCGATTCGGTTCCCGTCTGCACCTTCTCGTACTACGACCAGATGCTCGACGCCGCCGTCATGCTCGGCGCCCTACCCGGGCGGTTCACCGGGATCGCCGACCACCTGGACCGCTACTTCGCAGCCGCCCGCGGCACCGCCGACGTCGCACCGCTCGAGATGACGAAGTGGTTCGACACCAACTACCACTACCTGGTCCCCGAGATCGACCCGGCAACAGCATTCGCACTGGATCCGACGAAGGTTCTCGGTGAGGTCGCGGAGGCCCGGGAGCTCGGTGTTCCCGCGAGGCCGGTCGTGATCGGGCCGATCACATTCCTGCTGCTGTCCAAGTTCACCGATCTCGACCCCCTGGAACGACTCGACGACCTGGTGCCGCTGTACGCGGACCTGCTGGGGCGACTCGCCGATGCCGGCGTCGAGTGGGTACAGATCGACGAACCCGCACTGGTCACCGACCGAACCGAGGCCGACCTGGCCGCGACCGAGTCCGTGTACCAACAGCTCTCGGCCGTCGAACACCGTCCCGCGATCCTGGTGGCGTCGTACTTCGGAGACCCGGGCGGCGCCCTGCCGGCCCTCGTCGGCACCGGCATCGAGGGCGTCGCCGTCGATCTCGTCGCGGGCTCCGTCGACGCAGTGGCCTCGACGCCCGGTATCGAACGCAAGCTCCTCGTCGCGGGTGTCGTCGACGGCCGCAACATCTGGCGCAACCGCCTCGACGCCTCACTCGACGTGCTCGACGCACTCCGCGGACGCGGCTGCTCGGTGGCGGTGTCCACGTCGTGCTCGCTGCTGCACACGCCCTACACGCTCGAGGGGGAGGACGGACTCGACCGCGCACTGCGCTCGTGGCTGGCGTTCGGGTCCGAGAAGATCCACGAAGTATCCACGCTCGCAACCGCATTGCGATCCGGCAGGGAAACGATTGCCGGCGAGCTCACCGAGTCCCGGGCCGCAGCCGCGACCCGCGCCGCCGACCCCCGCCTACGTGACGACCTCGTCCGCGGCCGGCTTTCGGCACTGACCGCCGGCGACCGACACCGCCCGCCCGCGGCGACGCGCCGACCGGTGCAGGCGGCTGCGCTGCCTCTGCCGCCGTTGCCGACCACGACGATCGGCTCGTACCCGCAGACCACCGCGATCCGGGTGGCCCGCGCGGATCTGCGGGCCGGGCGGATCGACGAGACCGAGTACGTCCACCGGATGCGCGGCGAGATCGCGGACGTGATCGCGTTGCAGGAGGATCTGGGTCTCGACGTGCTGGTGCACGGCGAACCGGAACGCAGCGACATGGTGCAGTACTTCGCCGAACAACTCGACGGCTTCGCGGCGACCACGAACGGCTGGGTGCAGTCGTACGGCAGCCGGTGCGTCCGGCCGCCGATCCTGTTCGGTGACGTCCGCCGTCGGGCGCCGATGACCGTCGACTGGATCTCGTACGCGCAGTCGCTCACGGACCGGCCGGTCAAGGGCATGCTCACCGGACCGGTCACGATCCTGGCGTGGTCGTTCGTGCGCGACGACCAACCACTCGCCGTGTCCGCCGACCAGGTCGCGCTCGCGATCCGCGACGAGACCGCCGACCTGGAAACCGCCGGCATACAGGTCGTCCAGGTGGACGAGCCCGCGCTGCGGGAGTTGTTGCCGCTGCGGGAGACCGATCGCCCCGACTACCTGGACTGGGCGATCGGGGCGTTCCGGCTCGCAACGTCGGGGGTCGCGGACGCGACCGCGATCCACACCCACCTGTGTTATTCGGAGTTCGGTGAGGTCATCGGTGCGATCGCCGACCTCGACGCGGACGTCACGTCGATCGAGGCGGCCCGCTCACACATGGAGGTCCTCGCCGATCTCGACGCGGTCGGATTCGATCTGGGTGTCGGGCCCGGCGTCTACGACATCCACTCCCCCCGCGTTCCGTCCGTCGACGAGATCGCCGGCGCCCTCCGCACCGCATTGAAGGTCGTTCCACCGCAACGACTCTGGGTCAACCCGGACTGCGGATTGAAGACCCGCGGCCATACCGAGGTCGAGGCGTCGCTGCGCAACCTCGTCGCGGCGGCGCGATTGGTGCGCGCCGAACTGTAGAGCGAGTCGCCCGTGCTCCCCGACGCATCGGGGAGCACGGGCGTGCGTTCACACCAGGTCTTCGCCGGTGCGGCGCGCCTCCGCCCACTCCGTGAAGAACGCGCGGGTGACGGTGAACAGCACGCCGGCGACGAGAACCGGCCAGATGAGGACGTAGAACGTCAGAGCGACTGTGGACATGTGGTTCTCCTGTCAGCGTTGCAGATCGAGTTCTCGGGGATCGTCGTTGCCGGACGGGTCGAAGTCGCCGACCCGGTCCTTGATGGTGTCGAAGTCGAAGTCGTCCCGGTTCCCGACGGACATCCCCCAGCACACGATCGTGCTGACCGCGTAGGCGACGAGCGACGCCGTCAGCGTGGCGTAGTCGTGGATCGACCCGAGCGCGAACGGGGTACACACGATCACCGCGACGGCACCGACGATCCTGGCGACCTTCAGCCCGAAGAAGCCGAACGCCATGAGACCGGCGATCACACCGACACCGACGATCGCGATCACGTCGACGACCCAACCGGCGACGCCGTCGACCGAGAACCAACCGAACCGCACCGGAACGAACACGGCCAGCGCCACCAGCACCGATGTGGTGAACGCCCGGTTGGTGACCTTGCCCCAGTAGAAACTGGCGATCACCGGGAACACCAGGGCGCCCCACAGTGCACCGACGAACACCAGCAGGTCCAGGATGTTCAGGCGCATACTCGCGAACGCGATCGCCAGTGCCGTCGCCACCACCATCGTGACGCGGCCGACGAACAGCATCCGCCGCGGATCCACCTTGCCGCGCCCGGCCACGTTCTGCCCGTACACGTCGGTCATCACGATCGAGGCCAGGGCCGCGAGGTCGGAATCGGCGGTCGACGACAGCGATCCGATGATCATCACGAAGAACAGCACGATGAGGATCGCCGGCAGATAGGTCGCCGCCATCTGCGGGACGAGGTTGTTGAGGTCGCCGTCGACTGGATCGATTCCGAGATAGAGCGCGAGCACACCGAACATGCCGATACCGATGACGGTGGCGCCGTAGCCGATCGTGGCGGTGACGAACGTCGGCTTGATGAGGTCCTCCCGCACCGCGAAGAGCCGCTGCGCGATCGTCTGGTTGCCGATCGCATACGCGAGCACGGCCGCGATGTACGGCGCACCCTGGTTCAGGAACGCCTCACTCGAGAAGAAGTTTCCCTGCTCCGCAGTGAGATTCGCGGCGCCGGTCTCGAACGCGGCCGGGAACCCCGCAGCGAAGAACACCACCGGGATGAGCACGACGACGGCACCGAGCATCGCGACGACCTGCATGAAGTCGGTGAGCACCGACGCCCGGAACCCGGACCACAGCGTGTAGGCGAGCACACCGAGCGCCACGAACAGCACACCCTGGACGAACGTGAACGGCGAGAGCATCGAGATGAGCACCCCGCCGGCGATGAAGTTCGACATCAGACTGATGACACTGCCGACGACGTTCGATCCGGCGAGCATCAGCTGACTCGAACGTCCGTGCCGCGCGTACATGACCTCGGCGAGTGTGTGCGCCTTGGGCGCGACCTTCCGGATGCGCTTGCCGAACGGGTAGATGAACAGAATCATCAACGCACCCCAGAGCCCGTAGTGGATGGGCCCCGAAATGCCGTACGTGTACCCGGAGGTGGCGGACGCGTACAGCGACGACGCCCAGATCCACGTCGCCGTCATACTGGCGGCCGCGATACCGAATCCGACGCGGTTGCCCGCCGTCATGTAGCCGTCCGCGTTCTCCTGCTTCTTGCCGATACGCATCGAGACGAACAGTGTGCCGCCGTAGAACACCAGCAGCAACAGCACGATCGTCGGCGCACCGAGCTCGACCATCTCGTTCAAAGAGGTACTACTCCTTCGCATCCGGTCCGTCACGCAGGCAGCACACGGCCGGCGCGCACAGGAGCGCACCCGACAGCCACCTCGGTCCGGGTCCGGCAGGCAGTCGTCGTCCCGTCGGGACGGATGCGCGCGGAACTCGGCACACGGATATCCGATTGTTCGTTGTGGACGCCACTTCGGGACGTTCCCACCGACGTGCACGGGGCACCGCACCGGGACGGCCACGTGATGTCGTGCACGGCCCCAGCGCATTACAGGTCGAATCGTCGGTGCGCACGGACGCACCGAACCTGATGCCGATCGAACCGGCGCGTGGATCATTCAGCACGCCAGGACGATTCGATCAGTCGGCGTCTTGCACCGTAGCACGACGTCCGATTCGACCGGTCCGGATCGCCTTGAGACCACGAATCCGGAGCACCTACTCGCCGGCCACTGGAGAGATGTGGCTCACACTGCTACATTCTCACCACTTGATTGAACGCTTGCTCAATGAGTGGTGGATGTACACCGTACGGAGGTCCGGAACTGCATGGCGACAGAAGCGCACTCCCCGATCGCGGTCATCGACCGCGTGGCCGTCCTGCTCGACGCGTTCCAGGACGTCGACCGCCTGACTCTGTCCGAGCTGTCTCGGCGCTCAGGTCTCCCCCGGTCGTCGACACATCGGATGCTCGTCCAACTGGTACGGCTCGGATGGGTGCGGCGACACGGGCACGCCTACGAACTGGGCATGAAGATGCTCGAACTCGGCTCGCTCGCCCAGCATCACGACCGGGTCCATCGGGCGGCACTGCCCGTACTCCACGAACTACACAACGCCACCGGTCTCGTCGTCCATCTCGCCGTCCTCGACGGGACGGACGTCCTCTACCTCGAGAAACTCGGCGGACGGTTCACTCTCGCGGTACCGTCGCGCGTCGGCGGCCGGCAACCCGCCCACCGCACCGCGATCGGCAAGGCACTCCTCGCGCACTCCCGGATCGACGCCGCGGCAGTACTTCCGGCACCGGTCGCCGGACCGACACCGCACTCGATCAACGACGCCGCCCGGCTCCGTGTCGAACTCGCCCGGATCCGTGAGCAGAGCATCGCCCAGGACCGGGACGAGACGGCGGTCGGCGTGTCGTGCGTCGCGGCTGCCATCGGCGATGCGCGGCACACGGTCGGGGCGATCTCAGTGTGCGGCCCGACGGCGAGCATCAACAGTTCCGCTCTCGTCGCACCCGTCCGCATGGCGGCACTCGCCACGTGGCGACATCTGTCGGGAACCCGTGAGCGTCACCCGGTTCCTGCCTGAATTTCCTCCGAAAACGGCGGTGCCCCTACCGATCCGGTAGGGGCACCGCCGTCTGCGCACGACCGATCACACGTCGGCGACCGCCTCGGTCGGAGTGACGCCGGCAGCAACGTTCTGCGCCACCTCCGAACGCCAATTCTGCTGGGCGCGAGTGGTGTCGACCTCGAACTCGAAACGTCGGGTCATGTCCTCGGTGACGTCCTCGACGTCGACGTAGAACTGCTGGTACCACCGGCGCAGCTGGTAGACGGGGCCGTCTTCCTCGGTGAGCAGGGGATTCTCGATGCGGCTCTTGTGCTGCCAGATCGCGATGTCCTGCTTGAACTGATGTTCGACACCCTCGGTGAACTGGTCGGCCATGGCCGCGGCATCGGCGTCGGACAGCCCGTCGGTCCGCCTGACGATCGTGCCCCACTGCAGCAGGAACGAGTTGTTCGTGATCGGGTAGTGGCAGTTGATCAGTTTCGTCTCGACCTTCACGTCCCCGGCGACCGTGTAGACGGTGTCGATCATGAAAGACGGTCCGTAGTACGACGCATCCGAAAGGGTCTCGGCCTCAGCCATTCCCAGCTGGACGCCGGTCTGGATGTCGTCACGTCCACCCGACCGCATCACCTGCGTCGCCACGTGACCCTCGAAGATGTTCTTGAAGTAGGTCGGGATCTGGAAGTGCACGTAGAAGAAGTGCGCCATGTCGACGACGTTGTCGACGATCTCCCGGCAGTGCGATCCCTCGACGTAGTAGGTGTTCCAGCTCCAGTCGCTCCACTGCCCGTCGTCGTAGCCGTCGATGTCCGGGATCGTGACGTCCTCCGGCGGCGGGGTGCCCTGCGGGTCGTTCCACACGAACAACAGACCGTTGCGCTCGAGCGTCGCCCAGGCGCGGGTCTTGGCGACCGGCGGCACCCGGCGGGCGTAGGGGATGTCCGTGCACCGCCCCTTCCCGTTCCAGCGCCAGTCGTGGAACGGGCACGCAATGCTGTCGCCCTTGACCTCGCCCATCGCGAGATTGCCGCCCATGTGCCGGCAGTACGCGTCGAGCACGGAAAGCTTCCCCGCGCTGTCCGCGAACACCACCAGATCGGTACCGAAAATCTTTACCTGGTGGGGCTTTCCGTCACGGAAGTCGCCCTGCCGGCCGATGCAATGCCAGCCCCGCGCGAACCTCTCGGGGTTCACCCCCGCCTCGATCTCCCGAACCTCGACGTCCTCGACGATCTCGGTCATGGTGTCTCCTTGCCTGGTAGTGGGCGCCGCCGCGGTGCACGGCGACGCGAGTGTTCCCGGAACGGCGACGCGTTCCACTCGGTCACGTATATGCGCGGACCTCGCATGTCGACCCGGATATTGGAACGGTCCTGGGCGACTCCACGATTCGCCCCTCGGTGACAGCGGCATCGATACTCGCGTCGAGCGCCCCGCACGACCGCAGAAGGTCGACAGGAACCCCCGCTGCGGTCCGGCGTCGGAACTCCGCACACGCGGTCGTCGCCTCGTCGAGCCACTGGGTACTGGTGTGCGTCGGACTGTACTTCTCGACGAGTACCCGGTTACCGCACATTCCGCATTCGACAGGTTGCACTGCACATCCCCTCTGCTGTCGTCGGTCCTTCGAGCGTAGAGAGACGCTCACCGACTCCGGAACATGATTTCCGTTGAACGGTAACGATTTCCGTCCACAGTCACCGAAGGTGCGCCTGACCGCCGTCTACCGGCAATGCATGCCCGGTGATGTACCGGGCGGCAGGACTGCACAGGAACACCACGGCCGGCCCGATGTCCGTCTCCGGGTCCCCCAGCCGGCCGAGCGGCACACCCCGCAGATACTCGTCGTGGGCCTGTGGATCGAGTTCCGCCCACTCGTCCATCGCGGGCGACGATGCCAGCGGCAGGATCGCGTTGACGCGGATCCCGTCCCCGCCCCACTCGCACGCCGCGGTCCGCGTGAGCACACGCACCGCCTCCTTCGCCGCCGCGTAGAGGCCCGACCCGGACGGGTCCGACCGCATCCCGGCCGCGGAACCCATGTTCACGATCGATCCGCGCCCCGACAGGTGCGGGTGGCAGGCGCGCATGAGACGCCAGGCCGCGAGCGGACCCGAGTCCATTCCGTCGCGATAGGCGCTCTCGTCGGCGTCGAGAAGCCTGCCGTGGGCCGGAATCTGGGCATTGTTGACGAGAATGGAGAGGCCGCCGTAGGTCTCGACGACCGCCGACACCGTCTCGTCGATCTGCCGTGCGTCGGTCACGTCGCAGCGTAGGGCGACGGCGTTACCGCCACGGCGGTCGATCTCGCGGGCGGTTTCGGCCACCGTGGACAGCGTCCGACCGACGACCGCGACCCGCGCCCCCTCCGCCGCCAGCGCCAGCGCGATTCCGCGTCCGATACCCCGCCCGGCGCCGGTGACCAGCGCCACGTCCCCGTCGAGCACTCCCATACCGATACCCCACTCTCCTCGCCCGATGCGGATCATTGTGATCCACGACACGATATTGAGCAAGCGATCAATCAATATAGAATCGGGCAAACCTCACGACCGGTCTCCGTGCTCGGTACCATGAGGCGCCCACGCATCCGGCTCCGATACAGGGAGACACCCACATGGACCCGCAGGAACGACGGCGGCAGATACTCGAGCGTTCCGGGGAGATCTTCGCGGCCAAGGGCATCCCCTCGACGACGGTCCGCGAGATCGCCGAGGCGTGCGGGGTCTACTCCGGCACGCTCTACCACTACTTTCCGTCCAAGGACGCGATCGTCACCGAGATCATCCGCGTCTACGTAGCGGAACTGCACGAGCGGTGCTCCGAGGTCGTCGACCGCCGTCTGCCCCCGATCGAGCGGCTCGAGGCCCTCGTGCTGGTCGCGATCGACACGGCCGAACACCATCCGCACGCGACGGCGATCTGGCAGGTCGAGACCGACTACATGCGCACCATCATGGATCAGGCCAGCCTCGCCGAGAAGGGCGACTTCGCGGCGGCCCTGTGGCTACAGTGCATCACCGAGGCGCGGGACACCGGACAACTACGCGCAGACGTCGACCCCGCAACCTTCTACCAGCTCATGCGCGACGCGGTCTGGATGACGAACCGCTGGTTCACCGCCACGCCGAGTAAAACGAATACCGACTTCGCCCGCGAGATCACCTCGATCTTCGTCGACGGACTACGGCTGCGCTGACCGCACCCTCCTCCCCCTCCTCCTCGCGTTTTGCGCACTTGTCGCGCCGAAAACGGCCCCGCCGGGCGCGACAAGTGCGCAAAACGCGCGACCGGACAGGGGTGAGCGGACGGGGCGAGTGGACGGGGTGCGGGTGTGGGTGCGGTCGGGGTCTCAGCCGCGCAGTCGGGCGCGCGCGGAATGCACCCGCTCCCACAGGTGCCGGTCGGTGCGCGGGCCGCCGTGGGTGCCGGCACCGTAGCGGGCGATCTCGGCAGCGATGTCGAGGGGGCGCGTCGGCGGGCGGGCGGGGACGAGTTCGTCGATCGCGAGCGCGTCGGGGACCAGCCAGCACACCTCGAACTCGATGCCGTCCGGGTCGGCCGCGTACAGCGCCTTGGTGGAGCAGTGGTTGCTCGCCCCGGTGAGCGCACCGGCCGCGACGAGGCGGTCCCGCATCGCGGCGAGCGCGCCGAGGGTGTCGACCTCCCACGCCAGGTGGTACAGCCCGACGTTGCCGGGCGTCACCCGGCTCGCCGGGTCCGGGCTCTGGAACAGGCCCAGGTCGTGGTCGTTCGCCGAGTCGGGGGCCTGCAGGAACGCCGCACCCGGGAATCCGCCGGGCAGCACCGTGAACCCGAGCACGTCCCGATAGAACGTGACACTGTGCTGCAGGTCGGACACGAACAGGACGGCGTGGTTGAGTCGCTCGATCGCCACCGCGGATCAGCCTCCGAAGTCGTAGGTGATGCCGGTCAGACGTTCCGACAACGACCACAATTCTCGCGCAACGGATTCGTCGTGCGAACGCCGGTTCGACGACGCCCGCGTCGGATACCCGCGCGTGCCGAACATCGACCCTGGGCCGTAGTAGCTGCCGCCGGCGGCGTCGGGGACCGTGGCCGCGTACAGCATCGGCAGTGCGCCCATCTCCGCGGGCTGCGCGACGAACGGGCCGGCCAGTTCCATGATCCGACTCGAGATCGACTCGGTGTGCGACTGCAGGTTGGTCGACGCGTACCCGGGATGCGACGCGAGGGACCGGATCGGCGCCCCGGCCGCCGCCAGTCGGCGCTGCAACTCGTACGCGAACAGCAGGTTCGCGAGCTTCGACTGCCCGTAGG
Organism: Prescottella subtropica; assembly: GCF_005434945.1. Taxonomy (GTDB): domain Bacteria; phylum Actinomycetota; class Actinomycetes; order Mycobacteriales; family Mycobacteriaceae; genus Prescottella; species Prescottella subtropica. Next base: position 235,163 of record NZ_SKCH01000002.1, on the reverse strand, counting down.
CGCGCCAGCGCCCGTACCGTCGGTGCTGCCAGTTCAGGTCCGCGAGGTCGATACGGCCGATCTGGTGCATCGCACTCGACATCGTCACCACCCGGTCCCGAACCTTGCCGAGCAGCAGTCCGGTGAGCGCGAAATGCCCGAGATGGTTGGTGCCGATCTGCATCTCGAACCCGTCGACGGTGCGACGCAGTGGGACGGCCATGACGCCGGCGTTGTTCACCAGGATGTCGACCGCGTCGACCGAGTCCGCGAACTCGCGGATCGACGCCAGGTCCGCGAGGTCGAGGCGGCGGACCTCGGCACGTTCCCCCAGTCGTGCCGCGACGTCGTTCCCCTTGCCGACGTCGCGGCACGCCAGGATCACGTGTGCTCCCGCACCCACGAGCGCCTTCGCGGCCTCCGCACCGAGACCGCTGTTCGCGCCGGTCACGACGAACGTGCGGCCCTGCTGATCGACGATGTCCCCTGCCGTCCATGTGGTCATGGCGACCAGGCTACGGAAATCCGGTGTCGCAGTGGGTCGATCGTCACGGAAGAGTCGTCACCATGCGTTCAGGGCGTCGAGGATCTGCGGTCGCGCCTGCCACAATTCCCCGGACCAGTACGGCCACGAGTGGATTCCGGTGCCGTTGAACCGGAACGTGACGGGCAGATCGAGTGCCGCGGCGCGGATCTGGAAGGCCCGCGACGTGACCATCGACAGGAACTCGAGACCCATCCCCATCGCGGTGTTCCAGTAGCCGACGACATCGCCCGGGTGGTCGTACACGCCGGGAATACCGTTGCCGGACGACACGTACAGCGACATGCCCCGCAGCTGCGGCGCCGACACGAACGGGTCGTTGCGCTGCCACGCCGGATCCCACGGGAAGCCCCACATGGAGTCGGCGTTGTAGCGGCCGGCGTCGAGCATCGCGACACGGATGGCGGTCCGCATCCCGGGTGCGGTGGTGTGTAGGTAACCGGAGAGCGATCCGGCGAACCGGAACTGGTCACGGTGGTACGCGGCGAGTGTCATGGCGGCGGTGCCGCCCATCGAGATCCCTACGACGCCGGTGTTCGTCCGGTCGACGCCGTACCGCGCCAGGTAGTCGGGCAACTCCCGGGTCAGGAACGTCTCCCACTTGTAGGTGAAGGGCTGCGCATTGAAATTGCTGGGGTTGTACCAATCGGAATAGAAACTCGATTCACCACCGACCGGCATCACCAGCGTGACGTTGTCGACCGCGAATTGCTGCATCGCATTCGTCTCGAAACTCCACGCATTACGGTCGTTGCGGGCCCGCATTCCGTCGAGCAGATAGAGCGACGCACTGCCGCCCCGCGACGCCCACTGGACTTGCACCTTGATGTCCCCCATGGTCGACGGCACCCACAGTTCCTGGTAACCGCCGTGCGGCACGGCACGCGTTCCCGGCGTGTCCGCGGCTGCCATCGGCGCCGCGACCAGCATGATCAGTGCCGCGAGCACTGTCGTCAGGACCCGTGTCACCGACCCCCTGCGATTCCCCCGCCTTCCTCGTACGACATCCATCGGTTCTTCTTCCCGTTCTGCTTCCCACCGAACGCGGCGGCGACGCTTCGGACATATCGATCACCGATGTCATCCCCTCCCCCACGCCGATCGTTAGCCGACAAAAGGTGTGTCGAATGTCTCGAGAATTTCGATCATGAGAGTTCTCTGAGGAATTTCCGGATTTCACAATTGTCGTGCTACTCCGACAGCAGGGCCCGGACCAGCGACTTCCGGACACACGACGCCCGGTACCGTCGAATCGTGCCCGCCGCCCCGCTGCCCGTCCGTGACGGACTCAACCCGACCAGGCTGCGCCTCCCGAACGCGGGCACGTGGCCCACCGCACTCGCCTACCTCCTCGACCGTTTCCCGGCGGACACCGCCCGCCTGCGCGAGAAGGTCGACGGCGGTGAGGTCGTCGACGAGCGCAGTATCCCGATCGACACCGCGTCGCCGTTCCGGCCGAACAGTTTCCTGTACCTGTACCGCGACCCGCCGATCGAGAAGCGGGTGCCGTTCGAGATCGACATCCTGCACCGCGACGAGAACCTTCTCGTGGTCGACAAGCCGCACTTCCTCGCGAGCACCCCGCGCGGCGCGTACGTCGTCGAATCCGCGCTGGTGCGGTTGCGCCGCGACCTCGACCTGCCCGACCTGGTCCCGGCACACCGGTTGGACCGCGTCACCGCCGGCGTCCTGGTCTTCACCGTCCGCCCGGCGGCCCGCCGGCCCTACCAGTCGCTGTTCGATGCACGCCGGGTGACCAAGATGTACGAGGCCCTCGCCCCGGTCGACCCGACACTGTCCCTCCCCCGCACCGTGCGCAGCCGTATCGTCAAGGAACGCGGCGTCCTCCAGTCGCTCGAGGTGCCCGGAGAACCCAACGCGGAGAGCCGGATCGAGCTGATCGAGGCGGCAGACGGTATCGGCCGCTACCGTCTGTCCCCGCGCACCGGCAAGACACACCAGTTGCGTCTGCACATGAGTTCGCTGGGCATCCCGATCCTCGGTGACAACTTCTATCCCGACTTCTACGACGTGGCCCCCGACGACTATTCGACGCCGCTGCAACTGTTGGCCCGCAGCATCGGGTTCGACGACCCGTTCACCGGCGAGCAGCGGCGGTTCGAGAGCCGTCGACGCCTGACGATTCCTCCCGCTGGGTGAGCCGAACCCACCCCGAATCAACCAAGCAACTGCTAGGTTTCGACGAGATCGTCCACCGCACACGGGAGTCCGCTATGAGCACCTCGCCGCAGAGTCCGTCGCCGTCCACCGCCCTCGTCACCGGTGGGACCGGCGGCATCGGTGCCGCCGTCGTCCGGGCGCTCGCCGCCCGCGGGCACAACGTGGTGCTGACCTACCGGTCGAACACCGAGGCGGCCGCGAAACTCGTTGCCGAGATCGAAGAATCCGGTGTGCGTGGCGCCGCGCACGCGGTGGATCTGTGCGACAGAGAGGCGGTCGCCGACGTCGTCGGATCGACGGTCCGGGACTTCGGGGACCTGTCGATCCTCGTGCACGCCGCCGGCCCGCACATTCCGATGGTGCACCTGTCCCGTGTCGAACCGTCCACGTACGCACGTCATCTCAACGACGAGGCGACCACGTTCTTCACCGTCGTGCATGCGTGTCTGCCCGCGCTGCGGGACGCGGCCGGGTCGGTCGTCGCCGTCACCACCGCGGCCACCGACCGTTTCCCTGTCCGGGACGGACTGTCCGCCGGCACCAAGGGCGCAGTGGAGGCGCTGGTGCGCGGGTTCGCCGCCGAAGAAGGCCGGTTCGGGGTGCGATTCAACGCGGTGGGACCGGGGATGCTCACCGACGGCATGGCCGAACGTCTGATCGGCTCCCGCGAACTCGACCAGCGCGCCCTGGACGTCACGATGAGCCGAATCCCGTTGCAGCGGTTCGGTACCGCCGTCGACATCGCGGAGGCCGTGTGCTTCCTGACCAGCGAGCAGGCGGGCTTCGTCACCGGCCAGAAACTGAACGTCGACGGCGGCTACACGGTCTGACGGCGCCCACCGGTCACGGCAGCATCCGTCGCGCGGACGCCTCGAGCCGATCCGCGATGTGCAGGTACGAGCCGTAGCCCATTCCCGCACGCAACAGCGCCCCCGCGTACAGCATCTCGAGCCCCTCGAGCAGATCCTGGTCGTCCTCCCCGTCCGACTCCAGTGCCGCGAGCAGGCGCTTGCGGATCTCGATGCCGATCCGCATCCGCAGATGCTCGACGTCGGGGTCGCGTCCGAGCAGCGCAGTCGTGACCGCGGCCGCGAGTTCCGGCTCGTCCGACACCAGCAACGCGACACTACGCAGCACGGTCACCACGCGGGTCGTGCGACTCTCCGCAGTGTCCGGCTCGTCCGGCATCGCCGACAGTCGTCGCCAGAACACCTCGGCGACGAGGTGTTCCTTCGACGAGAAGTAGGTGTAGGCCGTCGCCGGGGCCACCCCGGCCTGCGCCGCGACCAAACGAACGGTCAGCCCGGCGAACCCCTTGTCGCGGAGCACCTCGACGGCGCAGTGGGTGAGCCGGGCGACCGTCTCGGCTTGCTTGGTCGTCAGACGGCGGCGTGTGGATTCGTAATTGCCAGACACATGTCCGGAGGCTACGCGACGTCGTCAGTACCCGCGACGACGGCCCCTGCCCTGCGTCCCGAGTAGACGCAGTCCGCGATCGACAGGCCGCTGACGTAGGACTCCGAGCAGATACCCACGGCGTTCCGTCCGGCCGCGTACAGGCCGGGCACGGCAGCACCGTCCGCGGCGGTCACCGCGCCGGTCCACTCGTCGACGGTGAGACCGCCGAGGGTGAGCACCGGGCACGGGAATCCGGCCTGGATCTTGATGGAGCAGTCGATCGCATAGAACGGGCCGTCGACGAGCGGCGTGACGTGCGCGGGATCCTTGCCCATCGCGTCGGGTCGGCCGTCGCGCCGGTCGGTGTCGTACTGCGCGAGGGTGCGGGCGAGACCGGCCGGGTCGATACCGGTGCGGCGGGCGAGCTGCTCGGCGGTCGCACCCTTCTTGTGGCCGACACTGAACAGATAGGTGGTCTGCAGTCGCTGGAACCACAGCGTCTGCTCGGGCACCTGCCGCTTGGCGTCGGCGAGCATCCGCGAGTCGATGATCAGGTACGCCGACACGTCGGCCTGGTCGGCGATGTGCTCGCCGATCTTGGCTCCGTACAGGGTTTCGTTGCAGATGCGTTCGCCGGCCTTGTTGACGAGCACACCCTCGGTCATCACGATCGGCGGGTTGAAGAACCGCCACGCGGACACCCGGTCCATCCGGTCGGTACCGCCACCTGCGGACTGCCCCAACCGGATCCCGCTGCCGTCGTCGCCGATCGTGCCGAGTCCGGTGCCGTTCAGGTAGCGCGGTGCGTGCTCGGCGAGCATGGCCCGGTCGAACACGAATCCACCGGCGGCCAGGACCACACCCTTGCGTGCACGGTACCGGCGCACCACCGCATGCCCGCCCTCGATCCGGCGGATCGGGCCGTCCATGAGCTTGCCGATCGGGCGGTAGTAGAGGTTCATCTTGCGGTTCGCCGACCCCAGTACCCGGTGCAGGCGGCGCAGCACCGCAGCCCGCGGATCCACCTCCCGGCACTCGATTCCGATCACGGTGCCGGCGTCGTCGGTGATCAGCGATGTCACGGTGGTCTGCCGGCGCACGTCGATCCGCCGTTTCGCGGCCGCCTTCGCGAGCGCCGAGAAGAACACCTTGCCCGACGTTCCGCGGCCCTTGGTGCGGTGTCCGCGTGGCGCCGGCTTCGCCGCCTCCTTGTACGGCGGGGCGAGTTCGTTGCCGGAGTAGTACAGGTAGTAGTCGTTCGTGGGATACGACGTCTTCCGCGGCGCCATGCTGCCCTCGAACGGCACTCCGAGCGATTCGAGCCACTGCAGGTTCTCGACGCTGCGCGCGCAGAAGTCCTCGAGCACCTCGTCGGAGACCACGCCGTTCGCCTCGAGTTTCAGGTACTCGAGCATCGCGGCCGGGGTGTCGTAGTCGATCCCCGCTTCCTTCTGCTGCGTCGTCCCGCCACCCGCGTAGACGATGCCGCCGCTGATCGCGGTGGCACCGCCGCCGTCGAAACGTTCGACGACGAGCACGTCGGCGCCCCGGTCCGCAGCCTCGATCGCGGCACTCGCCCCGGCCGCACCGAATCCGACGACCACCACATCGGCCTCGCCGTCCCAGTGATCGATCTCGTTGTGCGACTTCATGTCCTCGTCTCCTTGCCGCTCATCTGCAGGGTCGAATACTTGCCGGTGGACGCGTCACACCCACGCGTCGCGAATGTCGTGGCCGAGTTCGCTGCGGCCGGACAGGGTGAGCGCCTGGTGCGGATCATTGATCACGTGAGCACGTCCGGCGTGCGCGTCCCGCCAGAACCGTTGCAGCGGGGCGCTGCTCCGCAGTGCTGCACCCCCGGCGAAGTCGAACAGCCGATCGATCGCGGCCACCGCCGACCCGGATGCACCGACCTGGTCGCGCCGGGTCTTGATCCGCAACGACAGTGGAATCCGCTCCTGCGCCCGCGCCGACTCCAGCAGCGCGTCGAGATTGCCCCGCAGCTGGGTCCACGCGATCTCGATGTCGCGCGCAGACTCCGCGAGTGCCGCATGCATGAACGGATCGTCGGGAACCCGGAGCGTGTTCGACGACTCCCGTCGCGCCGTCTGCTGCTCGACGAAAGCCGTGTACGCCCCGTCCGCCATCCCGACGATCGGCGTCGCGATCGCCGTGGAGAACACCGCCGAGAACGGAAGCCGATACAGTGCAGACGGATTGACGTCCTGCCCGGGGCAACGGCACTGGACCGTCGCGGCGAAACTCAGCGTGCGGTACTCGGGCACGAACGCGTCCTCGACCACGACATCGTTGCTGCCGGTGCCCCTCAGGCCGACGGTGTCCCACACATCGTCGACGCGGTAGTCCCGGGCCGGGATCAGGAACGTGCGGAAGTCGATCGGATCGCCGGCGTCATCGACGACGAATCCACCGACGAGCACCCAACCGGCATGCGCGATGCCCGACGAATAACTCCACCGACCCGAGAAGAAGTAGCCGCCGTCGGAAGCGACGGCCCGCCCCATCGGCGCGTACGCGGACGACAACAGGGTGTCCGGGTCCTCGCCCCACACGTCCTGCTGCGCACGTCCGTCGAACAGCGCGAGATGCCACGGGTGTACGCCGAGGACCGACGACACCCATCCCGTGGACCCACACGCGCTCGCCACCCGGCGCACCACCGCGAAGAAGTCGACGGGATCGGCCTCGAGTCCCCCGTACCGGTGTGGCTGCAGCACGGTGAACAGGCCGGTCCCGGTGAGATCCCGCATCACCTCGGTCGACACCTGCCGCTCGTCCTCGGTCGCGCGCGCCCGGGTCCGCAACTCCGGCAGCAACGCCTCGACGGCGTCGTACACATCCGATATCCGACGGTTCCGCATCGAAGCCCCCATCCCAGCCAGGAGCAGTTTCCGCGGCCGCACGATCATGACTGATCCGAGACTAGAACAGGGTACAGATTTTGTCGATGACAACAGTGCTCGAACACACATCCACCCATGCTGAACTGCGAATTCACTCGCGCAGGTCGACTGACACGAAGGTGGAATCTGTTCCACTTCCATCGAGTGTTCACCACGGATGCAGAAACGAGAAAACCTCCCCTCGAAAAATCGAGGAGAGGCTGTGAAGCGGCCGAGGCCGTGGTGGCCAGGGCCGGGATCGAACCGGCGACCTTCCGCTTTTCAGGCGGACGCTCGTACCAACTGAGCTACCTGGCCGGGAACACCCGAACCGAATGTTGTCGCATCGCATCGTCTCCGATACGTGAGCGACCCTGACGGGACTCGAACCCGCGACCTCCGCCGTGACAGGGCGGCGCGCTAACCAACTGCGCCACAGGGCCATGCTGCAAAGCATGAAACTGGGTATTGCGTGTGAAACTGTACTGCTTTCACGGAAGTGGAAACACTTCCCGTGGTGGCCAGGGCCGGGATCGAACCGGCGACCTTCCGCTTTTCAGGCGGACGCTCGTACCAACTGAGCTACCTGGCCGGGCGGCACCCGAACCGAATGCCTATCGCACCACACCGTTTCCGGTGCAGCATTGCGACCCTGACGGGACTCGAACCCGCGACCTCCGCCGTGACAGGGCGGCGCGCTAACCAACTGCGCCACAGGGCCATACTGTACTGCTATTCAACTGTGCGTTCACTTCTGCGAGAGAAGCGTACCCCCTACGGGATTCGAACCCGCGCTACCGCCTTGAAAGGGCGGCGTCCTAGGCCGCTAGACGAAGGGGGCCCGCTGGATTGCTCCAGCCAGTACCCTCAACGGCGTTCCGTTGGGAGCGTGGATAGCTTAGGGCACCGCTTTCGGAAACCACAAATCAGCTGTTCAGAACCCGTATTCACCCCGCGTCTCCACCACTGTCGGACTCCACCGTGTCGGAGTCGGCGGCCGGCGACTCCACCGGCCAGCCGTCCCGCCGCCACCCGGTCAGCCACTCGTCGGTCGCGACGCCCGCGAGGATCACGTCGAGCGACTCCTCGAACCGGGCCCGCAGGTCGATCTGCCGGGCGGTGAGATCCGACATGTACCGCTGGCCGGCCAGGCTCGCCGCCAGCACCCGGGTCACCTTGTCGGCGTCGACGCCGTCGCGCACCAACCCGTCCTGCACGGCCCGCTGGATCAGGTCGCGCGCCGACGCTCCCCAGACCCGCGCGCCCCCGTTCTGCACGTCGGGGTAGAACTCGGGTTCGATGATGAGCCGGAACTCGGCCTGCACGATCGGGTCGGACAGGAACATCCACGCAACCTCGTCGACGAGCCCGTGCAGGGTCTGGAACGCGTCGAGGTCGGTGCGATCCGTCCACCGATCCGTGACCGCCCTGAATTTCTCGAGCGCCGCGGCGAGCACCGCCCGCCCGAGTTCCTCCTTCGATTCGAAGTGGAAATACATTGCGCCCTTGGTGGCGTGCGACCCCTCGAGGATCGCATTCACCGACGCTGCCGCATATCCGTGCTTGCCGAACTCCACCGCAGCCGCTTCCACGATCGCGGCGCGGGTCCGCCGCGCACGTTCCTGTTGACGTGCCATTGCGCTGATCGCCTCCGAAAGCCGTGATGCTCGCCGATGGTTTCGGCCAGCTCCCCGCTCGACAACCAGACTAGTCCGCTTGTCCGGCCACCTGAAACGTCTCCGCGGGAGGTTGCTGCGCACCGCTCTCGACCGTTCGTGCAGCAACCACCCGTGTCGGGCGTGGCACGAAGTTGGCACGCCCCGGAAATGCGAAACCCCTCACCCGGCGAAATGCCAGGTGAGGGGTGGTGCCCCCAGTAGGGCTCGAACCTACGACCTGCGGATTAAAAGTCCGTAGCTCTACCAACTGAGCTATAGGGGCGTGCGGCGAGCAGTCTAGTGGGATCGACTCGCTCACGGAAACCGCGGCCCCGACAAGCGTGTTGGCGGACGGACTTTCGGCGTGTGCCGGGCCGACGGGGACCCGGTCAGAGCTCCGGGGCCGGCGACTCCCCCGACGACTCGGGTTCCCGCTGGTGCAGGTCGCTGCGCAGCCGCGTCACTTCCTCCCCGCGTTTGCGGTAGCGCCACTGGAGGACGAGCGCGCCCACGAACAGGGCGGCACCGATGATCGCGCCCCACAGGGATGCGCCCCGGAACCCGGGTGCGGACACGTCGAGGACGCGTTCACCGGCGTGCGCCGCGCTGCTGCCGCCGAGCACCACGGTCAGGGTCAGCAGATTCGGGATCGCGACGACCACACCGAGGATCACGCTCGACAGGACCCAGATCCTGGCGTGGGCCCGGCGGCGCGACCGCCACGCAAGGTAGAAGAAGAGCAGCGGCACCGCGGTACACAGCACCCCGTACAACAGCCCCCACGTGATTCCCCGGCCGAAGCTTCCGTCCGCGAGCGAGGCGACCCGCTGGGACCACCAGCGTGGCAGGAACGCGGCGAGCACGAAGTAGGCGATCACGAGGGCCGCGAGAACGACAGCACCCCAGATCGCTTTCTTCGCCCAGGCCGGCAGGCCAGCTTTCCCGACGGCGGCAGCGGCGGTGCCGATGCCACCGGATGGCGTCGAAGTGTCGTTCACGCTCGTCCTCCCGTCGTGAATGTGCCGCCGTCACCGAGCGCGACCCTGGCCAGATTGTGTGCGCACCGGACCCGGTGCCGCAACACCTGCCGACGGAGTGCGGCGAACCTGCGAAAACCGCACCCGAGAAGGTCACCGACATGTAACGTCCGTCACGCGCGATGCGGTGTACGTCACGACGGCGGGAACCGTCGAGCAGGGGAAACGGGACTTTCGGCAGCGGCGTACGGGCTTCGGACCCCACCTCGACGGACAAACCTACGCTACCGTAGGTTTGCGACCCGCCCCGACGACCACGCCGACGGCGCACACCAGCGAAGGACAGCCACAGAAGACGCCAACGTCTTTTCGCGTCAACGACTTTCATGGAGGCAGAACTGATGTCGAGGGATCTCACCCAGCTCGAGTTGCTGCAGGAACTGCAGCCCGTCGCGGAAGAGAACGTCAACCGGCATCTCTCGATGGCCAAGGCGTGGCATCCGCACGACTACGTGCCGTGGGACGAGGGCCGCAACTTCGCCGCGATGGGCGGCGACGACTGGGATCCCGAACAGTCCCGCCTCGGCGAGGTCGCGAAGGCCGCGATGATCACCAACCTCCTCACCGAGGACAACCTGCCGTCCTACCATCGCGAGATCGCGGAAAACTTCTCGCAGGACGGCGCGTGGGGCACGTGGGTCGGACGGTGGACGGCCGAGGAGAACCGGCACGGCATCGTGATGCGCGACTACCTCGTCGTCACCCGTGGCGTCGACCCGGTCGAACTCGAGAACGCCCGCATGATCCACATGACGAACGGCTACAACTCCCCCGCCGGGGACAACGTCGGCCTGCTGCACTCGGTGTCGTACGTGACGTTCCAGGAACTCGCGACCCGGGTGTCGCACCGGAACACCGGCAAGGCCTGCCAGGATCCGATCGCCGACCGGATGCTGCAGCGCATCGCCGCCGACGAGAACCTGCACATGATCTTCTACCGGAACATCTGCGGCGCGGCGATGGACATCGCCCCCGACCAGACGCTCCGGGCCGTGACCGACATCATCAAGAACTTCGAGATGCCCGGCGCCGGCATGCCGAACTTCCGACGCAACGGCGTCCTCATGGCCAAGCACGGCATCTACGACCTGCGCCAGCACCTCGAGGAGGTCGTGCAGCCGGTCCTGCGGAAGTGGAATGTGTTCGACCGCACCGACTTCACCGCTCGCGGCGAGGACACCCGCGAGGAACTCGCCACGTTCCTCGAGAGCCTCGAACAGCAGGCCGTCAAGTTCGAGGAGATGCGCGACCGCTCCCTCGCCCGCGACGCCGCCCGCGCCGAGAAGGCGTCCTGACAGGTTCCCACCTGGCCCGTTGCGGCTATCCTGTGCCCGGTACCGGATTCGGTACCGGGCACAATTTTTCTCCCAAAGCAGTCACCCCGAGGTCACATGTCTTCTTCCCGATCGCCCCTCCGCATCGGTTCGCTCGAGCTGGGCAGCCCCGTCGTGCTCGCCCCCATGGCCGGCATCACGAACGTCGCCTTCCGGACGCTGTGCCGGGAACTCGAACTCGAACGCGCCGGCAGCACCGCCGGCCTGTACGTGTGCGAGATGGTGACGGCCCGCGCCCTCGTCGAACGCCATCCGGTGACGATGCACATGACCACGTTCGGTCCCACCGAGACGCCACGGTCGCTGCAGCTGTACACGGTCGATCCGGAGATCACCTACGCCGCGGCGAAGATGATCGTCGACGAGAACCTCGCCGACCACATCGACATGAACTTCGGCTGCCCCGTCCCCAAGGTCACCCGCAAGGGCGGCGGCTCCGCCCTGCCCTACAAGCGCCGACTGTTCGGGCAGATCGTCGCGGCCGCGGTGAAGGCCACCGAGGGCACCGACATCCCGGTCACCGTCAAGATGCGCATCGGCATCGACGCCGAGCACCACACCCACCTCGACGCCGGACGCATCGCCGCCGCCGAGGGTGCCGCCGCCGTCGCACTGCACGGCCGCACCGCCGCGCAGCGCTATTCCGGTCAGGCCGACTGGTCGGAGATCGCCCGACTCAAGGAACACGTCACCGACGTCCCGGTCCTCGGCAACGGCGACATCTTCGCCGCCGAGGACGCCGAGAAGATGATGACCGAGACCGGCTGCGACGGCGTCGTCGTCGGACGCGGCTGCCTCGGTCGGCCGTGGCTGTTCGCGGAACTCAGCGCGGCCCTCAACGGCGCCGAGATGCCCACGCCGCCGAATCTCGGCGAGGTCACCCGGATCATGCGCCGGCACGGCGGACTGCTCGCCGACCACCACGGCGAAGACCGTGGCATGCGGGAAATGCGCAAGCACATCGCGTGGTACCTGCGCGGATTCCCCGCCGGCTCCGATCTGCGCAACGGACTCGCCCGGGTGTCGTCGCTCGCCGAACTCGAGGATCTGCTGGGCCAGCTCGACCCGACGGTGCCGTTCCCGAAGGACGCCGAGGGCCCGCGGGGCCGGCAGGGCTCCCCGGGCACGGTGGCCCTGCCGGACGGGTGGCTCGACGACCCCGAGGACACGCTGGTGCCGGCCGGCGCCGACATCATGCACTCCGGCGGATAGACCAGGCGGTCTGCTCCAGGCCACTGTTCAACTCGCAAACGATCAGTATCATGGCGGCGTCGCCGAGCGACGGTACTTGTTCGCAGGCGGAGAGGTCAGGGCACGCAGGTGGGTGACGAACGCAATCCCGGTCACGACACACCGGAAGGCCGTGCCCCCTGGGAGCGTCACCTGGCCGACCGCCACGGAGACGATCAGGCGGCTCGCCACGGAGACGACCAGGCGGCTCGCCGCCGTGGCCGCAGGGGGATCGACGACCCCGACTCCGAGGAACAACTCTCCGTCGCCGACCTGATGGCAAAGATGGGGCGGCCCACTCCCCCCGCCGACTCCGACCCCGACACCGAGGTCATTCCCGCGGTCCCCGCCCCACCGCCACCGCCCGAACCTGCCCCGAGCGAACCCTCGTGGGTCACCGACACCGTCACCACCGCCGCGCCCCGTGCCGTCGGCACCCCCAACCAGACCCGTCTCGCCGCGAGCCGCGACCGCAAACGCCGCCGACTGCTGGTGGCGGGACGTTCCGCCGTCGCGTTCGTCGCGGTGCTGACGTTGCTCGCGACCGGCGTCATCTGGGGCTACCTACAGTCCACCGAGGGCCGGTTCGCGCAGATCTCGGCGCTCGACGTCGACTCGTCCGACATCGTCGACCCCGGCGGGCAGACCGGTGACGAGACCTACCTGATCGTCGGCACCGACACCCGGGCGGGCGCGGCCGGTCAGGTCGGCGCCGGCACCGTCGAGGACGCCGAGGGCGCCCGCTCGGACACCGTCATGCTCGTGCACGTCCCCGCCGACCGCAGCCGTGTCGTCGCGGTGTCCTTCCCCCGCGACCTCGACGTGGAACGCCCCGTCTGCGAGGGCTGGGACAACGACACCGGCACGTACACCGGTGAGACGTACCCCGCGGCGGACGGCGACAAACTCAACGCCACCTACGCCCTCGGCGGACCGAAGTGCCTGGTCAAGGTGATCCAGAAGCTGTCCGGCGTCAAGATCCGACATTTCGTCGGCATGGATTTCGCGGGCTTCGAGAACATGGTCGACGAGGTCGGCGGCGTGCAGGTGTGCGTTCCCCAGCCCCTCGTCGACGGCGAACTGGGCACCGTGCTGCCGAACACCGGCAACCAGACGCTCGACGGCCGCAAGGCTCTCGACTACGTCCGGGCCCGGCACGTCGACGCCGAAGGCAACGGCGACTACGGCCGGATCAAGCGTCAGCAACTGTTCCTGTCCGCGCTGCTGCGGGAGGCCATGTCGAGCAAGGTGCTGTTCGATCCGGGCAAGCTCAACGGCTTCATCAACGCGTTCACCCGCGCGACGTTCGTCGAGAACATCGACACCAAGTCGCTGCTCACTCTCGGGCAGTCGCTGCGCAACGTCGACGCCGGCGCGGTCACCTTCATCACCGTCCCGACCGCCGGCACCAACGACTGGGGCAACGAGATCCCCCGCCTCGGCGACATCAAGGACATCTTCCAGGCGATCATCGACGACGAGCCGCTGCCCGGCGAGAAGCGGGACGCCGAGAAGAAGGACACCACCGCGCCGGCCCCGGCACCCGAGCCGACGCAGCTGGCCGTCGCCCCGAACGAGGTGAGCCTCCAGGTGTCGAACGGCTCCGGGGTGTCCGGATTGGCCGCGACCACCGCCGACCGGTTCGCCGCGTACGGGTTCCAGATCTACAGCGTCGGCAACTACACGGGTTCGAGCACCCAGACCGTCGTGCGGTTCTCACCGGGCACCGAGGCCGAGGCCGCGACGGTGGCGTCGTCGATTCCCGGTGCGGTGCTCGAACAGACGAGTGGGCTCGGCGCGATCGTCGAGGTCGTGCTGGGCACCGCGTTCGATCGCACCCTGACCCCGCCCGCGGAGGCCGGGGAGACCGTCGACGCGCCGCCCACCCGGATCGCCGAGCCGGAGGAGGTCGAACTGCCCGCCGACCTCGCCGTGACCAACGCGACCGACAACCCCTGCACCTAGGACCGGATTCCCCCGCGCATTCATCGGGCGTTCACCCGACCGTGGTGACTACGTCTCCGACACGCCGTAGGCTGTGGCCTCATGCGCGTCGCATACAACGAACAGATGACCGAACTCGCCGACACCCTGGGCGAGATGGCGGGCTTGGCCGGAGCGGCCATGGAGAAGGCAACCCAGGCGCTCCTGCAGGCGGATCTCGGCCTCGCCGAGGAGGTCATCGGTGAGCACGAGAAGATCACCGAACTGAGCGTGATCGCCGAGGAGCGGGCCTTCGCGCTCCTCGCCCTGCAGGCCCCGGTGGCCGGCGACCTGCGGTCGGTGGTGAGCGGCATCCAGATCGTCGCCGACATCGATCGCATGGGTGCGCTCGCGCTGCACGTCGCCAAGATCACCCGTCGACGGCACCCCAACCACGTCCTCCCCGAGGAGGTCAACGGCTACTTCGCGGAGATGGGCCGCATCGCCGTCGCCCTCGGCGCGGGCGCCAAGGAGGTCCTCGAGACCCGCGATCCCGAACGTGCCGCGAAGATGCACGAAGAGGACGACGCGATGGACGACCTCCATCGCCACCTGTTCAGTGTGCTCATGGACCGGGAATGGAAGCACGGCGTCGCCGCCGCCGTCGACGTCACCCTCCTGGGCCGCTTCTACGAGCGATTCGCCGACCACACCGTCGAGGTCGCCCGCCGGGTGATCTTCCTCGTCACCGGCAAGATGCCCGTCGAACCCGGCAAGGACTTCGAGGACATCACCTCGTACCCCGAACTCTGACCCCACGCGCATTCGACGACGCCCACCGGAACATCCGGTGGGCGTCGTCGTTCGTGGTCGTCACTCCGTCGACACCTGTGCGATCACCGCGAACTGTGGGGCCGCCGGATCGTACGGTGCCCCCGCGACGTCCCCGAGCACCTCGACGACCGAGAGACCGGCCTCGCGCAGTTCCGCGGTCAGTTCGCCGGGGGTGAAGAACTGTGTCCAGTTGAAATACGTCCGCGTCCCGCCCTGCTCGACGATCTCGTACTTGTCGAGGGACACCCGCTCCTGCTCGTACCGGAACGTGTCGAGGAACCCGAAATACGGTCGCGGCGAGAAGAACCCGTCCATGAGGGAGCGGGCGTGGACGACCCGCTCCTCGACCCGGTCGAACGCCGGCGCCGCATCGACGTCGAAGAAGAACGAACCGCCGTCGGCGAGGTGCTCCCGGACCACACCGAGGAGCCGGCGTCGCGCATCCGGGATCATCGCGCAGTAGTCGCGCATGATCATCACGACGACGTCGTACCGCGCGGTGTCCCGGTAGGTCAGGTAGTCCTGGTGCAGATACCGGATGTCCCGGCCCGCCTCCCGCGCCGCGGCGCGCGCGTACTCGATCGACCGCCGCGAGAAGTCGAGGCCCGTCACCTCGCAGCCCGTCTCGGCGAACCGCCGGGTGTACAGGCCCGGACCGCACCCGAAATCCGCAAGCCGCCGCCCCGGCCCGAGCGCGAACCGTTCCGTGACGAACGCGACCGCACGCTCGATCAGCTCACCCCGATACGACGACAGATCCACGCCCGGATCCAGATGCGTGGCGAGCATCCGTTCGGAAATGTGCGGATCCGTCCACAGCTCGGGGATCGTCGTCGACGAGAAGATCACGGGACGGGTGTGGATACGGGCGAGGGCGTCGAACACGCAGGGTTCCCACTTTCGGGGCCGGTCGGGAACTGCCGGGGACAGAAGTATCGGACCTAGGAACTCATGGTCGGGAAGGCTAACGGAGCCACCCGTCCTCCCGCAAAGCATTACCCTGCTCGCGTCACAGCGAGAAGAACGGGTCGTCGAGCACGTACCGCCAGGTTCCGTCGCTCTGTCGGCGGACGACCTCCGTGGTCATCGTGGGCGCGGGCCTGCCGTCGACCGTCACGACGGCGTCGTTCGACAGGACGGCCACGTCCCCGATCTCGTGGATTCGGCGCAATTCGAGGGTGATGGTGGCGCCGACGTCCATCATCGCGCCGAGCGAGCGGCGGATGGCATCCGTCCCGTGATCCGTCTCCCCCGGAGACGGGCAGAACAGGGCTGTCGACTCGTACAGTCCCACGAGCGCGTCGAGGTCGCGCCCGTTGAAGTACGCCGTGAACAGTTCGGCGAGTTGCGCGGGGGTGGTCGCGCCTCGAACGTCGACTCGATCGGTCGTCATCGTCACTCCTTCGATCCGGGTTCGGGCCGGGAACGTCCTCCCGGCACTGTTCCATCGAAGCCGAACTCCCCCAAATGAATCCGAACCGAACAGGACATCGAGCACCGATCACCAACGATCGTGCACGGGTTGCCATGCGCCGGCGGCGGTCCACGCCGCAGCATGACGGCATCCCTCACGCAAAGGACCGGAATCATGGACCGCAAGACCCACCTGTTCATCGGCGGCACCTGGCAGCCCGCCCGCTCCGGTGACACGTTCGAGACCGTCGATCCCGCCACCGGGCGGGTCCACGCGCACTGTGCCGACGCCGGCGCGGCGGACGTCGATGCGACCGTCACTGCAGCCCGCGACGCTCTGCACGATCCTGCGTGGGCCGGGCTGAGTCCGGCGGAGCGCGCAAAACTGTTGTGGCGCATCGGTGATCTGATCGACGAGCATGCCGACGAGCTGGCTGCGCTCGAGACCGCCGATCAGGGCCAGCCGCTCGGGGTCGCCCGCGCGGTGAGTGTCGCGGGCGCCGCCGAGCACTTCCGCTACTACGCCGGCTGGGTCACCAAGATCGAGGGCGAGACGTCGCCGGTGTCGTTCCCCGGGGTGCTGCAGTATTCGACACGCGAACCGGTCGGGGTGTGCGCGCTCATCACCCCGTGGAACTTCCCGCTCATGATCGCCGCATGGAAGATCGCGCCGGCGCTGGCGTGCGGCAACACGGTGATCGTCAAGCCCGCCGAGCAGACCCCGCTGACGACCGTCCGACTCGTCGAGTTGTGCGAGCAGGCCGGGGTTCCGGCCGGGGTGGTGAACCTGCTCACCGGCGGACCGGAGGCCGGCAAGGCCCTGGTCGCCCACGACGACGTCGACAAGGTGTCGTTCACCGGGTCCACCGCGGTCGGGCGGGAGATCGTCCGCGCCGGCGCCGGCAACCTCAAGCGGGTGTCCCTCGAGCTCGGCGGCAAGGCGCCGGTGATCGTGCTTCCCGACGCGGACCTCGATGCCGCCGTCACCGGCGCCCTGCAGGGCGCCCTGCTCAACAGCGGGCAGGTGTGCGCCGCGTTCACCCGCTTCTACGTGCACCGCAGCGTCGCCGACGAGTTCGCCGACCGCTGCGCCCGCGCCGTGGAGTCGATGACGGTCGGGGCCGGCGCCGCACCGGGCACCGACCTGGGCCCGCTCGCCTCCGCAGAGCACCTCGCCCACGTGCAGGACCTGGTGCGGGCCGGCATCGACGAGGGCGCCCGCCTCGTCACCGGCGGTGCGCCGCTGGACCGGCCCGGGTTCTTCTTCGCGCCCACCGTGTTCGCGGACGTCCGCGACGGCATGCGGATCGCCCGCGAGGAGATCTTCGGTCCGGTGCTGGCGATCCTGCCCTACGACGACGTCTCCGAGTTGGTGGCCCGTGCCAACGACACCGAGTACGGGCTGGCGGCGTCGGTGTGGACCCGCGACGTCGGTGCCGCCCACCGGTTCGCGGCGGCTGTACGGGCAGGCACCGTGTTCGTGAACATGGCCAACCCGGTCGACGCGGCCGCGCCGTGGGGCGGGTTCAAGTCCAGCGGCTGGGGCCGGGAGATGGGCAAGCACGCACTCGAGCTGTACACCGAACTCAAGAGCGTGTGGACGAACATCGGCTGATCTGCCGACGACATGGAAACGGCCCCAGGATATTCCGTCCTGGGGCCGTTCACGTGCTCCGGGGTCAGGGTACGGTGACGCCGACGGGCGTGAGCCCCAGCGCCGCCGCCATCTCGTCGATCAACCCGCGCTGGAACGCCTGGAACCGCTCCCCCGGCTGCTGCAGCCGGAAGAAGTCGAGTTCGCCGTCGACGACGTCGGTGCGGACCCCGGCGAGTTCCTCGAGGATCGGCAGTCCGCAGAACGGCACGTACGCCTCCGAGTAGCCGCCCTCGTGGACGAGCACCAGTCGGCCGTCGCCCTCCGCGAGCAGCATCCGGGTCATCTCCCGGAACGTCTCGCTGTGTGCCTGCATCCGGGCGAGCGGGTCGACGGTGTTGGCGTCGAGCCCGGATGCGACGACCACCAGGTCGGGTTCGAACCGTGCGAGCGTCGGCAGCACGACGGTCTCCATCGCATACAGGTATTCGGCGTGCCCGCCGCCCGGCTGCAGCGGCACGTTGACGTTGAAGCCCAGGCCCGCGCCCTCGCCGCGGTCGTCGACGCCGCTGTATCCGGGCGGGAAGCACAGATCCTGATGGATCGAGATCGTGAGCACGTCGTCGCGGCCGTAGAAGATCGACTGGGTTCCGTTGCCGTGGTGGACGTCCCAGTCGACGACCGCGATCTTCCGGGCCAGACCGCGGGCGAGGGCCGACTCGACGGCGATCGCGATGTTCGCCAGGAAGCAGAAGCCCATCGACGCGTCGGGCAACGCATGGTGACCGGGCGGACGGCTGAGCACGTAGGCACGGTCGATGTCCCCGGTGAGGACGGCGTCGAGCGCCGCCTGCGCCAGCCCCGCGGACAGTTTCGCGATCTCGTAGGTGCCGGGACCGCACGGGGCGTGGTCGCCGAGGCTGCCGCCACCGGCGTCGCTGACCGCCTTGAAACGGTCGAGGTACTCGGCGGTGTGGATGCGCCGGATGTCGTCCTCGGACGCCATCGGTGCGGTGCGGAACTCGAGATGCGACGCCAGTCCGGAGACGTCCACGAGGTTCTTCAGGCGCCGCTTGCTCTCCGGCGACTCGGCGAGACCGGAACCGGACGGCGGCTGCACCCACCCGCCGACCGGGAGCGTGAGCGCGTACTGACCGGCACTGTGCCACATGCATTTCTCGTCGAAGTACAGTGCAGCCTTCTTGTTCGGGTCCATGAACGTAACCTCTTCGATGCCATCGATGATTCGGAGTGGAGAAACACCTCGGCCGGTACCCCTCGGGGGATCGCCCCGATGCCGGTACCGGCCGAGATACGCAGAACTGTGGATCAGCCGAGGAGGCCGACGACCATCGCGGCCAGTCCGGCCGCCGCACCGAGACCGGCGAGGGTGCCGCCGATGGCACCGAGCCAACCGCCGGCCTTGCCGAGGTTCTCGAGGTCAGTGGCAGAAGATCCCATGTCAAACTCCTTGTCCGAAGGGTGAACTGCTTACCGAAATGCGCACCGTGGCGCGGCGGATCGCCCGGAACCTCTTTCGCCCCAAGCGCTTCCGTAGGGAGAACTCTAGGATCCCGGATACACCGGCGGATTGTCGCCGCGTGCACGAACCTTGCCGATCGGCGCGAACCGACCCGTCACACCTGCTCGCCGAGCTTGAAGCCGGCGATCGCATCGTCGACGCGGGTGTAGGAGAAGCCGTCCGCGCCGATCGTGACGTCGGACTCGCGGGCGTCGGTGCGTTCGACGACCACCTTCGGCCGGCGGTCCAGGTCCAGGACCGTCGACGCGTTGCTGTACCACGACGGCACGACCGCGTTGCCCCACCAGTCGCGGCGCTGGTTGTCGTGCACGTCCCACGTGATCGTCGGGTTGTCCGGGTCTCCGGTGTAGTAGTCGTGCGTGTAGATCTCGATGCGGTGCCCGTCCGGGTCCAGCAGGTACAGGTAGAAGGCGTTGGAGACGCCGTGCCGGCCCGGGCCACGCTCGATGGCGTCGGAGCGGCGCACCGCCCCCAGATGGTCGCAGATGTGCAGCAACTGGTGGGCTTCCTGCGTCGCGAACGCGATGTGGTGCAGGCGCGGTCCGTCACCGCCGGTGAGGGCGACGTCGTGGACGGTGGGCTTGCGGAACATCCAGGCCGCGTAGACGGTCTCGTCGGAGTCCTGGATGTCCTCGGACACCCGGAAGTTCAGCGACTCGTAGTAGGTCCGGGCCGCGGGCACCGACGGCACCATGAGGTTGAAGTGGTCGAGTCGGGCGATCGCGCCGGCACCGTGCAGGTCGTAGCGCTGGGTGAAGCGTTCGACGTGGTCGGCGGCGTAGAAGAACTCGATCGGGAATCCGAGCGGGTCCTCGATCCGGACAGCCTCCCCGATGCCGCGTTCGGTTCCGGCCGGCACCCGTTCGGTCCGCACCCCGAGTTCGCGGTAGAACATCTCGGCGGCGTCGACCTCGTCGGCCGAGCGCACCCGGTAGGCGAGACGACCGAGCGCCGCCACCGGCCCGCGCCGCAGCACCAGCGAGTGGTGCAGGTACTCCTCGAACGCGCGCAGATAGATGGCGTCGTCGTCCTCGTACGTGACGACGAGCCCGAGCACGTCGACGTAGAACGCGCGCGACGCGGCGAGGTCCGTGACGACCAGTTCGACGTAGGCGGCGCGGACGACGTCCGGCGGCGGCGCCTGGATGCTGTTGTCGGACATGATGGTTCTCCTCGTGAGGGTAGGGGTCAGTGGGCGCCGAAGCGAGGGGTGTGCACGTCGCCGAGCGTGATGTGGACGGCCTGCTGGTCGGTGTAGAAGTCGATGCTGCGGTAGCCGCCCTCGTGGCCGAGGCCGCTGGCCTTGACGCCGCCGAACGGGGTCCGCAGGTCGCGGACGTTGTGCGAATTCAGCCACACCATCCCGGCCTCGACGGACTGCGCGAACGTGTGGGCACGCTTGAGGTCGCCGGTCCACACGTACGCGGCCAGGCCGTAGCGGACACCGTTCGCGAGTTCGAGGGCCTCGGCGTCGGTGTCGAACGGGGCGATCGCCACGACCGGGCCGAAGATCTCCTCCTGGAAGATGCGGGCGTCGCGGTCGACGTCGGCGAACACGGTCGGTGCGATGTAGTTGCCCTCCGGCAGGTGTTCCGGTCGGCCGCCGCCGGCGAGCAAGCGGCCCTCGGTCTTGCCGATCTCCACGTAGGAGGCGACCTTGTCGTAGTGCTCGGGGTGGACCAGCGCGCCGACCTCGGTGGCCGGGTCCTGCGGGTCGCCGACGACGATGCTCTTCGCGCGCTCGGCATAGCGGGTGACGAACTCGTCGTAGATGCTGCGTTCCACCAGGATTCGCGATCCGGCGGTGCAGCGTTCCCCGTTGAGGGAGAACACACCGAACAGGGTGGAGTCGATCGCGGCGTCGAGGTCGGCGTCGGCGAACACGATCGCCGGCGACTTGCCGCCCAGTTCCATCGACATGCCCTTGAGGTGCTCGGCACAGTTCCGGAAGATCGTCTTGCCGGTGTTCGATTCGCCGGTGAACGAGATGAGTGGGACGCCGGGGTGTTTGACGAGGGCGTCGCCGGCCTCCTCGCCGATGCCGTTGACGAGATTGAACACGCCGTCCGGCAGCCCGGCCTCCTCGAAGATCTCCGCCCACAGGCTCGCCGAGAGCGGCGTGAACTCGGCCGGCTTGAGCACCACGGTGCAGCCGGAGGCCAGGGCGGGGGCCAGCTTCCAGCTCTCGAGCATGAACGGGGTGTTCCACGGCGTGATGAGCCCGGCCACGCCGACCGGCTTGCGGTTGACGTAGTTGACCTGCGCACCGGGCACCTTGTAAGTGTCGTCGGCCTGCGCGACGATCAGGTCCGCGAAGAACCGGAAGTTCTCGGCGGCCCGCTGGGCCTGCCCGAGGGCCTGGGTGATGGGCAGGCCGGTGTCGAAGGTCTCGAGTTCGGCGAGGCGGCTGTCCCGGGCGGCGACACCGTCGGCGATCCGGTTCAGGATCCGGGCACGTTCGCGCGGCTTCATCTGCGGCCACGAGCCGTGGACGAACGCCTCGGTGGCAGCGGCGACGGCCCGGTCGACGTCCTCGGCCCGACCGGCGGCCGCGGTCGCGTACGGCAGGTTGGTGACCGGGTCGAGCACGTCGAACGTGTTGCCGGACAGGCTGTCCACGAACTGTCCGCCGATGTAGTGCTGGATGTGCGTGGGCAGTCCCTGCGGGGCGCGCGCCGGCAGCGCGCGGGATTCGGTGGTGGTCATCGGTGGTCTCCGGGAAGGTAGGGGCGAGCTCAGACGGTGATCGGGGTGAGGTACTCGGCAGCTCGGTCGGCGAGCGTCTTCACGCGGGCCTGCCCGTCCTCGGTGAGCGGGATCAGCGGGGGCCGCACGTGCGCCGAGGACAGCAGCCCTCGCTGGTGCAGCAGCCACTTCGCGGGCGCCGGGTTGGTCTCGACGAACAGCAGGTCCACCAGCGGGTGCACCCCGTAGTGCAGCGTCCGGGCCAGGTCGAGGTCCCCGGCCTGGTACGCCTCGTAGGTCTGTGCGACGGCCGCGGGCGCGATGTTGCACAGCGCCGAGACGAAGCCGACGCCGCCGAGGGTGAGCAGCGGCAGGCACAGCAGCTCGATGCCCGACCACACCAGCAGGTCCGGGCCTGTGGCGTGCAGGGTGCGGGAGAAGTGCTCGAAGTCCTTGGTGGTCTCCTTGACGCCGACGAAGTTGTCGAAGTCGCGGAACAGCCGGGCGATGGTCTCGGGCGCGATGTCCACGGCGGTCCGCGACGGCACGTTGTACGCGATGATCGGCAGGTCCGGGAATTCCCGGGCCACCGTGGCGTACCACGTGTACAGCGCCTCTTGGGTGGGCTTGGCGTAGTACGGGGTGATGATGAGGGCGGCGTCGACGCCGGCGTCCTGCGCCGCCGCGGTGAGCTCGAGGGTCTCGTCGAGCTTGGCCGAGCCGGTACCGGGCACGAACGGCACCCGGTCGCCGATCTCGTCGGCGACGGTGCGGATCGCGGCGGCCCGCTCGGCGATCGACTGCGACGACGGCTCGCCGGTGGAACCCCCGAGCGAGATGCCGTGGGTGCCGGAGGCGAGCTGCCAGCGCACCAGCCGGCGCAGTGAGTCGTGGTCGACGGCGGAGTCGTCGGTGAACGGGGTGATCAGCGGGGCGATGGAACCCTTGATCTGACGCGGGTCGGAGCGAAATTTCATGCCGGGCTGCTTCCTGGGCTCTTGTACGCCGCAAACGGTTTCGCTGCGGACGGCTGGTTGGCGAGGACGAGGTTCAGGGTGTTCTCGCGGTGCGCGCGGGCGGCGGTCTCGATGTCCGCGCGCGGCGCACCGGCGTCGATGAGGTCGAGGATGTGCTCGTGCTCGGCGACGGATTCCTCCGCCCGCCCCGGCACGAACACGAACGTGGACGAGCGCAGTACCGTCAGCCGAGCCCAGCCCCGCCCGACGAGGTCGAGCAGGTGCGGGTTGGGGCACTGCGCGCACAGTTCCTGGTGGAATCGGGCGTTGAGGGCGGTGAATTCCTCGGGGTCGAAACGGGTGAGGCACGCGCGCATCTCGTCGTTGATCGACCGGGCGCGAGCCCGGGCGGTCGGGTCGAGCAGCGGCGCCGAGTAGCCGGTGGCCGCGGACTCGACGACCGCGAGGGTCTCCATCGTCCAGCGGTACTCGTCGAGGTCGAGGCGGGCGACGGTGGCGCCGACGTTGCGCTCGAACGTCACCAGCGACTCGGCCTCGAGCCGGCGCACCGCCTCGCGCACCGGCACCACCGACACCCCGAGTTCGGCGGCGACCCGGGAGAGCACGAGTCGGTGCCCCGCGGCCCACTGGCCGTCGACGATCCGCGCGCGGATCTGCTGGTAGGCGAACTCGGACTTGGACTGCTGGGCCGGTTCGCTCATCGCTGAGCTCCCGCCGCGGCTCCGGTCCGGTCGAGGTAGCGCTGCTTCCAGTCGCCGGACAGCGGGTAGAGTCCGTCGACGCTGTGCCCGGCGCGCACCTGCTCGGCGATGAACGTCTCCTGCCGTTCCTGTTCCTCGGCGGCGGTGAGAACCTCCTCGACGAGGTGCCGCGGGATCGCGATCACCCCGTCGTCGTCGCCGACGATCACGTCCCCGACCTGCACGGTGGCGCCGCCGCACCCGATGGTCACGTCGGTCTCCCACGGCACGTGCCGGCGGCCCAGCACCGACGGGTGCCGCCCACCGCCGAACACCGGCAGACCCACGTCGGCGACCGCGGCGGCGTCACGGACCGCACCGTCGGTGACGATGCCGGCGGCGCCGCGGGCCAGCGCCCGCAGGGCGAGGATGTCGCCGAGGGTGCCGGCGGTGGTGTCACCGCGAGCCTCCATCACCAGCACCTCCCCCTCTCCGAGCGTGTCGATCGCACGTTTCTGCGCGTTGTAGCCGCCGCCGTGGGCGGTGAACAGGTCCTTGCGGAACGGGATGTAGCGCAGGGTGCGTGCCGTCCCGACCATCCGACGGCCCGGCGCGAGCGACCCGACACCGTCGATGCTCACGGATTCGAAGCCGCGGGTCCGCAACTGCGCGGACAGCGTCGCCACCGCGACCTTGCCGAGCCGGCTCCGCAGTTCCGGGTCGAGCCGGGGTGCGGCCGCGCTGCCGTAGGCGTCGGCGGCCGTGGCCGCGTCGGCCTTCGCCGGGGAGCCCCACGACGCGAGCGGCTCCCCCTCGACGACCTCGGTGCGCAGCCGTCCGGTGGTCACCGCAGGATCGGCGAGCGCGTCGATCTCGACCTCGACGACCTGGCCGGGCAACGCGACGGACGCGCCCGCGGGGGTGCCGGTGAGGATCACATCTCCGACCTCGAGAGTCATCACCCGGGACAGGTCCGCGACCAGGTGCCCGAACGGGAACAGCAGGTCGGCGGTGGTGTCCTCCTGGACGAGCCGGCCGTCGAGCCACGCGCGGATCCGCAGACCGTCGGGTGCCACGGTGGCCGCGTCGATCAGCCGCGGTCCGAGTGGAGTGCACCCGTCGCCGCCCTTGGATCGGGTGTTGGAGCCGGCGTCCGCGTACCGCAGGTCGTACAGACCGAGATCGTTTGCGGCCGTGACCCATCCGATGTGCCGCCAGCCGTCGTCGGGGGCGACGTGCCGGGCGGTGGCACCGACGACGAGGGCGATCTCGCCCTCGAACCCGAGGAGTTCGGTGCCGCCGGGGCGGACCACGGCCCCGCTGCCGGCCAGTGACGTCGCCGGCTTGAGGAAGTAGGACGCGTATCGCGGCGTCCTGCCCCGTTCGGCGGCGCGGGACGGGTAGTTCAGGTGTACCGCAATGATTTTCCCGGGGCGGGACCCCAGGGTTTCCGTTACTGCGTCGACGGACATCGTGCCTCCCGATGGAGCTAAATCGTATACGATGTGAGATATGATACGGATCACGTTCGATCCGTCAACCCCAACACACCCACTCCGCGAGGACGCGCGATGACGATCCAGACCTCCCCCCTTCGTTCTGCTGAAGCCTTGTCCCCCAAGCACACCGGCGTCTTCGTCGCCGGCCGATGGCAGGCCGCGTCGACCGGTGCCACGTTCGACGTGCTCGACCCGGCCACCGGTCACGTGATCGCCGAGGTCGCCGACGCAACCCCCGAAGACGGCGCCGCAGCCCTCGACGCCGCGGCCGCCGCACAGCGCGACTGGGGCCGCACCCCCACCCGCGAGCGGTCCGAGATCCTGCGTCGCGCATACGATCTGCTCATCGCACGCACCGACGAGTTCGCGGTACTGATCACCGCCGAGATGGGCAAGTCCCTCACCGAGGCCCGCGGCGAGGTGGTCTACGGTGCCGAGTTCCTGCGCTGGTTCTCCGAGGAGGCGGTGCGGATCGGCGGCCGCTACTCCCACGCCCCCGACGGCCGCTCCCGACTGCTCGTCACCAAGCGCCCCGTCGGCCCGGCCCTGTTCGTCACTCCGTGGAACTTCCCGCTCGCGATGGCCACCCGCAAGATCGCTCCCGCACTGGCCGCGGGCTGCACCAGCATCCTCAAGCCCGCCGCGCAGACCCCGCTCACCGCACTCGCATTCGCGGCCCTGCTCGCCGAGGCCGGGGTACCCGACGGCGTCGTCAACGTCGTACCCACGACCTCCGCGGGCGCGGTGACCGCGCCGCTGCTGCGGGATCCGCGGCTGCGCAAGCTGTCGTTCACCGGGTCGACCGGTGTCGGCAAGCGTCTGCTCGCCCAGGCCGCCGAGGGCGTCCTGCGGACGTCGATGGAACTCGGCGGCAACGCCCCGTTCCTGGTGTTCGAGGACGCCGACATCGACGCCGCACTCGACGGCGCGATGATCGCCAAGGTCCGCAACATCGGCCAGGCCTGCACGGCCGCGAACCGGTTCCTCGTCCACGAGTCGGTGGCCGAGGAGTTCACCGCCGGTCTGACCGCCCGGTTCACTGCGCTGCGGCTCGGCCCCGGCGCCGCGGACGGTACCGATGTCGGCCCGCTCGTCGACGAGACCGCCCGCGCCGGCGTCCACGCCCTGGTTCGCGCCGCGGTCGCGGACGGGGCCCGGGTCTGCACGGGTGGCTCGATCCCCGACGGGCCCGGCCACTTCTACCCGCCGACCGTGCTCGCCGACGTCCCCCGTGGCGCCGCGATCCTGCGGGAGGAGATCTTCGGCCCGGTCGCCCCGGTCGTCACGTTCGCCACCGAGGCCGAGGCGATCGCACTCGCCAATGCGACCGAGGTGGGTCTGGCCGGCTACGCGTACACCCGCGACGCGGCCCGGATGCTGCGGCTGTCCGAGGAGATCGAGGTGGGCATGCTGGCGATCAACCAGGGGCTGATCTCCAATCCGGCTGCGCCGTTCGGCGGCCTCAAGGAGTCCGGGCTGGGCCGCGAGGGCGGCACCGAGGGGGTCGAGGAGTTCCTCGACACCGTGTACGTGGGCATCGTCGACCCCCACACCGATCCGCACCTCGGAGCCCGCTGACCGTATGGGGGCGGGTACTGCCGTCAGGCGCCCGCCCCCGACGCCGCGAGCCGGTACTGCTTGGGACTGGACCCGTACGCGGACTTGAAGATCCGCGACAGGTGGGCCGGGTCGTCGAGGCCCCACCGGGCACCGATCGCACCGACGGACAGACCCGCGAGCATCGGATCCGCGAGGTCGCGACGGCAGCGTTCGAGCCGTCGACCGCGCACCCACGCCGCCACCGTCCGACTCTCGGCCCGGAACAGGCTGTGCAGGTGCCGGGTCGAGATGAAGTGGGCCGCCGCGATCCGCGGTGGATCCAGTGCCGGATCACCGAGGTGTTCGTCGATGTAGCCGCGGATGCGGGCGACGAGTTGCCGGTGCGGGTCCGGACGTTCGTTCGCGCCGAGGCCCAGGTGGGCGGTACACGCCGTCGAGATCAGGTCGAGCGCCGAGTGGGTGAGGCGGGCCCCTGCCGGTCCGGTCAGAACGTCGAGATTCGCGGCGACGGCCGCCAGGTACGGGGCGACGACCCGCCCGAGCGGATCGTCGGCGCGCGTCGCGACTGCGGTCACCTCGCGGACCGACGCGGGCGGCAGGTCGAGCATCGACTGCGGGAACATCAGCACCAGCGACGAGAACTCGTCGTCGAATTCGAGGGCATAGGGGCGGCCGGCGTCGTAGATCGCGAAGTCGCCTGCCCGCAGTACAGTTTCGCGACCGTCCTGGACGAGGATGCCACTGCCCCGCAAGAGCATCGACACCTTGTAGGCGGGATCGGGCGGCACCGCTGCGTCCCCACAGGTCCGATGGACCCGGTGGGCCGTCGCATGCACGGTGGACCAGCCGACGTCGCCGACGGCGCACCGGCGCAGTTCCCCGGCGAACGACGCGACGCCCGGTGTCTCGACGCCGAGCGGGACGAACGCGGAGCTGACGAGGCGCCGCCAGTCGTCCCTCGCCCCCACCCGGTGGCACTGCACGTCGATCGTCATGCGCTCCACCCTCCGTGTATCCATGTTCGATCGATCGACCGGATCGGTTGCGACCCAGTGCAATCTGCGGAAAATCCTTGTCCGGTCGGCCACCCGACTTTATTGTCTACATTCATAGACTAAAAGTGGTTCGTCCACCAGAGATTCCGAAGGAGCTTCCGTGACCGCTCACCCCCGGACCGGCATCGCACCCCTGACCGTCCGCACGACCACCCCCACCGCCCCGCCGTCCGGTCCCCCGGTCCTGCTCGTCCACGGATTCACCTCCGACGGCACCGCCGACTGGGCGGACGCCGGCTGGCCGCAGGAGCTCGCGGCGGCAGGCCGGACCGTGATCGTTCCCGATCTGCGCGGCCACGGCGCCAGCCCGGCACCCTCCGACGCCGCGCAGGTCACCGCCACCGCGATGGTCGACGATCTGGTGGCGGCGCTCGGCGGCGCGACCGTCGTCGATGTGATCGGCTACTCGCTCGGCGCCCGGCTGGCCTGGGAGCTGCCACGACATCCGGCGGTGACGGTGCGGAAGATGATCCTCGGTGGACTGAGTCCCGTCGAGCCGTTCGGGGCCGTCGACGTCGATGCGATCCACACCCACCTGGGCGGCGGCGACGCCCCGGCCGACGGCCTGACCGCGATGATCACCACGATGATCACCACCCCCGGCCGGAACGCTGCCGCGCTCGCCACCTGCATCGAAGGCCTGCGCGCCGAGCCGTTCGCGCCGCAGGACACCAGGTTCGACACCCCGACCCTGTTCGTGGCCGGCGACGCCGACCCCATGACGGCGGGGATCGACGACCTGGCCGCCCTGATTCCGGGAGCGACCGTCGTGCGGGTCCCCGGCGACCACCACGGAGCCCTGACGAGCACCGAGTTCCGCAGTACGGCACAGGAATTCCTCGCCGCACCCGCATCCTGAGCGGGCACGGCGAGCCGCGCGGACGGTACTACCAGGCGCCGTCCGCGCGGACCTCCCGGTCGAGCCACAGCTCGGACAGCGCGGCGTCGATCTCGGCGCCGTGCCGGGCGTACAGTTCGATCGCTCCGAGGTTGTCCTCGAGCTGCGAGATACGGCTCACCCCGACCAGCACGTTCGCGACCGCCGGGTTGCCCAGGCAGAACGCGACCGACAACTGCGCCGGGGTCACCCCGAACTCGGCGGCGATCCGCGCGACCGTGTCCGCGGCGTCGCGGATCCGCTCCCGGATCTCCCCCGGATCGGCGCCGATCTTGCGGTCGGGATGCTTCTTTCCGGCCAGGATGCCACCCTCGAGGACGTCGGAGGCCTGCAACGCCAGGGTGCCGTCGGCGAAGAGTGCGCCGTAGTGCGACCCCTCGGCCATGCTGCGGCGTACGACGCTGTACTTGAGCTGCGCGAAGGTCGGTGCCGGAATGCTCTCGGCTCGAGCGAAATCGAGTGCTGCGCGCAGGTCGTCGGCGATCCAGTTGTTGACACCCCAACTCGCGAACCGGCCGGCTCGGATCTGCTCGCCGACATCGGTGACCAGGCGTGGAATGTCGGGGCGTTCGAAGTAGTCGCCGACCACCACGGTGTCGGCGGACTCGATCCCGATCCGGTCGAGGGACCGCACCATCTGCTCGCCGAACCCGGTCGCCGGGTATTCCCACAGCCACAGCTTGCCGCACAGTTGGTACTCGCCGCGGGGCACACCGGCCGCACGGATCACCTCGCCGAAGATGATGTCGGTCCGGGCCTGTTCGGCGTGCGGGCCCATGTTGTAGTGCGCGACGTCGAACAGCGTGACCCCCGCGTCGACGGCCCGGTGGACGAGCGCCACCGCATCGTCGAAGTCCATGCGGTCCCACGTGTTCCACGAGCCGAGCCCGAGGAGCGACACCTCCGGCCCACCGGGCCCGAGCCGACGCCTCGGGGTCGTGATGCTCTCGGTCATCCGTCCACCTCCTGTTGCCTCCGTCACATTTATTTTCTACGCTTGTATAACATAGCGAGCGGACGGTGTGCCATCCCGGACGTTCTCCGAACTCTCACGCGCTCAACAGAAATCACTCCTCTCCGACCCATGGAGGTCTCACCATGAACACATCCAGCGGACGCACGGTGCTCGTCACGGGCGGCGCGAGCGGTATCGGCCGCGGTATCGCCGAGGCCTTCGTCGCCGCCGGCGACCGCGTCGTCGTCGCCGACATCGACCCCGCGGCCGCGGCCTCCACCGCGCAGGAGATCGGCGCCGGACACGTGCGCGTCGACATCGGTGACGCGGACTCGATCGACGCCGCCGTCGCCGCCGTCACCGCCGAGCACGGGCCGATCGAGGTCCTGGTCAACAACGCCGGCCTGGCCGCCGGCGGCGCACCGCTCGTCCACCTGCCCGTCGAGGTTCTCGACACCGTGCTCCGGGTGAACTTCCGCGGCACCTTCCTGATGACCCGCGCCGTCGGGGCACACATGATGACGCACGGCACGCGCGGTGCGATCGTCAACGTCAGCTCGATCGGCGCCCGCCAGCCCACCCCCGGACTCGGGCACTACGAGGCCACCAAGGCCGCCGTCGACGCCATCACCCGGTCCGCCGCGATCGAGTTCGCCGCCGACGGGATCCGGGTCAATGCCGTCGCCCCCGGACCGGTGCTCACGCCGATGACCGCCGAGTTCGCGAGCAACGCCGAGGCCCGGGCGGCATGGGAGTCGCGGATTCCGTCCGGACGCATCGCCGGGGTCGACGACGTCGTGCCGTCCGTGGTGTTCCTGGCCGGCCCCGGGGCCGCCCACATCACCGGAGTGAGCCTGGCTGTCGACGGCGGCCAACTCCTCGCCTGAGCCGGTCGTGGTGGGGGCGGGTACGTCCCGCCCCCACGAGGCTCAGCTCCGGCGGAACACCGTCCGGCCGTCGACGATCGTCGCATCGACCGCGACGTCGGGCAGTTCACTCGGGGCGAGCTCGAGTGGATCCTGTTCGAGGACACAGACGTCCGCGGCCATCCCGACGGCAAGCGTGCCCTTCCAGTGCTCGGCGCGATCCTGCACCGCCGGCTCGACGGTGTAGCAGCGCAGCAGCCGCCGCATCACCGCCCGCGGGTCGCGGCGCACCGCGTCCGGCATCGACGCGGCCGCGGCCGCGATCCCGAGCCGCCAGTCCGGGGTGAGGACCGGAGCATCCGAGCTCAGCGACACCGGCACCCCGGCGGCGAAGGCCTGTTCGAGCGGCCAGGCGGCGCCGGCGATCTCGTCGCCGAGGGCGCCGGCCATCCACCCGCGGGTCTGCGCGGCGATGCACGGCTGGGTGTTCAGACCCACCCCGACGGCGGCCATCCGGCCGAGGATCTCGGGGGTGACCAGGTCGCCGTGGATGACGTAGTGCCGGGGCCGCTGCGGATCCCGTTGCTGCTCACGGGCGAGCGCGTCGACCATCGTCTCGATGGTGCGGTCCCCGGTGGCGTGGACGCCGATCTGCAGGCCGCGCGCGTGCGCGAGGGCGATCATCCGGCGCAGGTTCGCCTCCCGCTCGGCCGCGTCGGCGCCGTCGACGAGCAGGGCACCGTCGGTGCCGTCGGCGTAGCAGTGGTGGGTCCACGCGGTCCGCATGGGCGGGATGCCGTCGGCGAAGATCTTCACCCCGGCCACCCGCAGCCACCGCGGGTCGGACTGCGGGACAGGTGTGTCCAGTCCGCGCTCGAGGTTCGCCACGGCGCTCGGCCCGTCGAGTTCCCCGAACAGGCGCAGCACCGTGACGCGCGCATCCAGGGCGCCCTCCCGCGACAGGGCCGCGTACTCGTCGAGAACGGCGGACGAGAAACACCCGGTGGGGCCGTCGTCCTCCCCCGGCCCCAGTCCCGGTTCGGTGAAACTGGTGATGCCCAGGCCGGAGGCGATCCGCACCGCTCGCAGGATCGCCGCGCGCCGGTCCGCCGCGGTCACCAGGGCCGGGGGCGGGTCGGCGGGGTCGGTTCCGCCGCCGAGGAGCGTGGCGGGCCACATCGCGCCGAGCCACGCGGCGTGCAGGTGCGAGTCGTTGATACCGGGAACCAGGGCCCGTCCGGCGAATTCGAGGACCTCGGTGCGGGGTCCGATCAGGTGCCGGACGTCGCGCTCGTCGCCCGTCGCGACGATCCGTCCGCCGCGGATCGCGAGCGCGGTCGCCGGACGGGCATCGGGATCGAGTGCCGATACGGTCGCTCCGAGGACGACCGAATCCGCGTGTGCGTCAGTCACGTTCACAGCAGGTGGGGCGAAATCCGCCTCCGGAAACTCTGGTGATTTTATTTCCACGCTCGTAGACTAAAGCAATTCACGGCGATGTCCACCCCGATCAAGGAGACCGAATTGCCCGTATCCACCACGCCACGCGTCTCGACCCGCGCCGCGGTCCTCACCGCGCACGGACAGCCCCTGAGCATCGGCGAGATCCCGCTGCCGCCCACCGTCGAACCCGGCGCCGCCCTGGTCCAGGTCAGCTGTACCTCCTTGTGCGGCACCGATGTCCACCTGTGGTCGGGCGCCATGACCTTCCCCGGCATGCTGCCGATGGTCCTCGGGCACGAGATGGTCGGCACCGTCGTCGCGGTCGGTGACGGCACCGTCGACACCCTCGGCCGTCCCGTGTCGATCGGCGACCGCATCGGCTGGTCCGAATCCACGTGCGGCACCTGCTTCGGTTGCACGGTGCTGCGCGAGCCTGTCGCGTGCTCGTCCCGCGGCTACGGCTTCCTGCAACGCTCCGACGTCGCCCCGTACGCCACCGGCGGGCTCGTCGAGTACTGCTACGTCACCCCCGGTGCCGCGAAACTGCTGCTGCCCGAACAGGTCGCCGACACCCACGCCGCGATGAGTGGCTGCGCCGCCAAGACCGTGCTGCGCGCCTTCTCCCGCGTCGGCGGCATCCGTCCCGGCGCCAGTGTCGTCGTCCAGGGTGCGGGCGCCCTCGGCCTGTTCGCGACCGCGTTCGCGCAGATCTCCGGCGCCGGCCGGATCGTCACCGTCGGTGGCCCCGACGACCGACTGCGCGCCGCCACCGCGTTCGGCGCCACCGACACCGTCGACCTGTCGGCCGCCCCGGCCGAGCGGATCGAGCACATCCTCGACCTCACCGGCGGCGGCGCCGACTACGTGTTCGACTTCGCGGGCGCACCCAGCGTCGGCGAGGAGGCGATCGGGGTGGCCGCGCACCGGGGCACGGTCGCGATCGTCGGCAGCACCGGACCGGTGGCCACCCCCGTCGCCCTGGGCACGGTGATGGGCAAGGAACTGTCCGTAGTCGGCTCCCTCAACGGCGACATCGCCGACTACTACCGGGCCGTCGAGTTCTTCGGCACGTTCGGTGACCGCTTCCCGTGGGACGAATTGTTCAGCACCCCGGTCGGACTCGGATCCGCATCCGACGCGCTCGCCTCGATGCACCGGCTCGGTGAGATCAAGGCCGTCGTCGACCCCCGCCTGCCCTGACCCCTGCTCCCGAAGGAGACCCCCATGCCCGACACTGCCCTGGCCCCGATCCCACAGCGCCGCATCGGCGCCGACGGCCCCCTGACCTCCACGCTCGCCCTCGGCTCGTGGCACACCTACGACCGCATGGACTTCCGCGACGCGGTCGCGATGGTTTCCGAGGCCGTCGACCGCGGTATCACCCTGTTCGACGTCGGCGTCTACAGCATGCCCGGGCACCCGCCGGTGTTCACCGACGTGCTGTTCTCGGCGATCGTCCGGGCCGCCGGGCTGCACCGCGAGCAGTACCAGCTCTCCGCCAAGCTGTGGCTCGAGCCGTACCCGGCGCAGCCGCTGCGCGACCAGTTGGAGAACGCGCTGCTGCGCGCCGGCACCGACCACGCCGACCTGGTGATCCTCGGCGACCTGCGCACCGAGGGCCTCGACCTGACCCGCCTCGTCCACGACCTCGCCGACCTGCGCGACGCCGGCCTGATCGGCGCGTGGGGAGTGAACAACTGGTCCGCCGTCAATGTCGGCACCCTGCTCGACGTCGCCGCCGCCGACGGCGTCCCCGGACCGCAGATCGCGCAACTCAAGTACAGCGTCGCCCGCCGCGCCATCCCCGACGGCGAACCGTTCGCCGCCCTGTGGGCCCGCGGCCTGACCATGCAGTCCTCCGACGTGATGGAGGGCGGCATCCTCGCCGGCAAGACTCCGCAGCGGGAGATCGGCCGCGACCCCGGCGGGATCCGCGAGCGGATCGTCGAGGTCGCCCCGAAGCTCGTCGCGATCGCCGCCGAACTCGGCACCACCGCCGCCCAGTTGGCCGTCGCGTTCACACTCACCCACCCGGCCAACACCACCACCCTGTTCGGGGCCACGAGCATCACCCAACTGCGCGAGAACCTCGGCGCCGTCGACCTCGTCGAACGTGTCGGCGCGCAGCCGCTGCGCGATCTGGTCGCCGACCTGCAGGCCGACGCCGGCGTCGTCGACCCGGCCGGGCCGTAATCGCGGCCGCAGCCACAGCCGCCCATCCCCGATCCCCCGTCGCCCCTCGGACATCCGGTCCGGGGGGCGACGCCGCATCCCTTCCCAGAAAGCCGAGCCCATGACCTACGTTCCCGTCCCGCCCGTCCCCTACGATCCCGACCTCGAACCGGGCCTGGCCGCGTTCCTCGACCTCGTGGAACGGATCCCGTTGCGCGCGGGCACGATCCACGTCAACCGCGCCCACTTCGAAACGATCGTCCCGCCTGCCGACACCCAGATCGGCGACCGCCCCGTCGACGTCGAGCACCGGCGGGTGCCCGGACCGGATGGTGCCCCCGAGATCGAACTGACGATCCTGCGGCCCCGCGACGGCGGCGCACCCGCCGCCGGCCGGCCCGCGATCTACCAGATCCACGGCGGCGGCATGATCCTCGGCAACCGTTTCTTCGGACTCGACGGCCTCGCCGACCTGGTGCTGCGCACCGGTGCGGTCGGGGTGAGCGTCGAATACCGGCTCGCCCCCGAGCATCCCGGCCCCGCCGCCGCCGAGGACTGTTATGCCGGACTGTGCTGGCTGGCCGGCAACGCCGCCGCCCTCGGTGTCGACCCGCAGCGGATCCTCGTCGGCGGTGCCAGCGCGGGCGGCGGACTCAGCGCCGCGGTCGCGCTCATGGCCCGCGACCGCGGCGGCCCGGACCTCGTCGGTCAGCTCCTCGACTGCCCCATGCTCGACGACCGCAACGAGACCGTGTCGGCCCGCCAGTACGACGGGATCGGCGCATGGGACCGCAACAACAACGACACCGCATGGGACGCGATCCTCGGCGCCGACCGCTTCACCGACGCCGTGTCCCCGTACTCCGCACCCGCCCGCGCCACCGACCTGTCCGGGCTGCCGCCGGCGTTCGTCACCGTCGGCGCCGCCGAGGTGTTCCGGGACGAGGCGATCGCCTACGCGGGCCGCATCTGGGCGTCCGGTGGCACCGCCGAGCTGCACGTGTGGTCCGGTGGCTACCACGGCTTCTCCGGGTTCTCCGCCGGTACCGCGGTCGCGGCGGCGTCCGACGACGCACGCCTCTCGTGGATCGACCGGGTGCTGGGCACGGCGACGCAGGGGTCGGTGTGACGGCCCCCGCGGCGCCGGTGATGAGCCTGCGCCGCAGCATCCTCGTCCTCGGTGCGCTCGAGGTCTTCGGGCCGCTGTCGATGGACCTGTACATGCCGTCGCTGCCGCAGCTGGCCGCCGACCTGGGCACCAGCGACGCGCTGTCGCAGGCCACGATGTCGGCGTCGATGATCGGGCTCGGTCTCGGCCAACTCGTCGTCGGACCGCTCAGCGACCGGTTCGGCAGGCGCCCACCACTGCTCGTCGGTGTGGCGCTGTTCGCGGTACTCAGCCTGGCATGCGCCGCCGCACCGAACATCGAAGTCCTGCTGGCGGTCCGGTTCCTCCAGGGGCTCGCCGGATCGGCCGGGATCGTCATGGCGCTGGCCGTGGCCCGCGACCTCTTCGACGGCGCAGAACTCTCGCGGCTGCTGTCGATGCTCGCACTGGTGGCCGCGCTGGCCCCGATCCTGGCGCCCGTCATCGGCGGTCAGCTCGCGACGGTCATGAGCTGGCGGGGCATCTTCGTCGTCCTGGCCGGATTCGGTGCCGCGATCTTCGCGATCGGCGCGACGTCCCTGCGTGAGACGCTGCCCCCGGAACGCCGGCACGGCGGTGGGCCGGCCGCCACGGGCCGGCATTTCGCGGTGGTGCTCGGCGACCGGGCGTTCGTGGCGATCCTCACCGCGCTCGTGTTCGGTGGGATCACGTTCTTCACGTACCTCGCGTCGATCAGTTTCGTCGTGCAGAACGAGCACCACCTGGGCCCGCAGGCGTTCAGCCTGATCTTCGCGGCCAACTCGGTGGCGTCGGTGCTCGGCGCGCAGCTCAACCGGGCCCTCGTCACCCGAGTCGGCCCCCTGCGAATGTATGTGGCCGCGTCGACCGCGACGACGGCCGCCGCACTCGCCATGCTCGGGTTCGCGCTCACCGGTGCGGGACTGTTCCCGGTTCTGACGGCCCTCGCCGTGCTGCTCGCCTGCAGCGGCATGTCGTCGCCCAACAGTTCGGTACTCGCACTCGAATCCCATGCCGCACATGCCGGGACAGCAGCTGCCCTGCTCGGGACGGCAACGTTCGTGGCCGGCCCGCTGGTCGCACCGCTGGTCTCGCTCGGCGGCGCGAACACGGTCACGATGGCGGTGACGATGGTGACCGCGAGTGTGGCGTCCACCGTCGTCGTGTGGACGGTGGTCGCACCGCTCGTGCGCCGACGCGAGGCCACGTCGCCCGTCCTGGCACCGGCACGGTAACCCGCGACACGCGAAAGCCCCTGTGCGTCACAGCACAGGGGCTTTCGTCGTGGGGAGCGGTCAGGCCGTCTCGCGCAGCCGCGCCCACTCCCGTCGGCGGGCCGCCTGCCGCTCAGGGTCCGCGACCGGGGACGCGAGCAGCAGCCTGCGGGTGTACTCGTGCCGCGGCGACCGGGTCACCGCCTCGGCGTCACCGGTTTCGACGATGGTGCCGTGGTGCAGCACCGACACCCGGTGGCAGAGACGGCGCACCACGTTCAGGTCGTGCGAGACGAACAGGTACGACACCCCGGTGTTGCGCTGGACGTCGATGAACAGGTCCACGATCGATGCCTGCGTCGTCAGATCCAGTGCGCTGACCGGTTCGTCACAGATGATCAGGCGTGGCCGGCGCACCAGCGCCCGCGCGATCGCGACCCGCTGCCGCTGGCCGCCGGAGAACTCGCTCGGGTAGCGGTCCGCGGAACCACGGGGCAGCGAGACCAGATCGAGGGCCTCGGTGACGGCACTGCGGGCCGCGGACTTCCCCGTGCCCGACGCGACGAGCGGTTCGGCGAGGACCTCACCGACGGTCATCCGCGGATTCAGCGACCCGTACGGGTCCTGGAACACCACCTGGATACTGCGCGACAGGCTACGGCGGTTCGCGCCCCGGGCCCGGGTGATGTCGGTGCCGTCGAACACGATCCGGCCACTCGCGACGGGCGCGAGCCCGAGGATCGCCTTGCCGAGCGTCGACTTGCCGGACCCGCTGCCGCCGACCAGCCCGACGCATTCGGACTGTCCGATGTCGAGAGAGACACCCTCGAGGGCACGGAACGTCTTCTTGCCACGGGCCGGGTATTCGACGACGACGTTCTCCGCGGAGAGCAGCGCCGTCCCGGGCCGGTCGGGTGCGAACGGATCGGTGGTGTCGATGGTGCCGGTCATGCGTTCACGGTCCTCTCGGTCTCGGCGCTGGCGCCGTCGATCTGCCCCCGACAGTCGGTGTCGTCGAGGGAGGCGCCGATGAGTTCGGCGGTGTACGGGTCGGCCGGGTCGGCGAAGATACGGTCCACCGGGCCCTCCTCCACGACGCGGCCGTCCCTCATGACGACGACGCGGTCGCAGATGTCGGCGACGACCCCGAAGTTGTGTGTGACCAGCACGAGAGCCATTCCGTCCTCCCGTTGCAGTTCCCGCAGCAGGTCGAGGACCTCGGCCTGCACCAGGACGTCGAGGGCGGTGGTCGGCTCGTCCGCGATCAGCAGTGCCGGCTTGCAGATGACCGCGCCGGCGATGAGTACCCGTTGCGCCATACCGCCCGAGATCTGGTGCGGATACGACGCGAGCACCCGATCCGGGTCGACGATCCCGACGCGGGCGAGGGTGTCACGGGCCCGATCACGGGCCTGCGTCTTCGACAGTCCGGCGACGACGCGCAGCGGCTCGGTGAGCTGGTGTCCGATCGTGTAGCAGGGGTCGAGGTTGGTCATGGGTTCCTGTGGGATGTAACCGATTCCGGAACCGAACAGGGCGTGCCGCCGACGCCGGGGCAGGGATCCCACCTCGGTGCCGCCGATCCAGATGCCGTCGGCGTGGGCTTCACCGCCGGCGGGCAGCAGGTCGAGGGCCGCGAACATCGTCTGGGACTTGCCGGAGCCGGACTCACCGACGATGCCGAGGACCTCGCCGGGTGCGGCCGAGAGGCTCACCTCGTGCACGACCTCCCTGTCACCGTCGGGGCCGGGGTAGGTGACGCGCAGGTTCTCGATCCGGAGCGCGGCCCCCGACGGGTCGCGCTCCGGTGCCGGATCCTGTTCTGCCGCGCGAGGTGCCGGCGGGGTGACACCGCCGGGGCGCGGGGCGCGACGTTTACGGCGCGGCACGACGGTGGGCGCCCCGACGACGTCGGCGAGCGTCGATCCCACCAGCGCGAGCGAGGCGATCGTGATGCCGAGTGCCAGCGACGGCCACAGCAGGATCAGCGGATGGTTGAGCATGTTGAGGAAGCCGTCGTTCATCATCGCGCCCCAACTGGGGGTCGACGCGGACCCGACACCGAGGAACTGCAGCCCGGCCTGCATGCCCATCGCGATGCCGGCGGTGAGGGCCGTCTGGATGATGATCGGCGCGTACACCGACGGTGCCACGTGCGCGGCGAGGATCCTCCCGGTCTTCAGACCGGAGACCTGCGCCGCATCGATGTAGGCCTCGCGGCGTACCGTCTGCGCGAGCGACCGGGCGATCCGAAAGTATCCGGGGGCCAGGAAGATTCCGATGGTGACCATCAGCACGGTGAAGTTCGAACCGCTGCCGGACGCGACGATGAGCAGCACGATCATGGCCGGCACCGACTGCACGGCGTCGCTGACCCATGTGCAGGCCCGATCCAGGCCGCCGCCGAAGTAGCCGGCCGCGACACCGGCGGGGGTGCCGAGGAGGAGGCCGGTCAGGCACGTCACGAACGCCCCATAGAGGGTGGTCTGCGCGCCGAAGAGCAACCGGCTGAGGATGTCCCGGCCGGCGGAGTCACCGCCGAGCGGGTGACCCGCACCGGGGGGCGCCTTGGTGAGCGCGAAGTCCACGAGGTTGGGATCGTACGGTGCGAGAACCGGTGCGAGGATCGCGACGACGAGGACCACGGCCAGCATCACGAACGCGATCGTGCCGAGCGGACGGCGGAAGAACCGGGACGCGATGCTTCCACGGTGCGACGGCGACGCAACGGGCGGGTCGAGCGGGGCAGTGGTCATGACTGGCGCGCTTTCGGGTTGACCCACCCGAGTACGACGTCGAGCAGGAGGTTGACGATGACGACGAATGCGACTGTCACAGCCGTCAATCCGAGGAGGACGGGAATGTCTCCGATCTGTGAGGCCGACTGGGTGAGGCTGCCGATGCCCGGCAGGTTGAAGATGATCTCGACGACGACCGCGCCGCCCAGCAGTCCCACGAAGATCAGGGCGAGGACGGCGAGTGTCGACGACGACGCGTTCCGCACCACGTGCCGGGTCACCCGCGACTCGGGGAGGCCGCGGGCACGCAGCGTGCGGACGAAGTCCGAGCCGGAGACCTGGACGAACGCGTTGCGGAGTTGTTCGCCGAGCATGACGATCCCGCCGAGCGCGAGGGATACGGCGGGCAGCGTGATCGAGCGCAGCCACCCGGTGACCGACTCGGCCGGGGCGACGTAGCCCACCGCCGGGAACCAGCGCAGCTGGATCGCGAACCACATCACCAGCACGAGGCTGACCCAGAATCCGGGCAGTGCGAACAGGGCGACGGATGCCAGCTTGAGTGTCCGGTCGACGGCGCCACCGGGATGCCGGCCGGACACGATGCCGATCGCGACGCCGAGGACGCCCGCGAGGACGGTCGCCGCGACGACCACCGACAGTGTCACCGGCAGGCGCAGTGCGATCTGGTCTCCGACCGGCTGGAAGTTACGCCACGACGTACCGAAGTCGCCGCGCACGGCGTGCGAGAACCAGTCCCAGTACTGCACGACGAGGGGACGTTCGAGACCGAGTTGCTCACGGAGAGCGGCTCGCTGCGTCTCGGTGGCACTGTTCCCGAGCAGACCTGCGGTGGGGTCCCCGACCGCGAAATGCGCCATGAAGAACACGGCGCTGGTGACGATCAGCAGCAGGGCGATACCCGACGCGAGTCGCTTGACTATCAGATTGACCATGTTGGACTCCTTGGCGGTGGCGGGCCGCCGGTCTGGGCGGCCCGCCACACGAACGGCGCTAGCCGCGCTGGATGAAGCGCAGCGGCGGGAACATCGTTCCGGTGATCGGGGTGACCGTGACGCCCTGCACGCTGAAGTAGGTGTTGTTCGCCTGGTACCAGACCGCGTTGAACGCCTGGTCGACCACCTGCGCGTTGAGTTCCCGGACCGCGTCCACCTGGTCCTGGCCGGTCGCGGTGTGCGCTGTCTCCGCGAGCCTGGCCATCTCCGGCTGGGACGCGATGCCCGGCTCCGGGTTGTACCACTGCGGGACGGTGATCTGCCGGTTGACCGTCGCCATCATGTTCGAGTCCAAGGCCACGACGGCGATGAACATCGGGTAGGTCGGCGCGTTCTTCTGATAGTCCATGGGCGACACGTTGTCCCAGGTCACCTTGATGCCGAGTTCACGGAACGTCTGCTCGACGGCGGGCTGCCACGGCTGGAACATCGTGGTCATGGGCATCGTCACCGAGAAACCGCCGCCGTAGCCGGCCTCGGCGAGCAGCGACTTCGCCTTCGCCATGTCGTACGCGTACTTGCCGTCGAGCGCGGGGTCGTAGCCCGGATCGTCGGCGGTGAACAACTGATTGGTCAGCTCACCGGCCTTGTTGCCGATCGACGAGAGCATCGCAGCGGTATCGAACGCGTAGTTGAGCGCGCGACGCACCCGGACGTCACCGAGCGCGGGCAGACGCTGTCCGGTGCGGTCGACGAACTGCAGCCCCACCCACGTCGCCACGCCCGACGCGATGTTCCAGTTGTTCTGCTCGGCCCGCGGCCGGTCGGCGGGGTTCGCGTAGTTCACGTTGAGCTGCCCGGAGAGCATCGCGTTGCTGCTCGCGGCCGCGTCGGTGATCGGCAGCAGCCGGACCGACGGGAACGGATAGGTGGCCGAATCCCAGTGCCGATCCTTCTTGGTGAATGCGTACTGGGAGCCGGCGGTCGACTGCGACGCCTCGAACGTGTACGGCCCGGAGCCGACCGGCCCGGCGTCGAGCGTGCCGGACGCGATGGCGGCGGGCGACGCCATCCAGCTGCGCCCCAGTCCCATGAAGTAGAGGAGCGTGTCGTCCCGCTTGTTCAGGTGCACGGCGATCGTGTCGTCGTCGACCTTCGAGATGCCGTCGACGCTGCCGTATGCCTCGGAGGAGCGCACCCCCTTCCGGAGGTGCTCGAGATTGGCGACCGCGGCGTCGGCGTCGAATACCTGACCGTCGTCGAACGTGACACCGGACCGGAGATCCATCGACAGCGTCAACCCGTCCGGCGAGTAACTCCACTGTGTGGCGAGCGCCGGGATCGGCCGGGACTGGTCGTCCAGGGCGATCAGCGGGTCGTACACGGCCGACAGGTAGGGGCCGTCGAAACCGATGTCGGCCTTGGCCGGATCCCAGGACGTCAGGTCCAGGAACGTGCCGATCTTCAACTCGTCGACCTGACCGCCCCCGGCACCGCCACCCGTGGCACCCGCCGAACACGCGGTGAGCACGAGGGCGACGGCGGACGCAGCCACAGCCTTCCAGGTTCTTTTCATCGGAATCTTTCTTCTCGAAGCTCTGCGGGCTGACGCGACGGGCGCACGCCCCTCGCGCATCCTCGATCCGGCACGGGCCGGCGCACGGCGAGCAAGCGGAACGGTTTGGCGGGAAGTGCTTTTCGCTCGACACGGGCAGCCGGCAGGACGTCACTTCGCACCCCGCCCACGGCAGCCCGGAACGACGGCGTTTCAACTACGAGCCACAGACTGTGGCGCGGATCACGCTAGACCCCGATTGCCGGTTTGTCTACACATGTCGGCAAACGAGCGCCGGCGCCGGCTTCCACTCCCCACTCCGAACCCAGGTTCGACTGGGCCCGTGTCGAATTCCCACCCGAGGAAGACCTGGACATGTTTATTCTACGAATGTAGATTTTCCGGCAGTTCGCGTCCGACCCGTCCGGAACGGCGTTCCGGCATCCCGAAAGCGAGACACCATGACCGCTCCCTCCCCCGCCGCCATCGTCGACATCGCCGTCGGCTACATGGGCGCCAAGCAACTGTTCGCCGCTCGCCGCATCGGCCTGTTCGAGGCTCTGGCGGACGGCCCCCTCACGCTGGCCGACCTGTCCACGAAACTCCCTGTATCCCAACAGATGACACGCATCCTGGCCGACGCCATGAACTCGCTCGGATTGCTCGACCGCGCGGACGGCACGTACCGGCTCACCGCCGAGTCCGCCGCCTACCTCACCGGCGAGCACGCCGACCTCGACCTGGGCGACTTCCTCGCCTTCCTGAACGACATCAGCTACGGCCACTGGCTGCAGTTCGACGGCACCGTCGACACCACCGAACCCGGCACCCTCGACCTCGAGGGCGAACGTTGGAACCACTTCCTCGCCGGCGTCATGAACTACAACGCCCTGCACGCCCGGATGCTCGTCGGCGCCTTCGACTTCGGGCCGTACCGTTCGATGCTCGACCTCGGCGGGCTCGCGAGCGGGTTCTCCGTCGCCGCCATGCAGGCCAACCCCGACCTGCACACCACGTTCGTGTTCGATCCGGCGGCCGTCGAGTCGGTGGTCAAGGAGCTGGCCGCCGCCGGACTCACCGACCGCGCCGAGGTGATCGGCGCCGACACCCCCACCGCGCAGCCGGTCGGCGACCACGACCTCGTCATGGTCAACCATGTGGTCCACCGCTTCGACGCCGAACAGAACGCCGCGATCCTGCGCAACGCGCGCGGCGCCGCCCGCACCGGCGCCCGCCTGGTGCTGCTCGACTTCTTCCTCGACGACGACGCCCGCCAGCGCCGCATCGACGCCCTGCACGCCGGCGAGTACCTGGTCATCGACGGCACGATCGTCTACCCCGAGTCCGAGGTCCGCGGCTGGCTCGAGGCCGCCGGCTGGGCCCACGTCGACACCGTCGCGCTGCCGGGATGCCCCCGCATCCTCGTCGCCGAGGCCCGATGACCATCGCATCCCGCCAACCGAGAAACGAGGGGCACCCATGCCGCTAGATCCCGCCGTCGCCGAGATGCTCGCCGCGACCCCGTCCGACGCACCACCGGCCGACGCACCACCGCTCACCGCCGCCGACCTGCGCCGGATGTTCCAGGACGCGCTGCCCCCCACCGGGCCGCTCGAACCGATCCGGTCGGTCACCGACCTCACCGTCCCGGTCCCGTCCGGGGAGATCCGGGTCCGCCTCTATCTGCCCGACACCGACGACCCGGTCCCGGTCTTCGTGTGGATCCACGGCGGCGGCTGGACGATCGGCACCGTGGAGGAGAACGACGTGGCCTGCCATGCGATCTGCCACGACGCCGGCATCGCCGTCGCGTCGATCGAGTACCCGCTCGCCCCCGAGAACCCGTTCCCGGCCGCCCTGACCGACTGCTACGCGGTGGTCGAGTGGCTGTCCCGCGGCGGCACGGTGCACGCACCCGTCACCGGTGGGCCGGAGATCGACGGGGCCCGGATCGCGGTGGGCGGGGAGAGCGCCGGCGGCAACCTCACCGCCGCCATCTGCCTCCGCTCGCGCGACGAGCAGGGGCCGGCCGTCGCCGCGCAGGTCCTGATCTGCCCGGTCCTCGGGCATCCGCGGGACGGACACGCGTCGTACGACGACTTCGCGACCGGCTACGGCATGACTGCCGACAGCATGGACTTCTTCTTCGAGCAGTACGTGGCCGATCCGGCCCAACTGGAGGACCCGTACCTGCTGCCGTCGCGTGCCGACGACCTGTCCGGACTGCCGCCGGCGCTCGTCATGACCGCCGAGTTCGACGTGCTGCGCGACGAAGGTGAGGAGTTCGCCCACCGACTGCAGGATGCCGGCGGGACCGCCCGCCTCGAGCGGTACGACGGCCAGATCCACGGCTTCTACGGCCTGTACACCCATCTCCCTGCGTCGCGGCCGTCCCAGACCGACGTCGCGAAGTTCCTCGGCGACGTCTTCGCGTCGCACTGATCGGATCGGCCGGTCGGATGCCGGTGTGCCGGGTCGTCGGGGCCCGGCACACCGGCGCGCGTGTGAGAACACCGCGTTCCCTCCCCACCGGCAGATCGTCTACGCTGGGCGACAATCACACCGTTGCGAGTTGCCGGCAGGCACGGGGGTACGGATGCCCAAGATCATCGACCACGACGAGCGGCGACGCGAGATCATCGACGTCACCTGGAAACTCATCGTCGACGGCGGCCTCGAGTCGGTCACGATGCGCGAGATCGCGAATGCGGCCGGCTTCGCGAACGGCGCCCTCAAGCACTACTTCCCCAGCAAGGACGACATCGTCGAGGCCACCTACGAGCGTGCGCTGGAGGTGATGACCGAGCGTGTCGTCGCTGCCGTCGAGGAACAACGCGGACTCGCCGCGCTACGCGAACTGTGCTGGGCGGC
Organism: Prescottella subtropica; assembly: GCF_005434945.1. Lineage (GTDB taxonomy): Bacteria > Actinomycetota > Actinomycetes > Mycobacteriales > Mycobacteriaceae > Prescottella > Prescottella subtropica. The sequence goes on along the minus strand of NZ_SKCH01000002.1, from coordinate 190,342 downwards.
AATGCCGCTCGACGAAGAAGGCATCACCGCCGGACGGGTCCTGCTGCCGTTCTGGGAACTGTCGCTGTCCAATCAACGGCTCTACGACCACTACCTCGAACACCTCGAGAACTGGCGCCGACAGCTGTTCGGCCTCCTCGCCCAGGCCCGGGAGGACGGCGACGTCGTCGTCGACACTCCCGACGAGCAACTGGTGGACGAGCTGATCGTGATGAACGTGGGCGCCAACGTCATGGCGCTGATCGGCCCACGATTGTCGACGCCAACCCTGCACGAGGCGCACCTGACCGCATTCTTCGACCGGATCACCGCGCGCTAGACCGCAGGCGACCGAGGAACGAATCCAACTCCCCCACCAGCCGAGGTGTCGCGTCGCCCGGGCCGGCGAGCAGACCGAGCATCTGCTGTCCGATCAGCATCGCGAGCAGTTCCCCGGCCACATCCTCGAGCGTGTCCGGATCCGCGAGCTCACCCAACGCCGCCGCCTCGCGCAGGTGCGTGACGACGACGCCCCGCCACTGCGCGACGACGACCGCGTTGATCCGCGCCGACTCCGGGTCGGTGGCGGCGTGATGCCACAGCGCCATCGCGATCCGCGCCTCGAGTCGGGCGTCCGCGGTCACCGGGAGCACCTCGAGGCAGAATGCGCGCAGGGCACGCAGTCCGATCGCCTCGCCCCGCGCCTCGTCCGCCCGGCGGTTCGTCTCGGCGACGATGTGTTCGTGGGCGGCGCGCAGGATCGCCCGCTTGTCCGCGAAGTAGTGCCGCACCGTGCCGTTGGCCAGGCCGGCCTCGTCGGCGATCCTCCGCACCCCGGTCGCCGACATCCCCTCAGAGGCGATCAGACGCCATGTCGCACAAATAATTTCGCGCCTTCGTTCGTCGTGGTCCACCAGTTTCGGCATGTACGTCCCGCTACCCGATCCCGGCGGACATCAGCACCGACGCCGCGATCATCACCGCACCGCCCGCGGCCCGGACCGTCCGCCGCCGCCCGCCGCGTCGCCAGAGCACACCGTGGCCGACCACCCAAGCCACGAGGACCACGACCACTGCCGCCTGCATCCCGAACCCGCCGGCCTCGTGTGCATGACCGGGCCAGGATGCGCCGGACGGAATCGGCTGCGCTGCGCCCCCGTGCGTCATCGTGATCGGCATCAACAGCGCCAGCAGCGCCATCGCCGTCAGGTCCAGGACGCAGTGCCGATAGCGACGGGCCTGCTGCGGGGTGCCGGTGAGCACGAGCACCGTGCCCACCAGCACCGCGACCTCCGCCACCGGCAGCCACACCACCGAGTGCCCGACCAGCATGGCCCCCATCGACACCACCATCACAGCCTGGGCCGCGACCACGCGCGGATCCCGGTCGGTCACCCGTGTGCCACACCGTGACAGCACGAGTCCCCCTCGTCGCGGCGGGCCGACGGCGGCACGTCGAGCGTCGGGTTGCGGTCGAAGAAGCCGTTCGGCTTCAGCGTGAATCCGGTGTAGTCCACCGGCATGATCGGCCAGTCCTCGGGCCGGGGCACGTGGGTGAGTCCGAACGTGTGCCACACCACGAGATGCTCGTCGGCGATGTTCCGGTCGCCGGCGACGTACGCCGGCAGACCCGCCCCACCCGGATGCTGGTTCACGAAATCTCCTGCGGCATAACGCTCCGACGGATCGAACCGGGTCACCCACAGGTGCTCGGTCGCGAACGCGGCCCGACGGCTGATCGAGGACTCGTCCGCCGCGAGGAGCGTGGGATTGCCTTCCGGGACAAGCGAGTACGCCACCGGACGGCCGAGTCGGTTCAGCGAGTTCGGGTTGGTGATCTCCCACGTGCGGCCGACGGAACGGTCCGCCGTCCGCCGGGCGTCCGATTCCCTCGTCAGCGGCGTCGAACGGTAGGTGAACGCGTTCCCGTGCGGGTTCGTCTCCGATATCGGCACTCGCACGAAATCGCGCTCGACCACGGTGTTACCGAAGCCGTCGACGGCCATGTCCAGTCGCGCGGAGAACAGATGCTGATGCAGTGGTCCGCCCAGCCCGGGTGCCAGTTCGGACGCGTACGGGTTGTCGTCGCCCTCGGCGTACGGGCCGGGGTAGGCGGCGGTGAACACGACACCGGTGGCCTTGGCCTCCAACTCGATGGTTCCGTCGAGGTACAGATACCAGTAGAAGCCGTAGTCGTAGTTGCCGATCGTCGTGAAGAACGAGATCACCAGCCGCCGTTGCCGTCTGGTCTCCGACGATCCCGCCCACTCGTCGGTGTGCTTCCACAGGATGCCGTGGTCCTCCTCGTGGATGCAGATCGCGTTCCGGATGGTGTGCGGGTGACCCACCTCGTCGGCGATCGTCGCGTCCAGGTAGGTGATGTCGCCCAGGCAGTCGCACCCGAGCTCGAGCGAGTTCGCGTACCGGCCGATCAGGTACTCGCCGGTGTCGAAGTAGTTCTGCCACGACCGCACCGGGGACGGATCCGCGTACGGCACCACCATCTCCGAGACCGACGCCCGGTTGACGATCGGCCGCACCCGCCCCTCGTCCTCGAACGAGATCTGGTGCAGCACCAGCCCTTCCCTGGCATCGAACCCGATACCGACCGACCACCGCTCCCACTCGAGCACGTTCCCGTCGAGTGTGAAACTCGGCCCCTCGGGCTGAGTGATCTCGATCGGCCGCTGCGTGGTCCGGGTCGGTTCGGTACGCAGATGGAAGTTCCCGTCCCCCTCCGGGATCGGGACCGCGCCCAGATCGATCACGTCGAGCACCTCGCGCGCGACGACGTCCACGAAGCCCACGAGCCCGTCGATGGGGTGCGCCCACGCGTGGTCGTCGGCGTGGTCCTGCCGGAAACCCAGGCCCCGCAGGATCCTGCGGCCCGTCTCCCCCGGATAGTCGAACACCCCGGCCGACAGCGGCGCCACCCGCACCTGCGCCACGTCGATGCCCCGGGCGTCCAGCGCCGCCCGCCACCGCTCGTCGGCCGCGAGGACGGACTCGACCACCGCGAACTCCTCGCCGAGGACCGGCAGCATTCCGTCCGTCGCCCCGTCCAGCACGGTGTGTGACACCACGATGCCCCGGGCCAACGACACCACGACGTCGGCGCCGTTCGCGTGCCGGACGTCGTGCAACAGCACCCGCACCCGCCGGTCCTCGATCGCCTCGGCGTCGTAGTCGTCGAGTCCCAGATACGCGAACCGGGTGTGTTCGCCGACCAACCCCTGCCCGGACAACAGGCTCCGGGCGGCGTCGATCTCGGCTCCACTCAGCGGCGCCGGCGGCCGCGACGTCTGACGGGGGTGGTCGATCCGAACGGTCATGGAAGTGCTCCCGATACGACAGGGGCGGCATGTCGCCCACGTTTTCGGACGGTCGTGCGACCACCCGGCGGCAGCCACGCTATGGCCCCGGTCACAGTCGGGATGTGGTCGCGGACGGATCGTGCCCGCACGTGCAAGACCTGTGCACCGATCGTCATGCCCGGCCCCGCCCCCCGATGCACGAACGACCCGGTGCGACGGGTGTCGCACCGGGTCGTTCGCCGGGCCGGGAGCGCCGTAGGTCTCAGCCGAAGCGGCCGGAGATGTAGTCCTCGGTGGCCTTCTGGGTGGGGTTGGAGAAGATCTTCTCGGTGTCGTCGATCTCGATGAGCCGGCCGGGCTTGCCGGTGGCCTCGAGGTTGAAGAACGCCGTCTGGTCGCTGACGCGGGCGGCCTGCTGCATGTTGTGGGTGACGATGACGATCGTGAAGTCCTGCTTGAGTTCGGTGATGAGGTCCTCGATCGCGAGCGTCGAGATCGGGTCGAGGGCCGAGCAGGGCTCGTCCATGAGCAGCACGTCCGGGGAGACGGCGATCGCGCGGGCGATGCACAGGCGCTGCTGCTGACCGCCGGACAGTCCGCCGCCGGGCTTGTCGAGCCGGTCCTTGACCTCGTTCCACAGGTTGGCGCCGCGCAGCGACTTCTCGGCGACCTCGTCGAGTTCCTTCTTGTTCCGCACGCCCTGCAGCTTGAGGCCGGCGACGACGTTGTCGCGGATCGACATGGTGGGGAACGGGTTGGGTCGCTGGAACACCATCCCGATGGTCTTGCGGACACCGACCGGGTCGACGGTCGAACCGTAGATGTCCTCACCGTCGAGGAGCACGGAGCCTTCGACGCGGGCGCCGGGCGTCACCTCGTGCATGCGGTTGAGGGAGCGCAGCACCGTCGACTTGCCGCAGCCGGACGGGCCGATGAACGCGGTGACGCTGCGCGGCGGCACCGACAGCCCGACATCGGCGACGGCGTGGAACTTGCCGTAGTAGATGTTGACGTCCTTGAGATCCAGACGCTTGGCCATTCATCGGCTCCCTACTGGTGTGAGCTTCTGCTCGAGTATGTACTGACGAGGTTCGGGGGTGGCGGTGATCGCGGCGACCGTCACGGAATCGGTGCTCACTTGCTGCGGACGGCGGTGAAGCGGCCGATCACCTTGGCGACGACGTTGAGGACCGCGATGACGAGGATCAGGGTCAGGGCGGCGCCCCAGATCCGGTTGGAGCCGGCGTCGGTCGGGTTGTTCATCTCGGCGACCATCACGCCGGGCAGGGTGCCCATCTCGCCGCCGAACAGGTTGAAGTTGATGAACGGCGCGTAGCCGACCAGGATCAGCAGCGGCGCGCTCTCGCCGAGGACGCGGGCGAGGGCGAGCATGACACCGGTGATGGTGCCGGGCAGCGCGGTCGGGACGACGATCCGCATGATCGTCTTCCATTTGGGGACGCCCAGCGCGTACGACGCCTCCCGCAGGTCGTTGGGCACGATGCGCAGCATCTCCTCGGTGCTGCGGACCACGACGGGGACCATCAGCAGCACCAGGGCGAGCGACACGGCCAGCGCCGACTTGGGGAAGCCGAACGTGGCGACCCACAGCGCGTAGATGAACAGGGCGGCGACGATCGACGGGATGCCCGAGAGGATGTCGACCATGAACGTCGTGAGCTTGCCGAGCTTCGAGTCGCCCGCGTATTCGACGAGGTAGACGGCGACGAACAGGCCGAGCGGCACTGCCAGGATCGCGCAGAACAGGCCCTGCAGGAGCGTTCCGACGAGGGCGTGGTAGATGCCGCCGCCCTGTGCGGACGCGGACAGGCCGCTGAACGAGTGGGTGAACCACGTCTGCGACGTGACGGCCGGCAGACCCTTGACGATCACCGTCCACAGCACCCACACCAGTGGCACCAGTGCGATCAGCACGGACAGCGTGACCAGCACGGTGGCGGCGTGGTCGGTGATGCGGCGGCGCAGGCCCACCCCTTGGAAGGCGGGCGCCTTGATGGGCTTGTCGAGAACGCTGGTCATCGGTCAGTCCCGCTTTCCGGAGATCACGGCGCGTGCGGCCGCGTTGACCACGAAGGTGAGCACGAAGAGGACCAGGCCGGCGGCGATGTAGGCGCCCGCCTGGATGTCGTTGTTGAACTCGGCGTATCCGAGGGCGATCTTGGATGCGATCGTCGCGCCCGAGTCGTTGAGGCCGAACCACGACGCCGGCGCGGACGTGGTCCGCAGGATCATGTACAGCGCCATGGTCTCGCCGAGTGCACGGCCGAGGCCGAGCATGGAGCCACTGATGTAGCCGGACTTGCCGAACGGGATGACGGTGGTGCGCACCACTTCCCACCGCGTCGCACCGAGCGCGAGCGCGGCCTCGACGTGCGCCTTGGGGGTTTGGGCGAACACCTCGCGGGTGACGGCGGTGATGACCGGCAGGATCATCACCGCGAGCACGATGCCGGCGGTGAACACGGTGCCGCCGCCGCGGATCGAACCGGTGCCGTCCGCGAAGAACGGGATCCAGCCCAGGTGCTCGTTGAGCCACACCGCGGCCGGTGCGACGGCCGGCGCGAACACCAGCAGGCCCCACAGGCCGTAGACGATCGACGGCACCGCGGCCAGCAGGTCGATCACGTAGGCGAGGGGGCCGGCGAGACGTTTCGGCGCGTATTCGGTGAGGAAGATCGCGATGCCGAGCGCGATCGGCATCGCCAGCACCAGCGCGAACACCGACACCTTGACGGTGGTGATGAACAGGTCGAGCACACCGAACGCCATGGCGTCGATGTCGACCGTGTCCCATACCCGGCTGGTGAGGAAGTTGACCTCGTTGCGCTGCAATGCGGGCACGGCACGCCAGATCAGGAAGATGCCGACGGCCGCGACGAGCAGGGTGACGAAGACCGCCGAACCCGAGGCGAAGGAACCGAAGATCCGGTCTCCGGGCCGGGTGACAGCCTTGTTCTTCGTTTCCGGTGAGGAAGTGATCGGGGCCTCCGGGGTACCGTTCGGACCGCCCACCCCGGCCCCGCCGTCCGCGGGGCCGGAGGCGCGTGGTGTTGACCGTGTGCTCGCGTCAGTCATCTGCGCTCACATTCTCCGTCGAATATAGATGGGCAGTCCGGATACGGTGCGTCCCGATCAGCCGATGGCCGCGATCGACTCGTTGATCTTGGCGCGGAACGATTCCGGCAGCGGGACGTAGCCCTGGTCGGCGAGCGTCTGCTGGCCCTCGTTCGCGGCACTGGTCAGGAACGACTTCACGGCGGCGGAGATGTCCGCGGGGTACCCGGCCGAGCACACGATCTCGTAGGTCGCCAGGATCAGCGGGTAGGTGCCGGCCTCGGTGCTGCCGTAGATCGACTTCAGGTCGAGCGTGAGATCGCCGGTGCCCGCGCCCTTGAACGCGGCGTTCGCGATCGCCTTGCCGGCGGTGTCCTGCGTCAGCGCGACCGGGCCGGAACCGTTGTCGATCTGCGCGACCGACAGCTTCTGCTGATCGGCGAACGACTTCTCGACGTACGTGATCGACCCGGGAGCGGTCGCGACGGCCTGCGCGACACCCGCCGAGCCCTTGGCGCCCTCACCGGCACCGCCCTTGAAGTCGGAGCCCGCGCCGGCCGTCCAGGCACCCTTCGACGACGCCTCGAGGTACTGCTGGAAGTTGTCGCTGGTGCCCGACGAGTCGGAGCGGAAGATCGGGTTGATCTTCTCGTCCGGGAGCGTGACACCCGGGTTGAGGGCGGCGATCGCCGGATCGTTCCACGTGGTGATCGTGCCGTTGAAGATCTTGGCGATGGTCTCGCCGTCGAGAACGAGGGCGTCGACGCCGTCGAGGTTGTAGGCGACCGCGACCGGACCGAACACGAGCGGCAGGTTCCACGCGTCGTTGCCGTTGCAGCGCTGCTTGGCCTGCTCGGCCTGCTCCCCCTTGATCGCCGAGTCCGAACCGGCGAAGTCGATCTTGTTCGCGATGAACTGGGTGCGGCCGTCACCGGAACCGCTCGGGTTGTAGGCGACGTTGACGTTCTTGCCCTTGTTCTGGCAGGCCGCGATGTAGGCGGAGGTGAACTCGTCCATCGCATTCTTCTGCGCGGACGATCCGGCCCCGGACAGCTTGTCCTTGCCGTCGCACAGTGCCGTGGACGCCGACGTGTCGACCGTCGAGGAGGCGGCGTTGTTGTCGCTGCCGCAGGCCGTCAGCGTCATCGCCGCGACAGCACCGAACACCACTGCTCCGAACACTGCGCCGTTACGCTCGAGCTTCACCCTGGATCCTCCGCTGTCCTGGCGTTCCGCCCGTCGTCGGGCGGCGTGGGGATGCCGGCCCGTACGGGACCGCACCGGGTGACTCTGCGCCACCCAGGCCAGAAAGGTAAGGGTGCCCGGTAGCCATCGGGACCCGGTTCGGTGAACGGAAGGTGAACTCCCGCCGGGAATTCCTCGAGTGATGCGTCACACCCGCCCGGCCGGGCGTTTCTCAGACGCCGGCGGCGTAGGCGACGTCGACGTGGAACCGCTCGAATCCGAGCCGCTCGTACGTGTGCAGAGCTGCGGTGTTGTCCCCCTCGACGTACAGCAGGACGGCGCCGAGACCACGCTCGCGCAGGTGGTGCAGGCCCGCCAGCGTCAGGACCCGGCCCAGGCCGCGGCCCTGCGCGTCGGGGTCGATACCGACGACGTACACCTCGCCGAGCGCCGGGTTGCCGTGCTCCGGCGCGTGCACCTTGGTCCAGTGGAAACCGAGAAGACGCTCGGTGTCACCGGTGTCGGGGAACGCCAGGAACAGACCCTCCGGGTCGAACCACGGTTCGCTGCGCCGTTCGTCGACGTCGTGCTGCGTCCACGTGCCCTGCTCCGGGTGCCATGCGAACGCGGCCGCGTTGACCCGCAGGATCTCCGCGTCGTCCGCCGGGCCCCGGTACGTGCGCAGCGTGACACCGTCGGGCACGACGACGTCGGGCAGTGGTTCGGTCAGCGACCGCCGCAACTGCAGCAGTTCCCGCGCCCCGACGAGGCCGAGCCGGTCGGCGACGGCGACGGCCGCCGGCAGGTTGCCGTGCGCCCACACCCGGGTGCCCGCTCCCCCGGCGTGCAGCGCCTCCGCGACGAGCCGCCGCCCGGTCCCGGCCCCTCGGCCGTCGGGGTCGACGACGACCTCCGCCATCGCCGGATGGTCTCCGTGCCCGGGTTCGAGCTGCGCGTAGCCGACGACGCGGCCGTCGACCGTGGCCGTCAGGTGCCGTGCGGAACCGGTGCCGGTGAGCGCGTGCAGGGCCTGCTCCGACACCGGTGCGGTGCCGTCGGCCGTCGTGGCCCGGGCCACGAGATCCCGGATCGCCGCGGCCGGCGGTGAATCGATCCAGTCGAGCTGCAGAGTGTTCATCGATACGCCGATCCGTGGGTAGGGGCAGGGGCCGGATCCGGTCCGTCGGGAGCCGGGTCGCGGTCGGGGTTCGGGTCGTCGGGTGCAGTACCGGCCGGCGCCGGGCCCGACCGGGTCGGGGGACGTACCGCCTTGTAGCCGACGTTGCGGACGGTGCCGATGAGCGACTCGTAGTCCGAGCCGAGCTTGGCGCGCAGTCGCCGGACGTGGACGTCGACGGTGCGGGTACCACCGAAGAAGTCGTAACCCCACACCTCCTGCAGCAGCTGCGCGCGGGTGAACACCCGGCCCGCATGCTGCGCGAGGTACTTGAGGAGCTCGAACTCCTTGTAAGTCAGATCGAGGGGACGACCCCGCAGTCGTGCGGTGTACGTCCCCTCGTCGATCACCAGCTCGCCGAGCGTGATCTTGCCGGTCGCTTCGGGCGCGGCGACACCCCCGTTGCGGCCGACGAGCAACCGCAGTCTCGCATCGAGTTCGGCCGGCCCGGTCGTCGGGAGCAGGATGTCGTCGAGACCCCAGTCCGCGTTGACGGCGACGAGCCCGCCCTCGGTGAGGACGGCCACGACCGGGATCGCGGACCCCGTCGTCCCCAGTAGCCGGCACAGTCCGCGGGCCGCGGCCAGGTCGGAGCGGGCATCGACGAGGGCAATGTCCGCCGCGCCTGCCTCGAGGAGCGACGACACGTCGGTCGGGGCCGGCCGCACGGTGTGCGACAGCAGGGCCAACGACGGCAGCACCGTCTCCGGATCGGGGTCGGAGGTCAGTAGCAGAAGCTCCACTCAGGCCTCCCTCTCTGTCGCCGCGAACGCCGGCGGAGGGCCGACACCGAGTGGTCCGACAAGTTTTCGCGCACAGACTAGCGCGAGCCGACACCGGACCGCCGCACCGGCACCCGGGGCGAACGGTAACAATGGAACGGTGCGGAAACTGATCATCGGGCTGGTATGCCTCGTCGGAATCGCCGTCGTCGTCGATTTCGGCGCCGCGGCCTACTCCGAGTATCGGGTGTCCCGGGCGCTGCGTGAGGGTGGATCCCTCACCGCCGACCCCGAGGTCACCGTCCACGGCTTCCCGTTCCTCACCCAGGCGTGGCGCGGCAAGTACGACGACGTCGAGATCCGCGCCCGGCAGGTGCACCGGGACATGATCGGCGACGTGACGATCGAGGCGACGCTGAACGGGGTGTCCGTCCCGGCGTCCTCGATCCTCGACGGATCCGTGTCGCAGGTGCCCGTCGACCATCTGGAGGGCCGGATGATGATCGACGCCACCGACCTGGGGAAGTTCCTCGGCATCCCCGACCTGCAGGTGTCGGCGCCGCCGGCGGACAAGTCGGACGGCACCGGCGGCTCCGGCGGCTCCGGGTCGCCGACCACCGGCGGCATCGTGTTCACCGGCACCGTCCCGGTCGGCCCGCTGCAGACGTCGGTGAGTGTGCAGGCCGATCTGGTGCTGCGCGGCGAACAGTTGATGATCGTGGCCACCGACTTCTACTTCGGTCCCGAGGGTGAGGCGGACTTCTCCGTCCCGAATCCGCTGCGCCAGGGGGTGCTCGACCTGTTCACCAAGACGATCGACCCGCAGGCCCTGCCGTTCGGCATCATGCCCACCGACGTCTACGCCGAGGGGTCGCAGATCGTCGTCGAGGGCACCGGCGACCACCTCGTCATCGACCTCGACCGCCTCCAGGAGGCCGCGTGACCGCCGTCGTCGTGCTCCTGATCGCGGTCGCCGCCACCGTCGCCGTCGGACTCGCACTGCGGGCCCGGGCCGGGCAGGTGCGAGCCTCCGCACCGGCCCCGGCGGCCTCCGACGATCGTCTCGGGCTGCTCGCCGAGGCCGGAGTGACCGCGACCGGACGTCCCGTCGTCCTGCACTTCTCCGCCGACTGGTGCGGTCCGTGCGCGGCGGTCCGCCGCGTCGTCGGGCAGGTGCTCACCAAGCTCGACGCCTCCCGCACCGGCGGTCCCGCCGCGCTCGAGGTGGAACTCGACATCGACGAAAGCCCCGCTCTGGCAAAGACTCTCAGCGTCCTGTCGCTGCCGACGACGTTCATTCTCGACGGCGACCTGACCGAGCGTTTCCGCATCTCCGGGGTGCCGTCGGCGACCGACCTCGAAGTGGCGCTGCTCCCACTCCTCGAAACGGAGTGACCCAGATCGCGAAAAACGGGGTACGCTGCCCCTCGTGTACCCCAACCACGAGCTGATGCTCACCCGGCGCCGCGCAGTCGACCTGTGCCGTGTCGGTGGTTGTTGCTGTCCCTGCTGTTGATCACGGCCGGTCGACGCCTCGTTCCGTCCCAGTGTGTCGTCGCCGACCGACGGCCCCGCCCGTGATCGGTGCATCCCGAACCCCGCCGCCCCGCGCCGGCATCTCAGCACTCGGTATCCCGCAGGAGCACACCCCATGTCCACTCCCACTCTCACCCCGCAGCAGGTCGACGTCCGCGGCCCCCGGTTCGCCGCCTGGGTCACCACCGCCGTCCTGGTGGCCGTCCTGATCGTGTCGACGGTCTCCCCGCTCGCCGCCGGCATCCTGCTGGCCGCGCAGGCGGTCGTCTTCGCGATCGGCGCCCTGGCCGGCCCGCGCCGCAGCCCGTACGGCCGCCTGTTCGCGGCCCTCGTCGCGCCCCGGCTGGGTCCGGTGACCGAACGTGAACCCGCCGCACCGCTGCGATTCGCGCAGCTCGTCGGCCTCGTCTTCGCCGTCGTCGGCACCGCCGGCTTCCTCACCGGTGCCGGGCTCGTCGGGGCCGTCGCCACCGGTTTCGCCCTGTTCGCGGCCCTCCTCAACGCCGCGTTCGGGGTGTGCCTGGGCTGCCAGATCTATCCCCTGGTCGCGCGCCTGCGCGGCGGCAACACGCCGCACCCGGCCTGACCTCACAGTTTCCCGAAATCTCCACTCGCCGTATCGAACCCCGAAAGGACCACCTATGGCTCGCTCCGACGTCCTGGTCTCCGCAGACTGGGCCGAGCAGAATCTGACCGCCCCCAAGACCGTCTTCGTCGAGGTCGACGAGGACACCGCCGCCTACGACGTCGGCCACATCGAGGGCGCGATCCGGCTCGACTGGCGCAAGGACCTGCAGGACGCGGTCCGCCGCGACTTCCTGAACCAGGAACAGTTCTCCGCGCTGCTGTCCGCGAAGGGCGTCGCCAACGACGACACCGTGGTCCTCTACGGCGGCAACAACAACTGGTTCGCCGCGTACGCGTACTGGTACTTCAAGCTGTACGGCCACCAGGACGTCAAGCTGATCGACGGCGGCCGCAAGAAGTGGGAGCTCGACGGCCGTCCGCTGTCGAAGGACACCGTCACCCGCCCGGCCACCGAGTACAAGGCCGCCGCCGCCGACACCTCGATCCGCGCGTTCCGTGACGACGTCATCGCCGCGATCGGTTCCGCGAACCTGGTCGACGTCCGCTCCCCCGACGAGTACTCGGGCAAGATCCTCGCCCCCGCGCATCTGCCGCAGGAGCAGGCGCAGCAGCGCGGCCACGTCCCCGGCGCCATCAACATCCCGTGGAGCACCACCGCCAACGAGGACGGCACCTTCAAGTCCGACGAGGACCTCGCGAAGCTGTACGCGGACAAGGGCTTCGACGACTCCAAGGAAACCATCGCCTACTGCCGCATCGGCGAGCGCTCGAGCCACACCTGGTTCGTGCTGCAGGAGATCCTCGGCAAGCGGAACGTGAAGAACTACGACGGCAGCTGGGTCGAATACGGCTCGCTGGTCGGCGCACCGATCGAGTTGGGAGCATAAGAGTCATGTGCGGAGCACCTGTTCAGACCCAGACCCTGCCCGCAGGCGTCAACGTGGAGACCGAGACGGTCATCACCGGCCGCGTCCTGGCCGCTGACGGCCAGCCGGTCGGTGGCGCGTTCGTCCGCCTCCTCGACGGCACCGACGAGTTCACCGCCGAGGTCGTCGCCTCCGCGACCGGCGACTTCCGTTTCTTCGCCGCCCCCGGCGACTGGAAGGTCCGCGCCCTGTCCTCCACCGGCAACGGCGACGTGCGCATCAGCCCGTCCGCGCCCGGCGTGCACAACGTCGACGTGACGGTCGCCAAGTAGGTCATCCCAAGCCCGGCACAGGGGCGTCGTTCCGTCACGGAGCGGCGCCCCTGTGGCGTGCGCAGGGGCGGTCGTGTCAGCGGGCGCGGCGACGCAGTGGCGGCGCCCCGAACAGGAACCACGCGGCCGGCCCGATGACGGGCAGCACGACGACGAGCGCGGACCACCAGAACTTCGAGCCGACCCGGTCGTGACGGGTGCGGAAGATCGAGACCAGTGCGGCGACGATGAGTCCGACGTAGACCAGCACGATGACCGTCACCCGGATGTCGAAGCTCAGCGGCAGGGTCGCGGTGTGGTCCATCTCTGATTCCCCCTCGAAACGATGTGAGCCTGACGCTAGCGGATGTCGCGGTCACCCGGCGCGGTGTGCTTGGCTGCACGTATGGGGTGGATTGCGCGGGAGATCGGCATCGCATCCGGGGTCGGAGCCGCGGTGGCGGCGGTCGAGACGGTCCGGTCCGGAAACCTGGGACTGACGCCCGTCGCGCTGGTTTTCGGGGTGTTCGCCGGGATGGCGGTCGGCGCGGTGTCGGTGGCAGGCGGCTCGCTGGCCCTGCGGTCGGCGCAGGCGTGGCCGCCACATTCGGTGCGGTGCCTGCGGCAGCGATTCGCGACCTGGTCGGCGGGTGCGGTGTTCCTGTTCGTCGCGATGTTCTTCGTCTGGGGTGCGACGACGGGCACGAACTCAGCCGGCGGGGCATGGTTCCTGACGGTCTCGGCGGCGTGCGCGGCGGTGACCTACGTGTGCACGCTGCTGCTCACGCCGGTGGATCGACCCACGACCTGAAGTCTCGGGTATCGGGAGAACAACACGATTCGGCCCTACCGGTGGTGTCGGTCTGGTTCCATCGACGGATGGGCTTTTCCGCGTCGAATCGGCTCCGCAGGGCGAGTATGGGTGCAGCCGGTGTCGTGTTCGTCGGGTGCGGAGTCGCCGCTGGAGCCGTCGTGCTCACGGAACCGTCCGATCCGCCGGAGACGGCCGGTGACGTGATCGAGATCGCCGCAGTGACGGAAGAGACCGGCCGCGCCCTGCCCTGCGATGCAGTCCGGGAACTCGACCGGCAGTCCGCGGCCCGGGCCGCGGCGTCGGGCGTCCCGCTGCCCCCGCTGGAACAGTGGCCGCCACTGTCGCCGTGGATGAACCCGTGGGAGGGCGCCGAACCCTGGGACGCCGGTGACCGACGGCCGTGCGGCGACGCGGTCGACGCCGCCCAGGCGCAGGCGGAGGCGTCGACCAGCCTTGTCAACTGTTTCCTGCCGGACGGCCGGTTCGGCACCCAGATGATCGTGGACATGCTGCCCGTCCCGCCGGCCACCGTGCTCGACCACCGACCCCCTCAGGACGGTTTCGACGCGGCATGCCGCAGCAGCGGCTGGGACCGCGGCCACCCCTGAACCGCCGTCCGCGAACACGGGAACGAACCACCGATTTCGAACGTTCTCGCGGCGAGGTCTAGGATGAGCGACGTGGTCATCTTCTTCGAGGTTCTTCTTGTCCTTGCCGCCATCCTGATCACCTGGTTCTCCGTGTACACGGTGTACCGCCTGGTCACCGACCAGCCGTGAGTCAGGATCCGGAAGCCGGCACCGATTCGGCGTCCGAGCAGCCCGACGCGGCCGCATCGCAGGTAGTGCGCGGCAGCGGTAACCAGGCTGTCGAGGACGCCGTCGTGCGCGCCGAGGACACGGCGGGACGCAACATCGCGAACCTGCCGGATCTGCCGCTGCCCGACGACACCGCGAATCTCCGCTTCGGCCCGGACCTCAATCCGGGCATGCTCGCGCTGATTCCGCTCGTCGGTGTGTGGCGCGGTGAGGGCGAGGGTCGTGACGCCGACGGCGACTACCGGTTCGGCCAGCAGATCGTCGTCTCCCACGACGGCGAGAACTACCTGGCCTGGGAATCGCGGTCGTGGCGCCTGGACTCCGACGGCAACTACGCGGCCCCCGATCAGCGGGAGAGCGGCTACTGGCGGGTCGCCGGCGACGGCATCCCCGGCAGTACCAACGAGGAAGTCCTCGAACTGCTCCTCACCCACGCCTCCGGTGTCGTCGAACTGTTCTACGGACAGGCGTTGACACAGTCGTCGTGGGAACTCGGCACCGACGTCGTCATCCGCTCCCAGTCCGGTGAGCTGATCGGCGGCGCCAAGCGCCTGTACGGCATCGTCGAGGGCGGCGACCTCGCGTACGTCGAGGAACGCGTCATCGCCGACGGCCCCCTCGAGCCGCGCTTCTCCGCGCGACTCCAGCGCTACGCAGGTTAGAAACCACCCCAGACAAGCAGCAACCCCCGGGCCTGTCCACTGCGGACGAAGCCCGGGGGTTTCGTCGTTCGTGGCGTCCCGACCTGGACACGATCGGGGGGCTCGGGGGTCGGGTAGCTGCCTGGGATTCGCCGGCCTGACACGGTCAGTGAATTCCGAGAGCGTCGTGGCTAGCGGACAGCCACCTCACGTGTCCGTATGTCGATCAACTCCAGACCACCTCCTTCCTCGCGTAGAGCCGAAGGTACGCCCGGATCCGCGAGGTCGGCAACGGGTTTTTCGTCCCCGCACGACTTCCCCGCACACGACGCAGCCCCGCCCCGGACGAATCCGGGACGGGGCTGCGTGGACGTTCTGCGACTAGCTGGCGCTCTTGAAGACGTTCGCGATGATGTCGCCGATGAAACCGGCCGGGTTGTTGATGATCGACGACGCCGCCGAACCACTCGCCACCGGACCCGACGAGCCGAAGCCCGAGGAATCGAGGCTGCCGGTCACGATCTCACCCGGGTTGGCGGCACGAACCGTCACGCACACGCCCATCGGGTTGGCCTTCTTCTCGCCCCACGCATCCGGGGTGGCCGACGCACCACTGTCGAGCACAGAACCGATCTTGGCGTCCGCCGGAACCTTGTACGTGGTGACGAACTCCGCCGGGCTACCGTCGATCGTCCAACCCCAGCCCGAGGTCGTGGACACGGTGTTCGCCGTGTAATCGTTGTTGGTCTTGACGGTCTTACCGTCCACGGTCGCCGACTGAAGCGTGAAACCTGCCGGGAAGTAGTCGGTCATGCTACGCAGCAGCGTCGCGGTACCCGACTCCTTGCCGACCGTGATCTTGTAGCTCACGGTGCCGCCCGGGGCAACGGTGCCGTCGCCGATGACCTGCTTGGTCAGCTTGATCTTCACCAGACCGGCGGGGCCGGCGAAGACCTGAGAGGCCTGGGTACCGCACTCCGTCGGCGCAGCCGAGGCGACACCGGTACCGACGGTGATGCCACCGGCGACGATAGCGGCGGCGGCAGCGGAGGCTGCGATGCGGCGGGTCAGGGGTCGGGTCATGAAAAGCTCCTTTGTTCGTCCTGACGAGGGGGAAATCAGGAGAGGTAGAACACGTTCCAATTACGCCTCACCGCAGATCACAGACTGGTGAACGCTGTCACAGCATGCCACGTAGTCGGACGTTCGTTCAAGCCGCGCCACCGCAGATGAGGCACACTTTTTCGCCCCCCGGAACCCGTAACGTCGCGCCGTCACACGACGATCACCGGAAAAACTGCAACACGTTTCAAGATCGGCGCCGAGTGGATACCGGCGGTTTCACCACGTCAGGACCGACCGACCCGCACGTTCCCCAGGTCGCCGACCGGATCGACGCCCGCGCCACCGACCGCCACCACCCGGTCCGCGCTCGTCCCCTCCGGGAGTTGGTGCGTGACGAGGACCACGGTGCGCCCGAAGTCGATCAGTGTGGACCGCCGGTCGAGCAGCGCCCGCAGGATCGCGTCACCGTCGGACGCGTCGAGATGCTCGGTGGGTTCGTCGAGCAGCAGCACCCGCGCCGGGGACACCAGCGCCCGCGCGAGCAGCAGGCGGCGCCGCTGACCACCCGAGATCGCCCGCGCCCCACCGGCGAGCGGCGTGTGCACGCCCCGCGGCAGCCGGGTCACCCACTCCCCCAACCCCACCGCGCCCAGAGCGTCCAGCGCCTC
Organism: Prescottella subtropica; assembly: GCF_005434945.1. Lineage (GTDB taxonomy): Bacteria > Actinomycetota > Actinomycetes > Mycobacteriales > Mycobacteriaceae > Prescottella > Prescottella subtropica. Next base: position 173,583 of record NZ_SKCH01000002.1, on the reverse strand, counting down.
GTCCTCGGTGAGGTCGCCGCGGGACACCCGCAGATTCTCGAGGACCGACGTGTCGAACACGTGCGCGTCCTCCGCGAAGAAGCCGACAGCCCTGCGCAGTTCGTCGGCGCGGAACCGGTCGAGCCGAACACCGTCGACGGTCACCTCACCGCCGCACGGAGGCAGCAGTCCGGCCAGGGTCATGAGCAGTGTCGTCTTGCCGGCGCCGCTCGCCCCGACGACCGCGATCCGGGCGCCGGGTTGCACGTCGAGATCTAGGGCCGCGGTCACCCGGCCACTGCCCGGCCAGCCGCAGCGCACCCCGGACGCGGCGAGATGCACGGGCCCGGACGGGGTCTCGGTGCCGTCGGTGACCGGATCCCCGGCCCGGTCGACGAGCGCCATGACCCGCCGGGCGGCGATCCGGGCCCGGGTCAGGGCCAACGCCGCGGCGGGCAGTGCCGCGGTCGCCTCGAACGCGGCCAGCGGCACCAGCACGAGGATCGCCAGCGACATCGGCGTCATGCCGCCCGGGGTGCCGCCGTCCGGGCCGTAGAGCGTGATGCCGATCAGCAGGGAACCGAGCACGCTCGCCCCGATCGCGAGTGGGGTCGCGGCGGCGGCGAACGCCGCCGGCAGGGCCGCCCGATCCGTGGCCTCCACCGCGTCCCGGTTCGCGGTCGCGGCGTCGGCGAGGACGTCGTCGAGTCGGCCCGCGACGCGCAGTTCCGCGGCGTGGTCGAGTGCGGTCACCGCGGTCTCACTGAACAGTGCTGCGGCATCGGCACTCTCGTCCTCGGACAGTCGCGCAGCCCGCGCCGACAGCCACGGGGCGAGCACTCCCGACACGGCGAGCGCGACCGCCAGCACGAGGGCGCCGGCCGGGGAGACGACCGCCAGCAGCACGACGGCACTCACCGCGAGGATCGCGCCGACCGCGATCGGGATCAGGGCCCGCACCACGACGTCGCCGAGAGTGTCGATATCGGTGCCGGTGCGGGACAGCAGGTCTCCGCGGCGCAACCCGGCCGCGGCGGCCGGGTCACCGTCGGCGAGGCGCCGGTAGAGCACGGTGCGCGCCGACGTGGTCCCGCGCAGTGCGGCGTCGTGCGTCGCGAGTCGTTCGAGGTAGCGGAAGACACCACGGGAGATGCCGAGGGCCCGCACCGCGACGACCGCGACGGTCAGGTCGAGGACGGGCGGCATCTGCCAGGCCCGGGTGATCAGCCACGCCGACAGCGCCGCGAGCACGAGCGCACTACCGAGGGTCGCGACACCCGCCGCGATCGCCGCGAGGATGCGACGCGGTTCGAGTTCGAGGAGGCGGATCGCCCTCAGCAGATCACGATTCATCGGTCACCTCGTCGGAATGCCGTGCCCGGACCTCGATCACGCGGTCCCCGACCGCCAGCACGGTGGGCCGGTGCCCCACCACGATCACCGTCCGGCCGTCCTGCGCGAGACGGCGCAGCGACGCGAGCACGGTGCGTTCGGTGCCGTCGTCGAGGTGTGCGGTGGGTTCGTCGAGCAGCAGCACCGGCCGCGGCGACACCAGCAGTCGGGTCAGCGCGAGTCGCTGCCTCTGCCCCAGCGACAGGCCCAGTCCGCCGGCCCCGACGACGGTGTTCCAGCCGTCGGGCACCTCGGTCAGCACGGTGTCGAATCCGGTGGCCCGGCAGGCGTCCCGGACGGCGGCGGAGTCCGGGTCGGTGGCGCCGGTGAGGGCGAGGTTGTCCGCCAGTGTGCCGGGTAGGAGCACGGGATGCTGTGGCAGCCAGGCGATCTGCGCCCACCAGCGGTTCAGGGCGAGTTCGGCGACGTCGACGCCGGCCACCCGCACCACACCGTCGTCGGGTGCGGTGAGGCCGAGGATCGTGTGCAGCGCAGTCGTTTTCCCGGATCCGTTGGCTCCGGTCAGGACGGTCACCGCGCCGGGCAGGCATCGTGCGTCGAGGCGGTGCGGGGCCGATCCGGAGCGGGACCCGACACTCACCCCGTCGAGTTCGATCACCTCCCCACCGGCGTCGACCGAGGCGCCCCCGGATGTCCGGCGGCGCGGCGAGTCGTCGAGCACCCCGAATGCCTTGCCGGCGGCGGCGAGTCCGTCTTCGGCGGCGTGGAACTGGGCGCCGACCATCCGCAGCGGCAGATACACCTCGGGGGCGAGGATCAGGGCGATGATGCCGGGTTCGAGTTCCATGTTCCCGAACACCAGTCGTAGGCCGATGCTCACGGCGATGAGCGCCACCGACAGCGTCGCGAGCATCTCGAGCACCATCGACGACAGGAACGCCACCCGCAGCGACGACATCGTCGTCTTCCGGTGGGCGTCACCGAGTTCCCGGACGCGGGCGGCGGGCCCGTGTTCGCGACCGAGGGCCCGCAGCGTGGGCAGTCCGGCGATCAGGTCGAGCAGTTGCGAGGACAGCCGGGTCAGCGCGGACAGGGTCCGGTCCGCCTTCCCCTTCGTCAGCAACCCGATGAGGATCATGAACACCGGGATCAGCGGCAGTGTGACGACCACGACGAGGGCCGACGTCACGTCCTGGGTGAGGATGACGACGAAGGTGGCCGGGGTCAGGGTCGCCGCCAGGATCAGCGCGGGCAGGTAGCCGGTCAGGTACGGGGCGAGGGCCCGCACCCCGCGGGTGACGACGGTGGCGATCTCGTCGCGGCGCGGGTCCAGGTCGCGCGGCGACATCGCGGTCGCGGCCCGCAGCACCTCCGTCTCGAGTTCGGCGACAACACGATTGGACGATCGGTGCGCGTAGCGGGCGTGCAGCCACGACGCCGCCACCCGCACCGTGACGGCCACCGCGAGCCACAGCAGGTCGGTGCGCCAGTCGGCGAGCGACCGCCGGTCCGAGGTGATGACGCCGGCGAGGATCCGTCCGATGAGCACCGCCGAGACGATCACCATCGCGACGTTCACCGTCGACAGCACGACGGTGAGGGTCAGGTAGCCGCGGGCCGACGTCGAGTACTTCCAGATCCGGGGGTCGACCGGCCCCGCCCGGCGGGAGTCGCGGGCGGGGCGGCCGGTGGCGATACTCATGTCACTTCCCGACCGGGAGACCGATCGACGGCGGAATGTGCTTGGTGGAGATGCGCTTGCGGAACACCCAGTACGTCCAGCCCTGGTAGATCAGCACGATCGGGGTGAGGATCACCGCGGCCCAGCTCATCACCTTCAGCGTGTACGGGCTGGACGACGCGTTCTCGATCGTGAGGCTGAACGCCGGGTCGGTCGTCGACGGCATCACGTTCGGGAACAGCGACGCGAACAGCAGCACGCTCGTCGCGACGATCGCCACGGTGGTGAACACGAACGCCCACCCCTCGCGTTCGGCGCGGGTCAGCAGCACCACGGCGAGGACCGCCAGTGCCGCGAGCGCCACCAGGATCCACGTCCAGCCCTTGCCGTACGCCAGCTGCGTCCACAGCACGAACCCGCCGGCGATGGGCACCGCGGGGATCGCGAGTTTCTTCGCCAGGTCGGCGGCGTCTGCGCGGACGTCGTCGGCCGTCTTGAGGGCGATGAACACGGCACCGTGCAGCGCGAACACGAGGGCGGTGGTGATGCCGCCGAGCAGCGCGTACGGGTTCAGCAGGTCGAGCAGGCTCGCGGTGACCTTCTTGTTCTCGTCGATCGCGACGCCGCGCACGATGTTCGCGAACGCCACACCCCACAGGACGGCCGGCACCCAGGAGCCGATCATGATGCCGAGGTCGGCGCGGCTGCGCCAGCGGTCGTCGTCGATCTTGCCGCGCCATTCGATCGCGACGATCCGCAGGATCAACGCCACCAGGATCAGCAGCAGCGGCAGGTAGAAGCCGGAGAACAGGGTGGCGTACCACTCCGGGAACGCCGCGAACATCGCGCCGCCGGCGGTGATGAGCCACACCTCGTTGCCGTCCCACACCGGGCCGATGGTGTTGAGCAGCACGCGACGGCGGGTGTCGGTCCGGCCGAGTACCCGCAGCAGCATGCCGACACCGAAGTCGAAGCCCTCGAGCACGAAGTAGCCGGTGAAGAGCACCGCGATGAGAACGAACCAGAATTCCTGCAGTCCCATGGCGCTCTCCTAGTACGCGAACGACAGTTGGTCTTCGGACCCGGAATCGTCCGGTCCGTCGGGCTTCGGGCCGGTGCCCGGCGGGTGGACGTCGTGGTCGGACGGCCCCGCGATCGTGTAGCGCCGGATCAGGTAGAACCAGACGACGCCGAGCGCGCCGTACAGCAGTGTGAACACGATCAGCGACGTGAGCACCGTGCCCACCGGGTGGTCGGAGACGCCCTGGTCGACCATCAACCGGATCTGGTCGACGCCGGTCGGGTTGGGGTGCACCACCCACGGCTGGCGGCCCATCTCGGTGAAGATCCAGCCGGCGCTGTTCGCGAGGAACGGCGTCGGGATTGCGACGAGGCACAGCCACTTGAACCACTTCTGGTCCGGGACGCGGCCGCGGCGGGTGACCCACAGTCCGGCCAGGGCGAGCGCCAGCGAACCGACCCCGAGGCCGATCATCGCCCGGAACGACCAGTAGGTGACGAACAGGTTGGGCCGGTAGTTGCCGGGCCCGAACTGCGCCTCGTACTTGGCCTGCAAGTCCTCGACACCCTCGAGGGTCACCCCGCTGAACTCGCCCTTGGCCAGGAACGGCAGCACGTAGGGCACCTCGAGCACGTGGGTGACGCTGTCGCAGTTGTTGTGGGTGCCGACGGTGAGGATCGAGAAGTTCGGGTCGGTCTCGGTGTGGCACAACGATTCCGCGGACGCCATCTTCATCGGCTGCTGCTCGAACATGAGTTTGCCCTGGACGTCGCCGGTCGCGATGAGCCCGATACCGGAGATCAGCATGACGATCATGCCGAGTCGGGCCGCGGGGCGGAACATCTCGCGGGCGTCGCGCACCATCGTCTCGGATTCGGCCGGCGCGGCGGTCTTCGACCGGCGCATGTTGCGCACCATCCACCAGCCGGCGATACCGGCGACGAACGTGGCCGCGGTGAGGAACGCGCCGGCGACGGCGTGCCCGAACGCCGCGATCGCGGTGTTGTTGGTGAGCAGCGCCCAGATGCTCTCGAGTTCGGCGCGTCCGGTCTCCGGGTTGTAGCGGGCGCCGACCGGGTGCTGCATGAACGAGTTGGCGGCGATGATGAAGTACGCCGACGCGTTCACGCCGATCGCGACCATCCAGATGGTGGCCAGGTGCACGAGTTTCGGCAGGCGTGTCCAGCCGAAGATCCACAGGCCCAGGAACGTCGACTCGAGGAAGAACGCGATCAGGCCCTCGAGGGCGAGCGGCGCACCGAACACGTCACCGACGAAGCGGGAGTATTCGCTCCAGTTCATGCCGAACTGGAATTCCTGCACGATGCCGGTCGCGACACCGATCGCGAAGTTGATGAGGAAGAGCTTGCCGAAGAACTTGGTGAGGCGATACCAGTGGTCCTTCTTCGTCACGACCCACAGCGTCTGCATGATCGCGATCAGCGGCGCCAATCCGATCGTGAGTGGAACGAAGATGAAGTGATAAACGGTGGTGATGCCGAACTGCCACCGTGAGACGTCCAAGACATCCATGGCTACTCCGAAAAGTCGACCCGCAGGACAGGCTTCGGGGTCGGGGCGTGGGTGTCCGCCCGATCCCTGGTCACAAGCTACTGCGGGGTCGGTAGTCCTCGCAGCGGTTCGCTACGACGCAATGTAGTAGACCGTCGGGTCGAAGCCCAGCCCGGGTCAGCCGACGCCGGCCGTCTCCACCGCCAACTCGACGAGCGACGCCACGTCCTCCGCGGCCGGCGACGGACGCAACACGAGCCCGTCGAGGGTGTGCACCCGCGCCGCCAACGTGACACTCGAGACCAGCCACACCCCTTCCGCCGCAATGAGATCCGACGGGAACAGGGGTGCGTACTCGCACACGTACCCCTTGCCGGGCGCCACCTCGAACAACGCCCGCTGGGTGGTGCCGGCAAGGATCGACTGCTCCGGCGGCGGAGTGATCAACGTCTTACCGCGGGCGATCACGACGGACGACCTCGGCCCCTCGAGCACCCGCCCCTCACTGCTGGTGAAGACGACGTCGTCCGCCCCCCGGGACTGCGCGTGCCGCAGCGCCGCCATGTTCGTCGCATACGACAGCGTCTTCGCGCCCACCAGTTGCCACGGCGCGGTCGCCGACAGGTCGACCGAGTAACCGCGCGGCAGCGTGATCGCCGCGACACCGTCGCGCCGGGACCGCAGCACCCGCTCGGCCACCGGGCCGACGGTGACGAACGCGGTCGGCGGGCCACCGCCCTCGCGGCCCCGGCTGAGGACCAGCCGCATCCAGCCTTCCCGGCCCGCGCCCCACTCGCGGGCGGCCGCACCGATCGCCCGCACCCACAGGCCCCGACCCGGCCACGGCAACTCCAGTGCCCGCGCCGACGACTCCAGCCGATCCAGGTGCAGCGCCGGCTTGCACGGGCGACCGTCACGGACCAGCAACGTCTCGAACACGCCGTCGCCGCGCACGACCGCGAGATCGTCCACGGTCAGCAACGGCGCATCGGCGTCGCGCACCTGCCCGTCCAGCGTCACCAGCACCTGCTCTGCCATGCGCCCACCCTATCCAGGCCGGCCGGACCGACCGGTTCGACGACACGGCCCCGCCACGATCGGTTCCCGCTCCTAGACTGGGGGGCGTGGCCGACACTCCGCTCGTTGCATCCAGCCCACTCCTGACCGCGCCCGGTGCCGTGCCGCCGCCCGAAGGTTCCCCGGATCCCGGGGTCGCCTGGCACTACGGCGACCCGTTCGCCGAACAGCGCGCCGCGACCCGTTCGGTCGCCGTCGTCGACCGGTCCCACCGGTTCGTCGTCGCCGTCCCCGGCGACGAACGGCTGACGTGGCTGCACACCATCTCCAGCCAGCACGTCGCGGCCCTCCCGGACGGGGCGAGCGCCGAGAACCTCAGCCTGGACCTCAACGGCCGCATCGAGCACCACTGGGTGCAGACCGACCTCGGCGGGGTCACCTGGATCGACACCGAGACGCAGCGCGGCCCCGACCTGCTGTCGTTCCTGCAGAAGATGGTGTTCTGGGCCAAGGCCGAACCCCGCGACGGCAACGAACTCGCGGTGCTGAGCCTGATCGGCCCCGACGCCTCCTCCCCCGCGGTCCTCGCGGCGCTGGGAGTCACCGCACTGCCGGACACCTACCGCGCCGTGGCCCTGCCCGGCGGCGGCTTCGTCCGCCGCATGCCGTGGCCGACGGCCGACTCGTTCGATCTGCTCGTCCCGCGCGCCGACCTGCCCCGCTGGTGGGCCACGCTCACCGGTGCCGGGGCCCGCCCCGCCGGATCGTGGGCGTTCGAGGCGCTGCGGGTGGCCGCCCGGCGGCCGCGGATCGGCGCCGACACCGACGACCGCACCATCCCGCACGAGGCCGGCTGGATCGGCGGGCCCGCCGAGCACGGTGCCGTCCACCTCGACAAGGGCTGCTACCGCGGCCAGGAGACCGTCGCCCGCGTCCACAATCTCGGCAAGCCGCCCCGGCACCTGGTGATGCTGCACCTCGACGGCTCCGCCGACGGCCGACCCGAGACCGGCGACCCGGTGACCGCCGACGGGCGTGCCGTCGGCCGTCTCGGCACCGTCGTCGACCACTTCGAGTGGGGTCCGATCGCGCTCGCCCTCGTCAAGCGGGCGGTCCCCGCCGACACCGCCCTGATGGCCGGCCCGTGCGCGGCGGCGATCGACTCCGATTCGATGCCGCGGCACGACGAGGTCCAGGCGGGCCGGGAAGCCGTCGAACGATTGCGCGGCCGGAGGTAGCCGACTCGTCCTGAAGCGGAGGTGGCGTCGTGAGCGTCGAACTGGTGGAGGTCGTCCGATCCGGGTTCCGCGAGTGCGTGCACCGCGGCTCGCTCGTCGCCCTGGCCCCGGACGGCACACCGGTGCTGTCCCTCGGCGAGGTACACGCCCCGATCTACCCGCGGTCGACGAACAAGCCGCTGCAGGCCGTGGCGATGCTCCGCCACGGCTTCGTGCCCGGCTCCGACAAGGAACTCGCGATCGCCTGCGCCTCCCACGACGGCGAGGCGGTGCACGTCGCACTCGTCGAGCAGATCCTCCGCCGGTGCGGGCTCGACGCCTCCGATCTGCGCTGCCCGGCGGACCTACCGGGCAACGAGTCGGCGCGGGCCGCGATCGTCGCCGCGGGCGGACCGCCCCACCCGATCTACATGAACTGTTCCGGCAACCATGCCGCGCTGCTCGCGACGTGCGTGGCCAACGACTGGCCGCTCGACTCGTACGCCGATCCGGCCCACCCGTTGCAGGAGGTGATCGCCCGGGCGGTCTCCGGGGTGGGCGGCGAACCGGAGACCGAACTGGGTATCGACGGCTGCGGGCTGCCGATCGTCCCGCTGTCGCTGACCACCCTGGCGCGCGCCTACACGGCGCTCGTGACCGCGGCACCCGGGACGCCGGAGCGCACGGTGGCCGACGCGATCCGCGCGCACCCGCACCTGGTGTCCGGGACCGGACGCGACGACGCCCGGCTGATGCCCGCGGTGCCGGGACTGCTGTGCAAGGCCGGGGCCGACGGCGTCCACGCCGGCGCGCTCCCCGACGGCACCGCATTCGCCCTCAAGATCGACGACGGTCACGAACGCGCCCGGCTGCCGCTGACCGCGGCGCTGCTGCACCGGCTCGGCGTGGCGTGGTCCGAGGATCGTGCGGCGCTCGCATCGCAGCCGGTGCTCGGCGGCGGGGTCCGGGTCGGCACGATCCGCGCCGTGCCCGGCGTGTTCCAGACTGCAGAGAGCCCGGATAATCCCAGTTCACGACCCCTCTGAGACAAAACAGACACCGCCGAGGGTGACACCTGGAAGCGGAACAGACTTTTCCACGCTAGAGTGTTGGGCAGGACAACATTCAACACTCACGCGGGGCCGCCACTTTCCCCAGGCCGCCCCGCGAAAGCGCGAGGGGGTCAGCCATGGGCCGCGGCCGGGCTAAGGCAAAGCAGACCAAGGTTGCACGGGAGCTCAAATACAGCTCTCCGTCCACGGATTTCGACAGCCTGCAACGAGAGCTCTCGGACACTTCGTCCAGAAGCGGCATCCTCGCGGATCAGCGCTCCGACCAGGAGAGTCGCTCCCGCTGGGAAGACGACGACTACGACGACTGGCGTCGCTGAGCGTCGCACCGATAAGTCTGAAACTCATTGTTGAGGGGGAGCCCGTAACGGCTCCCCCTCAACAATGGCATCCGGGGTATCCCGGGTTCCCGAGTTCCACCTCGACCCGGCACCGACGGCTTGTCGCACATCCGTGAAATACGAAACGTCCCCGGATCCTCCGCAGAGGATCCGGGGACGTTCGTGTGGGACTTGCCGGCTCAGAAGCGCGGGTGATCGCCCAGCAGCAGTGCACGCACCGCGTCGGAGTCCGACGCCTTCTTGACGGTGCCGAGCGTCCAGCAGTCGATGTGGCGGGCCGTCAGGACGGCCAGGGCGCGATCCACGTCCTCCGGCGCGACGATCGCGACCATACCGACACCCATGTTGAACGTCGCCTCCATCTCGGCGCGCTCGACACGGCCACGCTGGCCGATCATCGTGAACACCGGGGCCGGGCTCCACGTGCCGCGATCCAGCTCCGCGACCAAGCCCTTGGGCATGACGCGGGCCAGGTTGTTGGCCAGACCGCCACCGGTGACGTGGCAGAACGTGCGCACATCCGTCTCGGCCGCGAGCGCCAGGCAGTCCTTGGCGTAGATCTTGGTGGGCTCGAGCAACTCCTCACCGAGGGTGCGGCCGAACTCGTCGACGTGACCGGTCAGCGACATGCGACTGATCTCGAGCAGCACGTTGCGGGCCAGCGAGTAGCCGTTCGAGTGCAGGCCCGAGGCCCCCATACCGATGACGACGTCGCCCGGGCGGACCCGGTCCGGGCCGAGCACCTGATCGGCCTCGACCACACCGACACCCGTCGCCGACAGGTCGTAGTCGCCGTCCGCCATCACACCGGGATGCTCGGCCGTCTCGCCGCCGAGCAGCGCGCAGCCGGCCTGGATGCAACCCTCGGCGATACCGCCGACGATCTCCGCGACCCGCTCCGGCACGACCTTGCCTACCGCGATGTAGTCCTGCAGGAACAGCGGCTCCGCGCCGCACACCACGAGATCGTCGACGACCATCGCGACCAGGTCGAGACCGACCGTGTCGTGCTTGTCCATCGCCTGCGCGACGGCCAGCTTGGTGCCGACACCGTCGGTGGACGCGGCCAGCAGCGGCTCCTTGTAGCCACCCTTGAGCGAGAACAGTCCGGCGAACCCGCCGAGGCCGCCCATGACCTCCGGTCGGCTGGCCTTCTTCGCCAACGGGGCGAACAGCTCGACTGCCCGGTCGCCCGCTTCGATGTCGACTCCGGCGGCGGCGTACGAAGCGCCCTGCGTGCGGGTACTGTCCTCGGTCATTGGATTCTGGCTCCAGCCTTGATTTCGGGAACGTCTCGACTGCCGCAACTCACGGCAGCCGCGCATAGGTGTACACGCGCAATCACCTCGATTGCGCTCTTACGCTACCGGAGTCCTCCGCGGACTCCGGTAGCAATCGCGGGCCCTAGGGACGCGACAGTGCGTCGGCGTTGTCGTTGTCGTGCGAGATCGGGATACCCGCAGCGGCTTCCGTGGACTCCAGCATCCCCTCGAGGACGTTCTTGCCCACACCGGCGGCCGGCAGCCCGATCGGGTAGTCCCCGTCGAAGCACGCCTTGCACAGCCGGCTCGTCGGCTGTTCCGTCGCCGCGACCATGCCGTCGATCGAGATGTAGCCGAGCGTGTCGGCGCCGATCGACCGGCGCACCCCCTCGAGCATCTCCTCGAACGTGTCGTTGATACCGCTGCCCTCGGCACCGTTCGCGATCAACTCGGCGGGCGACGCGAAGTCGATGCCGTAGAAGCACGGCCACTTGACCGGCGGCGACGCGATCCGCACGTGGATCTCCAGGGCGCCGGCCTCACGCAGCATCCGGATCAGGGCCCGCTGAGTGTTGCCTCGGACGATCGAGTCGTCGACGACCACCAGGCGCTTACCGCGGATGACTTCCTTCAACGGGTTCAGCTTGAGCCGGATACCGAGCTGGCGGATCGTCTGCGACGGCTGGATGAAGGTGCGGCCCACGTAGGCGTTCTTCATCAGGCCCTGGCCGTACGGAATACCCGAACCCTGCGCGTACCCGACCGCGGCCGGCGTACCGGACTCCGGCACCGGGATCACCAGGTCACCCTCGGCGGGATGCTCCTTGGCCAGCCGGCGACCGATCTCGACACGCGTCGAATGCACCGACCGTCCCGAGATGACACTGTCGGGGCGGGCCAGGTACACGAACTCGAAGACGCAGCCCTTGGGCTCCGGGTTCGCGAACCGCGACGACCGGACACCGTCGGCGTCGATCGCGAGCAGCTCACCGGGCTCGATCTCCCGGACGAACGACGCACCCACGATGTCGAGGGCCGCGGTCTCGGACGCGACGACCCACCCGCGGTCGAGACGGCCCAGGCACAGCGGGCGGATGCCCCACGGGTCACGCGCCGCGTACAGCGTGTGCTCGTCCATGAACGTCAGACAGAACGCGCCACGCAGCGTCGGCAGCAGCGTCATCGCGGCCTGCTCGAGCGTGCTGTCGGCGGCGGCGTGCGCCAGCAGCGCACCGATGATGTCGGAGTCCGACGTCGCGGCACCCGGACGCTTGTCGTTGATCAGACCGGCCTCGCGGGCCCGCTGCGCGAGCTCGGCGGTGTTGACCAGGTTGCCGTTGTGGCCGAGCGCGACCCCGGTTCCGGCGGCGGTGGTGCGGAAGATCGGCTGCGCGTTCTCCCAGGTCGTCGAACCGGTGGTCGAGTAGCGGCAGTGGCCGACGGCGACATGACCCGGCATCGCGGCCAGGGTCTGCTCGTCGAACACCTGACTGACCAGGCCTAGATCCTTGAAGACCAGCACCTGCGCACCGTCGGCGACGGCGATGCCGGCGGCCTCCTGGCCGCGATGCTGGAGGGCGTACAGCCCGTAGTACGTGAGCTTGGCGACATCCTCGTCCGGCGCCCAGACGCCGAAGACGCCGCACTCCTCGCGAGGTTCGTTCTCGTCCTCGTCCGGTGCGGTCGTTGCGAGAAGATTCCGACTGTTGACCGACAGGTCGGCACGAGTCACGGCAGGCGCTCCCTTAGGGGATTCGGTGTGGGGGGCGTGCCCCATTCTAACGACCGCAGTCGCGGAGTACGACGGTCGGTGCACGAGAACCTCCCCGATGCGACCGGCATCACACGACGGTCACAGCCGCAACAGCGGCAGCCAGTGCCCGATTTCGGCGGCCCGACTGCCCGACGCGTCGAGCACACCGGCCGCCGCGGCGGCGTCGAATCCGAGGAGTCCGGTCGCCAGCAGCAGCCACGTCCGCGGGTCGGTTTCGACGACGTTCGGCGGGGTGCCGCGGGTGTGCCGGGGTCCTTCGATGCACTGCACCGCCACGAACGGCGGCACCCGCACCTCCACGCTCGAGCCGGGCGCGACGTGTTCGAGGGTGCGGGCACTCAACCGCACCGCGGCGGCCAGCACCGACCGGGCCGGCGTCTCGTCGTCCTCGCCGCGCAGCCACGGCCCGACAGCGAGCAGCGCGGCGCGGAGTTCGGCGGGGTCGACGGCACGACGAGGGGGCATGGGTACCGAACCTACCGTCGGACGGTGCGCTACTTCTCCGGCCCGTCGTGGCCGCGCAGCGCCTCGAGCACCACCCGGACCCGGTCGGTGTCGGCGGACGTCCACCCGTCCGGTCGGGTGACGGCGACCCAGCCGTCGAGGATCGTGGTGCCGTAGTTGTGGCCGTGACCGTCCGGGACCCCGGCCGCGTTCGCCAGATCGGCGCTCACCTGCCAGAACGTCACGAACGGGAACCACTTCATCGACGGCAGCCGATCGAAACCGGGCGGCTCCGACAACCAGTCCGGACGCTGGAACGCGAGGTCCGTCGACCACCACACCACCGGGTCGGACGGATGCTGGATGTACAGCACCCGGGGCTCGAGCCACGGCCCCGGCGCGCCGGGGATCGAGCCACCGTCGTCCGCGAACCGCACCACCAGCCCGTCCGCGTACACCGGCTGCACCTCCGGGGTGCCGGGGTCGCGGCGCCGGGTGAGCGCCTGCCACAACGGGTTCGAGTTGGGCGGGCCCACCCACAACACGCCGTCGACGGTCTCCCGGATGTCGGCCAGACCGTCGAACGCCCCCTCCCCGGCCTGCGTGCCGAGGCTCTCGCCGTACACGTACAGGCGGGGGCGGGTGGCCTCCGGTTTCGTGAGCCAACGCTCGTGGACGGCGTCGATCAGCGCCCGTCCGGCGACCGCCGCCTTGCCGCGGTCCGCGAGGAACGACACCCAGCTCGGCAGGTACGAGTACTGGGCGGCGACGAGCGCGCTGTCCCCGTTCGCGACCAGTTCGATCGTCTGCGCGGCGGTGGGGTTGACCCAGCCGGTGCCGGTGGTGGGGACGACGACGAGCGTCTTGCGTTCGAAGGCGCCGGTCCGTTCGAGTTCGTCGAGCACCACGTTCATGCGGGCGTCGGCGTCGTCGGCACTCTCGAGACCCGCATACACCCGGATCGGCTCCTTCGCCGGACGTCCGGTGGCAGCGGCCAGGTCGTCGGCGTGGATGCCGCCGGACACGAAGTTGCGGCCCTCGAACCCGAGGGTGTCCCACGGTGCCGCCGACATCGGACTGCCCGACTTCTCGGGCAGCATCGGCTGCACGGCCCCCGGCCGGGTCTCGTTGTTCTGCAAGCTGAACGCCGAGTTGACGGCGGCGTAGCCGACGCGCAGCAGGATGCCGTCGACGAGCATGAACACCAGCACGAGGACGACCGCGAACCCGGATGCGGACGCCGCCGGCCGCGGGATCTTGAGCCACCGGTTGAGTTGCCGGGCCACCCAGCGCACGAGGTCCCGCAGCACCCGCCACAGGGAGATGAGGGCGGCCGCGACGAGGACGCTGAGGCCGAGGGTGCGGATGTAGCCGGTGGTGGTGGTGCCCTCCGCGGTCATCAGCGTGGACAGCTCCCGCTGCCAGCCGGCCGAATACACCAGCATGATCACCGCGGCGATCACCGACAGCACCGGTACCGCGACCTTGACGGGCACCAGGACCCGATCCGACGGCGGCCACCACGGTCGGCGGGCGAGCCCGAACTCGTAGACCAGCCAGCCGATCGCGGTACCGGCCGCGTAGCCGATCGCGGCGCTGATCCCCCCGATCAGCCCCTGGTACAGCCAGTCGCGCGGCAGCAGCGACGGCGTCAGCGACCAGCAGAAGAATAGCGTCCCGAACGCGATGCCGGTGAAGTCCAGGCGCAGCAGACTCCACGCCCAGACGGCGAACGGGTGCCGTTGATCGAACCGGGGGCCGACGGCAGGTGTCGGTGGCTGCGGATCCTCCCGCAGCTCAGCGACCGCCTCCCGTCCGACCCCCGAGTCCGTCACATATCACCCAAACAGGGCGGGAAGGGTCGATTCGAACGTCTTCCGCAGCTCGGCCATCGTGACCGAGAACTGACCCTGGACCTCGATCGAGTCGGAGCCCTCGTCGACGACGCCGATCCGCGTCCACGGCAGGTTGCGGGCCGTGCACATACCGGTGAAACGGGTCTCCTCGGTGCGCGGCACCGCGACCAGCACCCGGCCGGCCGACTCGGAGAACAGCGTCACGAACGGGTCCGCGTCCTCCGGCAGCAGGATCCGGCAGCCGGTCTCCCCGGCCAGCGCGGCCTCGACGACCGCCTGCATCAGGCCACCCTCGGACAGGTCGTGTGCGGCCGAGATCAGGCCGTCCCGCGAGCCCGCGAGCAGGATGTCGGCCAGCAGACGCTCACGCTCGAGATCGACCTTCGGCGGGACACCGCCGAGGTGGCCGTGCTCGACCTGCGCCCAGATGGAACCGTCGAACTCGTCGCGAGTCTCCCCGAGCAGGATCAGCGTCTCGCCCGGCTCGAGGCCGAGACCGGTGGGGATGCGACGGTGCACGTCGTCGATCACACCGAGCACGGCGACGACCGGCGTCGGCAGGATCGCGGTGGCACCGGTCTGGTTGTAGAAGCTGACGTTGCCGCCGGTGACCGGGATACCGAGCTGCGCGCAGCCGTCGGCGAGGCCGCGGACGGCCTGCTGGAACTGCCACATGACACCCGGATCCTCGGGGGAACCGAAGTTGAGGCAGTTGGAGACGGCCTTCGGGGTGGAGCCGGTGACGGCGACGTTGCGGTACGCCTCGGCCAGCGCCAGCTGCGCACCCGCGTACGGGTCGAGCATCGTGTAGCGGCCCGACGCGTCGGTCGCGAGCGCGATACCGCGGCCCGTCTCCTCGTCGATGCGGACCACGCCACCGTCGGCGTTCTCGGCGAGCACCGTGTTGCCGCGGACGTAGCGGTCGTACTGCTCGGTGATCCACTTGCGGCTGCACAGCGCCGGCGACGCCAGCATCTTCAGCGTGGTCGCCTTCAGCTCGTCCGCGGTCTGCGGGCGCGCCAGGTTCGCGGTGGTGTCCGCGATCAGCGCGTCCTGCGTGGCCGGACGCTGCACGGGGCGCTCGTAGACCGGGCCCTCGTGGGCGATGGTGTTCGCCGGGGCGTCGACGACGGTCTCGCCGTACCAGTCGATGACGAGGTGCTCACCGTCGGTGACCTCGCCGATGACGGTGGCCAGGACGTCCCACTTCTTGCAGACCTCCATGAACGCGTCGACGTTCTCGGGGGTCACGACCGCACACATGCGCTCCTGCGACTCGCTCGAGAGCACCTCGGCGGCCGTCATGCCGGTGGCACGGGTGGGCACCAGGTCGAGGTCGATGTGCATGCCGCCGTCACCGGCCGCGGCCAGCTCGGACGTCGCGCAGGACAGCCCGGCACCGCCGAGGTCCTGGATGCCGACGACGAGCTCGGCCTTGTACAGGTCGAGGCAGCACTCGATGAGCACCTTCTCGGTGAACGGGTCGCCGACCTGGACGGCGGGGAGCTTCTTGGGGCGGCCGCCGCTGGACTCGTCGAACGTCTCCGACGCGAGGACGGACACGCCGCCGATGCCGTCGAGGCCGGTGCGCGCACCGAACAGGATGATCTTGTTGCCGGCTCCGGACGCGAACGCCAGGTGCAGGTCCTCGACACGCATCGCGCCTGCGCACAGCGCGTTCACGAGCGGGTTGCCCTGGTAGGAGGCGTCGAACACGGTCTCGCCGCCGATGTTGGGCAGGCCGAGGGAGTTGCCGTAGCCGCCGACACCGCGGACCACACCGTCGACGACACGACGGGTGTCCGGATGATCGGCCGCACCGAACCGCAGCTGATCCATCACCGCGATCGGGCGGGCACCCATCGCCATGATGTCGCGGACGATGCCGCCGACACCGGTCGCCGCACCCTGGTACGGCTCGATGTACGACGGATGGTTGTGCGACTCGACCTTGAAGGTGACCGCCCAGCCGTCGCCGATGTCGACGACGCCGGCGTTCTCACCGATACCGGCGAGCATCGACGCACGCATCTCGTCGGTCGTGGTCTCACCGAAGTACTTCAGGTGGACCTTGGAGGACTTGTAGGAGCAGTGCTCGCTCCACATGACCGAGTACATCGCGAGCTCGGCGTCCGTGGGACGGCGACCGAGAATCTCCTTGATGCGGGCGTACTCGTCGTCCTTGAGGCCCAGCTCCTTGAACGGCTGAGCGACGTCGGGAGTCGCGGAAGCGTTGGTGACGGTATCTACCTGCGGAGACACGGGGCGTGGGGTCCCTTCCCTCTGGGATCGAATCGGCAGGGCGGGCGGCGCACTGCCAGGGCAAAGTCTAACCGGGAGCACCGACCGGTCGCGCACTCACCTCACCGGAGCGAGGAACGCGGCCAGCGCGTCCGCGTACATGCGGACGTCGTCGGCGCCCATCAGTTCCCGCGCCGAGTGCATCGCCAGCTGCGGTGCACCCACGTCGACGGTGGACAGACCTGTGCGGGACGCGGTGATCGGCCCGATCGTGGAGCCGCACGGAAGATCGGCGCGGTGCACGTACCGCTGCAGCGGGACCCCGGCACGATCGCATGCGAGGGCGAACTCGGCGGCCCCGGCGGCATCGGACGCATACCGCAGGTTCTGGTTGACCTTGAGTACCGGACCGGCGTTGACGCGGATGCGGTGTGCAGGCTCGTGCCGGTCCGGATAGTTCGGGTGGGTGGCGTGGGCCATGTCGCCGGACGCGCACACCGACCCGGACATGGCGCGCAGGAACTCCTCCCGGCCGCCTCCGCGGAGCAGCACGATCCGCTCGAGCACCGAGTTCAGCAGATCCGAGAACGCACCCCGGTCGGACATGCTGCCGACCTCCTCGTGATCGAACAGCGCGAGCACCGGAATGCTGTCGCCGGGTTCGTCGACCGCGGCGAGCAGTGCCTGCATCCCCGCGTAGCAGGTGCCCTGGTTGTCGAGGCGCGGCGCACTCACCAGCGAGGCGTCCTCCCCCACCACCGCGGACGGTGCGAGATCGTGCGTCATCAGCTCCCAGCCGAGGACCGCACCGGCGTCGACGCCCGCCTCGCCGGCAACGAAGTCGAGGAACGAACGGGGCTCGTCCCCGATCCCCCACACCGCGTTGACGTGCCGCTGCGGATCCGGCTGCACACCCTTGCGGTCCTCGGACAGGTGGATCGCCAGCTGCGGCACCCGCAGGATCGGACGGTCGATGCGCACCAGCACTTCCCGGACCGCGTCACCTACACGGACACCGAGTCGCCCGGAGATACCGAGGTCCCGGTCGAGCCACGAGTTGAGCCACGCCCCGCCGTACGGTTCGAGACCGACCATCCGCCACCCGGCGGAGATCAGATCGGGGTGCTGCTTGACCCGCAGGTTCGGGCTGTCGGTGTGCCCGCCGACGATCCGGAACGGGGTCACCCCCGAGGTTCCGGAACCCCCGAAGCCTTCGGTGCTCCACGCGATCAGCGAGCCGCCCCGGATCAGGTAGTAGCGGCCCGGGTCCGCCGGCCAGCCGTCGGTCTCCCGCAGTTCGGTGAAACCGTCGTCCGTGAGACGCGCCGCGACCGTCGCGCACACGTGGAACGGCGACGGTGACGCGTCGACGAACGAACACAATCCCTGGGCATCGGCGCTGGTCTTCGCTGGCATACCGACCATCATGCAGGACCGGGTGCGAACGCCCTGTCCGGCAGGCTGACGCGCAGCACCGACATCCGCAGTGGGACCGGACATCTCGGATACGGTGATGTATCGAGAGGGCGCCGCGCAGGCTGGAGCCCACCGGACCCGTGGAGAAGCCATGTACGAAACACCGTCCGCATCGGCCACCATCGCATCGCAGACACTCGCCACCCCGTTGACTCCGGCCGCGATGTTCCTCGTGTTGACGGTCGACGACGGCGGCGAGTCCGGTGTCCGACGAATTCTCGCCGGCCTCGCCGGGATGCATCGCGAGGTCGCCGGACAGTTGCCCGACGCGGAACTCGAATTGATCGTCGGCATCGGATCGGCCGTGTGGGACCGGCTGTTCACCGGCCCACGGCCCGCCGGACTGCACCCGTTCCCGGTGCTGCGCGGCGCCCGCCACCAGGCGCCGTCGACCCCCGGCGACCTGCTCCTGCATCTCAAGGCGATGAGCGCGGACGCCTGCTTCGAACTGGCCCGCCGGATCACCCGGAGCCTCGACGGCGCGGCCACCGTCGTCGACGAGGTGCACGGCTTCTCCTACTTCGAGAACCGCGATCTGATCGGTTTCGTCGACGGCACCGAGAACCCCACCGGCGACGACGCGGTCGCGGCCGTCACCATCGGCGCCGAGTATCCGGAGTTCGCGGGCGGCTCCTACGTCCACGTGCAGCGCTACGTCCACGACATGGAGGCGTGGGAGGCGCTGCCCGTCGCCGAGCAGGAGAACGTGATCGGCCGCAGCAAGACCGACGACGTCGAGATGTCCGACGACGTCAAACCCGCCGACTCGCACGTCGCACTCACCGCGATCAAGGACGAGACCGGCACCGCGCTCGAGATCCTGCGCGCCAACATGCCGTACGGGCGGGTCGGGGACGGCGAGATGGGCACCTACTTCATCGGCTACTGCAAGACGCCGGAGATCACCGAACGGATGCTCGAGAACATGTTCCTCGGCAGCCCGCGCGGCAACCACGACCGGCTCCTGGACTTCTCCACCGCGGTCACCGGGTCGGCGTTCTTCGTTCCCGCCGCCTCATTCTTCGACGCACTGCCGGCGGCGCCGGCGGTCTGACCCGAATCAGCTGAAGGGACCCTTCGGTCGCTGTGAGCGACTGAAGGGTCCCTTCAGCTGTGGACCCAGGGGTGGGCGCGACAAACACGCGCCGACGGCTCAGGCCGTCAGGACGCCCTCGAGGGCCGAGTAGAACATGCCGAGTCCGTCGTCGCTGGGGCCGGTGAGGGCCTCGGTGGCGTGCTCGGGGTGCGGCATGAGGCCGACGACGCGGCCGTTGGCGGATGCGATGCCGGCGATGCCGCGCTGCGAGCCGTTGGGGTTGTCGCCGGCGTAGCGGAACACGACGCGGCCTTCGCCCTCGAGTTCGTCGAGCACCTGCTCGGACGCCTGGTAGCGGCCTTCGCCGGACTTGAGCGGCACGAGGATCTCGGCGCCGGACTCGTAACGCGACGTCCAGGCCGTCGAGTTGGACTCGACCTTCAGCCACTGGTCGCGGCACACGAAGTGCAGACCGGCGTTTCGGGTCAGTGCACCGGGCAGCAGTCCGGCCTCGCACAGCACCTGGAAGCCGTTGCAGATACCGAGGACCGGCATACCGGCCTCGGCAGCCTTGACGACCTCGCCCATGGCGGGGGCGAAACGGGCGATGGCACCGCAGCGCAGGTAGTCGCCGTAGGAGAAGCCACCGGGAACGATGACCGCGTCGACGCCCTTGAGGTCGGCGTCGCCGTGCCACAGGCTGACGGCTTCGCCGCCGGCCAGCTTCACGGCGCGGGCGGCGTCGACGTCGTCGAGCGTGCCCGGGAACGTGATGACTCCGATACGTGCGCTCACTGGACTCGCGTGACCTTCCAGTCTTCGATCACCGTGTTCGCCAGCAGCGACTCGGCGATGGTGGCGAGCTCGTCGTCGCTGACACTGTCGTCGACTTCGAGTTCGAACCGCTTACCCTGACGGACTTCCGAGACACCGGCATGACCGAGCCGGGACAGGGCCCCGGCAATGGCCTGCCCCTGCGGGTCGAGAATTTCGGCCTTGGGCATGACATCGACAACGACACGGGCCACGTGCTGCTCCTCGCTATGGCTGGTTTGTGCCCGGGATCGCACCGGGCATGCAGCAGTTTACCGGTGAGGTGAACAGTCCTCGGCATCGAGTGATCCTGCGAGGCGCCCACGGGCGCGAGTGTGATCCCGCATACTCGTGTCATGCGACTGACGCACTTCGGCCATTCCTGTGTCCTGGTGGAGCTCGACGGTGCAAAGATCCTGTTCGATCCGGGTAATTTCTCGCACGGATTCGAGGGAATCACGGGCCTCGACGCCATTCTGATCACGCATCAGCATCCCGATCATGCCGACCCGGAACGCCTGCCGGCGCTGGTCGACGCGAATCCCGGTGCGGGCCTGTACGCGGACCCGGAGACGTCGGCGCTGCTCGGCGAGACGTGGACGGCGGTGTATCCGGGGGACGTCTTCAACGTCGGCGAGGTGCAGGTGACCGGGACCGGCGGCACGCATGCCGTCATCCATCCGGAGATCCCGCTGATCGACAACACCGCCTACCTGCTCGGTGACGCCGAGAACCCGGCGAAGCTGATGCATCCGGGTGATTCGCTGTTCGTGCCCGAGCAGCGGGTCGATGTGCTGGCGGTGCCGGCGGCGGCGCCGTGGCTGAAGATCTCCGAGGCCGTCGACTACCTGCGTGCCGTCCATCCGCGGGTCGCGGTGCCGATCCACCAGGGTGTGGTCGCGAAGGAGGCGCGCGGTATCTACTACAGCCGACTCACCGAGATGGGTCCCGGAGGCACCGAGTTCCGGGTACTGCCGGAGGAGTCGAGCCTCGAGGTGTCCTGATCCTGCCCTCGCTCACGCCACTTCGCTGACCCCGTCGTGCAGCGGCCAGCGGTAGACGGCCGGGGTGGCATCGTGGTGCAGGGCCAGGTCGACGGCGTCGAGCAGAGCCTGCCGGGGTCCGGGTCTACCGAGTTGTTTCGCGGTGATCGCCAGTCGGACGAGCCGGCCGCGGCGGGCCGCCCGGGACGCTGTGAGGACCATGGTGCGGCACCGCCACGGTTCGGAGCGGAAACCGTCGCCGAGACCGACGACGTGACTGCGGACGGCGGTCCCGTGGGCGAGGTCACGGATCGCGGTCATGCCGGCGAGCAGCCGGAATCCGGTGCCGGGCAGGACTGCGACGGCACCCGGGGAGGCGACCCAGCGGGGGGCCGCGAACAGCCGGGTCCGCAGCCCGGTCTCCTCCAGGACCCGGTCCGCGGCGATGAGCCGCAGCCGGGCCTCGTGCTCGGGAAGGACAGCGAATTCGGCGCGCCGCCGCTTCGTGGCGGCCTGGTCGTAGCCGTGCAGGACGATCGCGTCACCGAGGTCGCGGCGTCCACGCAACCATTCCTGGGTGCCGTGATCGGTGACGAGTCGGTACTTGTCCTTGAGCCGCGGCGCGACCAGCAGCGACAGCCGCACCGCCCGCCGATCCATCTCCGCGGCGAACGCGGCGACCACGTCGCACGTCTCGTCCCTGATTCCCGACACCGACACGATCAGTTGCCCGGTCATGGACTCCAGGGTGACACCCGAAAGTGAACGGGCGCTGACGCGCCCGTGCGCCTTTTTGGTAGTTCTGGCTACCAAAAAGGCGCACGGGCGGCGCAACCGCCTACAGCAACGCGTCGATCGCGGCGATCACTTCGGGGGCGTCGGGTTCGGTGCGGGGGCGGAAACGGTTCGTGACGGTGCCGTCGCGGGCGATGAGGAACTTCTCGAAGTTCCACTGGATGTCGCCGGCCTCGCCGTCGGCGTCGGTGGTCTTGGTGAGTTCGGCGTACAGGGGGTGCCGGTTCTCTCCGTTGACGTCGACCTTCTCGGTGAGAGGGAAGGTGACACCGTAAGTGGTGGAGCAGAACGTCTGGATTTCTTCGGGGGTGCCCGGTTCCTGTCCCATGAACTGGTTGCACGGGACCCCGATGACGGTGAGGCCGCGTTCCGCGTATCCGGACGCCAGCTTCTCGAGCGCCGTGTACTGCGGGGTCAGGCCGCACTTGGAGGCGACGTTGACCAGGAGGACCACCCGGCCCCCGTATTCGCCGAGGCTGGTGGGCACGCCACCGAGGGTGTCGATCGTGATGTTCTGCAGTGGGGTTGTCATGCGCCCCAACCTAGTCCGCCGCGACGTCGGTGCCCACCGGAACTTTCCGCGCAGCGGACACCCGCGGCAGTATCGCGCAGACTGCCAGGATCACGAGCATTCCCGCCCACTGCACCGGCTGCAGCCGCTCCCCCAGCACGACCCGTGCCGCCAGCACCCCGACGACCGGTTCGAGCAGTCCCAGCAGGCTCAGCGAGACCGACCCCAGGCGGCGCACCGCGTAGAAGGCGCAGCCGACGCCGATCGGAATCATGAACGCGCCCTGCGCGATCACCGACACCCATCCGGCCGCGGTGAAGGACGCCGGTTGGGCGGTGACCGCCGCGACGAGTCCCGCCGCGACGAGTCCCGCCGTGGCTGCGGCCCCGACGGTGACGAGGCCGCTGGACAGGACCGCGCCCACATGACGGACCCAGCGCTCCCCGAGAACCAGATAGAGGGCATACCCGACCGCGCTCGTCACCGCGAGTCCGACTCCGGCCGGGGTGACGGCGGCACCACCTGATCCGCCGACCAATCCGATGCCGCCGATCATCACCAGGCACAGGACGATCACGGCAGGATTCTGTCGTTGCCGTGTGGTGAGCCAGACGAAGAACAGCACGAACACCGGGTAGACGTGCACGACGACCACCGACACCTGCGCACCGGTCGACTGGACGGCGGCGAAGTAGCAGATCACCTGGAGGCCGAACAGCGGTCCGCACACCAGCATCAGCCCCAGTGCGGCACGGACCGGCACCCGCCGGATCCTGCCGGTGGCACCGGCGAACGCCAGAATCAGTATCGCGCCGCACAGGCTCCGCAACGCCACCAGCACGGTCGGGGTCAGTCCGGTGTCGTACGAGAGTGCGGCCACCGTCGGTGTCAGCCCGTAGACCACCACCGAGGCGAGGCCGCACGCCCAGGCGACAGCGACGTGCGGTGCGTCGACCGGAAGAGTCTGTGCGGGTGGGCTTTCAGCGCGGGTCGCCATCGATGTCAGAAACCCGTCGGTGTCAGGAGCCGAGGACGACGACGTCCTCGACACCCCAGTGCACGCGCACCGCGGCACCGGGGACGACCCCGTCCGCTGTGTGGGGCACGGGGGTGCGGGCGAGGACGAGCCGGCCGTCGGGGGTGCGCACCTGGACCTGGCGGTTGGTACCGAAGTAGACGGTGTCCTCGACGATGCCGTCGAGTCCGTCACGTCCGCCGGGTACGTGTTCCCCTGCACCGACCACGCCGATGCGTTCGGGCCGCAGCATCACCGAATGCGCTCCGGCGGTACGGGTTACGGGTTCCGATACGCGGAATCGGTGCGCGGTGCCGTTCTCGGTGAAGCCTGCGGTGTCGATGGTTCCGCGGAAGATGTTGGAGGCACCGACGAATTCGGCGGCGTACTGGCAGTTGGGACGCTCGTAGAGTTCTTCGGGGGTACCGACCTGCACGATGGAACCGCCCCGCAGCAACGCGATGCGGTCGGACATGGCGAGCGCCTCGTCCTGGTCGTGGGTGACGAACACGAACGTGATGCCCAGTTCCTGGTGCAGGCGGCGGATTTCGAGTTGCAGTTGCTCGCGCAGGAGCTTGTCCAGGGCACCGAGCGGTTCGTCCATCAGCAGCACCGGCGGCCGGAACACGATGGCGCGGGCGAGGGCGACGCGCTGTTGCTGTCCGCCGGAGAGTTCCGACGGCATGCGGGCACCGAGGTGGCCCAGTTCGACGAGGTCGAGTGCTTCGGCGACACCGCGTTTGATCTCGCTCGTGGACCAGCCGTGCCGGGCGAGTGGAAAGGCGACGTTGTCGGCGATGCTCATGTGTGGGAACAGCGAGTAGTTCTGGAAGACGACGCCGAAACCGCGCTTGTGCGGCGGTACCCGGTTGAGGGTGCGTCCGGCCACCTCGATGGTGCCCGCCGTCGGTTTGATGAATCCCGAGATGATGCCCAGCAGGGTGGACTTGCCGGAACCGCTGGCCCCGAGGAGGGTCAGGAACTCTCCGCCGCGGATCTCGAGGTCGAGGTTGTCGAGCACGGTGGTGGCACCGTAGGTCTTGCTGATACCGGTGACGGTGATCGGCGCACCGGTCACGGTCGTCGCGGGCGAGGCGGTCGGGGTCGAGATGCTCACGGGAGTTCTCCGATCACTGTGACGGAATCGCGGTACTTGAATGCGCGAACGGCCTTGCGGGTCAGTTTCATCGCTCCGAAGAGCACGAACGATCCGATGATGACGAACAGGGTCAGGCCGGAGATCGCGGCCACGCTGGGGTCCACCGACACCTTCACGCCGGACCAGATACGCACCGGCAGGGTGGTCATCTGCGGGCCGGAGAGGAAGATCGCGCTGACGACCTCGTCCCACGAGGTGATGAAGGCGAACAGGGCACCGGCGAAGACACTGGCGGCGATGTTCGGGAAGGTGATGCGGAAGAAGGTGGAGACGGGTCCGGAGCCGAGCGACTGGGCGGCGCGTTCGAGACCGCGGTCGAATCCCACCAGACCGGAGGCGACGTTGATCGTCACGTACGGCACGGCGAGGGCGGTGTGGACGAGGACGAACCCGAGGGTGGTCTCGGTGAGCCCGAGTTTCAGGAACACAATGTACACCGCGAGACCGATGATCACGTACGGCACGATGATCGGCGCGAGGAGCAACGCGGTGATCGGACCGCGCAGCGGGTACCGACCCCGGACCAGTCCCAGCGCCGCGAGCACACCGAGTGTCACCGCGCAGATCGTGGACAGGACGGCAACCCGGAGGCTGACGAGCGCCGAGGCGAGCCAGGTCGGGTCGTCGAGCAACTGTCGGTACCAGCGGGTGGAGAACGCCTTCGGCGGGAACGTCAGGAAAGCACTGTCCGCGAAGGACATCGGGATGACGACGAGGACGGGGAGGATCAGGTAGGCAACGGTGAGGGTGGCGAGCAGCACCAGGCCGGCGCGGGTGAGAAGTCGAGTCATGATTGCCCCATCAGGTATTTCTTCATGTCCACGAACCGGCCGGCGACGGCGAGCAGGATCAGCGTGCTCGCGAGCAGGACCACCCCGAGCGCGGCGGCGAAGCCGAACCGTAGGACGGTGCTGACCTGCTGGACGATGAGTTCGCCGATCATGGTGTTCTGCGGTCCGCCGAGCAGTGCGGGGGTGATGTAGTAGCCGAGCGCCTGGATGAACACCAGCACGATGCCGGCGAACAGGCCGGGCAGGGTCAGCGGGACGAACACCCGCACGAACGCGAGAGCCGGTCGGGCGCCGAGACTTTCGGCCGCGAGCAGCAGCCGGCGATCGATGCCGCGCATCGTGGCGTACAGCGGGAGCACCGCGAACGGCAGCGTGATCTGCACCATGCCGAACAGGACGCCCCACAGGTGCCGTAGCAGCGGCAGCGGCTCGTCGATCAGCCCGATCGACTCGAGCCCGATGTTGAAGGCACCGGTGTCCCGCAGCACGAGCACCAGCGCGAAGCTCCGCACCAGCAGGCTCGTCCAGAACGGGACGAGGACCGCGACGAGCATGATCGCCCGCCAGAACGGGGTCGCCAGCGTCATGAGGTAGGCGTAGGGGAAGGCCAGGAGCACCGTCACCACCGTGGTCGCGCCGGCGACGAGGAAGGTGTTGCCGAGGACCTTGAGATAGAGGGGGTTCTCCCAGATGGCCCGGTAGTTCCCGAGCCCGATCGTCGGGTCGGTGACGCTCTTGGAGAACATGAGGACCAGGGGGATCACGAACACCACGGCGAGGAAGACGAGCAGCGGCACGAGCAGCAGTGCCCAGCCGTTGAATTCGAATCTCGGTCGCCGGGCACGGCGACGGCGTCCGGGCGTCTTCTCGGGTGCCACCGCGGTGTCCGGCGCGGGAGCAGTGTCGATCGTCCGGGTCACGACAGCACCCACGCATTCAGGCGTTCGGTGACCTCGTTGTAGTGCTCCGCCCAGTAGCGGTAGTCGATGGTGCCGGCGGACTTCGCGACGTTCTCGGGGGCGGTCGACAGCAGTTCCGCGACGTCGGCGGGAACCTTGTCGAGCGCGGCCGGGGCGACGGGTGCGAACAGGCTGCGTTCGGCATCCCGGGCCTGCCCGTCGATGTCGCCGAGGAAGTGCGCCATCCAGTCCATCGCGAGGTCGGTGTTGGGGTATCCGGCGGGGACTGCCACCTGGTCGTACGAGACGAGGTTCTGGCCCCACTCGTTGGCGATCGGCTGGCCCTCCATCGCGGCCTGGTCGATCCGGCCGCTCCACGCCTGGACGAGCGGCGCCTCCCCGCTGGCGACGAGTTGCGCCTGTTCGTCGCCTGTGTCGTAGAAGACGATGTCCTTCTTGATGGTGTCGAGTTTGCGGAACGCCCGGTCGATGTCGAGGGGATAGAGCTGGTCGGGCGCGACGCCGTCGGCCAGGAGCGCGGCCTCGAACATGCCGCCGGTGGCGTAGTTCCAGAAGCCGCGTTTGCCGGGGAAGCGTCCGGTGTCGAAGAATTCCGCCCACGTGGTCGGATGCGCGTCGGCGAATTTTTTGGTGTTGTAGGCGATCGTGAAGGAGTACAGCAGGTTCGGTATCGAGCACTCCCCCAGGAACGTCGGGTCGACACCGGCGGCTGCGGCCGCGGCGACGACCTCGTCGGTGAGCGGGGTGAGGATGCCGGCGGCACAGGCCGTCTCGGCGTAGTTCGGTTCCACTTCGACGACGCCCCACGTGACGTGGCCGCTCTGCACCTGGGCGCCGATCTTCGCGTAGTCGGTCGGTGAGTCCTCGAGGACGGTGACGCCGGCGTCCTTGGCCCACGGGTTGACGTAGCTCTGGAGGTGCACGCGTTGGGCGGCTCCGCCCCACATCGTGACGGTGAGCGTCTTCGACGGGTCGGTGGTGCTGCCGCAGGCCGACGCGGCCATCAGGGCGACGAGCCCGATGCCGAGGCCGGCTCGCCTTTTCACTGAAGTCACGTTTCGGCTCCCATACTGACTGACGGATCAGTTATTAGCCGATAGTGTGACGTAGGCCATTCGGGGTGTCAATATGTGATGCGTGTCCCGTTATTGAACGTTCGACCAGGTCAGCGTGGCGGACCGGCCGGAACCCCACAGACGCCGATGCGGGGTGCGGCTCGGCGAATACCGAGCCACACCCCGCATCGGGAAGGCGGACGTGTCAGGCGCTGGCCAGTTTCCGCTCCTCACGGACGGGCGCCGGGCGCGCATCGTCCGCGGCGTCCGTGCTGTCACTGCCGTCGGCGTCGAGCATCGTCGTCTCGTCGAACGGCATCTTCCCGTCGAGGACGTCGCGGACGCGGTCGGTGTCGACGGTCTTGGTCCAGGTGCCGACGAGGAGGGTGGCGACGGCGTTGCCGGAGAAGTTGGTGATGGCGCGGGCTTCGGACATGAACCGGTCGATACCGACGATGAGGCCGACGCCGTCGAGGAGTTCGGGGCGGTGGCTCTGCAGGCCGCCGGCGAGGGTGGCGAGTCCGGCACCGGTGACACCGGCCGCACCCTTCGACGCGACGATCATGAACAGCAGCAGCGACAGCTGTTCGGTCAGCGACAGCGGCTGGTGCATGGCGTCGGCGATGAAGATGGACGCCATGGTGAGGTAGATGGCGGTGCCGTCGAGGTTGAACGAGTAGCCGGTGGGGACGACGATGCCGACGGTGGTGCGGTCGACGCCGACGTGTTCCATCTTCGCGATGAGCCGCGGCAGCGCGGATTCGGACGACGACGTCGCGAAGATCAGCAGGTATTCGCGGGCGAGGTAGCGGACGAGCTTGAAGATCGAGACCCCGGCGAAGGCGCGCAGCAGGCTGCCGAGGACACCGAACACGAAGATCAGGCAGGTCAGGTAGAAGCCGAGCATGAGGGCGGCGAGTTGGACGACGGCGGCGAGGCCGGTCTGTCCGACGACGTTCGCCATCGCGCCGAACGCGCCGATCGGGGCGAGCCACAGGATCATGGTGAGGATCTTGAAGACGAGCTTCTGTGCGTGGCCGACGCCGCGGAGGATCGGTTCGCCCTGCTTGCCGAGGGCCTGCAGGCCGAAGCCGACGAGCAGCGCGACGAACAGGGTCTGCAGGACGCTGCCTTCGGTGAGCGCGGACATCAGCGATGTCGGGATGATCGACGCGATGAAGTCCATGGTGCCACCGGCGGCGTGGGCCTTTTCGGCGTAGGCGGCGCCGGAGCCGGCGGCGCCGGCGATGTCGAGGCTGCTGCCGGGGCTGATGAGGTTACCGACGACGAGGCCGATACCGAGGGCGACGGTCGACATGCCGATGAAGTAACCGAGGGCGAGGCCGCCGACCTTGCCGACGCTGGCGGCGGCGCGGACCGAGCCGATACCGAGGACGATGGTGCAGAAGATGACCGGGCTGATCATCATCTTGATCAGGTCGACGAACATCGTGCCGAGCACACCGAACGACTTGCCGGTGTCGGGGGCGAGCCAGCCGACGAGGATGCCGCCGACGACGGCGACGATGACACCGATGTAGAGCCAGTGTGTGCGGTCCCGCTTCGTACCGGTGGCGGCGGGTTGCGGTGTCGGTTGCGCGGCGCTCAGCTTCCCTGGTGCACTCGTGCTCATCGGTGTTCCCTTGCTCGGATGGATACTCGAGGGGCCGACGTCTCCGATCATCGAGTGATCGAGGTCACGAGAGCCCGTCAGTGATCGTCGTACCGTTCGGGGCGGCGGTGAAGATTGTGTTCATTGATTTCACGAGAGGAGCGCCGTGCCCTACGCCCGGTCCCGTCGGCCGATGAGCGTCGCCCGCCAGTTGCTGGTGCTGCAGTTGGTGGTGTTGACGCTGGTCGCGGCCGCGGTGTCGGGGTTGGCGGTCCTCGACGAACGACGCGACTCGGACGATGCGACACGCCGGGTGGTGACGAGCGTCGCAGAGACGATGGCGCACTCGGATTCGACGGTCGCGGCGCTGCGCGGCCCGGATCCGACGGCGGTGCTGCAGCCGGAGGTCGAGCGGATCCGGGCGGCGACGGGCACCGATTTCATCGTGGTGATGGCACCGGACCGTACCCGGTTCACGCATCCGGATCCGGCGATGATCGGTAAGCGGTTCGAGGGGCACGTCGACCGGGCGCTGGCCGGCGAGACGGACACGGAGACGTACACGGGGTCGTTGGGGCCGTCGATCCGCGCGGTCACACCGGTGTTCGACGCCGGCCGGGTGATCGGGATGGTGTCGGTGGGGGTGACGCGGGAACGGATCGGCGAGCAGTTCGCGGAGGGGTTGCCGTCGCTGCTGGGCATCATCGGGGTCGCGGTCGCGCTGGCCGCGCTCGGGGCGGCCACGGTGAACCGGCGGCTGCGCCGGCAGACGATGGGGTTGGATCCGGGCCAGTTGCGCCGGCTGTACGAGCATCACGAGGCGGTGCTGGGGTCGATCGGCGAGGGGTTGATCGTGTTCGGACGCCGCCGGGACGGCCGGGTCCGGGTCGACGTGATCAACGACGAGGCGCGGCGGCTGCTGTGGCTGCCGGACGGTCCGATCACGGTCGACCAGTTGCCGGAGACGCTGCGGCCGGACGGGCCCGACGACGCCGGTGAGCAGGACGAGGTGCACGTGACCGCGGACCGGGTGCTGGTGGTGGGCCGCTCCCCCGTGTCGTGGGAGGGCCGGCGCATCGGCACCGTCGTCACGCTCCGGGATCACACCGAGTTGCAGACGGCGCTCGGTGAGCTCGATTCGACGCGCAGTGTCGCCGAGTCGCTGCGCGCGCAGGCCCACGAGTACGCGAACCGGCTGCACACGATCGTGACGCTGGTCGAGTTGGGCCGCAGCGACGAGGCGGTCGCGTTCACGACTGCGGAGTTGTCGACGTCGCAGCAGTTGATCGACCGGTTGATGGCGGCGGTGCACGAGCCCGCCCTGGCCGCGCTGCTGCTCGGGAAGGTGAGCGAGGCCGCCCAGCAGGGGGTCGAGTTGACGGTCACCGAGGACACCGCGCTGGGGTCGGTGCGGCCGCTGAGCCCGCTCGAACTGGTGACGGTCGTGGGCAATCTGATCGACAACGCGATCGACGCGGCCCGGTCCGCGGCGGTCGACGGCGAGACCCCGTGGGTGGAGGTGACTGCGGCGGAAGAGGGTTCGACGCTGGTGCTGCGGGTCGCCGACAGCGGCCCCGGGATGGCCCCGGACACGTTGGCCCGTGCGTTGGGCCGTGGCTACTCGACGAAACCGGTGGACGGCCGGCCGGCCCTCCAGCGCGGACTGGGGCTGGCCCTGGTGGCGCAGGTCGTCGCCCGGCACGGTGGCCGCCTGCGCACCGAGCCGTCGCTCGCCGGGATGCTGGTCGTCGAGATCCCCCTGCACGACGTCGGATTCGACGGTGGTGACCGATGATCCGGGTACTGGTCGTCGAGGACGAGCCGCTGATCGCACAGGCACACCACGCCTATGTGGAGCGGGTCGACGGATTCGCGGTGGCGGCGGTCGCGCACACCGCGCAGGACGCGATCCGGGTCGTCACCGAGGCGTCCGCAGCCGAGGCGCCGATCGACCTGGTGCTGCTCGACATCGGCCTGCCGGACGCGAGTGGGCTGGATCTGGCTGCCGCCCTGTCGAATCTGCGTCCCGCACCCGGCATCATCGCGGTGACGTCGGCGCGGGATCTGGACGTGGTCCGGACTGCGGTGGCCCGCGGGGTGGTGTTGTACCTGCTCAAGCCGTTCACGTTCGCGGCGTTGCGCGACAAACTCGAGCACTATCGGGAGTTCCGGGCCGCACTGCCCACGGGCGGGACGGCCGCGAGCCAGCGGGACATCGACCGGGCGATGGCGGTGCTGCGAACCGCGGACGAGCGCGCCACCACACCGAAAGGTGTTGCCCCGCAGACGATCGACCTCATCGGATCGTGTGTACGCGATGCCGGATGTCCTCTGACGGCCGCCGAGGCTGCGACGGCCGCCGGGGTGTCCCGGGTGACGGCGTGGCGATATCTCGAACGTCTCGCCGACGACGGGATCCTCGCCCGCACGACGGAGTACGGGCGGGCCGGGCGACCTCAGGTGCGATACATGTGGGCGACGTCGCGGTGAGGCCGTGCGGCGGCTACCGCGCCCCGGCCGTCTCGATCAGCCACGCGTATTCGAACGCGGCTTCCTTCCACTTCTCGTAGCGTCCGCTGACCCCGCCGTGTCCGGCGCTCATCTCGGTCTTGAGGAGCAGCGGTGCGTCCCCTGTCTTGGTGGCACGCAGGGCGGCAACCCATTTGGCGGGTTCGACGTAGAGGACGCGGGTGTCGTTGATGCTGGTGATCGCGAGGATCGCCGGGTAGTCCTTGGCCTCGACGTTCTCGTACGGGCTGTAGGACCGCATGTACGCGTACACCTGCGGATCGTCGAGCGGGTTGCCCCACTCGTCCCACTCGATCACGGTCAGCGGCAGGTCCGGGTCGAGGATCGAGGTGAGCGGGTCGACGAACGGAACGTTCGCGAGGATGCCCGCGAACAACTCCGGCGCCAGGTTCGCCACCGCACCCATCAGCAGACCGCCCGCGCTGCCACCGTCGGCGACGAGTTGCGCCGGGGTGGTGCGTCCTTCGTCGATCAGATGCCGTGCGCACGCGACGAAATCGGTGAAGGTGTTCTTCTTGGTGAGGGTCTTGCCGTTCTCGTACCAGAGCCGGCCCATCTCGCCACCGCCGCGCACGTGCGCGACGACGAACACCGTGCCCCGGTCGAGCAGCGACAGCCGCGCCACCGAGAACGCCGGATCCATGCTGGCCTCGTACGAGCCGTACCCGTACAGCAGGGTCGGTGCCGGTCCGGAACCGATTCCCTTGCGCTGCACCACCGACAGCGGGATGTGGGTGCCGTCGTCGGCGACCGCCCACTCGCGGTGCTGTTCGTAGTCGGCCGGGTCGAAGTCGCCGAGGACGGGCTGCGCCTTGCGCAGGATCAGGTCCCCGGTGGCGACCCGGTAGTCGTACACCCGCGACGGCGTGACGAACGACGTGTAGCCGATCCGCAGCGTCGGCTGATCCCATTCGGGGTTGGAGCCGAGGCCGACGGAGAACAGTTCCTCGTCGAACCGCATCTCGGTGAGCTCGCCGTACCCGTCGGCGGTGAGCGGCCAGATCGCGAGCCGGGTCAGGCCGTCGCGCCGGTAGCTGAGCACGAGATGGTCGGCGAACGTGTCGATGTCCTCGAGCCGCACGTCCCGGCGGTGCGGGACGAGGATCTCCATCGCCGCCGGGTCCGCGATCGGGGCCTGCGCGAGGACGAAGTTCTCGGCCTTCTCGCCGTCGGCGGTGACATCGTTGTGCAGGATGAGGAAGCGGTCCTCACCGGCGATCACGGCATGTTCGGCCGCGTATTCGACGCCCTCGCGGCGCGGCAGGATCACCCGGAACTCCCCCTCGGGGTCCGCGGATTCGAGGATCCACCCCTCGGTGGTGATCTTGGAGCCGACCCAGATCATCAGGTACTTCTCGCTGCGCGTCGACCCGACGGACACCCAGTAGCGGTCGTCCGGCTCGTGGAAGACCTGCACGTCGGCGTCCTGCGACGTGCCCAGTTCGTGCCGCCAGACGGTGTCGGGACGCCACGCATCGTCGACGGTGAGGTAGAAGACGTGCCGCTGGTCGGCCGCCCACGTGGCGCCGGGGGCGGTGTTCGGGATCTCGTCGGGCAGCAGCGCGCCGGTGGTGAGGTCCTTGAACCGCAGCGTGTACCGCTCGTCGCCGACGACGTCGACGGCGTATGCGAGCAGGGTGCCGTCGTGGCTGACGGTGTAGGCGCCGAGGGAGAAGAACTCGTGGCCTTCGGCCTCGGCGTTGCCGTCGAGTAGGACCTGTTCACCGTCGATCGCGACATCTGCCGACAGCTCGGGCGGCGTCCAGTCGTCGGCGTCGGCGATGGGGCACCGGCAGTGCACGCCGTACTGCTGTCCTTCGACGGTCCGCGAGTAGTACCACCACTGCCCGAGCCGGGTCGGCACCGACATGTCGGTTTCCTGGGTGCGGGATTTGATCTCCTGGAAGATCTTCTCCCGCAACGGCTCCAGATGTTCGAGCTGCTGTGCGGTGTACGCGTTCTCCGCCTCGAGGTACGCGACGACCTCCGGGTCCTCCTTGTCGCGCAGCCACTCGTAGTGGTCGACGAACGTGTCCCCGTGGTGGATCCTCTCGAGCGGAACTCGTTTGGCGACAGGCGGAGTCAGCGCACCCACGTCAGCCCACCCAGTCGGCGAACGACAGACCCGAAATACGCTCGTACGCTTCGATGTAGCGGGTACGGGTCGCGTCGACGATCTCCTGCGGCAGCGCCGGCGGCGGGGTGTCCGACGCGCGGTCCCAGCCGGATGCGGGGCTCGTGAGCCAGTTGCGCACGAACTGCTTGTCGAAGCTGGGCTGCACCTTGCCGACCTCGTAGCTGTCGGCCGGCCAGTACCGCGACGAGTCGGGCGTCAGCACCTCGTCGGCGAGCACCAGGTTGTTCTCGGCGTCGAGGCCGAACTCGAACTTGGTGTCGGCCAAGATGATTCCGCGGTCGCGCGCGAAGTTCGCGGCACGCGTGTAGATGTCGAGGGTGTCGTCGCGCAGCTTGACGGCGAGATTCTGGCCGACCTTGTCGATGACGGCCCGGAAGTCGATGTTCTCGTCGTGATCGCCGAGGTCAGCCTTGCTCGCCGGGGTGAAGATCGGCTCCGGCAGTTCACTCGCCTCGACCAGCCCGTCCGGCAGGGAGACGCCGCACACCGCGCCGGTGTCCCGGTAGTCGACCAGCCCGGACCCGGTCAGGTAGCCGCGGGCCACACATTCGACGGGCACCATGCGCAGCTTGCGGACCACGAGCGCCCGTCCCAGCACCTCCTCGGGGATCCGCTCGTCGAGCGGGTCGCCGGCGAGGTGGTTGTTGCCACCGAGCTTCTCGAAGAAGAACACGCTCATCGCGGTGAGGACGCGGCCCTTGTCCGGGATGGGGGTGCTCAGGATGTGGTCGTAGGCCGAGATCCGGTCACTCGCGACCAGCAGGAGATGCTCGTCGTCGATCGCGAAAAGATCGCGGACCTTGCCGCCGGCCAGGTGGGTGTAGGAGTCGAGTGAAGGGCGCACCCGTCCACCCTATCGGTCCGTCGGGTTTACGTACCGGACACCACGATCTCGACGTTCGTCCAGCATGCCGGTTTTGCCGGTGTCATACTCCCGCCAGCGGTGTCGCCGGCACCGCGCGGTTCCCACACACAGTCGGGGTTGTGATGACGGACACTGCAGTTCGGGACGGGGCAGGTCTGCGCTCGGAGCGCGGCCCTATCCTGGCGTCCCTCATGCTCACAGCGGCCATGGTCGCGATCGAGACCTCCATCGTCGCGACGTCGGTGGCGTCGATCGTCGACGATCTCGGCGGCTTCACCGAGTTCCCGTGGCTGTTCTCGGGCTATCTACTGGCGCAAGCCGTTTCGGTGCCGGTCTACGGACGCCTGTCGGATCTCTACGGCCGCAAGACGATCATGATGTGGGGCCTCGGGGTGTTCACGGTCGGGTCGCTGCTGTGCGCTCTCTCCTGGTCCATGGCGGCGCTGGTGGTGTTCCGGGTCGTCCAGGGATTCGGGGCCGGGGCCGTGCAACCGATGAGCCAGACCATCGCCGGGGACATCTACACGGTCGCCGAACGCGCCCGGATCCAGGGCTATCTGGCCGGGGTGTGGGGTACCGCCGTGCTCGTCGGGCCGTCGCTCGGCGGACTGCTGTCGGCGCACGTGTCGTGGCGGGCCACCTTCCTCGTCGCGATTCCCGGATGCCTGCTCGCGGCGTGGCTGTTGTCCCGGCACTTCGTCGAGGACCAGGACTTCGCCGGGGAGGTGTCCGGACGTCGCACCGTCGACTACACCGGGGCGATCCTGCTCAGCAGTGGTTCCGCGCTGCTGATCCTCGGTCTGCTCGAGGGCGGCGACTCGTGGGCGTGGAGGTCGCCGATCGGCGCCGGGGTCCTCGGGGCGGCGGTCGCCCTGCTGATCGTGTTCGTCTGGGTCGAGCGCCGCGTGCCCGACCCGATCCTGCCGCTGCGGGTGCTGGCCCGCCGGATCGTCGTCGCCGCGTGCCTGATCTCCCTGTTCCGCGGGGCCGTCGCGATCGGGTTGACCGGGTACGTGCCGACGTTCATCCAGGAGGTACTGGGCACCGGACCGGCCCGTGCCGGGTTCGCGCTGGCGGCGCTGTCGGTCGGCTGGCCGATCGCGTCGGCGCTCGCCGGGCGACTGTACATGCGGCACGGGTTCCGGGCGGCCGTCCTGGTCGGGGCGGTGACGACGGTCGTCGGGGCCGTCCTCGCGTCCCGGCTGACGGTGCATTCCGAGTTGTGGCACGTGATCGGGGCGTGTCTCGTCATCGGTACCGGGATGGGCCTGATCGGCGGACCCACGCTCATCGCCGCCCAGTCGTCGGTCGGCTGGGCCGAACGCGGTGTCGTCACCTCCACGTCGGCGTTCGCCGTGTCGATCGGCAGTGCGGTCGGTGTGGCGGTCTTCGGGGCCGTCGTCAACGCCCGCCTCGGCATGGTCGACGCCCCGGAACCGGGAGACCTCGCGGACGCCGTGCACCTGGTGTTCGTGGTGATGCTCGGGGCGGCGATCGTGATGACGGTCGCCGGGACGGTGTTGCCGGGGGGCCGGACGGATCGCACACCGGCCTGAACAGCCCCTCGTCTATCCTTGGCCCCGTTGCCACGGTGAACGGGAAGTCCGGTGCGAATCCGGCGCGGTACTCGCCACTGTGAGCAGGGACGTCGACTCGACGTGCGGCCCCCGAGCCACCGGAGAAGTCCGGGAAGGTTCGATCGGCCGGGAGACGACGGTCGTCCCTGCCGAGCCAGGAGACCGGCCGTGGCACCTACCTGCACGTTTTCCACGAGTCATGGAAGGCGGGTCGCCGTGCGCACCCCTGTCTCTCGCCGAGTCCTGTCCACGACGGCGGTCGCCGTCGCTGCCGCCCTCACCCTCACCGCGTGCGGCGGATCACCACAATCCGAGTCCGACGCCGCCACCGACGCCGCGATCTCCCTGCAGAACTGCGGCCGCACCGTCACCCTCGACGGGCCGGCGCAGCGCGCGGTCACCCTCAATCAGGGGGCCACCGAGTCGGCGCTGTCGGTCGGCGCGCAGGGGCAGATGGCCGGTACCGCCTACCTCGACGACACGATCGCCCCACAGTGGCGCGACGCGTACGCGCAGATCCCGGTGCTGAACGAATCCGCCTACCCGAGCCGCGAGGCCGTCCTCGAGGCGAGGCCGGATCTGGTGCTGGCGTCGTACGCGAGCGCGTTCGACGACAAGGCCGTCGGTTCGCAGGATTCGCTGGCCGACCTCGGTGTCGCCACCTACGTCTCGCCGTTCGGGTGCCAGGACAAGTCCCAGCGTCCGCCCGTCGGATGGGACGCCGTCGCCACCGAGATCGGCGACTACGGGACGCTGTTCGGCCGCGGATCCGACGCCGACGCCGAGAGCACCCGCATGCGTGACACGCTCGCCGGGATCGAGTCCGCGGCACCCGGACGCGGCAAGTCCGTCTTCTGGTACGACAGCAAGACCGACACCCCCTACGTGGGCGGCAACGCCGGCGGCCCGCAGTTGATCATCGATGCGGTCGGCGCCACCAACGTCTTCTCCGGACTGAACGGCGCGTGGGGCAACGGCAACTGGGAGACGGTGCTGCAGGCGAATCCCGACGTCATCGTCCTCGTCGACGCCACGTGGGACACCGCCGAGTCGAAGAAGCAGTTCCTGAAGAGCGATCCGGCGTTGCGGGATCTGACGGCCGTGCGCACCGACGCATTCGTGGTGGTGCCGTTCTCGGAGGGCACGCCCGGCCCGCGGCTGATCGACGGCGCGCGGTCCGCCGCCGATCAGCTGGGCGGCCTGCGGGGATGAGTGCGGTGACCCGGGTACCGGCGCGGGCACGCACGCGGCCCCGGGCCGGCGGGGCCGGGTGGTTCTCGGTCCTGGCCGCGCTGCTCGCGCTCAGCTGCGCGGCCGGTGTCGTGATCGGGGCCGCGGACCTGTCGATCGGGACGGTCGTCGCGTCGATCGCCGGACGCCTCGGTATCGGCCCGGGCACCGATCTGCTCACCACCCACATCGTCGTCGATCTGCGGCTGCCGCGGGTGCTGGCCGCGGCGCTCGCCGGGGCGGGGCTCGCACTGTGCGGCGCGGTGCTGCAGTCGCTGACCGGTAATCCGCTCGCCGACCCGTACCTGCTGGGCATGTCGGGAGCGGCGTCGCTCGGCGCGGTCCTCGCGCTCACCGCCGGCATCGGCACCGTCGGTGTGCTCGGGTTGACGACGGTGTCCGCGGCCGCCTTCGTGGCGGCGATCGCGGGCCTGCTGCTGGTGTTCCTCATCGCGACCAACCGGTCCGGTGCGCTCGTGCCGGGCCGGCTGATCCTCGGCGGTATCGCGGTCGGCCAGTTCACGGCGGCGCTCACGTCGGCGCTCGTCATGCTCGGCGACCGGGATCTCGCGCAGCGGGTGCTGCAGTGGACCCTCGGCTCGGTGGCCGGGGCGCGCTGGGCGAGCCTGACCCCGATGCTCGTGGTGGTCGCGGTCACCGCGGCCGTCGTACTCGCGCACGCACGGGTCCTCGACTCGTTCGCGTTCGGCGACCGGGCCGCCGCGAGCCTGGGCACGCACGTCGAACGGTCCCGCTGGGTGCTGTACGGGGTGGCGTCGCTGTGCACCGCGACGCTCGTCGCGCAGGCCGGGGTGATCGGGTTCGTCGGGCTCGTCGTCCCGCACGCCGCCCGGATGCTGGCCGGTCCGCTGCACGCGCGGCTGCTGCCGGTGGTCGCGCTCACCGGCGCGCTGCTGCTGGTGTGGGCCGATATCGCCGCCCGCACCGTGATCCCGGGCCGCGAGCTGCCGATCAGTGTGGTCACCGCGGTCGTCGGTGTCCCGGTGTTCGTGCTGCTGCTGCGCCGACGTGGGGCCCGCGCATGAGCCACCACTCCCCCGAGGTCCGCGTCGAGCACGTGTCATGGTCGGCGGGCGGCACGACGATCCTCGACGACGTCACCTGCTGCGCCCCGTCGAGGAAGGTGACCGGGCTGATCGGCCCCAACGGCTCCGGCAAGACGTCGCTGCTGTCCGCGATCGCCCGCCTGACCCGCGCCGATTCCGGGCGGGTGCTGCTCGGCGACGACCCGGTGGAGTCGATCCACCGCCGCGAGTTCGCCCGCACCGTCGCCCTGCTCGAACAGCATTCGGCGACCGGACTCGAGCTGACGGTCGAGCAGATCGTCGAGCTCGGGGTGATCCCGCACCGCGGCGGCTGGGCCCGGCCGGCGTCCTCCGTCCCCGACGGGGTCGTCGACGACGCGCTCGCGATGGCCGGGATCACGGGGCTGCGGCGACGGGTGTGGCAGTCCCTGTCCGGCGGCGAGAAGCAGAAGACGCAGCTGGCGCGGGCGTTCGCGCAGCGGCCGTGCGTGCTGCTGCTCGACGAACCCACCAACCATCTGGACGTGTCGGCGTCGCTGGAGTTGCTCGATCTGGTGCGCGGGCGCGGGCTGACGACCGTCGCGGCGATGCACGACCTGAACCTCGCCGCGATGTACTGCGACCACCTGGTGGTGCTGCAACGCGGCCGGGTGGTCACCGAGGGCCCCACCGACACCGTCCTCACCGCGGACCTGCTGGCCGACGTGTACGGCCTGGACGCGATCGTGCAGCCACATCCCCGCACCGGGCGTCCGATGGTGGTGCTGTGCGGCACCCACGGCGCCGACCTCGAAAGGATCCGACCGTGAACGACTTTCGACGCTGGGTGATCGTCACCGCCCCGACGGACCGCGGCGACGACCCGCACGACCAGGTGATCGGCGCACTCACCGAACTACGGAAACGCCACCCCGACACGGTGTTCCGGACGGCGGTCCTCGGCGGCCCCGGACCGACGGTCACCGCGGTGCTCGACGAGGCCGCCGACGCCGGGGTGTCCGAGGTGGTCGTGGTCAGCGCCCAGACCGTCCTCGACCGCAAGATGGACGCATGGTTCCGCCGGGTGATCGGGCACTGGCTGCGGGAACGGGCCGACGCCGCCGTCCCGGACGTGCGGATCGCCGGCCCGCTCACCGACGCCGAGTCCTACCCGGACCTGTTGGACGCCGCGATCAGCGGACCGACCGCACCGGCCCGCACCACCACCGCACCGCTCACCTCCCCCGCGTGGGACGAGGTGCCCGGCTTCGCCCGGCACGTCCTGGTGTGCCGGGGACCGCGCTGCTCGGCACGTGGCGGCGCCGAGACCGGACGCGCCGTCGACGATGCCCTCACCGCCCGCGGCCTCGACGACGACGACGTCCTGATCACGTTGACCGGCTGCATGTTTCCGTGCTCGCAGGCCCCCGTGGTCGCGGTGTACCCGGACGACACCTGGTACGCGGGCCTGACCGCGGACCGCGTCGACCGACTGGTCGACGAGCATCTGATCGGCGGCCGGCCGATCACCGAGTGGGCCGGGGACCGAAGGTGTCGAGCATGACGATCGGCCGGTCGTCGCTGCGGGTCTCGGCGTCGATCTCGAGCAGGCCCGCGAAGGTTTTCGCGGTGTAGACGGGGTCGAGCGACACCTGGTATTCGGCGCCGACGCGTTGCGCGGCCCGACCCTCCGCAGTGGCGTATCCGTAACCGGGGCCGAGGTAGTCGCGGGTCACGGTCAGCCGTGCTTTCCCGAGGTCGAGGTCGTCGAATCGCGCGCCGCGGCGCCGCAGCACCTCCTCGGCGCGGACCGCGAGGTCCCGGATCTCGTGGGCGCCGAGGGGCAGGGTGTCGTTGACGACGACACCGACGACACCCGTGTCCAGCCCCGCGAGTCGCAGACCGAGGAGCAGTCCGGCGACCGTCCCACCGGAGCCGGCGGCCACGACGATCTGCGCCGGTTCCGGCATCACCCCGGCCTCGACCTGCGCACCGATTTCCAGTGCGGCCTCGACGTATCCGAGGGCGCCGATCGGTGACGATCCGCCCGGCGGCAGATAGTAGGGCAGCTTGCCGCCCCGTATGTTGCGGAGCATCAGCAGCGGTGCCGACGCGAACGTCCGCGCCTTGTTGCGGGTGTAGTGGAGTGTGGCACCGGACCGTTCGAGCCGGGCGAGCTGGGCGCGGACGTGGTCGTCGAGGGGTTGGTCGATCAGGGCGAGTGCGGTGTCGATCCCGAAATCCCGTGCGTACAGGGCAGTTGCGAGACCCCAGTTGGTGCCGAGACCGCCCACCGTGATGATCCGCTTGGTTCCACGGGCGAGGACGTCGGGGATGATCCACTCGAGCTTGCGCACCTTGTTTCCACCCCAGCCACCGGACCCGTACTGTCCGTCGTCCTTGAGCCAGAGCCGGTTCCGGGTGCCGAGCCCGTCGAGTCTGCGCAGTGGTGTCGGGGCGTCCCCGAGCCGGACGTACGGCAGTGTCTCCGCCAGTTCCGGGAACCGCACGTGCAGGTGCGGCGGGCGCGCGTCCTCGTCACGCATCGGCGCCGCCGAGTCGGCCGGCGATCGACGCCGCCAGATAGTCGAGGTCGGTGCGGGGCGGCGTCGTCGGACGGCCCCGCAACCCGAATCCGTCTCCCGCCGTGCGGGGTACCACGTGCAGGTGGACGTGGAACACCTCCTGCCCGGCGATGACGCCGTCGGCGAGGAAGAAATTGACGCCCTCGGCGGCGACGGTGCTCTCCCGCAGCGCCGCGGCCACCTGCTGCCCCACCCGGAACAGACGTCCGCCGTCTTCCGGATCGAGCTCGGACAGGTTCGCGGCGTGTGTCTTCGGCACCACCAACAGATGCCCGGGCGTGAACGGACGGATGTCCATGAACGCGATCGTGTGGGCGTCGTCGTAGACGACGCTCGACTCGGCCCCACCCGAGATGACGGCGCAGAAGACGCAGTGACTCATGCACAGATGTTATGCGGCGAACGCCGAAGTGTTACCGCTTCGCAGCCTCTGCGGGTCTTCGTGTCGCGGGGCGCGTGTCCCGCCCACCGAACACCGGTCTTCCCCCACGACCGGACCCTTCCTACGGTGACGGGCACCACAGTCATGGCCGGTTCCGACGACAGGAGTTCCGCATGAGCACCCCCATACCCACCACCCCGCTCGACGTCACATCGATCGGCACGTTCGATCACGAGACCGACGTGCTGATCATCGGTTACGGCTGCGCGGGGGCGTCCGCGGCACTCGAGGCCGACGCCGCGGGCGCCGACGTGATCCTGCTCGAACGACAGAGCGGCGGCGGCGGATCGTCGGCGCTGTCCGGCGGCGAGATGTATCTCGGTGGCGGCACCCCGATCCAGGAGGCGTGCGGGTTCACCGACACCGCGGACGCCATGGAGAAGTTCCTCCTCGCCGCACTCGGCCCGGACGCCGACCGGGAGAAGGTCGGCCTCTACAGCCGTGACAGCGTCGACCA
Source organism: Prescottella subtropica (assembly GCF_005434945.1). Classification (GTDB taxonomy): domain Bacteria; phylum Actinomycetota; class Actinomycetes; order Mycobacteriales; family Mycobacteriaceae; genus Prescottella; species Prescottella subtropica. The sequence goes on along the minus strand of NZ_SKCH01000002.1, from coordinate 131,802 downwards.
CTACCGATGGCTCACCGATCACGGGGTGCCGTTCAAGCCGTCGCTGTGGGATTCGCCGACGTGGGTGCCTCCGACCGACGACGGCCTGATGTGGATGGGCGAGAACGCCTATCCGTTCACCGAGATCGCCGCACCCGCGCCGCGCGGGCACCGGGTCACCGCCGACGGGTTCGGCGGCAAGGTGCTCATGGCGGTACTGGCCGAGTCCGTCACGGCATCCGACGTCGCGGTCCACACCGACACCCGGGCCCTGCGCCTGATCCGGGACGAGGCCGACGGCAACCGGGTCGTCGGTGTCGTGGCCCGGCACTTCAACGACGTCGTCACCTACCGTGCCCGCCGCGGCGTGATCGTCACGACCGGCGGTTTCGCCGACAACCCCGAGATGGTGGCCCAGCACGCACCGCAACTCGTCGGCCTGGGTGTCAACAGCGACGGCGGCGACGACGGCCGCGGCATCGTGATGACCCAGGCCGTCGGCGCGGCCGTCAAGCACATGTCGGCGGGCCAGGTCGGGATCTCGCTGGTGCCGGGAATGATGGTGCGCGGCATGATCGTCGACCGACACGGCCGGCGGTTCGTCAACGAGGACGTCTACCCCGGGCTCGTGGGTCAGGCCGCGCTGTTCAAGCACGACCTGCAGGTGTGGGTGATCCTCGACGAGGAGGCGTACGAGGAGATTCCCGTCGACGAACGCTGGGGTGTGCGGCCGCATTTCGTCGCCGAGACCCTCGAGGAACTCGAACGCGAGATCGGCATGCCGGAGGGGGCGTTGCAGACCACGGTCGGCGAGTACAACCGGTTCGCGGCCCGCGGCGAGGACCCCTACTTCCACAAGTCGGCGCGCTGGCTGCGGCCGCTGCGGTCACCGTTCGCGGCGATCGACGTCCGACGCGGCATGACGGCGCCGAGCGAGGGCGGCACCGAGAACAGCGGTGGTGCCGCGGTGTTCACGATCGGTGGACTGCACACCACCGTCGACGGACACGTTCGGGATCTCGACGGGAACACGATCCCGGGCCTGTTCGCGGCCGGCCGGGCGACGTCGGGCCTGCACTCGTGGGGGTACATCAGCGGCACCTCCCTCGGCGACGGCACCTTCTTCGGTCGCCGCGCCGGTGTCGCCGCCGCGGGCGAGTAGCGCCGCATACCGGCCGCCGAGCACGCGCAACTCGTCGTGGGTGCCGTGCTCGGCGATGCGGCCGTGGTCGAGGACGACGATCCGGTCGGCGCCGCGGATCGTGGAGAGCCGGTGCGCGACGGTGATCGTGGTGCGGCCGCGGCTGACGACGTCGAGGGCGGCCTGCACGGCCCGTTCGGTCTCGTTGTCGAGGGCGCTGGTGGCCTCGTCGAGCACGAGGATCCGGGGGTCCCGCAACAGGGTTCGGGCGATCGCGAGGCGCTGCTTCTCCCCGCCGGAGAAGCGGTGCCCGCGGGCCCCGACGAGGGTGTCGTAGCCGTCGGGCAGCGACGCGATCAGCTGATGCACCTGTGCGGCACGGCACGCGTCCTCGATGTCGGTGTCCGACGCGTCGGGGCGGGCGTGCCGCAGGTTCTCCCGGATCGTGGCGTGCAGCAGGTACGTCTCCTGGGAGACGACGCCGACGAGCCCGGCGAGGTCGGTGAGCCGGATGTCGCGCAGGTCGACGCCGTCGATCGTGACCCGACCGGACGTCGGGTCGTGCAGCCGTGGCACGAGGGATGCGAGTGTGGTCTTGCCGGAACCGGTTTCCCCGACCAGGGCGAGCGACGACCCGGCCGGCACGTCGACGGTGATGCCGGCGAGCGCGTCCCGGTCGGCGCCCGGATAGCGGAAGCCGACACCCTCGAAACGCACCGCGCCGGACACCGTCTCGCGGGGCATCGGGACCGGGTGGGGTGGGTCGTCGATCTCGACGGGCAGGTCGAGGTACTGGAAGATCCGGCTGAACAGGGCGAGTGAACTCGTCACGGACACACCGACGTCCAGCAGGCCCATGAGCGGACGGAACAGGGCGGTCTGCAGGCCGGTGAACGCCACCAGCGTGCCGATCGTCATGCCGCCGGACGTCGCGGGCAGCCCGGCCGCGAGGTACAGCAGGGCGGGGATCGCGGAGAACACGATGCTCATCGTCGCCATCCGCCACCGCCCGGACAGCTGCGATCGGACCTCGAGATCGACCAGGACCGTGGAGGTTTCGTCGAACCGTTCCGACATCGTGGGCCCGGCGCCGAGGGTCTTGCCGAGCTGGACACCGCTGATCGACAGGCTCTCCTCGATCTGGGTCTGCATGTCCGCCAACGCCTTCTGACGCTGCGAGGTGATCGCGCGACGCAGGAGCGCCACCTTGCGGGTGAGCCAGATCGCGGGCGGCAGCACCACGAGCGACAGCAGCGACAGCCGCCAACTGAGCACGGCCATCGCGATCGCGGTGCCGACGACGGTGGTGACGTTCGACGCGATCGACGTCGCGGTCGAGGTGACGACGGTCTGCATGCCGCCGATGTCGTTGGTGAGCCGGGACTGGATCTCCCCGCCGCGGGTGCGGGTGAAGAACCCGAGAGACTGCCGATGCAGGTGACCGAACACCCGGGTACGCAGGTCGTGCATGATCCGCTGCCCGACGGTCGTCGAGATCCACGTCTGGATCACCCCGAACACCGAACCGACGACGGTGACCGCAAGCATCCCGAGCACACACCACACCAGCAGGCGCACATCCTGCTCGGGGATCGCCCGGTCGATGACCTCCCGGACCAGGAACGGGGTGGCCAACGAGATCGCCGATGACGCCACGATCAGCACCGTCACCACGGAGATCTGCCAGCGATACGGCGCGAACAGCGCGCCGATCCGGCGCAGACTCACCGGGGAATCCTCGAGTTGGGCTCGGTCGGCGGGATCGACCTTGCGGGTCCGCATCGGGCCGCCACCGGGTCCGCCGTGGAACGGGTTCGTCATGCAACCACCCCTCTGTCGATGTCGGGGCAAGACTATTACTGAGGTTGGCTCAATATGAGGTGGCTGTCAAGTGAGGTAAGCTCCGACACATGACGGAGGTATCGGCCGAGCACCTGCGCGACCTGGTGATGACGACGTCGCGGGGCCTGCGCCGACGCTGGTTCTCAGCCCTGCAGCCGTGGGAACTCTCCCCGCACGAGTTCCGCGCACTCCGTGTCATCGACCGCGAGTCCGACGGCCGGCCTCGTCTCGGCGACGTCGCGAAGGCCCTGCGGATCGCGCCCCGCTCGGCCACCGAGGTGGTGGACCGACTGCAGAAGCGTGATCTCGTCGAACGTGTCGCCGACGGGGTCGACCGGCGGGCCGTGTGCGTCCGGATCACGGACACCGGCCGCACGCTCCTCGACGAGATGTCCGCGGCCCGCGACGCTCAGGCCGCCGACTTCTTCGCCGGACTCGACGAACGCGACCGCAACGAGCTCGGCCGGATCCTCGGCAAACTCACCGCCGACGACTGCTGACCGAGAAGATCCATGGGCATCCGTATCCCGACTATGGTCCAGTCATGCGTATCCCCGACCGAGGATCCGGCACCGCCGACGAGGAACACAGACAGCACCTTGCTGCGCGGGTGACCTCGGGGCCCACCCTCTACTGGGTGTCCGGGGTCGTCATGGGTTACTACGCATCCGAACGAATGAGCCGGGAATCGGGAGAGTCCTACTGGGAGAACGCGTTCGAGTGGATCAACGTCCCGTTCTTCGCCGCCCTCACAGTCGTGTGCCTACTCGCCGAAGTCGCGTACCGCGCAGGAAGACTCGTCACACTCCGCGCGCTCGCGCCGGCCCCGTTCATCGTGATCCAACTCCGGTTCGCCCTGTGGCTGCTCTACTACCCTGCCTACTGGCTCTTCTGGCTCGGATCCGCAAGCGCGGTCTCCCTCACCGTCGCGGCCGTGATTCTCGGCCGGCCCCGCAGGTCGTAGCCGTGCCGTTCGACGCCGAACGGGAGTCCACCGCACGCCCGGTGGCCGGCAGCGTGCGGTGAACTCCCGTTCGGGGGTCGGTGAACCTAGAGAATCGCGCCGGGCGCGTACCGCGCGGCCTCGGGGTTGGCGTCGACCAGCTTCTGGACCTCGGCGACGACGGAGTCGACCTGGGCGCCGGCGGCACCGACGAATGCGGTCCGGTCGGCGAGGGCCTCGTCGAGGGCGGCGCGGTCGAGCGGCAGACGCTCGTCGGCGGCGAGCCGGTCGAGCAGGTCGGGCTCCTTGCCCTCTTCGCGCATCGCGAGTGCGACGGCGACGGCATGCTCCTTGATGGCCTCGTGCGCGGTCTCGCGTCCGACCCCGGCGCGCACCGCGGCCATGAGGACCTTGGTGGTGGCCAGGAACGGCAGGTAGCGGGTGAGTTCGTTCTCGATGACGGCCGGGTAGGCGCCGAACTCGGCGAGGACCGTCAGGAACGTCTCCATCTGGCCGTCGATCGCGAAGAACGCGTCGGGCAGGGCGACGCGGCGGACGACGGAGCAGAACACGTCACCCTCGTTCCACTGCGCGCCTGCCAGTTCGGAGGCCATCGACGCGTAGCCGCGCAGCACCACCTGCAGGCCGTTGACCCGCTCGCAGGAGCGGGTGTTCATCTTGTGCGGCATCGCCGAGGAGCCGACCTGGCCGGGCTGGAAGCCCTCGGTGACGAGCTCGTGGCCGGCCATGAGACGGATGGTGTGCGCCATCGACGACGACGCGGCACCCACCTGGACCAGCGCGGAGAGCACGTCGTGGTCGAGGGAACGCGGGTACACCTGGCCGACGCTGGTGAACACGTGCGCGAAGCCGAGGTGCGCGGCGACCTTCGTCTCGAGCTGCTCGAGCTTGGCGGCGTCACCGTCGAGGAGGTCGAGCATGTCCTGCGCGGTGCCCATCGGGCCCTTGATGCCGCGCAGCGGGTAGCGGTCGATCAGTTCCTGCACGCGGGTGAGGGCGACGAGCATCTCGTCGGCGGCGGACGCGAACCGCTTGCCGAGGGTGGTGGCCTGCGCGGCGACGTTGTGGGAGCGGCCGGCCATGACGATGCCGGTGTACTCGGCGGCCCGCTCGGCCAGGCGGGCGGCGATCGCGATGCCGTGTGCGTGGACGTGCTCGAGCGAGCGCAGCACCTGCAGCTGCTCGACGTTCTCGGTGAGGTCACGGCTGGTCATGCCCTTGTGGACGTGCTCGTGACCGGCGAGGGCGTTGAACTCCTCGATGCGGGCCTTCACGTCGTGGCGGGTGACGCGCTCACGGTCGGCGATGGAGTCCAGGTCGACGCTCTCGAGCACACGCTCGTAGTCGGCTACGGCCTCGGCGGGAACGCTGATGCCGAGTTCGGCCTGGGCCTTGAGCACCGCCAACCACAGCTGACGCTCGAGCACGATCTTGTGCTCCGGCGACCACAGCTCCTTCAGTGCGGGGCTGGCGTAACGGTTGGCAAGGACGTTCGGGATGCGGCTCACGGGACCCCAGTCTACCGGCGGATTCGGAGCGTCCCCGTCAGCGCATGGTCGGGGGCGCCAGGTCGTCGATCAGGTCGAGCAGCATCGCCTCCACCATCGCCCGCGGATCGGGGTCGACCTCGGCGAGCGCACCGACGACGATCCCGTCGACGACGGCCACGAGGCGGCGCAGGTGCGCCGGCCGGACCAGCCGCCCGGAGCGGCGCAGCACGTCGGCGAGCAGGTCGTCGAGCTGGGCCCGCAGCCGCAGCTGCACCTGCCGCAGTTCGGGATGCCGGGCGCACGCCACGAATCGTTCGTATCGGGCGATCAGGCGTTCCCGGCCACCGTCGTCGGACGTGTCCACGGTGTCGTGTTCGGGCCCCACCAGCAGATCCACGATCAGTTCGACGGTCGCCTCGGTGCCGCGCCGGCGCTGGGAGACGTCGTCGATCCGGGCGCGCATCGTGTCGAGCTCCCGGGTGCCGACGAGTTCGACGGCGACAGCGACCAGTTCGTCGAGGGACCCGAAGTAGTAGGTGGTGGACGCGAGCGGCAGCCGTGCCCGCGCCGCCACCGCCCGATGGCTGACGGCGTCGAACCCACCCTCGACCAGCAGATCGGCTGCCGCGGCCGCGAGGGCCCGACGACGCCGCTCACCTTTGGGAGTCGCGGCCGAAGTCATGCCGCCATCGTGCCAGCCGCCGGCGAGTCGCTCGACGGATTCGACCGAGCCGTTACGCCGGCAGCCACCGCCCGAGCCGGACCAGCGCGTCCTCGATCTCGGCGGTCGACCCCGCGAACGACAGCCGGACCGTGCGATCACCGTGGACGGTGTCGAAGTCGATACCCGGCGCCAACGCCAGCCCGGTGTCCGCGAGCAGGCGCGCACACCACGACGTCGAATCGTCGGTCAGGTGCGCGATGTCCGCGTACACGTAGAACGCACCGTCGGCGGGTGCCAACTCGGTCAGGCCCAGTTTCGGCAGCCCGGTCAGCAGCAACTCCCGGTTCACCGCATACCGCCGGACGTGCCCGTCGAGTTCGGCGCGAGCCTCGTCGCCGAACGCCGCGACCGCCGCGTACTGGGAGATCGCGGGCGGGCACACCGTCATGTTCGACGCGAGCCGCTGCAACGGCCGACGCAGATGCTCGGGCACCAGCATCCATCCCATCCGCCAACCGGTCATCGAGAAGTACTTCGACACCGAGCCGATGACGACAGCCTCCCGCGACGTCTCCCACGCACACGCCGTCACCGGGCTGTCCCCGGAACTGAACTCGATGCCGTGGTAGATCTCGTCGGAGATCAGCAGCGTCCCGTGCTCCTCGCACCAGCGGGCCAGGGCCGCCAGTTCGGCCGGGTCGATGACGGTGCCGGTGGGGTTGGCGGGGCTCGCGACGATCAGCCCGGCGGGCGGGGCGTCCAGTTCCTCGAGCATCGCGACGGTCGGCTGGAACCGGGTCTCGGGACCGCAGTCGATCTCGATCACGGTGCAGCCCAACGCCGTCAGCGTGTTCCGGTAGGCCGGGTAGCCGGGGCGGGCGACGACGACGGTGTCGCCGGCGTCGAACGCGGCCAGGAACAGCAGCGTGAACGCGCCCGACGACCCGGTGGTGACGACGACCTCGTCGGCGTGCACGTCGATCCCCGACCGGTCACGGTGGTAGCCGGCGATGGCCTCCCGCAACTCCTGGATCCCGAACGTCTCGGTGTAGCCGAGCAGGTGCCCGTCGATCGCCTCGCGGGCCGCCCGCAGCACCGGCCGCGGTGCCGGCGTCGACGGCTGACCGGCCGCGAGGGACAGCACGTCACCGTGGGTGCGCTGCCGTTCGGTGGCCGCCTTCCACACGTCCATGACGTGGAAGCCGGGAATGGAGGATCGCTGGGATTCGGTACGCACGTTCTTCCTGTCGATCAGATCGAGATACGGCCCTCGACCGCGGCGAGGCCGATGTCGCTGCGGAAGTGTCCGCCCGGCAGGGTGATCTCGTGCAGGCGCGCGTACGCGTCCTCGCGGGCCTCGGTGAGGTCGGCGCCGACACCGACGACACTCAGGACGCGGCCGCCGGCGGAGACGATCGCGCCGTCCTCGCGGGTCTTGGTGCCGGCGTGCAGGACACGGTCGGCCTCGGACCCGGTGACGACGTCACCGGTGCGCGGGGTGGCCGGGTAGTTCTCGGCGGCCAGGACGACGGTGACCGCGGACCCGTCCTGCCACTGCAGCGGTTCGACCGAGGCGAGGGTGCCGGTCGCGGCCGCGTTCAGGACCTCGCCGAGCGGGGACTCGAGCAGTGCCAGCACGGCCTGAGTCTCGGGGTCACCGAAGCGGCAGTTGAACTCGACGACGGCGGGACCGTTCTTGCCCATCGCCAGGCCCGCGTACAGCAGACCGGTGAACGGGCAACCGCGCTTCACCATCTCGGCGGCGACGGGCTTGCACACCTCGTCGACGATCTGTGTGACGGCGTCCGCGGGCAGCCACGGCAGCGGCGTGTAGGCGCCCATGCCGCCGGTGTTGGGGCCGGTGTCGCCGTCACCGACACGCTTGTGGTCCTGCGCGGGCAGCAACGGGACGACGGTGTCGCCGTCGACCAGGCAGAACAGGGACACCTCGGGGCCGTCGAGGAACGATTCGAGCAGCACCGGATGCCCCACCTCAAGGCATTCCGCGGCGTGTTCGCGGGCGGCGGCCCGATCGGTGGTGACGACGACACCCTTGCCGGCGGCCAGGCCGTCGTCCTTGACGACCCAGTTGGGGCCGAAGCGGTCGAGGGCGGCATCGAGGTCGGCCGGGTTGTCGACGACCTCGCTGTGCGCGGTGCGGACACCGGCGGCGGCCATGACGTCCTTCGCGAACGCCTTCGACCCCTCGATGCGGGCGGCCGCGGCGGACGGACCGAAGCAGGCGATGCCCGCGGCCCGGACCGCGTCGGCGACACCGAGGACCAGCGGCACCTCGGGGCCGATGACGACGAGGTCGGCAGCCTGCGCCTTCGCGAGAGCGACGACGGCGTCACCGGACGCGACATCGACCGCGTGGGTTTCGGCGATGCGGGCGATTCCGGCGTTGCCGGGGGCACACATCAGCTTGTCGACGCCCGGGTCGCGGGCGAGGGCCAACAGGAGGGCATGTTCACGGGCTCCGGAGCCGATCACGAGTACGCGCACGGGTGTCAGCCTACGGCCCGGAGGCCCCCGCCTCGACCACCCCCTCACCCCACGTCAGTACGGGGCGACGACACCGGCGATGGGCATGTTTCCGCCGAGCGCGACCCGGAAGTCGACCATGGCCCGCTGCAGGTGGTCGGGGCTGGTGACGACGACGGCGCCGGTCGCGCCGCGCTGCTCGAGGATCGTGCTGGTGTTGGCCGCGTTCTCGACGGTGGATCGTGACGTCCCTTCCTCGGTGATCCGGATACCGGGGACACCGTGGGCCTCGAGCCACTGTCGCATGGCGCGGGCCTCGGTGACCCCGGACTGCGGCACCCCACCGGAGACGACGATCGGTGTGATCGGAAAACGTTGTGCCAGTTGCAGTGCCGCCTCCAGCCGGGATTCGAGGACGGGTCGCATGGTGCCGTCGGGGAACAGGCCGGCCCCGAGGACGACGATGTTGGTGGTGAACGGGTTGAGGGCGAGCATCACCGGGACCTGGGACGTGAGCGTCTCGAGTTTCGTGCACGAGACGATCAGGTCACGGCTCGCGGTCTGGCAGCCGCCGACCATCGAGAGCACCCCGTTGACGAGCGTGGTCGGCGACAGGGCGTCGACGACGTCGAGCGACGATTCGGCGTGCGCCGGACCGGGCAGGGCCAGGCCCATCACCGCGGCCGCGGCGGCGGACGACACGAGGACACGAACACGACGCGAAGAAATTACGGACACAGCACACTTCCCTGGGTGGTAGTAGTGGTCCCCCCGACCGAATGTGGCGATCGTCACCCAGTGTTACCGAAAGAAGCGCCCCTGTCCTCCGATCCGTGATTTTCCGCGGGGACCGCGCACACCTCCGATGTCCGGCCGTCACGCCGGGCCCCACCGGAGCCGACGAGCCACCTATCCTCGCGGTATGCCTTCAGTGTTCAGCGCCATCATCGCCGGTGACCTGCCGGGACGCTTCGTCTGGGAGGACGACGACGTCGTCGCCTTCCTGACCATCGCTCCCCTGACCCAGGGCCACACCCTCGTGGTCCCGCGGCAGGAGGTCGACCAGTGGCAGGACGTGGACGATCGACTGTTCGACAAGTGCACCGCGGTGTCCCGGACGATCGCGCGGGCCGTCCGGCAGGCGTTCGACGCGCCGCGCGCCGGGTTCCTGATCGCGGGCCTCGAGGTGCCGCACCTGCACATGCACGTGTTCCCCGCCTACAGCATGGGCAACTTCGACGTCTCGAAGGCGGACCCGACCCCGTCGCCGGAGTCGATGGACGAGGCCGCCGACAAGATCAAGACCGCGCTGCGGGATCTCGGCCACGGCGAGTTCGTCCCCGCCTGACCGGCGTCACCCGACCGGTCCCGTACGCGGCAGTCGCACCCGGAACGTCGCACCCGCTCCGGGTGCGCTGTCGACGGTGACGGTGCCGTGGTGGCCCGCGACGATGGCCGACACGATCGACAACCCCAGGCCGGACCCACCGCTCGCGCGGGTGCGGGAGTCGTCGGTGCGGTAGAAGCGTTCGAACACGCGGGCCGCGTCGTCGGCACCGAGTCCCGGACCGGTGTCGGCGACGTCGAGGACGGCGTCCGCGCCGTCGGTACCCACCCGCACCGTCACCTCCGCATCCGGTGGGGTGTGCTCGAGCGCGTTCCCGATCAGGTTGCCGACCACCTGCCGCAGCCGGGCATCGTCCCCGATCACATCGGCGGGATCCGAATCGGGCAGGAACTCCACCATGATTCGCCGGTGCGGGGCCAGGGCGCGGGCGTCGTGGACGGCGTCGACCGCGATCGCCAGCAGATCGACGGGCACCCGATCGAGCGGCCGCTGCGCGTCCATCCGGGCGAGCAGCAACAGGTCTTCGACGAGCAGCCCCATCCGGGTGGCCTGGTCCTCGATCCGGCGCACCACCATGTCGGTGTCGGTGGACGCCCCCTGCCGGTACAGTTCCGCGAACCCGCGGATCGTCGCGAGCGGGGTGCGCAGTTCGTGGCCGGCGTCGGCGACGAAGCGGCGCATACGTTCCTCGGACCGGCGCGCCGACTCCTCCGATGCGGCCGTCGCCGCGAACGCGGCCTGGATCTGCGCGAGCATCCCGTTGAGCGCGGACGACAGCCGTCCTACCTCGGTGCGCTGGTCACGTTCGGGTACCCGCCGGTGCAGGTCGCCGGCCGCGATCGCCGCGGCGGTCTCCTCCACCTCCCGCAGCGGACGCAGGCTGCGTCGCACCACGAGGTAGGTGCCGAAGCCGAGGGCGACGAGCACCACCGACCCGATCACGATCTGCAGCACGACGAGTCGGCCCACCGTCTCGTCGATGTCGGTGAGCCGGACCGCGACCGTCGTCGTACCGGCCGGCGTGGCGACCGTCAGTTCGCGCCATCGCGGCCCGTCCCCGCCGACGGATCCCACCGTGACCGGTCCGGGTTCCGACACGATTTCCGGTGCCGCATCACCTTTTTCGTCGTACACCTGGATTCGCAGCGCACCGTCCGGATCCGTGATCCGCACGTAGAACGGGCTGGGCGGCCGGTTCGGTCCGGGGGCCGTCAACGGTGGCGCGGTGCGCGGGTCCTGCGGTTTGGCCCACCCGTGCGCGGCGTCCGCCAACTGCCGATCCGTCCGGTCCAGCAGCGAGCGTTCCATCGCCGACGTCACGGCGATCCCGGAGGCCAGCAGTCCGACCACGGCCAGCAGGAGCAGCGCGGCGACGAGCGTGATCCGCAACGGCAGTGTGCGCAGACGAGTCATCGCGGATGCCCTACCGGGGTTCGCGCATCACGTAGCCGACGCCGCGCAGCGTGTGGATCAGCCGGGGTTCGGTGGTGTCGACCTTGCGACGCAGATAGGAGACGTACGACTCGACGACGCCGACCTCGCCACCGAAGTCGTAGCGCCACACGTGGTCGAGGATGCGGGGCTTGCTCAGCACGGTGCCCGCATTGACCACGAAATACCGCAGCAGCGTGAATTCGGTGGGCGACAACGACACCGGCTCGCCGGCCTTCCACACCTCGCGGGTGTCGTCGTCGAGTTCGATGTCCGCGAACCGCACGCGCGACGGCTGCCCGTCCGCCTCGCCGTGGCCGACGCGCCGCAGGATCACCCGCAGCCGGGCGACCACCTCCTCGAGGCTGAACGGCTTGGTGACGTAGTCGTCGGCGCCGATGGTCAGCCCGGCCACCTTGTCCTCCACCGCATCTCGCGCGGTGAGGAACAGCACCGGTGCGGTGACCCCGTCGGCGCGCAGTCGACGCAGCATCCCGAACCCGTCCATGCCCGGCATCATGACGTCGAGGATCAACGCGTCGGGGCGGAACGAGCGCGCCTTGTCGAGTCCCTCCGCGCCGTCCGCGGCGGTCTCGACCGCGAATCCCTGGAAACGCAGACTCACCGACAGCAGTTCGACGAGTGTCGGTTCGTCGTCGACGATGAGGATCCGGGCCTGCGGTATGTCGTTCACCCCACCAGAGTCTTCCACCGGCCTGGCCCCGAGCTGGGGGTTTCCTGGGAGGTTTCTGTGAATCCCGATTCGGGTACGCTCGTGCCAGTCGATCGACACCCGGACGAGCGCACCGTACCCGGCCAGCGACAAGACGGTGCTGTGGGAGTTGACTCGTCATGGCCTGGATCGTTCTCGTCCTGTCCGGCATCCTCGAGGCCGTGTGGGCCACCGCCCTCGGCCGGTCCGCCGGATTCACCCGCCTCGCCCCCTCGATCGTGTTCGGTGTCGGCCTGCTGCTGAGCATGGCCGGGCTCGCGTACGCGATGCGCACCCTGCCGACCGGAACGTCGTACGCGGTGTGGGTCGGGATCGGCGCATCCCTGACGGTCGCCTTCGCGATGCTCACCGGCACCGAGTCGGCGTCGATCGTGAAGATCGCACTGATCCTCGGCATCGTCGGCTGCGTGATCGGGCTCAAGGCGTTGCACTGACCTCGCCCACCGACCGGGTGCCCCGATTATGTGTGTGGTGCGGGTTACAGTGAGCGCATGAACCTGGTGTCCGCGATCACCACGCCGATCCGTGTCGGCCTCGCCGTCACCGATGCCGCGCTCGGCATCGCCGAGACCGCGCTGACGACGACCCGGCTGGCGCTGTCGAGCAGCGCGGTCACCAGCATGAGTGCGGCGACGCTCGCCAACCCGCGGGGACCACTGCAGTTGATGCAGCAGCTCGCGGCGATGGCGTCCGACGACCGCCCACTCGGCCTGGCACTCGCCCCGGGCGGGCCGTTGGACCGGCTGCTGGCACCGGGTGGTGTCGTCGACAAGCTGACGTCGGAGGGCGGCACCCTCGAGCGACTGTTCGAGCCCGGCGGCCCGCTCGAGCGGGTCCTCGCGCCGGGCGGCCCGCTGGATCGGGTGCTCGCCGAGGACGGGCCCCTCGACCGGGTCCTCGCCCCGAACGGCCCGCTCGAACGCCTGCTCACCCCCGGCGGTCTGCTCGACCGGCTCACCGCAGAGGACGGCCCCCTCGAGCGGCTCACCGCGGAGGACGGGGCCGTCGAACGGCTCACCGCGAAGGACGGCATCGTCGACAAGGCGCTCGCCGAGAACGGCATCCTCGACACCCTGCTCGCCGAGAACGGCGCGTTCGAGCGGCTCATCGCCGAGGGCGGCCCGCTCGACCAGATCGTGGCCCTGTCGGAGACGCTGACGGCGGTGGCGCCGAACCTGCAACGCCTGAGCAACAGCGTCGACCTGCTGCAGGACACCGTCGGAATCCTCAGTGCCGCAGTCGGTCCGCTCGGCGACCTCGCCGGACGCCTGCCCGGACGCTGGCTCAAGAGCGGCGGACGCGGACCGGACCTGTCACTCGGGCCGGCCTGAGCCGCCGGACTCCCCCGCCGGCCGCACCCGGATGTGGGCGCGTTCGCCCTGCGTGCCGAACAGGCCCAGGAACTCGACGGGTTCGGGTCCGGCGGCACCGAACCAGTGCGGCAGTCGGGTGTCGAATTCGGCGACCTCGCCGGGTGTCAGCACCAGATCCCGCTCGCCGAGGACGAGCCGCAGCCGGCCGTTCAGGACGTACAGCCACTCGTAGCCCTCGTGGACCCGCAGGTCCGGTTCCTGGGGTCGTGTGACGCCAGGCAGCACCTGCTTGTAGGCCTGGATGCCGCCGGGCCGGCGGGTGAGCGGCACGATCGTCCGGCCGCCGTGGGTGATCGGCTCGAGATGGATCCGCGGGTCCCCCGTCGGCGGTGCCCCGACGAGTTCGTCGAGCGGCACCCCGTAGGCCCGCGCGAGCGGCAGCAGCAGCTCCAGGTTCGGTTTGCGCTGCCCCGATTCGAGCCGGGACAGCGTGCTCACCGAGATCCCGGTGTCGGCGGACAGGTCCGCGAGCGTCACACCCCGCTGCTGCCGCAGCGCGCGCAGTCGCGGCCCGACCGCACCCAGGATCCGGTTCGTGTCGTCGGCGTCGTCCATCACACCAGCTTGCCACTTCGGCAATATTTCTTGCCAGATTCCACGGACCGTCGGCAGGGTGGTGGCCGGACGAGAGAAGGGACGACACATGAGCGATCGACTGTCGGAGAACTACGACGTCGTGGTGATCGGCGGCGGCGCCGCGGGACTCGAGGGCGCTCTGATGCTGGCCCGGTCGCGGCGATCGGTGCTGGTGATCGACGCGGGTGAACCGCGCAACGCGCCCGCGTCCGGTGTGCACGGATTCCTCACCCGGGACGGGCTGGCGCCCGCCGACCTGACCGCGATCGGCCGCGACGAGGTGCGCCGCTACGGCGGGCACGTCGTCGACGCGGCCGCCACCGACGTCCGCCGCACCGGCGACGGATTCACGGTGACCCTCACCGGCGACCGGGCGGTGCGCGCCCGCCGCGTGCTCGTCGCGACCGGCCTGACCGACGAACTCCCCGACGTCCCCGGCCTGCGGGACCGCTGGGGCCGCGACGTGCTGCACTGCCCGTACTGCCACGGCTGGGAGATCTCCGACGCACCTGTCGGCGTGCTGGCCACCGGACCGATGTCGGTGCACCAGGCGCTGATGTTCCGGCAGTGGAGCGACGACGTGATCCTGTTGCGGCACACCGGACCCGAACTGTCCGCCGAGGACCTCGAACGGCTCGAGGCGCGCAGCGTCCGGGTCGTCGACGGCCGGGTGGCGTCGCTGCTCGTCGCCGACGACCGGCTCACCGGGGTGCGTCTGGCCGACGGCACCGTCGTCGATCGGCGGGCCCTCGTCGTGGCACCGCGGTTCGTCGCGAACCTCGACGGGCTCACGTCGCTGGGCCTGGACACCGAGGTCGAACCGATGTCCGGGGGCCGATACGTCCCGACCGACGCGTTCGGCGCGACGAAGGTGCCCGGCGTGTGGGCCGCCGGCAACGTCACCGACATCAAGGCGCAGGTGATGGGGTCTGCTGCCGGCGCCGCACTGGCCGCCGTCGCGATCAACAGCGACCTGATCGCCGAGGACACCGACCTCGCCGTGACCGCACTACGGTCCCGGAACCCGAAGGGATACAACTGATGACCGAACTTCCCGAGATCCTCGACCGCGAGTTCTGGAACGAGCGCTACCGCTCGAGCCACCGCCTGTGGAGCGGCAACCCCAACTCCACTCTGGTGACCGAGGCGACGGGGCTGACGCCCGGAACCGCCCTCGACGTCGGCTGCGGTGAGGGCGCCGACGCGATCTGGCTCGCCCGCCAGGGGTGGACGGTGCACGGCATCGACCTGTCGAGCGTGGCGATCGACCGGGCCGCCGAACACGCCGCCGAGGCCGGCGACCTGGCCGGCCGGGTGACGTGGGAGGCGGCGGACCTGCTCGCGTGGGGTCCGGACGCCGACCGGTACGACCTGGTGACGTCGCAGTACGTGCACCTGCCGTCCGGGCAGCGCGAGGTGCTGTTCACCCGCCTCGCGGACCTCGTCGCGCCGGGCGGCACGCTGCTGATCGTCGGGCACCACCCGTCCGACCTGGACACCGAAGTCCCTCGACCACCCCGTCCGGAGCTGTTCTTCACCCCGGACGAGGTTGTGGCACTGCTCGATTCGGTCGAGTGGGCCGTCGACACGGCCACGGCCACATCGCGCACCGTGATGCACGGCGACCACGAGGTGACGATCCACGACACCGTGGTGCGGGCTCACCGCACCCGCTGACGGGCTACGACGCCGCGCGCACCGGCCACACTGCCGGTGCCGCGGCGGGGTGCGCCCACAGTCCCCGGCGCTGCAGGATCGGGAGCACGCCCTCCCCGAACCAGTAGGCCTCCTCGAGGTGCGGGGCACCCGACAGCACGAACTCGTCGACGCCCGCAGCGCGGTACTCCTCGACGAGGGCCGCGACCTCGGCGTGGCTGCCGACCAGTGCGGTGCCGGCACCGCCCCGGACCAGGCCGACACCGCTCCACAGGCCGGGGTGGATCTCGAGGGCGCGGGCGTCGCCGGAAGCCGTGCCGCCGTGCAGCTCCCGCATCAGCCGCTGCCCCTCGGCTTCGCTGGACGCCATCCCGGCCTGCGCGCGGGCGACGTCGGCGGGATCCATCTCGTCCTGCAGTGCCTGTGCCTGCGCCCACGCCTGCGCCGACGTGTCCCGACTGATCACGTGCAGACGCACCCCGAAGCGGAGGGTGCGGCCGTGTTCGGCGGCCGCGGCCCGTACCCGGGCGATCTTGGCGGCCACCGCCGCCGGCGGTTCCCCCCACGTGAGGTACACGTCAGCGTGCCGTCCCGCGACCGGCAGCGCAGCCGCCGACGAGCCGCCGAAGTACACCGTCGGTGCCGTCTCGGGCACCTCGTCGAGCCGCGCCCCTTCGACTCGAATGTGCTTGCCGTGGAGGTCGACTCGTTCACCTCGCCACAGTCCACGCACCACCGACAGGAACTCGTCGGTGCGGCGGTAGCGTTCGTCCTTGTCGAGGAAGTCGCCGTACGCGCGCTGCTCGACGCTCTCTCCACCGGTCACGACGTTGATCAGTAGTCGGCCGTTCGAATGCTGCTGGTAGGCGGTCGCCATCTGCGCGGCGAGCGTCGGGGAGAGTGCGTCCGGCCGGAACGCGACCAGAAACTTGAGCCGTTCGGTGGTGGCGGCGAGCATCGCGGTGGTGACCCACGGGTCGACGCACTGCAGTCCGGCCGGCGTCAACGCGCCCTCGAAGCCGAGTTGTTCCGCGGACCGGGCGATCTGGCCGAGGTACGCGAGGGTCGCGGGCCGGTCGGCGGCCGACGCCCGCAGGTCGGCGCCGTGGCCGCCGCCGACGATCGAGCGGCTGTCACCGGAGGTGGGCAGGAACCAGTGGAAAGACAGGGGCGCAACAGACATGACGATGCCTTCGGGGTGTCGTGAGAATGCGGGAAGCGATGCGGAACACGCCGATTCACCGCGGTGATCGGCGTCGATCAGCTACGACAGCGCAGGGCCCCGACCCGGCACAGATCCACGTACAGCCGCCAGCTGTGCCACACAGTGCGCAGCACGGGCGGCTGCGGGGCACTGATCGGCGTCATTGCTGGGCTCCTGAAGTACGGGTGCGGGTAACCGGGGACGATACCTCACACCCGTGGCCGACAGCACGCACGGGAATCGAGACTGGAGCCCCCTGTCGGGATTGAACCGACGACCTTTCGCTTACAAGGCGAGTGCTCTACCACTGAGCTAAGGAGGCAGTTGGGCGCGCTCATCATATCCATAGCCGAATTCGGGTGTGTAACCGTGCCATGACCGCCTGTTGTGACTAGCGTTGTCGCATGCGCATCTCGGAGATCGCCACTGTCCTCGCGTGGCACGACGCCTTCAACGATTCGGACATCGAGACGCTGCTCGCGCTGTCGAGCGACGACATCGAGATCGGCGGTGCCGAGGGGGCCGCGCAGGGCCTGGCGGCGCTGCGGGAATGGGCCGGTTCGGCGGGGCTTACGCTGGTGCCCGGCCGGATGTTCGTGCACGACGGCGTCGTGGTGGTCGAGGAACGGGCGACGGTAAACCCCGACGAGGCGGTCGAGGCGGTCGAGGCCACGAACGTCGCCACCGCTTTCCGGGTGGTGCACGATCAGGTGACTGCGGTATTCCAGCACGACACACTCGCATCGGCACTGGAGGCCACCGATCTCACGGAGAAGGATCTCGTCACCGACATCTGACGTGCGCCGGTTCGCGGCGTCACTCGGCAGTCTGGTCAAGGACCGCCGGGCGACCGCGGACGCGGTCACAGCGGCGCCGACCCCGCTGCAGCCGATCGACCTCACCGACGACGCGCGGGTCGCGGAGGTACTGGATCTGGCGGTGCGGATCGGGGATCTGCTGCTGGCGTCGGGCACGTCCGCGGTGGACACCGCGACGCAGGTGCGGTTCGTGGCCGCGACATACGGTCTGGCGCAGTGCGACGTGGATGTCACCTACAACTCGATCGTCCTGTCCGCGCATCGTGGACCGTTGATCCCGCCGGCGAGCACGATGCGGATCGTGCACTACCGGTCGATGGATTTCACCCGGCTCGCGGCCGCCGACCGACTGACCCGCCGGATCCGGCTCGAGGCGATCACCCCGGGGCAGGCGCACGCCGCGCTCGACGCGATCGTGTCGGCACCCCACCCGTACAGCCGGTGGGTCGCGACGGTGGGCTGGGCGGGTCTGGCTGCGGCGGTGGCGGTGCTGCTCGGCGGCGGGCCGCTGATCACGGTCGTCGCGTTCCTCACGACCGTCGTGATCGACCGGGTCAACCGGGTCCTCAACCGACTCGGGCTACCGTACTTCTTCCAGCAGGTCGTCGGCGGACTCATCGCTGCGGCCCCCGCCACCGCGCTGTACACCGTCCAGGATCAACTGGGGGTGGTGATCCGTCCGTCGCTGATCATCGCGGCCGGTGTCGTGGTGCTGCTGTCCGGGCTGTCCCTGGTGGGTTCGGTGCAGGATGCCATCACCGGTGCACCGATCACGGCGTCCGCCCGCTTCTTCGAGGTGCTGATGATGACCGGCGGCATCATCGCCGGTGTCGCGATGTCGCTGCGACTCGCGGGTGCCCTCGGCGCGAATCTGCCGGTGATCAGCAATGCCGCGCCCCCGGACATCACCCAACTGCCGGCGAAGGTGGTCGCGGGTGCGCTGGCATCGATGTTCTTCGCGATGGCGTGTTACGCGGAACGTCGTGCCCTGACCGCCGCCGGACTGGGTGGCGCCGCGGGGCTGTTGTTCTTCGTGCTGGCGGAGAGTGCGGGGGTGGGTCCGGTGATCTCGTCGGCGATCGCGGCGACCGTCGTCGGCTTCGCGGGTGGTCTGATGGCGCGTCGCGCACTGACGCCACCGCTGGTGGTCGCGGTCGCCGGGATCACGCCGTTGCTCCCCGGCCTGGCGCTGTACCGCGGCCTGTACGCGCTGCTCAACGACGAGATGCTGCTCGGCCTGTCCGCGCTGCTGGCGGCGTTCGGTGTCGGGTGTGCACTCGCGGCCGGTGTCACGCTCGGCGAGTGGGGCGCCCGGACGTTGCGCCGCCCGCCACGGCTGCGGCGAGGCGGCGTGGGACGCCGGAACACGACGCTGCGCCGCCCGAAATTCGGACGACGCAGCGTGGTGACGAACACGTCTCTGCCCGCATCCGGGGAGGGCGGCACCCGGTAGCGGACCGGGAGTTACCGACCGGCGTTCTTCTGGTCCTGTTCCATGGCCTCGCGCAGGCTCTTCGGACGCATGTCGGTCCAGTTCTTCTCGACGTAGTCGACGCACGCCTGACGCGAATCCTCACCGAACACGATCTTCCAGCCCTGCGGGACCTCGGAGAACGTCGGCCACAGCGAGTGCTGGTCCTCGTCGTTGACCAGCACGTAGAAGCGGCCGTCTTCGTCGTCGAACGGATTGGTGCTCATCTAACCTCGCTTGTCGCGCTACGGGTTGTCTGTGATCAGCCTAGCAAGGTGACCGACGATATCCGGTCGTGCGGGAACCGAACGGTGAATCTGTTGCCACGATTCGGCGACATCCGAGGACATTCACGGACATTCGCGGAATACGACGCGACACGGGCACCGCGGTCGGTCCGTCGGATCACTCGTCGCGGCGGCGTTCCCGATCGGCGACCGACGCCAGCAACGCCGGCAGGGCGCGCGCCCACGCCGTCACCGATTCCCGGTCGAGGGTGCCGGTGGAGAACTCGAAGTAGCCGCGGACCGGGCCCGGCCCGGCCGGATCGAAGAACCCGAACGTCAACTCCGTGGCCGGCAAGCCGACCGGGACCGATGCGACACCGTCGACCGGAACCGCGAAGGCGTCGACGGGCAGCGACTCGTGCCGCACCAGCACGACCTGCGGATAGCGCCGTTCGGATCCGCGTCCGGGCAGGTCCGCGGCCACGTCGGCGAATCCGATGTCCCGGTGGTCGAGCGCTGCGACGTTCGCCGCATGCACCCGGGTGAGGATCTCCTCGAAATCGGGGTGCCCCCCGATGTCGGTGCGCGACACGACGACATTGAAGAAGCAGCCGACCATCCGGGTGAGCACGTCCTCGTCCCGGCCCGCGGCGAACACACCGATCGGGA
Source organism: Prescottella subtropica (assembly GCF_005434945.1). Classification (GTDB taxonomy): domain Bacteria; phylum Actinomycetota; class Actinomycetes; order Mycobacteriales; family Mycobacteriaceae; genus Prescottella; species Prescottella subtropica. The sequence continues at coordinate 111,732 of NZ_SKCH01000002.1, read as the reverse complement.
TGTCGCTGCCGGCGCCGTGCCGGGACAGCAGGGTCACCAGCGCCGCCTGCAGAATCGTGGACAGGTCGGTTCCCACTCGACGCGCCAGATGCTCGACGCCCTCGTGGACCGTGGCGTCGATCTCGATCGGCACCATCCGTCGGCGCGGTTCCCGCACCCCCGCCGGGGCCGGCAGATGCAGCCGGGACGGCATGCCCGCCAACCGTTTCCGCCAGAACGCCGACTGCCGCGCATATCTGCTGTCGGGGTCGCCGGGATCGCCGAGCCGGGCGCACTGCCAACGTGCGTAGTCCGCGTACTGCACGTCGAGTGGCTCCCACCGCGGTGCGCGGCCGTCGATGCGGGCGGCGTACGCGGTGAGCAGATCGCCGAGCAGCGGTGCCACCGACCCCTCGTCCACGGCCAGGTGGTGCATCGTCAGCAGCAGTGCCTGGCGGCGGGCGTCGTCGCGCACGACGTGGACCCGCAGCGGCGCCTCCTCCGTCAGGTCGATCCGCAGTTGCGCCAGTTCGTAGGCGCGCCGGTCGAGGTCGTCGCCGCCGACCTCGATCACGTCGACGCCCGGCCGTGCACCGGACGACACGAACGTCTCCGCACCGTCCGGCGTGAACACCGTGTGCAACGGCGCGTGCCGGTCGACGACGTCGTCGAGGGCACGGGTCAGCACGTCCACGTCGATCGGGTCACGCAGGCGCACCACGAGCGCGTGATCCGCGCGCGCGGACGATCCCGCGGCCCGGTGCCGGAGCCAGTGCAGTCGCTGCGCCGGCGACAACACCGCGGTGCCGTCGTCCGTTCCGATCAGTTCCGGCTCCCCCGAAACGAATTCGAGTTTCCCGATCGGGGACACCGGGTCCCCCAGGAACCGGGAGACGAACGCCACCAGCCGATCCTGATGCCGCAGCAGGTCCCGTCGCCGCCCCGCCGGGGCCCGCAGATCGATACGGATCGGTTCCCCGGGTGCGCCGCTGTGGACGGTGAACGCGAGATCGTCGACCGGTCCGGTGACCACGTCCCGGATCCGGGCACGGTGGTCGCCGAAACGCAGTGTCCTGCTCTCCGTCATCGAGCCGATACTCGGACCGAACACCCGGCGTCCGGGTGCCATTTCCCGCACGAGAGCGTCGACGGGGAACCGTCCGTGGCGCAACACTTCCGTCAACCGGGTGTCGATCGCGTGTGCGAGATCGCCGACGGTGGTGTCCGGGTCCACCCGGAACGTCACCGGCAGCACCGTCGACACCGTGCCGGGGGTGCGGTGCATCGCACCACCGACCCGCGCCGGCACGGGCACCGACACCGTGACGTCCCGCCGGCCGGTGCTGTGGTGCAGGTAGGCGATCAGCAGCGCCATCGGCACGCGCGCCCGACGGATCCCCACCGCGGCCGCGAACTCGGCGAGCGCGTCCGCGATGGCCGATTCGATCTCGACGGTCGTCGACTCCGCCGGTGCGGACGCATCGGTGGCGGCCCGGCAGAGCCTCGGCGGTTCCGGGGTCGCCGCGATCTCGGTGATCCAGAAGCCTCGGTCGGCTGCGAACCGCGGCGACGACCGGTACTCGCGGTCGGCGTCGACGAGTGCCGCCAGCGACCAGTCCTTCGACGGTGACGCAAGATTCGGGTCCCCGTAGCGGGCCGCGACATCCGCGACGATCAGGGACATGCCGGCTGCGTCGACGACCGCCTCGTGATACCGCTGATACCAGAGGACACGGTCGTCGGCGACGCGGACGACCGCGTGCGCGAACAGCGGGTCACCACCGGTGACGTCGACGACGGCGGCCCGGTCGTCGTCCGTCCACCGCTGCGCCGCCGCATCCGGGTCGTCGGCGCCGCGCACATCGACCACCGCGGGCCGCCACGTGGTCATCGCGTCCCGGGACACCGGAACCTGACGCCACGTGCCGTCGGCGCCGGCCCGCAGTCGCACGTGCAGTGCCTCCGTGCGGAGCACGGTCCGCCGGATCGCGTCGGCCAGTCGATCCGGATCGACCGGCCCGGCGATCTCGACGACGAGGGCACGGGTGGTGACGGCGGCGGGTGCCGCAACCGGCCGGGTCGTGAGAACCGTGGCCTGCGCCGCGGTGACCGGCAACGCCACGACCGACTCGTCGGAGGTACGCACGGTCGGCGCGTGGTCTCGGTCGTCCCTCGTGGTACGCATACGCTCGTCAGCCGGCGAGGAAGTCCAGCACGACCTTGTTCACGGCCTCGGGACGTTCGAGGTAACCGTAATGTCCGGCGTCGGGGATCTCCTGGTAGTCCGCGCCCGGGATCGCGTCGGCAACCTCCTGGGACAGGTACGCGGGAATCATCCGGTCGTCGGCGAATCCGACGGACAGGCACGGCCGGGTGATACCCCGGTAGGCGTGGGCCCGGTCGAAGTCCCGGTCCATCGCCAACTGCGCCCGCACCCCCGCGGACGTCTTGCCGGTAGAGAACTCGAACACGTCGAGCCAGTCGCGGGCCGCATGCTGGTCGGCCAGCGTGGCCGGCGACAGATTCATCACCGCGGTGACCGCGGCCCGGTACTTCGCCGGCAACGTCACACCGGAATCCTCGAGCGCCCGCTCCCCCTCGTTGAGAGTGCGCTGGAACTGGTCCATCCGGGCATGACCGGCCAGGAAGACGGCCTTGCGCACCAGATCCGGGCGGGCGAGCGCCAACTCCTGCGCCACCTGCGCCCCCATCGACGTCCCCACCACATACGCGGGACCACCGAGCAGTTCGATCAGGCCCGCCGTGTCCGCCACCATCGCCTCGATCGTGATCCCGCCGACGCTCTCCCCGGACGGGGCGATACCGCGGTTGTCGAAGGTGCACACCCGGTAGCCTGCCGCCACCAACGCCGGAACCTGATGCAGGTCCCACACCCGGCCGGGACTCCCGGTGCCCATGATCAGCACGACGAGGTCGCCCTCACCCTTGACCTGGTAGTTCAGAGGGATTCCGTTGACGGTCGCGATGGGCATGACGTCACCGTACCGTGCAGACCGGCCCGATCCGGTCAGTGGTTCCGGCCGCGTTTCGCTACCCGTGCATCGCGCCGAGTTCGATGCACAGCACCCCGGCGACGATGAGGCCGATCCCGATCATCATCACGCGGGTGAGGGGTTCGCGGAACAGGACGCGCGACGCGAGCGCGATGATCGCGACACCGGCGGCCGACCAGATTCCGTAGGCGACGCCGATCGTCATGCCGCGGTCGAGGGCGAGGCTGAGGAGGGTGAACGCGGCGAGGTATCCGGCGGCGGTGACGCCGTACCAGGTGGTGCGCCCGGTGTGCACGGCCGTGCGCAGCGCGAGGGTGCCGACGACCTCGGTGAGGATCGCGCCGATCAGGAAGAGCCACATCATGCGGCGACCTCCCGGCCCTCGGCCGAATCATCGCCGGTCGCATCGTCGTGTGCCGACGAGGATCCGAGCTCGACGCACAGGACGCCCGCGATGACGAGCGCGATACCCACCCCCATGAGTGCGGTGAGGGGGTCGCCGAACAGCACGGTCGCGAGGACTGCGGTGAGCGCGACCCCGGTCGCTCCCCAGATGCCGTAGGCCACGCCGATCCCCATGCCCGACCGCAACGCGAACGACAGTGCGGTGAACGCCCCCAGGTAGCCGACGACCACGACCGCGTACCAACCGGTGTGGTCGAGTGCCGCCCGCAGCGACAGCGTCGCCGCGACCTCGAGTCCGATCGCCGCGGACAACAGCAACCACTTGTTCATCGCACAAACTTTACCGTCCGGCTGGTACAGCTCCGCTGGTGACGCGGCCTGCCGCCTACTCTTGACCCATGCCCTCGTCGACCCGGCGTCACTCCCTTCTGTCGTGGGCCCGTTTTCTTCCGCTGCTCCTGGTACCGCTGCTGCTGCTCGCAGGGACCTTCCCCGGCGAGTACCGGGTGCCCGGCTGGTACTGGGTGACCGCATTCGCGGCCGCAGCGACGTTCCTGGTCGGGGGTCGACGCCCGCTGCCGGTCTCGCTCGTGCTGTCCGCGCTCGCGGCGGTGATGTTCACCGAGCATGCGTGGGGTCTGGCCGGTCTGGTCCCCTATCTCGGTGCGATCGGGGTGGGCGAGGTGGCGATGCGGTCCCGTCGCGCCGCACCGGTGATCGTGGCGACAGCAGGTTGGACGGGTTCGGTGCTCCTCGGGCTCGCCTCCGAAACCTATGCGACGTTCTGGCGTCCGGCGACCGCCGTCGAGACGCTCGCGGTCGTCGGACTGCCCCTGCTGCTCGGCCTCTATCTGCGGGCGCAACGTGACCTCGCCGCCACCTATGCGGCGCGGGCCGCGGAGGCCGAGTCCCGCCGGGCGGGTGAGGCGGCGCGCGCCCGCGCCGACGAGCGCAGCGCACTGGCCCGGGAACTCCACGATCTGGTGGCGCACCACATGGCGTCGATCGTGCTTCGGATCGGCGTCGCCCGGCACGTGGTGGCGGAGGCCGACCCGCGGGTCCGCAGTGTGTTCGACGACGTCCACGCCACCGCGTCGGGGGCGCTGTCGGACATCCGGCGGCTGCTGGTGGCGCTGCGGGATCCCGCGTTGGGTGAGGTCGCGCTCGTCGAGGCCGGTGCGGTACCGGACGAGATCGCCGCCGCCGTCGACCGCACCCGCGCGGCCGGGTTCACCGTCGACGTCCGGGTCGATCCGGACCTCGGCCGACTCGACGCGATCGGCCGGCTCACCCTGCTGCGGGTGGTGCAGGAGTCGCTGACCAACACCATGAAACACGCCGACCCGGACGGGGCGGTGACGGTGGCGGTGACCCGGCGCGACGGCGGTGTCGCGGTGCGCGTCACCAACCGGCGACCGGCCGGTGCGGAACCGAACATAGAGGGGCACGGCCTGATCGGGATGGCCGAGCGGGTGACGCTCGCCGGTGGCCGGCTCGACGTCACCGCCGACGGAGACTGGCGGGTGGACGCGTGGCTGCCCGCCGAAACGGACACGGAGGAGCAGGGATGATCCGAGTGATCGTCGTCGACGACCAGCGGCTGGTGCGGGCCGGCCTGCGCATGCTGTGCGAATCCACCGACGACATCGAGGTTCTCGGCGAGGGCGGCAGCGGTGTCGACGCGATCCGGCTGGCCGCCGAGTTGTCCCCGGACGTGATCCTCATGGACCTGCGGATGCCCGGCATGGACGGTATCGAGGCCACCCGCCGACTCCGGGGCGCGAGGTCCGCGTCGAAGGTGCTGGTGCTCACCACATTCGACGACGACGAGCATCTGTTCCCCGCGCTCGCGGCCGGAGCCGACGGGTTCCTCGTCAAGGACACCGCCCCGACCGACCTGCTCGACGCGATCCGCCGCGTCGCCGCCGGCGACCTGCCGTTCTCCCCCGACGTCCTGCGCCGTCTCGTCGATCGGGCCGCCGACCCCGGCGCCCCACCGACCACCGAACCATCCTATGCCGCACCGGAATTGACGCCCCGCGAGGTCGAGGTGCTCGCCCTGGTCGGGGACGGTCTGGGCAATCAGGAGATCGCCGACCGCCTGCACCTCGGGGTGTCGACTGTCAAGTCCCATGTCGCGAACCTCATGGACAAGACCGGGTGCGACAACCGGGTGCGGTTGGCGGTGTACGCCTTCCGGCGCGGACGTCAGTGACCGCCGTGGCCGCCACCACCGTGGCCCGCACCCGACATCGGTGACGAGGACATCGGCATGTCCATTCCCGGCATGTCCATCGTCATCGGCGCGGGTTCCTGCCCCGGCGCGAGCACCAGGAACTGGCCCATCATGCCCTGGTCCTCGTGCAGCATCAGATGGCAGTGGTACATGTACGGGTACGTCGGATCGGTGTACTCGGTGAAGCGCAGCACCAGTCGGACCTCGGAGCCGGGCGCGACGTAGACGGTGTCCTTCCAGCCTGCCAGCACCGGTGGCGGTGCCGCCCCGTCGATGTCGAGAATCCGGAACTGGGTGTCGTGGACGTGGAAGTTGTGCGGCCAGTTGTCGGCGTTGCGGACCGTCCACACCTCGGTGGTGTCGACGGTGGGCGTGAAGTCGATACGGTTCATGTCCATCCGCTCGCCGTTGATCATGAACCACTGCAGTTCGAAGTCGCGGCGGGCGACGACGTCCGACACGTCCGGCCGCGGCAGCGTCGCGAGGACGGCCGGTAGGGCCTCGGACCGCTCGAGGCGGGCGCCGGGCCGCAACTCGAGGACGTCGAAGGAGTCGGTGAGCCCGTACTGCGCGGCCTCGCCACGGGCGACCCCGGCCAGGTCGTCGAACGGGAAGGCCCGCAACATCATCGACTTTCCAGGGCGGACCGCGACGACGATCTCGGCCCGTTCGCCCGGGCTGAGCGCGATGCGGGTCGTCCGGGCCGGCTCGGCGAGCAGGCCGCCGTCGCTCGCGATCATCGTGAACTCCTCGCCGCCGTCGAATCCGAGGTTGTACATGCGGCCGCCGGAACCGTTGAGGATCCGCAGTCGCACCAACTCGGTGCGCACCGGCAGGTAGGCGTCGGCGATACCGTTGGTGACGATCGTGTCGCCGAGCAGTCCCACATCGGTGGGATCGGATTCGTCGAGGGTGCCGTCGGTGGTGAACCGGCGGTCCTGCACGACGAGCGGGACGTCGTCGACACCGTAGGTGCGGGGCAGGTTCGACGCAGCGGACTCGTCGTCGTCGACCAGGAACATCCCGGCCAGCCCGCGGTACGCGTGCTTCTCCGTGGAGCCGTGCGGATGCGGGTGGTACCAGAGGGTCGCGGCGGGCTGGTTCACCGTCCACGACGGCTCCCAGCGGCCACCCGGTTCGATGTTCTGGTGCGGGCCGCCGTCGAAACGGGCCGGGACGTGGACGCCGTGCCAGTGCACGGTGGTGATCTCCGGGAGCGCGTTGTCGATGGTGAAGGCGACCGTCTCGCCGCGGCGGGCCCGGATCGTCGGCCCCAGCACCGACCCGTTGAAACCCCACGTCGGGGTGCGAGTGCCGCGCAGCATCTCGGTGGTCCCGGCGGCCGCGGTGAGCGTGAAGTGCCGGACCCCGGACGCGTCGACGGTCGACTCCGCGAGCGGCGGGACCGGCAGGGGCCGACGCCCCGGCGTGCCGGACATTGCTGCGGTCGGCACCGTATTCGGTTGTCCCGTAGCGCATCCCGCTGCCAGTGTGATCGGGGCGGCGACCAGCCCGAGCAGGAAGGTGCGCCGCGAGAGGTGGGTCCGGGGCAGCCGGGGTCGAGACTGGGTGTTCACGATGTTCCTCGCACGATTCGACGACGGTCGGTCGTGTTCGAGTCTTCGCGGAACCGGCACGGTCGGCGTCCACCCGGAGGCCGGAGGTCGCGCGACGAAAATCCGCCGCGCGACCCTTGTGCCGGGACGCCGGCCGTGGTATCAGCGCGTGAACGTCAGCGTCGCCTCGGGTGAGGCGTTGCCGTACGCGTCGACGGCGACGACCTTCGCCTCGTACTCGCCGGTCGCTGCGTCGGGCATCGGGACGTCGAGGTGGTCGGGGCGCGGCACGAACGCGAAGTCCGACAGCACCTTCGACGAGACGACCTTCGCGCCGGTCGCCGTGTCGGCGATCTCGACACGGTAGTGGTACACCATCTGGTCGTCCCGGGCCTGCGCGATCCGCAGCGACAGCGCGCCGTCCAGCCCGGTCACCGTCGACAGCGGTGTCGGGGAGGCGAATTCGGGGGCCACCGTGTTCCGCGCCGCCGCCGTGTACCGGAAGTTGTCCTTGATCTCCCGGCTCGTGGCGCCGTCGAGGGTCACCGTCCAGCTCGGCCCGCTCAGGGTGCCGGCGCTCGAGTACGGCGGCTGCCAGCTCGCCGACCACTGTCCGCCCGTGTAGATGTCGTGCCGGTCGGCGGCCATGTTGACCCGGCTGATCTCGGTGCGGCCGGCGTACACCTCGACGAACAGGGCCTGCGCGGTGGGCGCCTCGAACCGGTTCGCCAGCCCGGTCTCGGTGACCATCTGGAAGCCCTTGTCGAACTCGATGTACGACATCGAGCCGTCGTTGACGGAGGTGAAGTCCTTCTGGTGGATCGCCCGGTCGTCGAAGTTGTTCAGGTGCGAGTGCCCGGAGAAGTAGATCGCCTGCGGGAACGCCTTCAGGTCCTCGGCCAGCCGCGGATTCGACGCCTGCTGTCCGTCCATCGTGGTGCCCACCGTCGGGCGGTGGCCCTGCACGAGGATCGGCGCCCCGACGTTCGCGGCGGCGAGTTCCGCGAGCCGGCCCTTCAGCCAGTCGCGCTGCGCGGTGTCCCCGTTGTACGTCTCGGTGTTGACAGTGAAGACGTGTACACCACTGACCTCCGACTCGTAGTAGCCGCCACCGGAATCCGGGAACCACGCCTGCGGGTAGCCGGCTCGGACGTCGGCCAGTTTCGCGTCGTGGTTGCCGAACGACATGAGCACCTGAGTGTCCGTCATGCCCTTGCGCGCCAACTGTTCCTGGAACACCTGCGCGACGATCTTGTGGTCCGGCCCCTTGCCGTCGCCGTTGTCGTTGATCATGTCGCCGTTGGACAGGATCGCATCGGGCTTCGGGAAGATCGAGCCGATCGTGTCGAAGAAGCTCTCGTACTTCCGGATGTTCGACTCGTACCCGCCGATGTGCACGTCCGACATGACGACAAGTTGCGCGATCGGCTTCTCGGCCGTCTTGATCAGGTAGCCGACCGATACCGGCACGCTCTGCCGCTCACCCCGGAACGCGGCGACGGTGACGTTGGTGTCACGGTCGATGCGGACCGGACGCCGCGGATCGAACGCAGGACTGCTCACGGTCGGGGTGCTGCCGTCGAGGGTGTACCGGGCCGTCGCGCCGCGCTCGACGTCGAACGTCAGATCCACGGGATGCTCGTAGCGGCCACCGGGGACGCTCACCGCCGGGGTCGCCGGCGCGGCACCGTTGTCGGTGTCGCCGCCACCGTCCCCACCGCCGTTGTCCCCGGAGCTGCCCCACGCGGCGCCCAGGCTTCCCGCGCTGCCCAGACCCGGGGCTGCGTGCGCCACCCCCGGAGCGACGAGTGCAGCGGCCACGGCGGCGATCACCAGTGTCTTACGTTTCACGAGCAGTCCTTGTCTCCCTGGGATTCCAGACCGTTCCCGAAATTGGTCTGGGCCAATGAAGCTAGGGAGCGCGGACGAGCAGCAGGCACTCTCCGGCGGGCGTCGGGGTGAAGACCGGGTGAACTTCCCCGCAGGAGCCGCCCGTCTCGGTGCATCCGACACTGCCACCGCCGCACAGCCACTACCCTGCCAGACGAATCCGCGTGCGGCACGGCACCGTTCGCAGCCTTCACCACCTGCGAAGACCCATGACTCCGACCCGTACCGCGTTCGTTCGAGCGGCCGCCCTGTGCGCGGTCCCGGTCACCCCGGCGACGGGTGCCGGCGTCACGCTCGACGTGGATCTGCGGAACAGACAGGAGCGCCGGGACGATCCGGCCCGTCCCACGCCACCCGACGCAGACTGCCCGGTCTTCTTCCGTGCTGTCCCGCCTCGACCCCGGTGTGAGTGGCGCCGACCGGGGCGGTTCTCATAGAGTCGCAGTCAGGAACTACCTGCGGATAAACCGCAGCAAGCCCGGAAGGAACATGATGGCCGCGAAGACGACCGCCGAGAACGATATCGCGGACGAGGAACTCGAGCCCGTAGCCGACGAGACGGCCCGGCAGGCACAGCGCGTCGTCGCTGCGTACGCCACCGACGCCGACGAGTGCCGCATGCTGCTCGCGATGCTGGGCATCGACCCGGTCGCCTAGTTCGTCCGACCTCACCCGTATCGGTTCGACAGAGAGAAGAGCAGGAATCCGTGACCGCGCCCTCGGAGTCATCACAACGTCCGGGGGAATCCGCCGTCACGGAATCCGGTGAGCACACCGACTCCGAGAACGCAGGGGATGCCGGTTCGCGGTTCGTCGTCGTCGCCAACCGGCTGCCCGTCGATCTCGAGAAACTGCCCGACGGTACGACCCGCTGGAAGCGCAGTCCCGGCGGGCTCGTCACCGCACTCGAACCGATCCTGCGCAACAACAGGGGCGCCTGGGTGGGGTGGCCCGGCGTTCCCGACGTCGACCTCGACCCGATCGTCGAGGACGGCCTCGACCTCTACCCGGTGCCGCTGAGCGAGCGGGAAGTCGCCGACTACTACGAGGGCTTCTCCAACGCCACCCTGTGGCCGCTGTACCACGACGTCATCGTCAAACCGGAGTACCGGCGCGAATGGTGGAACGCGTACGTCGAGGTGAACCGCCGGTTCGCCGAGGCCACCTCGAAGGCCGCTGCACAGGGCGCCACCGTCTGGATCCAGGACTACCAGTTGCAGCTGGTGCCGAAGATGCTGCGGATGCTCCGCCCCGATCTCACGATCGGGTTCTTCCTGCACATCCCGTTCCCGCCGGTCGAGTTGTTCATGCAGATGCCGTGGCGACGCGAGATCGTCGAGGGCCTGCTCGGCGCCGACCTCATCGGCTTCCACCTGCCCGGCGGTGCCCAGAACTTCATGTTCCTCGCCCGCCGCCTCGCCGGCCAGCAGACCTCCCGCGGCACCGTCGGTGTCCGCTCCAAACTCGGTGTCGTCCAGGTCGGGTTCCGCACCGTCCGGGTGGGCGCGTTCCCCATCTCCATCGACTCCGGGCAGCTCGACGAGATGTCCCGCCGCAAGTCGATCAAGGACCGCGCCAAACAGATTCGCAAGGAACTCGGCAACCCGAAGCATGTCATGCTGGGCGTCGACCGCCTCGACTACACCAAGGGCATCGACGTCCGCCTCGACGCCCTCTACGAACTCCTCGAGGAGGGACGCGTCGACCCGGCCGAGACGGTCATGGTCCAGCTCGCCACCCCGAGCCGCGAACGCGTCGAGAGCTACGTGCAGATGCGCGGCGCCATCGAGCAGACCGTCAGCCGCATCAACGGCGAGTACGCCGAGGTGGGCCGTCCCGTCGTGCACTACATCCACCGACCCATCGGCCGGGACGAGTTGATCGCGTTCTTCGCGGCCTCCGACGTCATGCTCGTGACCCCGCTGCGCGACGGCATGAACCTCGTCGCCAAGGAGTACGTGGCCTCCCGCAGCGACCTCGGTGGCGCCCTGCTGCTGAGCGAATTCACCGGCGCTTCAGCCGAACTCCGTCAAGCGTTCCTGTGCAACCCGCACGATCTCGAGGACGTCAAGGACAAGATGGAGGCCGCGCTGTACCAGAACCGGGAGGACGGCCGACGCCACATGCGCGCCCTACGCCGGCAGGTGCTCGCGCACGACGTCGACCGCTGGGCCCGGTCCTTCCTCGACGCTCTCGGACAGCAGGGGATCGCCGGATCGGCGCTGCTACCCGCAGACGACGAGTACATCGAACAGGACTGACGCAGAACGGCTTCCGCCGCAGATACGCCGACGGGCTCCCGCATCGCGCGGGAGCCCGTCGGCGTTCGTCCGTGGACGGCGGCTACACCGGCGACAGCCGCCCGGTGAGCCAGCGGTCGCCGTCCTTGTGCATCTCCATCCGCACCCGGCTGCCCGTGGTGGCGGCGTCCGGCATCTCCTCGCTGGTGGTGATCTGGTTGACGAACAACAGCACCACCGCGTCGTCCGGCGTCACGGACACGACGGCACCGGCCTGCACCGTGGCCTGCACGGTGATCTTCTTCTCCTTCGCGCCCGGCACGATCGTCTCCTGCACCAGCTTCTCGTACTCTGCCTTGAAATCGCCGGTCAGCCCGTCGGCGGCGGCCGCCAACTGCTGGTCCACCTCGGTGTGGTCGTACGACAGCATCGCTTCGGCCTGCGCGGACGCCGCCGCAACCGAGTCGACACGCGCCTGCTCGGTGGCCCGGTCCTGCAGGTACCCCCAACCGAGCCAGCCGACACCGACGACGAGTGCCGCGACCAGGACACCGGCGACCACCGCGAGCCCGCGGGTGCCGGATCCGCCACTCGGCTGCCGATCGTCCTGCTGCTCGTCCTGCTGCTGATCTGTCATGGTCTGTCGATCGTTCACGGTACGAACTCCACCTTCGATGCCGACATCGAATCCCCGTCACCGGTGACCGTCACCCGCAACCGGAAGTCACGGGGACCGTTCTGGGTTCCGTCGGGGGTGCTGACGTCGGCGCGGGCCGCGACGAGTACCCGTGCGGTGTCACCGTCGGTGCTCTCGATCCCGGACTCGACGATATGACCGACGGTCGTCACACCCGCCTCCTGGACGATGCCGACGAACGGGTCGACGCGGCCGTCGAACTCGGCCTTGAAGTCGCCGCTCGCCCCGGACAGGATGCGTTCGACGTCGTCCTTCGCAGTGTCCGGCTTGATCGTCGTCAGGTTGAGCACCGTCTGGCGGGCCGTCTGCTCGAACGCACCCCGCTGCACGTCGCGGTCGTGTGCGGCCTTCTTCTCGAACAACAGCCATCCGCCGGTCACGAGGAGCGCGAGCACGAGCACCGCACCCACGATCGTGACGAACGAACGACCGGTCGGGCGGCGCCGGACTGCCGGCTCGACGACCGGGGTCTCCGGCGAATCCGCCGCTGCCGCCGCGACAACCGGGTCGATGCTCGCCACACCGGCACCGGACGTCTTCTCCATCGTCACCGTCGCTGCCGCCGGTCCGGCCCCGTTCGCCGGTCCGGCACCGCGACTCGCTCGCCGACGTGCCGGACGTGCGCTCTCGTCGACCGTCAGCCCTGCTGACGTGTCATCATCGTCTGCCACGTCGTGTCCTCTCTGGGTGTGCCTCCCGACGCCAGCCCGGGCTGCGAGTACAGCAGGCCGTCCGGGCCCGTGAACTTGCCCGTCGTCGGGTCGTAGGGGCGTGCTGTGGCAGGCACATTCACGCTTCCCCCGGTGCTCGCCGGCACCGTCGTGTACGAGGGTACAGACGGATCCTGAGGTGGCCCACTGGGCGGGTTGTTGCCCTCCGGAACGTATCCGGCGGCGCTGCGGCACTCCTCGGGCGACGCGGCCCGCCGGCCCGGGAACTCCATGCACGGGTAGTTGCGGGCGCCGCGCACGGCGACCGGGTCGTTCGGGGCCAACTTGCAGAACAGGTCCGACGGGGTGTCCGGAATGGACGCCTCGTTCGGGGCCCGCCACTCGTTGCCGGGCAGGAAGCCGGTGGTGCACGGCGGCGGATCGTTCAGTTCGAGACCGAAGTTCACGATCGCACCGTCGTCGATGGGCCCCTTCATGGCGGCAGTCAGGAGCGCGGACGTCAGCGGCGGGTAGATCACCAGCACCTGTTCGAGGCTCTTGTGGTAGATCGTGGTGACCTCACCGACGCTCACCAGGTTGGCGAGCAGCAGTGGCAGCGTCGGCTGCAGATCCTGGAACAGCCCGTTCGCCTGCGCCGCCGCGTCCGGGGTCTTCGCCAGGATGCTGCGGATCTGAGGATCGCTGGCGCGCAACTGGTTCGAGAACGTCACCAGGTTCTTCGTCCACGCCCGGATCGCATCGCTCGTGACCACCTGGGTGTCGAGCAGACCCTCGGCCTGCTCGATGAGGGTCGTGGTGGCATCCGAGTTGGCGTTGGCCTCCTGCACGAACAGACGCGCGGAGTCGATGAGCCGCTGCAGATCCGGGCCGGCACCGTTGAACGCCTTGAACGACTCGTCGACGACCATGCGCAGCTTGGTGTTCGAGACACTCTGCACGAGAGCATCCGCCTGATCGAGCATCGCGCCGACGTCCTGCGGAACACTGGTGCGATCGACGGGGATCACGTCGCCGTTCGCGAGGTACGGCGACGAGTCGGTACGCGGAATCAGATCCACGTACTGCTCACCGATCGCCGAGACACTCTTGACCGCGGCGTCGAGATCGGCGGGGATGTCGAAACTGTCGCTGATCGACAGCGTCGCGGCGACACCGTTGTCGGTGAGCACCACGTCGTCGACCTTGCCGACATTGGTGCCGCGGAACGCGACGTTGGCGTTGGTGTACAGGCCACCGGTCGACGGCAACTCCACCGTCACCCGGTTCTGCCCGATCCCGAACAGCGCGGGCAGGCGCACGTACTGCGTGGCCATCACGACCAACCCGATCACCGTCAGGATCGAGAAGATCACCAACTGGATTCGGACGAACCTCGTAAGCATCATGGCGTCGGCACTCCTAGTTGCGGAAGGCCGGGAATCTGCAGCAGCGGAATCCCATTGTTCTGTTCGGGTTTCGGTGCGGGCTTCGGTTCCGCCTGGATCAGGTCGGGTTTCTTCGGGTTCGGGATCTTCAGCGGATCGGCGGCCTGGCCGGCAGTGCCGGCGATACGTCCCAGTGCACCCTCGACGCCGCCGAGCGTCGCCCCCAGGCCGGTGTCGGACATGAAGTTGTCGTTCAAACGCTGGTTCGTCAGGTCGATCATCATGTTCAGGTTCGCGTAGTCGCCCTGGAAGACCTGATCCAGGTTCTTCATCGTGAACGGGAACGTCAGCATCAGTGACAGCACCTCGGTCAGGTTGTGACCGGTGCCGGCGAGCTGCTGGAGCAGCGGTGCCAGGTTCGCCAGGTTGCCCTTCAGATCGTCGCCGCTCTCGTCGATCACGCGGGTGGCGGTGTCGCTGAAATTACCGAGTGCGACGAGCGCATTCGTCAGGTTCTGCCGCTGACCCACCAGCACCTCGAGCGCCGGCGGGATCGCGTCCAGCGCGTGGGTGAGGGTGTCGGTCTGCTTGTTGACGGTCCCGGCGAGCCGGTCGATTCCCTCCATCGCGGAGATGATCTCACCGCGCTGCGCGTCCAGGCTGCCCACGAGCTGGTCGAGCTGCGGCAGCAGGTCACGCACCGAATCCTCGCGGCCACCCAGGGCTGCGTTGAGCTCGCGGGTGATGTCGTTGATCTGCGCGAGCCCACCACCGTTAAGTACCACCGACAGTGACGACAACGTCTGCTCGGTGGTCGGGAACGCACCCGCCCGGTCGAGTGGAATCACGTCGCCGTCCTGCAGGGTGCCCTGCGGCGCGACACCGGTCGGTGCCGACAGTTCCAGATGCTGCGACCCGAGCAGGCTCGTCTGCCCGATCTTCGCGGTGGCGTTCGCCGGGAGTGTCACCCCCTCGTTCAACGACACCGTCACCAGCGCGTGCCAGTCCTGCACCTCGATACCGGTGACCGCGCCGACCGTCACGTCGTTCACCTTCACCGGCGAATTCTGCGACATGGTCGTCACGTTCGGCATCTGGATCTGCACCGAGTACGAGCCGTCCCCGCCGCCCTGCGTGCCGGGCAGCGGCACCGAGTTCAGTCCGTTCCATTCACAGCCGGTGACGGTCAGGGTCAGCGACAGTGCGACGGCGGACGTCGCCACCACACGGGTGCGCCTGCGACGTTCGGTCATCGTCCACCTCCCGGGGTGAGCAGGGCGCCGAGATCCTTGGGCACCGCGATCGTCGGCATGGCAGCGAGCGGGCCCGACACGGTCGTCGGAGCGGAGCGGGCGGGCACCTGCGAGGCGAGGCTCGGCGGGCTGAACTCGATCTGGTCGGGTCGGGCGGCCTGCGAGACCGCCGGGTTCGACATGATGCCCGGGTAGTTGGTGGTGATCGAGTTGAGGACCGGCGCCAGGTACTGCGCGCACAGGTCCGCCGAACGATCCGAGTCGTTGTTCTCGAGGCCCGCGATCAGACCGCACACCATCGTCATCGGGTTCCGTGCGTTGCTGGCCGCGAGCACACCGTTGAGCGAGCCCTGACGGGGGCTGTAGATGTTGTTGAAGTTCGCCAGCGCGGTCGGGGCCACGTGCAGCACCAGTTCGAGTTCGGGCCGCTTCTCGACCAGCACGGCGGTCGCGTCGGCGAGCCGGCCGACCTGCTCGTTCAGCGAGGACCGGTTGTCGGTGACGAACCGGTTGACGTCACCGATCGCGACGTCGAGATCCTGCAGCGCCGTACCGAGTTCGTCGCTGGTGTCCGCGAGCAGCGACGACACCGAACGCAGCCGGCCGCCGAACTGCACGATCTGCTCGTTGCTCGCCGACAGTGTCGTGACGAACGTCTGCAGGTTGCGGATGGTGCCGAACAGGTCGGTGCGGCCGTCGGACATCGTCTTCATCGTGTCGGACAGCTCCCGCAGGGTGCGGCGCAGCGCATCGCCGTTGCCGTCGAGGTTGTCGCCGACCGTGTCGATGAACGTGCCGAGCGATCCCTGGTCGGCGCCGCTCTGCGGGCCGAGCGCCTCGGACAGTTTCGTCAGCTCGGTCTTGATCTCGTCCCACTCGACCGGAACCGCGGTGCGCTCGAGCGGAATCTCGGCACCGTCGGCCATCGCCGTGCCGCCCGTGAACACGGGGGTCAGCTGCACGAACCGGGCCGAGACCAGGTTCGGGGCCACGATCACGGCCTTCGCGTCGGACGGAATGTCCACGGAGCGATCGACGTTCATGACGACCGTCGCGCCGGTGCCGTTCGGATCGATGCTCTCGATCGAGCCGACCCGCACACCCAGCACGCGGACGTCGTCACCGGCGTACAGGCCCGTCGTCGACGGGAACTGTGCCGTGACGGTCGTCTTGCCGAGACCCGGGAACAGGTAGACCACCGCAGCGACGAGCACAGCGAGGACGACGACGGTCGCACCGCCGATCGTCAGCCACTTCTTCGGGATACGGGACTGCTTCTGTGCGCCGCTCATCGGTTCGGATCCTTGAGCTCGGTGGTCAGCGGCGGGAACTGCTTCAGGTCCTCGGGGACGTGTTCCGGCCACACCAACTGGTCGACCAGGGTCTGGGTCATGGCGCTGACGCTGAAGTTCGCGACGTACGCCATGAAGAACGGGCCGCTGCTGACGGCCTCGCCCAGCGACCGCGCGTACGGGCCGAGCCCGTCGAGCGCCCGGCTGATGTTGTCCTTGTTGTCCTGCAGGTTCGCCACGACCGAATTCAACTTGTCGAGGGTCGGCTTCATCTGCTGCTCGTTGTCCTGCACCAGGCCGGTGAGCTGCCGCGACACCGCCGAAATGTTCGTGATCAGTTCGCTGATCGCGTTGCGGCGCCGGTCGAGTTCCCCGAGCAACTGGTTGCCGTCGACCATGAGCGCGTTGATCTGGTCACTGCGGTCCGCGAGGATCCCGGTCACGCTCTCGGCACGGGCGAGCAGATCCTTCAACGACTCGTCGCGGGAGTTGATGCTCTCGGACAGGCGGCTGACGCCGTCGAGCGCGGTCCGCAGTTCCGGCGGGGTGTCGGTCAGCGACTCGGACACCGCGTCGAGGGAGTCGCTGAGCCGACCGGTGTCGAGGTCGTTGACGGTCGACGACAGATCCCCGAGCGCATCGTTGAGCGAGTACGGAGAGTTGGTGCGCTCCAACGGGATCGTGCCGCCGACCGCGAGCACGTCGAACCCTTCCGGCGTGACCTGCAGCGACTTGCGGCCGAGGATCGTGTTGGTCTTGATGTCGGCGCCGGTGTCGGCGCCGAGTCGGATGCCCTCCTCCATCGAGAACGTCACCCGCACATCGGTGCCGTCGAGGGCGATGGTCTCGACCTTGCCGACGTTGACGCCGGCGACGGTGACGAAGTCGCCCGCCATCAGACCGCCCGCGTCCTCGAACAGGGCGTCGTAGCGGACTCCGCCGAACAGGAACGGCAGCCGGTCGTACTGCAGGCCCGCGAGTACCAGGCAGGCCGAGACGGCGACACCGATGATGCCGATCCGCACAGGATTTCGTTCACGCTTACTCATTTGATCGCGCACCTCCCCGTGGTCTGCAGCGGTGTCGTCGGCAGGTCGACGCGCAGTTCCTGACCGTCCGGTCCGGAGAACTTGAACGCGACCTCACATGTGTAGAACTGGAAGAACGCGCCGTAGGTACCCACGCGGATGAGCTTCCGGTACGCCTCCGGGAGACGTTCGAGCACCCAGTTGACGTCGTCCTGACCGTCCTGCAGGTTCCCGGCCAGCTGGTTCGCGTTGGCGATGGTCGCCTGCAGGTCCGGACGGGCGCCCTGCAGCAGCCCCGCCAGATCGTCGGTCGCGGTGGCGATCTTGGGGATCGCCGCGCCGATCGGATCCCGGTCCCGTGCCAGGCCGGTCACCAACTGCTGCAGCTGGTCGACCGTCGACGAGAACTGGTCGCCCTTGTCGTCGATCGTCTTCAGCGTGCTGTTCAGGTTGACGATGACGTCACCGATCAGCTGGTCCCGGTCGGCGAGCGCGTTGGTGAACGAGCTGGTGCCGCCGAGCAGCGACACCAGTGTGCCGCCCTGCCCCTGCATCACCTGCAACAATGCACCGCTGAGGTCGTTGACCTGGTCGGCGCTCAGCCCGCGCAGCAGCGGCTTGAACCCGCCGAGCAGCAGGTCCAGGTCGAGTGCCGGCGACGTCTGTGTCTGCGGGATCGTGGAACCGGAGGACAGCGTCTCCGGCGCGCCGGTGCCCTCGAGCAGTTCCAGGTACCGGTCGCCGACGAGGTTCTCGTAGCGCACGGTGGCCCGGGTGCTGTGCAGCAGGGAGTATTTCGTGTCCACATCGAAACTGACGTGGGCGAGGTTCACGGAACCGACCTCGACGCCGGTCACCGAGCCGACCGGGACACCGGCGATCCGCACCTTGTCCCCCGACTTCAGGCCGGACGCGTCGGTGAACTCGGCGTGGTAGTCCTCGGTGCTGCTGAACCGTGCCTGACTGAACACGACTGCGAGGCCCGCGAAGATCAGCACCATGACGGTCGTGAAGACGGTGAACTTGACTGTGGTCGCGCGCATCACTTCTGCCCCTCCGACGGTGCGACGCCGCCGTACAGCCACTGGAACAGCTTGGGCACGTTGAGCGACGCCGTCGTCGACGGAACGAACGGCACGGTGCCGGTGTCGGAGGCGACGAACTTGGCGTTGCCGTCACGGCGCGGATCGAAGTCCGGCAGGCCCCAGCAGTTCGGTCCGCCGGTCGCGTTGACCTTGGGCAGATCCTTCGGGACGGTGTACGGCTCGAAGCCGGGCAGGAAGCCTGCGCTCATCGCGAAGCCGGCCTGACCACCGCCCTCGATCTCCTCCGCCATCGGGCGCGCCTTGTTGAGTCCGACGATCAGGCACGAGATGGACGGCGAGTACCCGGACAGCAGCGCCGTGGTGGGCTCGAGCAGGGCCAGCGAGCGCGTCAGGTCGGTCTCGTTGTCGGTGAGCAGCGTGTTGCCGGTGTTCGACAGTGCCACGGCGTTCTCCAGCGTCATCCGCAGGTTCTCCCGCTCGTCGACGATGCTGCCGCTGGTCGCGGTCAGGTTCCCGAGCAGCGTCATCAGGTCGGGGGTGACGTCCGCGTAGGTGTTGGTCACCGTGTCCGCCGCAGCAAGATCCCGCTGCAGTTGCGGCAGCGTCGGATTCATCTTCTTCAGGTAGGTGTCCGTCTCGGCGAGCAACTGACCGAGTTCGTCACCGCGCCCGTTGAGCGCCGACGAGATCGCGCCGAGTGTCGCGTTGAGCTTCTCCGGTTCGATCTGCTGCAGCAGGTCCGACAGATTCTGGAACAGCGTGTTGAATTCGACGGTGACGCTGTCCGCGCCGATGACCGATCCGGGCTGCAGTGTCTTCGACGAAGGATCTGCGGGCGCCACGAAATTGACGTACTTGGAGCCGAACACAGTGGTCGACTTGATCTCGACGGCCGAGTTCGCGGGAATCAGGTGCATCTGCGCCGGATCCATGGCGAGCTGGATGCGGGCCTGACCGTCGACCTCGTCGATCGACGCGACCCGGCCGACCTCGACACCACGGAGCTTGACCTTGGCGTCGGGATCCATCACCAGGCCGGCACGGGACGCCGTCACCGTGACCGGTTCACTCTTCGTGAAGCCGCCGACGAACATCGTCAACGCCACCACGATGATCGCCACCAGACCGAACACCATCACGGCCGCAGCGAGTTTCGTCTTCCACCTAGCTTCGGGCATCGTTCCTCCGCCCTATCCGGAAAGATTGAAGTTGCCGGACTGTCCGTAGATGGCCAGCGAGATCAACAGGGTCACCGTCACGACGGCGATGAGCGAGGCGCGGACCGCGTTGCCGACGGCCACACCGACCCCCACCGGGCCACCGCTCGCGGTGAAGCCGTAGTAGGTGTGAATGAGCATGACCGCGACACCCATCACGATCGCCTGCACGAACGACCACAGGATGTCCGTCGGGTTGAGGAACGTCGAGAAGTAGTGGTCGTAGACGCCCGGGGACTGGCCGTTGATCACGACGGTCGCGAACCGGCTGGCGATGAACGACGCGATCACCGCCAGCGAGTACAGCGGGACGATCGCGATCATCCCGGCCATGACGCGGGTCGACACGAGGTACGGGATCGACGGGATCGCCATGCACTCGAGCGCGTCGACCTCCTCGGAGACCCGCATCGCGCCCAGCTGCGCGGTCGAGCCGGCACCGATGGTGGCGGCCAGACCGATGCCGGCGATCACCGGTGCCGCGATGCGCACGTTGATGAACGCCGCGAAGAAGCCGGTGAGTGCCTCGACACCGATGTTGCCGAGCGAGCTGAATCCCTGCACCGCGATCGTGCCGCCGGTGAACAGGGTCAGGAAGCCGACGATGATGACGGTGCCGCCGATGACGGCGAGCGCACCGGTGCCCATGCTGATCTCGGCGATCAGCCGGACGGTTTCCTTCCGATAGTGGACGAGCGCCTTGGGCGCCCAGATGAGTGCACGCCAGAAGAACAGCGCCTGCTCACCGATTCGGTCCACCGACCGCGAGCTACGAGCGATACGCCGTCGTGTGCGCACGAACCGCCCGGATGCGACCAGAGCCATCTATTCCATCCCCCTGTCACTCACCCGGACGTCAGCTTGATGCCGATGGCGGTGACGAGCACGTTGACCACGAAGAGCGCCATGAACGAGAAGACGACGGTCTGGTTGACGGCGTCACCGACACTCTTGGCGCCACCCTTGACGTTGAGTCCGAGGTAGGCGGCCATGAGGCCGGCGATCATGCCGAACAGTCCCGCCTTGAGCATCGAGATCATCAACTCGCCGAACCCGGTGAGCAGGGTGATGCCGTTGACGAACGATCCGGGGTTGACGTCCTGGACGTACACAGAGAAGAGGAAGCCACCCAGGATGCCGATGGTGCAGACCAAGCCGTTGAGCAGCAGGGCGACCGCGGTGGACGCCAGTACGCGCGGCACGACCAGTCGGTGGAGCGGATTGATGCCGAGCACCCGCATCGCGTCGATCTCCTCGCGGATCGTGCGGGCCGCCAGGTCCGCACAGATCGCGGTGGCACCGGCACCGGCGACGATGAGCACCGTCACGATCGGCCCGACCTGCGTCACCGCACCGAGTGCGGCGCCCGCGCCGCTGAGGTCGGCGGCACCGATCTCGCGCAGCAGGATGTTGATCGTGAAGCTCACCAGCACGGTGAACGGGATCGCGACGAGAATCGTCGGAACCATCGACACCCGCGCGACGAACCACGCCTGATCGATGAACTCCTGCCGCTGGAACGGGCGCGAGAAGACGGCCTTGAGCGTGTCCGCCGACATCGCGAAGAACCCGCCGGCGGCCCTCAGTGGCACCTCGAGGAGGTCGACCATGTTGCCTCCTCACCAATCCTCGTCGTTACTCATGCGTGCGGCGCGTAGTGCGGCCCGACACGACACATCCCCCAGAGCGTCCGAACAGGGCAAACGCTCTGTGACCCAGGTCATATTAACTAGAACGTGTTCACCTGTCAAAGGTCGATATCCGTCGAGCGTGAATCGAACCTCGCCGCGCACACGGATCCGCCATCGACACTGCTTACAGGCCTGAAAATTCCACTCAGCCCACCCGGCAACACAGTCGACACGGACGGACACCTACGAAAAACTGGAACTCGTTCCAGACACCAGTACATCGAACTACCCGGCGGCAGTCCCCCACCACTGCCGCATCCCCCGGGATCGGATTCGATCATCCGCATCCAATCACCCCGCGCACCCGCCATCTTTGCCGGGTTTGTTGCCGGATGTATCGAAAACCCCGCAATCACCCGTTACACAGGGCGATTGCGGGACATCGGGAGAGTGACTAGCCGAGACTCCGCAGCGCCTCCGAGGCCGAGAACATGCGCTCGGGATCACGATCGTCGAAGTAGGCGCCCATCTCGTCGGCGAGGGCCGCAGGCGTCCACTGCGACGTGGACGCGTCGAATCGCTGCTCGACGACGGGAGCTGCCATCAGCGCCACCATCGGGCCGTACACGACGAACACCTGACCGTTGACCGCGTCGGCCGCCGGGGATGCCAGGTACGACACCAGCGCGGAGACATGCTCGGGCGACAGCGGATCGATCTCGCCGGCAGGAGCGTCACCGAACACCGATTCGGTCATCGCGGTCCGGGCCCGCGGGCAGATGGCGTTGGCGCGGACGCCGTACCGGGACAGGCCGCGCGCCGCCGACAGGGTCAGCGCGGTGATACCGGCCTTGGCGGCACCGTAGTTCGGCTGCCCGGCCGGGCCGAGCAGACCGGCCTCCGACGACGTGTTGATCAGGCGGCCGTAGACGGGTGCGCCGTCGGCCTTGGACTTGTCCCGCCAGTACGCCGCGGCGTTGCGGGAGAGCAGGAAGTGGCCGCGAAGATGCACCTTGAGGACGAGATCCCACTCGTCGTCGGACATCCCGAACAGCATGCGGTCGCGGCAGATGCCGGCGTTGTTGACGACGATATCGACGCCGCCGAGTCCCTGCGCCGCCGCCATGAGGGCGTCCGCCGTGGACCGCTCGCCGACGTCGCCGGCGACGAACTCGGCCTTGCCACCGAGAGTGCGGATCTCGTCGAGCGTCGCCTCGACCGCGTCGTTCGCGGCGAGATCGTTGACGACGACGGCAGCCCCCGATCGAGCGAGGCCGACGGCCTCCGCCCGGCCGAGACCGGCTCCCGACCCGGTCACGATGGCGACCTTGCCCTCCAAGCTGACCTCGCGACTGCTGTCTGCACTCATGCGCGCACTCCCGTACCCGTGACGGACCGGCTGGGCACCGGTCGGTACTTCGTCGCCGCGGCTGCCGACGACAGCGGCCAATGTAGAACGTGTTCTACATTGGCCGCAAGGGTGGCGCCGTCGTACGTCAGTGCTCGGTGAGCGCGGCGCGCGGGCACTGCGCGATCGCCGAGCGCACGTCCGCCTCCCGATCCGCCGGCACCACGGCCGACGTGATGATCAACTGCTCGTCGTCGTCCAGTTCGAAGATGTCGGGGGCGATTCCGACGCACACCCCGTTGGCTTCACAGCGGTCGCTGTCGACCCTGACCTCCATGACAGTTCCTCATTTCGCATTCGTTCGGAAGACTCGCCGGACGCTCGTTGCATCGGGCTGTGATGCAACATCATTCCGCCATTAGACTAGAACCCGTTTCACTGCTGTGCAATGATTCGGACAACCATCCTCGACGCGCCGACCGCGCGGACCGCGCCGGTGCCGGAAAGCCCGCTGTCACAGCATTCTCCACGATCATCCGTGTCCGTGGCCCTTTCCGAACCAGCCGTGTCGCATCCGACGAAGCAGCGCCGACGATCGCCGACGGAACGGAGAAGGCACGTGGATATCACCTACACCCCGCAGCAGCAACAGTTGCGGGAGGAATTGCGCAGCTATTTCGCGAAGCTGATGACCCCCGAACGCCGCGAGGCGCTCGCCGCGACCACCGGCGAATACGGCGAGGGCAACGTCTACCGTGACGTCGTCCGCGACATGGGCCGGGACGGGTGGCTCACGCTCGGCTGGCCCGAGGAGTTCGGCGGCCAGGCCCGCTCGGCCATGGACCAGCTCATCTTCACCGACGAGGCGGCCATCGCGGGCGCACCGGTCCCGTTCCTGACGATCAATTCCGTCGCACCGACGATCATGCATTTCGGCACCCCCGAACAGAAGGCGTTCTTCCTGCCCAAGATCTCCGCGGGTGACCTGCACTTCTCGATCGGCTACTCCGAGCCGGGTGCCGGCACCGACCTCGCGTCGCTGCGCACGTCCGCGGTCAAGGACGGCGACGACTACGTCATCAACGGCCAGAAGATGTGGACGAGCCTGATCCAGTACGCCGACTACGTGTGGCTGGCGTGCCGCACCGATCCGGAGGCCCGCAAGCATCGCGGCATCAGCATGCTGATCGTGCCGACCACCGCGGAGGGTTTCTCGTCCACACCCGTCCACACGATGGCCGGACCGGACACCAGTGCCACCTACTACCAGGACGTGCGGGTTCCGCAGTCCTCGCTCGTGGGCGAGGAGAACGGCGGCTGGAAGCTCGTCACCAACCAGCTCAACCACGAGCGGGTGGCGCTCACGTCCGCGGGCCCGATCATGACGGCCCTGCAGGAAGTGCGCGAGTGGGCGCAGAACACCAAGCTGGCGGACGGTCGCCGGGTGATCGACCAGGAATGGGTGCAGATCAACCTGGCGCGGGTCCACGCCAAGACCGAATACCTCAAGCTGATGAACTGGGAGATCGCGTCCGCCCAGGATCATGCGCCGGGCCCGGAGGCCGCGTCGGCCAACAAGGTGTTCGGCACCGAGTTCGCGACGGAGGCCTACCGGCTGCTGATGGAGATCCTCGGCCCGTCGGCGACGATCCGACAGAACTCGGCCGGCGTCCTGCTGCGCGGACGCATCGAGCGGATGCACCGCTCGGCCCTCATCCTCACCTTCGGTGGCGGCACCAACGAGGTGCAGCGCGACATCATCGCGATGACCGCACTCGGTCAGCCCCCGGCCAAGCGATAAGGACGGACCCCGACATGGACTTCTCCCTCACCGAGGCCCAGCACGATCTGGCCGGCCTGACCGGCGGTATCGTCACCGACCTCGTCACGAACGAACGGCTGCGCGAACTCGATTCGGCCGACGACCGGTTCGACCGCACACTGTGGGACGCGCTCGCGACGTCCGGTGTGCTCAGCGCGGCACTGCCCGAGTCCGTCGGCGGCGACGGGTTCGGCATCCTCGAGCAGTGCAGCATCCTGATCGAGCTGGGTCGCGGTGTCGCACCGGTGCCGTACCTGTCGTCGATCGTCATGGCGGCCGGCACGATCGCCGAGTTCGGCTCGGACGCACAGCGTTCGGAATGGGCAGCACCCGCCGGCGCCGGCACGAAAATTCTCGCGGCCGCGCTCGTGGAGGAACTGAACGACGATCCCGCCGCACCGGTCACCCGCGCCGAGCGGACCGCCGACGGCTGGACGGTGCACGGCACCAAGATCGTCGTCGATGCGGCCCCGATCGCGGACCTGTTCGTCGTGCCCGCATCCACCGACGCCGGCACCGTCGTGTTCCTGGTGCCCGCGGGCACTCCGGGGGTCACCGTGATCCGCCAGCAGACGACGGACTTCGGGTGCGCCGGCATCGTCGAGTTCACCGATGCCCATGTCGGCGACGACGCGGTCCTCGGCACGACGGACACCGGCGCCGAGGTCGTCGACTGGATCCTCGATCGCGGTGCGGTCGGGTCGAGCGCCTACCAGTACGGTGTGCTCGACCAGGCCCTGAAGATGACCGCCGAGTACGCCCGCGAGCGTGTGCAGTTCGACCGCCCGATCGGCAGCTTCCAGGCCGTCGCGCAGCGTCTCGCCGACGGCTACATCGACGTCAAGGGTGTGCGGCTGACCCTGTGGCAGGCAGCGTTCCGACTGGACGCGGGCCTGCCGATCGAGGGCGAGATCGAGACCGCGAAGTTCTGGGCGGCCGACGCCGGTCACCGGGTCGCGCACACTCTCGTCCACGTCCACGGCGGTGTCGGACTCGACGAGGACCATCCGGCGCACCGCTACTTCCTCGCCGCCAAACGGCAGGAGTTCACTCTCGGCTCGGCCACCGACCAACTCCGCAAGCTCGGCGCGGAACTCGCCGCGACTCCGGCGTAAGTATCACGGGGACAAGAAGTCCCACAGAATGAAACCGTCGAACATGACGGGCGTCACACCCGCCATGATGGGGGCATGACAGCAGCAACTCCCACGATCGCGGACCTGCTCACCCGACTCCGTGACATCGGCACACACGGCATCCGCTTCGAGGACACGTACATTCCGTGGACGGACCACGTCCACGGAATGTACGACCGGGCGGCGTTCCTGAACGATCTGCTCGACGCGGACCGCCCCCACCACTTCGGGATCCTCATGGACAACAGGCCGGAGTTCTCGTCGCTGGTGGGTGCCGCCGCGTTCGCCGGCGCGGTCGTCGCGGGACTCAACACGACCCGGCGCGGCGATGCCCTGGCCCGGGACATCGCCCTGTCCGACTGCCAGGTCGTGTTCACCGAGACCACGCAGGCGCACCTGCTCGACGGACTCGACCTCACCGAGGTCCGGGTGATCGACGTCGACGCACCTCAGTGGCGGGAGATGCTGGCGCCGTACGCGAACAGTCCCGTGATCGAACCGGCGGCCCGACTCGACGACCTGCTCATGCTGATCTTCACATCCGGGACGAGTGGAGATCCCAAGGCGGTGCGCTGCACGCACGCCAAGTTCACCGCACCGGGCACCATGCTGGCGGAACGTTTCGGTCTCGGCGAGTCCGACGTCGTGTACATGTCGATGCCGATGTTCCACTCCAACGCGATGATCGCCGCGTGGTCCGTCGCGCTGGCCGGTCACACGTCGATCGCGATGCGACGCAAGTTCTCCGCGTCCGGGTTCCTGCCGGACGTGCGCCGCTACGGCGTCACGTACGCCAACTACGTCGGCAAACCGCTGTCGTTCATCGTGTCCACTCCCGAACGTCCCGACGACGCCGACAACCCGCTGCGTCTCATGTACGGCAACGAGGGCTCGGTGCCGGCGGTGCGGGAGTTTGCGCGGCGCTTCGGGGTTCGGGTCGTCGACGGCTTCGGGTCGACCGAGAACGGCATCTCGATCCGTTCGCATCCCGACGCACCCGCCGGAGCACTGGGTCTCCTGCCGCCGGAGATCGAACTGCGCCACCCGGAGACCGGGCAGGCATGTCCCCCCGCCGAGTTCGACACGGACGGCCGTATCGTCAACGCCGAGGACGCCACCGGTGAACTGGTGAACGTGACCGGGCCCGGCGGATTCACCGGCTACTACAACAATCCCGAGGCCGATGCCGAACGGATGCGTGACGGCATGTACTGGAGCGGTGATCTCGCGTACCGGGACGCCGACGGATTCGTCTACTTCGCGGGACGCAGTTCGGGCTGGCTGCGTGTCGACGGCGAGAACATCGGGGCCGCACCGATCGAGCGTGTCCTGGTGCAGTATCCGGGCTTCGCCCAGGTGTCGGTGTATGCGGTCCCGGACCGGGAGGTGGGTGACCGGGTGATGGCGGCGGTCATCCCGGTCGGCGACGTCGACGACTTCGATCCGGTGGCGTTCGCCCGGTTCCTCGACGCCCAGCCCGATCTCGGACCGAAGCAGAAGCCGACCCTGGTCCGGGTGTGCGCCGAGTTCCCGCGCACCGCGACGTTCAAGGTCGTCACCCGCTCACTGAGTGCCGAACGTTGGCACTGCCCCGAACCGGTGTGGCTGCGCGACCGCGGGAGCGACGAATTCACCCTGCTCACACCGGAACTCGCACAGGCCCTGGAACGACAGACCGCCGACGCCTGACGGACCGAATGTCACATGCGTTCAGTTCAACTGAACGCATGTGACATTCGGCCGGGTCGGGTCGGGTTACTTCAGACCGTCGAGTCGGGTGACGGTCGCCTCGAACTCGGCGACCAGGTCGGCCATGCTCTCGGCGACGGGACGGATCTCGTTCATGCGTCCGACGATCTGCCCGGCCGGCATGGCGACCACGTCGGGGTTCTCGGCCGCGGAGATGCGTTGGTGCGCCTCGGCGACCAGCAGGTTCTGCAGCGGCATCGGCAGGGCGTCGGGGGCGCCGGGCGCCGACCAGGCGTCGGTCCACTTGGTCTTGAGCAGCCGGGCCGGCTTGCCGGAGTAGATCCGGGACCGGACGGTGTCGCTGGACGTGGCCGCCAGCAGGGCCCGCTGGATCGCGGAGGTGCCGTCGGCGGCACTGCCGAGCCGGTATTCGGCGGCGGTGAGCCAGTAGGAGCCCATCCACACACCCTGCGCACCGAGGGCGAGGGCAGCGGCGATCTGCCGTCCGCTGCCGATACCACCCGCGGCCAGGACTGCTGCGGAATCGCCGACCGCGTCGACGATTTCGGGGACGAGCACCATCGAGGCGATCTCCCCGGTGTGGCCGCCGGCCTCGTAGCCCTGGGCGATGACGATGTCGACACCGTTCTCGACGTGGCTGCGGGCGTGCCCGACGGCACCGGCGAGCGCCGCGACCGGGACACCGTGGCCGTGGGCCTCGTCGATGACGTCCTTCGGCGGGGAGCCGAGCGCGTTGGCGATGAGCGCGGGACGGTGCTTGAACGCGACGTCCAGCTGAGCTCGGGCCACCGAGTGCAGCCATCCGAGGACACCGGTGGCATGCTCGACGTCGTCGGACAGCGGCGGCACACCGAGTTCGGCGAGGGTGCGGTCGACGAACGCGCGATGCTCGGCCGGAATGAGCTTGTCGAGGTCGACGGCGGCACCCTCGGTGGGCAGCTTGGCGGGCATGACGACGTCGACGCCGTAGGGCTTGCCGTCGGTGTTCTCGTCCATCCACGACAGCGTGGCCTCGAGCTCGTCCGGATCGTTGAACCGGACGCAGCCCAGCACACCGAGTCCACCGGCCCGGGTGACAGCCGCGGCCACGTGCTCGGACGGGGTGAAGGCGAAGATCGGGTACTGGATGCCGGACTTCGCGGCAAGATCGGTGTGCATCAGGAGTTTCCGTTCGTGTAGTGGTCGTCGGCGTCGCGTGCCTCGGTTTCGGCCTTGGCCCATTTGTAGTCGGGCTTGCCGGCCGGCGACCGCTTGATCTCGTCGACGAACCAGACACTGCGCGGCACCTTGTAGCCGGCGATCTCCTTGCGGGCAGCCGCCACGATGTCGTTCATGCTCGGACGTGCGCCGTCACGGGTGGCGACGACGGCGACGACCCGGTTGCCCCAGCGCTCGTCCGGCACACCGACGACGAGCGTGTCGAACACGTCGGGGTGGGTCTTGACGGCACCCTCGACCTCTTCGGGGTAGATCTTCTCGCCGCCGCTGTTGATGGAGACCGACCCGCGACCGAGCATCGTGACGGTGCCGTCCTCCTCGATCGTGGCGTAGTCGCCGGGGATGGAGTAGCGGATCCCGCCAAAGACCTTGAAGGTTTCGGCGGTCTTCTTCTCGTCCTTGTAGTAGCCGACGGGGATGTGGCCGCTACGGGCGAGGACGCCGATCGTCCCGGAACCCGGTTCGACGGGGTTGCCGGCGTCGTCGAGGACGGTGGTCTGCGAGTCGACCTTCACCCGCGGCCCCCCGGAGTGCTCGAATCCCTTGGTGATGGTGGCCAGGCCACCGAACCCGGTCTCGGACGAGCCGATCGAATCGGTGAGCAGGCGGTTCGGCAGCAGTTCGAGGAACTGCTCCTTGAGTGACGGCGAGAACAGTGCCGCACTGCTGGCGATCACATACAGAGACGAAAGATCGTACGGCTGACCGGTTTCCGGATTTCCCGCGACGAGCGCATCGATCATCGGACGCGCCATGGCGTCGCCGGTGATGAAGATGAGGTTGATCTTGTGGCGGTCGATGGCCTGCCACACCGTGTGCGCCTCGAACTCCGGCACCATCACGAGGGTGCCACCGCCGAACAGACTGTGGAACACCGCGGACTGCGAACCGCCGTGGATCATCGGCGGGATCGGGAAGCGCACCATCGCGGGATGTGCGGCACCGAGCTTCGCCATCTCCCACTCGTCCTGCACGTACTCGCCGGTGACGAAGTTGACGCCGCCGCCGAGCACCCGCCACCAGTCCTCGTGCCGCCACATGACGCCCTTCGGCATGCCCGTGGTGCCGCCGGTGTAGAGGATGAAGATGTCGTCGGGGCTGCGCTCCCCGAAGTTACGCTCGGGCGAACCCTGCGACAGCGCGTCCTCGAACTCGACTCCGCCGTACGACGAGTAGTCGAGATCGGATCCGTCCTCGACGACGATCGAGGTCGTCACCTGCGGGGTGTTCGGCAGGACGTTCGCGACCTTGTCGGAGTACCGGCGCTCGTGGACGATCGCGACCATGTCCGAGTTCTCGAAGATGTACTGCAACTCGTTCTCGACGTACCGGTAGTTGACGTTGACCATGATGGCCCGCGCCTTGAAGATCGCGACCATGGACACGATGGCCTCGATGGTGTTACGGCTGTAGATACCCACCTTGTCACCCGGAGCGACGCCGTGCACGCGCAGGTAGTCGGCGAGGCGGTTGGCCTTGTCCTCCAGTTGCGCGTAGGTGATCCCCCGGTCCGCGTCCACCAGGGCGAGGCGGTCCGGGTTGAGGTCGATCGAGTGCTCTACGAGGTCTGCGATATGAATGGCCACGCCATCAAAGTAGAACGTGTTACTGTCGCTGACAAGACCCAATCTGAGACGCGAGTCACATACTTTGCGGGAGTTTCCAGTGCCTATCGACGCCACCGAGAAGTCGGATGTTTCGACCGAGTCGCCCCGGTCGCCCCACTGCCTGGTCGAGAAGCGCGGCCACATCCTGATCGTGACGATGAACCGTCCCGAGGCCCGCAACGCCCTCTCCGGCGAGATGATGGCGATCATGACCGAGGCCTGGGACCGGATCGACGCCGATCCCGACATCCGCGTCGCGATCCTCACCGGCGCCGGCGGAACGTTCTGCGCCGGAATGGACCTCAAGGAGATGAACCGCAACTCCCCCGGCGACAAGTTCTCCGGCGGCATGGACGTCACCACGATTCCGGCACTGCTCAAGGGCCGACGCCTCACCAAACCGCTCATCGCCGCGGTCGAGGGTCCCGCCATCGCGGGCGGCACCGAGATCCTGCAGGGCACCGACATCCGCGTCGCCGGCGAGAGCGCCCGCTTCGGTGTCTCCGAGGCCAAGCTCGGACTGTTCCCGCTCGGCGGGTCCGCCGTCCGCCTCGTGCGCCAGATCCCCTACACCGTCGCCGCCGAGATCCTGCTCACCGGCCGCACCGTCCCCGCCCCCGAAGCCAAGGAACTCGGCCTGATCGGCCACGTCGTCCCCGACGGCCACGCCCTCGACAAGGCCCTCGAGATCGCCGAACGCATCGCCGCCAACGGCCCCATCGCCGTCCAGGCGATCCTGAAGACCATCCGCGTCACCGAGGGCATGCACGAGGAGGACGCGTTCAAGGTCGAAGCCGAGATCGGCATGGCCGTCTTCACGAGCAACGACGCCAAGGAAGGCCCCCGCTCCTTCGCCGAGAAGCGGGCGCCGAAGTTCACGGGCACCTAGACCCGCACGCCGTATCCGCCCCGGGCCACCTCCACCTCCGCAGCTGAAGGGTCCCTTTGTTCGCCGTGAGCGCACGAAGGGACCCTTCAGCTGTGTACGGGACACCCGACCGCCGTGCGTATCCTCGACGGACACCGACCGAGGATCGACAGTTGAGGGAGCCGATGGGCACACGAGCGGACGAGGCCCCCGTGCCGGAGTGGCGGCGACTCGAGCCGCTCGAGCTGACCCCGATCCTGTCTGCGGCGCTCGATGTGTTCTACGAGAAGGGGTTCCACGGTTCGTCGGTGCGGGAGATCGCCCGACGGGTGGGCGTGACGGTACCCGCGCTGTACTACCACTACGAGAACAAGGAAGGGCTGCTCGTCGCTCTGATCGAGTTGTCCACCGGGGACGTGTTGCATCGGGCGCGGGCCGCGAACGAGGCCGGCGGCGACGACCCGGCCCAGCGTCTCGCGAATGTGGTCGCGGCGATCGTGCTGCGGATGACGGACCGGGCCCGACTGGCCGCGGTCGAGGGTGAGGCCCGGTATCTGACGGGCGAGAACCACGAGCGGTACCGGACGGTCCGCAAGCGGATCGAAACGATCGTGTCGGACATCGTCCGGGACGGGGTCACTGCGGGCGTGTTCGACGTCGACGACGCCGCGGAGACGACACGGGCAGTTCTCGGCATGTGTCAGGCGATTCCGCGCTGGTATCACGCGGAGGGCGAACTGGGCCCGGAGGCCGTGGCAGCGAAGTACGTGGCGATCGCCGGACGGATCGCGGGTGAGTCCCCGGCCTGACCGGGCCGTCCGGTCTCCACTTTGACCTGGCACGACGCCACGTGGTACCAAACTTAGCGATCGTTAAGTAAGCGGTTGTCCAACCGGAAGGAAGCGCATGATCGTCAAGGACAGCGTCGCCATCGTCACCGGCGGTGCCTCGGGCCTCGGCCTGGCCACCGCGAAGGCCCTGCACGCGGACGGTGCCACCGTCGTCATCCTCGACCTGCCGTCGTCGAACGGCGAGGCCGTCGCCGCCGAACTGGGCGACCGCGTCCGCTTCGCACCGGGTGATGTCACCGACGAAACCTCGGTCTCGGCGGCCCTGGATCTGGCCGAGTCCCTCGGCACACTGCGGGTGGCCGTCAACTGCGCCGGCATCGGCAACGCGATCAAGACCGTCAGCAAGAAGGGTGCGTTCCCGCTCGCCGACTTCTCGCGGGTGATCACCATCAACCTGGTCGGCACGTTCAACGTGATCCGCCTGGCCGCCGAACGCATCTCGAAGGTCGAACCGATCGACGGCGAGCGCGGCGTCATCGTCAACACCGCCTCCGTCGCGGCGTTCGACGGCCAGATGGGTCAGGCCGCCTACTCGGCGTCCAAGGGCGGCGTCGTCGGCATGACGCTGCCGATCGCGCGCGACCTCGCGTCGTCGCTGATCCGCGTCGTCACGATCGCTCCGGGCCTGTTCGCGACCCCGCTGCTCGCCGGCCTGCCCGAGGAGGCCACCAAGGCGCTCGGCGCGTCGGTGCCGCACCCGGCCCGACTGGGCGACCCGTCGGAGTACGGCGCGCTCGCGTCGCACATCGTCTCCAACCCGATGCTCAACGGTGAGGTCATCCGCCTCGACGGCGCGATCCGCATGGCGCCGCGCTGACCCATCGGCACCGCGAGGCGCCGTCGGACACGAACTCTCGTGTCCGACGGCGCCTTCCGTGTCGGATCAGGCCGTCCCGACGGCCGCCGCGAGCTGACGCATGTGCTCGACGCTGCGGCACGTCACGAGCAGCATCGTGACGCCGGCGTCCTCCCACACCTTCACCTGCTCACGGACCTCGTCGACGTTGCCGATGATCATGGTGTCGGTGACCATCTTGTCCGGGACGATCGCGGCCGCCTCGTCCTTGCGCCCGGACAGGAACAACTTCTGGATCTCGGCGACCTCGTCGCCGTAGCCCATCCGGGTGTACACCTGGGCGTGGAAGTTCATCTCGGCCGCACCCATCCCGCCGACGTAGAGCGCGGTGAACGGCTTGTACTTGTCGATCTCGGCCTGCCGGTCGTCGGTGACGACCACCTGACACGTCGCGGCGATCTCGAAGTCGGCGCGACTGCGGCGCGCACCCGGACGCGCGAATCCCTCGTCGAGCCACTCGTTGTACATCGGTGCCAGCCGCGGCGTGTAGTAGATCGCGAGCCAGCCGTCGGCGATCTCCGCGGTCAGCGCCACGTTCTTCGGCCCCTCGGCCCCGAGCCAGATCGGCACGTCGGCCCGCAGCGGATGCGTGATCGGCTTGAGCGGCTTACCCAACCCCAGCGATCCGGAACCAGTGTAGGGCAACGGATAGTGCGGTCCGTCGTTGCGTACCGCACCGTCGCGGGCGAGGACCTGCCGCACGATCGACACGTACTCGCGGGTGCGGGCCAGCGGCTTGGCGAACGACTGCCCGTACCAGCCCTCGACGACCTGCGGCCCGGACACGCCGAGCCCGAGGATGGCACGGCCCCCCGACAGGTGGTCGAGGGTGAGCGCGTGCATCGCACAGTTCGTGGGGGTGCGCGCCGACATCTGCGCGACGGACGTCCCCAGTCGGACGTCGTCGGTACTCGACCCCCACCATGCCAGTGGCGTGAACGCGTCGTTGCCCCAGGACTCGGCGGAGAAGACCGCGTCGAACCCCGATCGGTCCGCCTCTGCAACGAGTTCCTGCGCGTTGGCCGGAGGCTGCGCACCCCAGTACCCGAGTTGTAACCCCAGCTTCATTGTGTGCCTCCGTGTTTTCCCACATCCGCGGCGCCACGGACGTGACCCTTGCCACAATAATAAGAACCTGTTCTACTCGATTCGTGACCCCTACGGATAGCGCCGTGGCCGAACAGCCACTGAGGGCGCCTCTTAATCTGAAATTCGACTACACCCGATCCGTCGGCCCCACCATCGGAGCGTTCGTGACGGGCCTGCGTGACCGGAAGATCGTCGGTGCCCGCGGGTCCGACGGCCGTGTCCACGTGCCGCCGCCGGAGTTCGATCCGGCGACGCACGAACCGATGACGGACTTCGTCGACGTCGCCGACACCGGCACGGTCGTCACCTGGTCGTGGATGTCCGAGCCCATCGACGGTCAGCCGCTGACGCATCCGTTCGCGTGGGCGCTCGTGCAGCTCGACGGCGCCGACACGTCGATCCTGCACGCCGTCGACGCCGGCTCCCCCGACGCGATGAGCACCGGCATGCGGGTGCGGGTCCGCTGGGCCGACGAGCGCGCCGGCCACATCCGCGACATCGTGTGCTTCGAGCCGGGCGAGAGCGAACCCGGCTCGGCGACACCGGCTTCCGACGCCGACCCGGTCACCCGGATCGTCACACCGATCGACCTGCACTACACCCACACGGCATCGTTCGAGGAGAGCTACTACCTCCGCGGGCTGATGGAGGGCAAGGTCATCGGCGGCCGCACCGACGCGAACGGCAAGGTGTACGTCCCGCCGCGCGGCTCGAACCCCACCGACGGCGTCCCCACCAAGGAGCAGGTCGAGGTGTCCGACAAGGGCACCATCACCACGTTCTGCATCGTCAACGTCCCGTTCCTGGGCCAGCAGATCAAGCCGCCGTACGTCGCGGCGTACATCGTCCTCGACGGCGCGGACATCCCGTTCCTGCACCTGATCCTCGACGTCGACGCCGCCGAGGTGCGGATGGGCATGCGGGTCGAGGCCGTCTGGCGGCCGAAGGAGGAGTGGGAGTACTCGCTGCGCAACATCTCCCACTTCCGCCCGAGCGGTGAACCGGACGCGGACTACGACACCTACAAGCATCACCTCTAGGAGCCTCGAGACCATGACAGACATTGCAGTCGTCGGCTTCGCACAGGCCCCCCATGTGCGCGAGACCACCGGTACCACCAACGGCACCGAGATGCTCGTCCCCTGTTTCCAGGAGTTGTACTCCACCCTCGGAATCACCAAGTCCGACATCGGCTTCTGGTGCTCCGGCTCGTCCGACTACCTGGCCGGCCGATCCTTCTCGTTCATCTCCGCGATCGACTCGATCGGCGCCGTGCCGCCGATCAACGAGTCGCACATCGAGATGGACGCGGCCTGGGCACTGTACGAGGCCTGGGTCAAGATCATGACCGGCGAGGTCGACACCGCACTGGTGTACGGCTTCGGCAAGTCGTCCGCCGGCAACCTGCGTCAGATCCTCTCGATGCAGATGGACCCGTACCTGGTGACGCCGCTGTGGCCGGACTCCATCTCGGTGGCGGGCCTGCAGGCCCGCCTCGGCCTCGACGCCGGCAAGTGGACCGCCGCGGACATGGCCGAGATCGCCCGGCGCAGCCGCGCCGCCGCCAAGGACAACCCGAACGCGCAACTCTCCGGGGACCTCGACATCGACAGCCTCCTCGACAGCGCTTTCGTGGCGGACCCACTGCGCGCCCACGACTGCGCGCCGATCACCGACGGTGCCGCCGCGATCGTCCTGGCCCGCGGCGACCGCGCCCGCGACCTGTGCGAACGCCCGGCGTGGATCACCGGGATCGAGCACCGTATCGACTCCCCCGGCCTCGGCTCGCGTGACCTGACGGTGTCACCGTCCACGGCCGCCGCGGCCCGCGCCGCGACCGGCGGAGACGTCGGCAGCATCGACGTCGCCGAACTGCACGCGCCGTTCACGCATCAGGAGATCATCCTGCGCGAGGCGATCGGCCTGACCGACGCCACCACGATCAACCCGTCGGGCGGCCCGCTCACCGGCAACCCGATGTTCTCCGCCGGCCTCGAACGCATCGGCTACGCGGCCCGCCAGATCTTCAGCGGTGACGCCCAGCGCACCCTCGCCCACGCCACCAGTGGTCCTGTACTGCAACAGAATCTGGTCGCGGTCATGGAAGGACGCAACTGATATGGGCAAGCAACTCGCCGCAGTCCTCGGTACCGGCCAGACCTACTACGAGGCCAAGCGCCTCGACGTCACGATGGCCGGCATGATCCGTGAGGCGATCGACCGTGCCATGGCCGACGCCCACGTCGGCTGGGACGACATCGACGCCATCGTCATCGGCAAGGCCCCCGACCTGTTCGAGGGGTCGATGATGCCGGAACTGGCGATGTCGGATGCCCTCGGCGCCCACGGCAAGCCGTTGCTGCGGGTGCACACCGCCGGCTCGGTCGGCGCGTCGACAGGCAACGTCGCGACCAGCCTGGTGCAGGCCGGCATCCACAAGCGGGTGCTCGCGGTGTCGTGGGAGAAGCAGTCCGAGTCGAACGCCATGTGGGCGCTGTCGACGCCGGTGCCGTTCACGATGCCGGTCGGCGCGGGTGCGGGCGGCTTCTTCGCCCCGCACGTGCGCTCGTACATCCGCCGCTCGGGAGCCCCCGATCACATCGGTGCGATGGTCGCGGTCAAGGACCGCCGCAACGGTGCGATGAACCCGTACGCGCACCTCAAGCAGCCCGACATCACCGTCGAGTCGGTGATGGAGTCCCAGATGTTGTGGGATCCCATTCGTTTCGACGAAACCTGCCCGTCGTCGGACGGCGCGTGCGCCATCGTCATCGGCAACGAGGCTGCGGCGGCGGAGGTCCTGTCCGAGGGCCGCAAGGTCGCGTGGATCCATGCGACGGCGATGCGCACCGAGCCGCTGTCGTACGCGGGCCGCAACGTCGCCAACCCGCAGGCCGGTCGTGACGCCGCGGCCGCACTGTGGAAGGCCGCGGGCATCACCGACCCGCTCACCGAGATCGACGAGGCCGAGATCTACGTGCCGTTCTCGTGGTTCGAGCCGATGTGGCTCGAAAACCTCGGCTTCGTGCCGGAGGGCGAGGGCTGGAAGTTCACCGAGGCCGGCGAGACGGCGATCGGCGGCCGGCTTCCGGTCAACGCGTCCGGCGGTGTGCTGTCGTCCAATCCGATCGGCGCGTCCGGCATGATCCGGTACGCCGAGTCGGCGATGCAGGTCATGGAACGGGCCGGCGACCACCAGATCGACGGCGCGCGGAAGGCGTTCGGACACGCCTACGGCGGCGGCTCGCAGTACTTCGCGATGTGGGTGGTCGGCTCCGACCGCCCGACCAACTAGGAGGGTCCACACCATGAAGTTCACAGTCGGCATCGCGATGAGCCCGCTGGATCAGTTGACCGCTCTGGCGCAGACGGCGGAGGAATGCGGGTTCGCGAACATCGCCCTGCCCGACTCCCTGTTCTTCATGGAGACGGCCGCCGCGGACTACCCGTACACACCCGACGGCTCGCGCATGTGGAACGCCGAGACGCCGTGGGTGGACCCGTTGATCGCGGCGGCCGCCATGGGTGCCGTCACCAGCACGATCGGCTTCTACACGAACGTGCTCAAGTTGGGTTCCCGCAACCCGCTGCTCCTCGCCCGCCAGGTGGGGTCGGTGGCGAACCTGACCGGCAACCGGTTCGGCTTCGGTGTCGGAATCGGCTGGGCACCCGAAGAGTTCGAATGGTGCGGGGCACCGTACAAGCGCCGCGGCGCCCGCGTCGACGAGATGATCGATATCCTCGAGAAGGTGCTGGCCGGCGGCATGGTCGAGTACCACGGCGAGTTCTTCGACTTCGACCGCCTCCAGATGAGCCCGGCACCGAGCAAGCCGGTCCCGTTCTACGTCGGCGGGCACACCGAGGTCGCGTTGAAGCGGGCCGCCCGCGTCGGTGACGGCTGGACGTCCGCGATGATGAAGTTCGACGACATCGTCTCCACCATCGCCCGACTGACGGAACTGCGCACCGAGTACGGCCGCGCCGACCGGCCGTTCGAGATCCAGACCGTGTGTATCGACCGTTTCGGCAAGGACGGCTACGCGCAGTTGGCCGACGCCGGTGTCACCGACAGCATCGTCGTCCCGTGGATCTTCGACGGCGTCGGATTCGACGCCCCCGTCGAGGCCAAGCAGGACTCGTTGCGCAAGTTCGCCGACCAGTACATCAAGTAGGGAGATCCCCGTGACGGTCCAGTCGACCACAGAACATCCCGCACGCGTGGCCGCGAAGGCCTCGCAGGCCGCCGCCAGTGGTAAGCGCAAGGAGGAATGGCTCGACCTGTTCGCCGACGACGGCTGGGTCGAGGATCCCGTCGGCCCCTCAGGCTTCGACCCGGAGGGCAAGGGCCACCACGGCCGCGAGGCGATCTCGAAGTTCTACGACATGACGATCGCCACCACCGACTCCCTCGAGTTCATCGTGAACGACTCACTGGTGTGCGGCGACGAACTCGTCAACATCGGCGCGATCCGAACCATGCTGGCCGGCAACCGGATCGACGCCGAAGGAGTGTTCGTCTACCGCGTGAACGCCGACGGCAAACTGCAGTCGCTGCGCGCGTTCTGGGAGGTCGAACGCGCGATGAAGACGCTCACCAAGCTGTAACCGGAGACCGGAAGAAGGGGGCTGCACAGGATTTCCTGTGCAGCCCCCTTCTGTTGCGTCCTCTGGAAGGGAAAATGCCCGGCCGGCATACGACGACGGCGCCGGCACGGAATCCGTGCCGGCGCCGAAGACGTTGTACAGGTGGGTCAGTGCTTGACCGGGCAACCGCCGGTCTTGTAGTCGACCTGGTACTCCTTGATGCCGTTGAGCCAGCCCGAGCGCAGACGACGCGGGTCGCCGGCCTCGGCGATGTCCGGCAGGAACTCGGCGATCGCGTTGAAGATCAGGTCGATCTCCATGCGGGCCAGGTTGGCACCCAGGCAGTAGTGGGCACCGGTGCCGCCGAACGACAGGTGCGGGTTCGGGTCACGGGTGATGTCGAACGTGTGCGGGTTCTCGAACACGTCCTCGTCGAAGTTGGCCGAGATGTAGTTCATCACCACACGCTGGCCCTTCTTGATCGCGACGCCACCGATCTCGGTGTCCTCGAGCGCGGTGCGCTGGAACGCGGCGACCGGGGTGGCCCAGCGGATGATCTCGTCGGCCGAGGTCTTCGGACGCTCCTTCTTGTAGAGCTCCCACTGCGCCGGGTTGTCCATGAACGCCTTCATGCCGTGCGTGATGGCGTTACGGGTGGTCTCGTTGCCGGCGACCGCGAGCAGGATGACGAAGAAGCCGAACTCCTCGGCGCTGAGCGCCTCGCCGTCGACGTCCGCCTCGATGAGGGCGGTGACGATGTCGTTGCGCGGGTTGGCCTTCCGATCCTCCGCCATCTGGTAGGCGTAGCCGAGGATCTCCATCGACGCCTGCGTCGGGTCGATGTCGAGTTCCGGATCGTCGTAGCCGGTCATCTGGTTGGACCAGTCGAAGACCTTGCCGCGGTCCTCCTGCGGCACGCCGATCAGCTCGGCGATGGCCTGCAGCGGCAGCTCGCACGCGACCTGGGTGACGAAGTCGCCCTTACCCTCCTCGGCCGCGGCGGTGACGATCGCCTGTGCACGGTCGGTGAGCTCCTTGCGCAGGCCGTTGATGGCGCGCGGGGTGAAGCCGCGGGAGACGAGCTTGCGCAGCTTGGTGTGCTCCGGCGCGTCCTTGTTCAGCAGCACGAAGCGCTGCAGCTCGATGTTCTCGCGCGGGATGTCGTCCGCGAACCGGGGGATGGCCGTGTTCTCGAACGTCGAGAACACGTCGCTGCGCTGCGAGACGTCGCGGACGTCCTCGTGCTTGGTGACCAACCAGTAGCCGCCGTCGTTGAATCCGCCGACGCCGTCCGGCTGCTCGACCCAGAACACCGGGCTCGTGTGCCGGACCTCGGTGAGCTCCTCGACGGGAAGTCGGTGTGCGTAGATGTCAGGATCCGTAAAGTCGAACCCTGCGGGGATGTTGGGCTGCGCCACTGTAAGTCTCCTGCCCTCGCGGCCCTCGCGCCCAGGCGCGAAGTGATGTGTAACACGTTCTATATCTATTGAATCACAGAGCGCCGATCCTGGGAAGAATAGGCGGAAATCCCCCCAAACAACCCTTGCTCGAACCAGAGAACCTGTTCTATTTTTCGAAGTAGCGAGTGAAAGGAGCCCGCCGTGGGCACACCAGTAATCGTCGAGGCAGTTCGTACCCCGATCGGAAAGCGTGGTGGCTGGCTGTCCGGCCTGCACGCAGCCGAGACCCTCGGAGCCGTACAGAAGGGCATCCTAGACCGCGCGGGCATCGACCCGGCGCTGGTCGAGCAGGTCATCGGCGGGTGTGTCACGCAGGCCGGCGCCCAGTCCAACAACGTCACCCGCACCGCATGGCTCGCGGCCGGACTGCCGTGGCAGACCGGCGCCACCACCGTCGACTGCCAGTGCGGCAGCGCGCAGCAGGCCAACCACCTCATCGCGGGCCTCATCGCGACCGGCGCGATCGACATCGGCATCGCGTGCGGCGTCGAGCAGATGAGCCAGGTGCCGCTCGGCGCCAACGTCGGCACCGAGGCCGGCCCCCGGCGTCCCGCGTCGTGGGACATCGACATGCCCGACCAGTTCGGTGCCGCCGAGCGGATCGCCAAGCGCCGCGGCATCACTCGCGCGGACATCGAGGCCCTCGGCGTGCAGTCCCAGGCCCGCGCCAAGCAGGCGTGGGCGGAGGGACGCTTCGACCGCGAGGTCCTGCCGGTCACCGCACCCGTCATCGGCGAGGACAAGTTGCCGACGTCCGAGACGACCGTCGTCAGCCGCGACCAGGGCCTGCGCGACACCACCGCCGAATCCCTCGCCAAGCTCAAGCCGGTCGTCGAGGGCGGTATCCACACCGCCGGCACATCGTCGCAGATCTCCGACGGTGCCGCCGCGGTCCTTCTCATGGACGAGGACCGTGCCCGCGCACTCGGCCTGACACCGCGGGCCCGCATCGTCTCCCAGGCCCTCGTCGGCGCCGAGCCCGAGTTCCACCTCGACGGCCCGGTCCAGGCCACCACCCGGGTGCTCGAGAAGGCCGGCATGAAGATGGGTGATCTGGACCTGTTCGAGGTCAACGAGGCGTTCGCCTCGGTCGCGCTGTCGTGGGCGCAGGTCCACGGCGCCGACATGAGCAAGGTCAACGTCAACGGCGGCGCGCTCGCACTCGGACATCCCGTGGGCAGCACCGGTTCCCGCCTCATCACCACCGCGCTGCACGAACTCGAGCGTCGGGACGCCTCGACCGCGCTGATCACGATGTGCGCCGGCGGCGCGCTCGCGACCGGCACCATCATCGAGCGGATCTGATCGCACGATGACGACGACGCGCCCGTCGGGGCTCGATTCGAAGTACACGGCCCGCATCATCAAGTGGATGTCGCGGATCAACGTGACGCTGTATCGGGCCACCGGCGGGCGCCTCGGCGGAAAGTGGCGGGTCGGCAGCGCCTTCCCGTGGGGCATCCCGGTCTGCCTGCTCACCACGACCGGCCGCAAGAGCGGACAGCCCCGCACCAGCCCGCTGCTGTTCCTCGAGGACGGCGATCGGATCGTACTCGTCGCGTCGCAGGGTGGGCTGCCGAAGAACCCCCTGTGGTATCTGAACATTCGCGCGAACCCGGACGTCACCGTGCAGATCGGGTCCCGTATCCGGACGATGCGGGCACGCGTGGCGGCGGATGACGAACGCGCCGCACTGTGGCCGCGTCTGGTCGAGTTGTACGCCGACTTCGACACCTACCAGTCGTGGACCGATCGGACGATCCCCGTCGTCGTCTGCGAATGACGCACGCCGCTCCCCCGCGATGAATCCGGGGCAATAATGGGGGGCGACGCCCGGCACACCGCGTCGGGCACACCCGGTCTCGAGGAGGAATGTCGCACCATGACTGTGAAGAACCACGACCAGGTGATCGACCGGCGGGAGATCGCGTCGGCCCTGTTGAAGGCACTCGATCGACGCCACGAGGTTCTGGACGCCATCGTCGAGAGCGCGGATCGGGATGCGGCCGTCGCCGCGGTCCGCGACCTGCTCGGCACGTCGGACTTCTGCGCAGAAGCCGTGCTCGGTCTGCGTTTCGACCGGCTCACCGTCAAGGAACGCGACCGGATCCGGACCGAACTCGAGGACCTCGATGCCGCTCTGCAGTGGCTGCCCGAGCAGCGTCCGTACAGCACCGGCAGCGGAGTTCGACTACGCCCCTTCACCGACTCCGATGCCGATGCCACCCTGTTCCGCACCCGCTCCACCGAGCGCCTCGACGACACCGGCACACCGTGGGACGCGGATCGTGTCGAACGGGAACGCCGCGGCGGACTCCACCGCATCGACGACGAGTCGGCGGCCTGGTTCGTCGCCGAGTGCACCACCGGAGACCGGCCGTCCTGCGTCGGCATGGTGTTCGGTGAGCTGGCCGGCAACGAGGTCGACGTCGCCGTCTGGGTCGCCCCGGATGCCCGCAAACAGGGCTACGGCACCGCGTCCCTCAAGCAGGCCCGCAGCGAACTCGCGGCCTACTTCCCCGGCACCGTCCTGGTCGTGCGCGCACCGGCGTAGGGCAGCGAAGCTGCTTGTGCGCCTTTCTGGTAGTGGGTACTACCAAAAAGGCGCACAAGCGCGAAGCGCCTACGCTCCGTAGACCGGCGTGGGGGTCTCGGCCTTGGCCAGCAGATCGGCGACGACCGGGCCGAGTTCCTTCGGATCCCAGCGGTCACCCTTGTCCTGGGTGGGGCCGTGACGCCAGCCCTCGGCGACCGTGATCTTGCCGCCCTCGACCTCGAACACGCGGCCGGTGACGTCCTTGGACTCGGCCGAGCCGAGCCACACGACCAGCGGGGAGATGTTCTCCGGCGCCATCGCGTCGAAGCCCTCCTCCGGTGCGGCCATCGCCTCGGCCATCGCGCCGCCGGCGCCGACGGTCATGCGGGTGCGGGCCGCGGGGGCGATCGCGTTGACCGAGACGCCGTAGTTCTTCAGCTCGGCGGCGGCCTGGATGGTCATCTCGGCGATGCCCGCCTTGGCGGCCGCGTAGTTGCCCTGGCCGATGGAGCCCTGCAGGCCCGCACCGGAGCTGGTGTTGATGATGCGGGCGTCGACCGGACGCCCGGCCTTGGCCTCGGCACGCCAGTAGGCGGCGGCGTGGCGCAGCGGCGCGAAGTGGCCCTTGAGGTGCACGCGGATGACCGAGTCCCACTCCTGCTCGCTCATGCCTACGAGCATGCGGTCACGCAGGAAGCCCGCGTTGTTGACGAGGATGTCCAGGCCACCGAACGTGTCGATCGC
The DNA here is from genome assembly GCF_005434945.1 of Prescottella subtropica. Classification (GTDB taxonomy): domain Bacteria; phylum Actinomycetota; class Actinomycetes; order Mycobacteriales; family Mycobacteriaceae; genus Prescottella; species Prescottella subtropica. The sequence goes on along the minus strand of NZ_SKCH01000002.1, from coordinate 68,384 downwards.
GGTCTGAACGAGGTTCTGGGCACCCTCCCACGACGCGACGTCGTCGCCGTTGACGACGGCCTCGCCGCCGGCTGCCTTGATCTCCGCGACGACCTGCTCGGCCGGGGTCTCGCCGGTGTTCGAGCCGTCGCCGCCGACACCGATGTCGTTGACGACGACCTTGGCGCCCTCGGCCGCGAAGGCCAGGGCGTGGGCACGACCGATGCCACGGCCGGCGCCGGTGATGATGACGACTCGGCCGTCAAGCAATCCGCTCACTTGTTCTCCTTGGATAGTTGCCGCGGGGTTCGTCGTCCGCACCAGCGGCACGGCTTGTCCGGACCCGTCTGTGATAACTTACCAAGCAATCGCTTGGTTCGGTCAACAGACGTAAGGAACATGCCATGGGCATCACCTCGACTTCGGACGGTGCCGGAATCACCACGGTCACCGTCGACTACCCGCCCGTGAACGCCATCCCCTCCAAGGGCTGGTTCGAGCTGGCCGACGCCATCCTCACCGCGGGTAAGGATCCCAGCACGTCCGTGGTGATCCTGCGCGCCGAGGGACGCGGCTTCAACGCCGGCGTCGACATCAAGGAAATGCAGGCCACCGAGGGTCACGGCGCCCTGATCGACGCCAACCGCGGCTGCGCGGCAGCGTTCGGCGCCGTCTACGACTGCGAGGTGCCCGTCGTCGTCGCCGTCAACGGCTTCTGCGTCGGCGGCGGCGTCGGCCTGGTCGGCAACGCGGACGTCATCGTCGCGTCCGACGACGCCGTCTTCGGCCTGCCCGAGGTGGACCGCGGCGCGCTCGGCGCGGCCACGCACCTCGCCCGCCTCGTCCCGCAGCACATGATGCGGACGCTGTACTACACGGCCAAGAACGTCGACGCCCAGACCCTCAAGCACTTCGGGTCCGTCTACGACGTGGTCCCGCGCGAGGAACTCGACGCCTGCGCAATCGCGATCGCCACCGACATCGCCAAGAAGGACACCCGGGTCATCCGGCGCGCCAAGGAAGCCATCAACCGCATCGACGTGATGGACGTGCACACCAGCTACCGGATCGAGCAGGGCTTCACGTTCGAGCTCAATCTGGCCGGCGTCGCCGACGAGCACCGTGACGAGTTCGTCGCCACCGGCAAGCCGAAGTCGAACACCACCGCACCCAAGGGAGACAGCAAGTAATGGCTGAGAAGCGCGACAAGCGCCGCTCACTGGATGAGGCAGTCGCCGGTATCCAGAGCGGGATGACCATCGGCATCGGCGGCTGGGGCTCGCGGCGCAAGCCGATGGCTCTCGTTCGCGCACTGCTGCGCAGCGACGTCAAGGACCTGACGGTCGTCGGGTACCTCGGCCCGGACCTCGGTCTGCTGATCTCCGCAGGCAAGGTCAAGCGCGCCTACTACGGCTTCGTGTCCCTGGACTCGGCGCCGTTCTACGACCCCTGGTTCGCCCAGGCCCGCGTCGCCGGGACCATCGAGTCCCGCGAGATGGACGAGGGCATGGTCAAGGCCGGCCTGCAGGCCGCCGCCGCCCGCCTGCCGTTCATGCCGATCCGCGCCGGCCTCGGCTCGGATGCGCAGACCGTCTGGGGAGACGAGCTCAGGACCGTCGCGTCGCCGTACCCGGACGCCGACGGCCGCATCGAGTCCCTCATCGCGATGCCCGCGCTGAACCTCGACGCCGCCCTGGTCCACCTGGACCTGGCCGACGAGCGCGGCAACGCCGCCTACACCGGCGTCGACCCGTACTTCGACGACCTGTTCTGCCTCGCGGCCGAGCAGCGCATCCTCAGCGTCGACAAGATCGTCTCGACCGAGGAGCTCGTCAAGTCGGTCCCGAATCAGGCTCTGATCCTGAACCGCTCGATGGTCGACACCGTCACCGAGGCCCCGGGCGGCGCGCACTTCACCTTCGCCGGCAGCTACAAGCGCGACGAGAAGTTCCAGCGCCACTACGCCGAGTCCGCCAAGACCCCCGAGGCATGGCAGGCCTTCGCCGAGACCTACCTGTCCGGCAGCGAGGACGACTACCAGGCAGCCGTGCGCAAGTTCGCAGAGGAGCAGAAGTCATGACCGAGGTAACCCGCGCGGAGTACTGCGCCATCGCGTGCGCCGAACTGTTCGCCGACGCCGGCGAGATCTTCGCCTCGCCCATGGCGACGCTGCCGCTGATCGGTGCCCGCCTGGCCAAGCTCACCACCGAGCCTGACCTGATCATCACGGACGGCGAGGCCCTGATCCTGGCCGACGCCCCGGCCATCGGTGCCAGCGCACCGATCGAGGGCTACATCCCGTTCTCGAAGGTGTTCGACGTCGTCGCCTCCGGCCGTCGCCACGTGGTCATGGGCGCGAACCAGATCGACAAGTTCGGCAACCAGAACCTCTCCGCGTTCGGCCCGCTCGACAAGCCGACCCGCCAGATGTTCGGCCTGCGCGGCGCTCCCGGCAACACGATCAACCACGCCACCAGCTACTGGGTGGGCAAGCACTCCTCGCGTGTGTTCGCGGAGAAGGTCGACGTGGTGTGCGGTGTCGGCTACGACAAGGTCGACCCGGAGAACCCGGCGTTCCGCTTCCTGAAGAACCACCAGGTGGTCACCAACCTCGGTGTCTTCGATTTCCAGGGCCCCGGCCAGACGATGCGTGCGGTCACCCTGCACCCCGGCGTCACCGCCGAGGACGTCAAGGCCAACACGTCCTTCGAGATCGCCGGTCTGGATTCGGCGGGCATCACCCGCGAGCCCACCGCCGAGGAGCTGCGCCTGATCCGCGAGGTCATCGACCCGAAGAGCCTGCGCGACCGCGAGGTCTCCCTGTGAGCCAGGGCGAGCGCAGCGACGGGGGATCGACACAGGTTCTGAAGACGCCGTTCACCGAACTGGTGGGCGTCGAGCATCCGATCGTGCAGACGGGCATGGGCTGGGTCTCCGGCCCGCGCCTGACCGCGGCCACCGCCAACGCGGGCGGTCTCGGCATCCTCGCCTCGGCGACGATGACGTACGACGAGCTCGAGGCGGCGATCAAGAAGACCAAGTCGCTGACCGACAAGCCGTTCGGTGTGAACATGCGCGCCGACGCGTCCGACGCCGGGCAGCGCTGCGACCTGCTGATCCGTGAGGGCGTCAAGGTTGCCTCGTTCGCGCTGGCACCCAAGAAGGATCTGATCGCCAAGCTCAAGGACAACGGGATCGTCGTGATCCCGTCGATCGGTGCCGCCAAGCACGCCGTCAAGGTCGCCTCGTGGGGCGCCGACGCGGTGATCGTGCAGGGCGGTGAGGGCGGTGGCCACACCGGCGGTGTCGCCACGACACTGCTGCTGCCGTCGGTCCTCGACGCCGTCGACATCCCCGTCGTCGCAGGCGGCGGCTTCTTCGACGGACGCGGCCTCGCCGCCGCGCTGTCGTACGGTGCCGCCGGTGTCGCGATGGGCACCCGCTTCCTGCTCACCAGCGACTCCGCCGTGCCGGACTCGGTCAAGCAGGAGTACCTGAAGCGTGGCCTGCAGGACACCACGGTGTCCCGCAAGGTCGACGGCATGCCGCACCGCGTCCTCGACACGGATCTGGTCAACGCGCTCGAAAAGTCCAGCTACGCCAAGGGACTCGTCGCCGCAGCCAAGAACGCGATGAAGTTCAAGGCCATGACCGGCATGAAGTTCTCGACGCTCGCCAAGGACGGACTGGCGATGAAGAAGTCGTCCGACCGCACCTGGCAGCAGATCATCATGGCCGCCAACACCCCGATGCTGCTCAAAGCCGGCCTGGTCGACGGCAACACCGAAGCCGGCGTGCTGGCGTCCGGCCAGGTCGTCGGCATGATCGAGGACCTGCCCAGCTGCCAGGAACTGATCGACCGCATCATGGCCGACGCAGTGAAGCGCATCGACGCGCTCGGTGGGCTCAAGGCCTGACGCGGCCGGCTCACCTTTTCAGCTGAAGGGTTCCTTCGTTCGCTCCCAGCGCACGAAGGAACCCTTCAGCTGTATCCGGGAACGTCACGAATCGGACTGCTGCAGCACCCAGGTCGCGATCTGGGTGCGCGAGGAGAATCCGAGTTTGTCGCGGATGTGTTCGACGTGGCCCTCGACGGTCCGCTGCGAGATCACCAGTTTGTCGGCGATGGCCTTGTTGGTCAGTCCCTGCGCCACGAGGTCGGCGACCTGTCGTTCCCTGCGGGTCAGGACGAGGTCATCGGACGCCTGGTCCGGCGCCGGCTCGTCGCGCCCTTCCCCCAGCGTCCTGGCGATCATGTCGTCCAGGGTGAGGGTGCGGCCCTTCGCGAATGCCGCATCGAACCCCTTGGCGCCGAGTGCCTTCTGTGCAGACTGCACACAGTTGTCGTGACAGGTGCTCAGCCGCGCGAAGGTGTCCATGGGACTGCCGGTGGCGGCGAACTGGGCCTCGGCCGCACCGAGCAGCATCGCCGCGAGTTCGGGATCACGGTCTGCCGACGCCCATGCGGTTTCCTCGAAGCACCAGGCGCACCCGAACAGGTTGACTATCTTGCGTATCAGTTTCAGTGCATCGTCGAGCAGTTCGCGTCCCCGCACCCGTTCCCCGCGCCGCCACAGGGTCGAGCCGTAATCGGACAGTGCCATCGACCGCCACATGATCTCGCCGCGGGATTCGGTGAGCCGCAACTGTTCCTCGTACACCGGTGCCGCGCTGTCGACGTCGCCGAGGGTGAAGTACGCGCATCCGAGCCAGTACAGCGCCGGCACGAGACGGTTGAGGTCGTCGTCGGCGCGGAACCGATCGATCGCCTGCCCGAGGAGACCGATACCGCGCGGGAGGTCGTCGGCGGCGATGGCGACGATGCCGGTGGCGAACGTCGCCGACGCCGCCGCCTCAGGGTCCCGGATCTCGTCGGCCAGGCGATTCACCTCGTCGACGAGTGCCGATGCCGCGGTCACGTCACGTTGCAGTGCGGCGAGGATGCTTCCGGTGACCGTCGCGGTGAGTCGATCTCGGGTCGTGCCGCCCGGTTGTGCGAGGGCACGTTCGAACCAGTACCGTCCCTCGTTGAATCTGCCGCGCAGAATCCAGTAGTCGGGTAGACCGACCGCGAGGTGCAGTGCGGCGCCGCCGGGGTCCGGTTCGGTCAGACTGAACTCGAACGCGTCACGAAAGTTCGGCTGCTCGCGTTCGAGTTGCGCGGCCCATTCCATCTGCCGCGGCCCGATCCAGTCCGACCGCCCCCGCAGGAGCAGACCCTCGAACCAATCCCGGTGGTGGCGTTGCAGATTCCGATACTCGTCGGGATCGTCGAAGCGGCTGAGACCGTACTCGCGGAGCGTTTCGAGCATCCGGTACCGCACCGTGGCATCGACGTCGTCCCGGATGAGGATCGACTTGTCGACGAGCGACATCAAGGGATCGAGGAGGTCACCGTGCGGCGCACGGTCCCCGAGGACACCGTCCACCGCGTCCCAGCCGAACGTTCCCGCGAACACCGTCAGGTGCGTCCACAGCCACTGCTCGTCGGGCGTGCACAGGTCGTAGCTCCAGTCGATGCTGTACCGCAGCGCCTGCTGGCGGCTCGGTGCGTTGCGGCTGCCGCGGGTCAACAACCGGAACCGGTCCTCGAGCCGTCGTAGCACCTCGTCGACGGACATCGCGCGCAGGCGGGCCGCCGCAAGTTCGATCGGCAGCGGTAGCCCTTCCAGTCGGCGACAGATCTGCGCCACCGAGGTCCGGTTGCCGATGGTGACCCGGAAGTCCGGTAGCACCGCCTGCGCCCGCTGCTCGAACAGCGACAGCGCGTCGCCGTCACTCGATTCGGACCCGTCCGGCCCGGGGTCCGTCCCCGCCGGCACTCCCATCGGGGACACCCGCATCACGACCTCGCCGGCCACCCCGAGCGGCTCCCGACTCGTCGCGAGGATCGACAACCCCGGACAGCTCCGCAGGAGTTCGACGGTGACGTCCGCGACCGGGGCGATCAGATGCTCGCAGTTGTCCAGCACCAACAGCAGTCGACGGCCGTCGAGGTGCTCGACCAGAACTGTCCGTGGGGGTCGCGCCGAACGGTCCTGGATCCCGAGCGCGCCGACGATCACCTGTTCGAGCAGCGCCGGATCCTGCAGTTCCCCCAATTCGACGAGCCAGGCCCCGTCCACGAAGGTCCTGTGCGCCTCCTCGGCGATGCGCAGCGCCAACCGGGTCTTCCCGACACCACCGAGGCCCGTCAACGTCACGAGACGTGACTCCGACAGCAGGCGTCGCGCCTCGGTGACTTCGGGCCGCCGACCGACGAAACTGGTCAGTTCGATCGGCAGATTCCCCAATGTGGCTGCCATGTGCGTCCATGCCGAAATGTATTGTGCCGGTAGTTGTACCGCCGAGTCTACCCGTCGGCTACCGCCGGTCAGGCCGTTACGCGTCCTCGACCCGCACGATCCGATAGCCGCCGGGAGAGGGCGCGACGGTGATCGTCTGCCGGATGACACCGTCCGACCGACCCGGTATCCGCAGTCCGAGTTCGACGCTGTAGACGTCCGGGACCGGGGTGGCGGCGATCGTGACGCAGTGCTCGGTCCCGGCAGGGACTGCGTCGATCCACCGCTGGATCTCCGGGACCGGATTGGGCTCGACCATGAGCGACGCCACCCGTTCGCCGTCGCGTTCGGCGTAGTAGGCGTGATCGAATGCCCGGATCGCGCCGGGCCCGTCGGACGTGCCGCCGGGCCCGCGTCCGACGCTGCGCCCCGCCTCCACCGATTCCACACACCACGGCGACGGCACCGCCGGGTCCACGACGAGTGCGGGTGCCTCGGCCGGGCGCGGCGACCCCGTCGTCGACGATGCCGGCAGGGACACGGACCGGGCCGCGACGAGTCCGGCACCCCCGATCACGGCGACGACGAGGACCGCACCCGCAACCCGCCGTGCCGGCGGCACGCGTTTCCGCAGTGCCGGCGGCACACGTTTCCGCGGCGTCGCAGCGACCGGTTCCGCATCCGTCAGCCACGTCGGCGTGTGGTCGTCCGTCGACATCTGTCCCCTCCTGCCGGTGGGGCGGGCGCCGACCGCACCCGCCCCACCCCGTTCACACCCGGATACCGGCCCCGACCGCGTCACCGATCATGTTCGACGCGACTCCGAGCGACGACTCGGTGACGAACGTCGTCAGCCCGTTGTCGATCTGCGCCAGGACTCCGTCACCGCCCGGCTGTGTGGACACGAATTCCCGTGCCCGACGGTCGATCTCCGGCGCCTGCTCGACGACGTCCCGGACCGTCGACGCGGCGACGGCGCCCGTCGGGGTGGCGTCCCATTCGGTCAGGGTCTGCTGCGTGCGCTCGGTGACCGCCGCCTGGTCGACGTCCGGGATCGGCAGATCGATCGGTTCCCCGAGATCGCCGGCGCCGATCGCGGTGCCGAGACCGGCACCGACGACTCCGCCGACCACAGCGGCGGGGATGCCGCCGATGGCAGCACCGGCCGCAACAGCGATGGCGTTGCCCGGCACCCAACCGATGCCCTCGAACCACATCGGAGGGTTGAGAGCGTTGGCTGCGCCACCGATTGCCCCACCGATCAGGGCGCCGCCGGCACCCGCGACGCCCGCCCCGACCGCGCCCATGCCGACCTGTGCGGCGGCGAGGCGGTTGGCGCGGGTGGTCTCGACGCCGAGGGACCGCCAGAACGTGGAGACTTCGGCCTCGGCGACGGCGGACGTGTTGTTGGTGCGGGCGAGGTCGCCGTCGGTGACCCAGTTGGGCTGTGGGGTGTGGAAGGTGCCGAGCCGCAGGGTTTCCCGCGGCGCGATGATGGGCGCGGTCGGCTCGACGTAGGTGGGCAGGTGCAGTTCCTGGACCTGCAGGGGCGCGACGTAGTAGTCCTCGGGGGCGCTGTAGGTGTCGGTGCCGTAGTCGTAGTTCTCGAGCGGCTGGTACTCGATGTTCTGGTACTGGGCGGGCGGTTCGACCCAGTAGACGGGTTCCGGCTGGGCCGGGGCCGTCGGGGCGGTTTCGGTGGCCGGCACCGTAGCCGTCACGCCTCCCTGCGTGGACGGTGCGGATGTGACGCCGCCCTGCGACGGCAGTTCCTCCGGTGCGGCCGAGGCGATACCCGACGCTGCGACGAGGACGGCCGCGGCCGCCGACGGAACGATGGCGGCGCGGGCGACGGCCGACACCCTGCTTCTGTGATGCTTACCCATTGACGAACTCCCCCAAGAACTTCGGATGCATCACGGCGTGCGCCGCGATGCCGTGATCGATCCGGCACGGCCGGGGACGACGCGGGAAGCCACGAGAACGGAGACGAACGGAATCGGTGCGGGCCACGCGTGACGCGCTCCCGGCGCGGGCGTGCGACCGCCCGGCATCCCCTCTCGGCAACACTGCCGCCCCCACTTGCGATGATCTTCCCCCGCCGACCCGTTTCCCCCGGACCGGACATGTGCGCCCTCGAATATACCTGCGGTTACCGACCGGTACGACTGTCGGATGCGTCACTCCGCCCCCCACGAACGCGAACACCCTCCCACCCGGTCGGGATGGGAGGGTGTTCGCGACGAACAGGTGAGGCTAGTTCTCGATGCGCTCGATGATCGTGACGTTGGCGGTGCCGCCGCCCTCGCAGATGGTGAGCAGGCCGTAGCGTCCGCCGACACGCTCGAGCTCGTTGAGCAGCGTCGCCATCAGCTTGGTGCCGGTGGCGCCGAGCGGGTGGCCGAGGGCGATCGCGCCGCCGTTGACGTTGACCTTGGCCGGGTCGGCGCCGATCTCCTTGATCCACGCGAGGACGACGGGCGCGAAGGCCTCGTTGATCTCGACGACATCGATGTCGTCGATGGTCAGGCCGGTCTTGGCGAGCGCATGCTGGGTGGCCGGGATCGGCGCGGACAGCATGAAGATCGGGTCGTCGCCACGGGCGCTGACGTGGTGGATGCGGGCGCGCGGCTCGAGGCCGTACTTCTGGACGGCTTCCTCCGACGCGAGCAGCAGGGCGCTGGAGCCGTCGGAGATCTGGCTGGCGACCGCGGCGGTCATCTTGCCGTTCTCGACGAGGACGTTGAGGCTCGCCATCTTCCCGAGGCTGGTCTCGCGGGGACCCTCGTCGACGGTGCAGTCGCCGAACGGGACGGTCTCGTTGTCGAAGCGGCCCGCGGCGATGGCGGCCTTGGCGCGCTCGTGGCTCTGCAGGGCCCACTTCTCGAGCTCTTCGCGGCTGATGTCCCACTTGTCGGCGATCATCTCGGCGCCCAGGAACTGGGACACCTCGGCGTTGCCGTAGCGCTCCGTCCAGCCCTTCGACTCCGCGGTGGGGCTGGTGAACCCGAACTGTTCGCCGACGACCATCGCCGAGGAGATCGGGATCTGGCTCATGTTCTGGACGCCACCGGCGACGATGAGGTCGGCGGTGCCGGCAAGGATCGCCTGGGCGCCGAACTGGATGGCCTGCTGGCTCGAACCGCACTGACGGTCGACCGTCACACCCGGGACGTGCTGGGGCAGGCCGGCGGCCAGCCACGAGAGGCGCGCGATGTTGCCGGCCTGACCGCCGACCGCGTCGACGCAGCCGAAGATGACGTCGTCGACGTTCGCCGGATCGATGCCGGTGCGCTCGACGAGCGCGGAGATGATGTGCGCGCCCAGGTCGATCGGGTGGACCGGGGCCAGGCCGCCGTTCTTCTTGCCGATCGGGGTACGGATGGCGTCGACGATGTAGACCTCGGGCATGAGAGCGCTCCTGGTTGTCGGATTACTTGCGGGAGTCAGGGCTGGCGAGCCCGTCGAGAACGATGGAGAGGTACTGCTGGGCGACGGCTTCGGCGGTCATCGAGCCGCCGGGCCGGTACCAGCGCACGGCCACCCAGACGGTGTCGCGCATGAAACGGAAGACCAGTTCGATGTCGAGGTCCTGACGGAAACTGCCGTCCTCGACGCCGGTCTCGAGCACGCCGACCCACAGGTCACGGAACTCCTGGTTGCGTTCGGCCAGGTACGCGAACCGGTCGTTGGCGGCGAGGTGCTTGGCCTCGTCCTGGTAGATCGCGACGGCACTGTGGGAGGCGTCGATCGCCTCGAACGACGCGACGACGAGAGCCTCGAGGGTCTCGCGGGAGTTCGTACCGGCGTCGACGATCGCACGGTAGCGGCCGAACAGGTCGTCCTGGAAGCCACGCAGAATCTCGTCGACCATGGACTCCTTGGAGTCGAAATGGTGGTAGAGGCTGCCGGACAGGATGCCGGCGGCGTCCGCGATGTCGCGCACGGTGGTGGCCCGCAGACCGCGTTCGGCGAACAGGCCCGCGGCGAGCTCGAGGAGTTCGGCGCGGCGCCCGGACTTGTTCGACGACTCGTCGGCGCCTCGGGGTGGAGTCATGCCGCCCATCCTAGCAACCAAGCGATTGCTTGGGCATCGGGATGCTTCACCCGCCCCGGCCGAATGTCACACCGGTTCAGTTGAACTGAACGCATGTGACATTCGGCCACGGGAACGGTAGGGAACCTACGCGCGCTGGCTGGAGACCGAGACGATCTCGCCGGTCATGTAGGTGGTGTAGTCGCTGGCGAGCATCGCGATGACCGAGGCGATCTCCCACACCTCGGCGGCGCGGCCGTAGGCCTCGCCGGAGGCCAACTGGTCGAGCAGTTCCTCGCTGGTGACCTTCGCCAGGAACGCGTGGCGGGCGATGGACGGGGAGACGGCGTTGATACGCACGCCGTACTCGGCGGCCTCGATCGCGCTGCAGCGGGTGAGCGCCATGACGCCGGCCTTCGCGGCCGCGTAGTGCGACTGCGAGTGCTGCGCGCGCCAGCCCAGGACCGACGCGTTGTTCACCAGCACACCGCCATGGTCGACGGACTTGAAGTAGCGCAGGGCCGCGCGGGTGGCACGGAAGGTGCTCGTGAGCGTGATGTCGAGGACACGGTCCCACTGGTCGTCGGTCATGTCGACGATCGGGGTCTCGCCGCCGAGGCCGGCGTTGTTGACGAGAACGTCGATGCGGCCGAGCTTTTCGGCGGAGCCGGCGATGAGGGCGTCGATCTGCTCGGTGCTCGAGACGTCACACACGAACGACTCGACCTGCTGGCCGCCGAACTCGGCGGACAGCTTCTCGACGGTCTCGCCGAGGCGGCGCTCGTGGAAGTCGGAGACGAGGACGTCGGCGCCCTCGAGCAGTGCACGGCGGGCGGTGGCGAAGCCGATGCCGGTGCCGGCGGCGGCCGTCACGACGACCTTCTTGCCCTTCAGCAGGTTGTGGCCCGCAACCTCTTCGGGTGCGACGGCGAGGGGGGATTTGACGGTGGCGGTCACGGGCGTGCCTCTCGGGGAAGGCCGAGCACGCGCTCGGCGATGATGTTGCGCTGGATCTCGTTGGATCCGCCGTAGATGGTGTCGGCGCGGGTGAACAGCCACAGCCGCTGCAGGTCGTTCAGTTCCTCGCCGGGCTCGGTGTTCTCGACGCCGACGAGCGACGCCGCCCCCTGGACCTCCATGGCGAGCTCGCCGAGGTCGCGGTGCCAGTTGGCCCACAGCAGCTTCGCGACGGACGCCTCGCCGCCGCTGGCGCTGGCGTCGACGCTGGCGAGGGTGCGCAGGGCGTGGGCGCGGATGACCTGCAGGCTCATCCAGGCCCGGGTGAGCTTGTTGCGGACGACGGAATTCTTCGCGGCACCGTTGCGCTGCGCGAGTTCGACGATCGATTCGAGTTCGCGGGCGAAGCCGATCTGCTGGCCGAGGGTCGAGACGCCGCGCTCGAACGTGAGCGTGCCCATCGCGGTGGCCCACCCGTTGCCCTCACCGCCGACGACGAGGTCGGCGTCGGTGCGGGCGCCGTCGAAGAACACCTCGTTGAACTCGGAGGTGCCGGTGAGCTGGATGATCGGGCGGACCTCGACGCCGTCCTGGTTCATCGGGACCAGCAGGTACGACAGGCCCTTGTGGCGCGACGAACCCGGCTCGGTACGGGCGACGACGAAGCACCAGTCGGCGAGGTGCGCGAGCGACGTCCACACCTTCTGGCCGTTGACGACCCACCGGCCGTCCTCGAGGCGTGCGGTGGTCGACACGTTCGCGAGGTCGGAGCCCGCGCCGGGCTCGGAGTAGCCCTGGCACCACAGTTCGGTGACGGTCTTGATGCCCGGCAGGAACCGCTGCTTCTGCTCCTCGGTGCCGAACGCGATGAGCGTCGGGCCGAGCAGTTCCTCACCGATGTGGCTCACGCGAGCCGGTGCGTCCGCGCGCGCGTATTCCTGATGGAAGATGATCTGCTGGCTGAGGGTGGCCTCGCGGCCGCCGTACTCCTTCGGCCATCCGAGGCAGGTCCAGCCGGCGGCGGCGAGGTGACGGTCCCATTCGAGGCGTTCCTCGAACGCCTCGTGTTCCCGTCCCGGCCCGCCCAGGCCCTTCAGCTCGGCGAACTTCCCGGTGAGGTTTTCTTCGAGCCATTCGCGAATTTCCCGCGCAAAGGCCTCGTCAGCGGCGGCATTCCCGCTGGTCTCCATACCCTGGCTAACGTCCACAGCGATACGGTACCCTACCAAGCACTTGCTTTGTATAGAGGTTCCGCCTCGCCTTAGGAGAGATTGTGAGCACGAATGTGACCACCGAGCCCCGGACGACGCCGGCTGCACTGTGGCGAGCCGCGGAACAGTTCGGTTCGAACGAGGCCGTGGCGGACGGTTCCGACCGCGTCACGTACACCGAACTGCTCTCCCGGGTCCGGACGACGGCGCGGGCCCTGATGGCCGAGGGCGTCGAGGCCGGCGATCGGATCGCGATCTGGGCCCCCAACACCCACCACTGGGTCGAGGCACTGCTCGCCGCGCAGTACGCGGGCGCGACCGTCGTACCGATCAGCACCCGCTACACCGGCCACGAGGCCGCCGATCTGCTGCAGCGCACCGCCGCCAAGGCCCTCGTCGTCCCGGCCCGTTTCCTCAAGTCGGACCGGCTCGCGAACGTCCTCGACGCGGCCGGACCGGGCGGCCTGCCGGACCTGAAGTTCGTGGTCCGCACCCCGTCCGACGACCCGACCTCCGGCGCGCCGACCACCACGTTCCCCGGCGGCAGGATCGTCGAATGGGATCAGTTGGCCGCGGCCGCCGAGTCGGTGTCCGTCGAAGAGGCCGATGCGCGTGCCCGCGCAGTGAGCCCCGACGACGTCGCCGACATCCTGTTCACGTCCGGCACCACCGGCAAGAGCAAGGGCGTCATGACCGCGCACCGCCAGACCGTCGGCATCGCCGACGCGTGGGCGGACTGCGCCGAGGTCACCGGCGACGACCGCTACCTGGTCATCAACCCGTTCTTCCACACGTTCGGCTACAAGGCCGGGATCATGGTGTGTCTGCTGCGCGGCGCCACCAACGTGCCGATGGCCCTGTTCGACGTCCCGAAGGTGATGGACACCGTGGCGGCCGAGAAGATCACCGTCCTCCCGGGCGCGCCGACCATCCACCAGACCATCCTCGACTTCCCGACCCGCGACGACTACGACCTCTCCAGCCTGCGCGTCGCGATCACCGGCGCCGCGGCCGTCCCGGTCGTCCTCGTCGAACGGATGCAGGCCGAACTCGGCTACGACGCCGTCATCACCGCCTACGGGCAGACCGAGGCGGTCGTGGTGACGATGTGCCGCACCGACGACGACCCGGTCACGGTGTCGACGTCGTCGGGTCGCGCCATCCCCGGCATGGAGGTCAAGATCGGCGATCAGGGTGAGATCCTGGTGCGCGGCGAGAACATCATGCTCGGCTACCTCGACGACCCCGAGTCCACTGCCAAGACCATCGACGCGGACGGGTGGCTGCACACCGGCGATGTCGGTGTCCTCGACGAGCGCGGCTACCTCGACATCACCGACCGACTCAAGGACATGTACATCTCGAACGGGTTCAACGTGTACCCGGCCGAGGTCGAGAACGTCCTGGCGCGCATGGATTCCGTCTCCGAGGCTGCCGTCATCGGCATCCCGGACGAGCGGGCCGGTGAGGCCGGGCGGGCGTACGTCGTGCCGAAGTCGGGTGTGACGGTGACCGAGGCCGAGGTCATCGCGTTCTGCAAGGAACGTCTGGCGAACTTCAAGATTCCGCGTGAGGTGCGGATCATCGACGGTCTGCCGCGCAACCCGTCCGGCAAGGTCCTCAAGAACGACCTGCGCGAGGGCCGCGAGGGCACAGCGTGACGCCCTCCCCCGCCCTTCCGGACGAGGGCGAGGTCGTCACCTACGAGGTTCGCGACCACGTCGCGTTCGTGACACTGAACCGTCCGGACTACCGCAACGCGCAGAACTCGGTGATGACGTACGCCCTCGATGCCGCGTTCGAGCGGGCCGTCGAGGACGACGACGTCAAGGTGATCGTGCTGGCCGGCAACGGCGAGCACTTCAGCGCCGGCCACGACATCGGTACGCAGGGCCGTGATCACCACGTGCACTACGAGAACAAGGCCGCCCTGTGGTGGGACCACCTCGGCAAGTCGGGCGGCGACCAGCGTTTCGCCCGCGAGACCGAGGTCTACCTGGGCATGTGCCGCCGGTGGCGCGAGATCCCGAAGCCGATGATCGCCCAGATCCACGGCGCCTGCATCGCCGGTGGCCTGATGCTCGCATGGTGCTGCGACCTGATCGTGGCGTCGGACGACGCGTTCTTCGCGGACCCCGTCGTCCGAATGGGCGTTCCGGGTGTCGAGTACTTCGCGCACCCGTGGGTGCTGGGGTCGCGGTTCGCGAAGGAGATCCTCTTCACGGGCGATCGCTTCTCCGCGCAGCGCGCGTACGAGGTGGGCATGGTCAACCGGGTGGTGCCGCGCGCCGACCTCGAGACCGAGACGCTCGCGCTGGCCGCGCGGGTCGCAGAGATGCCGCGGTTCGGGCTGGCCCTGACCAAGAAGGCTGTCAACCAGTGCGAGGACCTCATGGGTCAGCGCGCCGGAATGGATTCGGTGTTCGGCCTGCACCACTTTGCCCACGCACACAATGCCGAGGTGGGCAGGGACTCGCTGGGTGGAATGGACGTCAACAGTATGAAAGCGAAGGCGAAATAGTGGATCTCGAACTGGATGAGAAGGCCCGCGCCTTCCAGCTGGAAGTGCGCGAATGGCTCACTGCCAACGTCCCGGCACAGCCGCTGCCGTCGATGGACACTGCGGAGGGTTTCGAGGCCCACCGCGAGTGGGAGCACAAGCTCGCCGACGCCCGCCTGTCCACCGTCGCGTGGCCGGCCGAGTACGGCGGACGCGACGCGTCGATGATCGAATGGGTGCTCTTCGAGGAGGAGTACTACAAGGCGGGCGCGCCCGGGCGCGTCAGCCAGAACGGCATCTTCCTGTTCGCGCCGACGCTGTTCGAGCACGGCACCGAGGAGCAGCTCGCGCGCATCATGCCGCGCATGTCCCGCGCCGACGACATCTGGGCGCAGGCGTGGTCCGAGCCGGAGGCCGGCTCCGACCTGGCGGGTATCCGCTCGACGGCGCGGCGCACCGACGGTGGCTGGATCCTCAACGGGCAGAAGACGTGGAGCTCGCGCGCGGTGTACGCCGACTGGGGCTTCGGCATGTTCCGCACCGACCCGGAGGCACAGCGCCACAAGGGTCTGACGTACTTCAT
Organism: Prescottella subtropica; assembly: GCF_005434945.1. Taxonomy (GTDB): domain Bacteria; phylum Actinomycetota; class Actinomycetes; order Mycobacteriales; family Mycobacteriaceae; genus Prescottella; species Prescottella subtropica. The sequence goes on along the minus strand of NZ_SKCH01000002.1, from coordinate 52,834 downwards.
GTTCCCGCTGAACCAGGACGGCGTCACCGTCCGCGCGATCCCTCAGCTCGACGGCGAGCCGGGCTTTGCGGAGATCTTCTTCGAGGACGTGTTCGTCCCGGACACCGACGTCGTCGGCGAGGTGAACAACGGCTGGCGGGTCGCGATGAGCACCGCATCCAACGAGCGCGGCCTGTCGCTGCGCAGCCCGGGACGCTTCATGTCGGCGGTCGACCGCCTGGTCGAGGTCTGGAAGAGCAACGCTGACGACACCGACACCGCCGCACGGGATCGTGTCGTCGACGCCTGGATCGGTGCCGAGGCGTACCGCCTGCACACGTGGGGCACCGTCACCCGCATGCTCGAGGGTGTGCCGCTGGGTGTCGAGGGCTCGATCAACAAGATCTTCTGGTCGGAGCTCGACGTCCGCATCCACGAGACGGCCCTCGATCTGCTGGGCGCCGACGGCGAGCTCGCCGGCAAGTGGCAGGACGGGTACCTGTTCTCGCTGTCCGGCCCGATCTACGCCGGCACCAACGAAATCCAGCGCAACATCGTTGCCGAGCGGCTGCTCGGACTCCCGAAGGCGGATCGATGAAATTCTCTCTCACCACCGAGCAGCGTGACTTCGCGGACAGCCTCCGCGGTCTGCTCGCAGGCGCCAACACCCCTGCCGTCGTCCGCGCGTGGGGCGAGAACGACACTGCTGCCGGGCGCGAACTGCTCGGCCAGCTCGCCGAGACCGGCGTGACCGCACTCGCCGTGCCCGAGGAGTTCGACGGTATCGGCGCGCACCCGGCCGACCTGGCCGTCGCGTTCGTCGAACTGGGCCGTGCTGCGGTTCCCGGTCCGCTCGTGGAAACCGCAGCGGCCGTCCCCGCCCTGCTGTCCGCGCTGGACGACCAGTCGCTGGCCAAGCGGTTCCTGCCGGGCATCGCCGAGGGCACCTCGCTCGCGTCGCTGGTCCTCGAGCCGTCCACCCCGCGCGCCCTCGACGCCGACCTCGCCGACACCGTCCTGAAGGTCTCCGGTGACACCCTCGAGCTGGTCCGCCCGACCACGCAGCTCGAGTCCGTCGACCCGGCCCGCCGCCTGTTCGAGGTCGAGTCGGTCGAGACCCTCGCGCAAGGCCCGGACGTCGCCGCGGCCGCGGGGAAGGCGTACGACCTGGCGGTGCTCGCGGTGTCGGCGCAGCTGATCGGTGCCGGTCACGCGATGATCGACACGGCCACCGAATACGCCAAGAACCGGTCGCAGTTCGGCCGCGTCATCGGCAGCTTCCAGGCCGTCAAGCATCATCTGTCCGACGCGAAGGTCGCCGTCGAAATGGCGACGCCGCTCGTCTACGGTGCCGCGATCTCCCTTGCCGAGGGCTCCAGCACCGTCGCCCGCGATGTCTCCGCCGCCAAGGTCGCCACCGCGAACGCCGCCTACGTGGCGTCGCGTAAGGCACTGCAGGTACACGGCGCGATCGGCTACACCCTCGAGTGCGACCTGTCGCTGTGGCTGACGAAGGTCCGTGCACTGCAGTCCGCGTGGGGCACCACGTCCGCGCACCGGGCCCGGGTGGCGAGCGCGCTGTGAGCGGCGTCGGCGTGTTCTCGGAGGAGCAGCTCGAACTCCGCAAGACGGTGGCGCAGCTGCTGTCCAAGCGGGCCGACGCTGCGGCGCTGCGCAAGACCCTCGAGTCGGGCGAGCCGTTCGACCGCGGCCTGTGGGACGTGCTGTGCCAGCAGGTCGGTGTCGCGGCGCTCGCGATCCCCGAGGAGTTCGGGGGCTTCGGCGCCACCGTCGTCGAGCAGCATCTGGTGCTCGAGGAGCTCGGTGCCGCGCTGACGCCGTCGCCGATGTTCGGCTCGGCCGTCCTGGCCGCGCAGGCGATCCTGGCGACCGGCAACACCGAGGCGTGCGAGCGACTGCTGCCCGGCATCGCCGAGGGATCGTCCGTCACGGCCCTGTGCTGGGTGGGCCCCGAAGGCCATTGGCGCAGCGACGACGTCGCCTGCGTCGCGTCCGGCAACGACGCCGACGGGTACACCGTCTCGGGTACCGCGCACTACGTGCTCGACGGTGCACACGCCGACGTCCTGATCGTCGCCGCCACGCTCGACGGCGTCATCGGGCTGTTCGAGGTGGATCCGTCGGCCGACGGTGTCGCCCGCCGGCAGCTGCCGACGATGGACCTGACGCGTCCGATGTCGCTGGTGGAGTTCGCGTCGGCTCCGGCGGTCCGGCTCACCACCGGCGATGCGTCGGCCGCGCTCGAGCGGGTCCGGCAGATCGCGATCGTCGCACTGTCCGCCGAGCAGGTCGGTGCCGCCGCGCGCTGCCTGCAGATGACGGTGGACTACAGCAAGGACCGCGTCCAGTTCGGTCGCGCGATCGGCAGTTTCCAGGCCCTCAAGCACCGCATGGCCGACCTGTACTTCCTGGTGGAGACGGCCCGGTCGGCATCGTACGCGGCAGTGCACTCGCTGGCAGAGGGTCTGCCGTCCGCGGCCGCCGACGCCGCAGTCGCCAAGGCGTACTGCTCGGAGGCGCTGCTCGCGGTCACCGGTGACTCCATCCAGTTGCACGGCGGCATCGCGATCACGTGGGAGCACGACGCGCACCTGTTCTTCAAGCGCGCCCACTCCAGTGCCCAACTGCTCGGCCAGCCCGAAGAGTTCCTCGCGGAGATGGAGTCGCTCGCGGGGCTGTAGGCGCTCCGCCTGTGCGCCTTTTTGGTAGTAGCTACTACCAAAAAGGCGCACAGGCGGCTTGCTGCTCCAGATACTGGGCGACGCCGTCGTCGGCGTTGCTCGGTAGGACGCGGTCCGCCAGGTCCAGTACCTCGGGCAGCGCATTGGCCGGGGCGAGTGCGGTCCCGGCCCACATCAGCATCGGGATGTCGTTGACGGCGTCCCCGATCACCGCGACCTCGTGCGCGGTGATTCCTCTCGCGTCGCACAGTCTGGCGAGTGCACTGGCCTTCGACACCCCGGCGGCGGCCATCTCGATGTACGGGGCTCCGGAGTGGGTGACCTCGACGCCGTCGACACCGGCCGTGGCGGCGAGCCGGTACAGCTCGTAGCCGGGGATCTCCGGATGCCGGGCCACGATCTTGACCATCGACTCCCCCGCCCGCGGCAACCGCGGGTCGAGGATCATCTCGTCGAGGGTCCGGTGGTGGTCGGTGTAGTTGCACAGTGCCGCGTACTCGGGTTCGGCCACGAAGCTCGCCGCCCCGACGTTGGCGAACACCACGCCCGGCACCAGGGTGCGGACCCGGTCCATCACGGTGAGCGCCGCGGTGACCTCGATCGCGACGGTGCCGACGATGCGCGGGGTGCCGTCCGCGAGATCGAGGGTGACGGCGCCGTTCGCACCGATCGCGGTGCCCCGGAATCCGCACGAGTGGGCGAGCTCGTCGATCGAATGCCGGGCGCGGGCGGTCGCCCACACCACCTCGATACCGGCGACTCGGGCCGCGGCCATCGCGGCGGCCGTGCGCGGCGACACCGTTCGGTCGGGGCGCAGCAGGGTGCCGTCGAGGTCGGAGGCCACCAGTCTGATTCGGGTCACCTGTCGATGATCTCAGTCCTTGCCACGGCGTCCGCACAGGCAGGGCTGGCCGGAAGGCGTATCCGGCCCGCCCCGTTGCCACCGTGTCTGCGACGCGGGCTCGGTGTCGGATCAGAACGGCTCGGTCGGCAGGTACTTTCCGTCCAGGGTGATGACGGCGCGCTCGCCCCCGTCCGGGTCGGCGACCTTCTTCACGTCGAGCTTGAAGTTGATCGCGGAGATGATGCCGTCACCGAATTGCTCGTGGACCAGGGCCTTGATAGTGGTGCCGTAGACCTGCACATCTCCCAGCCCACGCTCTCCCAGCAGATCAAGCAACTGGAGGAAACGGTGGGTGTGCAGTTGCTCGACCGCACCGGCCGCACCGTACGACTCACCGACGCCGACGCCGACGCCGGCGCCGTCTACGCCGACCACGCCCGTCGTGCACTTCGCAACCTGGACACCGCCGAACGCGCCGTCCACGACGTCCGGAACATCTCCCGCGGCCACCTACGTCTGGGCGTCACCCCCACCTTCACCGCGTACCTCGTCGGCCCGCTCACCGCCGAACTCCACACCCGCCACCCCGGCATCAGCCTGACGCTCACCGAGACGACCCAGGACCGCATCGAAGCCGCCCTGCTCGCCGACGAACTCGACCTCGGTATCGCCTTTACCGGCCGTCACCTACCGGGTATCGGCGCCACCCCGCTGTTCACGGAAACCCTGAGCCTCGTCACCAGGACGCCGCCTACCCCGACGATCACGGAACCCCTACCTGTGCAGGCCCTGACGGACACACGACTGGCGTTGCTCAGTAGCGACTTCGCCACCCGGAGCTACATCGACGCCTATCTCGCCGACCACCGCATCACCCCCCACATCGCGGTCGAGGCCAACTCCGTCCAAGCCCTCACCGAAATCGTCGGACGTACCCCCCTGGCCACCGTCCTGCCCGACGCCGTCACCCACGATCACCCCCACCTCACCCCCGTCCCGCTCGACCCGCCGTTGCCCACCCGCACCGTCGCCCTCCTGGACCGGCACGGCGCCTACCGCAGCGCCGCCGCCCGCGCCTTCACGCGGCTCACCCGCGACCTCGTCCACGCCCGCCGTTACACCCCACCCGGGCGCGAACCCTCCTAACCTGGATCCATGACCACTCCCGAGATCACCCTGAATTCCGGAACCGTCATCCCGCAACTCGGCCTGGGCGTATGGCAGGCGACGAACGACGAGACCGAGCGCGCCGTCCGGTTCGCCCTCGACGACGCCGGCTACCGGCATATCGACACCGCCGCCGCGTACGGCAACGAGGAGGGTGTCGGTCGCGGCATCGCGTCGTCGTCGGTACCCCGTGGGGACGTCTTCGTCACCACCAAGCTGTGGAACTCCGAGCAGGGCTACGAGTCCGCTCTGACCGCATTCGACGCGAGCCTGTCGCGCCTGGGTCTCGACTACGTCGACCTGTACCTGGTCCACTGGCCGCTGCAGGATCGGGACACCCGCCTGCGCACGTGGGACGCGATGGAGAAGATCGCCGAGTCCGGTCGGGCGAAGGCGATCGGGGTGTGCAACTTCGAGCCGCACCACCTGCAGGAACTCGTCGACCGTGGCGGCATGCTGCCCGCCGTCGACCAGGTGGAGTTGCACCCGCATCTCCCCCAGCACGCGATCCGCGACGTCGCCGCACTACACGGCATCGCAGTCGAATCATGGAGCCCGCTGGGCGGTTCCAGCAACTCCGGCTGGGGTGACGCGTCCAAGCCCAACACGCTCCTCGGCGACCCGGTCCTCACCCGCATCGGTGCGGCACACGGCAAGTCGTCCGCCCAGGTGATGATCCGCTGGCACCTGCAGAACGGGCTGATCGTCATCCCGAAGTCGGTGCACGACAACCGGATCGCCCAGAACATCGATGTGTTCGACTTCCGACTCACCGACCGGGATCTGGCCGACATCGCGACCCTCGACGACGGCGGCCGGGTCGGCTTCCACCCCGACGAGATGAATCTCGGCGCACCCGAGTAGGGGTGTTCCCACGAAAACCACCCCCGCACGCGTTCCGTTACCGCAGGATGGTGTCGTACTCCACCCGGGAAAGGACCGCCATGCGCCGTTCGTACCGCTTCGCCGTCGCGGTCGGTGTCGCCGCGGCGGCCGTCGCGCTCACTCCCGCGACCGCGTCCGCCACACCGAGCCAGGGGGTCACGGGAGAGATCCTGGCGCAGACGACGATCGGCGGCCGGGACTACGTCCTCCGGAAGATCACCATCGCACCCGGCGGCACGACGGGCTGGCATTTCCACGACGGCATGCTGTACGGGATCGTCACGGAGGGCACGCTGACGCACTACCGCTCGGACTGCACGGTCGACGGCGTCTACGACGTCGGCGGCACCATCACCGAACCGAGCGGAGACGGCTACGTCCACAGGGGCCGCAACCTCGGTCCGGGGCCGATGGTGCTGCACGTGCTGTACATCGATCCTGCCGGCAGCCCCCTGGCGCAGGACGCTCCGGCACCGGTGTGCGCGTAGACTTTTCCGAATAGTCGACCGGGTGGTCGGTTCATTCGGGAGGATTTGTGAAGTCGTTCGGCCGCGCGGCCGTTGCCGCCGTACTCACCACACTGACGCTGCTCGTACCGGGCACTGCCGTCGCGGACACCGTGATCACGCCGACCGCACCCGGATTCGGTTCGTCGGCACTCGAATTCCCCGGTGTCCCGGTCTATCTGCCGGGCACGCTCGACTCCCGCGATGCGCGCATCGTCTATCTGTACGGCGAGCGCGAGATTGCCCGCGCGAACGAGACGCAGAAGGCGTTCGGTGTCCCGACCGAGGTTCGAGCGCGGACCCTGTTCGAGATGCGGAACGCGCTGCGGACGTACACGCGGGTCGTCATGGCCGACCATGTGACGGCACTCGGTCTCGCGATCACCGACCCCAACATGACGTGGGAACAGATCATCGACCGCTACCGGGCCCGCGGGCTCGACGGCGCAGCGCTGTACGAGGCGATTGCCGAGTCGGCGTCGAAGTCCCGCAAGGGTATCGACGAACAGTTCGGGCTCGACCCGGCGAACCTGCCGCCGCTGCCGGCGATGCGCCTGGCACCGGCGGCCTGACGAGAGGACGACCCGGATGACCTCGCACGAGATCCTCGGCAGGCGCATCGACATGCCGGTGCAGATCCGCCGGGCGTCGGCGTTCATGGCGCTGTACTCGGTCCCGGGCCGCGCCGCCCAGCGGTTGATCGACGGGACGGGCCTCGAGATCCTGCGGTGGCGCGGCGGGCGGGGGCTGTGCGGGCTGGTGTTCGTCGACTACGTCGACGGTGATCTCGGCCCGTACAACGAATTCGGTGTCACGTTCCTGGTCCGGGATCACCGGCAACGCGGCGTCGCGCAGGTGCGGCGCGATCTGCGGGCGCTGGCGAGTGGGCGCGCCGGTGCTCTCATCCATCGACTTCCCGTCGACGGCGAGTTCACGCTCGCCGCCGGCCGCGGTATCTGGGGTTTCCCGAAGACCCTGGCCGACTTCGACACCGACCACACCGGCGACGTCCCCCGCGGCAGGGTCACCCAGGACGGGCGGCTCGTCGTCGATCTCACTGTCCGCCGCGGTATCCCGGCCCCTCGTGGTGGGGGCGCGTCGCTCGCCGCGTACTCGCACCTGGATGGTGTCACCCGCCGCACGACATGGGACATGCGGCCGTCCGGGGTCCGCTCCCGGATCGGCGGCGCCGATCTGCTCCTCGGTGACCACCCCATCGCCGACGAGTTGCGGAGTCTCGGGTTGCCGCGGCGGGCACTGGCGACCACGACGATCCCCGACCTGCGGATGGCATTCGGCGACGCCACCGCCCTCTGACCGGACCACGTCCCGGACCTTGCGCATTCCGACCGCGTGGTGTGTGCTGAGATCCTGGACGTTTGATCAAGTTCGATTATCGACCTCGCGCAAAGGATTACGACGTGACGATCAGCCGACGCAGCGTGCTGGCCGGAGCTGCGGCCGCACCGGCGCTCGCAGCCCTGGCCGGTTCGACCGCCACCGCCCGACCGGCCGCCGGCACCGTCCGACAGTCACCGTCGGGGACGGGGTTCCGGGTCGGGGTGGGCCGCTCCGACATGACCGGTCCGGTCGCCGAGAACGGCATGATGGGTTACTCCCAGTTCGACCAGCGTGCCGAGGGCCTGCACCAGCGAACCCGGGTGCGGGCCTATGTGTTCGCCGACGCCGCCGACAACCGTGTCGTCTACACGTGCGCCGACACCTGCATGGTGTTCCAGGCCGTACACGACGCGGTCCTGGCGCGGTTGGCCGAGAAGTTCGGCGGCCTGTACACCGAGAAGAACGTGATGCTCACGGCCGTGCACTCGCACGCGGCGTGCGGTGGCGCGTCGCAGGACTACGCGTACAGCCTGGCGACGCTGGGCTTCCAGCCGCAGGTGTTCGACGCCGAGGTCGACGGCACGGTCGAGGCGATCACCGCCGCTCACGACAATCTGGCGTCCGGCACCGTCGCGTACGGGCGCAGCGAACTGGCCGATGCGAGTGTCAACCGGTCCCGCGTCGCCTTCGAGCGGAACCCGCAGCGCGACAAGGACTACTACCCGCTCGGTATCGACACCGCGATGCGCGTCCTCAAGATCAGTCAGGGCGGCGACAATGTGGGCGGTATCGGCTGGTTCCCCACCCACGGCGCGTCGCTCACCAACGAGAACCACCTGATCTCCGGTGACAACAAGGGTGCGGCCGCCTACTTCTGGGAGCACGACGTCGCCGGGGTGCGTTACCTCGACGGCACCCCCGGTGGGTTCGTGGCGTGCTTCCCGCAGACCAACACCGGCGACATGTCCCCCAATCTCGATCTGAAGCCGGGTCACGGTCCGACCGCCGACGAATTCGAGAACGCCCGCATCATCGGGCAGCGGCAGTTGACGGCCGCCCGGGAGGCGTTCCGGGCGGCCGCGCCGCTGTCGTCGACCGCCGTCGACAGCCGAATCATGTACCTGGACATGGCGGACCAGGTCGTCGACGGCAAGTACACGTCCGACGGGCAGACCCGGCGCACCGCACCGGCGTGTGTCGGTGCGGCAATGGCTGCGGGCAGCACCGAGGACGGCCCGGCGATCGAGATCTTCACCGAGGGCACCCGCAACCCGCTGATCGACGCACTCGGCGGCATCGACACGCCGACCCCACAGTGGCTCGCCGACGCGCAGGCCCCCAAACTCGTGCTGGTGCCGGTCGGCCTGCTACCCCCGGACGGTTGGGTGCCGCACGTGCTCAAGATCCAGATCCTCCGCATCGGCGACGTCTACGTCGTGGGTGGTCCGGCCGAGTTCACCATCGTCTCCGGCCTGCGGATCCGCCGCACCGTCGCCGAGGAACTCGGTGTCCCCCTCGAGAACGTCGTCTTCAACGGCTACGCCAACGCGTATTCGAGTTACTGCACAACCCCCGAGGAGTACGACGCCCAGCAGTACGAGGGCGGCTCGACCATGTTCGGCCGCAACACCCTTCCCGCCTACCAGCAGGGCTTCGCCGCGCTCGCGGCCGCCATGAAGTCGGGTGGCGACGTCCCCCGCGGCCCGGCACCGCGCGATCTGTCCGGCTTCCAGCCCGGCTTCGGACACGACGTCCCCTTCGACACGCCCCTGCCCGGACGCAACTTCGGTGACGTCCTGATCCAGCCCGCCGGCACCGTCGGTACCGGCGAGCAGGTTGCCGTCGAATTCGTCACCGGTCACCCCAAGAACGACCTGCACCGCGGCGGAACATATTTCGAGGTGCAACGCCGCGACGGCACCCGCTGGCTCCGGCACGCCGACGACGGCGACTGGGCCACCAAGTACCGCTGGCGCCGCGACGGACTCAACGCGTCGATCGCCCGCATCACCTGGGACGTCCCCGACGGCACCCCGTCCGGCACCTACCGGATCCAGCACTTCGGTAACTGGAAGAACCCTGACGGGGCGATCTTCCCGCTCACCGGCACCTCCGCGGAGTTCGTCGTCCGCTAGTCGCTCCGATCAGCTGAAGGGACCCTTTGTGCGCTCCAGGCGGACGAAGGGCACCTTCAGCTGACGGGGTGTCAGCCGTTCGTGGCTTCGAGAATCGTCTTGGCGTTCCGGAGGTTGCCGCGCACGTCGTGGGCGTACAACTTCTGGGTGATGGCGTCGGCGAACTTGAAGATTCCCGTTCCTGTTTCGGCGTCGAGACGGTACGTCACCTTCGTCGCGCCGTCGCCGTCGCTGGTGAAGTCGAGTGCCCGTTCGTACGGGATGCGTGACTCCGTCGAGTGAAAGCCGATGGTCCGGTTCTTCTCGTACGCGGTGATCTCCTCGGTGGCGTGCAGTTTCACGCCGGCGACCTTGGTGGTCACGGCAGCCAGGGATCCGGGTACGTCCGGGGAGCCCGACACCATGGCGTACTCCTCGGCGCTGCTCACCCATTCCGTCGCGCGCGCGGGATCGGTCATATACGAGAAGACTTGGGAGAGTGGACAATTGATGACGATGGATTCGTCGGTGTGCAGAGTTCCGGCCGCAGCCATGAGTCTCACGTCCTCAGGCACGCAGACAACCGATCCGGCCGCACGCTCGGTGCGCGCTGAAAGGCCGCGGGTCCGACATGTGCCGTCGACAATCCTAGCCGCGCCGGCAGAAAGGCTGAAGGGTCCTTTCGTGCGCTCACAGCGCACGAAAGGACCCTTCAGCCCCTGTCAGCCCCTCCCCCCGGGCAGTTCTTCCCCTACAACCAGGTGTCTTCGGTGGTGGTGGTGAGGAACGCTTCGAGGTCGTCCCGCCACTTGGCCGGCACCGTCTTGTCCGGTTCGATCGCGGTGTACTGTCCGCGATAGAACAGCAGTGGCCGCTCGGTTTTGATCTCGCTCATCGAATGCACCCGGCCGAAGACCACGTAGTGGTCGCCGCCGTCGTGGACGGTTTCGACGGTGCAGTCGATGTGGGCGAGCGATCCGGTGAGGATCGGGGAGCCCAGCGGCGACGGTGTCCAGTCGATGCCCGCGAACTTGTCGGGTTCGCGGGAGCCGAATCGGGCGCACGTGGACTGCTGTTCCTCGGCGAGGACGTTGACGGCGAAGTGGCCGGACCGTTCGATCGCCGCCCACGATCGTGACGCCTTGGTGGGGCAGAACAGTACGAGCGGCGGGTCGAGCGACAGCGCCGCGAACGACTGGCACGCGAACCCGACCGGGGCGCCGTCGTCCATCGTCGTGATGATCGTGACGCCGGTGCAGAACTGGCCGAGGACGTTGCGGAACTGGCGCGGATCGAGTTCCGCGCCGGCCCCTGCTCCCTCGGGCGCGGACATTACTGGAACCCGACCATGAAGTCGTGACCCCACAGGCTGACCGCGGTGCTCTCCTTCGCGATCCATGTCTCGTCCTCGACTTCGAGTCCCTCGCAGCCGAATTCGATGTCGAAGCCGCCCGGAGTCTTCATGTAGAACGACAGCATCAGGTCGTTGACGTGGCGGCCCAGGGTCGCCGACATCTTCACCTTCTTGCGGATCGCGCGGTCGAGGCAGAGTCCGACGTCGTCGGAGTTCTCGACCTCCACCATGAGGTGCACGATGCCCGACGGGTTGGGCAGCGGTGCGAACGCGAGGCTGTGGTGACGCGGATTGCAGCCGAGGAACCGCAGCCAGGCGGGATCGCCGTCGGCGGGACGCCCGACGACCTGCGGGGGCAGGCGCATCGAGTCGCGCAGCTTGAATCCGAGGACGTCACGGTAGAATTCGAGATCGGCCGCGTCGTCCTTGGTTGCGAGCACCACGTGCCCGAGTCCCTGCTCACCGGTGACGAACTTGTGGCCGTACGGGCTCACGATGCGCCGGTGCTGCAGGGCGACGGTGTGGAAGACCTCCAGGCGGGAGCCGGACGCGTCGCGGCACGTGATGAACTCGACGACGTTGCGTTCGGCCGCCTCCTCCTTGGTGCCCTCCTCGAACGCCCGGTCCGCCTTGGCGAGGCGTTCGCGGATCTCCTGCAGGCCTTCGGCATTGGCGCATTCCCAGCCGGTCGCGTACAGGCCGTCCCGCTCGCCGGGAACGATGACGAGGCGGGCCGGATAGTCGTCCATGCGCAGGTACAGGTTGTCGGGGTTCGCGCCCTTACCCTCGATCATGCCGAGGACCTTGAGGCCGTACTCGCGCCAGGCCGCCATGTCGGTGGCCTCGATCCGCAGGTAGGCCAGAGTACGGATACTCATCGCTTGCCCCCTTCTCGGGCGGAGCCTCGGGCAGTGTCCCTGTCGAGAAGGAAGTCGCCCGCGAGCCGGTTGAACTCGTCGAACTTCTCGAGCTGTGCCCAGTGACCACAGCCACCGAACACGTGCAGTTGCACTCGTGGAATCATCTTGAGCGCCACCAGCGCTCCGTCGATCGGGTTGACGCGGTCCTCGCGACCCCAGATCAGCAGCACCCGCTGACGCAGCTTGTAGGCGTCGCGCCACAGCATGCCGAGTTCGAACTCGGAACTGGAGAACGACTTGCCCATCGCCTTCGAGGCGGCGAGGGATTCGGGTGTGCTGGCTGCCGCAAACCGCTCGTCGATCAGCTCGTCGGTGACGAGCTTCTGGTCGAACACCATGATGCGCAGGAACGCCTCGAGGTTCTCGCGGGTCGGCTGGTAGCTGAACTTGCCGAGGTTGCGCACCCCCTCGGTGGGGTCGGGTGCGAACAGGTTGACGCTCAGACCGCCGGGGCCCATGAGCACGAGCCGGCCGGCCCGGTCCGGGTAGTCCAGGGCGAACCGCACGGCGGCGCCACCGCCGAGCGAGTTGCCCAGCAGGTGAACGCGTTCGGTGATGCCGAGGGTGTCGAGCAGGTCCTTCAATGCCGACGCGCTGTGCCGGAAGTACTGCGGGTGTTCCGTCGGCTTGTCGGACTGCCCGTAGCCGGGCTGATCGACCGCGATCACATGGAACTGCTCGGCCAGCACCGGAATGTTCTTGGAGAAGTTGGACCACGACGAGGCGCCCGGCCCGCCGCCGTGCAGCAGCACAATCGTCGGCCCGTTGCCGACGCCGGCCTCGTGGTAGTGCAGCTTCAGGTCCTCGCGGACCTGCGCGAAGCGGGACGTGGACTCGTAGGTGAGTTCTTCGGTGACCGTCATCGCCGCCCCTAGACCATCGTGTCCGTGAGCGGCAGGCCGAACTCGGCGCCACCGAACATCACGTACGCGCGCTCGGCGTCGTTGGCGGCGTGCACGCGACCGGCGTGGGCGTCACGCCAGAAACGCTGGATCGGCGTGCCGTTCGCGAGTGCGGTCGCACCCGAGTTCTCGAACAGCCGGTCGATCGACGCGATCGCACGGCCGGTGGCCCGCACCTGGTCGCGACGGGCGCGCAGCCGCATCTCGATCGGAACCTCTTCGCCCGCAAGGAGAAGCGCGTACTCGTCGGCGACGTTGCCGGACAGCTGACGCCACGCGGCGTCGATGTCGCTGGCCGCCTCGGCGACGCGCACCTTGGCGAACGGGTCGTCCTTGGCCTTCTCGCCGGCGTACGCGGCACGGACACGCTTGCCCTGGTGCTCGACGTGGGCGTCGTACGCGCCGTAGGCCATGCCGACGATCGGGGCGGAGATGGTGGTGGGATGAACGGTGCCCCACGGCATCTTGTAGACGGGTGCCGTGTTCTGCTGCAGGCCGGGAGCCGTGAGGTCGCTCATCGCCTTGAAGCTCAGGAAACGGTGCCGCGGCACGAAGACGTCCTTGACGACGATCGTGTTGGAACCGGTGCCGCGCAGGCCGACGACGTTCCAGACGTCGTCGATCTCGTAGTCCTCCCGCGGGATCAGGAAGCTACCGAAGTCGACCGGGCGTCCGTCCTTGATGACCGGGCCGCCGACGACGACCCAGCTGCCGTGGTCGGAGCCGGACGACCAGGCCCACGCGCCGTTGACCGTGTAGCCGCCGTCGACGACCGCACCGGCGCCCATCGGGGCGTACGACGACGAGATACGGACGTCGGTGTCCGTGCCCCACACGTCTTCCTGAGCCTGCTGGTCGAACAGCGCGAGGTGCCAGTTGTGCACGCCGACGATGCCGGCGACCCAGCCGGTGGACCCGCATGCGCTCGCGAGGTTGCGCACCGCGGTGTAGAAGGTGACGGGATCGGCCTCGTAGCCGCCCCACTGCTCGGGCTGCAACAGACGGAAGAAGCCGGTCTCCTGCAGTGCCTTGATGGACTCGTCGGGGATGCGGCGCAGATCCTCGGTTTCCTGCGCACGTTCACGCAGCACCGGCAGTAGCGCGTCGATCCGCTGCATCACCTCGCGGCTGTCATGGTCACCCACTGGACGCTCCCGTCTGTAATCGATGTTCACTTGCCCCGAGACTAGAACACGTTCTCTTCCGTGTCGAGGAAACGCGTATTCCACCGGTTATGCACAGTTGTCGCGGATGACAAGCATGCGATATCTAGCGGAATCTGCCCGAGTTCTATAACGTGTTCTAGCAACAGCTAGGAAGGGATGTGAGGTACTGATGGCGCAGATTCGTGAGATCGACGTGGGAGCCGCCCCGACGCGTTTCGCACGCGGTTGGCACTGCATCGGCCTGGAGCGAGAGTTCCTCGACGGCAAGCCGCACGCCGTGGAGGCGTTCGGCACCAAGCTCGTCGTGTTCGCCGACAGCAAGGGCGATCTCAAGGTTCTCGACGCGTACTGCCGGCACATGGGCGGTGACCTGAGTCAGGGCGAGATCAAGGGCGACTCGGTGGCGTGCCCGTTCCACGACTGGCGCTGGGGCGGTAACGGCAAGTGCACCGACATCCCCTACGCCCGCCGGGTTCCGCCGATCGCCAAGACCCGGGCGTGGACGACGCTGCAGCGCAACAAGATGCTCTACGTCTGGCACGACCCCGAGGGCAACCCGCCGCCCGAGGACGTCACCATCCCCGAGCTCCCCGAGGTCCTCACGGACGAGTGGACCGACTGGGAGTGGCACCGTCTCGAGATCACGGGCTCGAACTGCCGCGAGATCGTCGACAACGTCGTGGACATGGCGCACTTCTTCTACGTCCACTTCGGTTTCCCGAAGTACTTCAAGAACGTCTTCGAGGGACACGTCGCCTCGCAGTACCTGCAGAACCACGGCCGCCCCGACGTCGGACAGATGGGCACCCAGTACGGCGACACGATCCTCGACTCCGAGGCGGTCTACTTCGGTCCGTCGTTCATGGTCAACTGGTTGCACAACAACTACAGCGGCTACAAGGTCGAGAGTCTGCTGATCAACTGCCACTACCCCGTCACGCACGATTCGTTCGTGCTGATGTACGGCGTGAGTGTGCAGAAGCCGCAGGGCCTCGACGACGCCACCACGGCGAAGCTGGCGCGCAAGTTCACCGCGGGTGTCACGATGGGCTTCGAGCAGGACGTCGCGATCTGGAAGAACAAGACCAAGATCGACAATCCTCTGCTGTGCGAGGAGGACGGTCCGGTCTACCAGCTGCGCCGCTGGTACGACCAGTTCTACGTCGACGTCGCCGCTGTCGATCCGAAGGCCACCGAGCGCTTCGAGTACGAGATCGACACCACCAAGGCCGTCGAGGCCTGGCAGCGTGAGGTCGACGAGAACCTGGCGCGTCAGGCGGCCGAGAAGGCAGCCGCAGAGGCCGAATCGGACAGCGCAGAACACAAGACGGGAGTGTGACGATGACCTCGACCTGGGCCAAGGCCCCGACTTTCGCGGACGACCCGGCCCGGGTCGAGGCCGTTCGCTCGCAGACCGTCGTCGACCAGCACCACTACCTGGATGCGGGACTGCAGGAAGTGCAGTGCCGGGCGTGCGGGACGTGTGTGCTGGTCCGGAAGAACAGCTTCCGCCACACCAGCATCCAGTGGCAGGGCGATCCGGCGCGGGTGTGCCCGGAGTTCACCGGGGCGGGCGGCGGGCCGGCGTCCCGACAGACGTGCCCGCGACTGCTCGCCAGCATCGAGCACGCGGTGATGGAGGGCATCCTCGAGGTGCAGGACCCCGAGGGGTAACCGAACCGGCGACACGCGACGCAGCGGCCGGTCGACGAACGACAACGGCAGGCTGTGCACCCACCCGGGTGCACAGCCTGCCGTTTCGCGTCTCCCCCACCATTCCAGTGGAACGCGTGTCTGTTTGCTGCCGACCACAACCCACCCGAAAACCCATACTCACTGGCAGAAAGCATGGACTCACCCCGCATCGGTTCTATAACGTGTTCTACATGAGCAAGCAGGAATACGACATCGTCGTCGTCGGCAGCGGCGCTGCCGGCATGACCGCGGCCCTGACCGCCGCCCACCAGGGCCTGAGCGTGGTCGTCGTCGAGAAGGCGGCCCACTACGGCGGCTCGTCCGCACGATCGGGTGGAGGTGTCTGGATCCCGAACAACGAGGTGCTCGCGCGGGACGGCGTCACCGATACCGTCGATGCGGCCCGCACCTATCTGCACAGCATCATCGGTGACGTCGTCTCCCCCGAGATGATCGACACCTACATCGACCGCGGCCCCGAGATGCTGTCCTTCGTCCTGAAGAACAGTGCCCTCGAACTGCAGTGGGTGCCCGGGTACTCGGACTACTACCCGGAGGCTCCGGGCGGCCGGCCGGGCGGCCGTTCCGTCGAACCGACGCCGTTCGACGGCAACCGTCTCGGCGACGACCGCAAGAACCTCGAGCCCGACTATGTGAAGGCCCCCAAGAACTTCGTCATCACGCAGGCCGACTACAAGTGGCTCAACCTGCTCATGCGCAACCGTCGTGGCCCGCTGCGCGCGATGAAGGTGGGTCTGCGCTTCCTCGGCGCCAAGGCCCGCGGCAAGGACCTGCTGGTGCGCGGCCAGGCCCTCATGGCCGGCCTGCGGATCGGCCTGCGCGACGCCGGCGTCCCGATCCTGCTGAACACCCCGCTCACCGAGCTCGTCACCGAGGGTGATGTCGTGCGCGGCGTCAAGGTCCTCGTCGACGGGCAGGAACAGGTCATCCACGCCCGCCACGGTGTCGTGCTCGGCTCGGGCGGCTTCGAACACAACGAGGAGATGCGCAAGAAGTACCAGCGCGCCCCGATCGGCACCGAGTGGACCGTCGGCGCGAAAGCGAACACGGGTGACGGCATCGTCGCCGGCCAGAAGCTCGGTGCTGCCGTCGGTTTCATGGACGACGCGTGGTGGGGTCCGTCGATCCCGCTGACCGGCGGCCCGTGGTTCGCGCTGTCCGAGCGCACCCTGCCCGGCTGCATGATGGTCAACACCGCCGGCAAGCGGTTCGGCAACGAGGCCGCCCCGTACGTCGAGGCCGTGCACACCATGTACGGCGGCGAGTACGGCCAGGGTGACGGCCCGGGCGAGAACATCCCCACGTGGATGATCCTCGACCAGCGCTACCGCAACCGGTACACGTTCGCCGGCATCACCCCGCGCACCCCGTTCCCCGGGCGTTGGCTCAAGGCCGGCATCGTCGTCAAGGCCGGCTCGATCGCCGAGCTCGCCGAGAAGACCGGGCTGCCGGTCGACGCCCTCACCGCCGAGGTCGAGCGGTTCAACGGGTTCGCCCGCAACGGCAAGGACGAGGACTTCGGTCGCGGCGACAGCAGCTACGACCACTACTACGGCGATCCGCGACTGAAGAACCCCAGCCTCGCCGAGATCGGCAAGGCCCCGTTCTACGCGATCAAGATGGTGCCGGGCGACCTGGGCACCAAGGGTGGCATCGTCACCGACGTCGACGGCCGCGCGCTGCGCGAGGACGGCACCGTGATCGAGGGTCTCTACGCCGCCGGCAACTGCAGCTCGCCGGTCATGGGTCACACGTACGCCGGACCGGGCGCCACCATCGGCCCCGCGATGACGTTCGCGTACCTGGCCGTCCTCGACATCGCCGCCCGCGCCGAGGCACCCGCCGCGCCCGCGGCCAACTGACAGGAGAGACGACGTGCCCATCGATCCGTCGATCGCGATCGGAGCCGAGCTTCCGGCCCAGGAGTTCTCCTGGACGCCGTCGGACGTGCAGCTCTACCATCTCGGGATCGGGGCGGGTGACCGCCCGCTCGACTCGCAGGAACTGCGCTACCTCGACGACGCGAAGCCGCAGGTGCTGCCGCCGTTCGCGACCGTCGTCGCGAACATCCATGCCACGGAGGCGCCTCGGGTGTCGTTCCCCGGTGTGGAGATCGACCTGGCGAAGGTCGTCCACGGCAGCCAGGAAGTGTCCGTGCACCAGCCGATTCCGGCGTCCGGGTCGGCCCGGACGACCACCCGCATCGTCGAGGTGTGGGACAAGGGCAAGGCTGCGGTGATCGTGCAGGAGTCCGAGACGGTAGCCCTCGACGGGTCGCCGCTGTGGACGGCGCGGTCGTCGATCTTCGCGCGCGGCGAGGGCGGTTTCGGGGGTGAGCGGGGGCCGTCGGAGTCGGTCCCGCTGCCCGATCGGGAGCCGGATGCGGAGGTGCTGTCACCGGTCCTGCCGCAGCAGGCGCTGCTGTATCGGATGTGCGGGGACCGCAATCCTCTCCATTCGGATCCGGCATTCGCGTCCGGTGCCGGGTTCCCTGCGCCTATCCTGCATGGACTGTGCACGTACGGGATCGTCTGCAAGGCCGCGACCGACGCCGTCCTCGACGGTGATGCCGATCGGGTCAAGGGATTTCGCGCTCGGTTCGCCGGGGTAGTCTTCCCCGGCGAGACACTGCGGACACGAATCTGGCGAGACGGCGGTCGGTTGCTGATCTCGGCGACCGTGCCCGAACGTGACGACTCCCCCGCCCTGGCGGACGTCGTGCTCACCGTCGCGTAGCCCGGTCCGACACAGCTGTACCGGTCGGGTCGACACCTGTCGGCCCGACCGGGCGTATCTGCACCCGAATCTCCCTCCCCCTCGACATTTTTGGAGTACAGGAATGACGTCACTCGACGAAAGCCGGCTCTCCCGGCGCGGATTCCTCGCGGCCGGCGCGGGCGTGCTGGCGGCCGGCGCGGTGGTCGGCGGCTGGACCCCGGCCTTCGCGGTTCCCGCCGGATCCGCCGGATCCTCCGGGTCGCTCGGCTCGCTCGGTTCGACGGGGCCGGTCGCCCCGCTGCCGACGCCGCCGAACTTCCCGGACGGCATCGCGCTGTTCCAGCAGGCGTACCAGAACTGGTCCAAGGAGATCATGCTGGACGCCACCTGGGTGTGTTCCCCGAAGACCGCGGACGACGTCGTCCGCCTCGTGAACTGGGCGCACGACAACGGTTACAAGATCCGTCCGCGCGGTGCGATGCACGGGTGGACGCCGCTGACCGTCGAGAACGACTCGAACGTCGAGAAGGTGATCCTCGCCGACACGATGACCCACCTGAACTCGGTCACGGTGAACACCTCGGGCTCCCTGAAGACCGTCACCGCGGGTGCCGGCGCGAGCCTCGACGCGATCGTCACCGAGCTGCAGAAGCAGGGCCTCGGTTTCGCGAACCTGCCGGCGCCGGGCGTGCTGTCCATCGCGGGTGCCCTCGCGGTCAACGCGCACGGTGCGGCGCTGCCCGCCGCGGGCCAGGAGACGCTGCCCGGCCACACCTACGGTTCGCTGAGCAACCTGGTCACCGAGCTCACCGCGGTGGAGTGGGACGGCAGCAAGTACGCGCTGAAGACGTACCAGCGCAGCGACCCGAAGATCCTGCCGATGCTCACCAACCTCGGGCGATGCTTCCTGACGTCGGTGACGCTGCAGGCCGGCCCCAACGTCCGGCAGCGGTGCCAGAGTTTCACCGACATCCCGTGGCAGGAACTGTTCGCGAAGAAGGGTGCGCAGGGCCGGACGTTCGAGAAGTACGTCGCCGAATCCGGTGGCGCCGAGGCCATCTGGTACCCGTTCACGGACAAGCCGTGGATGAAGGTGTGGACGGTGTCCCCCACCAAGCCGGACTCGTCGAACGAGGTCGGCAGCTCCGGCAGCCTGGGCAGTGCCGGGTCGCTGGTGGGCAAGCCGCCGCAGTCACGTGAGGTGACCGGCCCCTACAACTACATCTTCTCCGACAACCTGCCCGAGCCGCTCACCGACATGATCGGCGCGATCAACGCCGGAAACCCGGGTATCGCACCGATGTTCGGTCCGGCGATGTACGAGATCACCAAGCTCGGCCTGGCCGCGACCAATTCGAGCGACATCTGGGGCTGGTCGAAGGACGTCCAGTTCTACATCAAGGCGACCACGCTGCGGTTGACGGAGGGCGGCGGCGCCGTCGTCACGAGCCGCGCCAACATCGCAACCGTCATCCACGACTTCACGCAGTGGTTCCACGGGAAGATCGAGGAGTACCGCGCCAAGGGCCAGTTCCCGCTCAACGGCCCCGTCGAGATCCGGTGCTGCGGCCTCGACAAGGCCGAGGAGGTGCTGGTGACGTCGGCCGGTGCACCGACCATCGCGGCGACCCGTCCGCGTCCCGACCACCCGGACTGGGACGTCGCCATCTGGTTGAACGTTCTCGGCGTGCCCGGCACCCCCGGCATGTTCGAGTTCTACCAGGAGATGGAGCAGTGGATGCGCACGCACTACAACAACGACGCCGCCACGTTCCGCCCCGAGTGGTCGAAGGGCTGGGCGTTCGGCCCGAACCCGTACACCGACATGAACATCGTCGAGAACGGGATGCGCAAGACCTACATGGAGGGTGTCGGGGGCACCTACAACTGGGACACCGCCCGGGCCCGGTACGACGCGATCGACCCGCACCGGATCTTCACGAACACCTTCATGGACCACCTGCTGCCGAAGGCATAGCGGCTAGGCAGGTTCCGTGACACCGACGCCGGTGGCGCCACGCACGTCGTGGTCGTCACCGGTGTCGTCGTCTCGGGTGCCGTCGTTTCCGGTACCGGGCCGGGTCCGGGACACCATCGGCATGCACCCGACGACGACCAACGCCACCACAGACACGGCCGCACCGAGCCAGAACAGCCGGTCCAGGCCGGCCTGCGCGGGCACCACCGCCGCCCCGATCGTCACCGTCGACGCGGCGATCACCGCGGCCCCGACCGCACTCGCGGTGGACGTGCCGACGGCCCTCACCAGGCTGTTGACGCTGTTGGCGGACGCGGTCTGGTCGAGCGGCACGGACGTGGTGATGAGGACCGGCATCGCTGCGAGCGCGAACGCGACACCGATCGAGATGACGAAGGCACTGACACCGACGGTGAGGACCGTGCTGCCGAGGACGCCGCGTTCGACGAAGCCGACGGCCATCGCGGCGGCCGCGATCGCGAGGGTCACCCGGCCCCCCCACTTACCGATCATGGCCGCGGTCACCGGCGCCAGGACGATCATCGCGACACCGCCGGGCAGCATCACCATGCCCGCCATGGTCGCGCTGAGGCCGAGTCCGTCGCCGGTCGCGGCCGGCACCTGCAGTTCCTGCAGCGACGCGTACGAACTGAGGAACATCGCGAATCCCAGCAGCAGTGCGCACATGTTCGCCACCAGCACGGGACGACGGACGGAGGTCCGCAGATCGACGAGAGGCTCGGACATCCTCAGCTGCAACGGGATCCACGCGGCCAGGCCGACGACACCGACGGCGACCAGGCCGATCGACGCCGGACTCCCCCACCCCCAGGCCCCGCCCTTGGAGATCGCGAGCAGGACCGCGGTGAGCGCGGTCGTGAACAGGAGCGCGCCGGCGTAGTCGAAACGGCCACCGGAGCGGGTCGTCGATTCGGGGACCGCGAGCGGCAGCAGCACCGCCATCAGGATCGCGAACGCCGCCGGCAGCCAGAACAGCGACCGCCATCCGAGGCTGTCGTAGAGCACACCGGCCAGGGGCGCGCCGAACACGCTGCCGATGCCGATCGTCGCGCTCATCAACGCGACACCGGTGCCGAGTTTCTCCGGTGGCAGGATGTCGCGCATCATGCTGATGCCGACGGGCATGAGGGCCACCGCGAAACCCTGCAGTCCCCGGCCGACGACCGCGCCCGCGAACCCGGGCCCGAGGACGGCGACGACGGAACCGGCCACCATCATGCCCAGGCACACCAGCATCATCGCGCGTTTGCCGACCATGTCGGCGAGACGGCCGATGAGCGGGGTGCCCACCGCACCGGTGAGCAGCGTGATCGTGACCAGCCAGGATGCACTCGTCGCGGGGATGCCGAGGTCGACGGCGAACGACGGCAGCACCGGCACCATCAGCGTCTGCAGCAGTGCGACGAGGATGCCGCTCAGGCTCAGGACCGCGACGGCGAGCCCGCCCCGCGCGGACCGCGGGGCGGGCGTCGAGGAGTCCGTCACCCGGTCACGCGTGCAGCGTTACCGGCGTCGATCGGGAGGACGGTGCCGCTGATGTGGGCACTGCCCGCGGCGGAGTAGAACAGCACCGCACGGGTGATCTCGTACGGGTCGAGCCACGGCACCGGCTGCGCGTGCAGGCTCTGGAAGATCGGGGCGACGTCGTCCATCGTCGGTGCCTCGAGATCGGGGCGCATCATCGAGTACAGCATGTCGTTGTGGATCATCCCGGTCGAGATGTTGCCCGGTGCAATCACATTGACGGTGACGCCGTGCGGTGCGAGGTCCAGTGCGGCACTCTTCGACATGCCGATGACACCCCACTTCGACGCCGAGTAGCCGACCATGTTGGTGTTACCGGCGCGGCCCAGCATCGAGGAGATCGTGACGATCCGGCCGTAGCCTCGCTCGATCATGCCGGGCGACACCGCACCGATCGTGTTGAAGACACCGGTGAGGTTGCTGGCGATGACCTCGTTCCACTGCGCCGACGTCATCGACTGCACCGGCGCGGCCAGCGTGATACCGGCGTTCGCGACCGCGATGTCGATGCGTCCGAACTCGGATTCCGCGCGGGCGACGAGGGCGTCCATCGCCGCCCGGTCCGCGGTGTCGGCCTTGACGGCGATGCACTTGCGGCCGGTGGCCTCGACGAGGCGCACGGTCTCGGCCAGGTCGTCCTCGGTGCCCAGCGGGTAGCGCACCTCGTCGCGGTCCTCGCACCGGTCGCAGATCACGATGTCGGCGCCACGCTCGGCGAAGGCCACCGCGTGCGACCGGCCCTGTCCGCGGGCCGCTCCGGTGATCAGGGCGACGCGGCCCTCGAAGCTCGAGAATTCGTCCATGTTGTTACTCTCCTCGGAGTCGTACGGCCGTGCCGGAACACTTCGGTCCGTCACTATCAGTACCGGCCGTCGATGTGTCTCCGGTCACGAATCCCGTCCACCGGGAGTCCCGACAGGACAGGGTCACCGTCCGGTGGCGAGGACGACGGCCGCCGACGCCGCCGCCAACGCCACCACCGTGCCGGCCAGACCGGCCACGAGCAGGAACGGGTAGTCGACGCGCCCCGCCCCGAACTTCTCGCTGACCCGCTGATGGCGTCGACGCGCCGTCACGATGACGACGGACGCCGACACGACCGCCCACACGCCGACCACCTGCACGAGCGTCGACGACCCCGGCACGTACCGCAGGCACAGGAACGCGACGGCCGCGAGACTCGCCGCGGTCCGCACCCAGGCCAGGGTGGTCCGCTCCGGTTGGAGTCCGGGATCACCGTGACCGTCGGCCGTCGGGGGCATCGCGTCAGCGCGCCATGACGACGAGCAGGGTGACGGCCGCACCGGCGATCATGCACACCAGCAGCGCCGCCAGCGCCGGCACCGGCAGGCTGCGGCCGTGCCGCATCGCCGCCTCCACCGACATCCACCGCAGGAACGCGAACGCGACCAGCAGCACCGCCCCGACCAGCAGACCCACGACGAGCACCGTGTGCACGGCCGGGCCGACCACGTCGGTGCCGAACGCCTCGAGGCCGACCGCGGCCGCGATCAGTCCGAGACCCGTCCGCACCCAGGCGAGGAACGTGCGCTCGTTGGCGAGCGTGAACCGGGGATCGGGGTCGTCGCCCTCCCGGAACGCTTTCGGTCGCCATCCTTGCCGCGTCATCACGTTGCCCTCTCCTCGTCCGTCACACAGGAATGTCGCCGAGGATCGACACCCGCTCCATGACACGACGGTGCGGGAAGTAGTCGCTCGCCGCGTAATGCTGCGTGGCACGATTGTCCCAGAACGCAATCGAGTTCGGCTGCCACTTGAACCGGCACTGGAAGTCGGGCACCTTGGCCTGATCGAACAGGTGACGCAGGAGTTCTTCCGCCTCGGCCGGATCCATGTCCGGAATGTGGGTGGTGAACAAACTGTTGACGAACAGCGTCCGCCGCCCCGTCTCCGGGTGGATCCGGACGATCGGATGCTCGACCGGCGGGTACTGCTCCTGCATGGCCGCCAGTTTCTCCGGGGACATCGAACGCCCGAACGACGGCACGAAGTCGTGGATCGCGACGCGGCCCTCGATCTTCTCCTTCACCTCGTCGGACAGGCAGTCGTACGCGTTGCCCATGTCGGCCCACAGGGTGTCGCCGCCGGCGGGCGGCACGTCCAGGGCACGCAGCATCGAACCGAGCGGCGGCCGCTTCTGCCACGTCACGTCGACGTGCCAGATGTTCTCGGTGCCCGGGCTGTGCTCACCGCGTTCGAAGTGGACCACCTCCGGCACCTCCCCCTGCGGCAGCAGCGGATGCACCTCGAGTTCACCGAACTGCCGGGAAAAGTCCCGGTGTTCGAGGGCTGTGATCTTCTGGTCGCGGAAGAACACCACCTTCCACTCCAGCAGGGCACGCCGCAGGTCCGCGACGGTCTCGGCACTCGGATCCCGCAGGTCGACGCCGTGGATCTCGGCACCGATGAACGGGGTCATCGGACGCACCTCGAACCGCGTGTACGGTTCCGGCTCGAAACCGTCTGCGCACCTGCGCATCCCGCGCGGACCGAACTCGATCGAGTGGCGTCCGATCTCGACGGTGCGTGATGTGGTCATGGTCTGCACAGCATCCTCCGATCATCTGCTCGAGCCGGTCGCGCCGGCTCGATCCTGTTGTGTGTAGGGCGCTTCGAGAGCGCCCACCGACATGTCGACGAGATGCCCGACGGTCTCGTCGAAGTCGGCGTGGCTCATAGTCCGGCCGTGGGCCCGGAGCTGCTCGTACAGCGCGAGTCCGGACACCGCCATGTTCAGCATGAGGGTGGCCCGCGCCGCCGCGACCCGGCGCGGCAGATGGTCCAGCGCGGCGATCAGCCGCACCGACACCTCACGACTCGCGTCGGTGACCTCGGCCAGGTCCGGGTTCTTCATGTCCACCACCGGTGACACCCGGGCGATGAACTGGGCATAGTACGACTCGGTGCCGGACGTGCGCAGGTGGTCCGCGAGGGGCAGCACGACGGCCTCGACGAGGGTGCGCACGTCGTGGCCGCGCCCGTCTGCGTCGATACGCTCGAGGAACTCGCGGCGATGCTGATTGATTTCCTTCATCCGCCGGCGGAACACCTCGAACACGAGTCCGTCGCGTCCACCGAAATGGTATTGAACTGCCGAATTGTTCTTCTGGCCGGCAGCGGACGCAATATCCCGCATCGACACACCGTCGATGCCCTTCTCGGCGAACATACGTTCCGCCACTTCGATCATGGCACTCTTGGCGTTACCGGTTCCGGACACCACCCGACCATACTAAGACAGTGTCTTAACTGTCAACAGTCACCGAGCACCGGCTCACGAAAGCCGCCCTTGACAAGGAC
The DNA here is from genome assembly GCF_005434945.1 of Prescottella subtropica. GTDB lineage: Bacteria > Actinomycetota > Actinomycetes > Mycobacteriales > Mycobacteriaceae > Prescottella > Prescottella subtropica. The sequence goes on along the minus strand of NZ_SKCH01000002.1, from coordinate 27,676 downwards.
CGATACCTTCGCGAGACTCCAGAACACACCTGATTAAGAACACGTCTTATCGTTGCGGGACGGCGACCCGCGACTATTCCGATTCCGATCGAGAGGCCCTGATGTGAACCGTCATTCGATACCGATCGTGACGAACGATCCACAGCCGTCGGCGGCGGTCGACTACCGCAACCAGCGCGAGCCGTTCACCCGGCCGCAGCCGGTACGGCCACCGGCCGGAGCACCCAACGTCCTACTGGTGATGCTCGACGACGTCGGCTTCGGCACGGCGTCGGCGTTCGGCGGTCCGTGCCGCACCCCCACCGCGGAACGCCTCGCCGAGGGCGGTGTCGCATACACCCGGTTCCACACCACCGCCCTGTGCTCGCCGACCCGCGCCGCCACCCTCACCGGCCGCAACCACCACAGCGTCGGCTTCGGCGTGATCGCCGAACAGGCCACCGCCGCACCGGGATACAACGGCACCCGGCCGGCGACCGCAGCGACCGTCGCGCGTGTCCTGCAGGGCAACGGCTACGCGACCGGCGCGTTCGGCAAGATGCACCAGACACCGACGTGGGAGATCAGCGAGGCCGGCCCGTTCGACCGATGGCCCACCCGTGAGGGTTTCGACCGCTTCTACGGTTTCCTCGGCGCCGAATCCGACCAGTTCTCCCCCGTCCTGTACCGCGACTTCACCGTCGTCGAGCCGCCGCGGACCCCCGAGGAGGGGTACCACATGTCGGAAGACCTGGTGGACAACGCGATCGAGTGGATCGACTCGGTGTCCACGATGGACCCGGACAAGCCGTGGTTCTGCTACCTGCCGTTCGGTGCGTGCCATGCTCCGCTGCAGGTGCCGGACAGCTACCTCGACACGTACCGCGGCGAGTTCGACGACGGCTGGGACCGCCTGCGCGAGGTCACGCTCGCGAAGCAGAAGCAGCTCGGTGTGGTGCCACCGGAGACCGAGCTCGCACCGTGGGCGCCGGGACTGCCGCACTGGGACGAACTCGACGACGACCAGAAAACCGTCTCCGCGCGGCTGATGGAGTTGTACGCGGCGTTCCTCGAACACACCGACGACCAGGTCGGCCGCCTCGTCGACCACCTGCAGGCGTCCGGAGCCCTCGACAACACGCTCGTGCTGTACATGCTCGGCGACAACGGCGCGTCCGCCGAGGGCGGCATGGAAGGCTCGTTCAACTACCTCGCCGGACTCAACGGCTACAAGCAGACCACCGCGGAAGTGCTCGAGAAGCTCGACCTGCTGGGCACCCCGGAGAGCTATCCGCACTACCCGGCGTCGTGGGCGATGGCCCTCGACACCCCGTACCAGTGGACCAAGCAGGCGGCGTCGCACTACGGCGGCACCCGTAACGGCCTGATCGCCCACTGGCCCAAGGGGATCAACGACGCCGGCGCCATCCGGGACCAGTGGCATCACTGCGTCGACATCACCCCGACGATCCTCGAGGCCGTCGGAGTCCCGGCCCCCGACACCGTCGACGGCGTCCCACAGAAGCCGATGGAGGGCGTCGCGATGAACTACACGTTCACCGACGCCGACGCCGCCGACCGGCACACCACCCAGTACTTCGAGATCTACGGCAACCGCGGCATCTACGACCACGGCTGGACGGCAGTGACACTGCACCGGGCGCCGTGGCTGATGGCCACGTACGGGCTGCAGTTGCCGGCGTTCGACGAAGACCACTGGGAGTTGTACGACACCACGGTCGACTGGTCGCAGGCCCGTGACGTGTCCGCCGAGTTCCCCGAAAAGCTCGCGGAACTCAAGCAGAAGTTCCTGGTGGAGGCCGCGAAGTTCCAGGTCCTGCCCCTCGACGACCGCACCGTCACCCGGAACGCGGCCCCGCAGGACCGGCCGCCGCACCCGCTGCGGGGGCGCACGTCGATCACGCTGTACCCGCACATGAACGGTCTGCCCGAGAAGTCGGCGCCGCCGCTGTTCAACCGCTCGTACACGATCACCGCGTCACTCGAGACCGGCGGGAAGCCGTGCGACGGCGTACTGTCCAGTGTCGGTGGACGATTCGGCGGACTCGCCCTGTACGTGGCCGACTCGAAGCCGGTGTTCTGCTACAACTTCAGCGGCGGCGGGCTCACATTCGTCCGTTCCGACGCCGAACTCACCGACACCTCCCGCGAAGTGACGCTGGAATTCGTCTACGACGGCGGCGGAATCGGCTTGGGCGGCACCGCAATTCTGTCGATGGACGGTGTCGAAGTGGCCCGCGGCCGGATCGCACAGACCACCCGCGCGATCTTCAGCATGAACGAACAACTCGACATCGGCGTCAACCGAGGCAGCCCGGTGTGCGACGACATCACCGGCCGCTCCGCGTTCACCGGACGCCTGCACCACGTCCGCATCGATCTGCCCGGCGAGGGACGCCCGGAGACCGCCGTCGAACGTGAGCGGATCGCGCTGGCGACGCATTAGGCAGCGAAGCTGCCCGTGCGCCTTTTTGGTAGTCCCAGCTACCAAAAAGGCGCACAGGCGGCGCAGCCGCTTACCCCGTCAGTACCAGGCCCGAGGTGGGGACGCCGGTGCCGGCGGTGACGAGCACCTGCTGGGCGCCGGGCACCTGGTTGACGGAGGTGCCGCGGATCTGGCGGACGCCCTCGGCGATGCCGTTCATGCCGTGGATGTAGGCCTCGCCGAGCTGTCCGCCGTGAGTGTTGAGCGGCAGCGCCCCGCCGACCTCCAGGGCACCCGGCTGCCGGACGAAGTCCTTCGCCTCGCCGCGACCGCAGAACCCGAGGTCCTCGAGCTGCATGAGCACGTACGGGGTGAAGTGGTCGTACAGCACCGCCATGTCCATGTCCTGTGGGCGCAGACCGGACTGCTCCCACAGTTGGTTGCCGACCAGTTCCATCTCGGGGATGCATGCCAGGTCGGGCCGGTAGTAGCTCATCATCGTGTACTGGTCCTTGGCGCTGCCCTGTGCTGCGGCCGCGATCGAGACCGGCTTCTGCTTCAGGTCCTTCGCCCGCTCCGCGGAGACGACGACGATCGCGATGCCGCCGTCGGACTCCTGGCAGCAGTCCAGCAGGTGCAGCGGTTCGGCGATGAACCGCGAGTTCTGGTGGTCTTCGAGGGTGATCGGCTTGCCGTAGAAGAAGGCGTTCGGGTTGGTCGCCGCGTGCTTGCGGTCGGCGACCGCGATCCGGCCGAAATCCTCACTGGTGGCGCCGTACTGGTGCATGTACCGGCGCGCCATCATCGCGACGCTGCCGGCCGGGGTGCTCAGCCCGTGCGGGTACGAGAACGCGTAGTCCGCACCCGACGAGTTCACCTGGTTCACCAGACCGGAGTCCACCTGACCGAACCGGTGCCCGGACCGCTCGTTGAACGCCCGGTACGCGACGACGACGTCGGCGACCCCACCGGCCACCGCGAGGGCCGCCTGCTGGATGGTGGCGCACGCCGCGCCGCCGCCGTAGTGGATGCGGGAGAAGAACTTCAACTCCGGAATCCCGACCGCACGGGCGACCGCGATCTCGATGTTGGTGTCCATCGTGAACGACACCAGGCCGTCGACGTCGGCGGGCGTGAGGCCCGCGTCGGCGAGGGCCGCGTTCACCGCCTCCGCGGCCAACCGCAGCTCGCTGCGCCCGGAATCTTTCGAGAAGTCGGTGGCGCCGATACCGACGATCGCCGCCTTGCCGGACAGTCCGCTCATGATGCGCTCCCCACGGTGATCGAGCCGTCCAGCACGAGCGTGACGGTGGAGGTGATGTGCTTGCCGAGGGAGTCGGTGCCGACGACTGCGAGGGTGACCAGGCCGTCGTCGTCGACGGATTCGACGGTGCCGGTGAGGGTCAGGGTGTCGTACGCATACCACGGCACCCCGAGGCGCAGCTGGATCGACTTGATCACGGCACGCTGCCCGGCCCAGTCGGTGACGTACCGCTGCACCAGTCCGGTGTCGGTGAGGATGTTGACGAAGATGTCCTTCGACCCGCGCTGCTGCGCGAGATCCCGGTCGTGGTGCACGTCCTGGAAGTCGCGGGTGGCCAGTGCCGTCGACACGACGAACGTCGGCGTCCCCTCGACGACCAGGGTGGGCAGGGTGTCGCCCACCGCGACGGCGGGCGGGGTCACAGGAGTCACAGGGCTCATCGGTTCTCCTCCACACCGCGCCACGCGTACAGCGTCCACGGGCCCTTGGTCTCGTCGTCGGGATCGGCCGGGAAGTCGAGGAAGTCCACCTCGACCCGCTGCCCGACGGCCACGGCCTCGGGGTCGACGCCGCGCAACTCGCCGAGCATCCGCACCCCTTCGTCCAGTTCGACGAGCGCGACGACGAACGGCAGCGGCCGTCCCGGCACCTTCGGGGCGTGGTGCACGACGAAACTGCACACCGTGCCCCGCCCGGATGCCACGACGTAATCGGTGGTCTCCTCCTTGGGTTTCCACACCGCCGGCACGGGCGGATGCTGCAGCGTGCCGTCGGGGCGCTGCTGCAGGCGCAGCTCGTGCGCGGCGACACCCTCCCAGAAGAACTGGGTGTCCCGCGACGCGGCCGGACGCATCATCCGGGTGGGATCCAGGTCGTCGACCGGGTCACCACTCGCCGCGACCGAATGTGACATTCGGTCAGGGGCCGGGGGTGCGAACTTCAGGATCCGGAACAGCATTTCGGCGACGATCTCGTCGGTGCCGTCTTCTCGGGCGACTTTCCAGTAGTTGCGGGTGGTGAAGAACCAGCCCTCACCGAGGCCCGTCTTCTTCGGTCCGACCACGTCCTCGAGGACGGACTCGATGGTCACTTCCTCGCCGGGGCGGAGGTACCGGTGGTAGGTCTGGTCGCAGTTGGTGGCGACGACGGACGTGTAGCCGGCGTCGTCGAGGATCTGCGTCATCCGGCCCAGCGGATCGTCGTCCTCGCGGACCGCACCGAGGCCGCGCATGGTCCACACCTGCGCCATCGCTGGTGGTGCGACGAGGCCGCCGTGACCGGCGGCGACCGCGGCGTCCTCGTCGACGTAGATGGGGTTCGTATCGCCGATCGCCTCGACCCAGTTGCGGATCATCGGCAGGTTGATCGGGTCACGCCCCGCGCGGGCCTTGCTGGCCCCGCCGTCCCGGACCTGTTGCGCCGCAGCGAGAATGTCGGTCATCGACGGGCCACCTTCGGCAGTCCGAGTCCGGCGGTGGAGATGAGGTCGCGCATGACCTCGTTGACGCCGCCGCCGAACGTGATGACGAGGTTGCGCTTGGTCTGCGCGTCCAGCCAGCGCAGCAGGTGCCCGGTCTCCGGGTCGGCCGGGTCGCCCCAGCGTCCGACGATCTCCTCGGCGAGCCGGCCCATCCGCTGGATCTGCTCGGTGGCAAACACTTTGGTGGCCGACGCGTCGGCCATGTCGACCTCGCCGGCGGCGGACGCGACCTGCCAGTTGAGCAGTTCGTTGAGCCGGTAGATCGCCCGGATCTCACCGAGTGTGCGCTGCACGTCGGGCTGTGTCGCGATCGGATTCCCGTCGGGGCCCGGATGTTTCGCCCATTCGCTGACGTGGTCGTACAGCCCGCCGACGCGGCCGGACGGGCCGAGCATGACGCGCTCGTGGTTGAGCTGGGTGGTGATGAGCCGCCAGCCCTTGTTCTCCTCGCCGACGAGCATGTCGACGGGGACGCGCACGTCCTCGTAGTAGGTGGCGTTGACGTGGTGGGCGCCGTCGGCGGTGATGACCGGGGTCGACGAGAAGCCCGGGTCGGTGGTGTCGACGATGAGGATCGAGATGCCGCGGTGCCGGTCCTCGGGGGTGCCGGTGCGCACCGCGAGCCAGATGTAGTCGGCGGCGTGACCGCCTGTGGTGAAGTACTTCTGGCCGTTGACGAGGTAGTAGTCGCCGTCCGGGTCACTCTTCCTGACCGCGGTGGTGCGCAGCGACGCCAGATCGGTGCCGGCCTCCGGTTCGGTGTAGCCGATCGCGAAGTGCACGTCGCCGGCGAGGATGCCGGGCAGGAACTTCCGCTTCTGTTCCTCGGTGCCGTACGTCTGCAGCGTCGGACCGACGGTCTGCAGCGTCACCGACGGCAGCGGCACGTCCGCACGGACGGCCTCGTTGGTGAAGATCTGCTGTTCGATCTCACCGAAGCCCTTGCCGCCGAATTCCTTCGGCCAGCCGACACCGAGCCAGCCGTCGCGGCCCATGCGCCGGATGACGTCGTGGTAGACCGGCCCGTGCCGGTCGGTGAGCATGATCTCGGTCTCCTCCGGCGAGATCAGGCCGGAGAAGTAGTCGCGCAGCTCCGCCTGGAGCTTGCGCTGTTCCGGGGTCAGATCGATGAGCATGCTGCCTCCACACCGAGGTCGCGGGCGCTGAGGGCGCCGAGGATGGTCAGACGGGACGACGGGCCGCCGACGAGCCGGACCAGGTCCTTGGTCTGCTCGTAGTACAGGTGCGCCGGGTAGGTGACGTCGGCGCCGAGACCGCCGTGCATGTGGCTGCACTGCTGCATCGCCACCGGCAGCTGCTCGGCCAGCCAGTACGCGGCCACCGACGTGTCCTCGGTGGCGTCGAGTCCTTCGGCGAGCCGCCAGCACACCGACGTGGCCGCCAGCTCGAGGGTGCGGGCGGTGACGTACGAGTCGGCGAGCTGCTGCGACACGGCCTGGAACGCCGCGATCGGCTTGCCGAACTGTTCGCGGGTGCTCACATGCTTGGCCGCCAACTCGGTCATGCCCGCGCCCAGACCGGCGGCCTGCGCGGCGAGCACGGCCAGCGCGATCCGGTACAGCGCCTGCACCGGGGCACCGGTGAGCAGGGCACCGGAGTCGATGCGGACCCCGTCGAGCACCATCGTGCACTCCGGCGCCAGCGACGCGGTGAACGTGCGGGTGAGCGTGACCCCGTCCGCGTCGGGTGCGATCACGGCGACACCGGCGTCCGTCGGCACCAGCACGAATGCGGCCTGCTCGGCGTACCGGACACCGACCTTGCGGCCGGTGACGGCGTAGCCGTCGCCGTCGGCGACCGCGGTGGTGGCGGGCACCGCCGGCAGCGGCGCGCCCGGCTCGCCGAGCGCCGCGGTGAGGATCGCGCCGGACGCGACACCGGCGAGGAACCGCTGCGCATCACCGCCGAACGCGAGCAGCGGCAGTACACCGAACGCGAGGGTCTCGAGCACCGGCACCTGCGCGGCCACCCGGCCGACCCGGTTCAGCAGCACCCCGATCTCGGCGATCCCGAGATCGTCGCCGCCGAGAGACTCGGGCAGCGGCAGCGACAGCACCCCCTCGTCGGCCAGCCGCTGCCACAGGGTGGCGTCCCACACGGGGGCGTTCCTGTCCATCGCCGCGAGCGTCTCGGCGCTCGCCGCCGTCTGCAGCACGGCGTCGGCCACCTCGGCCACCGCCTGCTGCTCACTACCGAAAGTGAAGTCCACCTGAGATTTCCGTCCTGTAGAAGTACATAGAAGGTCAGCCGCGGGGCAGGCCCAGCAGGTGCTCGGCCGCGACAGTGAGCAGGATCTGGGTGGTGCCACCGGCGATGGACAGGCAGCGGGTGTTGAGGAACTCGCGGGTGAGCGGGCCCTCCACCCAGCCGGCCTCACCGGCGAGGTCGACGGCGAACTCCGCGACGTCCTGGCGGTTGCGGACGCCGACGAGCTTGCGCACGCTCGACGCCGGTCCCGGGTCCTGCCCGTCCAGCTGCCGCAACGTGGTGCGCAGGTCGATGATCGAGCCGACCAGCGCCTCGGCGATGAGGGCACCGAGACGGTCCGCGGTCACCGGGTCCGGGTCACCGGCCAGTTCGAGCAGTTCCTCGACGGCCTTGCCGAGCGACGAGCCGCCGCTCATCGCGACCCGCTCGTTCGCGAGCGTGGTGCGGGCGAGCTTCCAGCCCCCGTTCACCTGGCCGACGACGCACTCGTCGGGGACGAACACGTCGTCGAGGAACACCTCGTTGAAGAGGGCGTCGCCGGTGATCTCCCGCAGCGGCGAGATCCGGATGCCGGGGGTTTTCATGTCGAGCACGAAGTACGTGATGCCCTTGTGCTTGGGCGCGTCCCGGTCGGTGCGGGCCAGGCAGATCGCCCAGTCCGCTTCCATCGCGAGGGACGTCCACACCTTCTGCCCGTTGAGTTTCCAGCCGCCGTCGACCTTCTCTGCGCTGGTCCGCAGCGACGCCAGATCGGAGCCGGCACCGGGCTCGGAGAACAGCTGGCACCACGTGATCTCTCCGCGCAGCGACGGCAGCGCGAACCGCTCGATCTGCTCGGGGCTGCCGTGCTCGAGAACTGTCGGCACCGCCCACCAGCCGATCACGAGGTCCGGGCGTTCGAGACCGACCGCTGACATCTCCTCCGCGATGAGGATCTGCTCGGCGGCCCCGGCGCTGCGACCGTACGGGGTCGGCCAATGCGGTGCGGCATAACCGGATTCAGCGAGTGCGATACGACGCTCGGACTCGGGAACCGCGGCGAGCGCAGCAACCTCGGTGCGGACCGCGAACCGTCCGGCCTCCACCGTCGGATCGATCTCGGACAGGTCGATCGCCAGGTGCCGTCGGGCCCCGGCCCGGGTCAGGTCGGTGACGCGGGCCCGCCACGCAACGGCGCCGCCGAGGAACTGTGCGGTGGAGACCGCGCGGCGCAGGTAGTAGTGCGCGTCGTGCTCCCACGTGAAGCCGATGCCACCGAGGATCTGGATGCAGTCCTTGGCGTTCGCGGTGGCGGCGTCGAGGGCGACGGCCCCGGCGACGGCCGCCGAGATCGGCAGCTCCGACGCGGCCGCGCCGGCGGCAGCGAGGTCCGGGTCCGGCAGGGCGTCCTCCGCGGCGGAGGCGGCGTCCCACGCCACGGCCCGCGCCTGCTCGACGCGGCACAGCATCTCCGCGCACAGGTGCTTGATCGCTTGGAAGGATCCGATCGGCTTGCCGAACTGCTCACGGATCTTGGCGTACTCGACGGCGGTGTGCAGCGTCCAGCCGGCGACACCGGCCGCTTCCGCGGCGGCGAGCGTCGCCGCGAGATCACGGACGAGGCCGGTCGAGATGCCGGTGACGATGCGGTCCGGCGACACCGCGACCTGCGCGCACCGGACGCGGGCGGCGGCCCGGCTCTTGTCGAGGATGTCGAGGGTCTCGACCGTCAGGCCCGGCGTGTCGGCGTCGACGAGGCACCAGGCGGTGCCGTCGGCGGTCGACGCGGGCACGAGGACGGCGACGCCCGGCTGTCCACCGAGCGCGTTGCCGGCGTCACCGCTCAGGACGAGACCACCGTCGGCGTCCGGGGTCGCGGCCAGGTCCGGGGCCTCGAGGACGACCGCAACCGGGAGCTGTCCCTCGGCGATCGCGGCGGCCCACTGCTTGGCGGCGGCGGTGCCGCTGCGCCCGATCACGAGCCCGGCGAGCGCGGTCGGCAGAACCGGGCCACCGACGAGTTCGGTGGCGGCCTGCTCGAGCATCGCGGCGAGGTCCACGACCTGTCCGCCGACGCCGCCGACGGACTCGGGGACCCCCACCGCGAACAGGCCCAGGTCGGCGATCGCCGACCACGACCGGCGCCAGGAATCTGCTGGTCCCTCCCGTAAAATGGCAATCGGGGCCGCAGAGCGGGCCCATGCCCGGATCGACTCCTGGACGGCCTTCTGTTCGTCGGTCGTGGCGATAGTCACAGCGGCTCCCAGCCTCTCGTGAATGGCATCTTCATTTAGAACGTGTTCTAATATGTGCGGCCGTCCAGAGTCAAGGCGTGAAGGAAACAGTCGATGACCACCTCATCTCGATCCCGTTCTGCCGGGACACCGGTCTCGACGCTCACCGACGACGATCTCAGTTCCAACGCCCAGCGGGAGCGCCGCAAGCGGATCCTCGACGCCACCCTGACCCTGGCCTCCAAGGGCGGCTACGAGGCCGTCCAGATGCGCGCCGTCGCCGAACGCGCCGATGTCGCGGTGGGCACGCTGTACCGCTACTTCCCGTCCAAGGTGCACCTGCTGGTCTCGGCGCTGGCCCGCGAGTTCGAGCGGATCGAGTCGAAGGGCAAGATCCCCCCCGGCCACAGCCCGCTCGAGCGGATGAACCTGATCCTCGGCCAGATCACCAGGGCCATGCAGCGCGATCCCCTCCTCACCGAGGCCATGACCCGCGCGTTCATGTTCGCGGACGCGTCCGCCGCCGCCGAGGTCGATCAGGTCGGCAAGCTCATGGACACACTGTTCGCGCGCGCCATCACCGACAGCGACCCCACCGAGGACCAGCTCGCGATCGCCCGCGTCATCAGCGACGTGTGGCTGTCGAACCTGGTGGCGTGGCTCACCCGCCGCTCGTCGGCCACCGACGTCGCCAAGCGCCTGGAACTGACCGTCGAACTGCTCCTCGGCGACGGCTCCAAGCGTCCCCTGCCGTCCGCGTAATTCGCCCGCTCGGGTGATTGCGGCGCGCCACGCCGCCGACGATCGCCTAGGTTTGAACCTGTGAGCGCTCTGGATCTGCCGATCGAAGTCCGCCGGGCCCTGTCGACCGTGGCCCGGACACCGCGCCTGCTGGTGGCGTCCGACTACGACGGCACGATGGCACCCATCGTGTCCGATCCGGAACGGGCGTATCCGCATGCCGAGTCGGTGCGGGCGCTGCGCGCACTGGCCGGGCTCGCGTCGACCACCGCAGCCGTCATCTCCGGACGCGCCCTCAAAGACCTCGCAACGCTGTCCCGGCTGCCCGCGGAGGTCCAGTTGGTCGGCAGCCACGGCTCCGAGTTCGACGTCGGATTCGTGCATGCCATCGACGCGAACGCCCGCAAACTGCTGCACGAGGTGATCGCCGAACTGTTCCGCATCGCCGGCCTGTACGCCGGGGTGACGGTCGAGACCAAACCCGCGAGCGCCGCCCTGCACGTGCGCAACGCATCCGACGAGGACGGCGCCTCCGCCCTGGCCGCGGTCCGCACCGAGGCCGCGCTGTGGACCGGCGTCCAGGTCACCGAGGGCAAGGCCGTCATCGAACTGGCCGTCATCGCGACCGACAAGGGCAAGGCACTCGACATCCTTCGCCATCAGGAGGGTGCGACGGCCGCGGTCTTCTTCGGCGACGATGTCACCGACGAGAAGGCGTTCGCCCGGCTGCAGGGCCCTGACGTGGGTGTCAAGGTCGGCGGCGGCGCCAGCCGCGCCGAGTACCGCGTCGAGACCACCGAGGACGTCGCGACCGCGCTCGCGTTCCTGCTCGAGGAACGCCGGATGTGGCTGTCCGGGCCGGACGCACCGCCGATCGAGCGGCTCACGATGCTCGCGAACCCGCGGTCGGTCGCGCTGCTCACGCCGGACGCGAACCTGACGTGGCTGTGCCATCCGGAGCCGGATTCCCCGGCGGTGTTCGCGCACCTGCTGGGCGGGCCCGAGGCCGGGCACTTCAGTGTCGGACCGCAGCGGGACGCGCTGCCGCTGAGCCAGCAGTACCTCGACGGCACCATGACCGTGCAGACCCGGTGGGCCAGCCTCACCGTCACCGACTATCTGCCGCACGACGTCCAGCCGAGCCGCACCGACTTCACGCGTGTCATCACGGGACGCGCGAAGGCGGTCGTCAGCTTCGCGCCCCGGCCGGAGTTCGGTCTGGCCACGATGCAGTTGGAGACGGACACCGACGGACTCCGGGTCTCCGGCACGAGTGAGCCGATGGTCCTCCACTCCCCCGGCGTGCACTGGGACATCACCACCGACGGCACCCGGCAGACCGCGTTCGCGGTCGTCGACCCTTCGCAGGGGCCGATCGTTCTCGAACTGCGTTGCGGCACCGAAGATCTGGGACCTTCGCAGATTCCGGAGCCGGAACGTCGAGAGTTCGCCGAATCGTACTGGCGGGACTGGGTGGACACGCTCGACCTACCGCCGCTCAAGACGAATCTGATGAAGCGGTCGGCTCTGACACTGCGCGGACTCGTACACGCACCGAGCGGATCGATCCTCGCGGCGGCCACGACGTCGCTGCCCGAGGAGATCGGCGGCGTCCGCAACTGGGACTACCGGTACTGCTGGCTGCGTGACGCGGCACTGACGGCGTCGGCGCTCGTGAGCGTCGGCTCCCTCGGGGAGGCCGAGGCCTACCTCGAATGGGTGCACCGGGTGCTCGACACGCTGCACGGTCCGGAGCGGCTGCACCCGCTGTACACGCTGTACGGGGGCAATCTACCGGCCGAGGCCGTGATCGATTCGCTGCCGGGCTACGCGGGTTCCCGGCCGGTGCGGGTCGGGAACGCCGCCAACCAACAGGTGCAGTTGGACGTGTTCGGTCCGATCGTCGACCTCATCGCGTCGCTCGCGCACGCGCGGGCGAAGAACGGTGTCACGGGTTCCGGCGCGCTCACCGACCGGGACTGGGAACTGGTGTGCGCGATGGTCGAGGCCGTCGAACGGCGGTGGAGCGAACCGGATCACGGCATCTGGGAGATCCGCGACAACCCCCGCCACCACGTGTACTCGAAGGTAATGGGCTGGCTCACCGTCGATCGGGCGCTGACACTGGCCACGAGCTTCGGCCGGGACGCCGGCGCCACGTGGGCGGCGCTGCGCCGGGAGATCGCCGAGGAGGTCACCGAGAAGGGCTGGAACGCGGACGCCGAGTCGTACACCGCTGCCTACGACGGCACCGATCTGGATGCGGCGACGCTGCACATCGGCCTGTCCGGGCTCATCGATCCGTCGGACGAACGGTTCGCCGCGACGGTCGTCGCGACCGAGCGGGAACTACGCAGCGGCTCGACCGTGTACCGGTACCACCACGACGACGGACTGCCCGGCACCGAGGGCGGCTTCCATCTGTGCGCGGCGTGGCTGGTGGAGGCGTACCTGCTGATCGGGCAGCGCTCCGACGCGGAGGCCCTGTTCAAGCAGCTCGTCGACGCCGCCGGCCCGACGGGCCTGCTCGCCGAGGAATACGACCCGGTCGCCGAACGATCGCTGGGCAATCATCCGCAGGCGTACAGCCACCTGGGTCTGCTGCGGTGCGCGCAGCTGCTGAGCGCGGACACCACGCGGTAGACCGGCCCGCCCTACGGTTCGGGTGGCGCGGCCGACGTGCGCCCGCGCACCAGTTCCGTGTCGAGCATCACGGCCGTCGGGACACCGGAGTCCGAACCGGACAGCAGCAGTGCGCCGGCGCGGCGACCCTTGTCCTCCTGCGGCTGCCGCACGGTGGTCAGGCCGACCCGCATCGCCTCGTCGATGCCGTCGAAACCGGTGATCGACAACCGGCCCGGAACATCGATGCCGCTCTCGTGTGCCCAGTCGAGGGCACCCAGGGCGAGGACGTCGGTGGTGCACACGAGCGCCGTGATGCCCGGGTCGACCGTCAGCGCCTCCTCGGCTGCGGACCGTCCGGCGTCGGCGGTGTGCTCGTAGCGTTCGACGACGGTCAGCGACGTCGCCGGGCCCGCGTCCGCCAGCGCGTCCTGCACCCCGGCGATGCGTTCGCGCTGGACGTGGAAGTTGGGGGCGCGCAGCCGGGTGCCGTCGACGACGCCGTCGGCGGCGTCCCGTCCGAGCCGCATGCACAGCACACCGATCCGACGATGTCCGAGCGCGAGCAGATGATCGGCGACGGTGCGCATCGCGCCGCGGTCGTCGATGCCGACGAGGGACGCGCCGGACATCTCCCGCGGCTGGTCGCAGATGACGGTCGGCAGGCGCCGCTCCTGCACCGCGGCCAGGTAGGGGTCGTCGTCGGCGACGGAGTAGACGACGAAGCCGTCGACCGCGGCCTGCTGGACGACGGCGGCGGCGTCGACGTCGCCGCGGCCGGGTCCGGCGGGGATGAGCAGCAGTCCCTGTCCGGCGGCCTCGCACGATTCGGTGAGGCCGGCGAGGAAGCTCATGGCGCCCGGGTCCCGGAACGAGTAGCTCAGCGCCTCGGTGAGCAGCAGTCCGACCGCGCCCGCACGGCGGGTGCGCAGGGACCGTGCCACCGGGTCCGGGCCCGGATAGCCGCGCCGTTTGGCGGCGAGCAGCACCCGTTCCCGCAACTCGGCCGACAGCTGGTCGGGACGGTTGTACGCGTTGGAGACGGTCGTCCGCGACACCTTCAGTTCGGCGGCGAGCGACGCCAGTGTGGCGGGGCGGCGTGGCTGGCGGGACCTTGGCATAACGGGACGGTATCGGGTCGTGACCGAGTCGCCGCACCCGGACGCCTACCTACCGGGACTCGACCTGCACCGTTCCGCTAAAGTGTAAACGGGAACCGTTACCAATAACGATCCGGCGCGGTCCCTGATCGACCGGATTCGCAGTCGTGACCAGGAGAAAGTTGTGCGCATGCCCGGTAAGGCCGGCAAGTCCCGCAGGTTCGTCGCCACCCGCATCGCCGTCGCAGTGATCGGGACCGCCCTCACCGGCGCCGGACTCACCGCCTGCGGCACCGCCCCCGGCGACGACGGACAGATCCGGGTCGTGGCCTCCACGAACGTGTGGGGCAGCGTCGCGCAGGCCGTCGCCGGCGACCGACTCGAGGTCGTCTCGATCGTCACCGAACCGTCCGCCGACCCACACTCGTACGAGGCCAGCCCCGCGGACGCCGCGAAGATCACCGACGCGTCGCTCGTCGTCCTCAACGGCGGCGGCTACGACCAGTTCGTCGAGGACGTCCTGAAAGCCGGCGGCACCACCCCGACCGTCGACGCGTTCGCGCTGCACGAGCAGCGCACCGGCACCCACGCCGGCGAATCCGACGGCGATCATGCCGGGCACGCGCACGGGGCGGTCAACGAACACGTCTGGTACGACATGCCCACCGTGGACGCGGTCGCCACCGCGATCGCCGAGCAGTTGGGAAAGCTCGACCCCGAGGGCACCGACGTCTACACCCGCAACGCCGAGACGTTCCGCACGCAACTGCGCACCGTCTCCGAGATCACCACGTCGATCGCGGCCGGTCACCGTGACACCCCGATCGCCCAGACCGAGCCGATCGCCCATTACCTGATCGAGGCCGCCGAATTGAAGGACGTCACCCCCGAGGCGTTCACCGGCGCCGTCGAGAACGGCACCGACCCGTCGCCCGCCGCGATCGCCGCGACCCGGCAACTGTTGTCGGACAAGCAGGCTCATGTCCTCGTCTACAACGTCCAGACCGAGGACAAGGTCACCCGGGCCATGCGGGGCACCGCCGACACCGCCGGTGTCCCCGTCGTCGAGGTCACCGAAACCCTGCCCGCGGGAACCGACTTCGTGACGTGGCAGACGCAGGCCGCACAGTCGCTGGCCGACGCCCTGAACGGCGCGTCGTGAGCACCACGAGCACGCCCGCCGTCGAGCTGCGGGACGCGAGCCTGACGTTCGGGGAACGCACCCTGTGGTCGAACCTGAACCTGACGATCGAACAGGGCGAGTTCGTCGCCGTCCTCGGCCCCAACGGATCCGGGAAGACGTCGCTGCTCAAGGTCCTGCTCGGGCAGCTCGCCCCGACGTCCGGGACCGTTCGGATCGCCGGCACCCCGGCGAAGGCCGGGCACACGCACGTCGGCTACGTGCCCCAGCAGAAGTCGCTCGACGAGGGTCTGCCGCTGCGCGGACGTGACCTTGTCGGCCTCGGCGTCGACGGGCACCGGTGGGGCACCGGACTGTTCGGCCGCGCCCGGCGTCGCCGGATCGTCGACTCCGCGATCGGACAGGTCGGCGCGCAGGCCTACGCCGACGCCCCGATCGGCGCGATGTCCGGCGGCGAACAGCAGCGGCTGCGGATCGCGCAGGCCCTCGTCGGGGATCCGAAGGTGCTGCTGTGCGACGAACCGCTGCTCAGCCTCGACATCGCCAACCAGCACCGCGTGTCCGACCTGATCGACCGGCGCCGCCGCGACCACGACACCGCGGTCCTGTTCGTCACCCACGAGATCAACCCGATCCTCCCCCTCGTCGACCGGGTGCTCTACCTCGTCGACGGCACGTTCGAGATCGGCACCCCCGCCGAGGTCATGACCTCCGAGGTCCTGTCCCGGCTGTACCGCACCGACGTCGAGGTGCTGCACGTGCGCGGCCGACTCGTCGTCGTCGGCACCGGCGACGCCATCGACGCGCTCGGCAGCGGCAGCGGGCCACGTCCCGGCGAGGGCGTCCACCACACCGACGAGGACCACGCATGAGCAACAAATTCACGGACGCCATGTCGCATCTGCTCGACGTGTCCGTCACCGCCGACCTGCTGCGCTACGACTTCGTGCAGCAGGCCCTGATCGCGGGCGCAGTCCTCGGCCTGCTCGCCGGCGTGATCGGCCCGCTGATCGTCAGCCGGCAGATGTCGTTCGCGGTACACGGCACGTCCGAGCTGTCGCTGACCGGCGCGTCCGCCGCCCTGCTCATCGGCGTCGGCGTCGGGATCGGCGCGGTCGTCGGCTCCGTCGTCGCGGCCGTCCTGTTCGGCCTGCTGGGTGCCAAAGCGCGCGAACGTGATTCGGTGATCGGCGTGATCATGGCGTTCGGCCTGGGCCTGTCGGTGCTGTTCCTGTGGGCCTACGACGGCCGCACCGGCACCAGTTTCTCCCTGCTGGTCGGCCAGATCGTCGCCCCCGGAAATTCCGGTCTGGCACTGCTGTTCGGGTGCGCCGTCGTGGTGCTGGGCACGCTGTCGGTGATCTACCGGCCACTGCTGTTCGCCAGCACCGACCCCGACGTCGCCGCCGCCCGCGGTGTCCCGGTGCGCGGCCTGTCGATCGTGTTCGCCGTCCTCGTCGGCATCACCGCGGCCCTCGGCGTGCAGATCGTCGGCGCGCTGCTGGTGATGGCACTGCTCATCACCCCGGCCGCCGCGGCCGCCCACGTCACCGCCAACCCGCTGAAGGCCACGATCCTGGCGGTCGTGTTCGCCGAGATCGCCGCCGTCGGCGGCATCGTACTGTCCCTCGCCCCCGGTGTCCCGGTGTCGACGTTCGTCACCACCATCTCGTTCGTCATCTACCTGGTGTGCCGCGCGATCGGCGTGGCGCGCCGCAAATCCACCGGCCGGGTACTCGTGCCCGCCGGGGAGCACCTGCACGCCTAGGATCGACGCCGTGGCGGTCATCGATCTCAACAGCGACCTCGGCGAGAGCTTCGGCGCCTGGACCCTCGGCGACGACGCCGCGATGCTCGACCTCGTCACCAGCGCCAACATCGCGTGCGGTTTCCACGCCGGCGACCCGTCGACGCTGCTGCGTACGTGCCGCGACGCCACCGCCCGCGACGTGCGGATCGGCGCGCAGGTCGGCTACCGGGACCTCGCCGGATTCGGACGCCGGTTCGTCGACGTCGCCCCCGCCGACCTCACCGCCGACGTCATCTACCAGATCGGTGCGCTCGACGGCCTGGCCCACGTCGCCGGGTCCGCGGTCACGTATGTGAAACCGCACGGTGCGCTGTACAACACGATCGTCCACCACCGGGCGCAGGCGCGGGCCGTCGTCGCCGCAGTACTCGCGGTAGATCCGGCGCTGCCCGTCCTCGGGCTACCCGGATCGGTGTTCCTCGAGGAGGCGTCAGCGGCGGGCCTGCGGACCGTCGTCGAAGCGTTCGCCGACCGCGCCTACACCCCCGACGGCACCCTCGTGCCGCGCACACAGCCGGGGTCCGTCCTCCACGATCCGGACATCGTCGCCGCCCGGGTCCTGCGTCTGGTCACCACCGGCACGATCGAGGCCGTCGACGGCAGCGTGATCACCGTGGCGGCGGACACGGTCTGCGTGCACGGCGACACCCCGGCCGCCGTCGCGATGGCCACCGCGATCCGGGCTCTGCTCGACGAGCATCGGATCCCCGTGGCACCGTTCGTGTGATGCGCCTCCTCGACGCGGGCGACCGGGCACTGCTCGTCGAATTCGACGACCTCGGCGCCACGCTCGCGCACTACCGGGGATTGGCCGCCCACCCGCATCCGTCCGTCACCGACCTGGTGCCCGCGGCCCGCACCGTGCTGGTGCAGTTCCGCGGGGTCCGATCCGACGTGGTCGCGGCATGGGTCCGGGCGACCGCACCGGTGTCCGCCGACGATCTGCCCCCGGTCGCCCCCGTCTCGGTTCCCGTCCACTACGACGGCCCGGACCTCGACGAGGTCGGCGAGCTCACCGGACTCGGCGCCGACGGTGTCGTCGCCGCCCACACCGGACAGCCGTGGACGGTCGCGTTCGCCGGGTTCAGTCCCGGTTTCGGGTATCTCGTCGCCGAGGACGACCGCCTGCACGTGCCGCGACGCTCCTCGCCCCGCACCCGGGTCCCGGCCGGTGCCGTCGGCCTGGCCGGCGAGTTCTCCGGGATCTATCCGCGCTCCTCCCCCGGCGGCTGGCAGTTGATCGGCACCACCACCGCCCGGATGTGGGATGTCGACCGCGATCTCCCGGCCCTGCTGCGGCCCGGCGCCGTCGTCCGATTCGTCGCAGTCTGATCCCGCCTCCGAACCCGCGTTTCGCGCACTTGTCGCGCTCCCCGGCGGTGTGTCGGGCACGACAAGTGCGCGAAACGCGAGGGATGGGGACAATCGACGCATGGCTTGGCTCGAGATCGTCCGCGCCGGCACCCGCACCACCGTCCAGGATCGGGGCCGGGTCGGGCATGCAGCGCTCGGGGTCGGGACGTCCGGTGCCTCCGACACCACCGCCCACGACGCCGCGAACCGACTCGTCGGCAACCACCCGGACGCCGCGACACTCGAGGTGACACTCGGCGGGCTGCGGTTCCGCGCGGTCGGCGACGCCGTCTTCGCGGTCACCGGCGCATCCGCCGCCCTGACCGTGAACGGTCTACCGCGCCCACGCTATTCGACGCTACGACTGCGCGACGGGGACGACGTCGCCCTCGGTGTCGCCGCCACCGGACTGCGCACGTACGTCGCGGTGCGCGGCGGTATCGACGTCCCCCCGGTCCTCGGCAGTCGCGCCACCGACACCCTGTCCGGGATCGGCCCGGACCCTGTCCGGGACGGGGACCGATTGCCCGTCGGAACGCAGCACGGCAACCTGCCGGCCGAAGACCTCATTCCGCCGCCCGCACCGACCACCGACCCCGTCGAACTGCGGATCACGGCGGGACCACGCGACGACTGGTTCACCCCGGCGTCCCGGGCCGCGCTCGTACAGCAGATATGGACGGTCACCCCCGACACCGACCGGGTCGGCGCCCGCCTGCACGGGCCCGGACCACTGCACCGGGCCCGCCGCGGCGAGTTGCCCAGCGAGGGTATGACGTCCGGCGCGCTACAGGTCCCGCCGGACGGGATGCCGGTACTGTTCCTCGCCGACCACCCGGTCACCGGCGGCTACCCGGTGATCGCGACGGTGGTGTACGACGACATCCCGGCCGCAGCACAGCTACGACCGGGATGTCGGGTCAGGTTCCGTCAGCTACGCCGCTGACGTGCGATCTCCGACAGCACGACGCCCGCGGCGACGGACGCGTTGAGCGACTCCACCTCGCCGGCCATCGGGATGCTCAGGATCGTGTCGCACGTCTCACGGACCAGACGCGACAGCCCCTTGCCCTCGGAGCCGACGACGATGACGACCGGATCGGTGCCACGGTAGGTGTCGAGGGTGGTGTCGCCGCCCGCATCGAGGCCGACGACCTGCACACCCTTGTTCTGCCAATCCTTCAGGGTGCGAGTCAGATTCGTGGCGCGGGCGACGGGCAGACGGGCTGCGGCACCGGCGCTGGTGCGCCATGCGACCGCGGACACGCTCGCGCTGCGCCGCTGCGGGATGACGACGCCGTGGCCGCCGAACGCGGCGACGGACCGGACGACCGCGCCGAGGTTGCGGGGGTCGGTGATGTTGTCGAGCGCCACCAGCAGTGCCGGCTCGTGCTTGGCGCGAGCCGCGGTGAGCAGATCGTCGGGGTGCGCGTACCGGTACGGCGGCACCTGCAGGCCGATGCCCTGATGCATGCCGTTGGCGCTCATCCGGTCCAGATCGGTGCGCGGCACCTCCAGGATCGAGATACCGGCGTCGGCGGCACGCTGCACCGCTTCCTTGAGCCGGTCGTCGCTCTCGGCGCCCACCGCGACGTACAGCGCGGTGGCCGGGACGTCGGCGCGCAGGCACTCGACGACAGGATTGCGTCCGAGCACCATCTCCGGGGTGTCGTCGGAGCGGCGGATCGCGGCCGCACGCTGCATCTGCCGCTGCTCGGTGGCGCGGGCCGTGGCCCGCGCCTTCTTCGCGGCGGGATGCTTGGTCCGCTCCGCCGCCGGCGGTGTCGCACCGCGGCCCTCGAGGCCCTTGCTGCGCTTGCCGCCCGATCCGACGACCTGGCCCTTCTTGGTGCCACCCTTACGGATCGCGCCACGCCTACTCGAATTACCCGCCATCACTTACCCGATTCGTTGGAAGAAGCCTGTTCGAGCGACCACTCGGGGCCGTTCGGGGTGTCGGTCACGGCGATACCCGCCGCGACCAGCCGGTCGCGCACCTCGTCGGCGACGGCCCAGTTCTTCTCGGCCCGCGCCTGCTGACGCCGGTCGAGTTCGGCACGCACCAGCACATCGAGCGCGCCGAGGGCAGCGGTGTCGTCCGCACCGGCGGCCCAGTGCGGGTCGAGCGGATCGACACCGAGAACACCCAGCATCGCCCGCACCTGTCCGGCCCGTGTCCGCGCCTTCTCGAAGTCGCCCGCCTCGAGAGCGGTGTTGCCCTCCCGCACCCGGCCGTGGATCTCGGCGAGCGCCGCTGGGACGTTGAGGTCGTCGTCGAGCGCGGCCGCGAACTCCTCGGTCCACGTCCCGACGGGAAGGTCGCCGTCCGTGCCCGTACGTTCGGAGACCCGCTGCACGAACGACTCGCAGCGCCGGTACCCGACGGCGGCCTCCTGCAGCGCCTCCTCCGAGTACTCCAGCATCGACCGGTAGTGGGCGCTGCCGAGGTAGTACCGAAGCTCTTGCGGGCGAACGAGTTTCAGTACGTTCGGAATAGACAGGACATTACCCAGCGACTTCGACATCTTCTCGCCGGACTTGGTGACCCATCCGTTGTGCAGCCAGTACTGCGCGAAGTCGTCACCCGAGCACTTCGCCTGCGCAATCTCGTTCTCGTGGTGCGGGAACACCAGATCCATTCCACCGCAATGGATGTCGAATGCCGATCCGAGGTAGAACTCGGCCATCGCGGAGCATTCGAGATGCCAGCCGGGGCGCCCCGGCCCCCAGGGCGTCGGCCACGACGGCTCCCCCGGCTTCGCGGCCTTCCACAGGGTGAAATCACGCGGATCACGCTTGCCCGCGCCGACGCTCTCCCCCTGGTGGACGTCGTCGAGCCGGTGCCCCGACAGGTTTCCGTAGTCGGGGAAACTCCGGACGTCGAAGTAGACGTCGCCCGCGGCGGCGTACGCGTGGCCGTTCGCGATGAGCCGCTGCATCATCTCGACCATCTGTGTGATGTGACCGGTCGCCCGCGGCTCCACCGACGGCGGCAGCACCCCGAGCTGCCCGTACGCCCAGTCGAACGACCGCTCGAACGTGGCGGCCCACTCCCACCACGGGCGGCCCGCCTCGGCGGCCTTGTTCAGGATCTTGTCGTCGATGTCGGTGACGTTCCGCACGAACGCGACGTCGTAGTCGTGGGCGAGCAGCCAGCGCCGCAGCACGTCGAACGCGACACCGCTGCGCACGTGGCCGATGTGCGGCTCCCCCTGAACCGTTGCGCCACACAGGTACACCGAGGCATGGCCGGGGGTCAGCGGAACGAAGTCGCGCAGAGCCCGTGTCACGGTGTCATATAGGCGCAGGGTCACGACGAGCGATTCTACCGGTCCGGACCGGCGGAGACGACGAGCGCGGTCGCGACCGCGGCGATGCCCTCGCCACGACCGGTGAGACCGAGTCCGTCGGTGGTCGTCGCGGACACCGACACCGGGGCACCCAGAACGTCGCCGAGCACCCGCTGCGCCTCGTCCCGACGCGGCCCGATCTTGGGGCGATTGCCGATCACCTGCACCGCCGCGTTCCCGACCGTGAACCCGGCGTCGCCGAGCAGACACCGCACCTCCGCGAGCATCCGGACGCCGCTGACACCGTCCCATTCGGGCCGGCCGGTGCCGAACACCGATCCGAGGTCGCCGAGTCCGGCCGCGGACAGCAGGGCGTCGCACAGGGCGTGCGCGGCGACGTCACCGTCGGAATGCCCGGCGCAGCCATCCTCGCCGTCGAACAGCAGACCCGCCATCCAGCACGGGCGACCCGCCTCGATCGGATGGACGTCGGTGCCGATACCCACTCGCACGGGCGAAACTCTCTCTCGTCGCAGTTGTCCGCCGGGTTACTCGGCGCTGTCCCGTTCCGACAGGATCCGGGCCAGCGTGAGATCCCACGGTGTCGTGATCTTGAATGCTTCGAATTCCCCGGCGATGGTGTGGACCCGTTCCCCGAGTCGCTCCACGAGACCGGCGTCGTCGGTGGCGTCGACGCCGTCGTCCTGGTAGGCCCGGCGCAGCAGGGTGGCATCGAAGCCCTGCGGGGTCTGTACCGCCCGCAGCGTCGACCGGTCCGGGGTGCCGGTGACGGTCCCCAGCACGTCGACGGCCTTGACGGTGTCGGCCACCGGCAGGACCGGGATCACCGCGGTCCGGCCGGACCGCAGTTCCGCCACCACCCGGGCCACGAGCGACGACGGCGTGAGCGCACGGGCCGCGTCGTGCACCAGCACCAGTTCGGCACCGGTCGCGGCGGCGAGGCCGGCCCGCACCGAATCCGTACGTTCCACCCCACCCACGACGACCACGACGCCGTCGGGCAGATCCGCCCGCGCGGCGTCGACAAGTTCTTCGGGCACGATCACGACGACCGTGTCCACCACCCCCGACCCCAGGAGTCCGTCGACCGACCGGCGCAGCATGCTGCGACCGGCCAGTTCGACGAACGCCTTGGGTACTGCTTCACCCAGCCGGACTCCACGCCCGGCTGCCGGGACCAGTGCAACGACCGGTCCTCGCTGTTGCGTCACCGTCAGGAGGCGGCGGCCAGAACCTCGTCGAGAATGATCTCGGCCTTGGCGTCGTCGGTGCCTTCCGCCAGAGCGAGCTCACCCACGAGGATCTGCCGGGCCTTGGCCAGCATCCGCTTCTCACCCGCGGACAGGCCGCGGTCCTGCTCACGACGCCAGAGGTCGCGCACGACCTCGGCCACCTTGTTCACGTCACCCGAGGCCAGCTTCTCGAGGTTCGCCTTGTAACGGCGAGACCAGTTCGTCGGCTCCTCGGTGTGCGGCGCGCGAAGCACCTGGAACACCTTGTCGAGACCCTCCTGGCCGACCACGTCACGGACGCCGACGTACTCGGCGTTGTCCGCGGGAACGCGGACCGTGAGATCACCCTGCGCGACCTTGAGAACCAGGTATTCTTTCTGCTCACCCTTGATGGTGCGGGTTTCGATCGCTTCGATCAGCGCCGCTCCGTGATGGGGGTATACGACGGTGTCTCCGACCTTGAAAATCATCTGTCCCGTGCCCCTTTCGATTTTCCGAGTTTATCACGCGGCCGACGGATCGGCTCACCAACGGCGCAGGTCAGGGGCTTCCTTACCCGATCTTAGGGGTTGACAGGACCTACCCGGCGTGCATTTCGGACCTCGCGGACCACCCCGTCGGGAGGCCCGTGCGCGGCACCGAACCCGTACGCGGACAACGCCCCTACCCCCACGCAGGCAAGCCGGACACGCCCGACACGCCCCCGGTTACGAGACCCAGAGGACACGCCGCCGCAGCCGACTACTACTCTGCCTAGTGGATTGTGAACCTGACCCATGGAGGACAACCCGTGACTGCTCTCAATGCGTCGCCGACTCGTCGAGTCGCCACCGCGCTCGCCCTCGCTGCCGGCGCGACGCTCGTGCTGTCCGCGTGCGGCGCAGGTCAGATCTCGCAGACGGCCACTCAGGTCGCTGCCGTGAACGGCAACCAGGCCACCGACGCGAACATTGCCCTGCGCAACGTGCACGTCGTGTACCCGAACTCCGAGGAGTTCAGCCTCGAGCCGGGCGGCTCGGCGCAGCTCGCCTTCACCGCCGTCAACCTCAGCGAGCACGAGACGGACCGGCTGAAGAGCATCAAGACCGACTACGCCGGTTCCGTGACGATCACCGACGAGGCGGGCAGCCTCGCGATCAAGCCGCAGCAGGCTCTCGGCGCCGGCAACCCGGACGTCCAGGTCCCCGAGGAGGCCCCGGAGCACGTCAGCCTGATCGACGTCACGCTCGAGGACATCCGCGAGGGTGTGCGCCCGGGCCTGACCTTCCCGGTCATCTTCACGTTCGAGAACGCGGGCGACGTCACCGTGCAGGTGCCGGTCGATGCGGGCCCGAAGACGGAGCGCCACGTGTCGGACAAGTCTCCCGTCGTCTCCGAGGGTCACCACTGATCCGCCGGTCACACCGCTACTGACGGAACGGCCCGGGCACCGATGGTGCCCGGGCCGTTCTGTCGGTACCGGACATTAGGCTTCCGGCGTGGCAAAAGCGAAGTCGAGCTTCCGGTGTTCGTCGTGTCAGCACACGGTCGCGAAATGGGTGGGGCGCTGCCCGGAATGCGGCACGTGGGGGTCGATGGACGAGTCACCTGTGCTCGCCGCCGTCGCCGCGCGGCCCGGCGTGTCGCTGGCCCGCAGCGGGGCCGCGGCCCTGCTGCCCAGCACCCCGGCCACACCGATCACGCAGATCGACGGTACGGCGACGCGCGCCAAACCCACCGGTGTCGACGAACTCGACCGGGTCCTCGGTGGTGGCGTCGTCCCCGGTTCGGTGGTGCTCCTCGCCGGTGAGCCCGGCGTCGGCAAGTCGACGCTACTGCTCGAGGTCGTGCACCGGTGGGCGACCCGCGGCCCCGACGACCGCGCGCTGTACGTCACCGGCGAGGAGTCGGCCGGGCAGGTGCGATTGCGTGCCGACCGGACCGGCGCGGTGCACGAACGGGTCTATCTCGCAGCCGAATCCGACCTGGCCACCGTGCTGGGGCACGTCGAGCAGGTCCGCCCGACACTGCTGATCGTCGATTCGGTGCAGACCATGCTCGCGGCCGACGTCGACGGCGTGACCGGCGGAGTGACGCAGGTACGGGCCGTCACCAGCGCACTGACGTCGCTCGCGAAGGCCGGCGGCATCCCGGTCCTGCTGATCGGGCACGTCACCAAGGACGGTGCCGTCGCCGGCCCCCGCTCGCTCGAACATCTGGTGGACGTCGTCCTGCACTTCGAGGGCGACAAGCATTCGACGCTGCGGATGATTCGCGGCGTCAAGAACCGATTCGGGGCGTCCGACGAAGTGGGCTGCTTCGAACTGCGCGAGGACGGCATCGTCGGGGTCAGCGACCCGTCGGGCCTGTTCCTGCACCACCGGACCGACGAGGTGTCCGGCACTGCCGTCACCGTGACGATGGACGGCAAACGGCCGCTGCTCGGCGAGGTGCAGGCCCTCGTCGCGCCCACCCACAATCCGTCGCCGCGGCGGGCGGTGAGCGGACTCGACTCCGCACGGGTGTCGATGGTGCTGGCCGTCCTGGAGCGCCGGCACGGCATCAAGCTGTCCGACAAGGAGGTCTACGCGGCCACCGTCGGCGGGATGCGGATGACGGACCCGTCGTGCGACCTGGCGCTCGCCGTCGCGGTCGCGTCCGCCGGTAAGGACCGCCCGATCCCGGCCGGCACCGTCGTCCTCGGCGAGGTCGGCCTGGCCGGTGAGGTCCGCCGGGTCACCGGCGTGGCCCGGCGCGTCGCCGAGGCCGCCCGCATGGGATTCACCCGCGCGGTGGTCCCGGCCGGCGCCGGCGACCTCCCCGGCAAGATCCGCCCGGTCGAGGTGTCGAACGTCGGAGAAGCCTTGCGGGCGTTGAACCTTCGGTGACCTAGAACTTTCGGTGACCGTCAGACGGCGGAAGTACCGAACGGTGACGTCGGCACCCCGTCGACGAACTCCGCGGTCGGCGCGAAGTGCGCGGCCTGCACCGTCAGGAACAGTCCCCGCGACGTGGCGACGGGGGTCTCCGGGTCGGCGCCGGGGCCCTCGACGATGAACGCCTCCGCAGTGGTGTACGCCTTGCGGCGGACCGTGCCGTCGAGTCGGGCCCGGATCTCGAGCACCGAACTGAGCGGGATCGGCCGGGCGAAGTCGATCTCGAGATGCGCGGTGACGACGGGCCCGCCGAGCACCATGCACGCCATGCCCTGCGCCTCGTCGAACGCGGTGGACAGGATGCCGCCGTGGATCACGCCCGGGCCGCCCTGGTAGCGGTTGGCCACCTCGAGGCGTCCGGTCACGGTGTAGTTCTCGCCGGCCGCGAAACTCATCTTCATGCCGGCGGGCTGGTCGTCGCCGCACCCGAAGCACTTGGACCAGTGCTGGGGCAGCGGCTCACCCGGGGCCGGGAAAAGCTCCGGCACCGGCGGCATGACGAGGTCTTCGGGCAACGTCCAAGTACTGCTCACAACTAGGTAATGTAGAGACGGCGCGTGTGCCGCCCGAACGCGGCTCCACCGGATGTGATCTCGGACGCACTGATTTCGACTGCTCGAGGGGGGATTGTCGCGATGAACGATGCCGCGTCGTCGTCGGTACTGCGCGACACCATCGCCCGCCTCGCCCCCGGGACGGCCCTGCGCGACGCGCTCGAACGCATCCTGCGGGGACGCACCGGCGCCCTGATCGTGCTCGGCTACGACGAGCAGGTCGAGGCCCTGTGCGACGGCGGATTCGAACTCGACGTCGAATTCGCGCCCACCCGGTTGCGGGAACTGTCGAAGATGGACGGCGCGGTGGTGCTCTCGTCCGACGGTGGCCGCATCGTGCGCGCCAACGTGCAACTGGTCCCCGACCACCGGATTCCCACCGTCGAGTCCGGTACCCGGCATCGTGCCGCCGAGCGCACCGCCATCCAGACCGGCTGTCCGGTGGTGTCGGTGAGTCAGTCGATGAGCATCGTGAGCGTGTACGTCGGCGGGATCCGGCACGTGATCAACGGGTCGGCGACGATCCTGTCGCGGGCGAACCAGGCCGTCGCCACCCTGGAGCGCTACAAGTCACGGCTCGACGAGGTGACCCGGCAGCTGTCGATCGTCGAGATCGAGGACTTCGTGACCCTGCGCGACGCGCTGACCGTCGTACAGCGGCTCGAGATGGTGCGTCGCGTATCGGTCGAGATCGAACAGGACGTGCTCGAACTGGGCACCGACGGCCGGCAACTCGTCCTGCAGCTCGAGGAGTTGGTCGGCGACAACGACACGGTCCGCCAGCTCGTCGTCCGGGACTATCTGGCCGGGTCCGGGCCGGCGTCCACGTCGGCGGTGGAGGCGACACTGGCCGCGGTCGACAAGCTCACCGACGTGGATCTGCTGGATCTGACGACCCTGGCGCGTGCGTTCGGGTATCCGGGGACGATCGAGGCGCTCGACGCACCGATGAGCCCCCGCGGCTACCGCATCCTCACCCGGGTCCCCCGGCTGCAGTTCATACAGATCCACCGGCTCGTCGGATCGTTCGGGACCCTGCAGGGCCTACTCGCCGCCACCGCCGCGGACCTGCAGTCGGTGGACGGGATCGGCGGCCTGTGGGCGCGGCACATCCGGGAAGGACTCTCCCGCCTCGCGGAGGCGTCGATCAGCGGTCCGTTCGACTAGTGGTCGTCGGCGTTAGTTCGTCGGGGGTTCAGCCCCACGCGGTCGGGTCTGCGAGGTAGAGGCCGCAGGCGGTGTCGAGAGCGTCCTCGGCGGTGCCGGCGCCTTGGCCGGTGGGCAGG
>NZ_SKCH01000019.1 GCF_005434945.1 Prescottella subtropica | reverse complement strand
GAGTAGAGACTTGCATCATCACCGAGACGGTCGTGCCCGCCCCAATCCGCACCCCGATCGTGCGCCATCCCACCT
The DNA here is from genome assembly GCF_005434945.1 of Prescottella subtropica. Classification (GTDB taxonomy): domain Bacteria; phylum Actinomycetota; class Actinomycetes; order Mycobacteriales; family Mycobacteriaceae; genus Prescottella; species Prescottella subtropica. Next base: position 70,602 of record NZ_SKCH01000019.1, on the reverse strand, counting down.
TGAAACCGCAGGTCAGCGGGCGTCACTCACGACTTTGCCGAGGCCCTGGGACGCCCCTGGAACGACCACCGCCTCACGCTGGAAGGGATCGTGTGGAGGTTCCGGACCGGATCACCGTGGCGTGACGTCCCCGACTACTTCGGTGCGTGGCAGTCGATTTGGGAACGTCATCGCCGCTGGTCGGACGACGGCACCTACGTGCGGATGTTCGCCGCCGTCCGCGACGCCGCACCGGAAAACGAGGCGGGGATCGAACGTCTGCTCTCGATCGACTCGACCATCGTCCGCGCCCACCAGCACGCCGCCGGCGCACTGACCGACGCCCACACAGGGGGCTCGGTCGAATGACAAGAATCTGGCCCACGAACCCGTCGACCATGCACTCGGCCGTTCCCGTGGCGGCCTGAGCACCAAGATCCACGCTCTCACCGACACCTGACTTGCACAGGTCGACGGGGATTTCCGGTTTCGGCTGACGTTTGCGCTGGTAGTGGGATCACGAGTCGGCGATTCGGGGCACTAACAGGTCGGTAGGATCTGGCGGGTGGCGGCGTACATTCGCAAGGTTCGGGCCGCATCCGGGGCGACGGCGGTGCAGATCGCGGAGAAGAAGGGCGGCCGCCGTACGATTCTCGAGCATCTCGGTTCGGCCCACACCGACAGCGAGTTGGTGGCGTTGATGCAGGCCGCCCGTGTCAGGCTCGACGAGGGCCAGGAGGAACTCGACCTGGGGCTGGATGTGCCGACCGGCCCCGGTGCCGGCCCGTCGGTGATCACCGCGAAGCGGTCCCGTTGGCTGATCGAGGCGATCGAGACCGGCTGGCGCCGGTTGGGGTTCGACGAGATCGACGACGACGCGTTCTTCCAGCTGGTCCTCGGCCGACTGGTGGAGCCGACCTCGATGAGCGACACCTACGCCACCGCTTTGAAGCGTTGCGCCACACGTGATTACCGGGACCGGATCGCCACGAAATGTTTCGAGCATGCCGCCGAGACCGGTGGTCTGTCGCTGGTCCTCTACGACGTGACGACCCTGTATTTCGAGGCGGAGAAGGAAGACGAGCTCCGCAAGGTCGGCTATTCGAAGGAACGCCGCGTCGACCCGCAGATCGTGGTCGGCCTGCTCGTCGACCGGACCGGCTTCCCGCTCGAGATCGGCTGCTTCGAGGGCAATCAGGCCGAAACCCACACCATCGTCCCGATCATCCGGCAGTTCCAGGACCGGCACGACATCGCCGGCGTGGAGATGGTCGTCGCCGCCGACGCCGGGATGCTGTCGGCGACCAACCTGAAGTCCCTGGACGACGCCGGGCTCAAGTTCATCGTCGGCTCCCGCGTCACCAAAGCTCCTATCGATCTGGCGAACCATTTCCATTGGAACGGAGACGTTTTCACCGACGGACAGATCATCGACACGGTCACCCCTCGGCACGCGAAGAGCACCGTCAACAACGTCCGTCACCGGACCGAACCTGTCTGGGATCCGGTCGGGCACCCGAAGTCGTGGCGGGCGGTCTGGCACTACCGCAGCAAACGAGCGGTCCGCGACAACCAGACATTGAACGCCCAGGAAACCCGGGCACGGGACGTCGTCGACGGCGGCAAGGCCCCGAAATCCACGAGATTCGTCAAGACCACCACGGGCGGCCGCAGCCTCGACACCGCGAGCATCGAGCGGGCCCGCTCGTTGGTCGGGTTGAAGGGCTACGTCACCAACGTCCCGGCCACCCTGATGGGGCCGGAGGAGGTGATCGGCAAGTATCACGATCTCTGGCACGTTGAGCAGTCGTTCCGCATGTCGAAAACCGATCTGAGAGCCCGGCCGATGTTCCACCGCACCCGCGACGCGATCGAAGCCCACCTCACGGTCGTGTTCACCGCCCTCGCGGTCGCCCGCTATCTGCAGGCCGAGACCGGGATCTCGATCCGATCCCTGGTCCGAACACTGCGTCCGCTGCAGGAAATCACCATGACCATCGCCGGCCACCCCCACACCGCCACCGACCCGATCACCCCCGACGCCGCAGCCGTCCTCGCCGCACTGGACCTACCGACCCGCGGACCGGGGCACTAAACCTGTGCAAGTCAGGTTCGAATGTGGCACAGTACCGAACTCGATCCCTTGTCATGTCAGTCGAACACCACCGACAGGTCTCCAGCCGCCGATCGAGCCACGTCCCCCGTCTCGCGCAATCGCATGACTGACGACTCGGTGATCGCCCGTACGTCCTCGGTGACTCGCTGCCAACCAAAGATTTTCACGACCTGCTGCGCAAGCATGTCGCTGTCGATCGAGTGCGCATCCTGAATGATGTGCGCGACCGCGAGATCGAGCTCCTCGAAGGGAATGTGTTCGAGCTTGCGTGGTGGCAGTCCTGGAACGGGAATCCGAACATCAGGACGCGGCTTCCCTGGAAGCCTGCACACGTCGTCGTTGCCCGGTGACACTGAACGTCCGTCCACCTCCACGGCGCGAAGAACGCTCTCCGCGATCTTCCGTGTGGCAGCCCCCAGCCGCTGGATCTCCCACGCGTCCTTGAACCGTTCGAGGAGAACCTCCTTGTGAACCGGCGCTTCCGCCTGGATCACCTTCGTGAAGAAGGACCGTAGATCATGCTTGCCCTCAGTAGTTTTCGGGTCACGGGTCGATCCGTCGTAACCGCGGTAGCTCCGGTACTCCGTCACCCAGTCGGGCTTCGAGTCGAAGTCGACGTCGACAACCTGGATCTCCGGCTCCTCCGCCGCCTTGTCTACCACGATGCGCGACGCCGAACCTTCGGCTGCGACTGCTTCTTCGATCGCGGCTCGCAGCCTCTTCTCCTGTACGTTTCGGTCACGCCACCAGCTCAGCCCCCAGATCCGGTGAATCTCCCAGCCCAAGTTCCGAAGTACCGACTCGCGCAAGCGGTCGCGGTCACGTGCGGTTCGTGACGAGTGGTACGCGGCACCGTCGCACTCGATACCGATTGCATAGCTTCCCGGCTTGTCGGGGTGCCGCACTGCCATGTCGATCCGGTAACCGGCGACACCGACCTGCGGAACGACATCGTAGCCCCAGCTGCGAATCCGGTCGATCACCTGTTCCTCGAAAGGACTCTCGACATCGCCGAGACTGTCGTCGAGTTCGAGGGCCAGAGCCTTCTGTCCCCGCTCGGCGAAGTCGAGGTAGTTCTTCAAGTGCCGGATCGCCTCGTTCGACGACGACGGCATATCGGCGGCACGGAACGATGACACGATCTCGACGCGCTGACGGGCACGGGTGATCGCGACGTTCAGTCGGCGCCAGCCGCCATCCCGGTTGAGGGGTCCGAAGTTCATCGTGAACTTGCCGTTCTCGTCCGGACCATAGCCCAGCGAGAAGATGATGACGTCACGTTCGTCGCCCTGCACGTTCTCGAGGCTCTTGACGAAGAAACCGTCGAGGCGGTCGTGATCGCCGAGCAGTTTCGCAAGCATCGGATACTCCGCAGACTGCAGCTCGAGCGCAGCTTGGACCGCATCGGCCTGCGCCGACGAGAAGGTCACGACACCGAGCGACTCACCGGGATGATGCTCGGCGAAGTACAGCACCCGCTCGACCACCTTGGCGGTCTCCACCGGGTTGTCTCGGCTCGTGCCACGTCGGTAGGTGCCGTTCACAGGGATCAGCTCCACACCGAGGTTCGCCGCGTCGAAGACAGCACTGGGGAACGTGAACAGCTTCCCGTCGTAGAAGCGGTAGTTCGAGTAGGTGATGAGATCCTCGTGGCGGCTGCGGTAATGCCAGTTCAGCGGCAGCGACGTCAGACCACCGGCGCCCTTCGCGAGGTCCAGTACGGACTGGAACACGTCGAGCTCGTCACCGTCTTCATCGTCCACAAGGTCGGTGGAAGCCGAGAAGAAATCAGTGGGCGGTAGCTGTTTCTGGTCGCCGGCGACGATCAACTGGCGTCCCCGATAGACACAGTTCACGGCGTCCGACGGCAGCACCTGCGACGCCTCGTCGAAGATCACCACGTCGAACCGCATGCTCGACGACAGGAACTGCGATACGGCGAGTGGCGTCATCATGAAGCAAGGCTTGAGCTGCTGAACGAGTGCACCGGCTTCTTCGAGCAGGGCACGCACCGGCTTGTGTCGGGTCTTCTTCTCTGCCTCACGGGTGATCAGCTGCGCTGCCCGGCTTGTCAGCGATCGCGGCACACGCTCGTTGCAGCGCTCGATCACCCGTGCATGGGCATCGTTCATGAGTGCACGGTCCAGTTCACGGAACCGCTCTACCGCTCCGTCACGGTCGACTGCCCGGTACCCGGACAGTCGACCGTCCCGTCGAACTGTCTCGTCGATCCAGGCCTCGAGGGCCGCATACTCGATCGATTGAGCGACGGTGCCGGCGGCACGACGAGACTTTGCCAGTTCCGCGAGCACAGGAGCGAAACCGGCTTCCTCGGCCCAGTTCCGCTCCTGAACATAGGAACACCAGTTCTCGATGTCCGGTACCGCGGCCGCTTCCATCTCTGTCAACAGTTCGACGGCGTCATCGATGTCTGCCGTGAGATCGACTCCGATCTCCGCCTGACGTGCCGCCGTGAAGTGATGCACGAGGCCACTGCACGCGCCGCGCCATCGGTCGACGATCACGTCCAGCTCGGACGGCGGAATCGTGACGAACGAGAGTCGACGCGCGGCCGTATCTGGAATACGCATACCGACAGCTGAACGCACCCGATCGACCCAATCCAGCTGTGCTGCAATGTCTGTGAAATCAGAGTCCATGCCGAGCTCGACGCCGCCGAACAAGGCGTTGTCTCCAGCCGAGTCAGCCGCCAGCTCGAGCATGTTGGCACGGACGTGTGCGACCTTCTCGAGATAGTCGATGGCCAGCTCGATCGAAATCTCGTTCTGGACAACCGCACACACCGGCCCGAGCGCGGCACGCACCGGCGCAATCCGCTCGTTCGCGTCCATCGCCCACAGGCCGACCTCGTCCACGGACCGTCCTGCACCGACCGAGGCCTGGAGCAAGTCCCCCAACTCTTCCGTGCTCACCCGCCAACGTTCGAGAAGGCCTGCGAGTCGTTCGGCGATCAGAACCAAAGACGGGTCCGGCGAGCCACCTCGACCGAGCTGCTGCGTCAGCCTGGACGAATCGACATCGATTCCCGCGAGTTGCGTTGCGCGGCGCGCATTGCCGAGCGCTGCTCGCAGTGCATCGAAATCGGTCGCGAACCCGCTGTAGGACTCACCGAGTCGGGGCGAATGCGTATTCGCACCCGCGTCCATCTCCAGGATCGACTGTTGCCAGCTGGCCGCCTCCTCGAGGCGAGCGATGAGATCCTTGTCGACCTTGCCGGTCACCGTGACCGCACGAAGAACCTTCTTGTCCGTGCGTGCGGCCTTCGACAGCTTACGGAACCCGGTGTGCACCTCCCGGAACCGCACCGTGAGCGCCGCCAGATCCAAGTCGAGCACTTCCGGCGTGAAGTGGTCGCGCATAGCGTCCGCACGCCGGCGCGCGTGCTCGACGAGAATGTCCATCGCGTCGATAGATTCGGAGACCTGGTTCTGCAACGCCGCATTGAACCACCCGCTCTCGGGCCGGTCGGTGACTGCACCGAGTCTGGCCAGCTCCACCAGCTCACCGGCCCGTAGCGCAGTCATTCCTGAGGAAGGAACACCGAGCAGAGTTGCCAACTGGGTCGAGTCCGCGATGAGCGGTTCCACCTGATCGGCAACATCGGCGAGTCGACGGATCAACGCGTCGATCGAGCTCGGTGTCTCCGAGGCACCCAGTAGCGGGTCCGTCATGCCCCGCGCAAGGGGGCCGTGCCACTCTGCGTCCAGCTCGTCCCATCGCGGACCTGCAGTTCGTTCCAGGCTCGCGATACCGGCCGTAATTTCCTCTACGGCTGACGACGCCTGGGCGAGACGGTCCCGAGCCGGCGCGAGCGAGTTCCGCGTGAACCAATCGATGGGAACATCGACCCGATCTTCCAAGAGCCGTAGCACATTCGACCGCCGGTTCATCCCGTCGGAATCACGCGGGAACTTGAGTCCGGTCTCCGAATCAACGGTGTCGATCCGCGTCGAGAGGGTCTTGCCGGCCTCGGCGCAGTCCCCGGCCACCCGCTTGAGATCACGCGCCTCAGGGGATCCGAGATCGTCACGTTGAAGCCCCCGCCACAGGTAATCGTCTCCACGCTCGGTCACATACCAGAGGTCTCCGAGTCGTCCGGCATGCACACGCAGATCCTCGAGATCCGACGCCGTCATACCGGCCCGCCGTGCCCCCTCGGCCACAGAAGCATCGACGTGTTGCGGAAGCGACTCGATCCGGCCGACCACGTGGAAGATCGACGACCCCAGTGGTTCGCGAACCTCGTTCATGGCCACCGCGAAGTCTGTAAGCTCCTCACGGGTCCGGACGAGGTGTCGCGCTTCGACCTCGGTGAACGTCCGCTGCGCCGCCGCCCGTGTCTTGAGGGTTCCAGCGAGTTCCTGTGCGACGGCCTTGCGATTGCCTGCCGTTCCGTGAAGCTCGAACAAGAACCGCCCCAACCCTGCTCCACGCAAACGGTCACGGACGACATCGAGTGCTGCGGCCTTCTCACTGACGAACAGCACCGACTTCCCGGTCGCCATGAGTTCGGCGATCATGTTGGCGATCGTCTGGCTCTTACCCGTGCCGGGCGGCCCGTCCATCACGAAGCTCTTACCGTCGGCCGCAGCCAGAATGCACCGACGCTGACTCGAATCGGCGTCGAGGATACTGAACATCTGCTCTGGCGGCTTGAGCTCATCGAGTCCGTCCACCGGCACCGGATCGAACGCGAAGTCCCCTGCGGCGGGTGCGTCCGGACCGACCGCGAGCAACTGGACCATCGGATGATCGGCTACCGCTGCCGCATTGTTCTGCAGATCCCGGAAGATCGCTTCCTTGTGGAAGGTGAAGGTCGCACACACGACGCGATCGAGCAACGCCCATCCCGCACGACCACCGATGAGGGAACCGATTGCTCCCCACAAACCGTCGATCTCCGAGAGGTCGGGGTCGACATCGGGAAGGTCGATACCGAACTCGTCCATCTTCAGCTTCAACGCCGGATTGAGCGAAATATCGTCGTCCGTACGGAAAAGCACATACGGGGAGTCTGCACCTGTGCGTTTCAGCTGGACCGGAACCAGCAGCAGAGGACTGTCGACGGCAACTCCGTCGGCCGGGTCGACCCAGCGTAGAACACCGATACCGAGGTAGAGCGTCCATACGCCCTTGTCCGCGTAGGTCTGCTGCGACTGCGTGTCCAGCCTGCGCAGCGCAGTCTTCAACGTGTCGACAGCCTTGTTGGCAACCGTGATTGCGCCGCTCGGGCGACGTTCGTTCCGGGTTTCCTCCGTCACCGGCGGATACAGGGGGGCTTCCCCCGCAGTAACCAACGCAAGCAGATCGCCACCGGTCGGTGATTCGATCTCGAGGGACGCGCTCTTGGTGTGCTTGAAGTACAGCAGCCTCTGCCGTCGATCGAGCGTCAGCAGCTCCTGGCGCCACACCTCGAGCTGTCGGGAAAGTCGACGAGACACATCACCGGACAATCCTCCGGCAGCAACTTCTGTCTGCTCATCGATCGACATCTTCCCCACCTCGCGTCAACTCTGGACAATCGCAGCGAATGAACTGTAGCGATCGAGACAGACAGGGTTCTGTCGGCATTCTGGTCGGGTCGTTCGCGGCCCTGCTGCCGCGATACCGTGGACACCCACCGACCACCACTCGCAGCGCCTGTCCCGGCCGGCGCCGGAACAGGGGATCACCATGACCGACCACGACACCACCGAACAGCCGCTGCAACTCGACGGCGCTTTCGCGATCGCCACGGACAGCCGTGAGCAGCTGCACGACCTGTCCGTCCGCACGCTGACCGAGCTGCTGGGCAGCGCGCCGGAGATCGACGAGGACGGGGACATCGCGGTTCCGGTCCACGGTTTCGGGCTGTACGTCACGGTCGCCGAAGACGGACCGCAGCTGCATGTGTGGGCGTCGCTGCTCGGTGAGCTCGGTGAGTCGACCGCAGCCACCCAGCATCTGCCGGAGTTGGCTGCCGAGTGGCCGCGTCTGCGTTTCACGATCGAGGACGGGCATCTGCTGGTGTCGACGCTCGTCGACGCCGACCCGTTCGCGCCGCAGCATCTGATCAACCTGGTCGACGAGATCCACGAACTCACCCACGAGGTGGACGACGACTTCGCCGCCAAGTTCGGTGGTGTTCTCGACTGCGACTCCGATGACGACTCCTACGCCGGCGGCTGCGGAGGCTGCGGCGACGACTGCGCCTGCGACGGACACAACGAAGGCGATCTCGGCACCACGATCCCCGTCGGCGAGCCTTCCAAGTAGTCCGATCGGGTGGGTTCACGGATTACCGCGAACCCACCCGTCACTCGGGGTCGATCGCCCCGAACCTCGACGCATTGGCCTGCTCGGTCTCGGCGTAGCGGCGCTCGATCTTCTCGAACACCGTCTGCATCCGCTGAACCTCGTCGATGTGATCGGTCAGCGCCTGCACGAGGGAGTAGTCGCCACCGACCGCCTTCTTGCTGAACTTCTCGGCGAGTGCGATTCCGCTGGGCAAGGTTCCGAAGCCCTCGACGAACTGCAACTGGTACGCGCGAGACCGGAGCACGCCGAGTTCAGCGGCGAACTCCGCACAACGCTGTGCGCATGCACGAGCCGTGCCGGGTTCCATGGTCAGCTCGCCGGCATCGACACTTTTCGCCAACGCGGTCCAGTCGCTGGGATTCTCGATCATCGCGATTCCTGCTTCGAAGTTTCGGCTACCGCGGAAAGTGCGGAAGCAATGCGGACATGGTGTCGAGCGCGAGCTGGTCCGGCGGTGGTGTGGAAGGAGTGTTGTCGAGGTCTGAGATCGACACCACGATCATCCCGTCGTCCGAGGCGACAGCGACATCACCGCGCATTTCCGCAGGTGTTGCCATGTGTCGATACGCGAGTGCATCTTGTCCGCCGATCTGAACCGGCGCGAAGTCGGTGAGGTCACTCCGCGCCCGGAGGTCGTCAACGGTGTACGTCGTCGCATACACGCTGAGGAAGTGCGTGTCGTTGTTCCATGCGCAGACGTTCCACCCCGGCTGATGAACGTCGAGGATGTCGCGGGTCCTGGTCGCCACGTCCATCCCCAGCGACGTGATCACGTCGTCGGGGATGTCGTCGCACGGACTGAACGCCGGCTCCCCTGCCGCCTTCCCGACGGGTTCGGCATCCCCGGCGACTGCCCCCGACGAGCATCCGGCGAGCACGAGCACCGATCCCAGAATTCCCAGTGCCACTCGCACCCGTTTTCCCCCATTCACGCGGCTCACACTAGTTCGACGCACCGCGTCGGGAAACGGTTCCAATCCGTCAACGACCGGTCTTGTGGGCGTCGGCCGCCAGAGACGTCCAGCCGGCGATGAGCGCCTCCATGTCGTTGCGCCCCCGCAACGCCGGCGTCTCCGCACCCGTCGACGACTCACCCATCGACGACGAACCCACACCCGACCCGGACGCGCCGGAACCGTCAGTACCTGCAGTAGAGCCGAGGAACGGCCGCACCAGGTCGATGGGCATCGGGAACACGACCGTCGACGTGTTCTCGCCGCCGAGTTCACCGAGGGTCTGCAGGTACCGCAGTTGCAGGGTGGTGGGGTTGCGGCTGATGATGTCGGCGGCTTCGGCGAGCCGCGACGACGCCTGATATTCGGCTTCCGCGTTGATGATCTTGGCGCGGCGTTCGCGTTCGGCTTCGGCCTGCCGGGCGATGGCGCGCTGCATGTCCCGCGGAATCTCGACGTCCTTGATTTCGACGGTGCTGACCTTCACACCCCACGGTTCGGTCTGCTGGTCGATCACCTTCTGCAGGTCCTCGTTGAGGCGTTCCCGTTCGGCGAGCAGACCGTCGAGTTCGGCTTTGCCGAGCACCGACCGCAGTGTGGTCTGCGCGATCTGCGACGTCGCCGCCACGTAGTCCTCCACGGCGAGGATCGCCCGGTCGGCGTCGACCACCCGGAAGTAGGCGACGGCGGTAACCTTTGCCGGCACGTTGTCGCGGGTGATCACTTCCTGCACCGGAATGTTCAGTGTCACGGTCCGCAGGCTCACCCGCACCATCCGGTCGATCGCCGGGATCAGCAGCACCAGCCCCGGCCCGCGCAGATCCACGAGCCGGCCGAGCCGGAACAGCACACCCCGCTCGTATTCACGCAGCACCCGCACCGACGCGGACGCGAGCACCACCGCCACCAGCGCAACGACGAGGACGGCCAGCACGATCGCAGTCAACATGGCAACTCCCACGATTCACGACGCCGCACCTCCAGCGTCAGTCCACGCACCTGTTCGACGACGACGGACTCCCCCACCGTCGGGGTGCCGGGGTAGCCGAACGCCATTCGCGCCCGCCACAATTCGCCACCGGCCTGCACCTGCCCCTGCTCGCCGTCCCAGGTGCGGACGACGGCGTCGGATCCGACGAGCGACTCCACGCCGCTGCGGACCGGGGCGCGGCGAGCCTTCAGTATCTTGCGTCCGGTGACGGCGACGATCCCCAGTCCGGTGGCGCCGACACCCACGGTGACCGGCAACGCCACCTCGAAGCCGAACCCGCCGGCCGCGATCAGCAGCCACACCCCGGCCCCCGCCAGCGCCGTCCCGAGGATGCCGAGCACACCGAACGTCGGCACGTGCGCCTCGATCACGATCAGCGCCGCGCCCACTACCAGCGCCAACGCGCCCAACGCGATCATCTGCATTCACCTGTCACGAGAACCCGACCGCTTGCGTAGCCATTCGCGGCCGAGCTCTCACCGTCAACCGTAGGCGCGGATATCGAGCGTGGCCACCGTGTCGCACCGCGTTCCTGTCGGTGCCCGGTGCGATCATCGCCGCATGCATCTGCTCGACGACGGGTTCACTCCTCCGGAGGCGTGTGTGTTGTGGTGCCGCGCCCGCGCCTATCCGCTGCACGTGCTCGACGACAGTGCCCGGGTGGATCTGGACTGGTGGAACCACCATCTGCACGCGTTGGGTCACGAGATCGTGCTGCACGGACGTGATCTCGACGGCCGGATCGTGGACCGCGGGACGGCCGTGGTGCAGCGGAACGATCTGCAGCTCGGTGGCCCGCTGGTCGAATCCGAGCATGATGCGCTCGGCCTGCTGTTCCTGTGTGCGGCGTGGCGCAGCGCCCACCGGGACCGTCGTGGGACGCGGCGCGTGCCGGACGTGTTCTCCCCGCTGGCCGAGCAGAATCCGCTGGCCCGTATCCAGCAGGTGTTGGACCGGTGCGCGAAGGACAAGCGGATTCCGGAGCCGTCGGGGGATTCGTGGTCGGGCTGGCCGGACATGCCCGGGGTCGGTGTGTCGTTGATGGCGCTGTTCCTGTGGGCGGTGGGTGTGCGACGCGACGGGGTCCGCGCCCAGTTGATCGACCAGCACGGGGTGTCGACGCTGATCCACGAGGGCTGGTTGGAGGAACCATCGGTCAGCGGGTTCACCCTGCGCCGTTACGACCGGTATCTGCAGTTGCTCGACGCCTGGTCGCAGCAGGTGGGTGCCGAACCCGAGCTGATCGAGATGTGGCTGGTGCAACGCTGGAACGCCCGCGTGCGGGAGGCCCGCAGCGGCGCCCACGCCGAGCCGACCCTGTTCTGAACCGTCCCGCTTCCGGGGGCGACTTCGGGGACACTGGAGCCATGACGACTCCTGTCACGATCACCGTCACCGGTCACGCCGAACGTTCCGTCGCCCCCAACCGGTGCGTCGTCCGTCTGAGTGTCGAGTTCGACGGCTCGACGCGGGCCGAGGCCGCCGACGCAGCCACCGCGTCGGTGACGGCCCTCACCGAGTCGATCCGCACGTGCGAGTCGGAGTTGGTGCGGTGGTCGATCGATCAGGTGCAGCATTCCCGGCACCGGCCGTACCACCCGGAGGGTGAGACGCTGCCGTGGATCTACCGGTCGACGGCCACCGGGTCGGCGGTGTTCCGGGATCTGGCGGCGGTCGCCGGGTTCGTCGACCGGGTCGCCGCAATCGACGGTGTCACCGTCGCACACCTGGAGTGGACACTCACCCGCACGAAGCATGCGAAAACGGTTGCGCGGGTGCGAGATCTGGCGGTCCGCGATGCGGTCGCGAAGGCCCGGGGTTACGCCCGCAGCCTCGGATTCGAGCATGTCACGGTGGTGGCGTTGGCCGACCCGGGACTACTCGACGGGACCCGCCCCGACGCCGGCATGCCCGTGATGCGGACGATGGCGGCGTCCGCGCGCGGCGGTGACCTCCCGACGATCGAACTGACCCCCGAGAAACTGCGGATCACGGCGGAGGTGGAGGCGCGGTTCGAGGCGCAGTGACCGGGCGGTCACATCACGTTCCACGCCCAGCGCCCGTCCGGTTCCTCGATGTAGCCGCGGATGAGGTCGATCGCCCGATCCCGGAACTTCTCGCCGGGCCGCAGCGCCCGCCGCTGGGCGGGATCGTAGGCGATCCAGGCGGTTCTTTTCGTGATCTCCCGCGCCAACTGCTGCACCCGACCGAACGATCGTTCGGCGTCGGGCAGGGACTGTTCGGCGAGTACACCGATCCGCACGTCCCGCTCCCACACCACGACCGACAGTCCCGATTGCGCGTCCCGCAGGATCAGGTGGGCGTCGTCCTCGTGCGGACCGCTCGCTCCCCCGCACTGTGCTGACGGGAACAGTTCCCGCACACATGCTTCCACGATTCTCGGTATCTCGCGGCGATCGGCGTACTCGTCCTCGTACTCGTCGATGTCGAAGGCGGCGTCGAACTCCCGGTCGAGCGCGTGCAGGGTGTGCCGTGGCAGCAGGAACAGGGTGTACTCGATCGGCGCGGGACCGGACGTCTCCACCACCGACACCTCGTTGTCGCGCACCTCGATCCGCCACGTCGCCCCGTCCTGGCCGGACGCGAGAATTGTGCCGTGCAGCGTGTGGTCGAAGGCGAACTGCCGCAACTCGTCCGGGAACGCCCACCCGGGTTTCGGATCGGTGAGATCGTGTTGCAGTAGCGCACCGCGGCACAGGAACGTGTCGATCAGATAGCGCATCCACGCGGACGACCGGTAGAACTTCTCGAGCCCGTTCCACACCAGCCTCGAACCGTCGTCCGACGGCACCCACTGGCACCACAGGCCCGGCTGGCCGCCGACCACCCGGTTGCTGTCGTCGCCGGCGGTCTCACCGTCGAACGCGTACGGTCCCAGCGGGCTGTCCACCCGCCGAGAGCGGCTGAACCTGTGCAGATAGGCCCGCTCGGCCTCGTTCAACGGCGGATGGACGTGGATCTCCCCGGTGAACGTCGTCGTGTATCCCATGGCGTATCCCTCCCCAGAAACAGAACATGGTCTGTCTGGTTGGATGCGCGCCGCCGCGAATCGGTTCCGTTTCCGGGACGAGTTCGTACAAAACCCGAGGTTTTGTACAAAAGTCGGCGACACCTAGGAACACTCCCCGTCCCTGCCTCCCCGTAGGATCGCTCACCGTGCCGCTCACCACCCACCCGAACCCACTGATCGACACGTTGAACCGGTCCGTGACCAGCGCGACGTTGCAGCGGGGCCGCCGCTACGCCGCCGACGGAGCTGTCCTCGACTTCCAGGTCGCCCCCGATCTGAGCACGGTGGTGGGGCGGGTCGCCGGTACCCACGTCTACGAGGCGTGCCTCTACCTCGTCGAGTACGACGACGAACTGATGTTCGCCGAGGGCGACTGCGACTGCCCCGTCGGCTACAACTGCAAGCACGTCGTCGCGCTCGCGCTCACGTTCGCCGAGCAGCTCCCGTCTCTCACCGCGACCGCGTCGGTGGCCCCGTGGGAGGCGCTGCTCGATGCCGCGCTCGCTGTGGACGGCACCGCCGACGCCGATGCGGTCCCACTCGGCCTGCGACTGTCCGTCGCTCTCCTCCCGCAGGGGCAGCCGGGGGTGAAGCTGTCCGCGAAACTTGTCGAACCCGGCAAGACCGGCTGGGTGAACAGCGGCCTGACCTGGTCGAACCTGAAGTATTCGCGCGGCGCGAACCCGCGGCACCTGCGCGTCCTGCACGAGCTGTACCTGCTGCACCAGGCGAGTTCGTCGTACACCTACGCGTACAGCACCAAGACACTCGACCTGACGATGTTCGGGCGGCAACTGTGGCCGCTGCTCGACGAGATCCGCGCCGCCGGCGTCGAACTGCTCTACCCGAAGAAGAACCTCGGGCACATCCCGCGACCCGGGTCCGCACGCATCGAGGCCGACGTCCGCACCCACGCCGACGGCCTCACCGTCACCCCGCAGGTCACGGTCGACGGCGACGAGTCCCGGCCGAGTCTCCTCGGTTTCGTCGGGGCACCCGCCCACGGCATCGTCTACGTCACCGACGACGACGTCACCGGTCTCACCGGCGAGCCGAAGTTCACCGATCTGCCGTTCCGGCTCGCCCGCCTCGACACGTCCCCGCCCGAGATGATGCAGCACCTGCTGCTCACCGGCGGCAGCATCCCCGTCCCCCGCGACGACGCACCCCGTTTCTCCGCGCAGTACCTGCCGCGGCTGCGGCGCACCGCGACCGTCGTCTCGAGCGACGACTCGTACGAGGCGCCCGCAGTGAGCGGGCCGCGCCTGCGGCTGACCGCCCACTACCGTCCCGCGCACACGGTGGACCTGGACTGGCGGTTCGTCTATCGGGTCGGCGACGCCGAACACGCGGTGCCGGTGACGCCGCAGCCCGGCGAGAACTTCCGCGACCTCGACGCCGAGCAGCGCGTCCTCGTCGACCTGGATCTGCAGCGCCCGCAGGGCACGCTCACCGGCCTCGACACCCTCCGGTTCACCACCGAGACCTTGCCGCTGTTGCAGAGCGACGACCGTCTCGACGTGGTGATCGAGGGGCGGCCGGCCGACTACCGGGACGTCGGCGACACCCTGGAGATCGGGCTCGCCACCGATGCCACCACCGGCACCGACTGGTTCGATCTCGAGGTCACCGTCACCGTGGACGGCCGTATCGTCCCGTTCCGCGACATCTTCGCGGCCCTCGACGCCGGCGAGACCCACCTGTTGCTCGACGACGGCGCCCACCTCGCCCTCGACAAACCCGAACTCCGCCGGCTGCGGGAACTGCTCACCGAGGCCCGCACCCTCCGCGACAAGGACGGGGAACGGTTGCAGCTCAGCCGTTTCCAGGCCGGGCTGTGGGAGGAACTCACCGGACTCGGAGTGGTACGGCGGCAGGCCGCGCAGTGGCGCACCCAGGTGCAGGGCCTGCTCGACGTGGCGTCGTCGGCCACCACCGCGGTGCCCGACGATCTGGACGCGACCCTGCGCCCCTACCAGGTCGACGGCTTCCGCTGGCTGGCGTTCCTGCGCACCCACGGCCTCGGCGGCATCCTCGCCGACGACATGGGCCTGGGTAAGACCCTGCAGTCCCTCGCCCTGATCTGCCATGCCCACCGCGAACATCCCGATGCGGCACCGGTTCTCATCGTCGCACCGACGTCGGTGGTCGGAAACTGGGTGAGCGAGGCCGCCCGCTTCGCACCCGGGCTACGGGTCGTCGCGGTCACCGAAACCTCCACCAAACGTGGTGCCCCGCTGGCGGAGTCGATCGCCGGTGCGGACGTCATCGTCACGTCGTACACGCTGCTGCGCCTGGACGCCGACGAGTATCTGGCTCGGCCGTGGTCGATGCTGCTGCTCGACGAGGCCCAGTTCGTGAAGAACCACCAGTCGAAGACGTACCAGTGTGTGCGGCGGGTGGAGTCGCCGGTGAAGATCGCGATCACCGGCACCCCGATGGAGAACAATCTGATGGAGTTGTGGTCGATGCTGTCGATCACCGCGCCCGGCCTGTTCCCGGAACCGAAGGCGTTCGCGGACACGTACCGCAAACCCATCGAAAGTGGTTCCGCCCCCGAGATGTTGGAACGTCTGCGGCGCCGTATCAAACCGCTCATGTTGCGTCGCACCAAGGAACAGGTGGCGTCCGATCTGCCGGCGAAGCAGGAACAGGTCCTCGAGATCGACCTGTCCCCGAAGCACCGCAAACTGTACGACACGCATCTGCAGCGGGAACGCCGCAAGATCCTCGGCCTCGTCGACGACCTGGACCGCAACCGGTTCACGATCCTGCAGTCACTGACCCTGCTGCGCCGGCTCTCCCTGGACGCGGCACTGCTCGACGACAAGCATGCCGCGGTGCCGTCCGCGAAGATCGACGCCCTGCTCGAACAACTCGCCGACGTGATCGCGGGCGGGCACCGGGCACTGGTGTTCAGCCAGTTCACCGGGTTCCTGGCGCGGGTCCGGGACCGCCTCGACGCCGACGGCATCGAGTACGCCTACCTGGACGGCAAGACCCGCGCCCGTGCCCGCGTGATCGACGCCTTCAAGACCGGCAGTGCGCCCGTGTTCCTGATCAGCCTCAAATCCGGCGGGTTCGGGCTCAACCTCACCGAAGCCGACTACTGTTTCCTCCTCGACCCGTGGTGGAATCCGGCGACCGAGGCGCAGGCCGTGGACCGCACCCACCGCATCGGGCAGACCCGCAATGTCATGGTGTACCGACTCATCGCCCGCGACACCATCGAGGACAAGGTGACGGCCCTCCAGGGCCGCAAGTCCGCACTGTTCGACGCCGTCGTCGACGGCGACGGCGCGTTCGGCAGCGCCCTCACCGCCGACGACATCCGGGAACTGCTCGGCTGAGCTATCCCCGCCGCAGCCCACTCGCCCGCTGGACCTGTCGTCCCACAGCGGCCGCGAACACGGCCGGGTCGCCGACGATCCGCACGTGCGTCCGGGCACGGGTGATGGCGGTGTACAGCAGTTCGCGGGTGAGCAGTCGGGACCCGGCCTCGGGCAGGATCACCGAGACCCGGCCGTACTGGCTGCCCTGGCTGCGGTGGATCGTCATGGCGTACACCGTCTGCACCGACGACAGCCGACTCGGGTGCACCAGTTCGGGTTCGTGGCCCGCACCCCGGTCGAATGCCGCGACCAGGCCACCGGCGCCGTCGGCGACGACGACGGCGGTGTCGCCGTTGAAGATTCCGGTGTCGTAGTCGTTCGCGGTCACCAGCAGCGGCTGCCCCGGATAGCGGCGGTGCGGGTCCAGTCGGGTGCCGGTGGCCTCCCCGATCCACGTCATCGCATCCCGCGCCCACCACGACGCCCCGCGCGGTCCCTCCCGGTTCGCGCACAGCACCCGATGTTCCTCCGACGCGGTCAGCGCCGCGGCCGCGTTCCCGGCGCAGGCTGCGGCAGTCATCGCCGCGGCGGTCGACAGCACGTCGGCGCGCACCGCCGCCGGATCATCCGCGGCCCCCCACTCGACGTCCGGGTAGTCCGCGCTGAGGAGGATCGCGAGGGCATCCTGCGCCCGCCCCTCCCGCACCGCGGCGGCCAGATCCCCGATGCCGCCGCCGAATCGCCTGGACCGGCTGAGGCGAACCATCCCCTTGACCAACAGGTTTCGGTCATCCGCCGAGACGGCGGGCTCGTCCGGGGTATCCGGCGCCGCCAGGTCCTCCCCCACGACGCGCGCGAGCGCCGGATGCACGGCACCCGGCACCGGGCGGGCCACCAGGTCGGCGAGCACCGCACCGGCGTCCACCGACGTCAACTGGTCCGGGTCACCGACCAGCACCAGGCGGGCGTCCGGCCGGACGGCCTCGAGCAGACGGCACATCATCGTCAACGGCACCATCGACGTCTCGTCCACCACGACCACGTCGTACGGCAGATGGTTGGTCGCGTTGTAGCGGCAGCGACTCGTCCCCGGCCGCGTCCCGAGCATCCGGTGCAGCGTCGATGCCGACAGATCCTGCCGCAGGCCGATCGTCTGGGCCTGTCCGAGCACCTCCTCCGCGAGGCGCGCCGCCGCCTTGCCGGTGGGGGCGGCCAACCCGATCCGCAGCCCCGGATCCAGCCGCTCGAGCAGTGCCAGCACCCGCGCCACCGTGTGCGTCTTGCCGGTGCCCGGACCGCCCGCGATCACCGATGTGCGGTGCGTCGCGGCGACCGCCGCGGCGACCCGCTGCCGGTCCGGGGCCGCCGATGGCCGGGACGTGTCGTCGCGGTCCCGGAACAGCGCGGCCAGACCGGTCCGCAGCACGTTCTCGTCGACCGCCAGATCGCTGCCCGCCCGCGCGTCGAGGATCCGCCGCACCGTCTCCTCCTGCCGGTGGTAGCGGTCCAGGTAGAGCAGGTCGCCGTCGGGATGGTCGACGAGTCGCAGCGGGCGCAGCGGGCCGGCGTCGCCGCCGATCACCAGCGGACTGGACCGCAGGGCATCGGCGACAACGGCGTCGTCCGGCCACGGCAGCGTCGCCGGATCGATCGGGTGGCCGTCGCCGGTCTCCTCGGGAACCACGTTCCGGATGTCGCTCAGGTCCAGGCACACCGACCCCGACCGGACGGCCCGCACCACGAGTGCGGTCGCCAGGTGCACCGACTCGCGGGTCTCCCCTCCGAGCGCGGCGAGCCGCAACGCGACGTGCACGTCGGCGGCATCGAGCACCCCGGCCTCGTTGAACTCGCGCAGCAACCCCTTGCCGCGCTGCGCGACCCGCGCCTCGATCACTGTTGTTCCTCCCCGCTCGCCGCCAGCACATCCGACAGCTCCGTCACCAGTGCCGCCGGCGGATACCAGTCGAACACGCCGACCCCGGCGGGGGTGTCGGCGCCGACCATGCCGCGGACGAACAGGTACTGCACCCCACCGAGGTGTGTCTCCGGGTGGTAGCCGGGCAGCCGCCACCGCAGATACCGGTGCAGCGCAACGGCATACAGCAGTGCCTGCAGCGGGTAGTGCGAGCGCATCATCTCGCCGGCCATCGCCTCGCGGGTGAAGTGCGCGGTGGTCAGTTCCTCGGCGGCGGCGATCCGGTTGGTCTTGTAGTCGACGATCACGAACCGGGATCCGTCCGGGCCGGGGACCCGCAGGACGGCGTCGATGCTGCCGGTGAGATACCCGCGCAGCGGTGTCGGATCCAGTGCCTCGAGCCGGTCGGCGTACGGGGCGAGGACATCGCCCGGGGGCAGGTGCCGGCGCAGCAGGTCGACGACCGCGTGCAGCGTCACCGTCAGCGCGGCCGGGCTGTCGCCGCCGGCCAGTGGCAGCTCGAAGTCCAACTCCGGCAGCCGGTCCCGCGGTGGGATGTCGGCGAGGGTACCGCCGCCGGCGAGCGGGGTCCGTAGCACCGGGGCCAGCGCGGCAGCGAGTTCCTCGGGGTCGACGCCGCTGCCCGCGGCCGATTCGCGGCAGTGCCGCAGCAGTTCGGCGTCGAGGTTGGCGGCAGTGTCTATGTGTTCGAGGATCTCGTGGACGAGGGTTCCGAACACCGCGCCGTACGGCATCCCGTTCAGCGGCGACGCGAGGCCCCCGGCCTCCCTGACCGAGGCGACGGCCTCGTCCTGCTCGGGTTCGTCCCCGATCACCGCCCCCTCGTCGACGCCGGTCGCGGCCAGATGTTCGTGCGCGGACGCGGTGAGCGCCGTGTACGACGTGCGCCGCCACGCGGTGTCGATCGGCCGGTCGAACACCGCCGCGGCCAACTCCTCCGCCTCGTACCGCCGCGGCGTCCACGACGGTCGCGGGATCGGATCGGAGCCGACGGCCTCGACGGAGATCGGGACCGACGCGCACCCCGCCCACCGCGAGAGATGCTGCGCGACAAGCGGATCCTCGGGAACCGCCACCCGCTGCGGCACGTCGACCCCACCCGGGTCGCGCCCGAACAGCATGCGGTGCAGCGGTCCGGTGTCGGTGCCCCGCGTGGGCGCCCACCACAGCACCAGCCGGCACTGGGCGCGGGTGAGGGCCACGTACAGCAGCCGCAGGTCCTCGCTCGCCGCCTCCGTGTCGCGGCGCCGGAGCCGGTCCCGGTAGCCGAGGCTGCCCTCGCCGCCGATGTCGAGGACGCGGCGGCCGTCCTCGTCGTGCAGCAACAGCTCGTTCGGGTCCTCGTAGCGGCCGACGTTCCACGCGAACGGCACGTACACGATCGGGTATTCGAGGCCCTTGCTCTTGTGCACGGTCGACAACTGGACGGCGGCGGCGTCCCGGTCTAGGCGCCGGATGCGGCCGTCGCCCCCGGACTTCGGGTCGGTGATGCGGTCGGTGAGCCACCCGGCGAGCGCGGACAGCCCCAGGGACTCGCGGGCCGCGACGGTGCCGAGGAGCTGGGCAACGTGCCGCAGGTCGGTGAGGTCGCGTTCACCAGACGCCGACGCGAGGAGCCGGGTGTCGAGGCCGGTGCCGGCAGCGAGCCGCTCGGACAGGGCCGCGAACCCCTCCTGGTCGAACAGCGCAGACAGCTCCCGCAACCGTCCACCCACCTCGGCGACGAGCGCGTCCCCGGCGATGCCGACCCGCTGCGCCGTCCACCCGAACAGCGGGGTGAGCGCGGCCAGCCGCACCCGGTCGCCGCGGTGCGGCTGCTCGAGTGCCTGCAGCACCCGCAGCCAGTGCAGCGCGGCACCGGTCTCGAACACGCTGGACCCGCTCGCGAGCACCGATGGCACACCCGCCCGATCCAGGGCCGTCTTCACCAGCTCGATCTGCGTGTTCGTGCCGGCGAGGACCGCGACGTCACCCGGTTCGACCGGGCGCCGGACCCCGCCGAGGTCGACGGTGGTGCCGCTGTCGAGGAGCCGGACGATGTCGGCGGCCACGTCGGCGGCGACCCGCTCGCGCTGACGCCCCACGACAGGGAAACCGGACTTGCCGGTCGGGCCCGCCCCGGTGCGCGGCAGGTACCGCACCCGCAGCGGCGGGCCGTCCAGCCGGGACCCCGGCTGGGCCGCGTCGACGCCGTGCACGACGATGCCTCGATGTCCGAGCGCGGCACCACCGTGCAGATGATGCAGGGCGGCAAGGAGATCTGCGTCGCTGCGCCAGTTGCAGGTCAGTTCGAGGCGGCGGTCGGCGGCGTCGACGGCGGTGAGATAGCTGAGCACCTCGGCGCCCCGGAACCCATAGATGGCCTGCTTGGGGTCGCCGACGAGGACGAGCGTCGTGTGCCCGTGGAACGTCGACGCGAGGATGTCCCACTGCTGCGGGTCGGTGTCCTGAAACTCGTCGACGAGCACCACCCGGTAGCGGTCCCGGATCCGCCGGCACGCGGCCTGTCCGTGCTCGCGGTCGGTGAGCACCCCGTGCAGCAGAGCGGGCAGGTCGTCGAAGTCGCGGATCCCGGCGAGGCGTTTACGGCGGGCGGTCTCCGCGCGGGCCGCGGCCGCGAACGCGACGGCGTCCCCGGCTCGGCTCCCGTCGGCGCCCTCGGGGGCGAGCACCGCCAGCGGATCGAAGATCGCGGCGCGGGCCGCGGCGCGGGCGGCGACGGGTGTCAGGGTGCGGGTGTCGGCGCGCCCGAAGTGCCGGACATACAGGTCGGCGACGGTGTCCTCGATGAGGTCGTCGGCCCGCTCGACCAGGACCGTGTCGGGGTCGCGTTCGCCCGCGAAACCGAGACCGTCGAGCATCCGCTGGCAGAAGCTGTGGGTGGTGACGATGGTGCCGGCATCGAAGTCCGACAGCGCCCGCAGCAGCCGAGTCCGGCGCACCGCCACCTCGGCGTCGTCGGCGGCGGCCAGGTGCGCGACCAGCAGGTCCCCGCCGGTACGGGCGGCCACCGGATCGGCCAATCCGGCAGCGGCCGAAGCGAACCGCTCCCGGGTGCGTCCCCGCAGTTCCTTCGTCGCGGCCCGGCTGAACGTGACCAGCAGCAACTGCGCGAGGTCGACGCCCTCCTCGGCGACGAACCGGGCGGCCAACCCGACGATGGCGTACGTCTTGCCGGTGCCGGCGCTCGCCTCAAGGACGGTGGTCCCGGTCGGCAGCGGCGCGAACAGGTCGAACGCGGACGCGGTCACGGTCGTCGCGGTATCGGCGGTCATGCTTCGTTCCCCCAGGTCTCGGCCGCCAGCAGCGGACCCCACAGCACCGCGGCCTCGGTACCGAAGGTGGTGGGCTCGGTCGCACCCGGCGGCGACTGCTCCGCGGTGAGCACCGTCAGCCCCGCGCCCGGGCCGTGCACGAACGCGACATCCCGGTCGACGGCGTCACCGAACTTGTCGCCCCATGTCTTCTCCGCGACCACGTCGGCCTGCTCGAACGACCGGCCCCGGAACCGGGCGGTCGCGTAGGCAGCCGTGGTCTTGACCGCCATCGGGAGCGGACGATCGAGTCCCCGTTCCCGCAGGTCGACGAGGCGACGCAGGATCGCCGCCGGATCCGCGGGCGCGACCAGTCGCGACTGCGCGACAGGAGCGCGGCCCTCGCCGCGGCCTGTGGTGACGGCGGTGGGATTCGCGACCCGCCCGTCGGCCGCGAGCGCAAGCAGACGCACCCACGCGCCGATCCGGTGCTTCGGTGCGAGCCGCGAGAAGGTGGTGCGCGCGATCACCCCGTCGTGGATGCCGTCGACGGTACCGACGAGGCGGATCCCGGAGAGGTCGACGGCGATGTCGACGGTCGCGGGCGGGCCGGTGTGCAACGGCGCCGCCGCCCGGGCGAGGGCGTCGACGGTCCACTCGATGTCGTGCAGGGTGGCCTCGCCGAGCCGCGCCGGTGGCAAGGTGCCGCGCCGCCATTCGGCGCTGCGGAACATCGTCGGGTCGGCGCCGGCGAGGCGAGCCGCGAGCATGCGGTCTCCGATCCCCCACTTCGCGAGCGGATCGAGGTCGAGATCGAGGGTGTCGGCGACGCCCTTGTCGAGCTCGGGCACCCGGAAACCGAGGCGCTGCTTGAGGAATCCCGCGATCGGCTGTTCGAGGAACGCGACGAGGTCTGCGAGGGCGACAACCGGGTCGGTGCCGACGTCGCGCGGCGGCAACGGCTGCGGCAGGAACGGCTGCGCCGGCACGGGTGGCTGCTGCGCGACCCGCGCACCGGCGAGGGCCGCGGTGTCGAAGCTGAACGGGTCGAGGCGGTCGAAGTTGCGGGCATCGAACGGCTGCAACGTGTGTCGCCGCACGACGCCGTCGCCCGTCATCGCGGTGAGGACGTCGCACAGTTCGGCAAGCGGGACGGCGGGCGGGCACGGCCGGCCGCCTACCGGGTCGTTGCCGGTGTAGAACAGCAGCAGACTCTCGGTGGCCGACATGATCGCGTCGAGCAGCAGCTGCCGGTCCTCGCTGCGCGGATCCAGTTCCCCCACACGCGGTTCGCGGGCGAGGACGTCGTCGCCGTCGAGACCGGAGCCGCGGGGGAACACGTCGTCGTCGAGACCGAGGAGAACCACCACCCGGTGCGGGACCGACCGCATCGGCGTCATCGTGCACACCGTGAGATCACCGGTGCGGAAGTTGATCCGGGAGGGCCGTCCGGCGAGCCGGGCGCGGAGCATGGCGCGCACGTCGGCGAGCCGGAGCGTCGTGTCCCCGGCATGTTCGAGGGCCTCGGCGAGTTCCCGGCGGGCCTGCGTGAGCTGCCATTCGTCGGTGCGTGACGTCGCCACCATCAGCTCGAGTGCGAACTCGAACGCGGCCGCCCACTGCGCGGCCGGCTGCGGGCCGGTGAGCCGGTACAGGACGGCGTCGAGCCGGTCGACGTACTCGGCGAGCCGCCCGGTGAGTTCGATGTCGTTGCTCTCGACGTCGTCGAGCGGCAGCGCCAACGCCAGCCATTCGGCGTCCGCGTCGTCGGCGGCGGCGCCGAGCAGGATCCGGTCGAGGGCCGTCTTGAGGGTGTTCTGCTCGAAACCGTCGAGCCCGAACGCCCGCCGCTCCCTGCGGCCGATCCCCCAGCGGGCCCCGGCCGTCGCCGTCCATTCCCGGATGCGTTCGATGCCGTCGTCGTCGAACCCGAAACGTCGCCGCACCGGGCCGGTGGCGGCCAGGTCGATCACGTGTCCGGCGGTGACCCGGGAATCGGCGAGGTCGAGCAGGGTCGACACCACCGCGAGGACCGGGTTGCTCTGGTGCAGTGCCCGATCGGCCATCCGCACCCGCAGCCGGTGCCCGGGGTGGGCGAGGCCACCGGACGCCGCCTGCCCGAACGCGGCCCGCACCAGCGGCGCATACGTGTCGACGTCGGGGCACAGCACGAGCACGTCCCGCGGTTCGAGCGTCGGATCACCCTGGAACAGGTGCAGCAGCCGCTCCCGCAGCACCTCCACCTGCCGGGCCGGGCCGTGGCAGGCATGGATTTCGACGGTGCCGTCGTCGGGGCCGGGCGACGGCTGCCGGTCGGCGGCGATGTCGGACTGCAACCGCCCCAGCAGCGTCGGCGGGCGGCCCGGACCCGGATGGTGGACGTCGACGAGATCCACCGGCGCCAGCCGGGACTGCATCTCGCGGACGTCGCGGGCCAGGCTGGCGAGCAGCGGGTGGGTGACGGTGAGCGTGTCGCGGTCGTCGGCCCGCAGCCGCGACGCCGCGTGATCGGCACGCGACCCCCACATCTCGATGCTCGGATGCGGGATCCACAGGTGCACGTCGCGGTGGGCGCCGAGCGCGGACAGGACCGCGATCTCGTCGGCGCCGAGGCGGGTGGGGCCGAACAGCGACAGCCGCGGCGGGAGGTCGAGCAGGTCGGGTTCGGCACGCAGTCGGGTGCACGCGCCGGCGAGGCGTTCGGCGGGGCTGGGGCAGTCGAGGCGGGCCCGCAGCCGCCGCCACAGCTCCGGCTGCCAGCACAGGTCGTCGGGCAGCGGGGCGGTGCCGTCGGTGTCGTCTCCGGCGGCCCAGGCGACGAGCATCTCCGGCCGCTGCGACCCGTAGGTGCGGAACAACTCGGCCAGGTGGGCGGCGGTGGCGTAGCGGCGTCCGGCCCGATGGTCCGCCGGATCCGTCGCGCCGTGTCCGAGATGCCGGGCCAGGACCGCGCACCACGGCTCCCCGAGATGGTCGTCGATCACCTGCAGCAGCGTCCACAGCATCCGCGACGGCTGCCACGGGTCGGCGTCGACGGCGTACCCGGTGGCGGCGGCGAGGACCCCGCCGACCAGACGCGCCGGGGACGGGAAGTCGATGTTGGCGGCAACCCCGTCACCGCAGCCGGCCCGCGCCCCGAGCGTCCGCGACAGCTGCTGCGTCAGCCACCGTTCGACGCCCCGCGCGGGCACCGCCACCACTTCCCGCGCGAACGGGTCGTCCACGGGCGTGGCCAGCACGTGCGCGAGCTGGGAAGCGAGCGTGCCGGCGCTCTCGGCGCGGTGCAGCGTCAGCACGGATGGTCCCCCTGCGGTGGCGATCGGATCGGTGGATCGAGCGGTGCGCCCGACCCGTCACACCGTACCGACAGCCTCCGACAGGCCGGGGCGGGCGCTCAGTCGAACCCGAGCCACGAATCTGGGGTGAACACCTCGTAGTGGACGCGGTCGGGGGCGACGCCGCCGAGGACGGCGAGCTTGCGCACACGGCGCATGAATCGTGGTGAGCCGCACAGGTAGACCTCGGATTCGCGGTCCCAGTCCTGCTCCTGCAGTTGGCGGGCCGCGTCGTCGACGCCGGTGACGACGTACATGTCGAGGGACGTCCTGCCCGGGTAGCCGGCGAGCAGGGCGGCGATGGTGTCACGATGCCCGAACGCCTCGACGGTGTCGTCGACGTGGATGACGTGGACCGGTCGGGTGTCCTGGTCGGCGATCATCTGCTGCAGGATCGCGACGGTGAGCGACGATCCGACGCCGGACGAGCCGAGCACGACCGGTCGATCGTCGGGGACCGGGCACGGGGTGCCGGCGGGAATGGACACGATGAGCGGGTAGCCGATCCCGGCCTCGTCGATCAGTTTGTTCGACACCAGTCCGCCCGGGACACGTTCGACGCTGATCTCCCACGTGTCCGGGGCCGCACCGGCCATCACCGTGTACTGGCGGATCTGCCGGCTGCCGTCCTCGAAGATCATCGACACCGAGATGTACTGTCCCGACTCGAAGTTCCGCATCGGGCACCGCTCGAATCCGGCGAGGGTGAACGTCCACACGTCGGGGGCGATGCGGCGACGGTCGATCACGGTGAGCGGGTACCACACCTGACCGGGGGCCACCCCGGCCCGGGCGTACATGTCGGATTCCTGCGCGATGAGCGAGTCGGCCATCAGCCAGTACACCTCGTCCCACGCGGCGGCCACCTCCGGCGTCACCGCATCGCCGAGGACCTCTTCGATCGCCCGGAACAGCGCCCGGTGCACCAGGTGGTAGTACATGCGCACGATGCCGAGCGACGCATGCTTGGCCGCGATCCGCGACATCACCTGGTCGATCGGC
Source organism: Prescottella subtropica (assembly GCF_005434945.1). Classification (GTDB taxonomy): domain Bacteria; phylum Actinomycetota; class Actinomycetes; order Mycobacteriales; family Mycobacteriaceae; genus Prescottella; species Prescottella subtropica. Next base: position 44,355 of record NZ_SKCH01000019.1, on the reverse strand, counting down.
GGGGCGTCCTCGGTGATCAGCAGTGTCGCGAACGCGGCGATCGATCCGGCGAGCGCCTTCTGCTGCTCACCGTTCTCCTGGTTGGTCTTGTTGAACAGGTCCGTCCGCAGCGACGGCAACGCGTCGAACAGGTCGCGGTAGAACACCTCGCTGATCCGGCCGAGATGCTCCCCCACCACCGGCAGTGTCGCCTCGATGACCGGCCGCGACCGCGCCGACAGCAGCGTCTCGTTCGACACCTCCGTCGTGGTGGGCGATTCGACGGGGACGACTGCTGTGCCAGACATCGGGACCTTTCGAGACCACTTGTTCCGTTACCGGCGTACAGCATTGTCGATCTTGAAGTAACAGACAAGCCCGCTCGAACGATAGGGCTTGCCCGACGGCCCGCTGGATGGAACGGTCGTTGCCCGTCGATGTGACCGGCGTTACATTCACGGAAATTCACATACCGAACGGACTATTGGATGACCGCCCTGCCTCCCCACATCGCCGACCGGCTGACGGTCCCGCTGATCGCCGCCCCGATGCTGCGGGTGTCGGGACTCGAACTGACCCTCGCGGCGTGCCGGGCCGGGGTGATCGGCGCGTTCCCCACCGCGAACGCGCGGGGCGTGGACCGCCTGGACGAGTGGCTCACCCGGTTGGATGCGGAGGTCGCCGACAGCGGCGGCGCCCTCGCCCCGTACTGCCCGAACCTCATCATCCGGCAGCCGAAACTCGAGGAGCACCTGGCGTGCCTGCTGCGGCACCGGGTGGAGATGGTGATCACCAGTGTCGGCTCCCCCGCACCGGTGATCGGCCCGCTGCACGACCACGGCACCCTGGTGTTCGCGGACGTCGGGACCCTCGCACACGCCGAACGGGCCGCGGCCGTCGGCGCGGACGGGCTGATTCTGCTCACCGCCGGGGCGGGCGGGCAGACCGGCTGGCAGAACCCCCTCGCGTTCGTGCGGGCGGTCCGCGAGTTCTTCGACGGCCCCCTCGTGGTCGCGGGCGGCATCTCCGACGGCCACGCCCTGTGGGCGGCGCAGGTGGCCGGTTTCGACCTCGGCTACATGGGCACCCGGTTCATCGCCGCGCGCGAGAGCCTCGCCGACGACAACTACCGGAACATGCTGTGCGACAGCACCCTCGACGACATCGTCCTCACCCGCGCGTTCACCGGGCTGCGGTCGTCGATGCTGGCGCCGTCGATCCGCGCGAACGGACTCGACCCGGACCGGCTCGAGGAGGTGATCACCCCGTCCGATTCGGCGCAGATCTACGGCGACAAGACACCGGGTCCGCAGCGCTGGAAGGACATCTGGAGTGCCGGGCATTCGGTGTCCGGGGTGAAGCGGATCGAACCGGCGGCGGGGATCGTCGCGCAGACCGCCGCCGAGTACGAGCAGGCCCGCCGCGCCACGTTCGATCTGCTGTCCCACGACCTCGAAGGAGTGGACCGATGACCACCTCACACCCCCGATCCGGCCCCACGCTGGGCGCGGTCACCGCACGCGCGCTGCGCCGCTTCCCGGACCGGGTCGCGTTCTCGTGGGACGGCGGGCAACTCACCTACCGCGGCACCCTGGATCTGATCGGACGGCTGCAGGGCGCGCTGGCCACGGCCGGGATGCAGCGCGGACGCACCCTCGCCCTGCTCGGCGGCAATCGCGCCGAAATCTGGTGCGCCGGTGCGGCGGCCACCGCGCTGGGGATGGCGTCGACGTGGCTGCACCCGCTCGGCTCGATCGACGACCAGTTGTTCCAGCTGACCGACTCCGACGCGGCCGGGGTGGTCGTCGACGAACGCACGTTCGCCGCGCGCGGCGAGGAACTCGCCAGCCGGTGCGCGGCCCTGGGTATTCCGGTGTTCGCACTCGAGCGGTGCAGGTTCGCGCCGGCCCTGCTCGACGGTGCCGGGGCCGCGAGTTTCACCGATCTCGCCGACCCGGGTGATGTCGCGAACATCGGCTACACCGGCGGCACGACGGGCCGGCCGAAGGGTGCGGTGAGGCGGCATCCGTCGAACATTGCTCTGACGCAGACGATCCTGTCGGAGTTCGAGCTGCCGCGGGTGCCGCAGATGCTGGCGGTCGCCCCGATCAGCCATGTCGCGGGCAGCAAGGTGCTGCCGACGCTGATCCGCGGTGGCACGGTGCATCTGGTGACCGGGTTCGATCCAGAGCGGGTGCTGTCGACGGTCGAACGGGAACGCATCAACTGCACGCTGCTGGTGCCGTCGATGATCTACACGCTGCTGGACCATCCGGCGTCGGCTCGCGCGGACCTGTCGTCGCTGGAGCTGATCCTGTACGGGGCGTCCCCGATCTCCCCGACCCGGCTCGCGGAGGGTCTGGACCGGTTCGGGCCGGTGTTCGCGCAGATGTTCGGTCAGACCGAGTGCTATCCGATCTCGTTCCTGCGCACCGCCGATCACCGGGTCGACGAGCCGGACCTGTTGGCGTCGTGCGGGATTCCGACGGCCGGTGTGGACGTGACGATCCGCGGCGACGACGGCGCCGAGGTGCCGGCCGGGCAGCCGGGCGAGCTGTGGGTGCGGTCGGCGACGGTGATGGACGGCTACCGGAACCAGCCGGAGCTGACGGCGGAGACCCTGGCCGGCGGCTGGCTGCACACCGGCGACGTCGCCCGCGTCGACGACCGCGGCTACCTGTACATCGTGGACCGCAAGAAGGACATGATCATCACCGGCGGGTTCAACGTCTACTCGCGCGGCGTCGAGGACGCGCTGACGACGCATCCGGCGGTCGCGTCGGCCGCCGTGTACGGCACCCCCGACCCGCGCTGGGGTGAATCCGTCACCGCCACCGTCGTCCTCAAACCGGAGACGACGGTGACGGCCGACGATCTGACCGCGCACGTCCGCGCCACCAAGGGCAGCCTGCAGACCCCGAAACGCATCGTGTTCGCCGAGCAGCTGCCGCTCACCGCGCTCGGGAAAGTCGACAAGAAGAAGTTGCGGGAGACTGTGGGGGCAGTCCAGACACTCTGACCAAGAAGCTGCAGGTCGGACATGGTCACCGGGCTGGGGGCAGTCCGGCAGATCATAAATATCACACTAGGGTGATATCATGTCAGTGTGATGAATTGGGACGTCGACGTCGAACTGATCGAGACATGGCTCGATGAACTCGACCAAGACTCCTACGAACAGGTCATCGCCGCATTACAGCTACTCGCCGAGCGGGGGCCGCACCTGGGCCGCCCTCTGGTCGACACCGTGAAAGCATCACGGCACAAGAACATGAAGGAACTGCGACCAGGGTCGAGTGGCCGCACCGAACTGCGTGCGCTGTTCGCGTTCGACCCGGAACGTCAAGCGATCATGCTCGTCGCCGGCGACAAGGCCGGAAAGTGGCAAAAGTGGTACAAAACGAACATTCCTATCGCCGACGATCTGTTCGATCAGCACCTGCAACGCATGGAAGGGAAGTGACGGCAATGGCAACGAATCTCAACGAGATGCTGGCCAAGCGTCCGGTCGACCAGAGCAACGTCGACGCGCACAAGGCCCGGATGCTCGACCAGGTACGCGCCTACCGACTGCAGGAACTGCGGGAATCCCTCGATCTGACGCAAACCCAGGTCGCAGACCGTCTCGGTGTCCGGCAGAACCGGGTCTCGGACATCGAACGCGGCGACTTGAACCGCATTCGACTCGACACCCTGCGACGCTACGTCGAGGCGGTCGGCGGATCCCTGCGCGTCGAGGTCGAACTCGGCGACGATCGCATCCAGATCGCCTGAGATATTTGCACAGACCCTGAGGTCGTGTACAAAACGTTCCGGCCCCGGAGTTCACGCTCCGGGGCCGGGACGACGCGGGCCGGTTCAGCCCACGATCACCACGTGCAGGTTCCGCGGCCCGTGGACGCCTTCGACGCGTTCGAGTTCGATGTCGGAGGTCGCGGACGGTCCACTGATCATGGTGGTGGGCCGTTCCGGGACGAGTCGGGCCAGCGCCTCGGGGACACCGACCTCGATGCTGTCGACGGTCACGACGCACACGTGCAGGTCCGGGACCAGGGTCAGCGCGCGGCGGCCCTGGTCGGGGCTGCCGTCGAGGAAGATGGTGCCGGTCTCCGCGCACGACACGGCGGACGCGGTGACCACACCGTCGAGTCCGGACAGGTCCGGGGCCGGCACGTCCGCGGCATCGACGACGGTCTCGCCGTCGAACTGCGTCAGCCACGACGCGTCCAGTCCCGCAGGCACACCCACCCGCTGCGCCCCGAGATCACCGAGGACCTTCGCGAGCACCGCGGGTACCTCGGCGGCGCCGCTGCGGTGCACGACGGCCTTGTAGTCGACCAGACGGTCGATCAGCAGCTCGACGCGTTCGGCGTCGGGCAGGGCGCGTCCGGTCCGGTACTCGCGCGGAATGTCCTGCGCGACAGGCGGAGCGATCGTCAGCGCATCCCGGATGCGGCCCAGGATCACGTCTCGTGAACTCACTTCGGTGCGTCCTTTCGTGCGTCGGCGATCGCGTCCCGGCCCTCGTCGGAATCCCACCACTGGCGGAACGTCTGCTTCGGCGGCGCCGGAATGTCGCGGGCCTCGGTCCACCCGTTCAGCGGTGCCGGCAGCGTCGAGATGACGCCCTTCTTGCCGGCGACGAGGCGTCCGAGCCCGGCGGCCTTCTGCGCCAACGTGAACCGCTTGGCGGACGACATCGCGATCGACGCCGCCTTCATCGCCAGCTTCTCCGCCGACATGCCGGACTTCTCCACCTTCTGGTGCCGCAACTCCACCAGCAGCGACGGAATGTCGATCTTGACGGGGCACGCGTCGAAACACGCGCCGCACAGGCTCGACGCGAACGGCAGCGTCGCGTTCGGATCGTTCTCGGCGTCCATGCCGGCGAGCTGCGGGGTGAGGACCGCACCGATCGGACCCGGATAGGTGGACCCGTAGGCGTGGCCGCCGGTGCGCTCGTAGACGGGGCACACGTTCAGGCACGCCGAGCAGCGGATGCAATTGAGCGCCTGCCGTCCCACACTGTCGGCGAGGGCTGCGGTGCGGCCGTTGTCGAGCAGCACCAGATGGAACTCCTGCGGGCCGTCGCCGTCGGTGACCCCGGTCCACATCGACGTGTACGGGTTCATCCGCTCACCGGTCGACGAGCGCGGCAGCAGCTGCAGGAACACCTCGAGGTCGCGGTAGCCGGGAACGACCTTCTCGATGCCCATCACGGTGATGAGCGTCTTCGGCATCGTCAGGCACATGCGGCCGTTGCCCTCGGATTCGACGACGCCGAGGGTGCCGGTCTCGGCGATACCGAAGTTGGCGCCCGAGATCGCGACCGGCACGGTCATGAACTTGTGGCGCAGGAACTTCCGGGCCGCCCCCGCGAGATGCGCGGGATCGTCGTCGAGCTTCGGGTCGACGTCCGTCATCTCTCGCAGGAAGATCTCCCGGATCTCCGCCCGGTTGCGGTGGATCGCCGGCACCAGGATGTGCGACGGCTTGTCGTGGCCGAGCTGCACGATCAGCTCCGCCAGATCCGTCTCGTAGGCGTGGATGCCGTTCGCCTCGAGATGCTCGTTGAGCTCGATCTCCTGCGTGGCCATCGACTTGACCTTGATGACCTCGTCGGAGCCGGTGGCCTTGACCAGCTCGGTGACGATCGCGTTGGCCTCGTTCGCGTCGGCCGCCCAGTGCACGACACCGCCGCGCGCGGTGACGGCCGCCTCGAGCTGTTCGAGCAGTTCCGGCAGCCGGCCCATCACATCGGTCTTGATCGCGGCACCGGCGTCGCGCAGCGCCTCCCAGTCCGGCAGTTCCTCGGTGACCGCGATCCGCTTGGCGCGGATCGTTCCGGTGGCCTTGCCGATGTTGCGGCGCAGCTGCCCGTTCGCGAGCTCGTGGTGCGCGGCCTTCGGGAACGTCTCGGTGCCGCGGAGGAAGCCGACCCCCTGCGGGGCGCGCGGCGGCATCGCCGGCAGTCCCAGACCCACCGCGGTCATGCGGTCACCTCCACGTTCTGCTCGATGCTCTGTTCCGTCGACGCCAGGATCTCCGCCAGGTGGATCGTGCGGGTGCCCGTCTTCAGCCGGGACATGCCGCCGCCGATGTGCATCAGGCAGGACGAGTCACTGGCGCACAGGGATTCGGCGCCGGTCGCGGCGACGTTGCGGATCTTGTCGGCCAGCATCGCCGTCGACGTCTCCGCGTTCTTGAGCGCGAACGTGCCGCCGAACCCGCAGCACGAGTCGGCATCGGGCAGCTCGACCAGATCGATGTCGCGGACCGCGCGCAGCAGTTGCAGCGGCTTGTCGCCGACCCGCAGCATGCGCAGCGAATGGCACGTCGGGTGGTAGGTGACGCGGTGCGGGAAGTACGCGCCGACATCGGTCACGCCGAGCACGTCGACGAGCAGTTCCGACAGCTCGTACGTCTTGGCCGCGACGGTCTCGACCTGCCCGCACAGCGACGCCGACCCGTAGCGGGACGCGACGATCTCGTGCTGGTGCCGCACCGACCCGACACACGACCCGGACGGTGCGACGACGGCATCGATCGCCCCGTCACCGAACGTGTCGGCGTAGTTCTCGACCAGCGGCAGCGCGTCGGGCTGGTAGCCGGTGTTGACGTGCATCTGGCCGCAGCACGTCTGCCCCGGAGGGAAGACGACATCGTGCCCGAGTCGGGTGAGCAACAGTGCGGTGGACTTGACGGCATTCGGGAACATCGTGTCCCCCATGCACGTCGCGAACAGCGCGATTCGCATGCGGATCTCCGGGGGGGGTCGGCAGTGTGGTCAGACCACAGTAACGCATGGTCAGCGCGCCGACGCAAGAATCGAACGGTTTCGCACCGACTTTTGTGCAGACCTCGATTGTGATCGGAGTCATGGTGTACGGTCCTGTGGTCTGACCACAGTGCGGCCCGTTCCGCACCGCCCCACCCCCGGCGCGAAACCAGGAGTTACATGTGGAAACCGAGACCCTCGCGGTGACCTTCACCCCCGCGACAGACGCCATCGGCGGCAACCTCACCGTCACGGCGCTCGTCGCGCTGGCCCCGCTCGTCACGTTCTTCGTGCTGCTGGCCGGCGTCAAGCTCAAGGCCTGGTACGCCGGGCTCGGCGCCCTCGCCGTCGCGATCGCCGTCGCGATCGTCGGGTTCGCCATGCCGGTGTCGCTGACCGGACTGTCCGCACTACAGGGCATCGCCTTCGGCCTGTTCCCGGTGATGTGGATCGTCGTCACCGCGATCTGGTTCTACGAACTGACCGTCGTCAGCGGACGATTCGAGGACCTACGACGGGTGTTCAGTTCCGTCGGCCGCGGCGACATGCGCGTCCAGGCGATGCTCATCGCGTTCTGCTTCGGCGGCATGCTCGAGGCCCTCGCCGGATTCGGTGCCCCCGTCGCAATCACCGGCGCGATGCTCATCGCGATCGGCATGCCCCCGATCCGCGCCGCCGTCACCGTCCTGGTCGCCAACACCGCGCCGGTCGCGTTCGGTGCCATGGCCATTCCGATCACCACCGCCGGCAACCTCACCGGCATCCCGGCCACCGACATCGCCGCCGTCATCGGCCGCCAGACCCCGGTGCTCGCACTGTTCGTGCCGCTGCTGCTGCTGTTCCTCGTCGACGGCCGGCGCGGCTTCAAACAGGTCTGGCCCATCGCTCTCGTCACCGGTGTCGTGTTCGCGATCGCCCAGTTCTGGTGCTCGGCGCACTTCTCGTACGAGCTCACCGACGTCGTCGCCTCCCTCGCCGGCCTCGCCGCCGCCGTGATCATGCTGCGCTTCTGGGCGCCCGCCACCCCCGACGACCAGCGCTCCCACGTCGAACCCGAACCGCTGCCCGGTTCACGGGTGTTCCTGGCTCTGTTCCCGTACCTGCTGGTCGTCGTCGTGTTCGGCATCGCCAAGCTGTGGACCCTCGGCGTCGACATCCCGAAGTGGCTGTCCGGCACCGACCGCCGCATCGAATGGCCCGGCCTGTACGGCAACCTGCTCACCGGTAGCGGCGACCCGGCATCCAGCGCCGTCTACTCGTTCTCGTGGCTGTCGAACCCCGGCACCCTGCTGCTGATCTGCGGTGTCATCGTCACGATCGTCTACGGCGTCTGGACGTCCGGCGGCCGCTTCCCCATCACCGCCCGCGACGCCGTCGTCACGTTCGGCGTCACCGTCGTCAAGATGCGGTTGGCGATCGCGACCGTCGCGACCGTCCTCGGCCTGAGCTACGTGATGAACCAGTCCGGGCAGACCGTCTCCATCGGCACCTGGCTCGCCGGGACCGGCGCGATCTTCGCGTTCTTCTCCCCCATCCTCGGCTGGCTCGGCACCGCCGTCACCGGCTCCGACACCTCCGCGAACGCCCTGTTCGCGAAGCTGCAGCAGACCGCCGCCCAGGGCGCCGGCATCGACCCGACCCTGCTGGTCGCCGCCAACACCTCCGGTGGCGTCGTCGGCAAACTCGTCAGCCCGCAGAACCTGACCATCGCCGCGACCGCCGTCGGACAGCCCGGCAGCGAACCGATCCTGCTACGCAAGGTCATCGGCTACAGCCTCGGCATGCTGCTGATCCTGTGCACCCTGGTCTACCTGCAGTCCACGCCGATCCTCGGCTGGATGCTGCCGTGACAGTGAACCGGACGAACCACCTAGGCTGACGTCTCATGCCCACTACCCCGACCCCGTCCCCCGACCTGTCGACCGCACCGCTCCCACGCGCATGGGAACACGTGCTCAGCAGCGTCGAGGAGATGATGGTCGCCGGGAACCTGCTCCCCGGACAGCGCCTCCCGGGCGAACGCACCCTCGCCGCCGACCTCGGCGTCGGACGGTCGTCCGTCCGGGAGGCCCTACGGGTCATGGAAGCCCTCGGCCTCCTCAAGACCCAGACCGGCTCCGGCCCCACCGCCGGCGCCATGATCGTCTCCCGCCCCACCGGCGGCATGACCATGCTCATGCGCATGCAGGTCGCCGCCCAGGGCTTCCCCGTCACCGACGTCGTCCAGACCCGACTCGTCCTCGAAACCGAGGTCATGCGGACCCTCGCCGCACTCCCGGCCCCCGACCTCGCCGCCGCCGTCGAACTCCTCGACTCCATGGACGAGCCCACCCTCACCGCCGACGAATTCCTCGTCCTCGACGCCCAATTCCACGTCGCCATGGCCGACGCCGCCGGCAACCAGGTCATCGCCGCCATGATGGCCGGCCTGCGCGCCTCCATCGAGTCGTACGTCATCGACGGCGTCGACGCCGTCGCCTGGCCGCACACCTGCACCCGCCTGCGTCACGAACACCGCGGCCTCGTCGACGCCGTCACCCACCACGACACCGGACTCGCCCGACAGCGGATCGTCGACCACATCCGCGGGTACTACGAGGGCGTCCGCGGGAACTGACGTCCGCCTGTCCCCGGGCCAAGCAGCTGAAGGGACCCTTCGTTCGCTCACAGCGCACGAAGGGTCCCTTCAGCTGGTCAGGCGAACCGGACGATCTCGATGACGGTCACACATCCACTCTCCGCTTCGTGACGATGTCGAATGCGCCGGCGGCGCTCCGGCCCGGCGTCACGGCACTTGTCGGACCGTCGGGTTACGTTGATCGCGACGTCGGGACGAGGAGGGGAAACGATGTTCGAGACTGCAGAATTCGATGCATCCGTCGACAGTGCGTGGGGCACCTTCCGGGACCGGCTCGCCGACCATCTGTCCGGGATGAGCACCGACGACACCCTGGTTCTGGACTGGGCCGACGAGTCCACCGTCGACGGGTTCGCGCCGTGGATCCAGTTCCTGGTGTGGGACGACGAGTACGTGCGCGCCGAGGTGTCGTCGAACCCGTATCTCGCACCGCGGTACGTGCTCACCGCGGCCGCCGAGAACCGGTTGTGCGACCTCGGGTGGGAACGCCCGACCCGCCGGCCCGACGGTGATCCCGACGGCGGCTCCCCCGCGTTCTTCGTCGACCGGAAGCAGTGGGACGCCGACCGGGTCGCGGCCATGACGGTCACCACGCTGCGGGAGGTCTGGAGTGTGCCGCATCCGGCGTTCCTGCGCACCGAGATCAGCGGCACCCTCGCCGACACGATCCTGGTCGACGCGGCACCCGAACCGGAGCCTGCAGCGGCATCGGGTCTCGACGAGCGGGCCGCGTTCGACGCCCGCGACCCGCACGAACTGCGCGACCTGGTGGCCCGCACCGTCGAACAGGCGATCGGGCACATGCCCGATCGGGACGACGACGGGGACGTCGCACTGCGTCTCGGCGACCAGCGGGTGTTCATCATCGTGCATCCGGACAAGCCGCTGGTGCGGCTGTGGATGCCGCTGCTGTTGGGGATCGCGGGCCGCACCCGTGCCGCCGAGAACGCATGCGATCTCACCAAACGGTGGCCGGGTATGCGGTTCACGCTCGACGAGGATCGACTCAGCGCGTCCATCGACATCTTCGGCAGCCCGTTCGTGCCCCGGCACCTCGTCGACGCCCTCGACCAGTTGCGGCTCCTGGCACCCAGGATCGACGTCGACTTCGCCGCCCGGTTCGGCGGCACCCTGTACATCGACGGCCCGGTCTGTGATTCCGACGACACCATCTCCGACGACCGTCCGATCGCCGACGTCGATCTGCCGCAGCCCCTGTCGACACTGTTACACCTCGACCCCGACGGTGCGGGTGCGCTCGATCCGCACGAGGTCGCCGCGGTGTGCGCGTACGACCGCGATGCGGTCCTCGACTATCTGCGGCTCGCGACGGGGCAGGAAACCGTCTGGAACCGGTTCGCGGACGACGCCCTCCACGACGGCGACGACGAGGTGGCCGCCGCGTGCGAGGCCGAGGCCCGGGCGTGGGCCCGGACCCACGAGTCGCTGCGCGGCGCACTGCGGGTGATCACCCTTCCGGACCGTCCGGCGAGCGATCCCGACCGTTTTGACGCCCGCTGACGGCCCGCACTACCCTGCAGCTGCACACAGTTATGTCGGGGCGTTTCGGCCCTAGTCATTGGGATCACGGTGTCGCCGGTGTTGGTGGGACGGCGACACGCCGCTTCGGCGTACCTCGACAAGGAACACTGTGTCATCCCCCGCTTCGTCCTCCCCTTCTCCGGCATCCGTCGACACCGAACCCGACCGCCCCACACCGCCGTTCGGTCACCTCTACCGGCACGCCGGCGCGCTGATCTTCCCGATCGGCATCCTGGCGCGGCTGCCGTTCGCGATGCTCACCCTCGGCATCAGCAGTTATGTGGCGATCGTCCGCGACTCGTACACCGAGGGCGGTCTCGCCGCCGGCGCGTACGCGATCGGCGCCGCGATCGGCGGCATCCTCGCCGGCACGTGCGCCGACCGGTTCGGTCAGCGCATCGTCATTCCGATTCTCGCGGTGGCGAATTCGATCTTCATCGCCGCCACCCTGTTCGCCGCAGACGGACCGCTGCCGCTGCTGATCGCGGCGGCCGCGCTGTGCGGGCTGACGATCGTGCCGGTCGGTCCGTTCGCGCGGGTCCGCTGGTCGGCGCTCGTCCGCACCGAGGTCGACCCGCCGCAGCGGTCCCGCGTCCAGGGTGCGGCGTTCGGGTACGAAACCCTCGCCGACGAGATGACGTTCGTGTTCGGCCCGGCGCTCGTCGGTATCCTCGCCCGCTACTGGGCGGGCACCCCACTGGTCGCGTGCACCGCGATCGTGCTGGTGTTCGGCCTGCTGTTCGCCCGGCACCGCACCGTCGACCTCGTCACCCGCACCGCAGCGGCGGCCACCGCCGCGAGTGCCCCGCTGCGCGCGTTCCTGCGCCCCGACCGGGTCACACTCGTCGCAATCATGGTCGCCATCGGCACCCTGTTCGGTGCGCTGATGAACTCGGTGGTGGCGTTCGCCGGCGAGCACGGCGACATCGCCGACGCGGGCCTGATCTACGCCGGATTCGGGATCGGCTCGGGTGTCGCGTCGATCGCGGTGGGCCTGGCGAGCGGCCGGGTGAGCCTGCACGTGCGGCTGATCGCCGCCGCCGCGTGGTCCGTCGCGGCGTGCGCGGTCCTGCCGCTCGTCACGAGCGGCCCCCTGCTGTCGGTGGTGCTCGCGGTCCTCGGCCTCGGTATCGGACCGGTCATCGTCACCGTCTACGAGATCGCCACCACCCACACCCCCGACGGCCGCGGCACCCTGCACATGGCACTTCTGTCGAGCGCCCTGATCTCCGGGAACGCGATCGGCGCCCCGCTCGCGGGTGCGCTCGCCGAAGCCGGCGGGGCCGCCTCCGCACTGCGGGCGGTACTGGCCGCGTCGGTGGTACTCGCCGCGCTGACCGTGCTCGCGCGCGTCACCGCCCGCGTGTCCCGCTGACATCGGCGGGGCGCGCACTAGGCTCCGCGGCATGTCGCAGCTGCGGACCGTCGCCGTCGCCGTCCTGCTCGTGGCGGTGACCCTGCTGTCGGGGGCGTCGATCGCGGCCCGGTTCGTGGACCGGCAGCTCACCGACACCGACCACTACGTCGCGTCGGTCGCCCCGGTGGCGCAGGATCCGGCGGTGCAGGACGCGGTCACCGCCCGGGTCACCGACGAGATCCTCACCCGCACGGATCCGGGGATACTCACCGCACCGACGTCGCGGGCGGTCCGCGAGGGTGTCGGGGCGTTCGTGCGCTCCGACCGGTTCGCGTCGTTGTGGTCGCAGGCGAACCGCGGGGCACACGCCGCGTCGATCGCCGTCGTCACCGGCGACCACGGGGTGGACGCCGTCGACGTCGACGATGCCGGCACCGTCGCGATCGCGCTGGGACCGATCGTCGCCGGCGCCCGCACCGTCCTGGTCGAGCGCGGGGTGCCGTTCGTCGACCGCGTCCCCGATGTCGATGCGCGCCTGGTGCTGTTCGAATCTCCCGAACTCGCGACGGCACGACGGGCCGTCCACGGGATCGACGTCGCGGCGACGGTGCTGCCGTGGCTGGCCCTGGCCGCGGCGGCCGGTGCGATCGGGGCCGCCCCCGCTGGCCGGCGGCTGCGGACCGTGTCGCGGACCGGGATCGCCGTCGTCGCCGGGGCGGGACTGCTCGCGCTCACCGTGTGGATCGTCCGGGACCGCTACCTCGCCGACGTGCTGCCGGTAACCGTGGACCCGGTGATCGCGTCGGCGTTCGTCGATGCGCTGCTCGGGCCGCTGCGCACGAGCATGCTCGTCGCCGCCGCAGCCGGTGCCGTGGTCGCGGTCGGGGCGCGCGTCGCCGAACGCCTCACCGCCCGGCCGGGCGGTAACGTGCGATCGTAAGCACAACGAAAGGAGCCCGATCGTGGCGAACAGGATCGAACACAACACCGGTCAGAACCGCTTCGAGGTCTACGTCGACGACACCCTCGCCGGCTACGCCGACTACGTCGAGACGGGCACGGTCCGCGACTTCGGGCACACCGTCACCGAACCCGACTTCCGCGGGCAGGGCCTGGCCGGACAGATCGTGAAGGCGGCCCTCGACACCACCCGCGAGCAGGGCTTCACCGTCGTGCCGTCGTGCTCGTACGTCGCGAAGTACATCGAGACGCACCCCGAGTACGCGGACCTGGTGTCCTGATTCTTCTTGCCCAGTGGGATCTCCCCGTCCGCGGCGACGCGGCGGGGAGTAACTATGGAATCGAAAAGTAGAACGAGTTCTCGTCAGCAGTAGGTCCGGGAGAGGTTGTGCACCATGAGTGATGCGTCCGAGATCGGTGACGGCATCGTCCAGATCACCGTCCCCATGTCCCACAACCCGCTGGGCAGCACGCTCGTGTACGCGATGGAGTCGCCGGGTGGTGTCGTCCTCGTCGACGCCGGCTGGGACGGCGACGAGGGCTGGGACGCGCTGACCGCGGGCCTCGCCTCCGTCGGGCATGCGATCACCGACGTCGAGGGTGTCGTCGTCACCCACTTCCACCCCGACCACACCGGGCTGTGCGGGCGGGTCCGGGAGGCGTCCGGGGCGTGGATCGCGATGCACGAGGCCGACCACGACATGTTCGAGAAGATGTCGTCGAGCCGCGGCCCGGAGTGGATGGACTACCAGCTCGAGAACCTCACCCGAGCCGGCGCCCCGCTCGCCGACCGGGAGGCGTTCACGCAGGCGTCCGGCGCGGACGCCCCCGTCGGCCCCGAGTCCGCACCCGACCGGGTCCTCGTCGACGACGAACTGATCGCCCTGACCGGACGGGACCTGCGCGCCGTGTACACGCCCGGCCACACCCCCGGCCACGTGTGCTTCTACCTCGAGGACGCGAACGTCATGTTCACCGGCGACCACGTGCTGCAGAAGACCACCCCGCACGTCGGCAACTTCGCCTACCCACTCGAGGAACGCGACGCGCTCGCCGAATTCATGGGATCGCTGCGGCGCGTGCAGAAGATGGACGTCACCCGCGGACTCGGCGCGCACGGCCTGCCCATCACCGACGTCGCGGGCCGTGCCGGCGAACTCGTCGACCACCACGAGGAACGACTCGCCCACCTGCTCGCCGCGTTCGGCGACGACGAGATCACCGTGTGGGAGGTGGCGTCCCGCATGCAGTGGTACCGGCCGTGGGACAAGTTCCACCCGATGGCCAAGGGCATGGCCCTGTCCGAGGCCGCCGCGCACCTGCGGCACCTGGTCGCACGCGGCCAGGTCGCCGAGGTGCCCGGCAGCGAGCCTGCCCGCTTCGCCCGCGTCTAGTCCTCGGCGGCTGTGTCGGCCGCGTCGTCCCTGCGGGGGCGGCCCGGCCGCCGCATCTCGCCGGCATCCTTCGGGAGCCGGCCCGCGTCCGCGAGGGCCCGCCGCAACACGAACTCGATCTGCGCGTTGGTGCTGCGCAGTTCCGCCCCGGCCCACCGCGTCAGCGCGTCGTGCACCGCGGGATCGAGGCGCAGCAGCACCTTCTTGCGTTCGACCATGACGGCGCAGCCTACTGGTACAGGGTTCCGGTGTTGACGATCGGCTGCGCGCTCTGATCGCCGCACAGGACCACCAGCAGGTTCGACACCATCGCCGCCTTGCGTTCCTCGTCGAGTTCGACGGTGTGCTCGCGTTCGAGGCGCTCGAGGGCGGTGGCCACCATGCCGACGGCGCCGTGCACGATCTGCTCACGGGCCGCGATCACGGCACCGGCCTGCTGGCGGCGCAGCATCGCCTGCGCGATCTCCGGGGCGTACGCCAACTGGTTGATGCGCGATTCGATGACCTCGACGCCCGCGGACCGCACCCGCTCGGCCACCTCCGCGGACAGCTTCGAGGTGATCTCGTCGGCGTTCTGCCGCAACGAAATCACCTGCGAGTCTCCGTCTTCCGGGCCGTCGTACGGGTAGCTGCTCGCGATGTGCCGCACCGCCGCCTCGGTCTGTACGGCCACGAACTCCTCGAAGTCGTCGACGTCGAACGTGGCGCGGGCAGTGTCGCGCACCTGCCACACGATGATCGCGGAGATCTCGATCGGGTTGCCGTCGGCGTCGTTGACCTTCGCCTTGCCGGTGTCGTGGTTGCGGATCCGGGTGGAGATCGCCTCGCGCGTGTCGAGCGGGTTGATCCAGCGCAGCCCGTCGTGGCGCAGTGTCCCGGCGTACGAGCCGTGCAGCAACTGCAGGACGCGGGCCTGACCGGGTTCGACGAGCACGAGTCCGGCCAGCGCGATCAGTGCAGCGACGGCGATCAGCGCGCCGACGACGATGAGGGGGATGTTCACGTCGAGCGTCAGGACCGCGAGGGCGATGACGCCGGCGGCGGCGAGGATGCCGACGAGTCCGCCGATCGCGACGGGCCAACCGTTGACGGACCAGCCGACCCGCTCCTCGATTCCGGTGGCTCCCGCGGTGCCGTGCTCGGGTGCAGTGGTTGTCATGGCGTCCCTCCTCGTCGGTGCGGCCCGCAGCGAGCCGCACGAAACAGATATTAAAGTGATATCACTTTACCGGCAAGCGGGTGTCCGCAATGTCCGACGCCGGACCGCCACGGGCTCTACCGTGCAGGAATGAGCATTCGTATCGAGGACCGTGCCCGCGTCCGCACCCTGACCCTGGACCGGCCCGAGGCCCTCAACGCGTTCGACACCGCGCTCTACGACGCGACCACCGAGGCGCTGCGCGACGCCGCCGCCGCTCCGACGGTGTCGGTCGTGCTGCTCACCGGCGCCGGTCGCGCGTTCAGCGCCGGCACCGATCTGCGCGAGATGCGGGCGCTGACCACCGACCCGAATCCGCCGCGCGCCGCACACGGTTTCACCGGGATGATCGACGCGTTCGCCGACTTCCCCAAACCGCTGATCTGCGCGGTCAACGGTGTCGGCCTCGGCGCGGGCGCCACCCTGCTCGGATTCGCCGACCTGACGTTCATGTCCAGCGAGGCCCGGCTCAAGTGCCCGTTCACCGATCTCGGGGTGGCCCCCGAGGCGGCGTCGAGCATCCTGTTGCCGCGCCTGGTCGGGCACCAGAACGCGGCCTGGATCCTGATGAGCTCGGAGTGGATCGACGCGCAACAGGCAAAGGAGATGGGTCTGGTGTGGCGGGTGTGCCCGCCCGACGAACTGCTCGACACCGCCCGGGCACACGCGGAACTGCTTGCCGCCAAACCGTTGTCGAGCCTGATGGCGGTGAAGAAGACGATGACCGAACCGCTGCGCGCCGCGATCGCCGACGCCCGCGCCCGGGAGAACGCCTGCTTCGCCGACCTGCTGGGCGGACCGGCCAACACCGAGGCGCTCGCGGCGTTCGCGGAGGGCCGCGCCCCCGACTTCGGCAACCTGCCGGCCGGGGCCTGACCGTCCCGACGCACCGACAATCGCCCGGATCGCCCGGATCACCCGCCGGTCCTCTACCGTGACCGCATGGAGTCGATCGGCTTGCGGATTGTCCTGTGCCTGACGTTCACGATCGGTGGGGCACTGATCGTGTGGGCGCTGCGCTCCGCGGCGAGCGGCCGGCTGCGCCGCAACCACTACGTCGGTATCCGCACCGCCACCACGATGGCCAGCGACGAGGCGTGGACCGTCGCACACCGGGCGGGCCGGCCGCTGACGGAGACCGGCGGGTGGCTCATGATCGTCGCGGGTCTCGCCGCGCTGGTCCCGATGCCGGAGTCGGCCCTGACCACGGTCACCGTCGCCGGTGTGGTGGCTCTGGGCGGATTCACCGGCGCCGGAGCGTGGGTGGGGATCCGCGCGGCACGCGCTCTACCGGGCGACGAAGCGGGCAACCCGGACGCCTAGACTCGACCGCGATTCACCCGCACCACTCATGGAGATCTATCGTGCTTTTCCTCACCGAACTGGTCCAACTCCTGCTCCCGGGCAGCTTCATCAGCTCCATCGGCTCCTCCGATCTCGGTGTCGCCACCCCGGATCTGCTCCCGGACTGACGACGCCACCACCTCACCCGCCGAGGTCGTGGAGCACTGTCGCGGACTCGGCGAACCGGCGCACCTGATCGTCGGTCCACACGTGGGCCTGGGTGCCGCCGACGAGAACCCGACCGGCCAGGGCCGGTGACCGCCCGATCGGCACGTCGCTGCCGGCGATGATCATGTTGCCCTCGCGGCGCCCCTTGAGCATCGCCGGATCGGCGATGATCGCGGTGTGTTCGAACACCGCGCCGATCGTGGCGGCCTCCGCCCGGGCCCGTCGTAGATCCTGGGTGTCGCCGCAGTTGACGGCGTAGACGCCGCCCGGGGCGAGGACCCGCCGGGCGTGCCGGGTGAACTCGAGGGTGGTCAGCGGCCGCGGTGTGGTGTGCCCGGCGAACACGTCCCGGACGATCAGGTCCCGACTGTCGGCGGTGAGGGTCTCGGTGACCGCCCGCGCCTCCCCCACCCGCACCCGCAGCAGCGGGGCCCGCGGCAGGTCGAACCACTCTCGCACCAGCACGGCCAGGCGCCCGTCCAACTCGACGACGACCTGCCGCGACTGCGGAAACATCGACGCGAACGCGCGGGCGAGCGTGCACGCTCCACCACCGAGATGCAGGACACGCAACGACGCCTGCGAATCCCATTGGGAGCACGTCAGTTCCGCGATCCAGCGCATGTAGTCGAAGGCCAGCGTCCGCGGATCGGCCAGGTCGATGTGGGAGCTCGGTTCCCCGTTGATCCGCAGGATCCAGCTCTGCCGGTCGAACGGATCCTCCTCGAGCTCGCACGTCCCGGTGTCGATGTCGTACACGCCGGCGACCGGCCCCTCGTCGCCGCGGGGGACGCGCCCCTCACTCCTGCGCCCACCGCGCTGCCTGCCCATCGGCCCGAGGGTACACAGATCTTGAAACACAAGACAATTCACCCAGCTATCGCGATAACCGGTTCAGATCTCGGATCGTCGGGACTAGACTCGGGCTACGCGTGACGCTCGATCCCACACACCGACCGGACGGGTGGTTCGATGGCACAGGCAGCAAGCACCGCACACAACGGTCACCGCGCGAACGGAGGCCGAATGTCGTTCTCCGACGGTGCAGTTCGTGCCGTGACCGGCATCGCCGACGTCACCACCTCGTCGATCGGTGCGCTCGGCGGGGCCGCCGTCGGTAGCCTCGTCGGTGGTGTCCGCGGTGCCGTGAGCGGAGTCGCCGACGGCACCCGCCGCGGCCTCGAACAGGGCAGCCACTCCACCCCCGCCGCGATCGCGACGATGGCCGCCGCCGGTGTCGTCGGCATCGTCGAATGGCCGGTGGTCCTGACCGTCGGGGGCGCCGCGCTCGTGCTGAGGCAACTCCACGAGCGCGGCGCGCCCGCACAACCGGCGCCCGCCCCGAAGAAGGCCGGCGCACAGAAAACTGCCACGCAGAAGGAACCCCCTGCGAAGGCGCCGGCGAAGAAGTCCACGTCCTCCCGTCCGCGGGGGCGTACCACTCGGTGACGACCACGAGGGTGGGGACGCTGTTCGGACAGGCGCGGGTCCTGCCCGGGCGAGTGCTGTGGGGGGCCGTCACGGTGGCGACGGTGAGTACCGCCGGGGCCGCCGGGGTGGTCACCGCGCTCGTCTCGCCGGGTCGGCGCCCGCCCGCCGTATCCGCGCCCCGGCCGCCGTCGCCCCCACCGGACTGGTCCGACACGGCGTTGGCCTCCCGGGTCGTCGAACTCGCCGCCCACACGTCCGGGCTGGGACTCGCGCTCACCGCCCGGGTGCTGCGGGTGCCGCGGCTTCCGCTGGCGGCGGTGCCCGCGACCGTCGTCGACTATCAACCGCGGATGCGGGGACTGCTCGAGTCGAGCATCGGCCGACGCCCCACCGACGTGCTGCTCTCCGCCGCCTCCGCGACCGGTCTCACGCTCGCGCAGGCGCCGCTCCCCCTGGCCGTCGACGCACTGCTGCGGGCCACGCTCGTCGGCGAGGTGGTCGCCCAACGGTCGGCGTGGCGACGCGCCACCTCCCATCCCTCCACCGGGCACCCGGCCACCGGCGATGCGGGGGCGTCCCGGCCGGGTCCGGTCGAGCGGCACCTGGAGCGGGCCGCGGGGGTGCAGGCGGGCGCCGCCGCCGCGGTCGGGGTCGCCGCCGGCAGCCTCCGCACCGCCGGAACCGCCGCCCTGGTGACCGCCCCGAAGGCCGCACGCACGGCCCGGGAGTCGTTCGCCGCGACCCTCGGCCGCGACCTCGCCGACCGGTACGGTGTCGTCGCCCGGAGTCCGCGCGCACTGCGCCGACTCGACGCGATCACCGCGCTGGTCGTCGACCCGCGGGCCCTGCTCACCGACGAACTGCGGGTCAGCCGCATCCGCGGGGTGCCGGACGAGCACCGGACGCAAGTGTGGGACGCCGCCCGTGAGGCCGTCGAATCCGGTGCGCTCCCCGAAGGGTGGTGGCCGCTCGACCGGCTCCCGGTCCCGGTGGACGTCCCGGACGGTGTCGATGCGGCCGTGCTGGTGTCGCGGGTCCGCGATCCCCTCGCCGGGGCCGTCCTCGAGCAGGCCCGCCGGGCCGGGGTGACGGTCCACTCCGTCGACGACGAGGCGCTCGGGTCGCTGCGCTCGGCGTTCGACGACCTCCGAACCCCGAGTGGCACACTCGATTCCGGCCTGTCCGCGATCGTCCGCGACCTGCACGGTGACGGCGGGTGTGTGGCGGTCCTGGCGATCGACTGCCCGTCCGCGGCGGCGGACGCCGACCTCGGTATCGCGATCGCGTCGGCCGCGGGTCCCGTCGTGTGCGATCTGCTGGTGCCCGATCTCGCGGCCACCTGGCGGGTGCTGCGGGCCCTGCCCGCCGCCCGGACCGCGAGTCGCCGCGGCATCGAGATCGCCACCGGCGCGTCCCTCCTCGGGTCACTGCTGATGTTGCCCGGCACCCACGGCCGGGGACCGGGACCGGTCAGTGCCGGATCGGGGGCCGCGCTGTGGACCGGGCGTGGTCTCGCGCGCGGCGTCCTGCAGGCCGACGATCCGGTGCCGAATCCGCAACACGACTGGCATGCGATGTCCGCGGATCGGGTGCGGGAGTTGCTGGGCACCCCGGGACCGGTCGTCGACTCCGACGGACCGTCCCGGATCCGGTCGGCGGCGGTGCGGGTCCGTCGTCCCGTCGACGTCGTGTGGGACTTCGGACGCTCGCTGCGCACCGAACTGTCCGACCCGCTGACCCCGATCCTCGCGACCGGGTCGGCGGCCAGCGCGATCCTCGGCTCCCCCGTCGACGCGGTGCTGGTCGGCTCGGTCCTCGTCGGCAACGCGGCCCTGTCCGCGGCGCAGCGACTGCACGCCGAACATCTCCTGCACCGTCTGCTCGCCGTGCAGGATCCGTCCGCCCGCACCGTCCGCGCGTCGGGCTCCCACCGCTCGGTGGCCGCCGGATCGCTGCGGCCCGGGGACGTGATCGAGGTGCGGCCCGGTGAGGTCGTGCCCGCCGACGGGCGCCTGCTCACCGTGTCCGGGGTGGAGGTCGACGAGTCGTCGCTGACCGGGGAGTCGCTGCCCGTCGACAAGCAGACCGGCGCCACACCGGGGGTGCCGCTCGCGGACCGCGACTGCATGCTCTACGCGGGCACCACCGTCCTCACCGGCACCGCGACCGCGGTCGTCACCGCCGTCGGCCCCTACACCGAGACCGGCCGCGCGACCGCACTGTCCCCCACCCCCGTCGGGCGGGTCGGCCTGCAATCCCAACTGCGTGAACTCACCGGCAAGGTGCTGCCCGTCAGCGTCGCGGGCGGCGCCCTGGTGACATTGACGTCGATGCTTCGCGGCGGCGGCCTGCAGTCGGCGATCACCAGCGGTGTCGCGGTCGCGGTCGCCGCCGTCCCGGAGGGTCTGCCGCTGGTCGCGACCCTCGCGCAGCAGGCCGCGGCGCGACGGCTGACCCATTCGGCCGTGCTGGTGCGGGCCCCCCGCTCGGTGGAGGCGCTCGGCCGCGTCGACGTCGCCTGCTTCGACAAGACCGGCACACTGAGCGCGGACCGGTTGCGGGTGACCGACGTCCGCCCCGCCGCCGGAGTCGATCGCGACACCGTCCTGACCGCGGCGGCCCGCACCTCCGTCACGTCCGACGGGTGCACGGCCCCGCACGCCACCGACCGGGCCGTCGTCGAGGCCGGTGGCCTCCCCGACCCGGTCCCGGACCTCGTGCTGCCGTTCCGGGCGGGACGCCCGTACGCTGCCGCCCTCACCGGCACCGAACTGGTCGTCAAGGGTGCGCCCGAGGTGGTGCTGGCCGCGTGCACGGCCGCCGACCGGGCGTCGATCGAGGACATCCACGACGAGGTCCGTTCCATGGCGGAGGCGGGGATGCGGGTCATCGCGGTGGCCCGCCGCACCCTTTCCGCGGACGATGCGGAACGGGCGACCCGGGACACCGACACCCTCGCGGCTCTGTGCGGCGACGGCCTCGAACCGCTCGGCCTGCTCGGCCTGTCCGACACGCTCCGCCCGGAGGCCGCGGGTCTGCTGCCGGCGCTCGAACAGCGTGGGGTGGCGGTGCGGCTGATCACCGGCGACCACCCGGTCACCGCCGCCGCCATCGCCCGCGACCTCGGGCTCGACGTCGACGCGTCCACGGTGATGAGCGGCACCGCGTGGGAGGCGCTGTCGCAGCACGCGCAGGAGACCGCGGTCGCCGAACGGCAGGTGTTCGCGCGGATGACACCCGAACAGAAGGTGCAGATCGTGCAGACCCTCGAGCGGGTCGGTCACGTGTGTGCGATGGTCGGGGACGGTGCGAACGACGCGGCCGCGATCCGTGCGGCGAGCATCGGGATCGGGGTGGCGTCCCGCGGCAACCATCCCGCCCGCAGCGCCGCGGATCTGCTGCTGCTCGACGGGCGGGTGGACGCGATCGTCGACGCGATCGACGAGGGCCGGCAGCTGTGGCAACGGGTGCAGTCGGCGGTGTCGGTGCTGCTCGGCGGCAATGCCGGGGAGGTGGCGTTCGCGCTGATCGGTAGCGCCGCGACCGGCCGGTCCCCGCTCGGTGCCCGGCAGCTGCTGCTGGTCAACCTGCTCACCGATGCGCTGCCGGCGGCGGCCGTGGCGGTCAGCCCGCCGCGGCACGACCGGGCCGGGAGCGGACGCGGACCGGACACCGCCGCCCTGTGGCGGACGGTCACGGTGCGCGGGGCCGCGACGGCGGCGGGGGCGAGTGTCGCGTGGGCGCTGGCCTCGGTGACGGGGCGGCCGCGCCGCGCATCGACGGTGGGGCTGGTCGCGCTCGTCGGGACGCAGTTGGGGCAGACGCTGATCGATTCGCGCAGCCCCCTGGTGGTGGCCACCGCGTTCGGCTCGCTGGTCGCGCTGGGGGCGGTGGTGAGCACTCCCGGGGTGAGCCAGTTCCTCGGCTGCACCCCGCTCGGCCCGATCGCCTGGACGCAGGCACTCGGCTCGGCGGCGGCGGCCACCGCGGCGGCGGCGGTCGCACCGCGGGTGCTCACCTGGTGGGCCGAGCGGCGGCTCGGTCAGTCGACGACGAGCACACCGGCACGCAGCAGCACCGCGTACGCGTGCCGCAACGGCGGGGTGAGCACCGAGGTCACGGCACCGGTCACCGGGTCCGGGGCGGCCGACCGGACGGCGGAGGCGAACGACGACACCGCCGAGGCGGTCGAGAGCGCTGATAACGAAACGGTCACGACCACCACGATGACCGGTGTAGGTGTACAGCAGGTGAACGACTCGAACAGGCGAGGCGAACAGTGACCGATACCATCCGGACCGACACCACCGTCGAACGACCCCCGGCCCCGGACTCGCACCGAGCGGCCCTCGACCGGATCACCCACGGCTCCCGGTTCGCGATCCGGCTGCCCCTGATCGGGGACGTCGGCGTCCCCCGCCCCGACCAGCTGGCCTACTTCGCCGCCCTCGGCCTGCTCGCCGCGCTCGAGGTGATCGACTGGCCCGTCGCTCTCGCGATCGCCGTCGGCCACACCCTCGCCGAGGACCAACGGCACCGGGCGCTGCGCGAGGTGGGCGAGGCGCTCGAAACCGTGTGACCCGCTGCGGTCAGGACCGCAGGTGCGCGAGGACCGCGAGCACCCGGCGGTGCCCGCTGTCGGACGCCGACAGCCCGAGCTTGGCGAAGATGTTGCCGATGTGCTTGCTCACCGCGGTGTCGCTCACGACGAGTTTGCGGGCGATGTCGGTGTTTCCGAGCCCCTCGGCCATGAGACCGAGCACCTCGGATTCCCGCGGGGTGAGGGTGCGGATCGGGTCGTCGGCGCGGCGCCGGCTCATCAGCTGCGAGATCACCTCCGGATCCATCACGGTGCCGCCGTCGACCACCCGGTGGAGGGCGTCGACGAACTCCTCGACCTTGCCGACCCGCTCCTTGAGGAGGTAACCGACCCCGGACGCGCCGCCGGACAGCAGCTCCCCCGCGTACCGGTCCTCGACGTACGCGGACAGCACCAGCACCGGGAACCCGGGGTGCCGCCGGCGCGCCTCGATCGCGGCCTTCAGCCCCTCGTTGGTGTGCGTCGGCGGCATCCGCACGTCGAGCACCGCGCCGTCCGGCGGGTCGGCCTCGAACGCGGCGAGGAACTTGTCGGCGTCGTCGACGGCGGCGGTCACCTCGATACCCACACTGCCGAGCAGCAGGGCGAGGCCTTCCCGCAGCAGCGCGTCGTCCTCCGCGATCAGAATCCGCACGGCAGTTCCACCTCGAGTCTCGTCGGCCCGCCGAGCGGGCTGTCCAGCGTCATCGTCCCCTCGAACGCTGCCACGCGGCGCCGGATCCCCGCCACTCCGCCGCCCGCCGCGTCGACGGCCCCGCCGATACCGTCGTCCCGGACATCGATGACCAGCGCCGCACCCAGCTCGTCGTCGCGCGTGGACAGGGTCACCCGGACCTGCCCGGCGCCACTGTGTTTGGCGACGTTGGTGAGCGCCTCCGCGATCACGAAGTAAGCCGCCGCCTCCACCGCGGCCGGTGCGCGCCGCAGCCCACCGGTGTCGAGGATGCACGGCACGCTGCTGCGGCCGGCGAGCGCGGAGACGGCCCCGCCGAGACCGAGTTCGTCGAGGATCGGCGGGTAGATGTCGTGGACGAGGGTCCGCAGCTCCGACAGCGCGTCCGACGCCGCGTCCTGCGCCCGCAACAGTTGCGGCAGTGCCTGGTCGGGTGCGACCCGCAGCGAGCGTTCCGCCAGCCCCAGCATCATGACGACGGCGACGAGCCGGTTCTGGGCGCCGTCGTGCAGGTCGCGTTCGATGCGGCGCAGTTCCGCGGCATGCGCGTCGAGGGCGGCGGCCCGGCTCACCGTCAGCGCCGAGATCCGTTCGGACAGTTCGGTTTCCCGCCCCGGCGCGAGGAGCGTCCCGGCCAGCCCGGCGATACCGCGGGCGAGGGCCGGGATCCCCCACCACGCCAGCATCACGTACCCGACCCCTACCAGCGGCATCCCTGCCGCACCCCACCACGAGGTGACCGGGTAGATGTTGCTCACCGGCTCGTCCGGCGGCAGCGCCTGCCAGTAGAACAGGATCGCGAAGGAGTTCACGGCCGCGAGCGGGAGAACGATCGCGAGAAGCCCGGACGTGAGCGCCGCGACGGAGTGGACCGCGACCCACCCGAAGTCGCGGCGCGTCGACGGCGCGGTGAGCAGTCGGCGCAGGTCGCCGAAACCGGGGCTGTCGGGGACGGTCGGATACCGTTCGGCCACGTCCCGGCCCGAGTAGGCGGACGATCGTCGCCGCGCCCGGCCCGCCCACCATCGGAGTGCCTGCACGTAGGCGGGCACCGCGAGCCAGCCGACGATCAGGATCAGCATCGACCCGACCACCAGCCCGACCACGAGGAAGCAGAGCGACACGACGGCGGCACCGGCCTCGACCACGAGGAAGCGGACGGCGCGCCACCGCTCGTTCAGGCGTTCGGTCCACTGCACCACCCCAGCATGCCGCACGACAGCGGCGCTGTCGGTAGAGCCGGCTACACCATCGATCGGGTACCGCACGGGATGTTCTGCGGCGTCGCCGATTCCTAGCGTTGTCGCCATGACCTCCTTCACCTCTCCCCTGCCCCCGGTGCAGAGTCCCCCGCAGTCGGCGGTCCGCCTCGCCGACGTGAGCAGGACGTACGGTTCCGGGCGCACGCAGGTCACCGCGCTCGACGCCGTCAGCCTGTCCCTCGCCCCGGGCAGTTTCACCGCGATCATGGGGCCGTCGGGCTCGGGCAAGAGCACGTTCCTGCACTGCGCCGCCGGCCTCGACCGGCCCACCCGCGGGTCGGTGTGGCTCGGCGACACCGAGATCAGCGCCCTGAAGCCCAAGGCCCGCACACTCTTCCGTCGCGATCACATCGGCTTCGTCTTCCAGGCGTACAACCTCATGGCCGCGCTCACCGTCGAACAGAACGTGACGCTGCCGCTGCTGCTGGCCGGCCGCCGCGCGGACCGCGCGCACCTCGACCACGTGCTGGACGCGGTCGGCCTGGCCGACAAGCGCGGCCGGCGCCCCGCCGAGATGTCCGGGGGTCAGCAGCAGCGGGTCGCGATCGCGCGGGCGTTGATCACCCGGCCGCACGCGGTGTTCGCCGACGAGCCGACCGGCGCACTCGATTCCCGCACCGGACGCCAGGTGCTGGACCTGTTGCGCCACACCACCACCGACCTCGGCCAGACGATCGTCATGGTCACCCACGATCCGGTGGCCGCCGCCCACGCCGACCGGGTGCTGTTCCTCGCCGACGGCCGTCTCGTCGGGCGGATGGATTCGCCCAGTGCCGCGGCGGTCGCCGACCACATGACCCGTCTCGGGGAGTGGTGAGCATGCGTCGTTCCCGTCTGCCGCGTCTGGCGCTCGCGAACGTGCGGCAGCGGCGGGGCAGTTTCGCGGCCGTGTTCGTCGCCGTGTTCTGCGCGGCGGCCCTCACATGCGGGCTGGCCGTGCTGTTCGAGTCCGGGATCCGCGGCGGCGTCACCCCGCACCGGTACGCGGGGGCCGACGTCGTCGTCGGGGCACCCCAGGCCCTGGACGTGCGCGAGGACGTCGACCAGCCGTTCGTCGAACGCGCACTGCTCCCCGCCTCGGCGGTCGACGACCTGTCCCGGATACCGGGGGTGCGGGCCGCGGTCGCCGACCGCACGGTGCCGCTGTCCACCGACGACGGCCGTCTGCTCGGCGCACATCCGTGGTCGTCGACGGTCCTGGCGCCGTACACGCTCACCGACGGCCGCGCCCCCGTGGCGTCCGACGAGGTCGTGGTGACCGGCAACGACACGGTCGGTGACCGGATCACGTTGCGCCACGGTGGTATCGGTGACGAGTACACCGTCGTCGGGGTCGTGTCGGCCCCGCAGCCCGAGCCCGTCGACCGGCCGGCGACGGTCTTCCTGTCCGACGCCCGGATCGGTGACCTGTGGCCGCACGGAGACGGGGTCGCCGCGGTCGGTCTGCTCGCCGCGGACGGGGTCGACGCGTCGTCGCTCGCCGTCCGCGCACGGGATGCACTGCCGGGACTCGACGTGGTCACCTACACCGGTGACGCGCGCGGCGACGTCGAGTTCCTCGATGCCGGCGCCGCCCGCAGCGAGTTGATGGCGCTGGCTGCGGCGTTCGCGGGCGTGGCGATCCTCATCGCGATGTTCGTGGTGTCGAGCACCCTGTCGCTGTCGATCCAGCAGCGGCGCCGCGAGTTCGCGCTGCTGCGGGCGACGGGCGCGACCCCCGGCCAGGTCCACCGACTGGTCGGCACCGAGGTGCTGCTCGTCGCGGGCGCCGCCGCACTGCTGGGTACCGCACCCGGCTACGCGCTCGCCCGACTCCTGCACTCCCGGTTCGTCGACGCGGGGGTGCTGCCGTCGGACTTCGCGCTCGCGGTGGGTCCGATCCCCGCCGTCGTCGGCGCCGTTCTCGCGCTCGTGACGGCCCGGATCGCGGGCGCGGTCGCCGCCCGGCGTCCGGCCCGACTCGATCCCACCGAGGCGCTGCGGGAATCCGCGGTCGAACCGACCACCGTCGGCTGGGGTCGTCTCGTCACCGGGGTCGTGTTCGGCGCCGGCGGCATCGCGACGTCGCTGTTGCCGATGGTGCTGCCGGGTCCGGCGGCGATCGCCGGTGCCGGTGCGTCGGCAATGCTGCTGGTGATCGCGGTGGCACTGCTGGGCCCGGTCCTCGTCGGCGGTGCGGTCCGCTGGTTCGGTGGCCCGCTGCGCCGCAGTGCGTCCCCGGCGTTCGTCCTCGCCGCCGCGAACGCGGGCGCCCGGTCGCGGCGTCTGGCGTCCGCGATCACCCCGCTGGCGTTGGCGATCGCGATCGGCGCCGTCCAACTGTTCACGCAGGACACCGTGTCCGCGGCCGCCGACGACCAGTCCCGCAACGGCATCACCGCGGACCTCGTCGTCACCGCACCGGCCGGGTTGTCCCCGGCACTGATCGACGACATCTCCGCGAACGGCGCTGTCCGCGAGGCGAATCCGATTGCCCGGACCACCGCCCTGTTCACCACCGGTGGAGAAACGCCGACCACCGAGACGTACCCGGTCCAGGGCATCGACCCGGCCACGACCGCATCCACCCTCGACCTCGACGTCCGCGACGGCGACCTGGGACGGCTGCGGGACGGCGCCGTCGCGCTGTCCACCGACGCGGCGTTCGCGATGAGCACCCGCGTCGGCGGCACCGTCACGCTGCGACTCGGCGACGGCACCCTCGTCACCCCCGAGGTGGTCGCGACGTACGGGCGCGGTCTCGGCTTCGGTGACGTGACCCTGCCCGTGTCGCAGGTGCTCGCGCACACCACATCCGGCCTGGGCGACACCCTGCTGGTGTCCGCGCACCCCGGACGCATCGACGAGGCGCACGCCGCGATCACCGCGCTCGGTGGTGTCGCCGTCGCCGACCGGGGCGAGTTCGCGGCCGCCGGCCAGGACCAGCGGCGCATGCAGTCCGGCGTGAATCTGGTGGCGCTCGTCGTGCTGCTCGGCTACCTCGCGGTGGCCGTCGTCAACACGCTCGTGCTGGCCACCGCCGAACGCGGCCGCGAATTCGCGCTGCTCCGCCTCGTCGGGGCGAGTACCCGGCAGGTGCGGGCGATGATGCGCACCGAATCGGTGATCGTCGTGACGGTCGCCGCGATCCTGGGCACGGTGATCGCGGCACCCCCGCTCGCGGGGATCGCGGTCGCGGTGTCCGGGCGCCCGATCCCCACGGTGTCCCCCACCGTCTACGGGCTGCTCGTCGCCGGCACCGTGCTGCTGGGCCTGATCGCGATCGCGATCCCCACCCGGACCGCGATGCGCGCCGATCCGGTCGCCGCGATCGGCACCCGCGAGTAGACGGTTAGGCTCGCCGTCATGACTTCCTTCGATCCCGCCGTCGTCGCCGCCGTGGCCCGCCACATGAACGACGATCACACCGGCGACAACCTGCACATCGTCCGCGCGTTCGCGGAACCGACCGCCACCGCCGCCCGCATGACGGGTCTCGACAGCGAGGCCGGCGAGTGGACGATCACCGTCGACGGCGCCGAGAAGACCGTGCGGGTGCCGTGGATCGGGCAGGTCACCGACCGGCCGTCGATCCGCGTCGAGGTCGTCGCCCTGTGTCAGGCCGCGTACGAGCGTCTGGGGATCGAGCCGACCGAGCACTGAGCCGGTTCCGGTTCAGCTGAACCCCATCACCCGGTCGCCCCACGCGATGCGCATGTCGTGTTCGGGGTCGACGACGAGGCTGTCGTGGTTGTCGATGAGCAGTGTCGACCGCGTCGCCTCGGTGTAGGGGGCCCAGTGTTTGGATCCGTCGAGGGCGGCCGGGACGGCGTGCCGCGCGAACGCGAGCCAGCGGCGCTGCACCCGTCCCGACACCTCGAGGGCGCTCCGGCGGCCCCCGAGCCAGAACGACGGGTCGGGGCTGAGGGTGCCGAAATTGCCGAACACGTACGGCAGTTCGGTGGCGTGCCCCGCCCCGACCCGGGCCGCCTTGAGCATCGGGGTGGCGTGGTCGAACCGGTACATCCACGTCGGCGAGTGCCGGCTGTGCGCGTCGGCCACCCACAGCGCCGGCATCCGGAACGCCGCATCCCGCGACAGTGCCAGCACCCCACGGGGTTTCGCGGCGTCCGGGTAGGCGGCGGCGATCTCGGCGAGCCGGGTCGGCGGCATGTCCGGGTTGTCGTCGGCCAGGCCGGCGAACATCTGCTGCACGGCCTCGGAACTGACCGGCAGCAGCGGTGAGCGCATGAACTTGAAGATCGACGCCTCGTCCTTGTTGGATCCGATGATGAGCGGGATCCGGTGCGAGTACCCCTTCTGGAACGCCGCCACCGGGTAGTGCGGCACCAGATCCCGGTCGACGACCGGCGCCATCGCCAGTGTCCCCGGCACCCGGGTGGGGATCTCGTCGACGAGCAGGTCACCGGCCTTCACCAGCTGTTCGACCGGCAGATCCAGCAGGTCCCCGACCCGCCCGGCCGGCAGATCCAGGATCTCGAGATAGCGGCGGGCGACGGTCGCGGCCCGCTGCGCGCCGTACACCGACGTCGCGGGCGGACTCTGCGCGATGGCCCGATGGAACAGGCCCTCGGCTCGCGGCACCGTCATCAACGTGGTGATCGACCCGCCACCCGACGACTCCCCGAACAGGGTCACCTCGCCGGGGTCGCCGCCGAACGCCGCGATGTTGTCGCGCACCCACTCCAGGGCCGCGATCTGGTCCCGCAGACCCAGATTCGACTCGAACATCCGGTCCGCCGTCGACAGCGACGACAGGTCCAGGAAACCGAGCGCACCCAGCCGGTAGTTGAACGTGACGAGCACGACGTCACCGCGTTCGACGAGCAACCGGCCGTCGTAGACGGGCTGCGCGGACGAGCCCAGACAGTAGGCGCCGCCGTGGATCCACACCATCACCGGACGCGCCACCCCGTCGGGGCGCGGCGCCCACACGTTGACCGTCAGGCAGTCCTCGTCGATCCGCATCGACGGGTCGAGCGGCACCGACGTGTCGTGGCCCTGCGGGGCCATCGCCCCGAACGCCGCGCAGTCGAGGACGTCGCTCCACGACTCCGGCGGCATCGGGCTACGAAACCGCAGGTCACCGGTCGGGGATGCCGCGTACGGAATGCCCTTCCAGGCGAAGACGGTGCCGTCGGCGTGCCCGCGGACCGGGCCGGCCACCGTGGCGGTGACGATCGTCTCCGGCTGCTCGGACAGTCCGGCGTCCAGTACGTCCACAGGTTCCACGGATCGACCTCCTGCCCTCCGTGCGCTGTATGCGCCGTGTGCCGCCGCATGCCAACGTACCAATCCGGCGGTGTTATGGTCGTTCACCGACACGGGGTGCTCCGCACAGAGCGGGGCTGAGATCACACCCGGAGAACCTGCATCAGGTAATGCTGACGAAGGGATGTCCACACATGACGACGTCTGTCCACGATCCGTCCGGATCCGGCTCCACCGCTCCGGCCGGCGCCCGCTTCACGGATCTGTTGTGGGAGCACACCGCGGACCTGCGGGCCGCGATCGACGACATGGAGTTCCTGCGCCGTCTCGGTGACGGCACCCTGCCGCTGGACGTGTTCCGCACCTACATCGAGCAGGACTCGCTGTACCTCACCGAGTACGCCAAGGCCCTCGCCCTGGTGGCCGCCACGTCACCCGATCCGCAGACCGCCGCGTTCTGGGCGACGTCGGCGGCGACCGCCGCGGTCGTCGAATCCGGGCTGCACGAGGACCTGCTGTCGAACGGTCTGCTCCCGGAAAGCGCCGGGGCACCGGAACATTCACCGGCCTGCCTCGGGTACGTGTCGTATCTGACGGCAACCGCGGCCACCGAACCGTACCCGGTGGCCGCGGCCGCGGTGCTGCCCTGTTTCTGGATCTACGCCGAGGTGGGGCGTCGTCTGGCCGCGAGCGCACACGACGTGCTGGCCGCCGACCCGTCGCACCCGTACGCGCAGTGGGTCACCACCTACGACGACCCGGCGTTCCACGAATCCGTCTCCACCGCACGACGACTCGTCGACGCGGCCGCCGACGCCGCGACGCCCGCGCAGCGGGACGCGATGGTCCGCGCGTTCGTCGTCGCGACCCGCTACGAGTTCCTGTTCTGGGACACCACGCTGCACCCGCAGCCGTGGCCCGCGTCGTGACCCGGGTGTCGCGGCCGCGCCGCCTGCTGACCGTGTCGGCGATCGTGGCGACGGCGCTGGGCACGGTCACCGCATGCAGCTCCGGCGATTCCGGAGACACGATCCGCTTCGCCCTCGACTGGACCCCGAACACCAACCACACCGGCCTGTTCGTGGCGTTGCAGGAGGGGTGGTTCGCGGACGCCGGACTCGACGTCGAAGTGCTGCCCTACAACAACACCTCCCCGGACACGCTCGTCGACGCCGGCAACGCCGAATTCGGGGTCAGCTTCCAGGATGCGGCGACGTTCGCGCGGGCCGCGGGCGCGCAGACGGTGTCGGTGCTGGCACCGCTGCAGCACTGGGCGACGGGGATCGGCGTCCAGGCCGACCGCACCGACCTCGCGAGCCCGAAGGCTCTCGACGGCAAGGTCTATGCCGGGTTCGGCGATCCCGGTGAGAGGGAGACGCTGCGCCAGGTCATCCGGAACGACGGCGGCACAGGCACATTCGACACCGTCGTACTCGGCACGTCGGCGTACGAGGCAGTGTACGGCGGCCAGGCCGACTTCACCGCGTCGTACTTCGCGTGGGAGGGCATCGAGGCCGCCCGCCGCGGCACCCCGATGCGCTACTTCCACTACACCGACTTCGGGTTCCCGGACGCGTACGCGATCGTCGTGAGCGGCAACCAGGGCTGGCTCGCCGAGCATCCCGAGCAGGCCCGCAGGTTCGTGCAGGCGCTGCAGCGCGGCTACCAGGTGGCCGCCGACGACCCCGATCGCGGCGCGCAGGCGCTGATCGACGCCAACCCGGGCGTCTTCACCGACGAGGCACTCGTCCACGAGAGTCAGCGGATGCTCGCGGCCGACTACATGAAAGACGTGGACGGACGGGTCGGCACGCAGACGCTCGAACAGTGGGCCGGCTACTCCGGGTTCCTGTTCCGGCACGGTCTGCTCGCCGGACCGGACGGGGCGCCGCTGACCGTCGAACCGGACTGGTCGACGTACTTCACCGATGAGTACAGCGCGTAGCGCCGTGCGCCGGTTGCTGCCGGCGGTCGTCGTCGCGGCCCTGCTGGTCGCCGCGTGGCAGATCTACGTGAGTGTCAGCGGCATCCGCCCGCAGGTGCTGCCGTCACCGGCCCGGGTCGCCGGCCAGGGCTGGTCGCACCGCGACGACATCGCCGTCCACGCGTGGGCGACGCTGCAGGTGACGCTGCTCGGGTTCGCCGTGTCCCTCGTGGTGGCGTGGGCGCTCGCGGTGCTCGTCGACTTCTCGCCGTGGCTGCGGCGGGCGCTGGTTCCGCTGTTCGTGGTGTCGCAGACGCTGCCGATCATCGCGATCGCCCCGTTGATGATCATCTGGTTCGGGTTCGGGCTGCTGCCGAAGATCCTGGTGATCGCGCTGGCCACGTTCTTCCCGATGGCGATCGGGCTGATCGAGGGGTTCGCGTCGGCCGACCGGGACGCCGGAGCCCTGCTGCGCGGGATGGGGGCGTCGCGGTGGCAGCAGTTCCGGTACGTGCGGCTGCCGTCGGCGCTCCCCCGGTTCTTCACGGCCCTGCGGATCGGTGTCACCTACGCGGTCGTCGGCGCGGTGTTCGCCGAATACGTCGGGGCCAGTGCGGGGCTCGGCATCTACATGAGTGTGCAGAAGAACTCGTTCCGCACCGATCTGGTGCTGGCCGCGGTGCTCGTGACCGCGACGATCAGCGTCGCACTGTACCTGTGCACGTTCGCGATCGAACGGGCCGTCGCCCCGTGGATCAGGCAGACGCACGAGGAGAGTCGCCATGACTGAGCCGATCGTCGCACTGTCGTCCGTCACCAAATCGTTCGGTTCCCGCCGCGTCCTCGACGGCGTCGACCTGACCGTCCGACCCGGCGAGTTCGTGTCGGTGATCGGGCCGAGCGGCTGCGGCAAGAGCACACTCTTCTCGATCGTGGCCGGACTCGCGGCACCGGACACCGGCACCGCGGTCGCCCCGACGTGCGCGCACATGCCGCAGAAGGATCTACTGCTGCCGTGGCGGTCGATCCTCGACAACACCACCCTCGGCCTCGAGGTGCAGCGGGTGCCGCGCGCCGCGGCCCGGGACCGCGCCGCGGAACTGTTCCCCCGATTCGGTCTCACCGGTTTCGAACATGCCCGGCCGCACGAGTTGTCCGGCGGAATGCGGCAGCGTGCGGCGCTGCTGCGGACCGTCGTGCAGGATCGGCCGGTGCTGCTGCTCGACGAACCGTTCGGTGCGCTCGATTCGCTCACCCGCACCGAAATGCAGACGTGGCTGCAGGACGTGTGGCAGCAATACCGGTGGACGGTTCTGATGATCACGCACGACGTGCGTGAGGCAGTGTTCCTGTCCGACCGGGTGGTCGTGTTGTCGGCGCGGCCGGCCACGGTACGGTGCGAGATGGTCGTGGATCTGCCGAGGCCACGCGCGTTGCCGCTCGTCACTGCCCCGGAGTTCGCGGCGATCGAACGCGAGCTGATCGCGGTGCTGCACGACGAATCGCGTCGCGCCCTGACCGAACAGGAATCGGCCCGCCCCCGATAATTCCGGTCGGTATCCCACCGGAAAAAATCCGATTAAATTCCCGACAAATAGAAACCAGTCGGTAGAAAAGTCGATGAAATAAATATTCGATAAACACTCGACGGATCGAGACTTCCTCGTTACGCTTTTGTTACGGCACTTCCGGAGAGGCGAATTCGCCCCGGGCGCCGATCAGAAGTTGAAAGCAAGGAAAACTCTCATGCGTCAGCACCGCGCTCTCTCCGTCATCGTCGGCACGATCCTGGCCGCCGGCACCCTCCTCGGCACCGCAACCGTCGCCACCGCGGCTCCGTCCACCGGATCGGTCCACATGTTCGGGTCGGTCGGCGGCGCCGTGCAACCGGTGTCCGGCGTCCTCACCTCGAGCTACGGCCCGCGCTGGGGAACCCACCACAACGGAGTCGACATCGGTGCCGGACTCGGCACCCCGATCTACTCGGCCGCCGCCGGCACCGTGATCAACGCCGGCCCCGCCGACGGATTCGGACAGTGGGTGCGGGTGCGGCACACCGACGGCACCATCACGGTGTACGGCCACGTCGACACCTACATCGTCGGCGTCGGACAGCGTGTCGCGGCCGGTCAGCAGATCGCAACGGTCGGCAACCGCGGCCAGTCCACCGGCCCGCACCTGCACTTCGAGGTCTGGGATCCCAGCGGCGCCCAGGTCGATCCGCAGGCCTGGCTGCGCAACAACGGTGTGGCGGTCACCTGGTGAGCACCGTGACGACGTCCGTCCTGGCGGCGACGGTCGCCGCGGCCGCCACGCTCGCACCGGCACTCACCGTCACCCAGGTCGCATCGGCGGCACCCGCCGGCACCGGGATCGTGTCGAACGGGATCGCCTGGACCGCGCACCCCGACGCGGGACCGGCGAATCCGCTGTCGATGCCGGACTACTGCACGCTCGGCGCCGTCGGCACCGACACGCTCGGCAACAAGATCGCCATCTCCGCCGGGCACTGCGTGTCGGCGGTGGCCGGCGGCGCCACCGAATACCCCGACGGGGCCACCGTCTACCGGTTCGGGGCGTCCGGGACCGAAGATCCGATCGGCACGATCGCCTACCGGGACCCGCACGTCGACTACGTCGTCATCACCCTGAACCCGAACGCTGTCCTGTCCGCAACCGGCCCGGACGTGCGACTCGACGGCATCGGGACACCCACCCTCGACGGCACCCTGTGCAAGGCCGGCGCCCGCACCGGCGTCACGTGCGGTCCGATCCTCGCGCAGGCCGCCACCCGGATCGCCTCCGCTGTCGCCGCGAACGGCGGCGACAGCGGAGGACCCGCCTACATCGACGGCGGCCGACTGGTCGGCATGGTCCGCGGCCCGTTCGAGTTCATCGACTTCGCCGCCGTCCTCGCGAGCATCGCCGCCCAGCCGAATCCGATCGGCCAGGGATTCACCGTCACCCCCTGACCGCTGTGCGCCTTTTTGGTAGTCGGGGCTACCAAAAAGGCGCACGGGTGCGGAGCGCCTACACCATGTCCATCACCGCGAGGTGGCTGAACAGCATCGACGTGCCGATCGGGTTGCCGCCGCCGGGGTAGACGTAGCCGCTGGGTGCGGCCATCGTGTTGCCGGCCGCGTACAGGCCGGGGATGGGGGTGCCGGACGTGTCGAGGACGCGTGCGGCGGTGTCGGTGCGCAGGCCGCCCTTGGTGCCGAGGTCGGAGATGCCGAACGCGGCCGCGTGGAACGGGCCCTGCTCGATGGGCACCAGCGGCGACGCCCCACCGGTGAACGCCCGATCGTAGGCTTCGTCGCCGCGACCGAAGTCCCTGTCGACGCCGGTGGCGGCCAGTTCGTTGAACCGGGCGACCGTGGCGGCCAGCGCGTCGGCCGGGACCCCGATCTTCGCGGCGAGCTCGTCGAGGGTGTCCGCCGAGTGCCACAGGCCGGCGTCGACGTACTTCTCGGTTTCGACCATCGACAGGTTGGTCGCCGCGATCGGCGGACGCGGCCCCTGCTTGTCGTCGTAGATCATCCAGTACGGCAACGTGACCGAACCGGCCTCCATCGCTGCGATGACGTCGCGGCCGAGCCGGTCGTACGGCGCGGACTCGTTGACGAACCGCTTGCCGTCCTGGGACACGAAGATGCCGCCGGTGAAGCACAGCGCGAACGCCGAGCGCCCGTCCGGATGTGTCAGGCCCGGCGACCACCACGCCTGATCCATCAGGTCGGTGTCGGCGCCGACGGCGATGCCCGCCTGGTGCGCCTGACCGAGGTTGCCCCACGGGCCCATCGTGTCGCGGGCGACACCGGGGACACCGTACTTCTGGCGCAGTTCGTCGTTGCCCTCGAAACCGCCGGCGGCCATGACGACGCCCTTGCGGGCGCGGATCGCGACCCGTCCGCCGTCACGTTCGACGATGCCGCCGACGACGGCCCCGTCCTCGGTGACGAGTTCGACCAGCGGACTGTTCAAATGGAGTGCCGCGTTGGGGTAGGTACGGATCGACTTGAGGAACCGACCGACCAGGGCCCGGCCACCGACGAGCATGTCCGGCAGCGGCGTGCCGATCCGGTCGAAGTCGAGCGGGCCACGGATCAGTTCGTGCAGGTCCCCGATCTCGGACACCGGCATCGGGGTCGGCATGGTGTGCCGCTGGCCGTCGTTGCGCGCCTTGGGTGCCTTGCCGTAGTAGTCGGGCCACGGCAGCATCTCGAACTTCAGGTTCTCGTCCTGCTCGAGGTACTCGACGAGCGGCGCGCCGCCGCGGACGTAGGTGTCCTGCAACTCGCGCGGGGTCCGGTCGCCGACGACGGCGTGGTAGTACTCGAGCGCGTCCTCGATCGTGTCGTCGGTGCCGGCCCGCTTCAGGACCGGGTTGGCCGGGAACCAGAATCCGCCGCCACCGGAGTAGGCGGTGGTGCCGCCGAACTTGTCGGTCGCCTCGACCAGGATCACGTCGAGTCCCTCACGAGCCGCGGTGTAGGCGCCGGTGACACCGCCCGCACCCGAGCCCACCACCAGCACGTCACATTCTTCGTTCCAGTCGACCATCGTCCACCCTTTCCGCGTGCGTCGCCGACAACCGTCGGCCCGGGTGTGATGGTAGGCACAGGGCGGCGGCCCGCCTCCAGGGTTCGTCCCGCTGAGAGGACACCCGGTTCAGCGTCCGGAACCGCCGCAGCCCCAACCGAGTCCGGCCAGATCGCGGGCACGGGAGAGGACGTCGTCGAGCATCTGTTCGGTGAGCCGTCCGGTGAACGTGTTCTGCTGGCTCGGGTGGTAGCAGCCGATCACGGTGAGCGCCTTACCGTTCGCGGTGTGGACGACGGTGGTGGCGCCGTGCCCGAACTTCGGTTTCGGGCGTGGGACGCTGCCGCCGGAGTGCCGGATCGCGCGCAGCGTCGCATCCCAGCCGTACGTGCCGAGCGCGACGACGGCCCGCACGAACGGCAGGATGTCGGCGAGTTCGGCGTCCAACCAGCCTGCGCAGCAGTCCCGTTCGGTGACCGTCGGCTTGTTGTCCGGCGGCGCACAGCGGACCGTCGAGATCATCCGGGCCCCGAACAGTTTCTGCCCGTCCCCGGTGAACTCGGCGGTCGGCTTGTTGGCGATACCGACCCGGTGCAGCGACCGGAACAGCCAGTCCCCCGACCGGTCGCCGGTGAACATCCGGCCGGTCCGGTTACCGCCGTTCGCGGCCGGCGCCAACCCCATGATCAGCAGCTTCGGGAACGTGTCGCCGTAGCCGGTGACCGGGCGCCCCCAGTACGGCTGGCCGGCGAACGACCGGCGTTTGGTCTCGGCGACGTCCTCCCGCCACTGCACGAGTCGCGGGCAGGCCCGGCACACGCTGACCCGGGCGTCGATCTCGGCGAGGCTGCCCGCACCGGCCGCCAGGTCGGCGACGTCGGCGGCCGACCGGGCGACGGGGGTGTCCGCGGCGGCGGGATCCTCCGGCCACCCGGTGCCCGGCGGCACCGGAGACGGGAACACCGCGCCGGTGCCGGGGTGGGGCAGCAACGGGCCGGTCATCGGAGCACACGCCTGAACATGCCTCGATTCAACCCGATCGGATCGCCGCGGTCCGCCCGGACTCGGCACAATCGACGCCATGCACACCGACGCCCCCGATCCCGCCCTCGCCGACACCGTCCGCTGCGCCCGGAACGTGGTGGTGTTCACCGGTGCCGGCATGTCCGCCGAATCCGGCGTCCCGACGTTCCGGGACGCGCAGACCGGGCTGTGGGAACGGTTCGCCCCCGAACAGTTGGCGAGCCCCGACGGCTGGGACCGTGACCCCGGACTGGTGTGGGCGTGGTACCAGTGGCGGACCGGACTGGTGCGCCGGGTGCACCCGAACGCCGGGCACCGGGCGCTGGCCGACTGGGCCCGCGGCACCGACCTGACGATCGTCACCCAGAACGTCGACGACCTGCACGAACGCGCCGGCAGCGCCGTGGCCGCGCACCTGCACGGCAGCCTGTTCGCCCCGCGCTGCAGCCGCTGCGCAGCCCCGTTCCCGTCGGACGGCGGACTCGACGTCGAACCCACCGGGCCGGTGCCGCCGCCGTCCTGCCCGGCGTGCGGTGGTGACATCCGCCCGGGCGCGGTGTGGTTCGGGGAGAACCTGCCCTCCGACGCCTGGGACCGCGCCGAGAAGGCCGCCGCCGCCTGCGACCTACTGCTCGTCGTCGGCACGTCCGCGGTGGTGTACCCGGCCGCCGCACTGCCGCTGCGCGCCCTCGACTCCGGCGCCACCGTCGTCGAAATCAACCCGCAGGCAACCGATCTCAGCGACCACGTCCAGTATTCGTGGCGGACGACCGCCGCCGTCGGACTACCCGCGCTCGTGGACGCCGCTCAGCGGGGCCGGTCAGACCGGACCGAGTGACGACGGCGGCATCAGGACCGTAATGCCCGCGCTCTGCTCCATCTCTGCGAGCAGGTCGCCCCGATCGAGAAGGCGGTCCGAGGACTGCACCACGTACTCACTGGTGAGCGTGTGCGAGTTCGTCTGGTCACCAGCCGAATCGAACACTGCGATGCACGCGTGCGTGTGCGTGAGGTCGTGGCGCGCCCAGTACCGGATCCCGTCGAATCCGGCCGCGTGCAGCGCCTGCGCCCACGCTTGCGTGAGCGGATAGTCGATCGTCGTGGAGATTTCGGCGGTGACACCGAACTTGATCGCAGCATTCGCTGTGACATCTGCCAGAACCAGGTCCCGGCCGATGTCGAGCGTGGAGATCGCGCGTGTGGCGACAGTCGTATGCGAGATCATCCGGACGCCGGCCCATGCTTCGAGCAGTCCGACGATCTCCGACTCCGCGAGATAGCAGGTACCGGACGGGTCGGGTAGGTCGAAACGGTTGTCGAGTGAACTACCGAACCACCAGGGATTCAGTTTCGCCGCGTGCGTCCGGTACACAACTGTTCCTGCGGGAACCACCAGATGGGGGAACTTACCGCGGGGTGCACTCGGCGACGGCGGGACGGCCAGATGCTGACTCGCTCGCGGTGCAGTCACGATGCGAGTCGTCCCGCAGCCTGCTGAGCGAGAGTCACCACAGCGTCCCAGTCACCGTCCACCAGCGCCTGATGTGGGGTTCTGTCACCGAGTTCCGGCTGTGTCGTCGACAGCCACGACGCAATCGTCCAGCTGTCCATCTCGGCCGTCGCCCATGCCGTCAGGGTCTCTTTCACTCCTCGGTGCGGGCGGTGCGGTGTCGTCTCGGTGACGCCGCCGGACCAGTACCCGAACGTGCCGTCCTCGGCTTCGAGGCGCAGAACACGGTGCGCCTGCACGGCCTGGCTGAGCGCCTGCTTCGACCAACCGGTGATGTCGAGCATCTGCCGCGGGGTCAGGATCGGCCCGATGTGCGCTTCCCAGACACGACGCGCACGGAGGTTCGACAGCACCTTCGCAACGCCGGCCTTGACGTACTGGGCGTCGGCATCGTCGAGTTGCTCGGCGGCCATTCCGCTGGCTTCGAGCTGATCGTCCACGACCTGCTTCAACGGCATGCTCATGCCACCATCGTGACCCGGTCAACCCGTCAAGTCAACCGGTCAATCATCACATCCACGCGTCGTGGACGCCGCTCAGCGCTCGTAGATCGCCTCGATGTGCCCGGCGAAGCGGTCGGAGACCACGTTCCGCTTGATCTTGAGAGTGGCGGTGAGTTCCCCGGCTTCCTCGGTGAGGTCGCGGGGCAGGATCTCGAACCGTTTGATCGCCTCGGCGTGCGAGACGGTGGTGTTGGCGTCGTCGATCACCGCCTGCAGGGCGGCGCGCAGGTCGGCGTCGTCGATCAGGTCCGCGACGGTCGCCGTCGCCGGTTTGGCGTTCGACGTCTTCCAGTGCTCGAACGGTTCCGCGTCGACGGTGAGCAGGGCGCCGACGAACGGGCGCCCGTCACCGACGACGACGGCCTGCGAGATCAGCACGTGCGAGCGCAGTCGGTCCTCGAGCGGGCCGGGTGAGACGTTCTTGCCGCCCGCGGTGACCAGAAGATCCTTCTTGCGCCCGGTGAGCACGAGATAGCCGTCGGCATCGAGTTCACCGAGATCACCGGTGCGCAGCCAGCCGTCGTGCAGCGCGTCGGCGGTGGCCTGCTCGTTACGCCAGTAGCCGTCGAACACGACCCCGCCGCGCAGTTCGATCTCGCCGTCGGCAGCGATGCGGACGGTGTTGCCCGACAGGGGCCGGCCGACAGTGCCGATCTTCTGCTGCCGGGGCACGTTGACGCAGTGCGCCGCCGTCGATTCGGTGAGGCCGTAACCCTCGTAGACGGGGATGCCGGCGCCGCGGAAGAAGTGCCCGAGCCGCGGCATCAGCGCGCCACCACCGGAGATCGCCCACCAGCATTCGTCGCCGATCGCGGCCCGCAGCTTGCGGTAGACGAGTCGGTCCGCGACGGCGTGGAGGGCCTTCAGCCGACGGGACGGGCCGCCCGCGTCGAGGGCCTCGCTGTAGGCGACGGCGGTGTCCTCGGCGAACCGGAAGATCTCCCGCGGGATGCGGCCGCCCCGGTCCGCGGACGCGGCGGCCGCGTCACGCACCTTCTCGAACACCCGCGGCACCCCGAGGATCACGTGCGGGCGGAAGCGTTCGAACTGCCCGGCGACGGTCCCGAAGTTCGACCAGTGTGCCTGCATCCCACCGGCTTCGAACATCGCGAGGGACACCGCACGGGCCAGGACGTGCGCGAGCGGTAGGAACGTGAGCATCCGATTGCCGGGGCGCGCCACCTCACCGATCGACGCATTGAGGATGCCGCGCACCTCCGACAGCAGGTTGCGGTGGGTGAGGATGCAGCCCTTGGGGCGGCCCGTGGTGCCGGATGTGTACACCAGCGACGCCAGGTCGTCGGCACGGATCCCGGCCAGCCGGTCGGCGATCACCGCGTCGTCGACGCCGGCACCCTCGGCGATCAGCGTGTCGACGGCGCCGGCCTCGATCCGCAGCACCCGCCCGATCCCGGTGTCGTCGAATCCTGCTGCATGCGCATCGGTTTCGACGATCGCGAGAACCGCGCCGGAATCTCGAACGATCCAGTCGATCTGGTCGGGCGACGACGAATCATAGATCGGCACCGACACCGCGCCGGCCGCCCAGATCGCGAAGTCGAACAGCGACCACTCGTACCGGGTGGGCGACAGCAGCGCGACCCGGTCCCCCGCACCGACACCGGCGGCGACGAGCCCCTTGGCGACCGCAGTGACCTGCGCCGCGAACTCGGCGGCGGTGACGTCCACCCAATCGACGCCGTCGGGGCGGGAGAACACCACCAGGTCGGCTCGGCGGCGAGCGTGCTCGAACACGGTATGGACGAGCGCGTCGTCCTGGGCGACAGCGAAGTCGGCGGCGGTGCCGTATTCACGCATGGGCGTCATCTCCAAGTCGGGGGGTGGCGGGCAGGTCGACGGGGTCCTCCGCGTTCCGGAAACGCCGCAGAATGTTCGCGAACTGGGCG
Organism: Prescottella subtropica; assembly: GCF_005434945.1. GTDB lineage: Bacteria > Actinomycetota > Actinomycetes > Mycobacteriales > Mycobacteriaceae > Prescottella > Prescottella subtropica. The sequence continues at coordinate 2,411 of NZ_SKCH01000019.1, read as the reverse complement.
ATCTCGTCCGGGGACCAGCCGCGCAACCGGGCGCGGACCTCGTCGAGCCGCCGGGTGTCGGCGACCGCGAGCACCTCGACACCGTGCGTGGTCAGCCGCAGCGGGTAGCCGGTGCGCAACGATCCGGGCTCGGCGAGCGCCCACCCGGAGTCGACGCATCCGCGCAACTGCCGGGACACCGTCGAGCGGTTGAGCCCGAACGCCTCGGAGATGTCGGTGGCCCGGCATCCCGGATGCCGGGCGATGTACGCGAGCAGCGAGTGCTGCGCGAACGACGGACCGCCCGCGGTGTCGCGTCCTCCGGCGACGAGCGCCCGCGCCAACTGCACCAGCTCCGCGTGCACTGCGGACGTCGGATCGACCACCGGTTCGTGTTGCACGGTGCAACTGTACGCCCGCCGGGTTCGCCCCGAACGTTCGCCGTCGAGTGCCCGATGACCAGCGGTGGCGCGTCACACGTGGGATATTCACCGGGGAAGCTGCCGCCGATTCAGGTGAGGAGGCTCGGACCATGCCCGAGAAGACGAACACCGGTCGCGACCGGTGGCCACACGGACGCGGCGTGCGCGGCCGGAGAACACTCGTGCTGGGAACTCTGGGGATCGCTGCGGCCCTGACCGCCACCGGATGCAGTGCCGACCAGGACTCCACCGCGGCACACCCGGCCCCCGAGACCACCACGGTGCAGGCAGCGGCCGGAGCACTCGCGGCCACCGTCGGCACGGACGGCTGCGCCACGGGCGAGTTGCAGGTGACGCTCGGCCAGGCGCAGGGTGCGGCCGGCTCGTCGCTCCTGCCGCTCGTGTTCACCAACACCGGCACCCGCACGTGCGTGCTCGACGGATTCCCCGGCGTCTCCTACGTCCAGGGCGGACCCGACGGCACCCAGGTCGGGGCCGCCGCGACCCGCGAAGGCCCCTCCCACGGGACGGTGACCCTGGCCCCGGACGCGGCCGCGACCGCGCAGGTGCGGGCCGTGAACGTCGCGAACTACCCGGCGGAGGCGTGCGCGTCGACACCCGTCGCGGGACTACGCGTCTACCCGCCGAACGACACCGATCCGGTGTTCGTGCCGTATGCGACGACAGGCTGTTCGGCGACCGGCGACAGCATCGACCAGTTGTCCGTGCAGGCCGTGACCGGGTGAGGGCCGCCGCCCGACCGTGAGGTGGCGAAACCTGGCACGATACCGTAGACGCCGTGTCCGAGTTCTCGAACAGATTCGCCGGTGGCGATTTCGATCGCACGATCGGTGACGCGTGGGGAACGTGTCGGGTCCGTCTCGCCGACCGGATCGCATCCGCAACCGTCGACGACCAGGTGATCGTCGAAACGGTGTGCGAGACGGACGACGCCGACGGCCGCATGCCGTTCGTGCAGTGCCACATCATCGACGGCCCCGACGGGCCGCTCGTGCGCTGCGGCATCCCCACCGACCTGCATCTGCCGCCGTGGCGGCGCCTGTCCGACACCGACTGCGCCCGCCTGCACGCGCAGGGCTGGACGCAGCCGGCCGACGACGACACCGCCGCCGAGTTCTCCTTCGTCGTGGAGAAGTCGCCGCGCTGGGCGGACCAACTCGCCTCGATGATCCTGTCGGTGTTCCGGGAGACGTGGGCGGTGCCGCACCCGAGTTTCCTGTCGTCCCAGCACCTCGGGGAAGACGGGGCGACCGACCCCGATGCCGCCGCGAGCACCCCGACACCCACACCGCTGGACCGGTACGTCGCGATCCGCCCCCGCGACACCGACCACCTGCGGCAGGTGATCGCACACACCCTCACCGACATGTACGGGCAGGAACCCGAACGCGACGCCGACGGCGACATCGTGCTGCGATTCGGGTCCGCACTCGCCCTCGTCATCGCGAACGAGGCCGCCCCCGAGATCCAACTGTGGGCACCCCTGGTCCGCGACATCGCCGGACGCACCCGTGCTTCCGAACTGATCGGCGACCTCAACCGGCGCTGGCCGCACCTGCGATTCGCCCTGTACGAAGACCGCCTGCGCGTCATGATCGACCTGCTCGCCGACCCCTTCGTGCCGCAACACCTCGCCGACCTCGTCGAACACCTCGGCGAATTCCTCGGCGGCGTCGACGAAGAATTCGCCTCCCACTTCGGCGGATACCTGCACTTCCCGCCCGCACCCGACACCGCCGAAGGCGCCGCACCGGCACCGGCACCGGCGGTCACTCCGGCTGTGCAAGCCTCGGACACACCGATCGCCGAACCGCCACGGCCCGTCCAGGAGCCCATCCAGCCGTCACTGTTCGACGACCTCGAGGACTAGTGGTCGTCGGCGTTAGTTCGTCGGGGGTTCAGCCCCACGCGGTCGGGTCTGCGAGGTAGAGGCCGCAGGCGGTGTCGAGAGCGTCCTCGGCGGTGCCGGCGCCTTGGCCGGTGGGCAGG
>NZ_SKCH01000018.1 GCF_005434945.1 Prescottella subtropica | reverse complement strand
CCGCGGCGCTGCTCCCGGCGCTCCGCGCCGGGAGACGGGGCGGGTCGCTGCGCTCCCCGCCAGGGAGCCGCTGCGCGGCTCGACGGTGGTGGCGTCACGCTGCCGTCGATCGCGTCGCTGCGCTCCGCTCGAAACCGAGTTTTCATGCCCAGGAACACAATTCATCGTCACCACCGCATCGACTCCAGACTCGAACGAGAGACGGGGACGCGCTGCGCGCGCCGCATGCCGGCCCGTCGCGCTGCTCTCAACCCGTCCCGAAATCATGCACTCATCATACCCCACGACACCCGCTCTCGCCAAACCATCCGAGAACGGCTGAAACCCCTAACATCATCTCCCCCAACATGATTCGAGATCATCTCGAAATGCCGGTAGGCAAACACGCCAGAATCATGTGCCCCACACCCACATTCAACATAATTGTTGCGCCACAACACAATTCACAAACACGGCCCGAGCGGGCTGCGTCGGCCCCACCGACGGTGCCGGCCCGACCACATCAGGCCGGCACCGCACCCTTCAGATCGGGTCGAACCTCGGGGCCGACGCGTCGAGCTCGAGGACCCGAACCGTGATCCCCTCCCGCTCGACCCCGGTGAACCCCACATCCGACAAGGCCGCGAGCGCGCCCCCCAGGTCCACACTCGTCAGATCCAGCCCAGGCGGCACATTCACCATCACCCGGTGATGCGAGACCTCCGTCCACACGATCTCCACCGTCCAGCTCTCCGTCGTACCCATCAGCGTCATCCCCTCCCCCGCCACCACCGGCGGGACATGTCATCAATGCAGGTCACAGCATGTTCTCGGCGGCGTCGTGGACCAACATGTGCGGGCGGTGCTCCAGACGGAACGCACGCGCCGCCCCGAAATCCAGATCCACCGACGTGTTCAGAGCCCGATTCCGGACATCACCCACCACCCGCCGGCGAGCAATGAACACAGCCCCACACGAGCACACGAAAGTGGTGGTCCAGATCTCTCCGGTGCGGTGGGCCAGCAGGCCGGTCACGGCGTTCATGGTGTCGGTTCCTCCTCGGGCATTCAGGTGGCCGGCCCCGAGCCGGTGTCGGCGTCCGGGGCTGGGATCGGGCAGACTGACGAGCGAGGACCGGCCCGCTCTCTTCGGGCCGGTCCTCGCTGTACGTCAGACCGGGACCGCCACCCGGGACGTGCCATCGACGCAGGTCACGGTCTCCGAGTCGATCCGGATCTCGATCGGGCCGTCGAACGAGCACCGCTCCACATCGACGACCAAGCCGCCGGTCAGCGGATCGATCCAGGCGTTCACACCGGTCTCCTTCGCCCGAGGCAGAGAGAACCAGACGGTGCCGCCCGGACCGCCGTCGATGGGTCCGCTGGACAGCTGCGTGAGGCTTACGCGGGCCTCGACGGCGTTGACGTGTGCGATGTGCGAGAGGGGGAAGTTCACCAGGGGCTCCGTTCTTCCCGCGGTTTCCCGTGGGACGTGTCGTTTGTGCAGGTAGGTCGGTGTTTTTGCGCTACGGGCGGGTCAGTTTTTCGTGACCGTGTAGCCGAGGGAGTCGGCGAGCATGTGCATCAGTTCCTCGCCGTCGGGCAGGTCGGCCAGGAACATGCGCATGCGGATGCGTTCGCAGTCGTCGGGGTCGGTGCACCGGCACTCGGTGTTCTCCACGGGGTGCTCGAGGTCGAGGGACGTGCCGAAGCTGGCGGGGTCGACGACCCAGCTGTCGGTGCCGGACAGGTCGCGCATCAGGCGCACGCGGACGGTGCCGCCGATGTAGTGGCTGTCGCACTCGGTGGCCTGGTCGGCGGGGTGGATCGGGGCGTGTGTGGCGGTCATCTGTGTGGTCCTTCCGGTCGTTCTCCCGCCCTAAACTTTACAATGTGACATTGCATAGTTCAAGTGGGGGACGCATTCCGCTACGGCGCCGGGCCGTCGACTCCCGGCCTCACCGCCCGCCGGGACGTGTCATCTCCGCAGTTCAGGGCATGAAAACGCCCCCACACCAGGCGGTGGTGTGGGGGCGTGGGGGGCCGGTCAGCGCGGTGTGTAGTTCTTCGCGCGGTCGGTGCCGTCGTCGTAGTCGTCGACGTAGTCGCCGGCGCCGGGGGTGTAGGCGCCGCCGACCCGGTCGGGGTCGTAGGCCATGAACACCACGTCGGGGCGGCCGCCGTTGAAGGTGCGGAACTGGTCGTAGTCCCAGCCGTCGGGGGCGTAGTCGTCGTTCCAGCGCAGCCGGGCGACGGGAACGAACCCGGCGTCGGCGTACAGGTCCGGCAGGACGGTGTCGAAGCAGTCGAGACGGCGGCCACCGAGGTCGGTCGCCTGCCGGAGCATCGACTGCACAGCCTTGGGGTGGGCGCAGTCCTTGTGCGCGTATGCCGAGACGATCTCGTCGCCCTTGAGGGATACGCCGGCCTTGCCGTCGTCGGTGACCAGAAGGCGCATCTGCCGGTATTCGCCCTCGTCGTAGACGTGCACCGACGCCGCGTAGGGGTTCTTTCGGGTGAGCTCGAGCATCTGGGCTCGGTAGACGCCGGCGTCGGTGGGGGCGAGTTCGTAGAGCGTCGGGGCAGAGAGTCCCCGCGCGGCGAAGTCGTCGCGGTCAGTGGCGGGCAGCTCGTGGGCGGCGACCGGGTCGACGGTGCGGCCGTCGATCAGAAGCCGAGGGCTTCGGCTTCCTGGATCTTCGGATCGGTCCAGCGCTGCTCGATCTCCGTCCGCTGGGCTTCCGGCAGGTCCGGGCTCCATCCGTACTGCCTCCAGAACGCTTCCCGGCGTTCCTGGGTCATCGGTTCGTCGTACATCGGTGTCTCCGTTCTCGTGGTTGTCATCATCGTCGCCGGGGAGGCCGGCGCGGGCGCGGCGCAGTGCTTCGGTCTGTTCGGCGCGCAGGCGCTGGGCGGCTTCCAGGCGCCGTGTCAGTGTGTCTCGGGTGTCTGGGTCGTCGGTGGCGTCGATCGCGCGTTGTAGGTCCTCCTGACCGCCCGGAGTGGAGTCGTACAGCTCCCAGGTCTCGGCGAGGTCGGCTTCAGCGGCGTCGAGGCGGCGTTGGAGCCGGGTGTGGTTCGGGTGTTCGTTGAGTTTCGCGCGGGCCGCTGCGACGCGGGCGAGGACCTTGTCGAGGCGTTCGCGCATGTGTGGGGTGCAGCGCGGCCCCGGCTTCGGCTTGCACATCAGCAGACCCGGTCGGTGATGGTGTCGACCAGGGTGGCCAGGGCGCGGCCCAACTCCTCGACCCGGGCGGGGTCGGGAGTGCGGGGGTCGGTGAGGTAGGTGTCCCGGCGCAACTCGATCATCACCGACGACACCCGCCGATCCTGGCCGTACCAGCGCAGCGGCACATACGTGCCCGCATACGGGGTGTTGATCCCGGTCTCGCCGAGGGACGCGAACGAGCCACGCGCGGCGGTCTCGAGCCAGTCGGGGGTGTGGACCGGATCAGTACCGACACACAACGCCGGCCGCGCTGCTGCCGGGTCCTCGAACCCCGACGGAAGCACCGGGTAAGAGTGCAGATCGATCACCACCGCCCGCCCGCACGCGGCCAACCGGCCGGCAACCGCGTCGGTGACCGCGTCCGCGTGGGGACGGAAATACGACTCGAGCAACGCGCCCGCCTGCGGGTACGGCTCAGCGCGCAGCGGGGCGCCCCCGCAGGTGCGGGTGTAGACCGCTCCCCGCCCGAACGCGGCCGCCGGTTCCTGGGTGTCGTCGGGGAACCGTTCCGGATCGACGACCAGCCGCGAGAACGGGTTGACCACCAGCGTCGGCCGATACCGGACGTGTGCGAGGGCGGCGGCCGCGATGTCGGCGGTGGCGGTGTCGGTGGCCTCGTCCAACTCGGCGGCCAACGCCGCGTCGTCGAGCAGCAGATCCGCGCGTATCTGCGGCGGGATCGTCCGCGATGAGTGCGGGACGTGAACGACCACCGGCGACTCCTGGTCGGCCGGCGTGATGACGGTAGTGCCGGGCACTGGTTTTCCCTTCTTCGTGTGCTGTTGCGGGGCCGCGATACTCGATCGGCTCCGCTCACGTGTCGCATCCTGGCAGCGGGTACCGACGCCGCCCCCGGGCCGGGGGACGTGTTTTTGCCACATGGTTCGAGTGGGGGTGCGTCTACTCGACGATCGTCACGCCGGCGGCGGTGAGAGCGGCGATCAGGATGCCGGTGGTGTGCTCGGCGTGTTCGTGGCTGTCGGCGCCGACCCAGTGTTCGCAGTCCTGCCCGTCGCAGACGACCACGACGTCGTGGTCGCTGTCGTCCGGGGCGATCCGGTAGTCGGCGGTGTGCTCGCTGAGCACGTCGATGATGGTCTGTTCGACGGCCGTCACCGCTGCATCACGGGGACGGCCGTCCGTGGCGTCGTTCTGGTGGTCGTTCATCGGCGGCTCCTCTCTCACGCGCCCTTGCGGGCGCGGTCGGCGACGACGGATTCACGCAGGACCCAGACGGTGCCGACGCGGGTGGCGGGCAAGGTGTGCGCGCGGATGGCCTTGAGGACGCCCTGACGACTCACGCCGAGGGCGTCGGCGGCTTCGGCGACCGACAGCAGCGGCGGGACGTCGAGGGCGTCGACGAGGCGGTCGAAGTCGTCGGTGGTGAGGACGCGCAGCGACAGCAGCGGCCACGGGTAGGTGTCGAGGATCGCCAGGGCGGTGGTGGTGGCCTGACGGATCGAGTCGGCGGGGATGGTGAACACGACCTCGGTGCGGCCGAGTTCGGAGCGTCCGGCGGCTCCGGAGTGGTCGGCGATCGGTTCCAGGAGCGCGTCGGCGGTGTCCTCGGTGAACTCGGCGTCGAGTTCGGCGACGATGTTGTAGGGCTGGGCGGCCACGTCTGTGGTTCCTTCCGTGCGGGTGGGGTGCGGGGTGTCTGAGAAGATGAGGTTCGGGCCGGGGGTGCTACCTACACCCCCGGCCCGTTCTCATGTCAGCGGCGCGGTGGCCACTGGAATCCGGTCTCGCGTTTGAGATCGGAGAGTGCGTTCTTGAACGCTCTCCGGTCGCTCGCGGTTTTCGAGAACGTGGTGATCAACCGTCCGTCCTTGCGGACTGTTGGGTGACCGGCCGATGTGGCTCCGATCTCGAATCCTGCCTTCTCGAGCACTTTCAGGACTGTCCGGGTGTCCCGGTCGATTCCCCTGAACTTCTGCGGCAATCCGCACCTCCACTTTTTAGTTGACAACCAAATAGTAACACATTGGTTGTCACCTGACAACCTTAGTGGTGGGTCGGTTCCCGTGTCGCCCGGGTGAAGACGCAGCCGCCGCGCCAACGAACGGCCATGACCTCGAGCTCTCGGCCGAACGCATCGTCGGGCAGGGACTCGCGCCACTCGTGCGCGGCCTCGGCAGTGCTGAACACGTTCGCGCACTGCCCGTTCGGCGCGTCGAGGTTCAGCCCGTTTCTGCTGCCCATCACGGTGACGTAGGGACTGTCGGGAGCATGGCCGGACAGGCTCACCAGAGCGTGGTAGACGCGGCCGGGGACGGGGTAGGGCATGGGTTCTCCTCGTGTGGTCAGGGAATCAGGGACAGCAGCCATTCACGACCAGCGGCGGCCGCGACGGCGACGAGGGCGATCGAGGCGGCGGCGGTCATCACGCAGCCGAGCAGGTGCTGCCATCCGCCGGCGCGCTGGTCCCGGACGTACCGGCACCAGCGCTGCCACAGCTGCCGGTCGTGCGCGCTGTCGAAGTCGCCGCCGATCGCGCGGCCGCGCCATTCGATGTCGGTCACGCGTGCGATGTCCTCGGCGGTGAAGCGTGCACGTGCCCCGCGCAGTTCGGCGGCGGTCACCCCGGTGGCGGGATCGTAGGGCGGTGCATCGTCGATCATCTGGGCCTCCTCTCGTGAGGCCGGTGAGAGCGCGGGCCTCGAGCACACCGCACGCGCCGTGCGCTACATGCGGGCGGCGACCGCGCGGGCGTACTCGCGGGCGTCGGCGGTGTCCATGCCGCCGATGCCGGCGTAGAAGGCGGCGGCGATCGAGGCGGCGTCGGCGGTGCGGTTCGCGGCGGTCAGGCGCTCGGCGATCGCGCAGTCGAGCCGGGCGAGGGTGTGGACGGCGTCGCCGATGTCGAACGGGGAGGCGGTGCCGTTGCCGTCGGCGTCGTGCAGCTCGGCGACGTTCGGCAGCAGCTGCGCGGCGCCGGCCTGCCCGGACGGGCCGACGGCGGCGGCGTCGAAGCCGGATTCGATGTCGAGCTGGGCGGCGATGAACTCGCGGGTGATCTCCGCCGACGACGGGCACGGCAGCGGTGCGCTGTCGATCCACGTGACGAACTCGGCCGGCGCCCGGTCGATCGCGCCGGGCGCGGCGTCCGTCGTGGTCGCGGTGGCGATGGAGGTGCCGTCGGCCGGGTCGGCCGTGGTGGTGCAGGCGGCGGTCAGAGCGACGGCGGCAGCGGCGGCCAGGGCGAGCACGGTCCGGCGGGCAGCAGTGGGAAGAGTCATCGGAGAAGTCCTTTCGATCGAGCTAAGAGGCCGGTCGGGGTGGGTGCCGCGCGTGCGGCACCCACCGGGGCGACCGGGACTAGAGGGGGAAGTTGTGGACGCGGGCTGCGGCGGGAACGTCGCTGCCGCATCCGAGTGCGCGTACCGCGTCGCGGATCTCGGCGGGCACAGCGGCCTCGTGGCCGTTGGCAGCGTAGCGGCGGTCGCCGTCGAGGGCGTAGAAGCCGAGTTCGGCGTCGTAGGTGGCCGGGTGCAGGTACCAGGTGGTGCCCTGCGGGGTGCCGAGCCAGCCGGTGGCGTAGCCGGTGCGGGTGGTGCCGTCGCGTTCGACGGTGGTCACTTCGGTGGCCCACGTGACCGAGACCAGCGCGTAGAGCGGCGTGCCGATGACGCCGGTGGCCTCGGCGACGGTGTGAGCGCCGTCGAAGGTCCGCACGATCGTGCCGGGGTGCGGGTGGCGCGGGAAGGCATCGAGGTAGCCGACGACGAGGGCGGCGGCGCCGTCGATCTCGGTGGCGTAGCCGGTGGGCAGCGCGGTGGTGGCGGTCATGGGGGCCTCCTCGGTGGGCGGGTGGGTGGTGTCGGGTCTGTGTCCGGTCAGGCGGCGACGAGGGCGGCGGGCTGGCCGACCCATCGCGCGGTGATGTCGAGGGCGTCGACGGCCTCGAGGGTGCGGCCGTCGGTCAGTGCGAGGTCGACGGTGATGCCCGCATCGGTGGTGGTCACGGTGAGGATTTCGGCGATGTCGCCGGAGATCGGCGCTCCGGTGATGTCGATGGTGTTGAGCTGGGCGGCAGCGAGATTCGGCATTCGATGGCTCCTTCAGTGGGTGGTTCCGACGAACTGAACTATACAAAGTCATATTGTATTGTTGCAACCCAGGGAACCGCAGCCGACCGACACCGGCCGCGACGGGACGTGTCATCGACGCAGGTAGACACCCCTTTCGGGATGCGTTGGTGCACACGACAATTGCCGGGCACCGAGAACGTGTCTCGATACCCGGCAACAACCGATCATCCGCTCCAGCTACGCGCCGGGACGTGTCATTTATGCAGGTGAAGGCGTATTTCCGCTACCGGACGACGGGCGTTCGATGAACGTCGGGTCCACCTGCGAGCTGCTGGAGCAGGACGCGGGTGGCATGGACGTCAGCGAGTGCGCGGTGGCCGCCGTCGAGCCGGAGCTGGCCACCGAGGCCGAGGCCGGCGGCCTGGCAGCGGCGGGCCATCACGCACTGCCAGCGCGCCGGGTCGAACAGGTGGCCCGGGTCGATTCCGGCCCGGCGGCAGTCGTGCAGGACCCGGTCGCGGTCGAACGGCGCGTTGTAGGCCAGGACCGTCCGGCCTGCGGTGACGGCGGCGAGACGCGGGTGGACCTGTGGCCAGGTCGGAGCCCCGGCCAGGTCTGCGGCGGTCAGGCCGTGGACGGCGTGCGCGTCCGGTTCGATCGGCACGCCGCCCGGGTCGACGAGGGTGTCGAGCAGGACCTCACCGGTGGCGGCGTCGATGACCGCGATCTCGATGATCGCTCCGTCGAGGCCGGTGGTTTCGACGTCGAGGATGCACGCCGCGCCCGGGGACAGCATCCGTGTCGCCCACTGGCGGGGTGTCAGGTCGATGGTGGGCACGGTGTTCTCCTCGGTCCCGGACATGGTCCCCTACCCCGCCGACACCGCAGCAGCGATGCGCTCGGCTTCGGCCAGGACCAGGTGGTAGCGGTCGGTGTGTCCGCACGGGTTGTCCCACGTGTCGCACGAGAGCCGCTGCCCGTCGACCTCGATGTTGTGGGTGGCCGGCACGCCGCGCGGACCGCTGCACGTCGGGCAGACGGCGTCGATGGTGACGGTGCGGATGTCCGCGTGCCCGACCGGAGAGGTGCGCCAGTCCGCCACGCGGACGGTCATCGCGCCGGCGGCCAGCTGGTAGCCCTTCCCGGCTGCGGTGGTGTGCAGGCGGTCGACGTTGATCTGCACGACCCGGTCGGGGTGGGTGACCGTGCCGGCCCTCTGGTCGTGGACGGCGACGACGGTGCACACGGCGACGGTGCCGAGGGAGCCGGCGTCCTCGAAGCCGTCGACGCGCAGGGTGCGGCGGTTGTCGCGGGCGGCCGGGTCGAGCCAGTGCTGTCCGACGGCGATGGTGTCGCCGTAGCGGTTGGTGCGGGCATCGGTCATCGGTGGGCCCTTTCTGTCGGGGGGTTCGGGTGGTCGTGCGTAGCTCACTGCGGGAACCGGGTTTCCGGTGTCCGCGCGCCCCGGGGGCGCCCTGCGGTGGTCGCGGGGCGCCCCGGCACGGTGGGGGCGGTCAGGCGGCGTCGACGCTGTCTGCCGTCTCGGCGGGGGCCTCGATGACGCGCTGGCCGTCGACGACGCGGACGGTGTTGCCGTCGGCGTCACGCAGGCCGCGGATCTCGGTGTAGGGGATGCGGTCGGTCCAGCTGCCGCCGACGATCGAGCCGATGGTCACGGACTTGGCGTTGACCCTGCGGATCTCGTGCCAGGTGCCGACGTAGCGGACCTGATCGCCCACGGCGACGACGTCGCGGCTGTACGGCGAGACCGTGCCCGCGTCGATCTGTCCGGCGCGGACGCCCTGCCAGTAGGCGAGTTCGTCGGCGGTGTGGTCGATCTCGGCGAGGACCCGGTCCCGGTGCGCGCCGTCGGCCGGGGCGTGGGTCTCGACGTACTTCTGCCCGGTCTGGGAGTTGGTGTACAGGGTGCGGGTGTAGCCGTCGCGGGTGCGCTCGAGGCGGCGGAGTTCGGCGGCGAGCTTGTCGATCCGGCGAGCCACGGTCACCGGCGCGTAGCGGTGGTCGGTGGTCTTCGCTGCGGCGTCGGCGCGGCCCCGGGCGGTGGCGGCGTCGCGTTCGGCGTGGACGGCCTTGCCGAGGGCGTTCCAGGACTTCTCGATCGCGCGGCGGTGGCGGCCCTCGCTGTGGTGGCCGACCTTGACCGGCTCGCCGCCCTCGGGCAGTGCGGCGGTCGCGGCCTTGTCGGCGGCCCAGGCCGCGGCGGCGGCGTCGGCCTTGCGGTCGGCCTTGGCATCGAGGGCGTCGACGCGGCCCTGCTGGCGGGCGATCTTGTCGGCCTCGACGTCGGCGACCTGGCTGTAGGTGTCGTCGATCTCGATTTCGACGGTGAATCCGGCGGCGCGCAGCTGCTCGGCGGTGGCGTTGATCTGGTGCAGCTTGGCGTGGCGGTCCCGCGAGTTCTGGATGTACCAGGAGCCGAGGTTGCGGGACCAGCGCCAGCGGTTGGCCTTGAGGATCGGGGCGGTGCCGTCGCCGCGGGCGGTGCCGTCGATGAGGGCGCCGTCGGCGTGGGTGTGGGTGATGGTCAGTGCGGACATGCGCAGGTCCTGTCTGTCGTCGAAGTGGTGCAGGTCAGAGGCTCGGGTCAGCGGACGAACCGCCAGGCCGAGCGGGCGGCGCGGACGCCTGGGACCTTGCGGGCGGCGAGGTTCCCGGCGGCCTTCGCGGCGCGCTTGCCGTAGACGGCAGCGCGGGAGGGACGCGGATTGACCACGGGGCGAGGGCTACGGGCAGGCGTGCGGGCGGGGGTGGTCTTCGCCGGAGCGGTCTTCGTGGGGGTGGTGTCGGCGGCCAGTTCGCGCTCCCATGCGGCGAAGTGGTCCACCGGTTCCGTGTCGGCGTCGTCGACGGCGTCCGTCTCGGTGTCGGTCGAAGCGGCGGCGCAGGCCTTGCGCTCGGCGCGGGCGGTGCGCGCTTCGTGGCCGCCCACGGGGTCGAGGTAGCGCAGCGGGGTGTGGGTCACGATGCTCTCGGCGAGCCGTGAGCGCCAGAAACGGTGCTGGTAGGCGGCGAGGAAGTGACCGGCCAGCCAGACCAGTGCGCCGATGATCAGCCACGGCAGGCGGTCGCCGATCGGGTCGCCGAGGACGATGAAGGCGAGCGAGCTGACGACCATCAGGGCGCCGGCGAAGCGGGCGACCGGGGCGCCGATCTTCCAGACGAGCAGTGCCGCGAGGGCGAGTGCTGCGGTGACCGTGATGATCGTCATGTGGTTTCCCTTCCCGTGGTGCATCTTCCGGAACCAACTTTACAATAGTTCATTGCATAGTTACAACCCGGGGTCGGTGTTTCCTACATCGCAAGCCAACTATGTAAAGTTTGTGGGTATCGGATCACCCGGAGGCGCCCCCACCACCGCCTCCCACCACCAGGAGGCCCCTCACATGGCGAACCCGAATCGCCTCACCACCGACCAGTGCCTAGCCCTGCTCAAGGAGCTGACCGGCGACGACATCAAGCCCATGACGTTCCACAGCTACGTCCACCGCGGCCACGCCCCCAAACCGGTCGAGAAGATCGGTCGCACCCCACTGTGGAAGCGCAGCGAGATCGAGGAATGGGCCCGCAACCGTCCCGGCCGCGGCACCCGGACCGACCTCCGCAAGACCCGCCGGCGCACCCAGGACACCGACACCGACACCGACACCGCAGCCGAGTAGCCATCTCCCTCACCGGGACGTGTCATCACCGCAGGTCACAGCCGCTTTCCATGAACGGTCGACCTCACGCGCCACACTCAGGCGCATCATCGGACCGAACGCGGGGACGTAATCGAGCCACGACCCGATCATCGGCGGACCATCTGCCCCGCCGGGACGTGTCATCACCGCAGGTCACAGCATCGTTTCGCACGCCGACGGCAACTGTCCGGACAGCGGAGCGTCGGCCACGTGACCATGCCGCAGCCGGCCCCGCTCGAACCGGTCCGGCTCCTACTGCTCCCGCTGCCGACCGTGAACCGACGTCCCGAGCGCATCGGCCGCCCCCGCCCTCGTGAGGCGGGGGCGGTCGTCGTTTCGGCTCACACGTCGGGACGTGTCATCGCCGCAGGTCACATCGGGTAGATGCCCGTAGGGGCGACGCCGTGCGGTCAGGCCACCGGCCGTGGCCATCGCAGCCAGGGTCGAGAGGACCGGTCCAGGGCCCCGGGGTACTCGGCCCCGATGACGCTCGTGTTCGCTACCGCTGATCTGCTATTGGTCGCTGCGGCCGGGACGTGTCATCCATGCTGCTCAACGGCGGTTTCGTTCGATTCGACAACGGCGCCCCCCGATCCGGGACATCAGGATCGAGGGGCGCCGCGCCCACCTGGAGTGGGACGTGTCATGTGCGCTGGTCAGGCGGCATTTATGCGCATGCTTCGCGGCGATGGAGCCAGTTCGCGAGGCTGCTTGCGGCGAGGCTGCCGAAGCTGACGAGACCGACGGCCACGATGGCGATCACCCAGGCCGGGACCATCCAGGGCTCGCCCCACGGGATGAGGTCCGGGATCAAGGATTCGGACGGCCGGGAAACGACGATCGAGATGGTGATCAGGGCCGCGGCAAGGAGCAGCACGACTGCCGCCCCGAGGGCGATGGCCGTCGCCGCGAGCACGGTCGAGGTGCGCTTCCAGAACAGGGGGCGGGTCATCACGGTGCAGGCTCCTTCAGTGCGGGACGTGTCGTTTGCGCTGGTCAGCGGCAGTCGATGTGGATGGAGATTTGGATGCGGCCGCTGTGGGTGCGCGGCCAGTCGGAGGGGGCGTCGGTGGTGGCGGCGATGTCGAGCTGGTCGGTCTGGGACCAGTCGACGGCCTGGAGGACGTCGAGGTACTGGTTGGTGGTGTCGACGTCGGCGGCCGGCAGGTTCTGGTCGGTGTTCGCGATGGTGAGGGTCTGGGAGCCGTGGCGGGCGCCGATCGTCCAGCCGTGCGGGGCAGTGATGTCGACGGCCAGGTCGTCGCCGTAGCCGGTGCAGCGGGCGGTCACCTCGTCGGGCTTCGGCGTGGTGATCTCGGTGTCCGAGTGGGCGTTTCCCCAGCCGATGACGATGCTGCCGAGGTCGGTGCTGGTGTCGGTGACGATGGTGCCGCTGGTCGAGGTGGTGACCGCGGCGGCGTCGCGGGCATCGCTGCTGCCGCAGGCGACGAGGGCCGCGGCCGTGGCCGCCGCCAGTGCGGCGGCCGCGGCGGGGCGGGTGAAGCGGTGGGGGCTGGTCATGGTGGTCCTTCGGTGGTCATTTGAAGACGTCGACGAACCATTTGCCGTCGATTTCCCGGGTGGTCACGGTCTGGGTGCCGCGGTTCGGGCCTTCGGGTCGCAGTTCGGTCAGGTCGACGAGGTAGACGTCCTCGGACAGTTCCTTGAGCCGCTGGCAGTACGTGGTGCCGACCGGGACGCCGTCGATGAACGGTTGAAGCTGGTCGGCCGGCAGCACCGACGAGTTCGGGGTGGCCAGGGCGCGGGCGGCGACGGCGTCGCGCTGGATGTAGTAGGCGTGGTTCCACGCGGAGATCACGCCGGCGGCGCTCTTCTGGTCGCCGCGGTCGGCTCGGCATTCGTCGCCGACGTCGGTGGAGGTCGTTGTGGGGGCCGCAGTGGTGGTGGGCAGGTCGAGGATCGGCAGAGTGTCCTCGTCGTCCGCGGTGACGGTCACCCCGTTCGCAGTGTTCGCGTGATCGCCGCTGCCGATCATTTTCCCGGCGATGGTGCCGCCGATGACCGCGACCGCGGCCGCGCCGGCGATACCGAGGAGCAGCTTCTTGTTCGGCCGCCGCGGTGGCCGACTCCCGCCGTCGCCGCTGACGGGGGGCGCGGTCAGCGTGGCGGCGGGACCTCCGGGCGCGGCGGTGTCGGCCGCGCCCGGAGGGGTGGTGGGCGCACCACTGAGGAGATCGACGACGGCGGGATGCCGTGGGGTCTTCTTGTTGAGCTTCATGGTGTTGCACCCACCTCCTGGATCAGGCGCCGATACCGGTGCCGATGGCGCCCGAGATCATCTGCGTGGCCACACCGGCCGAGCCGCCACCGAACTGCGCGAGAGCGCCGTCGATCGCGTCGACGACCTGCTGGCCGCCGGGCTGCGCGGCCGCCCAGTCGCGGGCCTGCTGATCGATCGCCGGGGCGGCGGCGACGGTGTCACGGACCGCGGTCGCAGCGGCCTGACCGACCGGACCGGACTGCTCCCACTGGGTCAGGGTGGTCTCGGTCTGCTCGGTGATCGCGGCCTCGTCGATGTCCGGAAGATCGAACGGGATCGGCTCGCCCTTGTCGTCACCGCCGCCGAACGCGGTGCCGGCGGTGAAACCAGCTGCACCGCCGAAGATCGCGCCCGGCACTGCGGTGATCGCGCCGCCGATCGCGGCACCGGCTGCGGTACCGGCCACGGTGGTGGGCACGACGACGGCCGCCGGGAGCGGCGGGGGCAGCGGGATCGAGACGAGCCCGCCGATGGCCAGGCCGGCGTTGCCGCCGATGTTGCCTCCGAGCAGAGCGCCCGGGACGGCACCGATCGCGGCACCGGTGAGGGCGCCGACGGCCGCGCCACCGACCTGCGCGGCCGCGACCCGGTCCGCGCGCTCGGGCTCGACACCGACCGAACGCCACGCCGTCGACACCTGCGAGCGCATCAGCTCAGCGGTGTTGTTGGTGCGCTCGAGGTCCTCATCCGTCATCCAGTTCGGCTGCACGGTCTGGTAGTCGCCGATCATCACGGTCCCCTTCGGGGCGATGTACATCGGGGCCGGCTCGACCGCGACCGGGGCGTGCAGCTGCGTGTAGTCGATCGGGGCGACGTAGTCCGAGTAACCGGTGTACGTGTTCGTGCCGTAGTCGTAGTTCGGCTTCGGGACGTACGTCGGCTGCACGACCGGCGCCTCCACCCAGTAGACCGGCTCGGCCGGCGCCTCGGGGACGTACGGCTCCGGGGCCGGGGCGGGCGCCGGGGTGGAGGTGGTGCCGCCCTGGATGTTGCCGCCGGTGGTGCCGCCCTGGATCGGATCGGCGCCGGCGGTGGGGGCGAGAGCGAGACCGGCCGCGACAGCGGCGGACGCGACGAGCGCGACGCCGGCCTGCTGCTGGGCCTTGCGGTGACGGCCACCCGTGCGACGGGCGGCGCGGTTACCGGTGTGGAGGTTGGTGCTCATCGAGCATCGCCTTTCATCTGTGGCCCGAGGGCCGGGTCTTCTGGTGTTTCTCGGGGGTCGGGCGGTCGGCACCAGCGCCTTGCGGCTGGGCCATCGACATCAGCTCACTCAGCACCCGCCATCAGGTCGACGACCGTCGCCGCGAGCACGGTCAGCGCGGCGCGGGTCTCGCGGCGCAGCTGGGTCAGCGGAATGCGCTCACCGGACGCGAACAGCGGCTCGTACGGCATCCGGCACACCCGCACGCCCAGCGCGGTGAACGCGTCGACGGCCTCGGTCTCCACGACGGGCGCGTCTCCGGGCCCGTCGGTGATGACCACGACGGTGCGGGCCAGCAGATCCGGGCGGGCGGCGGCCAGGTCGGCCAGCGCGTGCTGGGCGCCCTTGGCGGCGTCACGGCGCAGCGGCACCGGGACGATGACCGCGTGCGCGGAGGCGATCGCCCACTGCCAGCCTCCGGACAGTGATGCGTTGCCGGTGTCGGCGACGATCACCTCGCGGTGCCGGCCGAGGATCGCCCCGGCCGCGGCGGCGTCGGTGTAGCTCAGCGGCGCGGTCGCCCCGACCCGGCCGGCGAGGATGTCCGATCCGGCTGGCTGACGGGTCAGGTAGCGGGCCAGCGCCGCGGGCCGCACCTCACTGCCCGGGTCGATTCCCTCGATCAGGCTGACGACGTCCTGCCCGGTCTCCGGGGGCACGGCGACGCGGTCGGCGAAGCTGCCGCCGATCTCCCCGAGGTCGAGGCAGGCGGTTGTGGCCGGGCCGCGGTGCTCGGCGACCGTCTCGGCCAGGCTGATCGCCATCGGCGTCTTGCCCACTCCGCCTTTGACGTTCGCCACGGTGACTAACGCCCCCTCCGGGAGCCGTCGCGTGATCGTCGCCTGCGCGCCACGCAGACGTATCTCGAGCGAATCCGCCTTCGGGGCGAGCTTCAGGCCGAGGACCGCGTTCACCCGGCCACGCAGACCGAGCTGTGCGCGGTCGTTCGCGGTCGGGTTCACGCGGGGCGCCGACAGCTGCGACAGCACCTCCACCGGGCCCGTGATCGGGCCGGTGACCGGGCCTGTGGGGACTGCGGCCGGCTGCGGCGGGATCGGGGCAGGGGCAGGGTGCGGCACCGTCTGCGCGGCCGGCTGCTGGGCCGGGATCTGCGGACGCGGCTGCGGCTCCGGAGCGGCCGCTGCCGGTACGACAGCCGGACGTGGCACCGAGGCGACAGCTATCGGCTCCGCGGGCGCCGGCGCAGGAGCCGGTTCCAGTTCGGCGGGTGCCGGGGGGATCGGATCTGCGGTCACGGTCACCGGGCCCGCCGGCGGCGTGGAGACACGCTCCACAACCGCCGGCGCCGGAGCGGCCGTCACAACCGGGATGGGCGTACTCGGGGTCCGAGTCACCACCTCCCCGCCCGGCGTGACGGTCATGTACCGGGTCCCTTTTTTGGTGATGTAGACGACCTCGACGTCGGCGCCCTGGTCGGCAGCGATGCCGATCAGGAACTCATGGACAGCGCTACCGATGGATTCGCCCTCGGGGACCGTCAGGTCCTGCGGGGGCGCGTCGATGTTGGCCAGGGTGGCGCGGGCAGTGGTCGGGGAGGTGATCTCGACTTCAATGGTCAGCGACATCGTCAGCGTTCGATTCAGGCGAAGGCGCTCGCGCCGGCGAGTGCGGTGTCCATCTCGTCGACGACCTCGATGGTCTTGTCGAGATCAGCGAGCGCCTTGTCACGTGCAGCACCCTCGGGCAGTGCCTCGATGACCACACGCCGCTTCGCCGATGCCTCACGGATCTCCGCGAGACGTTCCCGGGTCAGCTCCTGCTCCTCGGACAGCTTGGCCAGCCACGCCGGCGCGGCGTCCTTGAGGAAGTCACGCAGCTCCTTGATGACGGGGTCGTTCGCACCCTTCGCGACGAACGGTCCGCGCAGCGCGGCGACGTCGTCGGCGGTGGGGGTGATCGACTGGGAAATACGGCGGCTCATGGTGAGTCCTTTCGGTGGTGGGTACTGCTCGGGTTTTCGGTTGTCAGGATCGGAAGAAGGTCGGCGCGGGCGCCTGGTAGTCGCC
The DNA here is from genome assembly GCF_005434945.1 of Prescottella subtropica. Lineage (GTDB taxonomy): Bacteria > Actinomycetota > Actinomycetes > Mycobacteriales > Mycobacteriaceae > Prescottella > Prescottella subtropica. The sequence goes on along the minus strand of NZ_SKCH01000018.1, from coordinate 56,596 downwards.
CATCCGGAGGCGCGCGCTGGCACACATTTCCTCGCGCTCGGCTTCGGGAATCGATGCCCAGTGCTGGGCGATGGCTGCCTCGGTCAACGCTGCGAAGGCTGGAGCAGGGTGACTCGGTGTGGTCATGCGGACGCTCCTGCGAGGTCGGGTTCGGGGAGGATGACGACGCCGGTGGCATCGAAGGTGATGCGGGTCTTCACGCGGCCCGAGCCGACGGTCAGGACGGTCTCGGTCACGGTGCCGTCCGCACTGCGGGAGACATCGACGGCGTCGACGGTGACGGGGACCAGTTCGCCGTCTTCGTTATCGATCAGCACGGTCATGCCGGCCTCGACGGCGGAGGCGGGGATGACGTCCGGGAGGTCGTCGTCGATGACCGGTGCGGGTTCGGGCTTGACGAACGCGTCCGGGGCCTGTGCGGGGGCGCTCGGGGTGGTGTCGTCGTCGCTGGTGTCGGCGCCGATGACGACCGGTTCGAGAGCGCGGCCGTGGGTGCGGGCCCGCTTGGCCAGAGCGCGTTCGGATTCGATAAAGTTGGCCAGCTCGGTCGAGTAGCAGGTGAACGCCGGCGCTTCTGTCGGATGCAGGCCGTCGATGATGGCCTTCTCGCCCTCGGAGAGCTGGTTCCACTTGTTCGGGTGGCGGTCGACGTTCGGGGTCCACCACATCTGCGCGTCGACGGGGTTGCCGTCGTCGCCGAGCGCGACGCCGCGGCCCTTGACGGAGGTGTCGACGGTGCGGCCGACAGTGGAGTCGCCCCAGAGCATCAGCGCACCGTCCTGTGAGAGGTTGCCGAGGCTGATGCGGGTGCCGAAGTTGTCGCGGGCGTTGCCGGACGAGGAACCGAACAGCGACGCGTCCGGACGCTGCACGCCGAGGAGCAGTCGGATGCCGGCCGAACGGGCGAGCACCGCAAGGTCGGCCCACGCGCCGAGTGGGTCGAGTTCCTTGAGCTGTTCCTTGGTCTCGTCGTCGCCGGTCTTCATCAGGCGCTGCCACTTGCCGGAGAGGATGAAGAACTCGTCGAGGACGGCGATCATCAGCGGCAGCTGCGAGCCCTCGATCTTCATCTCGTGGATGTAGGTGTTGCGGGCAGTCATTTCCGAGTGCAGGGCACGCACGAACATCGCTGCGCGGAGCGCGTCGTAGATGATCGCCCCGCACCCCGGGTAGCCCTCGAGGCCGTCGAGTTCGATCATCTTCGGATCGACACCGACGAACGGGATGCCGCGGCGCGCGGCCTCGGTAAGCAGGGTGCGGATCACCGACGTCTTACCGCCACCGGTCGGACCGACGATCAGGCAGTGCGGTTTGTTCGAGCTGGTGGACACGTCCCAGAACATGATCCGGTCGGCGGCCGCGGTCGCGTACGGGAGGTGACGCAGGTTCTCGTCGACCAGCTCCAGCGGGTGGTCCACGCGGGTCGGCATCGGGGCGACGAGACGCATGATCAGGTAGCCCTTGTCCGGGTACCAGTCGGTGGTCCAGCTGCGGCCCGACTCGTGTTCGCCGGCCAGCGATGCGAGTGATTCCTCGACCTTCATCTGGAAACCACTTGCGCCGGCGTTCATCGACATCGTGAACGTGATCCGGTAGCCGGTCTCGACGCCGTCCTCGTCGACGCTCTCGACGGTGACCTTCGGGTCCTTGAAGATCGAGGTGTCGTCGATCGCCTCCTGGAGCACCTTCTGACGATCCGAGCGGGTATCGGGTGCCGGTGTCTCGCGGGTGACGAGGATGCGGTCGTGGTGCGCCTCGTGGCGGACCTTGACCTCCTGCTCACCGGCCGCGGGGAACGCATCCTCGACGGCGCGGGCCAGTTCCTCGAACTGCTTGGGCCGGATCACGGTTCCGCGGTGCATCTTGATCGTGGCGCGGCGCAACGCCAGCCGTGTGGTCGGCGCGGCGACGGTGATCTTCTTCGGCAGGTGTCCGGTGGACTGGCGCACCATCGACTCGAGCATCTGCGACCACCTGTGCATGCGGTGCCGCACGACGTCACCGACGACCAGAACGACCGTCACGACGATCAGCAGCACCCGGTAGCCGTGCAGGGTCGTCAGGGCGTCGACGACCGCCTCGTTGCCGGCCGCGGCGTCCGCGATGCGCGGCGCGTACACGGAGACACCCGCGACGACAGCAGCGAACGGGGACAGCGGCGTGAAGCGGCGGATCTGCGTCGGCCGGCCGTCTTCGCCGAGTTGCTTGCTGCGACCGTCGCCGGAATCACCGAAGATGTCGCGCCATGCCGCGACGATCCAGTCCTTCATCGGGTCGTGATTTCCACTCACCGCCTACGCCTTTCGTTGGTGTCGATGTTCTCCGGACACCGTCGGAGAGGCGCCTACAAGAACACTGGCAGAGAACCGCGTTTTTCCTCAAGCAGGTCCCCTACGCAGCGGTTTCAGTTGCCGCGACCGAACGGCAGTCTCGCGCAACGCCTCCCGCTGTGCGTCGAACTCGGCAGCGGGGACCGCTGGACAGCACGCGGGAACAGCGCGCGGTCCACACGCCCCTCGGATCGCTGCCGTGCCGCTGACTACGAGCGCTCGATCAGCTGCCCGGATCTCGCGTGAGAGCGGTTCGTTCAGCGCTCGATTGAGCGTTCGTTGCAGCGCACTGATGCGCGGTCGATCCACCGCTCTGCCTGGCACTGTGTCCACCGCTCGTTCGAGCGGTCGGCGTAGCGGTTCGGACAGCGCCCGCGGACCGCCCGGACGAGCGGTCGGAGCACCGCCACGAGCAACCGTCCGCCACGGCGGATACTCAGCGGTCGCGGAGCGCTTCAGATAGCGCGCGAACTGGGCGGTTGTGAATAGCGTTGGCGCGGAGCGTTTTCTGGATGTACACTCCGCCCCCTGGGACGAAGTCCCAGGGGGCGGAGTGCCCCCCGTAAGGGGGGTGGGCGCGGGCCGGTCGATTCGAGCGCTCGATTCTGCCGCCTGATTCTGGCGCCGAATCCGGCGCCCTTTTCCACCGCTGCCGACCGCGTGATCTCAGCACCCCGATGCACCCAGGTCCTACAGGCTGCACCGGCACCGCCTCCCGCACCTGCCGCGGAGGCCGCCTCCGGGGCCGTATCCGACTGCGTGAAGAGCGTGCGCGTCCCGGCGGTGAGCGAGCCGCATCGAATCCGCGTGTGCGCACCGCGATCCGGCCGCGTGGTCCCGGCGCCGCGCAACCACGTCTGTACCGGGTATCTCGAACGGGGTTCGTAGGCAACGTCACTGGACCGCCGACTTCCGCGTGCGCATCGGCTCAGCACACACGTCCACCAAACCTGCCTCTGCGTGCATCGACGCCGGATGGTCCCAGCTGCGCACAGCACACGCGCGACAGGTGCATGCGAGGGGGTACCTCGTTGAGAAAAATCGCGGACTCGACTTACGGTCGCTTGCACCACTTCTCAGGTGCCCTCCCCGACTCTCAGCGATGGAGAAACCTCATGTCCCTCACGTCAACCGTCGTCGATCTTGCACTCACGCATCCGAGTGTCGACGTTCTGGCCCAGTCGACCGACGTCAACACCCGGGGTGTGCGCGACTGGATCGGCGACAACATCGTCTTCACGATCCTTGCGCTCGTCGCGTGCGCGGTTCTCGTCGGCGGTCTGCGCGGCAACCTGTCGAAGGTCTTCACCGTCGGCGGCCTCTCGCTCGTCGGTATCGCGTTCTTCGCCATCGCCAGCAACGAGAACGCGGCCACCGGAATCGGCAACTGGATGCTCGGCCTCATCGGCATCCAAGTCTGACCCCGCTGCACCTGATCACCGACTCACGATCGAAGGAAGCCGACTGTGATCGACAATGACGACTTGCTCCACCGGGTGGACCGGCACTACCTCGGGCCGACCGGTTTCACGTTCCCGTTCCGGCTGCGGTACGCGGCAGTCGGTCTCGGTGTCGCCATCTTCGTGACGGTGTTCGTCATCGCCCGCGCCATCGTGCACGTCCCGCTCGGATTCCGATCGTTGCTTGTGATGGTTCTGATCACCGTGGTGCTGACCGCGCGCGTGACGAAGGTCGTCAACGCTGATCGCCCGATCCGGTCGGTGTTCAGAGCCGCGTGGAACGACCTGAACGCCCCGCGGCCACCGAAGCCCGGTCAGACCGTCGTGCTTCGTATTCCTGCCACTGTCCGCGCCCAGCGCAGCGCGCCCGCTACCGCTCCGATCGAAGGTGAGTTTCCCCGATGACCATGCAGTCCGAGAACGACATCGCTGCGCTGTTCGATCCGAACTTCGACGAGCCCGAACCGGCTGTCGTTCCGCCGGGTGCGCTGCCGCCGTCGTGGGCAGCGGCGATGGCAGCAAACCGCGGCGCGCCGGCACCGGTTGCACCCGCGCCGGTCGCCCCGCAGGAACTGGCGTGGTCGCAGGCTCCCGAACCTGTCGCTGTGCCGCCGGCCGCGCCCAGCCCGGACGTGGGGCTGGAACCGGCCGGGAAGGGTGGCCGGCGGAAGAAGAAGCGTGGTCATCGCTCCGGCTCGGATGCCGAGTTCACGCGGCAGGCGAAAGCGGCGAAGAAGCGCAGCGAGCGTGAACGCAAGGCCGTGAGCCTTGCGCTGGTCGGGGTGGAGGGCAACGTCACCCGCACGCGCCAGCAGTCGACCGCGTGGTTCGTGCAGAAGCCGGGCCCGTGGAACATGCGCCCGGTCGGCAAGCAGCGCCGCTACATCCAGAACGAAGGATTGGTTCTGGCGAACCTCGCCGAGTCCGGCGTGACGGGCCTGCATCGCCGGCTGGTGCGCACGCCGTGGCCGGTGCGCCAGTGGGCGCAGAAGCATGACGAGTGGGCCGAGCCGATCGCGGACGTTCCCGGCGCTCTGTCGTGGGCGGATTATCTGCGTGGTCAGCAGCACGCGATGCTGTGGGGCAACCCGACGATGAAGGGCCGCTACTGGGGCGTGGAGCTGCCGCCGCGCTCGATGATGGCGAAGGGCCTCGACTGGGTCGGTCAGTGGCTGGTGCCGGTCGTCGATGCACCGTTGCTCGGTCGGTTCGCGAAGCTGGTGCAGCAGTGGGCGCGGGATGCGCACTTGAACGAGCAGAAGGCGATCGCCGATCACCTTGCGACGATCGAGCGTCACCTGTCCGGTCAGGGCGTGAATGCCAGGCCCGCGACCCCGGCGCAGATGGACTACTTGTTGCTGCGTTCGGCCACGCTCGGGCTGCCGTTGGATGCGGACGGCGTGATCTCTGGTGCAGGCGATTGGGAAGAGTCCGACGTCGCCGCGCTCGAAGACCTGGCGAACCTGGAGTTGACCCCCGGCGACGGTTACACGACCGTGCACGGTCAGGTCGGTGGCCGGGACTACACCGGTTACGCGATCGTGCTGACGGTCGGGCGTATGGCGCCGCTGCCGATCCCGGAGAAGATGCTCCCCTGGCAGGTGGTCGGTGACCCGTCCGGCGAACCACTTGAATGGTCCGAGCGCATTCAGCTCAAGACCAAGGCCCAGACGCTGCGGAACCTGCGTCGCCGCACCGCGGAGATCGAGGCACAGTTCGACCACTACACCGTCGAGCACGACCAGGTGCCGCCGCAGGAGTTGGCCGAGCAGCACGCGATCGCTCAGCGCGTCATCTCCGACATCGAGGAGGACCACTCGGGCCTGTCGGTGCGCACCGAGGGCTTCTACCGGGTTCTCGTGGTCGGCTCGACGCCGGAGGAGGCGAAGGAAAAGGTCTCGCTGTTGCAGGAGATGTACGCGCCGCGCATCCGCCTCGAACACGAGCACGGCCAGTACCAGCTGCTGCGCGAGTTCATCCCCGGCGAGCCGCTGGCGAACATCGCGCACTGCCGGCGGATGAACGTCGAAGCGCTCGCGGCCGGCATGGGCACCGTCGGCGACCGGATCGGTGATGGTCGTGGTGTCGTGATCGGTCAGACCGCGTCGATCGCACCGCGGCCCGCGGTGTGGAACCTGTTTGCCGCGCACGAGTCCAAGCACAAGTCCGGCCTCACACCGATCGTCGCTGTCCCGGGCTCGGGCAAGACGTTCCTCGCCGGCGTGCTCGTCTACCAAGCGGTGCGCGCCGGCGCCTACGGCGTGGTGCTCGACCCGTCGGGACCGCTGAAGAAGCTCGCGCAGCTCCCGGAGTTCCGTGGCATCGCCGAAGTGAAGGCGCTGACCGGTCGCACGTCCCGTCCGGGCTCGCTGAATCCGTACCGGGTGATCGTCGATCCGCGTCGCACCGATCCGGAGTACGACCCGACCGGCGCCGACTACGCCGAGGACACCGATCCGGTCGCGGCCGCGCAGGCGCAGTACGAGGCGGATCTGCGTGCGGCCGAGGCGGAGCGGATCTCGGTGGCGGTGTCGGTGCTGAAGATGATGCTCACGCCCGCCCGTCTCGAGCACGAATGGACCGAGACGGTCCTTCAGACGGCGGCGAACATGGTCGGCGGCGAGAGGCACCACAACTTGCGGGAAGTTCTCGACGCGATCGAGAAGATCGGTACCCAGGACGAGAACGTCGATCTGCGGTCCTGCGCACGGTCTGTCCACCAGGACCTGACGATGATGTCCGATCTGGCCGAGGCCCGTGTCCTGTTCCCCGAGCGCGGCAGCACCGGCAACGCCGACGACGTCGTCAACGACGGCATCCGGTTGACGGTGCTGACGATGCCGGGCCTTCAGCTTCCGCCCGAGGGCACCGACCCGTCTCAGTGGACGCCGCAGCAGCGGATGGCCGGCCCGCTGATGCACATGGCCGCGTGGATGGCGAACCGGCTGATCTACGAGCTGCCGCGCTGGGAGCGCAAGGTGCTGTTCCTCGACGAGAACAAGTACCTCGAGCAGACCGGTGCCGGCCGCACCCTGAACCTGCGGATCGCGCGTGACAGCCGCAAGTTCAAGGTGCGTGCGCTGGTGTGCTCGCAGCTGCCGGACGACTACCTCGGTGTCGACGGCAGCGACGACAAGTCGGCACTGACGTACGAGGTGATCATCGGTGATCTCGGCGGCAACGCCCACGCGATCGAGGGCGCCCTGAAGCTGCTGAACCTGCCCGCCGGTGAGGGCTACGAGTCGCTGCTCGCCGGTCTCGGTGGCGGCGGTGAGGACACGCTCGACGAGGACACCGACACCGAGCACCTCGATCAGGCGCGCCGGTTCATCGTGAAGATGGCCGACGACATCGAGCTGATCCGTTCGGACTGGACGCACTTCGTGCACCTGGCGCACGTGTTCGAGGCACTGGATTCCCGCGCGACCCGCGGCGGTGCGGCATGAGGCTTCTGCGGCGAGAAGCCGCACAATCCACACGATCGTCTACGGCACACCGTTTCGGGCGGCGTGCGAGCCTTCTGGGGCGTGTTCTGGCGGTGCTGATGTTCACCGCGATGTCGGTTGTCGGGCTCGGTAGCGGTGTCGCGTCGGCCGGGTTCGACTGCAAGGACGTCCCGACACCGCAGTTCCCGAACGAGGTCATCGAGACGACGTTCGACTCGAACTCCGCGGACCGGCCGGCCCGCGCGGGTGGGACCGGGTACGAGACGTACGGGTGGGCGGGCCTGAAGTGGCACACCTACGACCTCGGGTGCGGCGCGGACCTGGTGCGGGCTCCGGACGCGGTCGGGGACACCACACTCGGCAACACGTTCATGACGATCGGCAAGTCGCTGGCGGCCGCGGCGTTCTGGCTCGATGACCAGACCAAGACCGGGCAGCAGGCTGCCGCGGAAGGCATCGATTCGGCGCTCGGGCATTTCGATCGGATCGTCTACTCGATCAGCGACGGAATGCGCGGCATCTACGGGCAGTGGCTCGGTATCGGCCTGGTCGTAGTGGCCTCGATCATCCTGTGGAAGTCGCTCAAGGCGGATACGGCCGGTGTCACGAAAGCCTCCGCGGTCGCGATGGCGGGGATGGCTCTCGGGGCATTGATGGTCGGGGCGCCGCAGAAGGCGGTCCAGGTGGCCGACGAGACGTTCGGGTGGCTGATCAAGGACACCCAGGGCGAGATCTTCTCGATCTCGTTCGGCGATGACGGCGGCACCTTGGCCGGTGGCTCCACCGATCCCCGCAACGTGCTGATCGACAAGATCTTCCTCGACGATTGGCGTAAGGGCTGGTTCGGCCAGAACTACCCGACCTTGGACCCTGCTGGGCTCGGACCGAAACTGCGGGATGCGTTGGCGTTCACCTACGAGGAGCAGGCCCGGGTCAAGGACGACCCGAAGGCTCAGGCCGAGTTGGCCGAGGAGAAGGCCGACAAGTTCCGCGACATCGTCGAGGACCTCGATAAGGACTACCAGCTCTCGTATCACCAGTTCCAGGGCAAGGAATCCGGGCGCATCGGTACCGGGTTCCTGGCCATGATCAAGCTCTCGATGCCGTCGATCCTGTGGATCGGCGCGTCGATCCTGAAGCTCGTGGCGCTGCTGGCGATCCGATTCGCGATCCTGTTCGCCCCGATCTGGGTGCCGATCGCGATCGCCTCCGGCGGCTGGCTGTCCCGGATCATGCGCATGCTCGGCACCGCCTACATGTGGGGCGTCGCCGCCTCCGTGATCGTCGCGCTCTATCTGATGGCGCTGGTGCAGCTGTACGTCAACGACGACGGCAACGTCGACGGCACCTGGCGGCTCTGGTTCATGATCCTGCTGACCGTCGTGTGCTGGGCGATCATGCGGCCGTTCAAGAGGATGTCCCAGACGTTCAGCCAGAACTCCGCGAGCATGGTCAACCGCAAGGCCCGCGGCGCGAAACAGGCGATCAAACGCAAGGCGTTCACCGCGGCCGCCGCCGCAGTCGGAGGACCGGCCGGAGCTGCCGCAGGGAAGGTTGCCGACAAGGCCGGCGATCGTTTCAACCGCCGGCGCCCGTACGACGGCGTCGCCGAGGACCAAGGCAACGGAATGACCGCGACGCGACCGGAAGGCCGTGCGCTGAACAACCAGCGACAGCAGGCACTCACGCAGTCCCGGGCCGCTGCTCGAAAGGCGCAGCTGGGTGGGCGCGCCGACCGACTCGGGCAGGTCGCCGAACGCGACGCGCGTATCGCCGGCATCGCGGCCGTGGCCAGCCGGGACATGGCCCAAGGCAAGGGCGGCATCGATGCCAAGGATGCCGATCAGGCAGCCAAATCCGGTGCGACTGCGTGGAAGCGGTTCGACAAGGACGAGGCCGACGCCAAGGTCCAGGAACGCCGGGCCCGCAAGGAACTGCTCAGCGCCAGCGTCGGGAAACAGTGGGACGGCGGTGACCGCTCGGCTATCGCACCGATGAAGGTCTTCTCCCCTTCACGTGGCCAGAACAGTGCGGACACGACGACTTCCTCGCCGCGCCGGTCGCCGATCAGACCTGATCAGAACGCCCGTGTGTGGATGGCCGCGGCGCCGCGTACGCGTGAAGGGGACCGGTACAGCCGATGACGACGAATCCTGTTCTGACACCGATCCGCCGGTGGGTGCTCTACTCGCGCACCAACCTGGCGATCACGGTGGTCGGGGTCATGGTGGTGCTGTTCGCGGTCGGCGCCGCCTTCGGGGAAACTCCTGCCCCGGCAACGGCCGCGGACGGCGCGGACAGCACGGCCGAGCCTGTGGCCACCACCGACACGATCAGCTACGACCTCGACGAGGTCTCCGAATCGCTGGCCGTAGCGAAATCCGCGGCGTGGGTGGCGTCGAGCGCGCCGGCCACCGCGATGTCGTACGCGCATGCGTTCGTCGACACCACGGCCTCGGACAGCAAGTGGGCGAGCACTCTCGGCCGCTACACCGTCGACCGGCCGGGCGAGACGATCATCGCGGCCCGTCCGCGTACTCCGGTCGTCATCACCGGACCGACGGTCAGCACTCTCGTCGACGGGCCGGCAGGCGCCCAGGGTGTGCAGGTAGTGGTCCCCACGCAGGCCGGGGACATGAAGCTGTCCCTGACGGTCGAGGAGAAGGCTGGGGGCAAGCGGTGGGTGGTCGGTACGCCGTTGCCGACGTTGGATCTGTCCAAGGTCGCGGCGATCGCCCCGCCGGCGTCCACGGAGGCTCCGCGGACATCGACGCCGGAAACCACGACGGCGGCACCCACGTCGACGGCCGCGAAACCGTCTCGCTCGGGGACGGATTCTGCAACGTCGACCACTCCGGAACCGACCGTCGACCTCGATGAGGACGACGATCTGCCGAGCCGTGACTCCAGCCCTGTCCCGGTGACCGGCCCGATCCCGATCCCGGATCTCGACACCCCGATCCCGGGGGAACGGTGACCAGCGGCGGCGCTCGTCGGGCGCTGCTGCTGGCCGGCGCCGCCGCGATCGCTATCGGCACCTCCGCGTGCTCTGGGGCGCCGGTCTTTCCGAATGACCCGTGCCGCACGGTTCCCGGCGACAAGGAGCGGTCGAGTTCGATCGCCGACGATCTCGAGCTGGTGGCGTCCGGGCCGATCCGGATGCCGGTCGAGACCGGCACCACGACCTACACCTCTGGGTTCGGCCCTCGTGGCGGGGCCCAGCATCAAGGCGCGGACCTCGCCGGTTCGGTCGGCACGAAGATCCTCGCGGCCCTCGACGGCAACGTCGTCAAGGCCGGATCGTCGGGTGAAGGCCCCGGCGTGGGGTTCGAGAACTGGGTGGTCATCGACTCGAACGTCGACGGCAAGCCCGTGAGCACCGTCTACGGCCACATGTTCGCCAACGGCATCCACGTCACGCCCGGGCAGCAGGTCAAGGCCGGCGACCACATCGCCGACATCGGCAACGCCGGCGGATCGACCGGTCCGCACCTGCATTTCGAGTATTGGCAGGGCGGCCGCCTCCAGGGCGGGACCGCGATCGACCCTGTCTCGCTGCTGCCGGACATCGCCACACAGAACGGCACCGGCGGCGGATTCCTCGACCCCTCCCCCGCCAGCGGAAGCAACGTGCAGCTGGTCGCGGCCACCCGGTCCACGGCCGACTGCTCCGGCTTCGGCATGGCCGGCGGCGGCGAACTGGCGTTCGGGACCGTCCCGGCCGAGTTCGAGCCGTGGCTGCGCCGCGCCGGCGGGGTGTGCCCCGAGATCGATTCGCCACTTCTCGCGGCGCAGCTTCAACAGGAGAACAACTTCCGCTACGGCAAGGACGCCCCGGTCTCCCCGTCCGGCGCGCTGGGCCCGGCGCAGTTCATGCCCGGCACCTGGGCGACCTGGGGCAAGGACTACGACGACGACGGCAAGGCCGACCCGAACTCGATCGCCGACGCGGTGATGTCCCAGGCACACTTCATGTGCGCGCTCTACCAGGATGTTTCGTCGATCTCAGGGGACCCGATCGAGCTGACGCTGGCCGCCTACAACGCGGGCCCGGGCGCCGTCCAGATGCACCGCGGCATCCCGCCCTACGGAGAGACGCAGAACTACGTCAAGAAGATCACCGCGGCTCGCGCGGCCTTCACCAACCCGAACTCGCGTGGACAGTTCGTCCCCACGGCGTCCGGTGACAGCGGCCAAGTCGTCACCGCCGCACGCGAATACCTCGGCACCCCGTACGTGTGGGGCGGCGGCGGGATCGGCGGCCCGACCAGCGGCGGGTTCGACTGCTCCGGACTCACCTCGTATGCGGTGCATGCGGCCAGTGCCGGGAAGGTCTCGCTCCCCCGTACCTCCGAGCAGCAGTGGGGTGTCGGCACCGAGATTCCCCTCGACCAAGCGCGCCCCGGGGACCTCGTCTTCGGCGGCTGGGGCCCGAACGGGCCCGGGCACGTGGGCATCTACTCCGGCGGTGGGCAGATGGTCCATGCTCCGACCACCGGTGACGTCGTGAAGGAATCGGCTTTGCAGGACGAGATGAAGGCTCGTCGCGTCATGTAGGGACGTGTCATCACACCAGGTAAACGGGCATTTCAGGCGGTGAGCGGTGGTCTCGCGCTCACCGCCTGTTCCTTCTCCGCGGTGGCCTTCGGCTGGCGTCCCGTGTCGGCTGCGCATGGCCGGCGCCTCCCCGACGCCCACCGCCGGCGACCACCCATTCGGCTCCGGGGGGACGTGTCGTTTACCCTGGTCAATAGCCCGATTTCGGGTGTTCGGGAGGAGTGGAAATGAAGGCACGCAAGCTGGTCATCGTGGCACTCGTCGCCGCTGTCGTCGCCGTACTGGCCTACTCGTTCCTCCGCACGGACACGAGCACCGACGGCGCGGCTGCCTCCACATCGACCACCAGCTCCACCGTCCCGCCGGTCCCCGCGGCGCCGTCGACCGATGTCGACGTCGATGTCGATGTCACCGAGCCGTCCGCGTCCTCGCGGGATGCCGAGGAATCCATCCGGCAGGCCCTGACCGTCATCTACACCTGGTACCCGTCCGCCGACGCCACCCAGAACGACGCCTACGGCCGGGCCCGCGACTGGCTGACCGACCAGCTCGCTGCTCGCATGATCATCGACGCACGCACCGAACGCGGGCAGAGCGTGCAGTGGGGGCAGTGGGCCCAGCAACAGGCCAAGGTCATCGCCGACGTCACCGTCGAGTGCTCCGGATGCCCTGCCGACACCGACACCGTCGTCCAGCGGGTGGTGACCATCAAGCAGACCGCAGTCACCGGAAGCCGAACCCAGCCGGTCACACCGGATACGACGGTATGGGTCACCGCCGTCCGCGACGGCGACCGCTGGCTCGTCGACGAGATCCGACACTGACCCCGACCGTTTCCCTCCACCGAACGGAGCACCACCGATGAACCGCAAGACCCTCGCCGCCACCGTGATCGCTGCCACGCTCGCCATCGGGCTGACCGCCTGCGGCAGCGACGACGCCCCCGCGGCCTCCCCCACCGTCACAGTTCCGACGACCACCGCGCCGGCATCCCCGTACGACTCGGATGACTTCATCAGCAAGAGACAGCGGTTCTACGTTCAGCAGATCATCGACACCGTCGAGCAACGCGGCGGCACCCCCGATCAGGTTCTCGCAGCACTGGTGGCCGCCAAAGCCGAGTCCAACTGGATCGCAGGAAACGGGAACAAGCTCGACATCTACGGATGGGAGCACCGACTTCGGTACGGCGCTTCGGATTCCGCGGAGGCCACCCCAGCCGCCACCAACAACTTCATGGATGTCGCGGCGACAGTGACCGTCGACGACAACGACCCGGTCGCCTACGCACTAGCAGTTCAGCGTGCAGATCCGCGCGGATACGACGAGAAGGAACACTTCAGGTACAAGAAGGGCGCGACGGCGGCCGGAGAGTACGCAGCGGCGCTCCCCGACGCTCGGGCCGCGTACGAGGAGCTTCGGGGCGCACAGTAGCCAAAGGGGACGTGTTGTCTGGCCAGGTAGATCAGCGTTTCCTGGGGCTCAGTTATGAAAAGAACGCCCGCACCAGATGAATTGGTGCGGGCGTTCTTCCGTGACGAGGATGGGTCAGCGTGCGAGAACGAGTTCCGTCTCGGCCAAGGGCTCCGGCTGGCTCCCGGTCGGCGGACGGCGCCTGGCAGCGGTCGCTCCGAGGTAGATGCCCCCTACGAGGAGGACGACGCCGGCAGCGGCGCCGATCGCGGGTCCGTAAAAGGTGGCCCACTGGACGGTTCGCTTGGACTTGCTGGCGAAGGCGATCTGCTCGCTCTGGGTTTGTGCGTCGAGCTTCGGTGCGACGTCGATGATGGTGGTCGGCTTCGGGTCGTCGACGGCCGTGCCGAGGTACTGGCGGTAGTGCTGATGCACCTGGACGACTGCGCCGGAGACCGGCTCGACCCACAGGTCGCGGGTGATTCCGTAGAAACGCCTCATCGTCACCTGCTCCGAGCCTTCTCTCCCCCAGCTCGATGCGGGCATGGTGACCTGACCGCTGATTTCCGTGGGCTCGATCTCTTGGTGGAACTTGTAGACCGGCAGGCCCTCGAGCTCGTCCTCGCCGACATAGTCGACGTCGTGGCTCGCGCGCAGCGTGGTGTCGAAGTAGGGGTAGGAATGCTTCTGGGTGTCGAAGGGGAACTTGAACTGAAGGCCGCTGTAGGCGACGGGATCGGCGGCCTTGCCGAGCTCGGACTGGATGGATCCGATGGGGTCTTCGACCGCGAGGCCGGTGCGCCGATCGACGGTAGATAGGCCGACACTGGCGTTGACGATCGCTGCCGAGCCCTTGCGGTCATCCCGAGTCATCTGGACACCAGATTGGAGGGTCGCGATCTGCGCATCCGCAGGTTCCTCGACGGTCACGCGCTGGTTGACGGTGATCGGAACACCTTGCTCGATGAGTAGCTTGCCCTTCACCAGAGCAGCTGCGTCGAGAAGTTCTGCCGTACCGGTGGAGACGGTTTCAGCCTCGATGCTCAGCGGAATCTTCACGAGCTGATCCGCGGCATAGGTAGGCGCCAGCGCGCTCACTGTGAGAAGGAAGACGCCGGTTGCGATTGCTGCACAGGCAACACCGCGGCGAGATGGATGGAGTCTGGTCGGCATTTGCTCGAGCCTAGCGGCCGAGCTGGGTGCCGCTGAGGGTCACCCACAGCCAACCTCCTCAACGTCGGGCAGGCGGAAGCGACTACGGTATTCCTCGGATTTCCGGGGAATCCAGTGTTCAGGAGGCTCAGTAAGTGGCAGCAGATAAAGCGGCGATCGCACGCGCTGTCAATCGCTTGTTTCGCATCGCGCAGGGAGAGGAAGCTCGATCGCTGTCGGGCCTTGCTGATGCTCTCGCCCGGGATCGAGGCAGGCGCTTGGTGATCCACGAGGATGTTTTGCCGTCTGGTGTGTTCGGTCAATGGACGCGGCACCCCGACTATGACGAGGTTCGCTTCGCCACATGGGTCCATGCGCGGGATCGGACGATCGCTCACGAACTCGGCCACATTATCCTTGGGCATGTGGGCCGCCCCGCGCTCGACGTTGCAAAGCAAGCCTTGCCAGCGGACCGCCATGATCTCGCGACCCTGATGCTTCAACGCGATTGCAGCGATGAGCGGCGGTCTGACGAGGAAGCCGACGCCGAAGCATTCGGCAGTCTGCTGCTGAGGCGGCTGAGGGGAACCAACGGAGCGAATGGCAGTCCCGCGGTGAGGTCCCGACTCGATGAGGCACTGGGTTGATCAATGCACTGACTGCGATCGTGTTGGCGATCGCTGCGGCGACCCGAATCTATCGGTGGTGGTCTGTTCGATCCCTGGCTCTTGCAGCAGCTTTCATCATTCTTGCCTGTATGTCCGCGCACCAGGCGCTCAACGTCCAAGTTGTCGAGACCTTCGTTCGAGACTCCTTCGGACCGGGCATGCCAAACGCTGTGAAGATGGTGATGGTCTGCGGGATCTGCGTAGGTACGGCCATTGGGTTTACGGCCGTGACGAGCAAGGACGGCCAGCAGAAGAAGCTCCTCCGTCTCCACATCACGATGTCGGTGACGACGGGGGCTCTGGCCTTCGTCTTCTTCGCTGCGACCCCGTGGCCGGCGGGCGTGACCGACCGCGAGTTCGACAACAAGTACGCGCATCTGCCTGGGTACGCCGAGGGGCTAATTGTGGGAATGGCCTACCCGTTCTTGCTGGCTCTGTTGGTGACGATCGTGTCCGTCAAGCAGGCAGATCGACGGACCGTCACCGGCCGTGGACTGATGTTCATCGTTCCGGGCGCGGCCATCCTCACCGTGTACGCCGCGCTACGGATCGGCTACCTCTCCGCCGCGCGCTACGGGGTGATGGAACCGACCCCGACGCCACTCGAGATCTCTCGCGTACTGGCGGCCACCGGAGCGCTGCTCGTCGCCGTGGGAGTCCTGGTAGCCCTGACAATGAACTGGCTCGCCGCCAGGACCGCGCTCCAGCAGATTCTGCCGCTACGCGACGAGCTGATGAAGCTGTGGCCTGGTGCCGTCAGGGAGTCGATGCCCGGCGCCAGCACGAGCGAATGTGTTGATGATCGCGCCGCTGAGGTGCTGGACGCGCTCAGTATCGAGGTCGACTTCAGCGACTTACCGACCGAGGGCACGCTGCCCCAAGAGGCCGCGGCTTCGGCGATCGCCGAATGGATCGTCGCCGGCCGAGTCGCTGATGGTCTGGGCTACAGCAGCTTCTTCCACGATCCCGAGACAACCGATACCGAGTGGGCCTGCATGGTGGGCGCCGCATACAACGCCATCAAGGGCACCGAACGAAAGGCAGTCTTGAAGTGACGATCGACCTTGAGGTGCGGAAAAGTCGTCGGCCGGTAGATGTAGCTGCCCGTGTTCTGACCGAAGTGTTCGCGCCGTGGGTCATCAACATCTTCGCCTCGATGGTGATCGGTTTTGCTGTCGGTGCACCTGGATGGGGCGCGTTCGTCGCGGTGGTCGCCGGCGTCATTCCGATGGCCGTGATCTTGGCGGGAATGCGTCGGTCGAAGATCGGTGATCATCACGTCACCAAGATCAGCGAGAGGCACCTGTTGATGGCAGGTCTGCTGGTGTCCACGATGGGCGGGCTGCTGATCATGGCCTTCGCCCACGCACCGATCGAGATGATTGCGTTCATGTCTGCGGGCCTGGTGGCGCTCGCGGTGGCCGCGGTCATCACGAGCGCCTTCCGTTGGAAGGTCAGTGGTCATGCGGGCGCACTGGCGGGTGTGAGCGTGGTTCTAGCGTTGGCGGTGTCACCGTGGTGGCTGCTGGGTCTCGTGTTGACGGTTGCGGTCAGCTGGTCGCGAGTGCAACTGGGAGACCATACGAAGAGCCAGGTGATCGTCGGTGCGATTACAGGGGCTATCGCGGCAGGAGTGACTTACGCAGTGATTGTTTAAGACGACTCGTCGTCGCGGCTGGCAAGCCGACGGAAGGGATCGTAGGTGCGCGCGGCGACCCGCTGATCCTGTGAATCGCGCAGGTTCTGAATCCAGGCGATCTGCTGCTTGACCTCTTCGTACGTCTCTTCGTCCCCGAAGTAGTCGAGAGGGACTCGGAACACCCGACAGATGTCTCGGACAGTGTCGATGCCGGGCGTCGTGCGCTTGCCGTTGAGTAGCAGCGACATGTAGCCGGTGGTCATCTTGCTGCCGCTGAAGCGGAGCATGTCGACAATCTCGGTCTGGGTGTAGGGGCCGCGATTCTTCGGGTGGACGTTCTCGAAGAGGTGACGAAGCCGGTCAGCGAAGCTGGTGTTCATCGCACGTCCAACCTTTCAGTCCTGTAGCCCTGCGCCAAGGCAGAGTTGGCCCATACTGGCCGTTTCATGTTGACAATCGCGCGTATCGTACGCAACTTGCGATAGTAAATTTTTGGTTTTAGGCTCAGCGGCGTCAAAACAGGACGTTCCGTTCAGGGAGAGAAACGATGCGTGGGTACGTCGGGGGCGTGTCACGCCGATGTGCCAGCCGGCCGGTTACGCGCACGCTCATGACTGGCCCGAAGTTCACTCTCCGAAATATCGAGCGCAGCAGCCAACTTCTTGGCGAGGTTGTCGGACAACGTGATCTCGCCGCGCTCCACACTTCCCACGAGTTGCGTGGTGACACCGGCCGCAGCGCCGAGCAACGGCTGAGTCAAGCCTCTGAGTACACGCCAGTCTCCGGGGAACCGCTCATCTTCAGGAACGTGAACGACGTCGGCGATGGCGACGCCGATCGCCTCGACCGCTCGCGCGAGCAGGTCCACCTGGGGAGACGAACCGCCCTGCTCCCAGCGTCGAACCGTCTCGCCCTTGATCCGAACGATCCGACCCAGCTCCGCCTGCGAGATACCGGCAGCACGTCGAGCCTTCTCCAGCTTTTCGGGCTGAAAACCGCGCATGACTCGTCGACTCACAGAGTGAGCCCTACCAGGAAAGTCCTCATCGCTAGACACTGTGCAATCCCCTCGTTACGATGCGCACATACCGGCTCCAATGGAACGTTAGTTCATAGATCATCTATGTATAGATCGGAAGTGCGTAGAAGGGAGGGTCGGGGAATGTCCGCCAGATGTGAACGGTCCCCCGGCTGTTGGAGCAGCCAGGGGACCGTGTGAGTAGCGAGTCAGCTGTTGGAGCAGCCGACAAGCCGGAGACCAGCGGGTTGGAGCCCGCCGACCTCGATGCAGCAGATGGAGACCTGCGATGAACACGTTAGATGGCGCTCGCGGTCAGCGCCTAGTAACCGACCGGTCAGGACGTAGGGCAGCAGTCGACTCTCTCGACTCCGCTGCCAGTACCGCTCAGCACTCGATTCTGGCCACACACACGGAGAACGCAGACGGCACCGCGTGCGTGGCGTGTGGCGCCGTGTACACCGGCACCACACCCTTGTGTCCTGCGGTGGCGGAGGCGCTTCGCGAGTTGTCGATCTGCGGCCCCGGTACGCGTATGTCCTCCTCGATGAGCGGCTACTCGACCAGTGCTCTCCGTCGGATGGCTCGCGAGCATCGCGGCGCGGGCCGCTGCGGCCGCTGCGGGTTTCTCTGCACCGCGCAGGTCCGCTCATGTCCCACTGCCCGGCGGATCGCCGCTGAGCTCGAGTCCCGCGGCAGGGCTCCCGTCACGCTCGCCCTCGCCGGACGAGGGCTGTGCGCAGGCAAGGGCCGGGGCTGGACCGTGACCGGATGCGATCCGGAGCCGTGGCGGCGCGCGATGGCGGCGTGTGAGGTCTGCCCGATCCTGGCGCAGTGCACCGCCCTCCTGGACCGCCGGTCCGCCCGAGAGAGGCCCCTCGAGCAGGTGATCGCCGGCAGGCTCTTCAGTGGAACGGGCAAACAGATCCCCCCGGACCGGATCGAGCGGTTTGCCGCCGCGCGCGGCTACTCGAAGCCGGCGTCGCCCAAGACCCCGGCCCCGACCCCCACGCCGGAGCCGCGGCCCATCCAGATCTCGACGTCGCCGCGTCAGCTGCACCTTTTCGAGCTGATGCCAGCATGACGCCCGCTCCCCCACTCGGCGACACCGCGACCGCTCTGGTGTACGGGCTCGTCGCTCCTCCTGCGTGGAGGGCCGTATGAGCCAGATCATTGCCGTCGATCGTGACGGCCGCCGCTGGGAGCTTCTGAGTGTCGAGGGCGTGCTGCGTGCGCGTCTGGTCAGTGGGCAGTGCATGCCCAATGACATGGATCTGGACGACCTCGTCGACGCTCACGGACCGCTGGTGCTTCCTCCGGCACGGCCGGCCGACGAGGCGTTCATCGACACGGTCGACCTTGTCGCTACCGACCCCGAGACGGCCTCAATCCAGCACATCGAGGTTGTCGCCGGATTCGCCCGATCGGTCATTGCTGGGCCGTGCGGGCGCACTCACTCCGCGATGTACGTCGCATCTCGAGCTGGTCACACGCGAGCCTCCCAGATCGGGCAGGCCGGACGTGGTGAGATGTGGGGTGCTGGAGTGGACTCTGAGAGAGGAGGAACGCGTGTGACCGAGTGACTGATCGATCGGCCTAGATAGCTAATTTCACAGTGCAGTAACAGCCCATAAACGAGAAAAACCCCCAGGTGGGGGTGGGTTTTCATCAGAAGATCCGGTGGAGGACTTAGCAGGTCCTCCCCTCTCGAAAGAGGTCGTTTTAGCCGAACGATCTCTCTCTGGGTGAGCTCGAAGTTAGAGCTTCGGACTCGGTTACTGCGTTTCCCCGAAGGGACTTACCTGTGCAAGGTACGTCTCAGGGTACTGCACACCCTGAATCTTGCTCAACAACCCAAAATCTGACTGCTCTCGGCGTGTCGTCCGAGGTCAGTGCATTCGACCCTGTTCTCCCCCGGCCGTTCGATGACGCCGAGTGGGTGGCCATTGTCGCGGACGCGGTCGCGAATGTCGCTCGGATCGAGGCTGAGGAGGCGGCCGCGCTGGCCGCTACCGCCGACGCCGCCGCGCTGGCCGAAGCTGCGATCACCGGCATGCTCGAGGCCCAGCCCGCCGGCAGCCGCACCTTCTCGCTCCCACTCGAGCCCGGAGCCTCCAACCACATTCTGACCTGGCACAACCGCGCCTACTGGCTGTCGCTGTGCGAGTGGGTCGTCACGACGACCGACCGTGGCAAGGCCGCTCTCAAGCGGTGCGGAATCGCTGCCGCGACGTTCCTCCGTGGCTGCGCGGCGCACGCCGCGGCCGCGGAATCGTCGACCGGCCGGCGCGTGACTGCATGCCTGGATACCCTGATCACTCGGTCCGGGTTGTCCGTCGACCAGCTCAAGCGCACCCGGCGTGTGCTCCTGGCTCTCGATCTCGGGGTGGAGCAGGCCCGCGGCAAGCTCCTCAACGCCGTCGAGCGGGAGGCTGCGGCCCGTCTCTACGAGCAGGTCCACGGTCACGCCCCGGCCCGGCTTCAGCGTGGTGCCGCGAGCGTGTGGGCGCTGTCGGCGCCGCGGTGGGCGGTCGAGGAGATGCCGGCTCCGGAGCGCACCACCCGGCCGGTCCCGACCCGCCGCCGCAAGGCGGCGCCGACGAGCAGCCGACCTGCTGGCTCACGTCCTCGCAGTTCACGCGGTTCCGCACCCCAATCCTCTAGTGGTTCTTTTTCGGGTGTTCTTTCCGTTAGGAAAGATCACCAAGCGCGTGCGCACGCGCCCGCGGGCAAGGATCTTCACACCACACACGGCCGAGATCTCGACCGTCAGCGAGCTGCCGCGGACCTGGTCCATCGCATCCCCGCTCTCGACGTCGTGACCGGATACAACGGAGTCGTCGGTGAGCAGCGCACACATATCGGGGCCGTCTGTGACCTGCTGGTCGAGGCTTGTATCGACACCACCCGCTGGACCGGTGCCGACATCGCGACCGCACTGAATCTCGACGGCCGGGCCCGGGGCTGGTCCTGGCCCACCCTGGATTCGATGACCTCGCCTCTGCGCCTCGTGGCGTGGCGGCTAGGGCAGATCGACTGGACGAGCCCCTCACCCACCGAACGCGCCCTCACGGGTCGTCTAGCCGCCTGCGAGACCCCGTCTACGACCGCGCACCGCCTGGCTGCCGTCCGCCGCGTGGTCATGGCGACAGACGCGGCGGTGCAGGGACCCCCGGCGTCCGCTGAGCACCGTCGGGCCGTGCGAGAGCGGTTCGCAGCCGAGTTGGCTGCTCGCAAGGCGGTCACAGCATGATCCACACCGGAGGGGACGTGTCGTTTATCCAGGTAGCGATAGGTTTTCTGCCGAATGGCGTCGAGCTGTCGACGTCCGTCAGGTCCCACCTCCGCGGGCGATCAGCGCATACGCTGCTCGTGATCCCGTGCAGGCCGCTGAGCAATGAGAGGACGGGTATGTCGTGAGCACCACCACCCGCAAGCGCAAGACTCCGACCCAAGCCGACGCACAGCATCCCCGCGTCCGGGTGAGCCGCATCGACGACCGTCGAGCCCCGAAGGTGAGCCGGGACGTCGAATCGGTCCGCCGCCGGCTCGCTGCCGGCGCGAAGCTCATCGTCGTCGACACCGGAGACGACGTCATCGAGCTGAATGACGCAGACCTGCGGGCCTCCGGCCAGCACTGGACACTGCGGATCGCCGGCAACTCGACCGCCCGTATCCACTGCTCCGCTCCCCTACCGGACCGGGTGCAGATCGTCGCCACCGACAGCGCGTTCGTAGAGGTCACCGGGCGCGTGACGATTCACGCCTACACCAACGCGACGGTCCACGCGTTCGACGAATGCGTCGTGCACGCCTGGAACTTTGCCGTCGTCAGCGTCTGTGACACCTCGACCGTCGTCGCCGGCGACGACACGGTGGTCACCGCCTACGACAGCGCCGGTGTGCGGGCCAGTGGTCGTGCACGGGTCTCCGCCGGTGACGCGACGGCTGTGCACCTGGACGAGGATGCAAGTGCTGCTGTGCAGCGAGGTGTGCGGGTGACCGGGCCGTCCCGGTCGAACTTGACTGTCCGTAGCCGCTGAAACAGCAGAGAGCCTCTAGCCGCTACAGGGTTGGGCAGGGCTACTTCCTCGGAATGCCCGCAGAAGTAGCGCAGTGCCGAAGCTGTCTGCGGGATGCCGTGAACGCGGTGATCGAAGCAGTCTGATGCGCTAGAAATGAGAAAGAGCCCGTAGGCGCATATCGTCCTACGGACTCTCTCAGTCTCGTTGATGAGGGACCCTGTCCTCACCTTCTCGCCCCAAATGCTAGACGTTCCGCTCGGTTTGTCAATGTATTGGCATGCACAGGGCACTCTCGGATCGCGCACAGATCGTGGACTGCCTCCACCGCTCGCGACTCGACCCGTACCTCGAAGAGACTGGCCAGAACGAGAAGCGGGCACTAGCGCTCTACCGATGGAACGTGCAGCTGGCAGCCGCGTTCCAAGAACTGCTCAGCGTGACCGAGGTCGTGCTGCGGAACGCGATGGACCGAGAACTGCAAACATGGAACACGCAGCAACTGGCAACATCCCAGAGTTGGCTCCTCAGCGATCCTGCCGCACCACTGCGAAGCCTGAGCGCAGGCAAGCGGACCCAAGCACTGGGCCTCGCCGCGAAGGTCGCCAGCAAGCGGGACTCGAAACACCGTCGACACGGACACCCTGTCACCCACGACGATGTTCTCGCTCAGATCACCTTCGGCCTGTGGAAAGACCTCCTCCCCAACCACGATCCCGGCGCTGGCGACAACACGACCAACAGCAACCGCGAGCGCATGTGGAACGAGGCACTGGTAAAGGCGTTTCCACACGCCGCGGACTCCGACGGCGAGACGACGTTCTGGCGCGTCTACCGACTGCACCACCTACGGAACCGCGTATCCCACATGGAGAACCTGCTGGCGACCGATACGCGTGAGAGAACCCGCGACATCTTTCAGCTCGTGGCCTCGATCAACCCGTCAGCCGAGAAGTGGCTGACCGGAATCAACCGCGTCCCCGTCGTAGTCAAGACCCGACCAGAGTGACCGTGGACGGGTCGGCGCGAGCCAGCCTGGCTGTCCGCAGATAGGCCAGCACGGAGCGATCGGCAGACCGACGCAACGCCCCGCCCTGTTGCGCAACGGTCCGCCGCAGGTACTCAGGCCCGTTGCGCAACGTCGCCCGCGGCCGATGCAACGATCGCGGCCGTTACGGCAATAGCCGCAGCAACACCGCCGAGGGGCCGAACCCAGAACGCTCCCCTATGACCCCTATTGCCCATATGGGCAATAGGGGAGTGCAAGTGTGTGGGTGTGTTGCGCGCTCCGCCCTGCGTCATTGCGCGACGCCGCGCACGTCGACTGCTTAGGGGTTCCTCCCCTGCGTGGTGTCGAGGTATTGCCCCAGGCTATGTGCCCTCGCCATCCATTGCCCTAGATCGGCTTATGGCGCATAAGTGCAGGTGATGTGTGCAAACTGCATCTAATCTGTCCTCACGTAACCGAGGTGAAGATCAGTGCACGGTAGACAACATGAGGTGACATACCGGAAGATCAACTATGCAAACGGAACATGCACTGATCTGATATAGTATTATATAATTTCCCATATGGGTTATATGGGGAGCGAGGAGGAGAAATGACGATCACCGCGATCGCCAACCTGAAGGGCGGTGTCGGCAAGACGACCGTCGCGAACGGGCTGGCGCACGCAGCCGCCTCGACCGGGCGGTCCTGCCTGATAGTCGACGCCGACATGCAGGGCAACTCGACGAAGCACCTGACCGGATACTCGGCCGGCGACCCGGCCCCGGGTTCCCTGGCCGACGTCCTCGACCGCGACACCGAAATGCCGGTGCGCGACGCGATCGTCGCCGCGAAGCGGGAGCAGATCCACGTCCTGCCCAGCGGCTTCGGCGAGTTGCAGGCGGTCAGTGACCGCCTCGGCACCAAGCCGGGCGGCGAAATGTCGTTCGCGCGGGCCCTCAAGGACGTCTCCGGCGTCTACGACCACATCCTGATCGACTGCCGGCCCGCGATCGACCTCGTCTCCCGCAGCGCGCTCTACGCGGCCGACAACGTCCTGATCGTGGTGCAGCCCGAACAGGACGCCCTCGACGGGCTCGACGCGATCCGCGAAGCCATCGAGGACATCGCGAAGTACATGGACAAGGTCCTGCCGATCGCTGGAGTGGTCGTCAACCAGCTCGACAGCCGCCGCAGCGACCACGCGAAGACTCTCGACTACCTCAAGGAGTACGCGGCCGCCGACGGCATCGCGTTGCTCGGCCACCCGATCCCGGACCGCGCCGACATCTCGAAGCTGACCACCGTCGGCATGGGCCTCGACCAGCACCCCAAGCCGCCGGCCTGGGCCCGCAATCTGCACACCATGTTCATCGAGATCCTGGAGAAGGTGTCCCACTGATGAGTGTCATTCCCGAACCCGAACGGCCCGCACCCCGGCGCCGCAACACCTTCGAGCAGGCCGCCGAGTCGATGAAGAACGACGAGAAGAACGCAACGCCGACACCCGTTGCGCAACACTCCGACGCAACGACGCAACGCGGCGACGCAACGCCGGCACCCGTTGCGCAACGCGGTGACGCAACGCCCGAAAGTGTTGCGCAACAGCAGCCGGTAGCGGACCCCGCGCCGCGGGAGAAGAAGCGCAAGGCCGCAACGACCGACATCCTGCTCTCGCTCGACGTGGACCTGAAGGAACGGATGGTCGCAGCCCTCGCGCACACCCGCCCGCGCACCGGCATCACCTCGCAGCAGATGTTCATCCGGGTGGCGATCGAGCAACTGTGCGCACGCCTCGAGACCGACTACAACGGCGGCCAGGAGTTCCCGCCCCCAGCGGACGGCATCACCCTCTAACCCATATGGGCACTAGGGGAAGTAAGTAGAAATATGGGAGCGTTGCGCAACGCGCCGACCAGCACCGTTGCGTCATTGCGCACCAGAGATGCGCCGGACGCCGCAACGCAATGAGGCCCCACCGGCTGGTACCCGGCAGGGCCTCGTGACCGGGCCAACCCTGAAAGGAACACCCGCTCAATGACCGACCTTAACCTCCGAGCAGCACGAGTCCAGCTCTACGGGCTGATCGCCGCTCTGGTCTTCGCGATCCTCGTCGCGATCGGACTCACCGGCGGCGCGTTCACGCTCTCGTTCTCGGTGCTGCGTGACCTCGCAACGCAGGCCCTCATGCCCGCGCAATGGGCCTGGATTCTCCCCGCCGTCGTCGACGGCGCCATCCTCGGCGCAACGATCGCCGTGGTCGTTCTGAGTAAGATCAACGGCAGCGACGAGGGCAAGAAGTTCTTCGTCCGCCTGCTCGTCGCCGTGGTGTGCATCAGCGTGATCGGCAACGCCTACCACGCCTACAAAGCGGCAGAAGAAGCCGCGCGCAAGGTCGCCGCCGGCATCGACATCGGGTTCGTCCCGCTCACCCCGGCCGCCGCCGCGCTCATCGCCGTGATCCCGCCACTGCTGGTCCTCGCGTTCAGCCACGGCATCGGCATCCTCATCAAGGCCATCGGCACCGCCTACACCGAATACAACACCCTCGTGCGGGCCGTAGCCGCCGGAGACGACACCGTTGCGTCGGTCGATGAGGTCGTTGCGTACGACACCGCAGGCGTTGCGCACGACGTCGAGACCATTGCGCATGGCCACGATTTCGCTGCCACTGACGTTGCGTCCGCGGCGACGGAGATCCTGCCGACCGAGTGGGAGCGCTCTGTTGAGTCGGTCACTCGGCCGGTGCAGGGAGAGGCTGACGAGTTCGTGACCAGCGCGATTGCGGACTCTGTCGACGTTGCGGACCTCGTTGCGCACGACACCGCAGACGTTGCCTCCTCGGACACGGGCATTGCGTCCACGGAGAACGAAGCCCCGCAGGAGTACGAGTTCCTGATCGACGGAAAGCCGCTGCCGCTGCCGTCCGATGCCGGCGTTGCGTCGATGCCCGAGCCTGTTGCGTCGACCGTTGCGGACGTTGCGCCGACCGTTGCGCACGACGAGGCAGTCGAGTCGGTCGCGTTGCGCAACACCGAAGACGTTGCGCCGGACGTTGCGGACGTTGCGCCGACCGTTGCGCGAGACGAGACAGCGGTATCGGACGCGTTGCGCAACACCGAACCGGAAACCGTCGACCCGGAGACCGAGCAGGCCGCCGACGAACCCGAACACACCCTCGAAGACCTCCTGGCGTTCATCGACGAGTGCGCCGAGCTTCCCGAGAACGTGCGGGAGACCGCGCGACTGAAGATCATCAGCCCCGAGATGTCGTTCGCAGCGATCGCCGCGGAAACCGGCCATGTGGCCGCCAGCACCGCGATGCGCCGCTACCAGAAGGCCGAGACCGCCGCCCGCGACGCCGGGTTCTCTGTCCCCCCGCTGCCGGACCTCGCACTGACAGCCGACGAGGACACCGCCGTCTCCACCCGAGAGCTGGTGATGCAGTGATGACCGAACCCGCAACCACCCCCGACCAGATCTCCCTGTTCGACCTCGACGACCACCCCGCCCCTGCCGAACCGGCCGCCGACCCCACGGTCGAGGCCGCCGACACGACGACCGATCCCGCCCCGCTCAAGGCAGACGAGACGATCGATGAGACGGCCGCCGCCCCGCGGCCGTGGGAAACGCTCCCGGCCGGCACCGCCGCGGACGGGCACGCCCTGATCGTGACCGCGGCCGGGTTCTCCACCCCGTCGGGGAAGTTCTGGCCGAGCCCGGTCGACTCGATCGACAAGCTCGACAAGCTGATCGGCTGGGCGGCACTCCAGCCGCTCGGCAGCCCCGCGCAGGTGTGGCTCGTCGGTGTCGACGCGTGCGCCGACCTCGGGTGGGAGATCGACCCGGGCAGCGAGGACGACGTCGACGACCTCGAGCAGCTGCGGGTGCGTGCGGTCGCCGAACTGCACGACGCGATCTCGGTGACGCTGCCGCCGCTGATCGCGGCCGGGTGGGAGCTGCGCGGCGACCCCGGGCACGTGATCCACCTGTCCCGCCGGATCGGGAAAGCGACCCAGATGGTCGACGTGATCCTCGAGCCGTACGTGTGGACGTTCTGGAACAAGGACTTCGGGTGGGGCAACCGGATCGGGGACATGGGTGTGCTCGGCAGCCCGACGGCCGGCACCTACCTGCCCGACGACGATGCCCCCGCCGCCCGGGAGCTGGGCCGCCGCCTGGCGTGGTGCGCGCAGCATCTCGGGGTGCTGCCCGGCCCGACCCCGGCCCGCACCGGGGCTGTGGTCCTGGACAAGATCCGCCGCGAACGCACCCGTGCGGGCAAGGGCCTCGTCGTCGACACCGCCGGCCCGATGCCGGTGATCGACGGTGCCCCCCGCGGTGATTTCGAGCCCGCCGCAGGCTGGGCGCGGGTCCCGGACTCCGACGACCTCGACGACATCGCCGAGCTGGTCACGATCGACCAGCGCGCCGCCTATCTCGCCTCGGCCGGGATGCTGTCCCTCGGCTACGGCACCCCGCAGTACCTGACCGGGGCGGACGCGGCCGCCGCGGCCGCCACCGACAAGCCGGCGTTCGGGATCTGGCGGGTCACCCTGCCCGCCGCCGGGCAGTACGCGCTCCCGGAGAAGTTGCCGCTGCCGCACCCGGCGATGCGCGACGACCAGCCGGTACAGACCTGGATCACCACCGTCAGCCTCGACGGGCTGTGCGCACCGGTCGCCGACGGCGGCATGGGCCTGGACGTCGACGACCTCGACGTCACCGAAGCCTGGGTGTACCCGCAGCAGGGCCGCGTCCTGGACAAGTGGGCCAAGGTCCTGCGCGAAGCCCGCGCTGTCGCCGTCGAGTCCGACGATGCGGCGATGAAACGGTTCCTCGGCGCCTGCTACAAGGGCTACATCGGCCGGATGGTCAACCCCGACATGTGGACCGCGACCCGCATGCAGCACCACCACCAGCCGCTGTGGCGGGCCGCGATCATCGCGCACTGCCGTTGGCGGGGCCGCCGCGTTGCGATGCGTATCGCCCGCGAGACCGGGCGGTGGCCGCTGACCACGATCACCGACTCGTGGGTGTACCTGCTCGCCGCCGGCCAGCAGATCGCCGACGACAGCGACGCGTTGGGCAAGATGACCGTCGAGAAGCACACCGAGCTGACCGACGAGATGATCTGCGAGTTCGCCGCCGCGGAGACCACGCACGAGCTGCGGGCCGCGATCACGCAGGCGCACAGCACCAGCACCGAGGACGACGAGGAGGTGGGGGAGTAGATGGCGCTGCATCTGCCGAAGAAACGCTCGACGTCGGTGCCGCAGAAGGTGGTCGGTATCGCCGGCACGAAGGTCAACGTCGCCGGCGCCGCCGTCGCCGGGGTCGCGAAAGCGCAGCAGACCTCGACCGGGCTGGCCGGGCTGACCGCGACCGTGTCGGTCAAGAAGGCCCGCGAGTCGATCGGCAACGACGGCCTGCGGCAGGCCGCGATCGACGCCGGCGCCAAGGAGCCCTCGGACCGCACCCTGCGCCGGTGGGCGCAGCAGGACCGCATCCCGAACGCGAAGATCGCCGAACTCGCCCAGCGCCGGGCCGCGATCGAACGCCTCGGTGGGGTGAAGGCCGTCGCGAAACAGATCGGCCGGGACCCGTCGTCGGTGCGCAAGTACATGTCCGGGAAAACCAACGAACTCCGCAACGACGCGAAGTCGAAACTCAAGGCCGCGAAGGCGAAAGACACCATGAAGACCGCCGGCGTCCTCAACACCGACGGCACCCCCAAAAAGGCCGTCATCCAAGTCAAAGGTCTCGTCCACGTCCGCGCCGGCGACACCGAAGGCTACGACTACCGCACCCGCACACTCGACTTCGCGAACTCCGACACCCCGTTCACCGCCGCCGAGTCGCAGGAACTCGCCGCAGCCCTCGCCAACGACGACCAGGCCCGCGTCGTCGCGATCCTCGAACGCCACGCCACCCTCGACTACCCCGAAAACAAGGGCTTCGACCACTACAACGACCAGTTCGGATTCCACTTCGACACCATCGACAGCATCGACATCAACTGGATCTGACCCAGCACCAGAAGAGAGGCCCCGCCATCGCCACCGCGATGAGCGGGGCCTCTCCGCGTCGGCACGGAAAATCCGTTCCACCAACGTTTCCGCAGTTCACGCGCCTGTCGAGTGTCGAAAACAAGGGGGGACCTTGTTGAGGAAAAACGGGGATATGGGCCAGCGTAGGAACTCGTGTCCCCATCGGTAATCGAGGTGCCCATGCCAGCCAGACGTCCGAGATCCCGCCGCGTAGTCGCGCTCCTGGCGAGCGCGACGGTCGCCGGTGGGTCCGTCGCCCTGACCGCCCCCGCGATTGCTGCTGCCGCACCGACCAGCTGCACAGCGACGTTCAACCTGTTCATCCCCGGCACCTGGGAGACCAGCGAGGACGCCGACCCGAACCAGCCGGTGGGCATGCTCAAACCGGTCGCCGACGCACTGACGGCCGAACACGGCCGCACCGCGGGGATCTACACGCTGCCGTACATGGCCCGAGCCTTCGACAACGGACACACCTACGCCGACAGCAAGGCCGACGCGATCGAGAAGTCCGAGAAGGTCCTATCGAAAGTCGCATCGTCGTGCGCGAACACGAAGTTCACGATCACCGGCTACTCCCAAGGCGCCGACGCCGCAGGAGATCTCGCCGCGATGATCGGCAACGGCAAAGGTCCGGTCGACGCCTCCCGGGTCCTCGCGGTCGGGCTGCTCGCCGACCCGGGCGCCGGCACGAAGGGCGCCGCGACCGTCGGCCCACGCACCTCGGGCACCGGTATCGCCGATCCGCGGCCGCAGGGGATGGGCACGTTGTCGGGCCGTGTCGCCTCGATCTGCTCGCCCGGCGACCTCTACTGCTCGATCGAGAAGGGATCGAGCTCGCTGCTCGGCTCACTCGGCTCGATCCTCTCCAAGAGCCCCAGCGAACTCGCCTCCGGTGAAACAGCAGGCGGCAACACCCAACTCGCGACGGCACTGACCTCCGACTTCACCGGCGCGGACCTGCCAGGACTCGGGACGGACGTTGCTGCACTCGGGCAGCAGCTCGCCGAGCCGACCGTCGACATCCGGAAGGTCGCGACGACCGCGACATCGATCGCGAAGTCGATCGCCCCCCTGACGGACCTGCTCGACTCCGGTGCCGCGAACCCGGCCGCGAACGGACGCCTCGCCGCCGCCCCGGCCGGCACCGCCGAACGCAACGCCTCCGACATCCTCACCACCGCACAAGAGTCCGACCTCACCAGCGCACTGGATACGGTCACCAAGCTCGCGAACACCGCCACCAAGCTGTCCGGAGGCGACCCGCTCCGGTTGCCGGCGACGTCACCGGAAGTGCAGACCCTCACCCGCGCTGCCGACACCGTCAGCGGCCAGATTGCGCCGCTCACCGTGACCTCGCCGGACGTGTTCACCTCGGCAACCAGCGTGCTGTCGGTCCTCAAACCGACCGTGATCGTCAACCAGGTCCTCAACGTCGCCACCGGCGTGACCTCGCTCGACATGCCCGGCATCCTGAACAACCTGAACCTGCTGCCGCAGAAGATCGCCGCCGGTGACGTCCGCGCCGCGCACGCGGTCGCCGGCGAGCTGAACAACCAGTTCAGCCCCCTGGTGAAGATGGCCGCTGAGGTCGACCTGAAGTGGGTCTCGCAGGTCCTCGCGATCATCCCCGACCCCACCGGCGGCACCCAGATCGCCGCGCTCGTCGCGTCGATCCTCGCGAACGTCGACGTCATCCGACTCGCGAACATCGTCGGCGAGATCCAGGAGATCGCCTGGGCCGCAGCCGAGAAACTGGTTCCCCCGCCCGGGCAGCTGCCCGACCCGATCGGCGCCGCCGCCGAGACCGGCCGGCTGATCCCCGTCGGTATCGACCTCGCCTCGGTGGCGGTGAACATGCTCACCGGCAAGGCCACCAAAACATCCCCCACCCTGCTGGGCAACCAGGTCAAGTCCGTCTCGACCAGCATCACCGCACAAGCCGAAACCCTCGACCTGCCGAAGCTGTCGACGTCGCTGACCAAGCTCTCCGAGTCCGACGGCATCGACGACCTGACCGCCCTGGTCGGCGAAGGATTGGGCGCGGCCACCTTCTTCACCTCCGGGGCCCACACCAACTACAACGACCTCGTCGTCGACAACGCCGGCCGCGACGCCATCACCTGGCTCTCGGACTGGCTCAACCTCCAGATCGGACGTGCCGCATGAGTCCCCGAGCCCACAACCCCAGCGCCCGCTGGACCTGGTGTGAGAAGTGCGGACACCGCGGCTACCACGCCCGCTCCGACGCGAAAACCGTCCGCAAACGGCACCACGGCGAGAAGGGACTGGCCGTGTACGCCTGCCCCCACACCGACGGGCTGTTCCACGTCGGCCACCGCCCAGAAGCATTGAGCAGCGGCGACATCGACCGACAGCTGATGCGACTCCAGGCCACTCACACGACCGCAGTCGGGCAGTGGTAATGAACATGTTCAAACGAGGAACCCTGGTCGCCGCCGTCGCGGCGCTGGTCCCTCTCGGTGTCGTCGTGGCCAACGAGACCGCCTCGAGTGAGAGCGGGGCACCTACAGCACCTACAGCGCCGTCGGCGATCCTCGATGACTTCTCCGTATCGGTACCAGGCGTCGAGGAGCTGATCTCGGGCCTGACCGTGGTCGATGTTTTGCCGAAAGTCTGTGGCTATGAACGTGACTACGGCAAGGGGAAGGTGCGCGTTGCGGCTGCCACTCGCGAAGAATCGCCGAAAGGTTTGATTCCCAACAGATGTCGCTTCTGTCTGGCATAGTCGGTGTTGATCACCACCAGGGTCGGTAGTGATTCGTTTCCGTCACCATCCTGTCCTGCGGGTGAGTTCGTATCTGTCCCAGATCTGTGAACTGCAAGGAGGAACGACGTTGGCAACCTTCAAGAAGATCTTGACCTACGACGAGACGGCCCGGTTCGGATTCCGTGCGACGGACCTCGGCTTCATCGGCCAGACCAACCACGGCTACACCATCACGATCTTCGGCGACACCTTCAACGACACCCCCGATGAGGGGCACGGTGATCAGGACTGGCGGTCGCCGGTCGGACTGCGGCAGCACAACGCCGACATCGAGAACGGCATCGTCTGGGACAACTGCATCGGCGGAGCCCGCGCGAAGCAGATGATCCCCTACGTGCATTTCGGCGGCGACGACGGCGTCACGCAGATCCCCAACGACATCATCCATCTGCCGGACGGCCGCTACATGATGACGTGCTTCGGGGTGCGGAACTGGGAGCCGACGTCACCCGGCGGATCGTGGACCACGTGGAACTCTCGCATGTGGACGTCGGTCGAACCGCATGCCGAGAACTGGGATCGCACGTGGGACATCGAGGGCAACCACGTGAACTTCGACTTCCCGAACGGCTGGGAGTGGAGCCACTTCCAGAACAACACGATGATCATGTTCCCGGGCGAGCCGTGGGTGTACATCTACGGAACCAACGAGGGCCGCTGGGCCGGTGGCGGCATCCATCTGATGCGCGTGCACTGGACCACGATGTGGGCGCGGTCGACCTACGAGTTCTGGGGAGCCGATGCGGCCGGGGTGTGGGCGTGGCGCCAGGGCGGCCACACCACGCCGATCCTGATGCCGACCCTTCCTGGGAACGCGATCGGTGAGCTGGCGGCTCAGGTCATCGACGGGCGAGTCGTGCTGTCCTACTGCGATGGCGCGATCGGTGCCGTCACCCGGACATCCCCTCGGCCGGAAGGTCTGTGGACGCTGCCGAAGCCCCAGGTGACCCACCTCACGGCACCCGCACTGTACGCGCCGTCGATTCACCCCTACAGCCATCTGGGGCGCGCGCAGATGCTGCTGTCCCAGTGGACGCGTGACCCGCTCAACTCGGCGGTGACCACCTTCTACGGCGTCAAGCAGTGGGAGGTTGACCTGAACTCGATCGCTCTCACCTCCGGGGCGACGCTCGAGCGCACGGGCGGCGTGGTCGACGGCGTGGTCACGGGCAGGGAGGGCTACCGAGGGCACCTCGCCCCGCAGTTGCAGAACCTGTCGAAGGACGATCTGGTGGCAGTCCTGGCCGACAACGCTGACTCGGACGTGAGCAGGGACGACATCAAGGGCGCTGTTCACGGCGAAATCGAGGACACCCGCGTGAACCGCGGGGAGCTGCTGACTCGCCTGGCGGAAGCCGCCGAGTAGTCACTTCTCGTAGATCGATGCGAGGGTCGTTCGGCCGCAGGGCCGGGCGGCCCTCGCATTGTCGTCTCTCACGTCACGCGCCGTCGAGATGTGCCGATCTGCGGTTCAGCGGTCCGGCCCGGTCAGAAGGAACGCAGCAGGCAGGCTCCACGCCTGTTCGTTACTTTGTGATTGCATCGTCTTTGCGTTGGGCTGGGCGGCAATCTGGAGGGGCGCGTAGTCGTGGCGGAAAGTGTTCGAGAGCTACATCCACCTGACCGGGGAAGTGAACCTCCAGCAGGCGAACGGCGACTCACTGTGCGTGCGCCGGCGTTTGCAGCGATCGTGGCGGTGTCGGTGGCGGCCGTGATCCTGCTGTTCGTCACGGTCGATCCGTGGATGCCGTTCGTCGGGCTGTTCATGGGTGGCTCGGACCTCGACGTCTATCGTGACGGTGCCCGGCACGCGGTAGCCGGTCTGCCGTTGTACACGGCACCGGTCATCCACGGACTGCTCTACACCTACACGCCCTTCTCGACGTTGTTGTTCGTTCCGTTCGGGCTGCTGCCCGGCGAGATCGACCAGTACATCTGGATGGGATGCAGCGTCGTGCTGCTCGCGGCGATCGTGGCGTTGTGCTGGCGGATACTCGGTTACCGACTGACCGGGACGGTGGCCGCCGTGTCCGTACTGCTGGCCGGCGGGTTCGTGTTCCTCGAACCGGTACGGACCACGTTGTTCTTCGGGCAGATCAACCTGGTGCTGATGGCGCTGGTGCTGTGGGATACCTCGCGCGGCGAGCAGAGCAGGATCAAGGGCATCGGGGTGGGCATCGCGGCCGGCGTGAAGCTGACACCGGCCTACTTCGTGCTCTACTACCTCGCATTGCGGCAATGGCGTTCCGCGGCGGTCGCCGTCGGCACGATCGCCGCCACGATCGCGGTCAGTTGGGCAGTGCTGCCGCAGGATTCGTGGCAGTACTGGACCAGGACGTTCTTCGACTCGACCCGCATCGCCGACGACGGACACCCCGCGAACCAATCGTTGAAGGGTGCGCTGACTCGGTTGCTCGACCACCCTGCTCCGACATGGTTGTGGCTGCTGTGCGCCGCCGCGGTCGTCGCGGCCAGCATGTGGGTGGTGGTCCGTCTTCACCGCGGCGGCGAACGCCTGCTCGCGATCACGATTGCCGGCCTCAGCGCCGCGGTGGTCTCGCCGTTCTCGTGGAGCCACCATTGGGTGTGGTTCGTGCCGCTGCTGGTGTGGCTGATCGATCGCGCGCTCGTGCGCGCATGGTGGTGGCTCGCCGTGATCGCGATCCTCGGGATCACGGGATCGTGGTCCTACCGATCGCCCGAGACCGGCGTGCTCGTCGGACTGTATCTGTTTCCGCCGCCCAGTTGGATCAGCGGGAATGTGCTGGTGAACCTGTACGTCGTCGTCTACCTGCTGGTCCTGGCGGGAGCCGCTCTCGTCGCGGTCCGATGCCCGCAGCCCAGCGTCCCCGAGCCCCTGCCACGGCCAGGACCAGTTCACCGATCGACATCAGGATCCTCGACTCCGGCAGCAGCTCCGTCGAGTGGGCGGATCGGATCCGCGATTTGTTTCCCTTCCGGTCGTGACGTCGGCGACACGCGTACGCCGTCGGATAACGGAACCGGACATGGTGACGATCAATAATCGAGACGAAGCAACAACCAGCAGCCGCTACGCATGTTGCGGGCGGGGGACGGAGCTCGAAGTCATGGGGAAGACGATCCGGAAGATTGCTCTCGGGGTCAGCGCGGTCGCGCTGACCGCAGGTATCGGAATGAGCGGTGCCGCGACCGCGTCCGCGGACCCGATCTCCGATATCGGGGCTGCGGGATATCAGGCGCTGTTCGACGCGCACGTCCCGGTCTACGAAGTCGTGGGCGTCGAACATCACGGCGTCAACTCCCGTCCGCCGAGCAGCGTCGGCTACTCCGACGGCCAGTACCTGCACTTCGTGCGTGTCCCAAACGCGCAGGCCGGCCAGCCCGGGACGGTCAAGTACGCCATCGGTGGGGCGGCGCTGCCGAACGAGTTCTGGCTGCCACAGAACTTCTCCGGCGCAACCTTCCCGATCCCGTCGGTCAACCCGCGCCCGAGCTCGTACGGTCAGGGCACGGTCTGGGACTACCTGCCGGCGCTGGTCGGTCAGATCGGCCCGGTCGGGATCGCTGGCGTGCCGGGACCGATCGCGGGCGCCATCGCGATCCCCCGATAGTTACGCACACTGCTACCGACAGCGGCCGTGCCGGCATCCAGCCGGGACGGCCGCTGTCGATCGTGAGGTAGCAGTCTCCGCGACGAGGGCGTGCATCGATGTGAGGCGAGGAGCGTCTCTTCGACTCGGCCATCGCGCAGCGCTTACTGGTGTTGTGCGAGCTGTCTTCTCAGCTTCAAGTTCTCACCCTGCGCCACCTCGAGGGCGTCGCGGAGGGCTGCAGTGTCGACTGCGCCCGCAAGTACCGGATGGTTGCCGGCGTCTACGACCTCGCGGTCACCCGAGGCGACGTCGCTGCGGCACGTACCGCGTGCGCGGGCGCGCGGTGAGGTGGCTGTCGTGATGTGGGCGCTGGGCACGGACGTCGGTGAGGGGGACAGCCCGGCAGGCAACGTCGTCGAGTTCCCCCATCGTCCACAGGTTTCTCCACACCTGTTGTGTGACTGCGGGAGTGCGTGGTGGCAGGCCACGGTGTGTATCGAGGACGGTCGGATCACGGGGTATCACCGGCCGGTGATGTGCTCGCACTGCGGGCGAGAAGCGGCGCCCTGACCCGAACATCGGGCAGGTGCGCAACGAAGAGGTCGGATGCCGAGGGGGCTTCCGGCCTCTTTGCTGTTTCTGGATGTGCTGTGCTGCAACAGCACCCCGTTTCCACAAAACAAAAGCATATTGTAAAGTTTGGTGTCGACGAGACCGTGCACAGACAACGAGGGGAGAGCTGCGTGAACGACACGTCCCGCACGGAAGATCTCCTCGCGTTCCCCCGCTCGACGCCGCGCGCCGACCCCGGTACTCACCCGTCTGCCGTGGGGTAGGGGACGTGTCGTTTCCCCAGTACAATGCCCGTGTGTGTCGCTCGAAAGTGCATGGAACCGGCCGTCGTTGCCCCGGCTGCGGTAGCTACGCCGCCGCCGCGAAGGCCAACGGGAATCGCCGCCTCGGACGTGAAGCCCGCAAGAAGGTCGTCGACCACCTCAAGGAACAGGGGCTGATCGAGACCGCGGCCGCGATCCAGAAGGCGCCGCCGAGCGTGCTCCAGGAGTTCATGGAAGGACTCGGGATCGACCCCGAGGTCCTGGGCAAGACTCCGATGCCGAGCACTCACGCGAACCCGCCGAGCGCGAAACTGCTGATCGCGCAGGCGAAAGCGGAGAAGGAGAAGCTGTCCGCCCCGAAGATCACCCCCGCGCAGGCGGCTGTCGAGGCAGCTGAAGGGGCGGTCGCGCAGACGGACGCCGACGCCGACGAGGCCCGCAAGGCCGTCAACCGGCACCAGACCCGGATGCGGAAGGCGAAGAAGGACCTCGAGGCGGGCATCGGCAGCGCCGCCGCGGTCGCCGAGCACCAGCAGGCCGTCGACGACGCCAAGGCCGCCTATGCCGACGCGAAGCGCCGGCAAGCCGAGGTCCGTGACGACCTCGCGGCCGCGAAGTTCGGGCTCCGCGACGACATGAACGACGAGGACCGCGACGCCTACTACGCGTCGCTGTCCGACGACGACGTCGCCGCGATCAGCCGGTCGATGAACCGCAAGCACGCCGCCGAAGCCACCGCAGCCCTCGCCGAGGGGCCCGTCCTCGCACCGGCCGGGATCGCCCGCGACACCAGCATCTACACCTCCGGCACGGTGCCGATGGAAACCGGTTCGGGTGTCGAGCAGGTCGAGGGCCGGTTCCTCGACGGCGGCACCGCGATCGTGCGCCGCGGCTACTCCGACTTCGTCGTCCTGCAACGCAAGGGCGACGCCTACCATCCGGTGGCGACCGCAACCAGCAAGTCTGACGCCCTCGCCAAGGCCAACCGCATCCCGATCCTCGTCGAGCCGGACCCACTGCCCGCCGGTGCCACCGAGATGCAGCGCCAGGCCCACTCGGTCAAGGGTGACCTGCTCCTCGATGTCGCCGGCAAGGCCGCGCTGGGCAAGGCATCGACCGCCGAGTCGCAGAGCAAGATCATCAACGACGGCCTCGCCGGCGCGCACGAGAAGATGACCGACGCCGTCGGCGCCGGCACCGCCCGCGCGGACATCTTCGACGGCACCAAGCGTCACCAGAAGCGGATGCGGGAGCTGGCGGCCGTCCAGGCGGGGGAGAAGGCCCGCGCCGCCGCCCTCGCTGCCGGTAAGACGAAGGCGCAGGCCGACGACGCCTACGAACGCGCGCACCGGCGCGCGCTCGGCACCCCGACCCGCGGCGGCGGCGTGATCCCGCACTTCGAGCACAAGATCCCGCCGGACAGCCTCGGGGCCGAGAAGCACCAGAGCCTGTGGCGCAGCGGTATCCGCGCGTACGGCAAGGAGACCGCCGACGACTACGCGGTCATCCACCAGAACGCGGGCAACCTGTCAGCGTGGGGGTTCTCCACCAACGGGAACACCGTCCAGACCTCGGATCTGTCGGCGCTGACCGCGCACAACGCCGCGTTCGTGTCCAAGACCCTCACCCAGCACGAACGCGGCGCCCTGACCACCTACACCGGCGGCAGCTACCGGACCATCAACGCCGCGGTGACCGGCCGCGACCCGAACCCCGCGGCGTCGACGAAGACCGTCGTCGCCGGCATCGAGTCGGCGTTCGACAAGTTCAACGAGCACAACCCGAACACCGCGCCGATGACCGTCATGCGCGGCACCCGGGTCCCCAGCGGATGGAAGGGCACTCCGGCCGAGTACATCGACCAGGCGTTCACGGTCGGCTCCAAGGTGCAGATCGGCAAGATCACCTCGACGACGACCAGCGCCCAGACCGCGAAGAACTTCACCGGGCACCCGCCGTACATGATGGTCATCCGCACCCGCAGCGGCATCCCGGTCAAGTCGATCTCGCACTTCAAGGGCGAAGACGAGGTCATCGTTCCGACCGGCACCGACCTGCGCTGCGTCAAGGTCGACCACAAGGGCATCAACGGCGTCCCGACGGTGTGGCTCGTCGCCGAAGACCTCGTCGCCGAAGCCGATGGAAGCCCCACCCCACTCAAGGCCGTCGCATAACCTGAAAACACGCATTGAGCTGGTAAAACGACACGTCCCCCTATCGAGAGAGAACACCATGAACAGCCACCTGACCGACGACCAACTCGACGACATCCGCCGCCGCCTCGCCGATGGCATGGACCCCGACGACATCGCCGACTTCTACGGCCGCATCGCCGACCTCGACCTCATCGAGATCGCCCGCGTCCGCACCGCCGCCTACGAGATCCAACAAGAACAGCAGCAGAAGGATCAGACGTGACCGCACCCGCCACCGCCACCACCCGCGCCCGCTACGGCAACGCCCTCACCGGCCTGGCAGCCGGCGACGCCTGGGGCTACCAGGTCGAGTTCCGCAGCTACGCCACCATGCCAGCCTACCCCGTGCCCGCCCCGGCGGGGGAGTGGATCATCAGCGACGACACCCAGATGACCCTCGCGCTGCACGACGCCCTCGCCGAGCCGACCGACCTCGCCGACATCGACGCCATCGTCCGGCACTTCGTCCTGTGGCAGGTCGACCCCGACAACAACCGCGCACCCGGCCGCGCCTGCATGGGCTCGCTACACCGCCTGCGCGCCGGCGCCCGCTGGTACGACCCCGACGGCGCCCGCGAATCCGCCGGCTGCGGCGCCGTGATGCGCCTGGTCCCCGCCGCGTTCGCCCCCGAGCCCTACTGGCTGGGCCTGACCGCCCTCCAGGCCGTCGTCACCCACAAGCACCCCCGTGCGATCGTCCCGGCGCTGCTCCTGGCCGACGCGATCCGCCACGCCCCCGACCGTGGTGGCCGGCTCCTCGAGCACGCCCTCGCAGAGGCCGGCCGGATCTACGACGGCACCAGCGACTGGCTGACCGACCCCTACCTCGCCGACGTCCTCGCCCCCTACCGAGGGGATGTGTCATCTGTGCTGGTAGACGGCCTAAATGATGAGGTGGTGGACCTCCTCCTCGCGGCCGCCGAGACCCGGGACCGGCTCGCCGGGACCGACCCGGCCCACTACGGCGACCCCTGCGCCGGCATCGGTGAGGGCTGGGAATCCGCCAGCGCCATCGCCCTCGGCCTGCTCGCCGCAGACCTCGCCACCGCTCCCGTCGGCGCAGCCACCGCCTCGCT
Source organism: Prescottella subtropica (assembly GCF_005434945.1). Classification (GTDB taxonomy): domain Bacteria; phylum Actinomycetota; class Actinomycetes; order Mycobacteriales; family Mycobacteriaceae; genus Prescottella; species Prescottella subtropica. The sequence goes on along the minus strand of NZ_SKCH01000018.1, from coordinate 17,380 downwards.
GACCGGACCCGAAGCGCTGGCGTGGGCGGCCACCAGCAACGGTGACTCCGACTCCATCGCCTGCATCGCCGGCGCGATCATCGGCGCCGCGCACACCACCGCCAACTACTGGAGCCTGTCGGGCCTGACGCCGCGGTTCGAGCCCCGCTACGCCGCCGCGATCACCGCGGCCGCCGACCAACTCCCCGCCGCCACGTAGAAACCGCAGGCCACCCCGTAGGAGAAATAGGGTGTGAACTGCGAAAATGACACGTCCCCCTTTCCTGCACAGGCAAGGGGGAGACCGCCGGACGGCCACACCGCAACACGGAAGAGGAACCGATGCACCCCGCCATCACGACCGCGTTCGCCGCCGCCTGGGTAGTCGGCGGTGTCCTCGGGATCATCTGGGCCCGCCGCAACGCCGAATGCCGCGGCCCCGCCGACACGCACCGCGTGATCGCCGTCGCGACCACAGCAGTGTGGTTCGGTGCGCTACCACTGATCGGCGCGATCGGCGACAGCCTGAACCTGTCCGGCCGGGCTCTCGACCTCACGTACGCAGTTGTACTCACCGGAGGCGTGACCCTGACCGCACGATCCGTCATCGCGCAGGTCCGCGCCCGCCGCACCCAGTTCCGCGAGCACCAGCAGCAGCTCCAGGACGAGGGTGCGCCCACGACCCGCTACTTCTGGCAGCCCGGCGCGATCGCCATGTGGACGTTCGGTGTCGGCGTCGCCCTGGTCTTCGCAGTCGGGATCGGCGCCGTCTCCCTCATCGGCGCGCTGATCGCACCGGCGACCGTCGCCGACGTCGACCGGATCTCGCAGCCCGCCGCGTACGCCATCACCACCTGCCTGTTCGCACTCCTGCCCATTTCCGCCGGCACAGGACTCTGGCGGTGGCAGCAGATCCGCCGCGAGCATCGGCAGCACGTCGTCGCCCCCTGACCAGCGGGCGTCCGCCGTTGCGCCTTGCGCTGGATCAGCAACGTCGCACCGGCCGCATGAACGCTCTCGCCGAAGTCGGGAAATGGTCGACTACCAGCGGAAACGACATGTCCCACACCGCCCCTACAGCCACTAGCGGGTATCAGTACCCATAGGGGAGTGGGGCCACTCCACCCCCGGGCCCACCCTTCGCGCCTGGCTGCGGGCCGCCGACGGGCACCAGTTCGCGCAGGTTTGTGTACCGACCCGAGCCGCCGCCGGCTGCACCGGCCTCAGCCGGCGGCTGTGGGGCGCCTCATCGGGTGTTTCCCCGGCCGGTAGTGAGGGTGACCGGCCGGCGTCACAGAGTCGAGACTCGGCGCCGTCGTCTTGGTCGCGTCCGCCGTCGGCTGCGGGGCAGCTCCCGGTAGGAGCGGTATTCACATAAACATCACATGACCTGCATAAATGACACGTCCCCTCGTGCTGGTTCGGCCTGGGAAGAGGGTCGGCGCAAGGGGTATCACTCCGGTGAGGGTGTCTGGGCGGACGGCGCGAGATCTGTTGCGGGGGATCAGTGCTCGCGGTCCACCCGGTTGCAACAATGCAAAATGAAATTGTAATGTTGTGGGTGTTGACGCACCACCGACGAAAGAAGCCCCGCACCGAATGGCGCCCATCCACCAGCCGGCCTACCGATACGGCGACCCCACCCTGACCGCCCCGCCCCCCGGCCGCGCGCTGATCGAGACCATCGGCCTCGTCGAATCGCTCCCCGGTATCGGGCCGAAGACCGGCGGCAACTACCTCGGAATCCCGCTCTCGATCGGACCGCTGCACACCCGGCTGCACCGCCCCTACGACGGCATCGACATGACGCTGCCCAACACCGACCTCAAGCCGTGCACCAGCACCTTCTACGTCGCCGCACACGCCCGCGGCTGCTTCACGCTGGCCGAGCAGCCCGGATGGCACTGGCTGCGGTGGACGGTCGCCGAACACCTCGCACACGACGCCGCCCAGCCCCAGCGCACCCGGCCCCTGGTCATCGTCCCCTGCGGCGCCACCAAGCTCTCCACCCCCGAACCCGTCCCCGCCGGCCAGCTCTACACCGGCACCTACCACCGCCTCGGCCTGCGCGCAGCCGCCGCACTCACCGACCCCTCATCCACCCGAATCCTGTCCGCACTCCACGGACTGCTGCCCCTGGACCGACCCGTCACGCCCTACAACCTGCGCCTCGGCCAGCCCGGCGCGATCACCACCGACACCCTCCGCGCCCAGGCCGCCGAGCAGAACCTCCTCGAGCACCCCGACGTCGTGCTGTTCGGCGGCCGCGACTACGTCGACCTCGCACACCGGATCTGGCCGCACGCCCGCACCCCGCTCGCCGGAACCCGCGGCATCGGCGAACAGCAGCAGCGACTCGCCGCCATCGCCGCCGGCCACCTGAACTGACCCGCCCCACCGTCAAGGAGAACCCCATGAACGACGACCTGACCAGCCTCTACGGCCCCGTGATCGCCTCCTACACCCGCGCCGACGCCCTCACCGACGGCGTCCTCCACGACGTCACCGACATCGCCCGCGAACACGGCATCTTGCTGCCCACCGCGATCGCCGCCCACGCATGGGCCGCTGCCGTCGCATGGCACACCCCCGCCACCGCCGCCGACTACGAACCCAGCCGCACGTGGACCGTGCTCCTCCACGCCGCCCACGCACTGCGCCGCGCCAAGCGCCTCGGCCGAGAAGGCATGCAGGAGTTCACGTTCGTTCCCGCCCCGGACCTCGACGAGACCTACGACCTCGACGACACCTACGTCACCCTCGGCATCGAAGTCGGACCCGGAGACCACGGCGAGGCCGTTCTCACCATCACCGCGATCGCCGACCGCTGACCACCGCCCATCCCTCGTGGGGCCGCACCCGTGCCGGTGCGGCCCCACGAGGACCTACTCCAGGAGTGCGATGACCGCCACCGACCCGCTGACCAGCTACTACCCGCCCGACTGGGACACCCGGCCCCGCGTCGAGAAATGGAACGGCCACCTCACCCGCGAGGACTGGCTCGAGCGCGACAAGGCCGACCTCGTCAGCATCATCGACCTGCTCAACCACCAGGTCACCACCGCGAAACAAGACGCCCTCGACGCCACCTACCTCGCCGAATGGCGCATCCACCGCATCCTCACCGAAGTTCGCGCCTGCGCCCGGATCTACCGCCACCTCGTCCGCGACCGCCGCCGCGGACGCAAAACCGCCCGCATCGACGACCTGCTCACCCTGGCCGCCGGCACCTCCGACGCCCGCTGACCGCACCGCCCGCTCCGGAACGAAGGCGCAGAAACCTGCGTTGAACAGCAAGAACGACACGTCCCCCTCCCGTGTATCGCACCGGCGCATCTCCGGTGAGGGGGTCCGCGCGGCCACCGAACCCTGTCCCGCGACCGCCCGCCGACCAGCGTCGCTCCGGGGCGCGGCCGCACTCGACGCCGCCCAGCTGCGCGACCGCGGCCGTTCCAGCGCGAAGCGGGAGCGATGTTCCTGTGCCGGCGCGGCCGCGGCGGAGGGCGTGAGATCGTCGACACCCGAGCAGCTTCCGATGCGGCCAGCCTCGTCGGCCCGGCGCGCCGCCGATGGTGTGCAGGTTCTCGCTCGTTGATCCTGGCGCGAGACCGGGTTGGTGAAACGCCTGTTCGCGTGGTCTCCTGGACTTGTAGCCCTCCCCCCGGCTACCGATTCACGCCCCTGCCGCCAACCCCCCACCGTGCGGCAGGGGCGTTCTCTTTTGCCGCTGTGACCAGCGGAAATGACACGTCCCGAGGGTGTCTCGTCGTCGATGTCGGTGCATCAGCTTGCAACTATGCAAAGTCATATTGTAATGTTTGTGATGTCGGGCAGGCTGGAAGAGCAACCACTCGGCGGCGAATCACAGTGGCCGCCAGCCGTATTCGAGCCCGAACCGTCAACGACGTCCAGGAGGACACATGAGCGCATACGCTGTCGACATTCAGCCCGGCACCGGCTTCGAGTTCAAGAACCAGACGTTCACCGTCAACGTCGACGCCGAAGGCTTCGACTCCGCAGCGCGCCGGGGTATCCGCCGCGCTGTCGACCGCGCCGAAGAGTGGAACGCCGAACACCCCGACGAGGTCACCCCGCGACTGGCCGACCGCAACGCCTACCGCGTCGTCGCTGTCCGCGCCCTCGACGTCGACCTCGTCGGCGCGGCCGCGCCCGCACCGGCCACCGCGGTCGCCGCCCATCCCGCAGGACCCCAGGCAGCGACCCTCATCGTCGCGATGGACGTTTCCACCGTCCTGGCCGCGCTCCACCAGCAGCACGGCCACTGACCGACGATCCCTGGAGGGAGGAGCCCAGATGGGCTCCTCCCTCTTTTGGTCGCGGCGGCCGTGTCGAGCGCCGCAGACACCCCGACCGTCGCACGGTGTCCGACGCCCACTCGGCCACCAGGGGACGTGTCATCTATGCAGGTAAAGGCACTGACTTCGGTGACAGGTCGCGCCCGGTCGTACCGGCTGAGTCGGCCCCTCGGATGCAGGTCCCCTGCCCGCCCGTCTCCACGTCTCGGACCGTCGGACACAGTGCGCGCCCCTGCCGGCGAGAGGGGGCGGGGCGCGGTAGGCGGGGCGAGACGGTGGCCGACGCCGGCCACACGGGTGCAACCGCGCCACCGCCGCGCGAGCATCCGAACTCGAAAATCTGGCCGTGAACAGGGAAAATGACACGTCCCGCTTGTCGGTGACCCGTACTGCCCGAGAGGAAACCCATGCAACCCGGCGACCATGTCCGCATCCGGCCCGGCGGCGTCTCCGTCTTCACCGTCGTCAGCATCGACGACGAAGACGGCACCGCCCTCGTCGAAGCCGTCGGCGACGCACCCGGCGCCTACCCCTGGTCGGCGAAACTGACCGACTTCGTCCCCGCTGATTGACCCCGCGGGCCGTGGTGGCCGCGATAGGACACCACGACGATCCCGAGCCGGGAAGAACCCCAATGTCAGGGTGTCCGCCGACGGCCGCACCACCGCGGCCGCACACGACGAATCATCACCGATCGGAGAGTCACCCATGTCGAAAGACCGCGAAGTGTCCTTCAAGGACCGCCCCAAGCCCTGGTTCGACCCGCCGAAGCCCGGCCCGACCGTCCTGGTCGACATCGACGGCGTCGTCGCGAGCATGGACAAGTTCACCCATCTGCTGGCCGCCCCGGCCTACAAGGACCGGGACTGGAAGTCGTTCCACGCGAACTTCAAGCACGCCGACCTGATCCGGCCCGTCGGGAAACTCGTCCGCGCACTCCACGACGCCGGCTTCACCATCGCGTACACGACCACCCGCCTCGACCAGTTCATGCCGGGGACTGACCGGTGGATTCGCAAGAACTCGCTCCCGCCCGGTCATATCGAGTCCCGCAGCCTGTGGATCGACGGCTCGATCCGTCCTGCCCTCGACGTCAAACGGCGCCAGTGGTGGCGGTGGCAGGACAAGTACCAGCAGGACAACCCGTTGGTGGCCTGGATCGACGACGAGCGGGCCGCCGTCGACGCGCTGCGCGAGCAGGGCTGCCCGGCGTGGCTTTCCAGTGACCTCCTCGAGCAGTACGAGTCCGGGGATCTGGTCCCCGCTATCGACGTCGGCCCCGAACCCGCCGACTCCCTCGCGTTGTGTGCAGAAGCTGCGCGGTCGGCCTGGGACGCGTCGCAGGCCCCGTTCGAGGCCCGGCAGCGTGAGTGGCGCACGCGGCACGCCGAGCGGATGAGGCAGCGCGCGATCGAGAAGCGTATGCAGGGACGCACCGTGGCCTGATCGTCGACGCCCTCGGGTACCTGTAAGGCCCCTCCCGGGAGATCCGGGAGGGGCCTTCGTTGTGTCGCGGCGGCCATCCCAGGCGGGGCTCCCGAGGGTGTTCTTCATCCGGGACGTGTCATTTCCGCTGGTCAGGACGTGTGGAGGGTGTGGCGGTGTGCGCCAGGATGCAGCGGGTTGCAACTATGCAAAGTCATATTGTAAAGTTGAGGTGTTCCCAACGAAAGGAGGACAACATGTCCCAGGAGATCGAGCAGGCCCGCAAGCGCTACCGCGCCGCAATCAAGGCGGGCGACCGCGACGAGTTCATCGCCGCCAAGAGCGACCTGATCAAGAAGGCCACCGGCACCACGATCCCCGCCGACCAGATCGACTACATCTAGGCCGCCGGAGGGGCCCACACGGGCCCCTCCGCCTCGCCTGGCGGACACCCCACCCACCCCTCGACGCACCACACCGGCCTACACGCAAGCCAACGACCCACTCAAGGGAGAACCCATGACCGATACCGCGATCGGCCACCTGACCGACTGGACCCACTGGCACTGGGCAGGAATGGTCCTGCTCCTGGCAGTATTTGTCGTCCTCGTGGCCTTCTCTGCCGGGGTGACGGTGCTCGGGTTGGACGCCCGCACCGAGGAACTGACACCGATGCTCATCGCGGCCGGGGCCGCCCTCGTCGGGTACATCGGCTTCGTCGTCGTGCTGGGCAACATGGTCCGCCATCTCCCGAGCATCTGGGCAACCCTCGGCACCGTCGCTCTCGCGGTGTTCGTCATCAGCATCTGCCAGAAGTGGTTCGTCGACTCCGTCGACGACACGAAGGGCCGGGGCCGGGTCTGGCAGATCGGCACCGTGATCTCCACAGCCCTCGGCCTCGTCGTCGTCCTCTACGACGCCGTCCAGCGTCTCGCAGCCTGGCTGTCGATGGGCTTCGGCGCCCTCGTCATGTTCGCTGTCGTGGTCGCCCTCTACTCCTCCATGCAGACCCGCCGCTGAACACGCCTCCCCATGCGTCGGTCCCGAGACTTCACCGCAGTCTCGGGGCCGACGCGCGTCACCGCGTTCAGGTGACTCCACCCGCAGCAGATCGCCGGGTGCGCGCCGTCCTTCAACTCATGACCACTCCGGCCACCGCATCCACAAGCGCACCCGACCGGAGCAGCCGGCACCACGAGAACGGCAACCACGACACCGAGGAACGCCCCGGCATCATCAGCTGAGCCGCGCACGGTGACCGCAGATCGGGGCAGGAAGCACCCTCGACAGCCGATTCCACGTCGACCCCCGCGCCACGAGCCAGCCAACATACGACACCGGGGGACGTGTCATCAATCCAGGTAAACGCATAGATTCATGGGCTCAACGGACAGAGAACGGCCCCGCGGTGGTGTGGGGCCGTTGGTCGTCTATGCCGACGACGTGCCGGTGGTCGCTGCGACCGCCTCCGGATCGAACGACAGGATCGCCATCCCCGGCAGCCGCATCCGCGGCCGCGTCTCGCGTTTCGGGTCGGCGTCCAGGTGGGTCAGGTCGCGGACACGAACGCCGAGCAGCTGCGCCAGGGCCACGGTCTGGTCCCATGTCGGATACTCGCGGCCGATCTCCCACCTGTCCACCGCAGGTTCCACAGATTATCTCCCGGGAAGACGCGTCATCCCGGGATCCACAGGTTCAGATCATTGCTCGTTGTGGCGTGGTGAGGGACCCTGAAGCAGGACTGCTTGGAGGGGCTCCGGCCAGTATGTCGGCGATGGTCTGCGTGGCGCGTGGGCAGGGCTCGGATAGGTTTGTGCGAGCGGGTATCTATCAGCCAGGCCGTCAGCGAAGTCTCTCGAGCAAGCCAGGATCAGGAGTCGTGGTGCGTCGGATCTGTCTGGCTTTCATGGGGAGGAGATGGAATGGCCGACACACGGAAGGCGATTCTGGCTGGCGGATGTTTCTGGGGCATGGAGGATTTGATCCGTCGGCAGCCGGGTGTGGTGTCGACGCGAGTCGGCTACACCGGAGGGCGTAACGACCGTCCCACGTATCGCAATCATCCAGGTCACGCCGAGGCGGTGGAGATCGTCTACGACCCAGCTCGAACGGACTACCGAGCCCTGCTCGAGTTCTTCTTCCAGATCCACGATCCGACGACGGAGAACCGTCAGGGCAACGACATCGGGACCGCATACCGTTCGGCGATCTTCTATCTCGACGACGATCAGAAGCGTGTCGCTTTGGGCACCATTGTCGATGTCGACGACTCACGTCGATGGCCCGGCAAGGTGGTGACTGAGGTGACCCCGGCGGGCACATTCTGGGAAGCGGAGGCCAAGCACCAGAACTATCTGCAGCACTACCCGGACGGCTACACCTGCCACTTTCCGAGACCGAGCTGGAAGCTGCCGAACGGCCGAGGCGGCGTGTAGCCGCGACTCAGGTACCGAGATGCGCGGGGCTGGACGTCGCTGATCCCGATCAGTGCCAGCTGCGCCTAGCTTGCTCGCGGCGTGGATTGGTGTCGTGCGCGGGGTTGGTCTTGCTGCGGTGCAGGTAGATGACACCGCGGTCGGGGGCGAGGGTGAACGGTGACCCGTCGGCGCTGTGGGTGAGTCGTATCGTCTGCAGGCGATGCTGTTCTTCGACCGCATGTCGGGTGGACGGGGTGATCAGTTCATGCGCGGCGTTGAACAATCCTGCCCCGCCGTTTCCTCCGCCCATCCGGCGCCAGTGGATCCAACCCTGTTTCTCCGCCCACCCCCACCCCGCCCGAGTCGCCGGTGACGACCTTGCGGTCGCCGTAGCCTGGCTGCACGACGTCGTCGAGGACACCGAGACCACGCTCGCAGACCTCGAACAGTCGTTCCTGCCGGAGGTGACTGCCGCCGTCGACGCTCTCACCCGCCGCGACGGCGAGACCCCGGCCGACTACTACGCCAGGTCCCGCTCGCGCTGACCGTCGACCTCGCCGACCTCGCCGACAACAGCGACTCGAAGCGCCTCGCACGACTCGACGACACCACCCGAGACTGCCTGACCGTCAAGTACGCCCGCGCCCGGGCCGAACTGATCGAGGGTGTGTAGATCCGGTGACGAGGGCGGCCGCCGCTGCGTCGACCAACGGCGCCACCGCGCCCGGACCATCGACGACCTGCGCCCCGACTCCGCACCGGATCGGCCCGATGTCGAGTGGGCCCGGGACCCGGCCAACACCCCGGAATAGCTGTACGAGAACTACCCGCGCCTCGTCGCCGGCACCGTTGTCGATCTGATGGCCACCGCGAAACATCAGGAGGCGCAGATGACCACCGATGTTCTCGCGGCCCTGCCCGACGATGTCCGTATGCACGGTCTCGCGTTTCGGATGAAGAGTCCGGACTCCCTCGCTCGCAAGCTCAACGACCGCTACGAGGAGAACCTGAATCGAAGTATCGACGCCACCGCCGGGAAGATCACCGACGTCGTCCGGTCCACCGCGGTCACCGACTCGGACCGGCTCGTCGACACTGCCCGCACGATGACCGGCCTGCTCACCGAGCGCGGGTGGACGGTCGTCGAGGTCGAGCAGTCTTACATCGACGGGAACCAGTACAAGGGCGTGCACATGCTCGCCCGTCACCCGGGCGGCCGGATCGCGGAGTTCCAGTTCCAGTTCCACACCGAGGAATCGCAGAAGATCAAGGACACCACCCACGTCGACTACGAGACGGTCTGCAACCTCGACGTGCCGGTCGCCGAGCGCGCCGCGTTGGTGGAGAAGATGACCGATCGATGGGCGCAGTTGCCCGCGCCGGCTGGTCTGGTCGAGTTGACCGAACTCGGTGGGTGCCCGGTCACGCCGAAGATCTACACGCCACCGAAGATGGACTGAGAGAAGGGACGCATCATGAGCCTCTACATCGTCAGCGAAGACGGACAGGACCTGTGGTTGGCCTACGTCGACACCGAGCAGTCCGGCGTCTACGCGTACATCCCCAACTTCGGCCGCTTCGTGTTCCACCGGCCGCTCGGGCAGGACTTCTACTGGGACCGGGAGATGGCCTGGACTCCCGTCGACGCGGCGACGGCCCGTGGCATCGTCGCTGACGGTGTCCTCGGCAAGGTCGACGGCCGCCGACACAAAGACTTCCTCGCCAAGTACGAGGCCGAGACCCGGCAGCGTTCGATCGAGGATGTCTTCGGCGCACAACCGGTCACCGACCGCGCCCCGTCCCCGCGGGAGCAGGCCGCGGCGAAGGTCCGGACATTGGCGGCCACACGACCCGGGGAGTGGGTGACTTGGAAGGTCTACGGCCACGGCCGCCGGCACAGCGCCGCGGTCGCGGCCCGGGATCTGCGGGTCGGGAAGATCGCCGCCGTCGCGAAGTCCGGCCTGCACATCGACTCCCGGGTCACCCCGACCGCGGACGGCCGGTTCGCAGTCGAGGTCGCCCGCACCGCATAAAACACGTGGTGGTCAGGGGAAATAGCACGTCCCCTCGGCTCTCAGTCGAAGGGCGGTATCCGGGTGAGTGTTCCCCCTCGCCGGATACCGCCCAGATCGCTCACGACCCCACCGCGCCGAAGCGTTTGGCGTTGCCCCGAACTTGCCGCCCGACCACCTCAGATGGTCGATCCCAACTGACGGCCACCATCGACGCTACCCGCGATCACCGAGCCCGCAACCCGCCGATCGCGACACTGACCTGCGCACGTTCCGGTTTCGGACACGCAAACGAGCAATATTCATCGTCGGCTTCGACCGCGGCCAGCGGGGGCCGGTGATGGTGCCGCGAGCGCCCGTGAGGCACCGCGTCGCCGGCGAGGAAGCGGAGCAGACAAGCTCGGGCGAAACGAGGAGCGCGGCGCCGCACCGATTCGGCAGATTCCGGCGTGGGGCCACTCTCCTCGTTTGCGACCTGCGCTGATGGCACGTCCCGGCAGGGAGGTCTACCGGGGCGCTGGGACTGTGTCCAGGGTGCAGCAGGCGAGGTCGTCGGCGTAGGCGACGAGGTCCCCGAACGCCGGGCCGTGGAAGGTCTCGGATTCCCCGCGGCCGCTGGTGCCCCGGCCACGGTCGGGGAGTAGGTCGCTGAGCACGACGACGTGCGCGGACCGATGGGCATGCTGTTCGAGTCGGTGCTCGAGGTCCCGGAGCGGGGGGGGGGCGCCGGGTGCCGGGCTGTTTGATCGCGGACACCTGCGCCGATTGCCAGTGCCGGGTGATCGTCCAGCCGTACTGTGTGCCGAAATCGGTGACGAGCCGGTGGTGCCGGGCAGGCCAGTCGGTGGTGTGGCCGATCTTGACCCACCCGGAGTCGAACTCGACCATGTACAGGCAGCCGGTGTCGCCGCCACGCCGCAGCGGGCCGTCGAGGAGAGTCATCGTGCCGTAAGCGACGCCGAGGATCGTGTCGTAGACCATGTTCCACCTCCGCCGGTTCGAAGGGATCGTGTGCGGTCACTGTGGACCACGGCACCGACAACCCGTGAGACCGGTCAAACCCGGGGCTTGACAATGTCCGGTCACGCCGAAGATTCGCACCCCACCGAAGATGAACGGAGAGAAGGGACGCACCATGAGCCTCTACATCGTCGGATACCTGGGCCAGGACCAGTGGTTGGCCTACGAGGACACCGAGGTGGCACGGATCTACGCGTACGTGCCGAACCTGGGTCGTTTCGTGTTCCACAAGCCTCTGGGTCAGGACTTCTGCTGGGACCGTGAACTCGACTGGACCCCGGTCGACGCGCAGGCCGCCCGCTCGATCGTCACTGCCGGCGTCCTCGGGGAGCTCGATGGCCGCCGGCATGGTGATCTTCTGGCGGAGCTGACCGCGGAGCCGGACCGGCGCACGCTCGCCGAGGCGTTCGGTGCGCAGTCGGTCGCCGACCGGACACCGTCCTCGCGGGAGTAGGCGTCGGCGAAGGTCTGCACTCTGGCGGTCACGCAGTCCGGGGAGTGGGTCACCTGGAAGGTCTATGGCCACGGCCGTCGACACAGTGCGTCCGTCGCGGCCCGGGACCTGCGGGTCGGGAAGATGCCGACGTCGCGAAGTCTGGCCTGCACATCGACTCCCGGGTCGCCCCGACCGTCGACAGCCGGTTCACGGTCGAGGTCGCCCGCACCGCATAAACCTGCTCTGGTCATGGGAAATAGCACGCCCCCTTCGGACGAGAGATCCGGAGGAAGGTGGCGGGTGGCGTCGGCCGTTCGGGCGGTAGCCGACCATCCATCTAGCCCCCCTTGACTTGAATTATCCAGGGGGGCTAGACTTATGATGTGAAGAGGGTTGACCTGCTCAAGGAGTTACGGGACTACGCGCGGGCTCACGGGCTCGAGTACGGCGAGACCGAAGGCGGTAACCACACCAAGATCGTGCTCGGGGAGCGCCGGACGGTGGTGGCCCGGCATACGGAGATACCGGACCTGCTGGTGAAGAAGATCCGCAAACAGCTCGAGATACCGGCACCGCCGGCAGGGAAGAAGGGGACGACATGATGAAGGTGACCGCACACGCCACCCGCGACGGCAGCTGGTGGGTTGTCGAGGTTCCGGAAGTGGACGGGGCGTTCACCCAGGCCCGCCGTCTCGACCAGATTTCGGCGATGGTCGCGGACGCGGTCGCGCTCCTCGAGGGCATTCCGGCCGCGGACGTCGACGTGACCCTCGACGTCGACCTCGGTGATCCCGGGGTCCTCGAGGAGGCCCGCCGGGCCCGCGCGCAGGTCGAGGCTGCCGCGCGCGCGCAGGAGGACGCGGCGCGTGCGTCACGTGCTGCTGTCGCGCATCTGCGGCACCGCACGAAGTTGTCGGTCCGGGACACCGCTGTCGTGCTCGGAGTGAGCCCGCAGCGGGTCTCTCAGCTCGACCACGCCCCGGCCTGACCACCGCGGCGCCCGTGCCGGCGAACCGGGGTGTAGACCGACAGCAGCGGCCCCGCACCGATCGTGGTGCGGGGCCGCTCTCACATCTGTGACCTGGCCTGATGACACGTCCCGGCCAGGGCAGTCCGGGTTCTACCGGTGCTCGGTGGTGGGAGTGCGGCGGGCGAGGACGTCGGCGTAGGCGACGAGGTCGGCGAAGATAGCGCCGTGGAAGGTCTCGGATTCGCCTCGTCCGCTGGTGTGGCGGCCGCGGTCGGGCAGCTGGTCGCTGAGCACGACGACATGGCCGGGCCGGAAGGCATGCTTCCGGAGACGGCGCTCGAGGTTCCGGAGGGGGAACGCCAGGTGCCGGGCTGTGTGATCGCGGACACTGGGTTCGGCTGCCGTCATCGGATGATGGTCCAGCCGTCCTGTCCACCGAAAGCAGCGACGCATTGTGGTTGCCCGGGTCGTGTAGATGGGTCGCTACGCCCAAAAGTCTGTGCCGAGCAGGCAGTTCTAGAATGAAGAAGGTGTTGTCCCGCCGGCATGCTCCCGGCGGGACAGCACCTTCTAGGCGCGCCTCGTTAGTTGAAGGCGACGTTCAGGCCGGTGGCGGAGTTCGTGCCGGCGACCTGTCGTGAGAAGAACTGTCCGAGCTTGACGGTGCCGCTGTAGGGCAGCTTCGACGTCACGGTGGCGTCGGGGGTGCTCGGGTTGGCGTCGTTGTCCCAGGCGAAGGACGTGGGCGTGACGCTCAGGACGACCTTGCCGCCGCCGGTGATGGTGGAGACGAGCGACGAGTCACCGGTGAGGCAGTAGGTGCCGTCGGCAGCGGTGGTCGTGGTCAGGGTCTTGCTCGGGGTCGAGGCGCCGAGGGAGTACAACTCGCCCTTGACGTCGACTCCGCCGACCGCCCGAGCTCCGGACGGGAGTGCGTTGTTGGACGATCCGGTGCCGGCGCCGACGAACGCGGTGCCGCACATCTGGTAGTCGGGCGGGACGCTGACCGTCGCCGGTGCGGCGGAGCCCGCCGCGCCGACGACCGGGGTCGCTGCGGTGGCCGTTCCCATGCCGAGCATGGCGACGGCGGCGGCCGAGGCCCCCACCGTCGCTACCTTCGCGAGAGTTCTCACAGTTTTTCTCTGTTCAGTCGAAGGATCGTCGAATGCTTGCAAGCAGTCATGTCCGTGATCGAACGTGACGCCCCGATACTGGCATGAACGTTCATGTTGCGTGCGTAAAACAAAACATTCCCGAGAGATTGTTTCCAGGCCGGAAAACATGAATGGGCACCTTCACGCGCGACGCGCGTGAAGGTGCCCATTCAAAGTTTCAGTGCGACGGCGTATGGGCCGTCAGCTCATTTGCTCGGCGCCCATCATGCTGCCCAGCAGCGGCAGGTTTCCGGCCATTGCGAGTGAGCTGATGAAGGTCACGAGAACGTTCTCAAGCATCCGTGTCTCCGTTTCTAGATGGGCTTGACGAGGGCGAGGAGGAACTGGGTGAGCCCCTCGAGGACGTTCATGCCCGAACCTGCGAATAGCAGGGTGAGGTCCTTGCTCATTGTGGTGCTACCTTCCGGTCAGACGGTGATGCCGAGGGATGCCTTCATGGGCATCGAAACGAGCAGGGTGTAGAACATCTGGCCTGCCATCGGCATCAGCTGTGCGAGTGAGGTCATGAGATTCCTTCCGGTGTCAGGCCGCGTCGGTCGCGGACATGGTCATGAGGTCGCCCAAGCTGCTGAATCCCTGAGTGATCAGAAGCTTCGCGAACGCCGAGAATGCTGTCGCAAAGTCGATGGACAACTCTGCTCCTTTCATGGTTTGTGCAGGTGAAAGTTATCCGGGCTCGTGGGATGCGCCCAGAATGGTTTCGTTCTGCATCTGTGTATGCCGGGCTCGTGAGGTGAGCGCGTCAAAATGACTGCCCGTGCACGCCCGGGGAAACCAATAATGGACACGTCAGTGCACTGGGTGGTCGATTGCTTCGGCGAGCTCTGGTGGGCGTCTCCCCTCGTGATGCCATCGAGCCTCGGTCCTGTCACGGTCTGAAACCGGTTCGTCAGGATCGGTTACGCGGCCGTGATCGACACAGTAGATCACCGGAGGTCGCGGATGGGGCAGTTTTGGTAAATAGTGCAAACTTCAATTATTGTACTGGAGTTCAAGGTTTACAGGTAAAATACTTTGCCAGTAAGTGGGGGCGGCGCATTCATCCCACCCCTTCAGGCGTGATTGGCCTGGCCAAGTGAGACGGTGGTTCACCTGGCCACGCCTTCCTGAGTCAATCCATCGTCCGGCAGGGAGCTGCTACGCAGGCGGTAGGCCCATCCGGGATGGCGAGTTCACCGCCGGCACCTACCTGTGGTGGCGTGACCGGGGCGTGCTCACCTCCTCGGAGGCGATGCTGTCCGCCGGCTGCGGCGTGGCGATGGGCGCGTGGCGGTATCCCTGCGCGATCCGCCACGGCCGCAACCCCGTCTACCTGCCCGGCGAGGCGTTCACCGGACGCTGAGCACGGCGCTGTCCCCACCGGAACCAGTGCGGCGCGGCGATCGGGGCGGGTTCGGGCTCTCCCAGCTGATGGCCCCGAACCGGGACCGGGTCGGGGTTGGCGTAGGCGGGCAGGTCGGTGGCGGGCCGCCGGGTGCATTCGGCCCATCGTCCGGCGGGGATGATCAGGTCGGTGCGGCCGGCGTCGTTACCGAAGACCAGGGCACCGTCGACGACGGTGACATCGGTCCTGACTTGCACAGGTTGACGGGCATTTCCGCTGCCGGCTGGTGTTTGTGCTGGTAGCGGGATCGCGAGTCGGCGATTTGGGGCACTAACGGGTCGGTAGGATCGTCGGTTGTGGCTGCCTATATCCGTAAGGTTCGGACCGCGTCGGGGGCGACGGCCGTGCAAATCGCGGCGAAGGACGGTGGCCGCCACAAGATCCTCGAGCACCTCGGCTCCGCGCACACCGACGGTGAGTTGGCTGCCTTGTTGCAGGCGGCGCGGGAGAAGTTGCAGGCCGGCCAGCAGGAACTCGACCTCGGTCTCGGTGGTGGTGAGCGGGGGTCGGTGATCGCGGCGAAGCGGTCCCGTTGGCTGATCGAAGCGATCGAGACCGGCTGGTGCCGGTTGGGGTTCGACGAGATCGACGACGACGCGTTCTTACAGTTGGTCCTCGGCCGACTCGTGGAGCCGACGTCGATGAGCGACACGGCCCGGGTCGTCGGCGAGATCGGTCTGACCCCCGCGCATCGCAACACCTACGCCACCGCGTTGAAGCGTTGCGCCACACGTGATTACCGGGACCGGATCGCCACGAAGTGCTTCGAGTATGCCGCGGCGACCGGTGGTCTGAGCTTGGTGCTCTACGACGTGACGACCCTGTATTTCGAGGCAGAGAAGGAAGATGAGCTCCGCAAGGTCGGGTATTCGAAGGAACGGCGGGTCGATCCGCAGATCGTGGTCGGGTTGTTGGTCGACCGGACCGGGTTCCCGTTGGAGATCGGCTGTTTCGAGGGGAATCAGGCCGAAACCCACACCATCGTCCCGATCATCAGGCAGTTCCAGGACCGGCACGACATCGCCGGGGTCGAGATGGTGATCGCTGCCGACGCCGGGATGCTCTCCGCGACCAACTTGAAGTCCCTCGACGACGCCGGGCTCAAGTTCATCGTCGGCTCCCGGGTCGCGAAGGCGCCGGCCGATCTGGCGAACCATTTCCATTGGAACGGTGACGTTTTCGTCGATGGTCAGGTCATCGACACGGTCACCCCGCGGCATGCGAAGAGCACCGTCAACAACGTCAAGAAACGGGTCGAACCCGTCTGGGATCCGGTCGGGCACCCGAAATCGTGGCGGGCGGTCTGGCAGTACCGCAGCAAACGAGCGATCCGCGACAACCAGACATTGAACGCCCAGGAAACCCGGGCTCGCGAGGTCGTCGACGGGGCGAAGGCCCCGAAATCCACGAGATTCGTCAAGACCGCCGGCAAGGATCGCAGCCTCGACGCCGCGGGCATCGAACGCGCCCGGTCGCTGGTCGGGTTGAAGGGCTACGTCACGAACATCCCCGCCACGATCATGGGGCCGGGCGAGGTGATCGGCAAATATCACGACCTCTGGCACGTCGAGCAGTCGTTCCGCATGTCGAAAACCGACCTACGGGCCAGGCCGATGTTCCATCACACCCGCGACGCGATCGAAGCGCACCTCACCGTCGTGTTCACCGCACTCGCGGTCGCCCACTACCTGCAGACCGAGACCGGGATCTCGATCCGTTCCCTGGTCAGGACATTGCGGCCGCTGCAGGAAATCAGCCTGACCATCGCCGGCCAACCCCACACCGCCGCCGACCCACTCACCCCAGACGCCGTCGCGATCCTCACATCGCTGGACCTACCGGCCCGCTGACCGGGGCACTAAAACTGTGCAAGTCAGGCCACACCGCCGCCGACCCACTCACCCCAGACGCCGTCGCGATCCTCACATCGCTGGACCTACCGGCCCGCTGACCGGGGCACTAAAACTGTGCAAGTCAGGTTCGACGAAGACCGCTCGACCGTCCGCACCGGCAACGCACCCCAGGTGATGGCCACCCTCCGCAACACCGCCGTCGGCATCCTCCGCTTAGCCGGCCACACCAACATCGCCAGCGCGCTACGACACCACAGCCGTGATCCACACGGGACTGCCCCCGGTTTGGTTGACACCCAATCTGTGAGGATCCGTCCTCACGATGGAAGGATGTCCCCATGCCGAAGCCGTTCCCCGAGGAGTTCCGACGCGACGTCATCGCCGTCGCACGCA
>NZ_SKCH01000017.1 GCF_005434945.1 Prescottella subtropica | reverse complement strand
CCGCAAGCGCCGCCAGCGGCGCCTGGGGAAGCTCACCCCGATCGAGTTTGAGACAATCAATCAGGCCGCACACGCGGCTTGAGCCTCTCCACCCCATGAGTCAACTGAAGTGGGGGCAGTCCCCACCTCGGTCCAGACGGATTGGAGGAAGCGCGGGCAGAACGCCGGTACGTACGCCCCGGGCGAGCTCGTCGGTACACATCCAGGTAGTGGCCGCACCTACGAGTACGCTCTGCCGTTCTCGACCCTGGATCGTGAGGAAGATCTGCGTTGCGCCTACGCCGAGTTCGAGCGACGTATGACAACGCGCTCTTGAAGGTCTCGAAATGCCAGCCGCATGTCTGCCTCACGATCAAGCGGCTCGAACCCCTGCGTGTCAGGGTGAGTTGAGTCCAGAGGTTCACAGCAACCCCGCCAGCAGGGGTGCGCGAAAGCTAGGGGTTCGCCCCGCAACGCGGCAGGTTGTCTTCGCCATTGCGCCATGACGTCGGAGGGTACGAGCCTCCCTGCAGTGTCGTAATGCCGGGTTCGCCGGTCGTATCCGTAGAGTACCGGGAACTGAGTCCGATAGATCGTGCAAAGCTCATCTACTTCGATCCTCAAGGCGATGGCCACAAGCACGTCCAGCTCCAACATTGCTTGTCGCCTCGCCGCAGGTCGTCGAAGAGGTGATTCGGGGGTCCACTCGCTGGTCACGGCCCCGAGCTTCGGGCGCCCCTCATAGTGGAGCCCGCCAGTCGTCCACGCGTCGTCGGCGAACCCGGGATCAAAGCAGGACTGCCATAGCGCCGAGTACGCGGACGTCACGCAATTCAGGCGCAGGCTCCGCAGCAGGATCATCGGGCGGAGCACGTCATCATCGACGAACGGTAGGCGATCCAGCGTCGCGGCTGAGATCGTCGATTTTGGGGCCACTCTGACCGCGAAATCATGTAGCAGCGACGTTGCGAATCCGCCTACCACCGTGAGGGTTACGTCAGATTCCGGGAGACCGACCGATGATATCCCGTGGATATGGGCAGTCCCCGGAGGGATGATCGCCGGGATGAAGGTGCGCTCGCCGGTGTTTGCGGCCATGTTGCGCCACGCGAGGCGGTAGTGGTCGCGGGCAGAGATGGACAAGCCTTCTGGTTCGGTCTTCCAGTGGGTATAGGCGGCGTCGTATCGTGCCCGGTCACCGCGCGGCTTGTAGGACGTCACGGGAATCTCGTCCGGCGCGATCGCTTCGAGATCGCACTCTGTCCAGTCCGTGTTGTGGAGCATCGACTCGTTCGGGTACTTGTACAACGGCCGCCCGACGGACAGATGCGATCCCTGCAGGATCACCGAATCCCACGATTCCGGCACGCCCCACTCCGAGTCGAAGAAGCCCTTCGTGCGGTCGTTCTTTTCGTGCCATCCTGGCGAGAATTGCAGGTCAAGCGCAGACAAACGCGGCGCCTTCGCCAGCTTCTCCAGCACCGCTGCGGTTGACTTGTTGACGGCGTACACCATTCGCGTCTCTGCGACGGGGATGTCTTCGGTTTCGAGGACCGCGTGCCAGGACTTCAGTGTGTCGGGGGTGACGGTGACGATACGTGAGGCGTGCGGCCGGAGGTCCCAGTTGCCGTCGAGGTCCTTGATGCCGGGCTCGGTGCCTGAACCATCATGTTCGAGGGATCGGGTCACGGTGTCCGGATGGTACAGCGACGCAGCCTGGCGAAAGTCAGGCTGCCGACTGTCGCCGTACACGTTCACGCCATAGCGCTTCTGATGTTGAATCTCAAACAGCTGAAGTTCGTTGATGAACTGCCAGTGTCGGCGCAGCCTGCGGTAGGTCTCGGCCCGCAGGCTGCCGGCCTTCTCGTCGGTGAAGTGGGATTCGAGGTGGATGAGGCCGACCGAACCTGTCGGTTTGGTGTTTCGCCACGTCAACGTCATGAAACAGCGATAGAGATCGGGCTGGAGGCCCGCGAGCAGCGGGTACTCGTTCGCTGAACCCACAAAGGCCGACGTCGACGCAACGTCGACGGTTCCTTGCAGAACGAGGTCACGAATGCCGGGTAGCGCGAGCGTCACGTCACGCGTGGCCTTGACCTGCTCCTGCGTCGGCTTGATTGCGAGCTGCCACCACGGGTCACCCTCCGCAAGGAGTGCGTTGATATCCGAGCGAGGGCGAACCCACGGCGGGTTACCGACCTGCAGGTCGAACCCGCCGCGTGCGAACACCGGTGCAAAGTCCAACTCCCAGTGGAAGAAGCCCTGCGTATCAGAGATGCCGGCGGCGACCGTCAGCCACGGGAAGCCGTCGAGTGCCTTCTCGATCGGCAAGGCCTGGGCGAAGACTCGATCGATGTCCTCGGCCTTGTCGAGTTCTTCCCAGTCCATGTCACCGGAGAAGCTGAACTGCCCGAGCTTCTCGAACTTGTCGGCTTTCGGTGGCACACCCAGAATCGCTTCCAGACCACCGACCCACTGATCCCAATCGGGGGGAGTGATATCCGTCGTCAGCGGCCAGAACCAGAGCGAACACCATGCATCCAGTGCACGGCGCAGCCGGCGGTATGCGCCGTTCTCGTCATGCAGTGCTCGTTCGATCTGCTCCCGCGTCACCGCGACCGGCGGCTGCTCCTCATGCTGCAACCCCCACACGTCGATGTCGCGTCGGATCTCCGACTCCGCGATCGTCAGGCGACGCAGCGTGAACTCCCACAACGTCTCCACCCGCTGCGCAAGCGCCTGCAGGCGCTTCACCATCGCCTTGCTCGGCGACTTGCGGATTTCATTGCGCCACAGTCGTAACTCTTCGCGCTTCTCCGGCGCATACGTCTTGGCCTCGGCGGTGTCGATCACCGCACCCCAACCGTCGGAGGGCAGCAGGAAGTGGTGGATGCCGGCGTCGATCTCCTCGCCGAGCGGGACGTCCTTCGCGGGGGTCTTCAGCCACTGCTTCTTCGTCAGCAGGCTCGGCGCGTACACCGACCGCCGCGCGCCGATCAGTGAGTTGCCGCGACGCAGGTGCAGCCCGAACCACGGGGCTTGCAGGCCCGCCACCATCGTGTCCAGCCACAGCGAGATCTCCGCGAGCTCGACGGCGGTGGCGTTGAGGTCCACCCCGTACACCTGGTGCAGCGCGATGTGCGCCTTCACCTTCTGCAGCTCGATCGGGTACTGATCGGCGTCGATCAGCTCACCCAGATCCTCCTGCTGCCGCTTCAGGTACTCGGCGGCGAGCTGGCGGACCGCCTCGATCGCGAACGCGCCAGATCCCAGCGCCGGCTCGCAGATCGTCAACTCCAGGATCTGCTCCGGCGCGGTCCACGTGCCGTCCTGATCCAGCAGCTCCTCCAGAGCCTGCGAGACCACGAACTTCGTCAACACCTCCGGCGTGTAGTACGACGCGGACTGCTGGCGTTCGCGGCCGGCGAGCCGGAACACGAAGGTGTCCTTGCGGTGCAGCACCGGCTTCTCCTCGCCGGTTGCCTCGTCGAGCGTCCGGACGAAGTCCTTCTCGTCCAGGTGATCGGAGCGGTCCACCGGGACCACCCACGACCCCTTCTCCGGGTCACCGTTCTTCGCGACCTCGTACAGGTCCTCCTCCGCGAAGAACCCGGTGTAGCTCATCAGGCCCTCGTACACCGCGCCCAGCTGGTTGATGCCTAGCTCCGCGTAACTGATGAAGCCGCGCTCGGCGCCCTTGCGGCCCTTCGATTCCTTCGACAGCAGCAGATGCTCGAGTATCCGCTGGGTGGCCTCGTTGCCCAGGCCTACCTCGTCGATCAGTGCCGTCGAGGCGGGGGAGAACAGGTCGGCGCGCAGCGGCTGGAACTCCAAGCCCGGCGCCGGATCGTTCGCCACGTTCTCGCGGACGGCGGGGGTGTGGCCCTTGTCGACGAGCCGGAACAGCGTCGCCAGCGACTCGTACAGGTGGGTGCCGGTGCGGGACTGCTCCGACACCAGTTCCGTCAGCGTCAGCTCCCGCAGCCGGTCCAGGCCATAACCCTCCTCGTACTCCGCGGCGCCGGTCGGCAGCACCCGCATCTCCGGGGACGCCTCCGCATACAGCAGGAACAGGATTCGGTACAGGAAGCGCAACGAATGCTTCGCCAGGTCCTGCCCGTCGATCCTGTCCAGCGTCAGCCCCTGGGTGGCGCGGCGACGGACGACCTCGTTGGCGATGATCTCGATGGACAGCCGGATGCCCTCGCGCAGATCCTTCGACACCCCGACGGTGTGCTTGACCGAATCCTCCAGCACGCCCGCCCACCAAATGTTGCCGTCCGCGTCCGGCTGCAGCGCCTGCTTGCCGAACATGGCGGCGACACGGTCGATCTCGCCGCCCTTCGCCTCGTGCCGGCGCTCGGCCACCACCAACAGATCGACGGCCAGGTACCGTCCCTCCGCCCACCGCTCGGCCTCGGCGAGCAGCAGCCACTGCCCGGCCTGCACCACCACGAACGCCGGGGGAGCGTCCGACCGGAACGCCGCCGACACCGCCTTCGACGCCGACTCGATCGGCTTGCCGTCCTCGACGGCCGGCGTGATCAAGCGTCCGGTCTCGGGGTCGAGGAGATCCTCGATCGACGCGACCGGAACCGCCTGCAGAAACAGCGCACCCGTGACGCCGTCGAGCTGGGCGTCGGGGATCTCCAACTCGGAGCCGGCGCGCTCCGCAGTGAACGTCGACAGCGCGGCCGGGTAGCCGAACGCGGACCGGGTCAGGGCGTGCGCGTCGTCGGCGGCGTCCGGGTTCTCCGCCAGCGCGGCCAGCGTCGTCCGCAGATCCCCGGTAGCGGCCAGCAGGTCGTCGCGGACCGTCGACCGACCCGCCTTCTTCTCTGCATCCCAGCCCTTGCGCAGCTCGAGCACCTTGCCGTGGAACGACTCCTTCACCGAATCGGTGGTGAAGTAGTGCTCGCTGATCCAGTCCTCGCCGATGACGATGGAATCGAAAGACGCCACGACGTTGCGGGTCCTTTCCAGGTGAGGAGCCTTGGCCCCGAGTTCGACAACTATGGATCAACGCGGGCGCGGGGAAAGCGGTGCGTTGCGTGGGTGGTCAGTCACCGCGCAGATAGATTTCAACATGGGTGGATGTCCACGTCGGTACACCCACACCGAAGAAGTCGCGATCCTCGGTCCAGATGGGGCAGTCGAGTGCGAGCGCCGCCGCGACAATCGGCCAGTCCATCGGGTCGCGCGTCCCGATCCGCGCCATGGCGGCCTGCTCCAACGGGGACGTGACGTCAGAGCCGACCGCTTCGACGACCGTGCGGAGTCGGTGGAGGGCCGTCAGCAGTGGTGACGGGTCGACGCCGCGTTTCGTCGCGATGGTCGGCAGGTGCTTCTCGGCTTCAGTAAATGCGAGCTCGGGTGTGAAGAACACGATCTCCTCCCCGTACCGATCGATCAGATCCCGAACACGAACGCCGAGCACTCCTCGGATCAGAATGTTCGCATCGAGGACGATGCGTCGCGGCGTCACGCGCTCCCGTCCCCCTTGCGCAGTGCCTCGAACTCGGCGACGACCTCATCCTCGGTGGCCCCCAACTCGACCAGCAACGCCCCGGCCTTCTTCGCTGCTTCGGTGTAGGCGGTGAGCTCGGCTCTGCGGTCCTGATGAACGGGGATGAACACGCCCACCGTGCGCCCGTGGCGGGTTACCGTCACCGGTTCGGTTTGATCGATGTAGTCGGCAAGATCCTGTCGGAACTCCCGGACCCCTACGGTCACGCTCATCGCCAACCTCCTGTTGTGTAACGATGTGTACACAATATCGTGTGAGGGGGTGACCGTCGAGAGGTCACCGCAGACGAGTTCAGCCGACATGATCAGTGGGAACGATCAACAGCAGCGGACGCACCAGCTGCTGGGTGGGGGCAAGAGACTCGGCGAGGCGCTGCTCCTCGTTCACGCGAGAACGGAGCTTCGCCACCTTGAGCTTCTGCGCCGAGAACAACTCCAACTGGCCACTCGCCCCGGCCCGCCACCGATCGGCGCGTGCCCGCCACCGGTCGAGTCGCTCGTTCGCGGCACTCTCCTGCGTGTCGAGCACCAGCCGCATCGCCTTGGTCGCGTGGTCCACCGCGGTCGGCACCAGGCGCCGGTAGCTGGCGGCGTCGGCGACCGGGCCGGGATTCGACGAGCCTGGCCGCAGCCCGGTGTCGGTGGTGAGGAAATCGAGACTTTCCACCGGCGTCACCGAACAGAAATCGGGGTTGGCCGGATTCGGGAACTCGGCCGTGGAGAACACCCGCGAGATCAACTGCCCGCGCCGATTCATCAGCGTGCCCATCAGCAGCACCGTCGGCGCATCCACGTCACCACGGATCACGAAGATCTGATTCCGCCCCAACGCACTCAGCGCGCGGTCGCTTGCCCAGTCCAGCACCGGGTGCAGCGGGCCCAGGAAGTGGGCCTCCGGCCACGTCGTGCCCGCCACACCCTTGCCCTCCTTCGCCGCGGCGAGCTGCGCGTTACCGACCTCCGGGGACGTAGCGAGCGTGAGGCGTTCGAGAACCCGGCCGTGCTGCAGATAGTTCTGCGGCAACTGGCCGAGCCGCTGCCGCAGATCCCGCGGCGGCGTCAACTCCGCCACCGCATGATTGGTGTGAACCGTCCAGCCCACACCACCGGCCTCCGGCGTCGCATGCGGCACATCATGGAACGCGGCCTTGAGTGCCTCGTCCAGGAAGGTCAGATCGTCGGCATACAGGCTCTGCCGCGGCGCCTGCGGCAGCGCGGCCTCCGGGGCGTCGTCGGCGGTCTCGTCCAGATCGAACTGCGCGAAGAACGCATCCAGGTCGTCTCCGGCGGCCACATCGGCGACGTCGCGGATCTCCTCGTCGAGAGTGGACTTGCCGATCAGCACGTCGCGGATCGCGTTCTCCTCATCCGTCACCGAATGCTTGCCCATCAGCGACGCCACATCACCGAGCGTGCCGTGCGCCAGATTCTCCCGCTCCAACAGCCGCGACAGCACCCGCAGATCACCGGAGAAATCCGGGTCCGACGGCTGCAGGATCAGAGACGAGATCACCGGCGGATACTGCTGCCCGTACCGATCCACGCGGCCGTTGCGCTGCTCGATCCGGATGAGCGACCACGGAATGTCGTAGTGGATCAGGTGATGGCACTGCGCGTGCAGATTCACACCCTCGGATGCCACATCACCGGTGACCAACACCCGGATCGGGGACGTCTCCAGCTTGAAGCTGTCCACGATCTCCTGCTGCTCCACATCCGACAGGCCGCCGTGCAGCATCGCCACGTTCTCGGCCTCGAGCCCCAACGCCTTCGGCAGATGTTCGGTGAGCCAACGCAAGGTGGCGACGCGTTCGGCGAACACCACCGCGCGGGTGGTCGACTTCTTGCCGACGCCGATGTCCTTCAACCGTTGCACCAGCGCGGCCTGCTTACCGGCCGCGTCGTTCAGCGCCTTCGCGTTCAGCTCGTCCAGGGTGCTCAGCGCGGCCAGTTCGGCGGCCTGCTCCGGATTGTGCGGGTCGAGCTTCGTCTTGCGCTGCTTGATCGACTCGGCGAGCGCGGCGGGGGAGGACAGGAACGCCTTGGCGAGGGTCCACGGGAACAGCGCCTTCGTCTGCCCCGAATACGGGGAGCGTCCCGACTGCGGGTGCAGCCACGTCTGCGAGAGTTCTTGCGCGACCGCATCTTCCGCGGGGGAGGGGGTGACCAACAGATGCACCGGCTCGGCGCGCTCGGCCCAGTCGCTGCCCACCTCAGTTGCCACCTCCGGATGATGCCGGTGCCGCCGGATCAGCAGCCGCGCCACATCGTCCTTCGTGAACGTGCCGTCCGCGGCCACCGCCGTCGGATCGAGCAGCCGCAGCAACTCCGCGAACGACTCCTCCCGCCCGTTGTGCGGCGTCGCCGATGCCAGGATCAACGTCTCGGTGTTCGGGGCGAGGACGCGGGCCAGCTCGTTGTTCTGGGTGCCCACGTTGGTGAGGTTGTGCGACTCGTCGATCACCACCGCATCCCAGTGCTGACGCTGCAGATGCGCCTTGTAGCGGGGACTCTTGAGGGTGTCGATCGAGATGATCGCCCGCTTGAAGTACGTGAACGGGTTGCGGGTGGCCGGCAGCTTCTGCCGCACCTTCTGGATGCCCGCCGAATCCAGCCGCACGAACGGCAACGCGAACCGGCACCACAACTCGTGCTGCATCTGTTCGAGCACATGCTTCGGGGTGACGATCAGGATCCGCTCGCCGCGCCCGCGGCGCACCAGCTCCGACAGGATCATGCCGATCTCGAGGGTCTTGCCCAGACCCACCGCGTCCGCGATCAGAATCCGCGGCCGAATGTGCTGCGGGTCCAGGGCTTTCGCCACCGCCGCCCGCTGATAGCCGAGCGAATCGGCGAGCATCTGCGTCGACACCGTCAACGTCTGATCCCCGTACGGGAACGGCGTCTTGCGCAGCAGCGCCTCGAGCCACAGGCGTGAATCGCGGTAGCCCGACGAACCGTCCGCCACCACCTCCGCGTCCCGCGGATCCTGCGGCTCGATGTGGTCGAGACTTGAATAGAACGTCGCCGTCGTGTCCTTCACCAGCTCCGTCAGGCCACGAGCCTTGACGAGCCACCCGTCGCTGCCCTGCTCGGCGGAAGTCACCAGCCACTCCTCGTCGCGCACCACGACGATCGAGCCGGGGGCGACGTTGAGGTCGACGGGTGTGGTCATGCGGGGCGAACTCCTCGAGGTGGATGGTCGGATCTATCAAAATAGCCCCCTGCTCGGGCAGGGCCTCGGCAAAGTCGTGAGTGATGCCCGCTGACCTGCGGTTTCAAGGTGGGATGGCGCACGATCGGGGTGCGGATTGGGGCGGGCACGACCGTCTCGGTGATGATGCAAGTCTCTACTCCCGCGTCATCAGGAACGAGTCGTGCCCGCAGCCCCATCTTCTCCCATGCCCGTTCCGGTGCCGGGCACCGGGATCCTCGAGGTCCTCGACCTGGTTCCCGACCCGCGAGCGCGGCGCGGGGTCCGGCACCGGTTGACGGTGATCCTGGCGACCGCGTTGGCGGCGGTGTGTGCCGGCGCGAGATCGTTCACCGCGGTCGCGGAATGGGTGCACGACGCCCCGGTGGAAGCGTTGGGCAGGCTGGGGATCGAGGGCCGGCCGCCGTCGGAATCGACGATCCGCCGCACCCTCGGACGCGTCGACGCCGCAGTGTTGGACCAGGTCATCGGGGTGTGGGCCTGGATGCGGACCCGGGTGGTCGACGGCCGCCGGGTGATCGCGGTCGACGGCAAGACTCTGCGCGGCGCGAAGGATGCGGCCGGGCATCTGACACATCTGCTCGCCGCATTGGACCACAGCAGCGGGGTGGTCCTCGGGCAGGTCGAGGTCGGCGCGAAAACGAACGAGATCCCACTGATCACCGACCTCCTCGCCGGGTTGGATCTGACCGATGTGGTCGTGACCGCGGATGCGTTGCATTGTCAGCGGGCGACCGCCGAGTACATCGTGGGCCGGGGCGGGCACTACGTGTTCACGGTCAAGAACAACCAGCGTGCTCTGCGGGAGTTGTTGAAGTCGTTGCCGTGGAACACTATTCCGGTCTCGTCGACGAGCAAGGGTCGTGGTCACGGGCGGCGGGAGTGCCGCACGATCAAGGCCACCGAGGTCGATGCCGGCCTCGGTTTCCCGCACGCCTGCCAGGTGTTGCAGGTCCGCCGGACCGTCACCAGAAAGGGTCGCAAGAGTGTCGAGGTGGTCTATCTGATCACCTCGATGCCGATGACCTCTGCTGCTCCGACCCAGGTCGCGGCATGGATTCGCGGCCATTGGGGCATCGAGAACCGGCTGCACTGGGTTCGGGACGTCACGTTCGACGAAGACCGCTCGGCCGTCCGCACCCGCAACAGCCCACAGGTGATGGCCACCCTCCGGAACACGGTAGTCGGCATCCTGCGGCTCGCCGGCCACACCAACATCGCCGGCGCGCTACGCCACCACGGCCGTGATCCACACCGACCGATCGATCTACTTCATGCCGCCTGACATGGGGTTATGCGACTTTGCCGGGCCCCTGCCTGCTCGGGTGGGGCAGTTCAGCCGGGTTCGCATTTTTTGTCGGAGTCGTGTGGCACAGTCACCTCGTCGTCTAATCAACAAGGGGGAACGGGCGCCAGTGGGGCAGTCGTCGTTTCTGAAGGATCAGGCCAAGGATGAGAACTACCGCCTGGCGGGGGAACTTGAGAAGACCGATCTCTTCTTCGAACTGAATTTCGATGAGGACGCCATTCGGCGTGCTCAGGAGCTGTTCGGTCGGATCGCGCACGCGGAGCTGCGGATCGCGACCCACGAGATGGTGATCAAGAAGTATCCCGCATTGACGCTGGTGTCCTTGATCGGACACGCCGGCGTGGAGTACGACCAGGGCCGCTTCTGGGAAAGTTACTGGGAAGTAATCGGGCTCGACCCGGATTCCGAATTCGAGGCGGCGCTCCGGCACTCGCTGCGCGACCTTCTCGCCAAGTATCGGATGCGGGAGTTCCCGGAGCTCCTGATCGGCAACAAGTACGTCATGGTTATGGCACTCCATGCCGGAATTCCGGTCAATTGTTTGAGCGACCTCGTCGACGTCATCCACGACCACGTCCATCAGGGGCGGGACACCACCGGCGCTGCCGTCCTCGAATGGCTCCTCGAACCCGGGATGGGCTACCGGCTTAACCGTGTGGACGTCCCGGTCCGGAACTTCCTGCAACTCGCCGGGGAGATCGCCGTCGACATCCTCGACCGGATCGTCGAGTTCCTGCTGTTCACACTCGAACACCCCGACCCGTGGAACGACCTGACTCTCGAGACGTCGACGACGGGCCTGCCGACCCTGCTCCTCGACGGGCTCATCGACCGGCTCCGTGACCGCCCCTTCGGGCAGGCCGCCGACGCCGGCGTCCGCGGACCCCGTCGTCGCCGGCCGGTGATCTCGTACTCGGTCGAGGACGACCAGGTGATGGTCGGGGTCCCGTACCCCACCTGCTCGCAGGGCACCCCGTGGAAGGTCACGATCGCCGGCACCACCCGCGACGTCTACGCCGAGCGTGGCTGGGGCGTCGACGCGGACGGCGAACATCCGCACACTCCGATCGCGGTCACCGCCCCGGCACGCGAAGTCCTGATGACCCACGATGCATCCGACGAGAACTACCGGATCGCGGTCGTCGACACGACCGACCCGATGCTGCTGTTCACCGAGGACGGCCGACTGATCAAGAGTTCGGCGCTGCCCCGCGGCCTGGTGCTGGCAGTCCACCCCAAGGACGGCACCGTCGTCGACGCCGTGACCGGTACCGAACTCGAGTCCGACGGCGACACCCGCGTGCCGTCCGGGTGGAGGGGCTGGCACGCACGATTCCTCGACCTCACCGAACACAACTCGATCCAGTTCCGTCGCGCCGGCCGGCCGAACGGCACCATCCGCGGTGTGCGGTCGGTGGGAGCACCACGATTCGAACCCGGCGACCCCGTCGTCGGCCTGCGCACACCCAACGGGCTGCCCGTGTGCAGCGAGCGCCCCGAGATCGTGCTGCCGCCGCACATCGGATCCGAGCCCGTGACCTGGAGAGTCCGGGCGCGTCAAGCCGGTGACCGCAGCTGGCTGTCCGACGCCGAGTGGGACTCCGACACCGAAGAGGCGTCACTCGACCCGTTCGACGGCGTCCCGGCCGGGCTGCTCGGGTCGTACGACATCCACATCAGCGGCCCGATGGGCTCCGGCCAGTGGCACACCGTGTTCCTGGCCGAAGGTATCGACCTCGACCACGGCGTCGCGTTCCGGCGGCCGACCGCCAACGGACTCACCGCCAGCACCGTCGAAATCACCTGCCCGGCACCGCTGTCCGTCGACCGTGACCGCATCACGTTCGCCGAGGACGAACGCGACAGTCACATCCGAGTCAGTGCCGGCGGCCACGCCTACAAACTGGTCGTCACCCCGCCGCACTTCGAGGCCCGTGTCGACGTCCTCGGCGCCCCGGCCCAGTGGCGCACCTCCACCCAGGTACTCGCGCCCGCGGACCTCGAACAGAATGCGGTGGTCGCCGCCCGCATCCCCGGTGACGTCCGAGTGAGCCTCGCGCTGATCGACGCCGCCGGCGAGACCGTCCAGGACGAGTACCCGGACACCCCCGCCGACAACGTCTTCCAACTCGACGCCCGCCGCTTCGTCGACACCGCCCGACGCGTCGGATCCTGCCGGCTGGTCGCCCTCGTCGACGACGCCACCGGCACCCACACCGTCACGATCGCGCACATCCGCCCGGCACGACTCTGCGAGAACATCCACCTCGACGGCGGCGACCTCGTCTTCACCGGCCTCGCCGACGAGGACGACCTCGCCGCCTGGGTGTGGGCGGCCACCGCACCGTGGCGACCCGTCACCCGACTCGACATCGACGGCGACCGCACGGCACTGCCGGAAACACTGCGTGACGCCGGTGAGCTGATCGTCCAGGTCTTCGTCGACGACCCCTGGGTCACCGTCACCCGCCCGACCTCACCCGACCGATCCGCCGTGCGTGTTGCACAGCACGGCTGGGTGCGGGACGAGAACGCGGCCGTCGACGCGCTGGCATGTTTCCTCGCCGGGCACGGCAGTGCGCCGTTGACGCCGGACGCGGTTCCGGGAGCCTGGGCGGCACTGGCACTGATGGACGCCGCCACAGCAGATTCGGATACCGAACGGGTCCGGGGCGGGTTGATCCGCATCCTCGGCCGGAACCCCCGCGCAGCACTGGAGGCGTTGGGCAGCAGCACCATTCCGCAGGAGAAGAAGATGGCGCTGCTGATCCGTACCCAGCTCGTCAACCTGCCGTACTCCGCACGGGACACTCACAACGAGCTGCACCCCGACCCGTGGGTGGGCTGCATGGTCGAGATCTCCGACCTCCCGTCACTGCATGCACGACGCACGGTGGTGGCAGCCGAGCGCGCCGAAACCCTGGCCTACCTCGAGAACCAGGGCGGCGGTGCGCTGATGGAGTTGCTGCGCGTGGGGAAGCTTCAGGCTCCTCTGACAGGAGTGTTCAACGAGGTAGTTCTCAGGATGGACGCGATGTCGGCAGAACAGACTCAGGAACTGTTCGAGGCCGTCCAACTCGTACCCGGTGCGCTCCTCGACGAGGACACCCGCACCAGCGCCGTGGCAGATGCCTTCCACCTGCGGTCCAGCTGGGTCCAGGACCCGGCCTGCGCCGAACTGTCCGGACACGTCGGCCGCGCCCTGCGTCAGGTCAAGGCCGTCGCGCCGGGCCTCTACGACCTCGTCGAGGCCCGCAACGAGGCGCTGCACGGCGTGGACGTCGTCGAATATCCGTGGATGCTGCTGTCGATGCAGTCCCTCACGTTGGCGGCCGTGGCACGCCTCGATTCCCGCGGCGAGTTCGAACACTCGCCGATGACCCACGACATGCGCACCGCCTGGGCGCGGATGGCCGAGTACTTCCCGGCGATGGTCGCCAACGACCTGCTCATTGCCGATGCCCTCGCCACCTACCGCGCGCACAACGACCTGATCGGAGAGAACGCATGACCGACCGCTTGGATCCACTCGCCGCCGGCGCCGGTATCGAAGCCAGCTACAAGCGGTACCTCAAAACGCTGCTCGCGCCCCGCGACCCGAAGCTGGCCACCGCATTCGACACCGCCATCGACGAGTCGACGCTGCTCACCAAGGGGCCGCTGCTCGAACTGACCCCGCCGTACGCGCCGGGCGCCTCACTCGACGACCTGGTCGACGACGGGGTGCTGCACCCCGATTTCCGGCTGCTCGACAGCAAGGCATTGCCGATGGGGCGCCCGCTCTACCGGCATCAGGAACGCGCGATCCGGAAAGTGGTGTCCGGCCGCAACCTCGTCGTCAGTACCGGTACCGGCTCCGGCAAGACCGAGAGCTTCCTGCTGCCGATCCTCAACGCGCTCGTTGAGGAACGCGCCGCCGGCACCCTCGGACCCGGTGTGCGGGCCCTGCTGCTGTACCCGATGAACGCGCTGGCCAACGACCAGCTCAAGCGTCTGCGCACGCTGCTGGCGGGGATGCCCGACATCACCTTCGGCCGGTACACCGGTGAAACGCTGGAATCGGCCGACGCCGCCGAATCCACCTACAAGGCCATGAACCCCGGCCAGGAGCGGCTACCGAACGAACTACTCAGCCGTGAGGAGATGCGGGCCGCGCCGCCGCACATCCTGCTCACCAACTACGCGATGCTCGAGTACCTGCTGCTGCGGCCCGCCGACCTCGACTTATTCGATGGCGACCACACCGGCACCTGGAAGTTCATCGCCCTCGACGAGGCCCACGTCTACGACGGCGCCCAGGGCTCCGAGGTCGCGCTGCTGCTGCGTCGACTGCGGGAGCGCGTCGCGCAGGGGCGGCAGCTGCAGTGCATCGCCACCTCCGCATCGTTGACCGGACGTACTCCCGAGACGCAGGGGCAGGAGGCAGTCACCTTCGCGCACAACCTGTTCGACGTGCCGTTCGACTACATCGACGGCGACGACGATCTGCAGGACCTCGTCACGGCAACCCGGCAGGAACGGCGTGAACCGCCCACCTGGACCCTCGGCGACGACGACCTGATCGCCTTTGCCGAGGACGACGCAGACCTGGACGGACTCGGCGCACACGTTCCCAGCGGTGACGCAGCCGATGCACTGCACGCGGAAACGACTGTCGCCGAACTGAAGGCGAACCTGTCTCGTGGTCCCGTCGGGATCCGTGATCTCGAGGCCCGGCTGTGGCCCGGCGACGCCGACGCCGAACGCAAGATCGAGGCCCTCGTCGCACTCGGATCCAAGGTCCACGACAGCAGCGGCAACCCCGTCCTGTCGGCGCGCTACCACATGTTCGTGCGCGCCACCGAAGGCTCGTACGTCTCGTTCACCGACGACGGACCCAAGGTTCTCCTCGGACGCCACGAGGTGGACCCCGACACGAACCGGGCCGTGTTCGAGTTCGGCACCTGCCAGCGTTGCGGCGCCGTCCACCTCGCCGGTGACGTCGTGCGGCAGCAGGGACTCGAATACTTCCGCCCGGCCAAGAACGACTCCTCGGTGCGGTGGCTCGTCATCACCGACGCCGACGAGCAGGGCCTCGTGGACGAGGACGAGATCACCCTGTCGGACGACGCCGACTCGGTGGCCGCAACCGGCACCCGACACCTGTGTACGGGCTGCGGCGCGCTGGGGGTCGGGACCTGCGAGTTGGGGAAGTGCCCCGGCGGACCCGTTCTCCGGGTGCGTGAGCATGCGCAGGCATCCCGGGTGATGAGCAAGTGCACCGAATGCGGCGCCCGCGCCCGCCAGGTGGTGCGCCGGCTGCGCACCGACACCAACGCGGCACCGGCCGTCATCACCACCGCGCTCTACCAACACCTCCCTCCGGCGTCGGACGACACCGTCGAGGAGATCGGTGAGGGCCGGAAACTGTTGATGTTCTCCGACTCCCGCCAGGCCGCCGCATTCGCCGCCCCGTACCTCGACAAGACGTACGGACGGATGCTCGAGCGCCGCTACCTGACCGAGGCGCTCACCGACCCCAAATACAGCGACGACGACCTGTCCGCGGAGGATCTGGCGGCGCTGGCGATGCGGAAGGCGAAACGAGCACAGTACTTCCCGGAGAAGGCCACCCGGCTCGAGATCGAACGTATCGTCAACCCGTGGGCGATGGCCGAGCTGATGGCGATGGATCAGCGGCAGTCCCTCGAGGGCCTCGGCCTGATGCGGGTCTCGATGCTCCGCGGGCGCAAAGAGGAGCCGCCACGCGGGCTGCTCGGGCTCGGACTGTCCGAGGACGAGAGCTGGGCGCTGCTCGAAGAACTGCTCAAGACCGTGCGTTTGCAGGGCGCGATGACGCTCCTCGACGAGGTCGACATCAAGCAGGAGATCTTCGAACCGCGCAACGCGAAGATCCGGATTCGCTCGACGGGCTCCGACCAGAAGAAGCGGATCATCAGCTGGCTGCCCGGTGGTCGACCCGGCACCACCAACAATCGGATCCTGTTGGTGCGGAAGGCGCTTACAGCACTCGGCTCCGACATCGATGCCGCGAAAGTGTTGGGTGGTTGCTGGAAGTTCCTGCTCGACGCGGGCTACGTGACGCTCGTGGCCGACAAGTTCGCCGGTGACGTGTACCAGGTGGACCACGAGAAGCTGCGGATCCGAGCCGGCGCCGACAGTGACTGGTACCAGTGCTCGTCGTGCCGACGGTTGACCGTCAACAACGTCCGCGGTGTGTGCCCGCACGGGCCGTGCGACGGCACCCTCGAGCCCTACGAGATCCCGGCGGTCGGCGACGACACCAACCACTACCGGGCGATGTACCGCACCATGAACCCGGTGCCGCTGTCCGCGCAGGAACACACCGCGCAGTGGGAGTCGAAGACGGCAGCGAAGATTCAGAAGGACTTCATCGACGGCAAAGTCAACGTGCTGTCGTGCTCGACCACCTTCGAGCTCGGTGTCGACGTCGGCGACCTGCAGTCGGTGGTACTGCGGAACATGCCGCCCAAGACCGCGAACTACGTGCAGCGCGCCGGTCGTGCCGGACGCCGCGCCGCATCAGCGGCCCTGGTGCTCACCTATGCGAAGCGCAGCTCGCACGACCTGTCCAAGTATCAGAATCCGGAGTCGATGATCGCGGGGGAGATGCGCATCCCGTGGATCCCCATCGACAACGAGCGCATCGGCCGTCGGCACGCACATTCGGTGGCGCTCGCCGCGTACTTCCGGCACCGCTTCGAGACGGACGGAATGGTGTGGCGGCATGCCGGCGCCTTCTTCTCCCCGGAAAGTGAAGGACAGGACTCGCCCGCCGCGCAGGTGCGTACGTTCCTCACTCCCGTCCCGGACCGGGTGCACAGCGCCGTCCTCGAAGTCCTCCCGTCGGTGGTGGCCGACGCCATCGGTGTCCACGACGGCACCTGGGTCGACCGACTGTGCGAACTTCTGGCCATCGCGGAACAGGACATGCGCAACGACCTCGACACGTTCCGGAATCTCATTCAAGAGGCGAAGGAAACCGACAAACTCGCGCTCGGCGGGCGCCTGCAGAAAACGCTGAAGACCATCGAGGAACGTCAGCTCCTCGGCTACCTGGCGAATAAGAACATCCTGCCGAAATACGGCTTCCCGGTGGACACGGTCGAACTGCGCACCTCGCACTGCGAGGGCGACGTGGGCGCCCGACTTGAACTGTCCCGCGACCTCTCCCAGGCCGTCTACGACTACGCGCCCGGCAACCAGGTGGTGGCCGGCGGCAAGCTGTGGACGTCCCGCGGACTGCACAAGCTGCCGAAGCGCGAACTCGTCGAACTCCGGTACCGGGTGTGCCCGAACTGCGAGCAGTTCCAGTGCGGCCGCGACCTCGACGTCTCCGAGCGTTGCCCCAGCTGCGACGAGGAGTTCGGCAAGATCCGTACGTTCGTCGTTCCCGAATTCGGCTTCGTCGCCGACCGCAAGGTCGAGGACGTCAAACCCGAACCACCGGAACGCAAATGGGGTGGCGCCACCTACGTCGAGAACATCGGCGACGTGGTCGACACGTTCACGTGGGAATCCACCGGCGTGCAGGCCCGGGCCGGCACCCGGGCGCGGATGGCTGTCATCTCCACCGCCGGCGGGGCCGGATTCAACCTGTGCGGATGGTGCGGTTGGGCGGAGGCGGCCCCGAACGGGAAGCCGTCGAAGAAGGCCCACAACCGTCCGGCAACGGACCAGCCGTGCGCGGGCAAGACCTACCTCGTCTCGCTCGCCCACCGCTACGAGACGGACGTCGCCGAGTTCACGTTCGAAGCCCTGGCATACGACAAGGACTCCGAATCACATTGGCTGTCCGTTCTCTACGCGCTCCTCGAAGGAGCGTCGGAGGCGCTCGAGATCAGCCGCGACGACATCGACGGCACCCTGTCGTGGAGTAAGGACGGCAAACGCAGCATCGTGCTGTTCGACACCGTGCCGGCCGGTGCCGGTGCCGCGAAGAAGATCGCCGAGAACCTGCAGCAGGTCGTCCAGTTCGCGGTGGCCCGCGTCAGCCGATGTGACTGCGGCGAAGAGACGTCGTGCTACGGATGCCTGCGCTCGTACCGCAACGACCGGCACCACGACAAACTGTCCCGTGCGGGCGCGCTCACGATCTTCGAGAAGCTGAAGATCGAGGGCGTGCAGTCGACAGTGAACGAGCCGTGGGGTGAAACCCTCACCTACACATCCCCGTCGGTGATCGAACTGTTCCTCGAGCTGTCACTGCGCGGAGTCCCGAAGCCAGTGATCGGCATCGACATCGGCCGACACTACTGGCCCGTCGAGGCGGTGTGGGAGGACCGGAAGATCGTCCTCGTCGAGGACGACGACCCGGACAGGGACAGCGGCCTCGGATCCGAGGGCTACAAGGTGTACCGGGTAACCGAGACCGATGCCGACCAGCTCGCGGGAGTGCTCGGTGTCAACTGATCAGTCGTCGAGCGAGGGCCGGGATCGTGGGGTTCGGGAAAGCAAGGACAGAGTGAGCGCGGCAGACAGGAAGAACCGATTCACGTCGCTTGTGGTGTGTGCGGGTGGTGGTGGGCTCGCGCTTGGCCTCGAACAAGCCGGCTTCGACCCGGTTCTTTTACTGGACAACCGACCCGTTGCGTGCGAAACGCTCCAGTCGAACCGACCTGGCTGGGACGTCCGTGACATGGATCTGTTGGCTTTCGATCCGGTCGATGAACCGCAAACCTACGACGTCGATCTATTGGCAGCGGGGCTTCCGCGATTGAAGTCTGCGGCAACGGTCGGACGTACCCGTGGGTCGGCCATCGAGCAGGAACTGGTGCGGGCGACGGTCATGCTGGTGCACGGCGTGCAGCCGAAAGCGCTGCTACTCGACAACGTCCCTGATCTCGTCACCAGTGACGCCTACGCGACTCTTCGGGGCGATGTAGAGATCGAGCTGACCCACCTCGGCTACTCGTATCGGTGGATTGTCGTCAACGCTGCCGACGTCGGGGTGCCGCAGGATCGCAAACATGGCGTTCTCGTGGCTACCAAATCTCACGGGCTCGATGCCCTCGATTTGCCCGACGGCCCTCCTGCGGAATGGTCGACCGTCGGCCAGGCCCTTCACGACTCGATGGTCCGTCGCGGCTGGTCGGCAGCAGAAGAGTGGGTCGCGCAGGCCATCGGGCTGGCGCCCACTCTGGTGGGTGGCTCGTGGGAACGAGGTGGTGCCGACCTCGGCCCGACTGGGTCCAAACGGGCCTGGGAACGGATCGGAGTCGACGGCGGGACGGTTGCCGACCGGGTGCCAGGTGCAGACTTCGTCTGGGACCCGCCCCTGGGACGGTCGGGAATGGTCAAACTGACTGTCGATCAAGTCGCGATCCTCCAAGGGTTCCCCGAGACCTGGCGCTTCGCCGGTCGGAAGACCGCGCAGTATCGACAAGTCGCCAATGCGATGCCACCGCCGCTGTCACGGACGCTCGGCATGGCCATCGCAAGTCTGCTGCGATAGCACGTCTGCATTTCCGCAGGTATAAGGCCTGGCGCCGAGAGGTGTCGGAGGTACCCAATATGCTCCACGCCATGGCCGTGACTCGACCCGCAACGACACCGAACCAGCATCACATGGTGGACCTCTTCGCAGGTCCCGGTGGGCTCGACGTCGCCGCGCACTGGCTCGGCCTCACGGTGCACGGTGTGGAGTGGGACGCCGACGCGTGCGCCACCAGGCGAGCAGCAGGACTGGGCACCGAACACAGTGACGTGCGCGGTGTCGGCCCCGCCGACTTTCCCGACGCGACGATCCTGGCCGGCGGCCCCCCGTGCCAGACGTACACGCTGGCCGGTTCCGGGGTCGGTCGCAAGGCTCTAGACGAGGTGCTGTCGTTCGTCAAACGCGTCGCGGCCGGCGAAGATGTGGAATCGTGCGTCGCCGGTTTGGACGACGAACGGACCGGGCTGGTTCTGCAGCCGCTCCGCTGGATCCTCGAGGCCGAGGACCTCGGTATTCCGTACGACGCGGTGGTCCTCGAACAGGTGCCAGCGGTTCTGCCCGTCTGGGAGGCATACCGTGAGGTGCTGGAAGGACTCGGCTACGCAGTCGATTGCGGGGTCCTCAAAACCGAACAATTCGGTGTTCCTCAGACCCGCCGCCGCGCAATCCTCATCGCGAACCGCCACCACGAACCGAAACTGCCGAGACCGACTCACCGTGGCTATCGCAAGGGCATCGATCGAGGCGACGGAGACCAAGCACTGCTCCCGTGGAACACGATGAGTGATGCCCTCGGTCGCCCGGACGCCTTCGTCGTCATCTCGAACTACGGTTCCGGGGGAGATCCCCGTGCCAGGGGACGGCGCACGTCCGCGGAGCCGGCTGCAACGGTGACAGGGAAGGTTTCCCGGAACCGTGTAGTCACTCATGACGGCATTGAGCTGCCACGGTTCTCACACTCGGAGGCCGGCCGTCTGCAGACGTTCCCTGACGACTACCCCTGGTCGGGAAGCGGTGTGGCACAGCAGATCGGGAACGCGATTCCCCCCAGACTCGCTGCGCACGTCCTGGCCGCAGCGCTGGATCTGAACCTCGAAGACGGATTCCTCGATCGGGCAGTGTCCTCTAGATGGCGCGAGACCCGGAATGGGGCACGACGACAGGCCCGATATGCAGGCTGATCTGGGTTCAGGTCAGATCCTCGTCATTGTCGGTGTCGTCGGCAGCGTGCCGTGAACGCCCCCTCTTGGGCGCATTTTTCAGCAGTTCCTCGAAGATGGGAATCAACGATTCGACGGATCGATCACTGACGGAACCGTCGTCTGGTCCGTCAGGAAGGATTCCCCACAGCACCGGTGGCATGTCTTGAGCTTCATTGATCCACACTTGCAAGGCGTCGTCGTCGATGGGCGTGTCCGGCGCGAGTATGTCGTAGAGCAGAGTGCTGCCTGCCGTATTCACGGCAGAGGATAGGGCGTTGACGTAGACGCCGACGTGTGGAATGCCGTCGTCGAGTAAACGTCGAATGATTCCGAGGATCGCTGCGGCGGTAGGACGATGATCGATCACGTCCAAGCGCATCGTCGTGTTGAGGATGTCCTGTACTCGGCAAGCGACCTCGACCGGTCCGTAGTCATTGCCGTTGCGGAAGAGCTCCGCAGCCCACCAGAGTCGGGAGAAGGCCTGAGTGTAGTGTGCTCCGCTGAACCGGGCGGCTGGGACGATTTCTTTTCCCTTGTGTCGCCACACGACGTAGTCGGGCGCTACCGCCAACGCGACGAAGTTCCACAGTTCCCCGTTCGCAGCCTCGTGGCGGGTCATCCGCAGTGTTGCGTGGATCCGTGGCGCGAGCCAGGCATCTGCCGAAGAGCGCTTTCCGTCGAAGCGACTCATCGCCTCGTCCAGAAGCTCTCGAAGGGGTTGTGTCCGCCAACGTGATTCCGCTTCGTTCTTCATCACGGAAGCCTTCACCAGCGTCGCAGCCGGTGGGCGCTCGATTCCAGCCTGTACGCCACGCCCGAGATACTTGGTCACCGCCGAGTTGGGGAGCAGACCCAGCACCGTCGGAACCTCTACTGTACGAGTCACCGCTAACCCTTCGACTCTGTGTGATGGACGGACCGCACAGCTGCGGTGAGCTTTCGGGTGAGTCGGCTTCGGCGGCCGGCCGCGTACTGGATGCGTGTCTGAATCTCGGACCAGCCGACACCGTCATGGCGCTGACGACCGATTTCGTACAGCGCATCGGTCAGCTGTCGATCCGGAATCACGTCGGGAAGCATCGTTTTGAGGACTGCATCGCGCCAGCCGCCGGGCATCTGCGGGGTGCCGTCTTCATCGGTGTCGAGGTTGCTCACCGCAGAATGGAACATCGCGGTCCATGCGTCCTGCGCGATTTGGCTCGCCGCCATCTCGCGGAGCAGTTTCGCCTCGCTCGAGCCGCCGCTGCTGTTCAGTAGGTCGACCAGCCCCTCGGCCGCGGTCGTGTTGAGGTAGACGCGAGGGATGTCTGCCGAGGTGTCGACGATCCACGCCGATTCCCTGTACGGCTTCAACCATGCGAGCGGCCCGTTGTGGAAGTCCTCTTCGACGATATCGACGTCACGCTGCCGTGCTGGTTTGGACGAGGTGAGGTCGACGAACCAGTTCTGATCCGTGCTTCCGATGATGCGGCCACCGATGCCATCGATCGTGGCAGTGACCAGGAGCTCCAGAGTTGCCCGTCGGACGTACCGCGCGTGTGACAACTCGATCGATCCGGTCCACTCGCCGGCTGGCCCCCGGTGCAAGATGCTCGCGTTCCGAGCGTTCGTGGCGTTCTCTGTGAGAACCGCGAGGCACGACACGTCGGTCCAGGCTCCCTCTGCGAGTTCACGTTCGGGCATCGCTGCCTTCAGTGTGAGTTGTGCCGTCTCCCAGTTGGTGCGTTCCACCTCGTGGAGAGCGATAGTCTGTTCCGGGCGGGAGATCCGACTGTAGGGGAGATCCTGTCCATCGATTGCGACGGACACCACATTCAGGTCCACCTCGCCGATCAACGTGGGGTAGGAATACACAGGCCTCACTCGGCACCTCCGCGAGCCTTCGGGACCTCGACGATCATGCGGGCGAATCGGCCCTGTACCGGGTGGCTGGACGGATCGGTGACTCCGACGAAAACTGCTTGACGGACACCGCCATCGATCAGGAGATGGGGGCCGTCGACACGGCACCCCTCCACCGCAGTGAGCTCGGACCAGAGCACCGTGGGACGTCCGCCTGACCGCACATCGAACTTTGCGACAGGAGTCAGGATCCAGGGATCTTCGGTGCCGGGTGCTTTCACAGTGACGGTGACCGACCAAGCGCCGGTGCCGTCGACGCTGCCCTGCACGTTCTTCACTGCGGGGGCGCCCTGGACGCTCTTGATGCCGGCGCTCGACGTCGTGCTCAGCTGGAGGAGCTCGCGAAGCACCTTCGGACCACGGTTCCGTTCCGTTTCCCGCTGGCCGACGAGGCTGCGGACCGCCTTGTCGATACCTGCGCGGAACTCCTTCAACCGGGCGAGCGCACCCTTCTCGTACGAGGATGTCAGTTCCTCTGTCCGATCCCACTTGTCGTGTTCCGGAGGCTCTGATGCTCGAAGGAACGCCTCGGCTTCGGCAACGTCGGCGCCGTCGCGGCCAGTTGCATAGCCGGCGAGGAGGACGGCCTGGAACGGCGGAGTACCGAGCGGGATTTCGCGCGGCCGATGATCCATGATGGTCATACGGTTGCCGCGCATGCAGACGACACGGTTGGGTGTTATCGCGTTCTCCGCGGCAGGCGTCACCAGGAGCACACAGTCGTGCTGAACACCTTTGCCTTTGCCGGATCCCCGTCCCTTGAGGGGTGTCACCACCAGCGGAACGGAGACCCGAGCAACCTGATCTGCCGCGGTCAGTTCATCGACAGTGTCGTCGTCGAGGTAGGCGCGGAGAGCTCGGCTCAGGGCAGGGTGCTGTGCATGTGGGTCGACGCGCTCTTCCGGCACCACCACGGTGTCGTTTCGGAGTGTCATGACATGCGCTTCCATGAGGGGAGCAGCCGACTTGCCGCCGACCATCGCGGCCCAGAATCCGTCAGCCAGGGATCGAACGAGTTTGTCGTGCATTTCCTCGATGGTTTCCGCATCACCTGACGCATCGTGAGCTCCGACGATCAGGAAGGACGTGCCGGGCGAGTCGGTACCGCGGTCGAGCCGCAGATCCTGAACGGACGCCTCGGTTGCCCACCAGGATCGCGAGACGCCGGCGTGGGCCGGTTCGGTCTCCTGCTCGCCGAACCACGCCGGACCGGCGTAGGCAACACCGTCGACTTCGTGCCAGGGCAGATCCAACCGGCCGATCACGCGACGATCCGTCCGACCTTCGTGGGGAACCGACAGGGTCGAGTTGATCAGCACGAGGCCGAACTTGCTTGTCGCCCAAAGTGTGGCCTTACCGAGGCCGTACGAACCGCCGGCGCGCCCGGCCGCCTGTTTGTGGCTGTCGAGTTGGCGCCTGACCACGGCGGCGAAATTTCCGTTCTCGTACTCAGGGCCGTTGAGTCCAGATGCGTTGAAATCGTCGATGCGGAGCAGTACGAGCGATTGGCGCCTGTCCAGCTCGGACAGCGCGGCGCGGAGACTTCGTGACACCTTTTGTTCGGCCGCGGCGGCACTTGCCAGATGCGGTACCAGGCTGTCCCACTGCACCGCAGTTCGGAATGAATCCAGATGCTGTCCGGTCAACTCGTGCAGGGTGTACTTGACCCGTACCGGGGCGGTCGAGTCGAATCGTTCGTCGAGGGAGTTCTGGGTCGCCTCACGGGCGAGCACGGACAGATCGGCGTTGAAGGCGAACGCGGCGGCGTTGCCGTACTCGCGGCCGCCGTCGGTGTGGGCGGGGCGGTGATGCCACTGCAGTGGGCGGCCAGTGCTCGTATCCACGGTGTGCTCCTCGGCAGTGGACTCGGATTCGTCGGTGTCGAGAACAGCTGCGATCTGTGTCTTGATCTCGTCGCGCGGTTCCGCCCTTCCGGTAATCCACGCGGATACCGCTGCACGGGTGAGGTCGAGACGGTCGGCGAGCTGCGCTTGATTCATTCCCGTCCGACGCAACTGGCTGCCGAGCCAGGGACCGAAGTCCTCTCTTTCCGGGGCCATCGTCGTTCTGCCACTCCCAAGGTCGCTGTCGGGCACACGCATTCGCGCGGAGCCTATCAGCCTCGATTCGGCAGCCTTACTCCTGTCAAACGTGAGACAGGCGTTGGTCGGGCATGCGTCAATCTTGTCGGAGGGGAGGTGCACAATGTTCGGTGATGGGGGAGACGTGCAGCTTGCGCTGCGCATGCTTTGTATGGATCGATATCGAGATTCCGGGGGTGAATCGTGGGGCACGCACACTGCGGGCGAACCCTGACACGCCGAACATGCGCAGAACGGCCGCGCCCTGCATGACCGTCGACTCCCTCGTTGTTTCGTTTCACGTTGTCTTCACCTGCCAAGGAACACATCATGAGTAGCGCCGACAGCACACCAGTGCTGCAGAAGATTGCCGAACTGTCCGAGCGTGCGCTGGGCACCTACGCCTTCAACCCGGACCGTATCGAAGAAGATGCCAACGGTGAACGTCGTATCCACCAGGGCGGATACGGGGATCGGCAACTCTTCGAGCTGGTTCAGAACGCTGCTGACGAACTCCGGGGGAACGGCCACCGAGGTGGCCGTATCCACGTGGTTCTGACCGACGGCTACCTCTATTGCGCGAACGAGGGAACCCCGGTTACGCCGGAAGGCGCTGACACGATCCTCCGGATGGGCGTGTCGAAGAAGCGCGCCGGACAGATCGGTCGGTTCGGTGTCGGCGTGAAATCGGTACTGTCGGTAACACGAACGCCGCAGTTCTTCAGTGCGACGGGGTC
The DNA here is from genome assembly GCF_005434945.1 of Prescottella subtropica. Classification (GTDB taxonomy): domain Bacteria; phylum Actinomycetota; class Actinomycetes; order Mycobacteriales; family Mycobacteriaceae; genus Prescottella; species Prescottella subtropica. Next base: position 57,132 of record NZ_SKCH01000017.1, on the reverse strand, counting down.
GTTCGGATTCGACGCAGATTGGTCGGCCGCCGAGATCTTGGCCGCGGTGAACAAGGCGCGGGTACAGCGTGGAGAGTGGCCGCTCGACAGTATCGGTGAAACCCCCGTGCTTCGAATGGCTCGGCAGCTCGACGCAGAGGTCGAGCGCTCGGTCGACGCCGAACTGGATTCACTGTTGCGTTGGGCCAGTACGGTTGTTCGTCTACCACTGTTGCCGGGGGCCGCGGAGCGGCTCGGTCGGGACATTCAGAGCACCGGAGCCCGTAACGACTTGGCAGGTCAGGAATTTCCACACCTGTTCCAGCTGTTCTCGCCTCACGTGGGAACTGTCCTGCTCGAGGACCGGCGGGCGGTCCGTGTGCGCCGCGAGATCCTGGTGCACGTGAAGGACGGCATTCGAGAGATCAGGCAGTCGCGGACAGGGGCGAGTACCACTTCCGAGAAGTACCGCGTGTTTACACTCCCGCACCAGGTCCCGGACGAAATTCGCCAAGGTGCGGGTGAACTTCATGATCGAGTGACGATCGACGTCTCGTGGGCGGTTCCCGACTACACGCGTTCGGATGGCTCCGACTTCCTGGCCGTGCCCAACGATCGCGGCACCTTCTGGTCGTACTTCCCTACCAAGTATCCGACCACGCTCAGTGGTGCGCTCAATGCGGCGTGGAAGACCAATGAAGATCGTCAAAACCTTTTGGACAGCAGTGATCTCAACGGGGAGCTGCTCCGTGTGGCGGCCCGCTTGGTGGTCGGGTCGCTCGAGGATTTGGTGGACCCGTCGGATCCTGCGGCGTATCTGCCGTTGCTGCCGGGGCGGCCGCGGGAGTCACCGAACTGGGCGTGCAAGTACCTCACCGAGCAGATCTGGGCGCTGGCTGCCAAGAGCCCGTCGCTCCCGGACCAGAACGGCGTGCTGACGCTGCCGACCGAACTGCGTATTCATCGGGAGAAGTTGTCGCCGGGCGCGCTCGCTTTGTGGCGGGAGTACTCCGGTCGGCCGTCGAACTGGGTTCACCACTCCGTCGAGGGCTCGGTTGCTCGTCGAGGCAAGATGAACCACATCCTTGCTGCAGCGTCGTGCAAGGAGTCTGAGTCGGTGCGTGCGTGGCTCGAGGCTCTTGTCGAGGACTGCACCGTCGAGGCATCCGCGGCAGCGATTCGAGTCCTGGCGCACCTACTCGCCCACGATCTCTCAGGATCTGACAACGCAGCCGAAGCTGCGGACGCGCGGACCGCGCGAATCGTGTTGACGGACTCGGGGAAGATGGTGCCCCCGGCCGCAGGAAGCGTGTTTCGGCGATCCGGTGACGACGGGCTCCGAGACGACCTGGTCTATGTCGACAGTCGCATCTCGAACGACCCCGCCATGGCGCCGTTGCTGGACCGGTTGGGCATCCGGGAATCCGACACCGAAGGGCGGTTCCACAGCGTCCTGGACCAGGGTTTCGAGGGATACACGGATCAATCCTGGATGCGATTCTGGGAATTGCTCAACAGTGCAGGAGGGTCGATCCAGTCGAGTGCGATCCGGACGCGTATCCCGAACCTAGCCACGACGTTGCACGTCAGGACGGTTGCGGGCAAGTTCGTTCCACTCAAATCCGCCATGCTGCCGGGCCCGGTGGTGCCGGCCGACGGTTCCCGTGACGGTCATGTCACCGTCGACATGGCCTTCCATGCCAACGATCGATCGATCCTGCGGAGCTTCGGGGTTTCCGACCGCCCCGATTCGTCCTACAAGCCCGACCAGGACGGATGGTTCGAGGCCTACCATCGGGCGATGTACGACCAGTACTGCTCGGGACTGGCGGCGACCGATCGACGTGTCAACCCGGGGACTGTCCAACTGGACGGCGGTGTGATGGCCGGCCCACTGCATCTGTTCAAACAGCTGTCGGAAGAAGGCCGCGCGGCCTTCCTCGCCGTGCTTCCGGAGGACGGTCTCGTCGAGAACTGGACACGGCAGATCGGTAAGTCCGCGAACACGCGCGCGCAGATCATCTCTCCGATCCGGTGGCTCCTGCGCACCCATGGCGTCGTGCGAACATCGCTGGGGCTTCGCACGCTCGACGAGGCGGTCGGACCTCAGCTCCGCGAGTATGCAGAAGTGCTGCCGGTTGCCGAGATCAGCGCAGTGAAGGCACAGAAGCTGAAGCTGCCGTCGAGTGTCGACGAGGTCGCTTCGTCACGGTGGGTTGCTCTGCTCGAGGCACTGAAGAAGAGCACGGACGATGCGTTCGTCGGTCGAACCTATGCGTTGCTCATTCGGGTGGCCTACGACCTGGTCGTGGAAGAAGAGACCGTCCGGTGCCGCGTCGGAGACATCTGGGAGCTGCGGCAGGACAGCGAGATCGCCGTCGCGAAGTCCCGTACTGAGTACGACGAACTGATCCGCGAGAACCATCCGGCGATCCTCGTCGACAATCCGCAGGATGCTGCGGAGATCGACGTCATGATCGACGAGTGGGGGATGTCCACAATTGACGACGTCATCGAGAAGCAAGTGAGAACCGTGCCGGCAGGATCCGCGATGGCGATCGCCGATGCGTATCCGGCGCTTCGGGTCAGGCTCGGTACAGCACCGCTCAACGGGCTCGTTCTGCAGCGGTGTAGCGAGCTCGAGGAAGTGGTGCGAACCCCGAACGGTACCCGGCTGACACCGCTGGAGAGTGCGCGTGAGGAGAACACCGTATTCGTTCCGGTGAGTGTCACCGATGAGCAAGCGTTGATCCTTGCTGACCGAGAGTTCGGGTTCGGGCTTGGCGCTGACGGATGCCGGAGCGTTCTCGACGCCTACCGGCGGCGTCTCGAGGATCAGGCCTTCAAGGCGAAGGTGCAGAAGATCCGGTCGGCGTCTTCGATTCCGGAGAAGTTGGCGCTCATGCTCGGAGAAGACGAGCTTCGGCAGGGCTTGCCGGCGGGTCTCGTGGAAAGCGAACTCCACGAGACCGGACAGGAACCGGACGCGTCACGGCTCTCCGAGTTGGCCTACAACGCCAACGACGATGGGGTGTTGAAGACGTATGCCAGCGAGATCAGGGCGCGATTCCCCGAGGCGCCGGCACGATTCGACGGTGGCTCGGCAGCTTTGCGCTTCGTTGCCGACCTGCGGTTCCCCGATTCCTTCGCCGGTACTCGGATTCCTGCGCCTCCGGAACGGGAGGTTGCGTCGGGGCCGACTGACTTCCCGTCTCTGCATCCGTACCAGGAGCGGATCGCGAGCCGCTTCGTCGAGCTGCTGTGTAGCCCCAGGCCGCGGCGGGCGATGCTCAGTCTTCCCACCGGTGCCGGGAAGACGCGTGTAGCGGCGGAGGGAGTGATCCGTTGGATTCGCGGGTCGGGAACGCCGGCTGGACCGGTGCTCTGGATTGCACAGACCACCGAACTCTGCGAGCAGGCAGTGCAATCGTGGAAGTTCGTGTGGGAGAAGGTCGGTGCGGATCATGAGCTCGTCATCGACCGCTTGTGGACAAACAACTCCGCGACCCCCGTCACCGGACGCCCGCATCTCGTGGTGGCCACCGACGCGAAGCTGCGATCGTGTCTCGACGATGACGACTACGCGTGGCTTCGTGAAGCGTCGCTGGTGATCGTCGACGAGGCGCACGTCGCCATCGCCAAGCAGTACACCCAGATCTTCGAGTCGATGGGTATGACCCATCGGATCACATCGCGGCACCTGGTCGGTCTGACAGCCACCCCGTTCCGCAACGACGCAGACCTGACCCGCCGCCTGGTACAGCGCTTCGGAGACCACCGTCTAGACGACGGCGTCCTCGGAAACGCGCCGATCACCCGACTGCAGGAACTGGGAATCCTCTCGACCGTCGAACATCGCGAACTCGCAGGTGCCGATATGGAGCTGCAGAAGCACGAACTTGCCGAGGTCGAGAAGCTGAACGGCTTCCTGCCGAAGAGTGCCGAACGGCGTCTCGCGGAAGACGACAACCGCAACAAGGTGCTGATCGAGGAGATCGCGGCCCTCCCGTCCGACTGGCCGGTCCTGGTGTTCGCGACCTCGGTCGATCACGCCAAACTGTTGGCGGCCAAACTCGGGGACCGCGGGATCCGCTCGGTCGCGATCGATTCGGCGACACCACCCGGTGACCGCCGTCAGCGCATCGACGCCTTTCGCAGGGGTGATATCCGTGTCATCACGAACTACGGTGTGCTGTCGCAGGGATTCGACGCGCCGGCGACCCGCGCCGTCCTGATCGCGCGACCCGTCTACAGCGCGAACGTCTACCAGCAGATGGTCGGCCGAGGGTTGCGTGGCGTCAAGAACGGCGGTAAGGACAGCTGCCTCATCCTCGATGTTCGGGACAACATCACGAACTTCGACAACAGTCTTGCGTTCACCGAGTTCGAATACCTGTGGCAGAAGGACAAGCGATGACGATCCCCATGGGAAGCGACCTGGCCCTCACACCGAGTCAGCAGAGTGTCGTCGAACAGCCTTGGGATGCAAGGACCCTGGTGACAGCGGGTGCCGGCGCGGGAAAGACCACCACGCTCACCTACCGGCTCGAGTACCTCACATCGGCCGAGGAACTCGACGCGTCAGAGATCCTGGTGCTCAGTTTCTCGCGTGCCGCGGTACGTGAACTCCGCAACCGTGTCGACCGGCTGGCCGTGTCTGCGCGTCGGGTACGGGCCCAGACCTTCGACGGATGGGCACTGGCGCTGCTGCGGCAGATGGATCCCGAACGTGACGACCTGGCAGGGGCGAGCTTCGACCAGCGGATCGAGATGGCCATCGATGCCATCGACGCCGGCGTGGTCGAGTCGTTCGAACAGGGCCCACCGGCGCACGTAGTGATCGACGAGGTTCAGGACCTCGTCGGTGTGCGACGCGAGATGGTAGAGGCCCTGCTGGACCGCTTCGCCGACAACTGCGGTTTCACCGTGGTGGGCGATGCCGCACAGTCCATCTACGGATTCCAGGTGGAAGACGTGGAAGAGCGTGCAGCGGAGACGAACCGGTTCTTCGACTGGGTCCGCGCTTCCTATGCGGACGATCTTGTCGAGATCACCCTCGATGACAACTTCCGGGCCCGCACGCCCGAAGCGAGGGTCGCACTCCCGTTCGGTGTGGAACTGCAGAACCTGCCGACCGATTCTGCGGCCGCGAACGATGCAGCATCGCGAATCCACGACGCACTACGTGCACTGCTTGAGGATGCGCCTGGTTTCGGGGACGTCAGTGATCCGCTCTTTCAGGAATCACTACGGCTATCGGTAGTCACGACCGCGGTCCTGTGTCGCGACAACGGACAGGTCCTGTCTCTCTCCGAGAAGCTGAACGATCATGGTGTGCGGCACCGCATCCAGCGTTCTCCCCGAACCCGACCGGTGCCGGCATGGATCGCCGATCTGTTGCTGTCGAGTAGTTCCGCGACCATCACTGAGGAGCGTTTTCTCGAGATCGCTGGCGGGTTGCCGGACGTGACGGGCGAGCCGACACGGATCTGGCGTTCGCTGCGTCGTGTCGCGCAGAGCCCCGGCAATCGACTCGATCTCGATGCGCTTCGGCGAGCAGTTGCCGAGGGGCGCGTGCCCGACGAGGTGACCGCCGTCGATGCTCATCCCCTCACCTTGTCGACAGTGCACCGCGCGAAGGGACTCGAATTCGACCGGGTGTTCATTGCAGAACCGGAGCCTCTGTCGAGTTCGGCAGTGAGAGAGGCAGATCCTCCGGCCGAAGCACGTCTGCTCTACGTTGCGATGACCCGACCGCGGGACGACCTGTACCGGATCGAGATCGAGAAGCCGTGGACGCTGAGGAAGGCGACCCGCACGTCGATGCCCGTCAACCGTTGGTACCTGGGAGGACGTGAACGGTGGATGCGCAACGGTATCGAGGCTGCAGAGTTCGACGTGTGCCACGAAGCCCCGGGCGGGGTGCGTGAGCCGGTCATAGACCCGGTCGATACACAGCGGTACCTGCGGGAAAGTGTCCGGTTTGACGACGCGGTGGACCTTCGGCGAACACATGATCTACCGCTGTCCGACGTTGAGACCCCGCCGTACGGCATCTTCCACGATGGTCGCCCGATCGGTGAGATGTCGGCCCGGTTCCGCGGCGACCTCTGGCGCCTCCTCAAGACCAGCCGCGGTAAGGAAGTGAATCGCTGGCCCCAGCGGATCACAGGCCTGCGCGTCGATCTTGTGGAGACCGTGGCCGGCTCGCAGGCCGTGGCCGAACGAAGCGGCCTCGGCGACCGAGGAGTATGGATCGCACCGCGCCTGTGCGGATTGGGACGATTCGTGTGGAGCGACACTACTGAGGAAGGCGGTACCACCGCGTGACCAGGACCGACCACAGCGCACACTATGCGCTGCGATCCGAGATCAGAAACGCATTGCGGGCCGACCTCCTCGGCCCGCAGGACGGACCGTACGAGGTGCTTGCCAACGATGCGCCTGTCACGGCCTACCTGGTGGGTGTGCTCTTTCCTCACGTCGGTGAGGACGTTCCGGTTCTGACCGATGCCGACGAGCGTGGCGACGACGCAACACCGGACATCGTTCGTGGTGACGACGGGGAGCAGGGTGAATCCGACCTCGGTGTTGCACTTACCAATCGGCGGAAGCCGTCGTCTATGGGCCTGACCTTCGGCGTGGCGTCGGACGTCACGACCACCGTCCAGATTGTTGTACGTGCTGCGCAGTACGCACCCGAGGACGAGAACGGGCTACCGGTCGAACCTACGCGCAGCGAAGCCCGGGCTACAGGACAGCAGCGGGAACGCTGGCGGCGCGCCCCCATGGAATGCGAACCGGTATCGATCGATATCGGGGCTCCGGGGATGCAGCCGCCGGTGACGCTGTGTCCAGGACTGGAACTACGGACATTGGTCCGCGTCGCGGACCGCGCCGGCGTCGTTACCGTCACGGTCACTATCGTGAACACCCTCCGTACCGGTGAATTCGACTTGCAGGACGCATCCTGCTTCTTCCAGCCGGAGATCGTCGTGACAGGGCCGGACGGGACCGCGCCGTTCGTCGAGCGCGACGCCGGAGCTGACGCCGTCGACGACGAACAGGCCCTGAGCCGACTTCTGCATCGGCATGCCCCGTCCTTCGCGGTTGGCCACGGTTGTTCGGTGGCCTGGGAATGGAATCCTCCGGCAGTGCGGGAGGCATTGCCGGTTCGAGCAGCGGTCGGCTCCGTTCGGACCGATTTCATGCCGACTCATGATGTCCTGCTGACCGACTCGAATCCGGATATCGACGACCGGGCGCTCGGTATGGCAGGCATTGCCGGTGGTAGCCGGGACGAAGTGGTCGACACGCTCACGCGACTGCTCGACGGTTACGAGGCGTGGATCGCGGAACGCCGAGAGGATGCGACCTCACTCGCGGACAGCGATTACAAGAAGGTAGCGGACGAGCAGATCCAGCTCTGTGGCGAATCGCTCGCCCGAATGCGTCGCGGTGTGGCACTTCTCGCCGACACCGGCCGACCGGAGATCTTCGACGCTTTCCAGCTCGCGAACGAGGCGATGGCTCGTCAACGTGCGCGCAGCGCGTGGATCAAGGGCGGACGTACCGGAGACGTCGATACGACCAGCGGACGCTGGCGGCCGTTCCAGATCGCGTTCATGCTGCTGTGTCTCGAGGGAATCGTGGACCCCGAACACAAGGATCGGAAGACCGCAGACCTGCTGTGGTTCCCGACCGGTGGTGGAAAGACCGAGGCGTACCTCGGACTGATCGCTTTCACGGTTTTCCTTCGGCGTCTCCGCGGGGGCGACGAGGGCTCCGGTGTCACCGTGTTGATGCGTTACACGCTCCGGCTCCTGACACTCCAGCAGTTCGAGCGGGCGACGGTCTTGATCTGTGCGATGGAGAAGATCCGTTCGGAGCGCGGCGATCTCGGCGACGTACCTGTCTCGATCGGTATGTGGGTGGGGAAGTCGGCGACGCCGAACCTGCTCGCCGCAGCAGAGGTCAGGCTCGACGAGCTGCGGAACAACCCACAGAAGTCGCTGCAACGCGAGAACCCCGTCCAGCTGAAGGGGTGCCCGTGGTGCGGCGACCCACTCGACGCGACCAACTACACGGTTCGACCCGAGCTGAGTCGGATGTTCGTGACTTGTCCGAATGTCAACTGCGACTTCCACTCTGGCAACGGAATTCCAGTTCACCTCGTAGACGAGGCCGTCTACGACGCGCACCCGACACTCGTCATCGCAACCGTCGACAAGTTCGCCTCGATGCCATGGCGCCCGGCAACCGGAGCGCTCTTCAATCGCGACCTGGCAGGCGTTGCTCCGCCGGAGCTGATCGTCCAGGACGAGCTGCATCTGATCTCGGGCCCGCTCGGAACCCTCACAGGCCTGTACGAGACCGCGATCGACATGCTGTCGAATCAGCCCAAGGTAATTGCGTCCACCGCGACGATCCGCCGAGCGTCGGACCAGGTCGGTGCACTCTTCGACCGGGAGGTGGCTCAGTTCCCGCCGGCGGGCCTTGACTCCCGTGACTCCTGGTTCGCAGTCGAGACGCCCCGAGAGGACAAGGCGTCACGCAGGTATGTCGGACTGTTCACTCCCAACGGCAGTCAGGCGACACTTCTCGTCCGCACCTATGCGGCTCTGCTCAACGCCGCCCAGGTCAACCTCGATGAGGCGGACCCCGCGGTGCTGGACGCGTACTGGACTCTGGTCGGCTACTTCAACAGCCTCCGACTGCTCTCCGCAGCCGAACTGCAGGTTCTCGACGACGTGCAGGATCGACTCGAACTCCTCGGTAAGGCCAACTCAACCGGTGTCCGTTCGGCAACCGCGCTTGTCGAACTCAGCAGCCGCGCCGACTCGAGCCAGATCCCGACCCGCCTCAAGCAACTCGACATCGCTCTCCCGGACTCGGAGACGCTCGACGTGCTCCTGGCCACGAATATGATCTCGGTGGGCGTCGACATCGACCGACTCGGGCTGATGGCTGTTATGGGGCAGCCGCAGACCACGGCCGAGTACATCCAGGCCACCAGCCGTGTCGGCCGCCGTCATCCGGGACTTGTTGCAGTCATGTTCAACTCGGCGCGCTCGCGGGATCGCTCGCATTACGAGAAGTTTCCCAGCTTCCATTCTGCGCTCTACCGTGAGGTGGAATCGACCAGCGTCACACCGTTTTCGGCACGCGCACGAGACCGCGGCCTGCACGCGGTGATCGTCGCGTTGACCCGCCTGTTGATTCCCGCAGCAGTGGACAACGATGCCGCAGGGCGGATCGACGATTTCGTCGACGAGATCAGGTCTACGATCATTCCGATGATTCTCGACCGCGTCCAGGGCGCCGGCAAGCAGGAACTAGCGGCCACCGAGGCGCACTGTCGCGATTTCGTCGACGAGTGGGTTGCGGAGGCGGACGACTACCCCGATCTCTGCTACGCCACGAAACGCGGATCGAACCGACGCTCGCTGCTGATCGGATTCGACGATGAGTCCGAGGACGCGACCGGATGGGCAACCCTGTGGAGCCTCCGTGACGTCGATGCCGAATCAACCCTGTTCTTGCAGAACAACCGGTCAGGAGTTGCCCGATGACGCCCCGAAATAACCCTCGTCGTCGGCGCGGTATCGAGGCCCCGACGCCGGTCGTGGCCCGCAAGCCTGGCGCCGTACGACGCTCACAACTCGTCACCACCTATGGGGTGGGTTCGATGATTGCGATCGACAACGAGTCGTTCATCGTCGCGGGAATCGACTCGTGGGATATCGGTGAGGCGCCGTTGGTCTACGAACGACGCCTTGCGCAGATCCTGGGTGTCAAGGCGTTCCGGCTACCGCCGGCGCCGGACCTAGACCTCGGGACCGGAGGTGTCGTCGTCCACCGTTTCCCTGAGTTCTATTCGTGTCCGAAATGTAAGGCGCTGCAGCTGTTCTTCAAGTTCAACTCGGACAAGGGCATGGCGCGGTGTGGCGAATGTGTCGAGGATTTGGTGCCGTCACGGTTCGTCATGGCCTGCAATCACGGGCATATCGAGGACTTTCCCTTCTGGAAGTGGGTTCACCGCGGCGTCGAGCGGGAGGGCGGTAAGTGTGGCGGAAATCTGTCGCTGCATACGGACGGCAGCACCGCCTCGCTGCGGTCGGTGGTTGTGCGGTGCGACTGCGGAGTTCCCGAAGTATCGATGGAGGGCGCATTCCGCTCGAAGGCATTGAAAGACCTCGGTATCCGGTGCGAGGGTAAGCGTCCATGGCTCAGGGGCGCAGTGCCCGAGCTCTGCGATCAGCCGCCCCGCGCGATGCAACGAGGATCCTCGTCGGCATGGCATCCGATCATGAACAGTGCCCTGTCGATCCCGCCGTGGGGTGAAGGAATCTACGCACTCGTCGAACAACACAAGCTGATCGGCGCGCCGGAGGATTACGTTCGCTTCTACTTCAAGGACCGTGCCGGGTTGCTGACGAAACTCAAGGCATCCGTCGAAGACGTGATCGACGTCGTAAAGGCGTTCGAGGAGGCTGAGTCGCCGCAGGAAGAGGGCGACGTCCCGACGGTGAAGGCCGGCTCCAAGCTTCGCCAAGACGAATACGAGGCACTGGTCCGAGGTCGACCCGAAGTGCACGTCGCGGAGTGGCAGCCGTTCGTGTGCGAAACCCCGGACGCCGACCTGGCGCCGATCCGAGAACTCGGACTTCGAGACAGCATGTTGGTCAAGCGTCTGCGCGAGGTCCGGGTACTGTCGTCGTTTGTCCGTGGTGAGGCGCCGACCGAAGCCGACTCGGACCAGCGACAAGCGAAGCTCAGCAACAAAGACGATCCCGAGTGGCTGCCGGCGATGGAAGTCAGTGGCGAGGGAGTGTTTCTTCGACTCGACGCGGACCGACTCGCAAAGTGGGAGTCGGAACCTGCAGTGATCGAACGCGGGGAGAAGGTGCGCGCGAATCACAGCGCGCTGCTGCGTGACCGTGGGGTAACTCGACGGAGCAAGGACGGCAAGACCGTGGAGTCCCATGTGACCCCCAGGCTGCTCTTGCTGCACACGCTGGCCCATGCACTGATCAACGAGTGGAGCCTTGACGCCGGCTACCCTGCGTCAGCACTACGGGAGCGACTCTACGTTGACGGTGGCATGGCGGGCATGCTGATTTATACGGCCACCAGCGACTCCGCAGGGAGCCTCGGCGGAATCGTGGCACAAGGCGAGCCGGACAAGCTCGCCCGCACGCTCCGGTCCGCACTGGCCCGGGCGGAGTGGTGCTCGAACGATCCGCTGTGCATGGAGACGGAGGCCAGCGGTGCCGGCAGCGTGAACATGGCAGCGTGCCATGCATGCGTGCTGCTTCCGGAAACGAGCTGCGAGCACATGAACGGCTTCCTGGACCGGGCGATGTTGGTCGGAGACGAAGCGAAGGGAGTGCCCGGCTACTTTTCGAACTGGATGTGAGCGCAGCGCAGCTCACCTCTGGTACCCAGATCTGGAGGTGAGTTGCGGCGGGCGGGGCTATTGCCGGTGGAGATGAATCGCCGGCTACAGTCCCTGTCGTGACCCCGAAGGCCGACCTCTCTGCCCTGACTCACCGATCCGTCCTCGACGCCATCGCCGAGTCCGACACCCTCGGCCGGGCGGCATTCCTACAGCGGAGAGGCTTCGCGCAGGCGAAGAACTATCGACTGGTGCACGAAGGCCGATTCTACGACTCGAAGGCCATCGTCGGTGTCGCACACGGCTACGCAACGGGTGACTTCGTCGACAACACCGGCTTCTCGGGCGGTCTCGCCACCGTCGCAGAATGCCTGTCGAGGTTAGGATTCGTGGTCGACCACGGTGCCAAGGGTGCGAGCGGTGGACTGCTCTGGGAACTCGAAGCGAACACCCGAGTGTTCACCGGTAACGGTCGGAGCGCGGCCTACAAGTACGTCGTACTGCTGTGGGCCGTCGTCCGGGACCGGCGGTCACCCGGACCCGCGGCATTCTCGGAGGTTCGCAAAGAATTGGCCGACTACCTGGCGCCGTTCGCCGTCGCGGACTCGCCGCCGGACCCGATCGACCCGTGGGTGGCCCTGCGGAACAGTGGGTGGTGGACGTTACACCTCCCGGAAGGCGTCGACAGCGCGTCGGTGACCAGCCGAGACGCGAAGTCCATAACCAGATCCGACGGCTTGAAGGCCGGCTTGAGCGTGTCCGTACGTTCTCGCTTGAAGAACGATGCGTGGCGTGCGGAAGCGACCGCCGTCCTGCTCAGGCGGATCAACGAACTCGCGGAACGGAACCCGGCGCCGACCCGCTGATGGTCGGCGTGACCGGCAGGGTCAGAAGAACGCGCCGCTGGCCCCGACGACGTCGAGGCTGGCGGTCTGAGCGCCGATGTAGGCGGTCGCAATCTGGATCGCCTCGACAAGCCGGGCGGCTGCCGTGAGAGTCCGTTCCAAGGTGCCCTGCAGGATTTCGTTTGTGTTGCCGGACCACCCGATGTGCAGCGCGGCCTGCACTTCCGACACCGCCTCGGAAATCCTGGCAGCCAACCGAGACAGCGCCTCCTCGGTTTCCCGATAGCTGCCGGCACCACCGAAGATGAGATTCGCCATGGTCGCGAACCTATCCCGCCGGCCGGCTCACCATCCCGGATGGAACGGTTCGACCACCGGCGGTTCCGCCTCGGTGCGTGTCGGCACCGGAGGGTTCGGTCCGCCCCAGCGTTGTTTGGCCCACGGCCGGCAGCGCTGGATGTCTTCGGGTGCGGCACTCATCGCGAACTCGGTGAGTTCCCAGTTGTCGAAGACGTTTTCGGTGGGACGGAAGTTGCGTCCGGGTGGGCCCGGCAATGTTGTCGCCGTGGCCGGTGTGCTCACCTCCGTCGGAGGTGCTGCGTCGGGCATGGTGTGGTCACGCTGAGCGCTGATCCGATAGGCGTGCAGCACATAGAACGGGTCCGTAGCAGGCAACGGGTATCGACCTTCCTCGGGAGAGGCGATGCCCGTCGTGTCGATGCACACGAAGGCCGAGAGGCTGTTCGGTGACTGCTCGAGTTCGATGAGGTTCATCGCGAGCGTTCCGATAGCGCCTGCAGGCCACTTGTACCGAGACGTGCCGTGGTCGCCTGCGGCGTCGGCGTAGCCCGGGTAGGCGTATTTGCGTCCGAGTGACAACGTGATCGCGTCGCTCTCGACGGCAGCACGAACGACCGCCGCAGTCGGTGACTCGAGCTCGATGCCCGGCGTGCTCTCCCACCGGAACGATTCCGCCCACAGCAGGTCGGGGCTGCTGTCGACCGGGATTGTCTCGGCGCACGCGGTTGCCAGCGTCAGCGCGCAGACACCTCCCATGCGGAGTCGAGTGGCGATCAATCTCGTGGTGTGCATGCTCGGCTTCGGAGGCTCGGTTTCGGACTCGGCTGTCCTTCTCACGCTCACCATCCCGGATAGAACGGTTCGATCACCGGCGGTTCAACTTCTGTCCGTGTCGGTGCCGGCGGGTTCGTTCCGCCCCAACGTTGTTCGGCCCATGCGAGGCAGGGGTCGCGGACTTCGGGTGAGGCGCTCATCGTGAACTCGGTGAGTGTCCAACCCTTGAACACGTCGGTTGTAGGTGCCGCGGCGCGCCCCACGGGTCCGATCAGGTCATGGCTCGGTTGCGGTTGCAGAACATTGACGGAAGGGGCGTCCGATAGCGGCGTGGCGCGCGGTCCTCGCTGGGCTATCAGTCGGTAGCTGGCCAGCGCGAAGGTGGCTCCAGACGGGGGAAGTGGATACAGCCCGTCGCGGAGATTCGTCGCGCGGGTCAAGTCGGAGCACACGACCGCGTCGATGAAATCGGGTGACTCCTGCTGCACGACGAGTTTCATCGGCATCGTGCCGATCGATCCGGTCCGGGGATGCAGTGGGATCGCGCCACCGAGGACACCGATTCCGGCAGTCCCCGCTTCCGCATAGCCGGGATATGTGTATCGCCGTCCGATCGACTTCTCGATCTCGTTGCTCTCCACCGCTGCACGGACGACTTGTGCGGCAGGGGAGTCCAGATCGAAGCCGGGCCTGGTCTCCCACCGGAAGGAGACGGCCCAGGGAAGTTGTGTGGGTGCGTCGACTGGATGGTCCCGCGTACATGCGGCCAAGGCCGCGACCACCGTCAGTGTCAACGCTCCGATGACTCGAGCTTGTCTGGTCATCGGTGAGCCTCGCCGAGGATCAGACTGCGATAGTGCGCTTCGTCGGTTGTGTAGCCCGACAGATTGTCCCGCGCACTGTTCAACGGCAGATCGAACCGTTCGATTTCGAGACCGTTCCGTCGGAGGATCTCTTCCGCCGACGTTCGTACGAACGCCCCCATGGAACTTGCATCACCGTGCTGAGCGAGCATGGAGTACGGCCGCAGACGATCGCCGTCGAGCAGTTCTTCGGGAATACCCCGCTGACCGTCGAGCCCCGGCAGGAGGATGCCGGGGTTCTTCGTCACGACCGCTTCGAGCATGCGATAGGAGCGCTGTGCCCCCAATTCGTCGGCATCCACATGAAACGACTCGGCGCCGAGGGTGAGCCTCTCCGACGTGATCCCCGCCTGCACCACCGACGACGCGACGTCGAGGGGGATGGTCACCGGCCCACCGAGTCCGACGATGGTTTTGGTGGCGACGTCGATGGCGAGTTTCGTTCTGCCGGCGGCTTGTTCGGCGGCGGCGGTGTCGTCGAGGCCGCGATCGTAGGCTTCGGCGCGCAGTCCTTGGTCCATGTAGCCGAGGAGGCGTCCGCTCGCTTCCCCGAACTGGTAGCGGATGACGGTGGATTCGCCGTGAAGTTCACCGAAGCGTCCGGCATAGTCGTTGGTGAGGTTGACGATGCCGCCGTTGAACAGCGCGGACGCCGTCGGATCGGTGTTCATCAGCGTGGCCAACCGGATCGAGCGGATGTCCCCGCCCTCGCCGACCGCTGCTTCGCGATCGAAGCCGTGGGTCTGCAGTTCCGGCCCGGTCGCCAGATCCCCCAGGTACGGGGTGACGGACTGCGCGATCTGCTGGGTCAGCGCCGGATTGACCTCGCCGAGCGAACGCCCGTCCTGGCCCGGCAGATTCATCATCGACTCGAACCCTCCGGTCGCGTCGCCGGTGAGCAGGGAGATCAGCCCGGTCGCGGCCCGCCCGGCCTGCTCCGACTGTGCAACACCCACCTCCGGTCCCGGCACCGCGTTCTCGCCGATCCAGCCGAACAGCTCGGGGGCACCGCGGTCGTCGTCCCAGTCGAAGTGCAGCAGCGGCGTCATGGTGTCCGCGGCGCTGTAGCCGGCGTCGAGCGGCACCCGCTCCGAACCTTCCCCGGTCAGTAGTTGGGTGATCGCCTCGTGATTGCGCTGCGACACCTCGAGATAGTCCCGCATCGGCTGCTCCACCGACTCCGGTGCCGCACCCGAAAGCACGGTTCCCTCTGCAAGATTCGATGCTTGACGGGTCAGTTCCCGCGCCAATTCGGTGCCCGGCGCGTAGCCCGGCTCCGACTCCTTCAGTAGCGCCCCGAGTCGTCGGGTGTCCTCGTGGAAGCGGTACTCGTCCGCCAGCGCACCCGACTCACCGGGGTAGTGGATCGCGTTGGCGTCGGCGCCGTGAGTGCGCGTCGAGATCAGCTCCCGCAGATCCGCCGACAGCTGGTCGTAGGAACCGGGGGAGCGCAGCGACCCGTCCGGGTTGTGCCCGCTGCCGATGTTCTCGTTCGACACCACCATCAGGCCGTTGGCCAGCGAGTTCAGGGCCGGTGCGGCGCCAGGGTCGCCGCCGGCCTCCTGGGCGCGCAGACGATCCCCGAGCGCCAGGATCCCGTCCTTGCCGGCCGCCCGATACAACTCGATGTAATAGTCGCGCACCGATTGCGGCAGGGTGTCGACCTGGCCGCCGGACGCCAGCATCTCGAGTTCCGTCGCGGTCAGCCCCTGTGCCGGCAGTTGGCCGGCGATCCGGTCGAGCACCGCAGTGTCCCAGTATCCGGCGGCCGCGACGGCGAGCGCGGAACCGTCCTCGTGACCGAGCCGGGCAGCCCCGTCCAGGATCGGCTCGGACGGGTCGTCGCCGGAACCGATCCGGTCCCCGCACACCCGGATACGCTGCGCCGCCTCCTCGATCAGGCGCGCCACCTCGGTGTCCTCCCGCACGAGATATTCCGCGGCCGCGGCGACGGCGACGTGATGGGCGTCCAGCACTTCCGGTGACGCGTCACCGACGACGGACCAGTCGTCGAGCACGACGCAGCCGTCGGCATGCGCGGCTGCCACCCGCGCCAACGCGGCATCCCGCGCCCAGTACAGCCGCGTGGCCGCACCGTCGAGGAGCGCGGCCAGCTCGCGAACCTTGTTCGAGAGAGACTGTCCCGCAGACCGTTCCGTGTCGACCCGATCGAGGGCGGCGTCGTACGCGATATCCGACCAGCTCTCGTGCAGATGTTCCACGGACCGCGACATCGCCGTCAGTTCGTCGACGAACCGGGCGTCGGCGACGCTCGTGCGGGCGGCCGCGTCGGACAGCACGGTGGTGTTCCAGGACCGGACCTCCGGCAGCGACGGCATCAGACGTCCCCGCCCATCCCGGTCAGCGACGCGGTGAACTCGGACTCGGCGACGTCGTAGTCGTCGCCGTTGCCACGCGCGATCGCCGCCACCGCGCGCATCCGATCGGCGACCCGCAGATAGGCGCCCTCGACGAACTCGGCGGCCTGCTCACACGCCGCGGCCGTCGCGGACCCCGACAGTCGCGCGCCCGCACCGATCACATCGAGCGCGTCGATCGCCGCACCCGCGTCGTCCGTCGCCGCCGCGAATGCGCGCAGCTGCGCCGAATCCACCTTCATGCCATCCCCCCGGTACCGGCGACCTCCCCTGGCCGTTCCGGTTCGGCGGCCAATGTACCGAAGGGGCTATGCCTCAGCCCAGCATCGCCCCCGGATTGAGGATGCCCAGTGGGTCGAGGGCCCCCTTGATGCGCCGGTTCAGTTCCATGACGTCGTCGCCGAGTTGGGTGGGCAGGAAGTCCTTCTTGAGGCGTCCGACGCCGTGTTCGCCGGTGATGGTGCCGCCCAACGCGATTGCGAGATCCATGACGCGGTTGAAGGCGCCGTGGGCGCGGTCGGTCATGTCGGGGTCGGTGGGGTCGAACACGATCAGGGGGTGGGTGTTGCCGTCGCCGGCGTGTGCGACGGTGCAGATGAGGACATCGCAGTCCTCGGCGATGGCCTCCACTCCGGAGACGAGTGCGGGCAGTT
This sequence comes from Prescottella subtropica, assembly GCF_005434945.1. Taxonomy (GTDB): domain Bacteria; phylum Actinomycetota; class Actinomycetes; order Mycobacteriales; family Mycobacteriaceae; genus Prescottella; species Prescottella subtropica. The sequence goes on along the minus strand of NZ_SKCH01000017.1, from coordinate 39,942 downwards.
GTTGCATCGGCACCCCGACGTCCTCGAGCAGCAGCGAGCCGAGTGCCTGCACCGCCGGGAACACGGCCCGCCGGGCCTCGGTGAACGCCTGGCCCTCGGCGGCGTCGTCGGTGGCGAACACCTCGGTCGCACCGTTCTTCTCGCAGGCGGCGACGATCGTCTCGATCTCCCGGACCCCCGCTTCGTCGGGCGCATCGGACTGCGCGAGCAGCAGGGCCCGGGCATTACGGTCCAGGCCCATCCGCAGCGAATCCTCGACGGCGTTGATGCTGGCGTGGTCCATGAACTCGAGCATCGCCGGACGCATCACCGTCGTGATCGCCAGCACCGCGTCGGCGGCGGCCTCCACCGACGGGAACGACGCCACCACCGTCGACGCCGGCGGCTGCGCCGGAATGAGCCGCAGCGTCAGCTCGGTGATGATCCCGAGGGTCCCCTCACTGCCCACGAACAGCTTCGTCAGCGACAGTCCGGCGACGTCCTTGAGGAGCGGACCCCCCAACGTCACGGCGGTGCCGTCGGTGAGGACCACCCGCATGCCGAGCACGTAGTCGGTCGTCACCCCGTACTTGACGCAGCACAGGCCGCCCGCGTTGGTGGCCGCGTTGCCGCCGATCGAACAGATCTCGTACGACGACGGATCCGGCGGATACCACAGCCCGTGTTCGGCGGCCGCCTTCTTCACCTCCGCGTTGAGCAGGCCCGGTTGTGTGACGGCGACCCGCGCGACCGGATCGATCGTGATCGCCCGCATCCGCTCGGTGCACAGCACGATCCCGCCGTCGACGGCACTCGACCCGCCCGACAACCCCGACCCGGCCCCGCGCGGCACTACCGGCACCCGGTGCTCCGACGCCCACCGCATCACCGCCTGCACGTCCTCGGTGCTGGTCGCCCGGACCACCGCGAGCGGGACGCCCGCATTCGGGTCGGCGGCCCAGTCCTGCCGGTAGCCGGCGGTCATGTCCGGGTCGGTGAGGACCGCGCCGTCGGGCAGTGCGGTGATGAGTTGGTCGAGAACAGTCGGATCCACCGTCGTCATGCGTCCATCATGCCGCCCGCGACGGGCGCACCCGGACTCCGGCGTCGACGAATTTTCGCGACCCGTGGAACCGAATGGTCGGATCGTGCGTCAGACCACGTAGAGCGGTCCGGTGAACGGGGGAGGGGATCCGGACTGCTCGGCCGGGCGTACACCGGGGTGTGTCGAGGAGGGGACGACACGCCCCGGTGTCGACCGTCACACTGACTGCGAAACGTACCTACTCGTCAGTAGGGTGGGCTGTCGGGTCGTGGCGCGCAGGGGGCGCCACTGCCCGTCAGCCACGGGGATCGACCCGGTCGCGGACGCGTCCGAATCGAGAAGGGGACACTATGCGGGGGACGGCTGCAGCAGCACTGATCGGAGCCGGCCTGCTGCTGGCCGGATGCGGCACCGGGAGCATCACCGGCAAGGCCGACGCCGAAGGCGCCGCGGCCGGGGAACCGGCGTTCAGTCCGTGCGACGACATCCCGGACAGTGCACTGATCGAGTTGGGGCTCGATCCGGCGACGGAGAGACGCGACATCATGGGCGTCAAACAGCCGGGATGGAAGATCTGTAAATGGCGTGGAGACGGCCCATTCGTATCGGTTCTCGCGACGACGCACACACTCGACGAAGTGCGCGCGAATCAGAAGAACATCGAGTTTCAGGATGTTTCGATCGATGGCCGTGACGCGTTTCAGTACCGCGAGACGACCGATGTCGACCGGACGTCATGCGACGTCGCTGTCGGCTCAGATGGCGGGGCGGTTCTCGTGTCGATCTCAGATTTGGGTGGGGCCGCCCCCATCGAGGATCCGTGCGGCCTGGCAGTGCAGGCGACCACAACGCTCGCGCCGTTCATCCCTGCATGACGTCAGCATCTGAAACCTCGGAACAGGGGAGTGGAAATGGATTGGGCTGAACTCGCCGCGTCTGCGGCGGTTGGTGACCTCCATCTCGAACGCGGAGTTGCCAACCAGTGCGCGCAACGGTGCTCGGAACTGATCGAGAAGCTGCAGTGGATCCGGGCCGATACGGAGACGCTGGTCAAGGTCGAAGGCCTCGGCATTCTCCCGTCCGGCATTGCCCTGGCGGAGAAGTTCTCGAAGAAGGCGTCCGGCGGCGACTATTCGATGGATCGGGCGTTGGCCGATCACATCGGGATCGTCGAGCAGATGCGTGACACGTTCCTGGCGATCGAGGCCCGCTATGCGGCGGCGGAGGATGCGAACACGGCGGCTGTGGTGAGCGTCGAATCGCAGATCGGGTAGGCGGAACCGTTCACCCCGCTGCTGCGTCGAACACAGGTGGGGCGTCGAATACATCGCTACCACGGGCACACGGGAGGGGAACACGGGATGGGACTGCCGAGCTTCAGTGATTTCGTCGAGGATTTGAGCCGGGATGTCGTCGAATTCGGGAAGAACCCGCAGAACAAGATGATCGAGGCGCTCACCGGCTACGACCGTGCCGAGGATCAGCGGACCCGTGCCGCGCAGGCCGCCGGCAACGCTGAACGCGACGACATCTACAGCACCCAGTCCGGTCTCACGGGCGGCGTCGATCGTTTCGACAACCCCGTCCTGACCTCTCCCGAAGCATTCGAGGCGATGTCCCACGAGAACATCAAGGCCGCCGTCGACGCCATGAACGGTGCCGCCCTCACCGCCAGCGCCGAAGGCTGGCGCAAGATCGGCGACGCCCTCGACACGGCGCTCACCGAGTTCCGCGACTACATCACCACCATCATCACCGACGACCGGTGGAGTGGCGCCGCCGCCGACCGGGCCCGCGCCGCCACCACCCGCTACGCCGACCAGACCGTCGACCTGGCGCGCGCCGGGCAACTCGTCGGCACCAAGATCGCGGAAGCCGCCACCGGCGTCACCCAGGTCCAGGCGACCCTCCCACCCGTCGCGCAGCACTCCATCCTCGGCGCGTTCGTCAACCAGGCCGTCCCCGCCGCCGGCCTCCTGAAAAGCCTCTTCCACGAGAAGGACGAAGCCCACCAGCAGGCCATCCAGATCATGCGGACCGTCTACACCCCGGTCATGCAACAGGCCGACACACACGTCCCCACCCTCCCCGACCCGAAGCCCGTCGCGATCCCGCCCGGAGCAGACGGCATCACCGGCGGCACCGCCACACCCACCACCTCCGGCCCCGGCTACACCCCCTACCGCACCCCCGGAAGTACCCCCGGAAGTACCCCCGGCGGCGGAACCGGTACGGCCCCGACCCCGTTCGCCACCGGCCCGGACGCCGCACCCGCCACCGGCTATCCCGGATATCAGCAGCCCGGCTACACCGACACCGTCGCCGCCCAGGCCGACCCGGCCGGCACCTGGAACACCCCGGCCGCCACCTCGACCACCGGCGACCCGACCCGCACCGCAGCTGCAGTCGGTGCACCGGGAACGTCCGGGCAGCCGGGCACGGCCGGCTACCTCGCCGCCGGCGCCACCCCGCGCGGCGCCGGCGGAACCTCCGGCCGAACACCGGGCACCCGTGGCAGCACCGGAAGTCTCAGCAGTCTCAGCAGTCTCGGCACCTCCGGCAACCTCCGAACACCAGGCACGTCCGGGCTCGCGGGATCGTCCGCCACCCCCGGCGTCCTGACCGGTGCCGGCACCACCCCCGGCGCCACAGCGACGGGAACCGGCACGACAACCGGCGGTACCGCCGCGACCGGCACACGAACGGCCACCGGCATGATGCCCGGTGCCGGCGCGCGCGGCGGCGGAGACGACGACAACGAACACAAGACGCCCGACTATCTGATCAACGTCGACAACGGCAGCGAACTCATCGGACGCCTGCCGATGGCTGCGCCGCCGGTCATCGGCAGCTAAACCTTCATCGGCCCCGCCGCCAGAACGTCCTCGAACCGCTGCCGCACATCCGCGACGTGCTCGTCTAGGTCTTCGACGGTCCAGTCGCCGGTGTCGACGGGATCGAGGACGTCGATGTGGACGGTGCCGGGGTGCGCGACGAACGAGTTGCGCCACATGAGATCTCCGGCGTCGTGGATGACGATGGGCACGATCGGCACCCGCGCCTGCAGCGCCAGGTGGAAGCCGCCCTTCTTGAACCGGCCGAGCCGGGGGGTGGGGGAGCGGGTGCCCTCGGGGGCGATCACCAGTGATGTTCCGGTCTTCAGTTTGTCGACCGCCGGTGCCAGTGCGGCCCGCGCCTGCACGCTGTCAGCCCGATCCACGTAGGCCACGTCGAGCAGTGCTCCCACCGCCGCGAACCGGGGGTCGCGGGACGCCTCCTTCTTCGCGACCCCGGTCACGTCCCGGCGGATCACCTTGCCCACCAGCACCATGTCGAGCGACGACTGGTGGTTGAACATGAACACCGCCGGCCGGTGCGACCAGGCGTTGTCCTCGCCGGTGATCTGCACATCGATCCCGCAGACCGTGAGCGCCAGATCGGGGCCGAACGTGCCGACCAGATTCGCGGCGGTCCGCCGGTTCCCGGTCAGCACCCCGGCGGTCACGCCCAGTGCGGTCGTCGCCATCAACGCGCCTATCGCCGCCCCGGTGCGGGCGGTCGCCACCGGGGTCGCCCCCCGCTCCGGTTTCGGCAGGCGCACCGACAGCCAGCCCTCGGTGCGGGCGATCTCGGCGAGTCGCCGGTCCGGGTTGAGTGCCACGGGACGTCCCACCGATTCGAGCATCGGCACGTCCTCGGCGCCGTTGGAGTATGCGAACGCCTCCGACAGCGGCGCCCCCACCTCGTCCGCGAACGCGTGGACCGCTTTCGCTTTCTCACCGCCCCACAGGGCCGGACCGGTCAACTCCCCGGTGAGCAGGCCGTCGACCACCTCGGGCCGGCTGCACAGGATGTCGTCGATACCGAGATCGTCTGCGACACAACATGCCTGGTACAGGGTCGCGGATGTGGCCATCACGATCCGGTGCCCGGCCCGGCGGTGGGCGCCCAGGAGTCGGCGCACCTCCGGGTAGATCATCGACGCGATCTCCTGCCGGAACAGCCGCTGGCTCCATTCGAGGAGTTCGTCCTCGCCGCGTCCGGCGAGCCCACGCACCGCGACCTCCATGAGCCGGCCCACGTCGGCGCCCCGGATCTGGGTGTCGAGTGCGGCGCCGGTGGTGCGGAGGAGTTCGGCGACGCTGATGTCGAAGCGGCGCAGTCGTTCCCGGTACACGACACCGGCGGTGTAGCCGGTGATGAGGGTGCCGTCGAGGTCGAAGGCGGCGATCGTCGACGGGCCGGGGGGTGCCGCGTCGATCGCCGCGTACAGGTCCTGCACCCGGTTCATCGGGCCGCCTCCGGGTCGTCCATCGTGGCGAGTTTGGTGTGGGCGATGGCCCGGATCTCCCGCACCCGGCGCACCAGGGTCCGCATCTCGTCGGCGAACGCGCGGCGGCGTTCGAGCACGGCCGGATCGTCGTCGCCGATCAGTCCGCGGTTCCGGGCCAGTTGCAGGGCGGTGCCGAACAGTTCCGACGACACCGACTCGCTCGACGCGATCTGCTGCCGCAGTCGCCGCTGCTGCGCCAGCCCGAGACAATCGGTGACGAACTGTTTCTCGTCGAAGTCCGTGGACACCGGCACGTCCACCAGATGGTCGGCGACCACCTCGTACGCGTCGAGGAACGGTTGCAGCACCCGGTGCGCCAGGTACGGCCGGACCGCGCCGAGGACGTGCTGCGCATGCTCGGGGTCGCCCAGGTCCTGCTCCCACGCCGGGTCGATGAGACTCAACTCGGAGCGCAACTCCTCCCGGAACGTGTCCTTGCGGCTGAAGAAGAACTCGAACTTGAGCAAGTCCCGGATCCGCAGCGCCTCCGCCCAGCCGTCGGCCAGCGGGTCGGTGAAGTGTTCGTCGACGGTCGCGATGAGCACCATCTCCGCGATTGCCCGCACCACCAGGAAATGAATGCTGTTGTTGCGGAAGAACGCCGCGACCAGACCCTGATCCTTGCCGAGGTGGTAGACGCGTTCGTCGCCGTCGTCGAAGCGTTCCAGGACGCCGGCGTCGACGTGCGTGTAGAGGGCCTTGCGGATCACCTGCGGGTTGGTCAGGTCGACGTCGCCGGCGGTCGGCAGTTTGCGGGCGGTGATGTAGTCGACGAGCGGGCCGAGGATGAACCCGAGTTCGTCGACCGTCAGGGCCCGGTCCTCGATCCCGAGGAACGCCAGCAGTGCCAGCGACGACGCCGTGATCGGGGTGGCCTCGTTGATCCGGTGACAGATCTCGATGCCGGTCCGCTGGATCGCGCGCCGCGGATCGTCCGACTGGGCGAGGGCGTCCCGCAGCGACAGCGGCCGCCCCACCTTGACGTGGGCGACGCCGCGGCGCTGCCCCTGCGCCCGCACGTAGCCGAGCATCCAGCGGAAGCTCTCCTTGCGTTTCTCGCCGCCGTGCGCCTCGGCGGCCATCGCGCTCACCTCGTACAACTGGTCGTACACGAGGGACACCGGCACCAGATAGACGTCGGACGCCTCGGATTCGGCGAACGCCTTCGCCAGATAGGTCAGCAGCCCGTACCGGGGTGGACGCAGCTTCCCGGTGCGCGAGCGCCCGCCCTCGATGTACCACTCGAGGTTGAAACGTTTGTTCAGCAGGAACCGCATGTACTCGCGCAGCGTCCACTTGTAGACGTCGTCGCCGTCGAAGGTGCGGCGGATGAACACCGTCCCGGACCGTTTGCTGATCGGCCCGACCGGCCAGAAACTCACGTTCAGCCCGCCCATCACATGGTTGAGCGGCAGATCGTTCGCGAGCAGCGCGGGCCGCAGCACCAGCGGATCGAGATACGAGCGGTGACTGGGCAGGAACACCAGCGAATGCTCCCGGTTCAACTCCCGCAGTTCCTCGAACCGGGTGGTGTCGACGTCGAGCCGGTAGGCGCGGGAGAAGTAGCGGCCCAACTGATCCCACACCGCGATCGCCCGCCGGCTCTGCGACGCCACCATCTCGTCGAGGTCGGCGCGGGCCCGGGCGTCGACGTCGGCGACCGTGCGGTTCGACGCCGCCGCGAGGCCCCGGACCCCGGCCGTGAACCGTCGGGTGTCGGTGATCTCCTCGACCACGAACCGGGACACCTTGTACTGGGTGCCGAGCAGTCCCCGCTCCGCCCGTTCCAACGCGAGCGCCGCCTGCCGGCGCACGAACTCCGGCAGCGACCCGCCGCCGCGTTCGGCCAGCCGGCCCCGCAGTTCGCTCAGCGGCGCCCCGTCCCCCTCCACGACGCGGCACCGCCCCGGATCGTGCTGCAGTACCCGGCGTTGCGCCTTCGCCGCGAGATGCAGCGGATCCCGCGCCGACAGCACCTCCCGGAGCCGGTGCCCCCGATGGCCGTCGGACACGTCCGGCATCCACACCACCCGCACCGGGGTGAGCACCGGATCGTCGGTGCGCAGCGTCAACTCCGACAGGGCGGCGTCCGTCGTGGCGACCGTGACGGGGGCGGCCCCGGACTCGGCCTCCCGCCGTGCCAGCCACTCGGTGAGCACCCGCTGCTCGGTCTCGGACATCGGTTCGGTGAGAAGGACTTCCGTCATCGCTGCGCCCCCTCCGGCTGCTGTGTCACGTCGCCTCCGAGCGCGAGCACCTCGTCCAGCCCGGCCTGCAGGCAGCGCATGAACAGCGCCGGTTCGGTGACCGCGGCCGTGTCCAGGTTGACGCCGATGCAGCACGTGCCGACGTGCGAGACCATCGTCGCCATCACCGCGCACCCCGGTGCGGGCGCGAACGGGAACACCCGCTCGATCCGCGCCCCGGACAGGAACACCGGGACGGGGACACCGGCGACGTTGGAAGCCTGCAGGTCCAGGCCTTTCGACTGGGCCAGATACCATTCGGCGATCAGCCGGGTCGGCAGCCGCACCAGCAGCGGGGACGCGGCCTCCACGATGTCGACCGCCGGTTCCTCCCGCAACGCCAGCACGATCGCGCGGATCCTCCGGATCCGCAGCGCCGCATCGGGTTCGGTGGCCGGACCGGCGAAACGGACGGCCGCGAAATGGTTGCCGGCCGACCCGTCCGACGAGGCCCGCATACTGATCGGCATCCCCATCGGCACCTTCCCGACCGGCACCCCCAGTTCCTCGTGATAGCGGCGGAACCCGCCGAGCAGGGCCGCGACGTACGCGTCGTTGACGGAGCCGCCCGCCGCGTGCGCCGCGAGCCGCAACTCGTGCAGCCCCACCTCGAGCACCCCGAACCAGCGGCCCAGCCCGCGTGCACGCAGCAGCGGCGACCCGGTGGCCGCGGGCGGTGCCACCACCCGCCGCAGCGAGTTCGCGTAGCCGAGGACCTCGCCGGTCGCCTCGAACGGGCGGGTCACCGCGGCCAGCGCCACCCGCGCCGACCCGGACAGCAGCCCCGCCAGCCGGGACGGTGTCCGCCGGACCTCGTCGAGCAGTTCCCGGCCGGCCACCGTCAGATCGGTCACGTGCTCGGGCGGGGCCGGTTCGCGATCCGGTTTGTCGGGGGTCGGTTCGGGGCGGCGGCTGTGCAGCAGCGTCATCATCGCGATACCGCCCATACCGTCGGTCATGCTGTGATGCGTCTTGACGACGTACACGGCGCGGCCGTCGTCGAGGCCCTCGATGAGCATCGCCGCCCACGGCGGGCGGGCCTTGTCGAACGGTTCGGTCGCCAGGTGCCGGCACAGCCGCAGCGCATGGTCGAGCGTCCCGGGTTCCGGTAGCCGCACCCGCCGCAGGTGGTAGTCCAGATCGAATTCGGGATCCACCGACCACACCGGATTACCCAGCCCGAACGCCGGTTCCACCGCCCGCATCCGGATCCGCGGCACGATGTGCGACGCCCATTCGTGCGCCCGCACCAGCCGCGGCCAGTCCGGCGCCCGATCGAGGACGTCGACCGCGACGATCGGGGTGCGCAGCTCGGGCCGCACCTCCTCCATCCGCCACATGCCGGTCTCGAAATCCGACATCGTCCGGCTCATCGCCCACCCGACCGCCGACAGGTCGACGTCCACCGCGCTCGGTGGAATGAACGGTTGACCGTCGACCATGCGCACGCTCCTCGCAACCACGTGTCCGGGGGTGTGGCCTCCAGTGTGGACCCGAAGCCGCACGCCCGTCAGCGGATTCGATCGCGCACACCGCGCATTCGGCGCGATCCTCGGTTAACGTCGGTGGGACTTCGATCCTTGCCCCGGCGAAAGGATGCGGTCATTCCCCTCTACCAGTTCCGGTGCGCGCAGTGCGGCCCGTTCGACGCCGCCCATCCCATGACGTCCGTCCCCGACGCGGCCGACTGCCCCGACTGCGGCGAGGTGTCGCGGCGGCAGATCACCGTCCCGCGACTCGGCCGCGGATCGTCGACGGCGATGCACCTGCTCGACGCCACCGCCCGCTCCGCCCACGAACCGGCCGTCGTCACCGGCGCCCGGCCCGGCACCCGGCACACCATCCAGAAGGTCACCACCGATCCGCTGCACCGAAAGTTGCCCCGCCCCTGAAATATTGAGCACGCCGCGAGGAGGCCTGCATGCCCGAACTGTTGTTCCCCCTGGATTCGAGCAAGAAGTTCACCGAGCAGGAGAAGATCGGCCACAACCGGTGGCACCCCGACATCCCGCCCGCGGTCACCGTCAAACCCGGTGACTCGTTCCGCGTGCACTGCCGCGAATGGTTCGACGGCGCCATCCGCAACGACGACTCCGCCGACGACATCCTGAACGCGCCGCTCACGTCCGTGCACACCCTGTCCGGCCCGTTCGCCGTGGAGGGCGCGAAACCCGGGGACCTGCTGATCGTCGACATCCTCGACATCGGCCCCATCGAGCAGGAGGACTCGGGCCCGCTCGCCGGCCAGGGCTGGGGATACACCGGCATCTTCGCCCGCGACAACGGCGGCTGCTTCCTCACCGACCAGTTCCCCGACGCCTACAAGGCGGTGTGGGACTTCGCCGGCCAGACCGCCACGTCCCGGCACATCCCGCATGTGAAGTTCACCGGCATCGTGCACCCGGGCCTGATGGGGACGGCGCCGTCACACGAGTTGCTGGGGCGCTGGAACACTCGGGAGGCCGCGCTCATCGCCACCGACCCGGACCGGGTGCCGCCGCTGGCGCTGCCCCCGGAACCGGACGCCGCGATCCTCGGCACCCTCACCGGCGCCGATTTCGACCGGGTCGCCGCCGAGGCCGCCCGCACCGCGCCGCCCCGGGAGAACGGCGGCAACCAGGACATCAAGAACCTCACCAAGGGCAGCCGTGTCTTCTACCCCGTCTACGTCGACGGCGCGAACCTGTCGGTGGGGGACCTGCACTTCTCTCAGGGCGACGGCGAGATCACGTTCTGTGGGGCGATCGAGATGGGCGGCTTCATCGACCTGCGCGTCGACATCATCAAGGGTGGCATGGAGACGTACGGCGTCACGGAGAACGCGATCTTCCTGCCCGGGAACACCGACCCGCAGTACTCGGAGTGGCTTGCGTTCTCCGGCACGTCCGTCACGCTCGACGGTGAGCAGCGGTACCTGGACTCGCAGCTCGCCTATCAGCGGGCGTGCCTGCACGCCATCGACTACCTCACGAAGTTCGGGTACAGCCCGGAACAGGCGTACCTGCTGCTCGGTGCCGCACCGATCGAGGGCCGGTTCTCCGGTGTCGTGGACATCCCGAACTCGTGCGCGACGGTGTACCTGCCGACGGCGATCTTCGACTTCCCGGTGACCCCGTCCGCGGACGGTCCGGTGCGGATCGACCCGGGGATCGGGGCGCCGCACGCGGCTCGAAAGTAAAGTCCGGCAATTCCGTCGAACGGGTGTCGTCGACGGCGTCCGGGTCGTGATCGCGGCGAGGGCCGTGGTCGCCCCGGGCACCGTCGACGTGATCGTGCGGTCGGGAACGGGGGAGCGGACGGCCAGTTCGGGGTGGATTCCGCAGGTGTTTGTGGACGAACGTCCAACAAATTCTCGGGGCGCCGGCGAGGTCACGAACGGACATCTGGTCAACCGCTTGATTCGTTACCTGATCGTTATGATCAAACAGTAACACCTCGGTCTTTTACCGGGTTAGCGTCGGTCAATCGCACGACACGAACGAAGTGTTACGCGATGTGACCATCATCAACATCCTTGTCCGCCGGATCGTGATGTTCCTCGGTACGAGGATCCGCCGTCGGGAGAAAGGGGCGCGGTCGTGAGCGCTGTTTCGGGTTACACCAAGTCGAACGTCCTTCAGGATGCGAAGCGAAACTGCATCGAGGACTACATCGCGGCCACCTTCGCGTACGAGTTCATGGACGGGGTCGTCGACATGGAGGCGATCGAACGCCTGCATCGCGGCGACGTCCGCGAATGGGTCACGGCCGTCGCCGCGTCCGGACTGTTCACCGCCGCCCAGATCGACCGCATCGACGCCGGATGGCAGTGCAACCCCAGGTCGCTGCTCGACGCCCTGCTCTCCGAGGCCGACGAGGTCACCGTCAAGCGCTGCGAGACCGCGTGGGCCGGCCTGACCCTCGCGAACGCCTTCGGTGGACACGCCCTCGGAGGCCGTCGCGAACCGCTCGCGATCGGCGCCTACAACACCGTCGCCGAACCCGCCGTCATCACGATCGCCTGATCGTCGGTCAACAGCACCGACCGGACCCCGGCCGCCCGGCACCGCTCGCGCATGCGAGCCGCCTCGGCGCCGGGGTTCGTCGTATCCGGACGTCCGTCCGGGCCGGGCCGACAGTGCGGCACGATCGCACGGTCGACGAATCCCAGCCCGTCCCAGCGGGCCGGGATCCCGCACACGCCGGCCACCTCGGCCGGATCGTCGGCGCACTCCACCCCGGTCAGCGTCGGCGCCGCCACGCACGCCCCCGCGCTGTAGCCCGCATAGAACAGTGCATCCGAGCGCACCAGCTCCGTGAGCACCGCGTCGGCGCCGCTGCGCGCCAACTGCGCCCGCAGCACGAACGTGTTGCCGCCCCGCACCCACACCGTCGGAAAGCGTGACAGTACTGTCCCCAACTCGTCGGGCCGTCCCACGTAGTCCCGCAGATCCACCTCGGTCGCGTCGAACCCGAGCCGCCGCAACGGCATCAGATCACTGACGACGGCCGACTCCCGCGCCCGCGGCGGCCACGCGTCGGCGGCATTCGCGATCACCGCGACCGGACCCGGCCCACCCGCCAGCTCGACGAAACGCTCGGCGTGCGCACCGAACCGGTACGACGACAGGAACAGGCGCACGCGTCAGATCGTGAACGCGAGATGCTCGACGATCCGCCGGCCCACGGCCTCGTCGCCGCCGAACTCGATCTCCCCGGCATGCTCGGCCGCGGTGGTGCGGCCACCGGTCAGCCGGGTCAGCAGCCGCGAATCCATCCCGATCGTCGACGTCGCCGCACCGGAGAGTTGCGGCACCACCGTGGCCCGCCCGGACACCTCTATATGGAGGGTGCGCGCCAACGGCCCCGACAACTCGAACGTGACCCGCGCGCCGTCCGGTGCCCGCCCGAGCCTGCCGACGATGTAGCCGAGGGCGCCCTCGATCTCCGCGAACGCGAGCGCCCCACGGGAGCTGCCCTCGTCACCGGCCGGGCCGCCCAGTGCATCCCGGATGTCGTGCTCGTGCATCCAGCAGTCGAACAGGCGCAGCCGCATGAACCGCCCGTACGTGGCCGGACCGACAGGGGTGTCGGCGGGGGCGGCGAACTCGTCGTCGCTCATCGCCCGCAACGCGGCGGCGCGACGGGCGGTGATCTCCCGGAACAGCGCGAAGATCTGTGCGCCGTCGTGCGCCCGCAGGTGCTCCACCCAGCGTTCGTTGAAGGCGCCGATCTCGCCCCGGACGTGGGGGAGGGCGTGGACGTCGACCGCAGTCGACGGCGTCGGCATCCCGTCGAGCATCGACTCGGTGCCGATCATGTGGGCGACCACGTCGCGGACCGTCCACCCCGGCAGTGCGGTCGGTGTCATCCACGCGTCCCCGTCGACCGTCGCGAGCACCTCACTCAGGACGGCCCACTGCCGGATCAGCGCGTCGACCACCTCGCCGTGCCGGAACTCGCTCATCCGCAGAACTGTAGGGGCGGACGCCGCCGCGCGCTCGCGAAGTCCCGATTGTTCGGATCAGGCGGATTCCCGGAGAAGGTCCGTGAGGAAGTCCCGCAGCACCTCGGCATGACTGTGCTCGACGTCCTTGGTGGCGGTCAGGAGGACGATCGACCGGTCACCGGCGAGTTCGAGGACGCGTTCGACGGCGGTGCGCCCGCCGGGGGACTCCAACTCAGCGAGATAGCGGGAGCGGAACTCCGCGAACTCTGCTACATCGTGGCCGTACCAGCGGCGCAGTTCGCGCGACGGCGCAAGGTCTTTCGCCCAGTCGTCGTAGTGGAACGCATCCTTGCGCAGCCCGCGCGGCCACAATCGGTCCGCGAAGACCCGGAAACCCGGCTCCGCCCCCGGATGGTCGTACACGCGTTCGATTTCGACGACTCGTACCGGCATGGTCCGCCTTCCGTATCGTGGGCGTTTTCGCGCACCAGGTTACGTCCGTGTGAAGTCGTGAGGTGTATCACAAAAAGGGCACATTGTGGTGGTACGCCCCGGTTCGGACTCGATTCAGACAACTTCGACGACTTGCATGTGTTCCCTTCGTCACGGTAGTTCTGCTTACCATCGTGGACCACTTGCATCGATCGGGTCATCGTCCGTCGATCGCTCGATAGTTGCCGCCCGTCGCGGCCGGCACACCATCTACCGCAGGAAGTCGAAACATTGGATACATCGAAGAGCGTGGCTCAGGCACGCCCCTCGGTCGGTGTCGTTCGGGAGACGAGCGACGACGAGCGGCGGGTGGCCCTGGTGCCGAAGGTTGCGGCATCACTGTCCGCCAAGGGCGTCGACGTCGTCGTCGAGTCCGGGGCCGGACTCGGAGCCCTGATCCCCGACGAGCTGTACAAGGAGGCCGGCGCCACCATCGGTGACGCGTGGGCCGCCGACGTCGTCGTCAAGGTCGCCCCGCCGTCGGACGAGGAGATCGCCAAGCTCCGTGCGGGGCAGACGCTGATCGGCTTCCTCGCCCCCCGCAACGCCGACAACAAGATCGGTGCCCTCGGCGCCGCGGGTGTGCAGGCGTTCGCCGTCGAGGCGATCCCGCGCATCTCCCGCGCCCAGGTCATGGACGCGCTGTCGTCGCAGGCCAACGTGGCCGGCTACAAGGCCGTGCTCGTCGCCGCGTCGGAGTCCACCCGGTTCTTCCCGATGCTCACCACCGCCGCCGGCACCGTCAAGCCGGCGACCGTGCTGGTCCTCGGTGTCGGTGTCGCCGGCCTGCAGGCCCTCGCCACCGCGAAGCGTCTCGGCGGCCGCACCACCGGCTACGACGTGCGTCCCGAGGTCGCCGACCAGGTCCGCTCCGTCGGCGCGCAGTGGCTCGACCTCGGCATCGACGCCGCCGGTGAGGGCGGCTACGCCCGCGAACTCACCGACGCCGAACGCGCCCAGCAGCAGCAGGCCCTCGAGAACGCCATCAAGGGCTTCGACGTCGTCATCACCACCGCCCTGGTGCCGGGTCGCCCCGCACCGCGCCTGGTGACCGCCGCCGCCGTCGAGGGCATGAAGCCCGGCAGCGTCATCATCGACCTCGCCGGCGAGACCGGCGGCAACTGCGAGCTCACCGAGCCCGGACAGACCGCCGTCAAGCACGGGGTCACGATCTGCAGCCCGCTCAACCTGCCGGCCACCATGCCCGAGCATGCGTCCGAGCTGTACTCCAAGAACGTCTCGGCCCTGATCGAGTTGATGCTCGACGAGAACGGCGCCCTCGCGCCCGACTTCTCCGACGAGATCCTCGACGGCGCGTGCGTGACCCGCTCGAAGGAGAACTCCTAGATGTACACCGAACTGCTGGCGAACATCGCGATCCTGGTCCTCGCCGGGTTCGTGGGCTTCGCCGTCATCTCCAAGGTGCCGAACACGCTGCACACGCCGCTGATGTCGGGCACCAACGCCATCCACGGCATCGTCGTGCTCGGTGCGCTGGTCGTCCTCGGCCACCTGCCCGCCGACGCCCCGTGGTCGATCAAGATCATCCTGTTCGTCGCGCTGGTGTTCGGCACGCTGAACGTCGTGGGCGGTTTCGTGGTCACCGACCGCATGCTCGCGATGTTCAAGCCCAAGAAGGACGCCCCCAAGGCAGCTGAGAAGAAGGGGGCTGACGCCTGATGACGTACCTCGTCTCCATCCTCTACATCGTGGCCTTCGCGATGTTCATCTACGGTCTGTCCGGCCTGACCGGCCCGAAGACCGCGGTGCGCGGCAACTACATCGCCGCCGTCGGCATGATCGTCGCCGTCGTCGCCGTCCTCATCGACATCCGCAACACCGACCACTGGGGTCTGATCATCGGCGGCCTGGCCGTCGGTATCCTGCTCGGCGTCCCGCCGGCGCTGCGCACGAAGATGACCGCGATGCCGCAGCTCGTCGCCCTGTTCAACGGTGTCGGTGGCGGCACCGTCGCGCTCATCGCATGGGCAGAGTTCCTCAACTCCGACGGCTTCACCACCGTCGAAGCCGTCCCGTCGGTGCCGTTCATCGTCGGCTCGCTGTTCGCCGCGATCATCGGCTCGGTCTCCTTCTGGGGCTCGCTCGTCGCGTTCGCGAAGCTGCAGGAACTGCTCAACAAGACGTTCGAGAAGAAGGTCGTCGCCGCGGCGAAGGCGTTCCAGCTCGCCAACATGATCCTCGCCGTCGTCTCCCTCGGCATCGCGATCTACATCGGCATCCAGGCCGACCCGGCCAACGATCCGACGTCCGCGCTGTGGATCGTCGGTCTCCTGATCGCCGCCGGCGTCATGGGCCTGTTCGTCGTGCTGCCGATCGGCGGCGCCGACATGCCCGTCGTCATCTCGCTGCTCAACGCTCTCACCGGCCTGTCCGCCGCGGCCGCCGGTATCGCACTGAACAACCAGGCGATGATCGTCGCCGGCATGATCGTCGGCGCGTCCGGCTCGATCCTGACCAACCTCATGGCCAAGGCCATGAACCGCTCGATCCCCGCGATCATCTTCGGTTCGTTCGGCGGCGGCGACGCAGGTGGCGCCGGCGCGGCCGGTGGTGCCGGCGGCACCGTGAAGGCCACCTCCGCGGCCGACGCCGCCATCCAGATGGCGTACGCCAACCAGGTCATCGTCGTCCCCGGCTACGGTCTCGCCGTCGCGCAGGCCCAGCACGCCGTCAAGGAAATGGCGTCGCTGCTCGAGGAGAAGGGCGTCGAGGTCAAGTACGCGATCCACCCGGTCGCCGGCCGCATGCCCGGACACATGAACGTCCTCCTCGCCGAGGCCGACGTCGCGTACGACGCGATGAAGGAAATGGACGACATCAACGGCGAATTCTCCCGCACCGACGTCACCGTCGTCATCGGCGCCAACGACGTCACCAACCCGGCCGCCCGCGAGGACTCCAGCTCCCCGATCTACGGCATGCCGATCCTCAACGTCGACCAGTCCCGGTCGGTCATCGTGCTCAAGCGCTCGATGTCCTCGGGCTACGCCGGCATCGACAACCCGCTGTTCACCGCGGACCAGACCTCGATGCTCTTCGGCGACGCCAAGAAGATGGTCTCCGAGGTCACCGAGGAACTCAAGGCCCTGTAGGCGGCTTCGCCACCTGTGCGCCTTTTTGGTAGTAACCACTACCAAAAAGGCGCACAGCTGTTTCAGCAGTGCGCGATCAGTGCCGGCACGGGATCGGTGAGCAGAGCTCCGAGCGCGGCGAGGAACATCGACGCCTGGGCACCGTCGACGAGACGGTGGTCGACGGTCACCGCCAGGGTCGTCACGTTGCGTGCCACGATCTGGTCGTCGACCACCCAGGGCCGCCGGGTGATTGCACCGAGCGCGAGGATCGCGGCCTGGCCGGGGTTGAGCAGGGGGGTGCCGGTGTCGATGCCGTACACCCCGATGTTGGTGATCGTGACGGTGCCGCCGGTCAGGTCGGCGGTGGTGGCGCGGCCGGCGCGGGCGGTGTCGGCGAGGTCGGTGAGGGCCCGGCACAGCTCCGGGAGCCGCAGTGATCCGGCGTCCTCGATGTGCGGAACGAGCAGTCCACGGTCGGTGGCGGTCGCGACACCGAGGTCGACGGTGCGATGCGTGACGATCTCGCCGGCCTGTTCGTCCCACGACGAGTTCAGCGCCGGATGGTCGGGCAGGGTCAGCAGCAGCGCCTTCGCGACCAGGGTCAGTGGGGTGAGGTGCAGGCCGTGGAACGCGGGGGCGTCCCGCAGCCGCGCGAGCAGTGTCGTCGTCTCGGTGACGTCGACGGTGAGGAACTCGGTGACCTGCGGGACGGCCGCGCTGGCGACCATCGCGGATGCGGTCTGCCGGCGCACACCCCGGACCGGGGTACGGTCCGAGGCCACCCGACCCCGGGCGATCCGGGCCTCGACGGTGGCCGGTCGACGACGTCGGCTGGGCGTCGGTGCGGCCGGCCCGTAGCCGACGAGGACGGCGTCCGGCGTCGCGGCGGGCACGGCCCCGGACGTCTCGACGGATGTTTCGACGGATGTTTCGACGGACGTCTCGATCCGGATCAGCACGGCCCCGACGGGCACGATGTCGCCGGGATGCGCGAGGAGTTCGCGCACCGTCCCGGCGAACGGGGACGGCAGTTCGACGAGGGCCTTGGCGGTCTCGACCTCGCCGATCGGCTGATTCAACGTGACGGTGTCGCCGACCGTGACCGACCACGACACGAGTTCGGCCTCGGTGAGGCCTTCCCCGAGGTCGGGGAGCCGGAAGTCGGCGACGGTGGTCCCGGGGGTGCTCATGATGCGAGCACCTCGTCGACGGCGGCGAGGATCCGGTCGGCGTCGGGCAGATGATATTTCTCGAGCCGCGCCGGCGGGTACGGGATGTCGAAGCCGCCGACCCGCGTCACCGGCGCCTCCAGCTGGTAGAAGCAGTGCTGCGACACGCGGGCTGCGATCTCGGCGCCGAGCCCGAGGAACACCGGTGCCTCGTGCACGATCACGAGTCGGCCGGTGCGTCGGACGGAGTCCTCGACGGTGCCGACGTCGAGGGGGGACAGCGACCGCAGGTCGACCACCTCGAGGGACGTGCCCTCCCCGGCGGCGATCTCGGCGGCCGCGAGGGCCGTCGCCAGCATCGGTCCGTAGACGACGACGGTGGCGTCGCTGCCGGCCCGGGCGATCCGGGCCCGGTCGAGGGGCAGTTCCGGGGGCGCGTCGACGTCCACCTCGCCGCGATCCCAGTACCGCCGTTTCGGTTCGAGGAACAGCACCGGATCGTCGAGGGCGATCGCCTGCCGCAGCATCGTGTACGCGTCGGCCGGGGCGGCGGGGGTGACGACCCGCAGGCCGGCGGTGTGCGCGAAATAGGCTTCCGGTGATTCCGAATGGTGTTCGACGGCACCGATTCCGCCGCCGTACGGCAGCCGGATGGTGATCGGCATGTGCACGTGCCCCCGGGTCCGGTAGTGGATCTTCGCGACCTGGGAGACGATCTGGTCGAACGCCGGGTAGACGAATCCGTCGAACTGGATTTCGCACACCGGCCGGTAGCCGCGCAGCGCGAGCCCGAAAGCCGTTCCCACGATGCCGGATTCGGCGAGCGGGGTGTCGATGACGCGGGCCGGACCGAAGTCCTTCTGCAGGGTGTCGGTGATCCGGAAGACGCCGCCGAGGGTGCCGACGTCCTCACCCATCACCACCACCTTCGGGTCCTCCTCGAGGGCGCGGCGCAGGCCCGCGTTCAGGGCGCCGCCGAGTGTCATGGTGGTCACGATCCGGCCTCCTCGGTGAACCCGTCGAGGTAGGCGCGGTAGCCGGCGCGTTCCTCGGCGATCAGGGGATGGTCGGTGGCGTAGACGTGGTCGAACAGTGCGTCCGGTCCCGGGTCGGGCATCGCCAGGGTGCTCTCCCGCAGGCGGGCGGCGACGGCGTCGGCCCGGGCCTGCACCCGCGTCGTCAACGCGTCGTCGAACAGTCCTTCCCGGTCGAGGAGTCGACGCATCCGGTCGATCGGATCGCGTGCCGCCCACACCGCGGTGTCGGCGGCGGTCCGGTAGCGGGTGGGATCGTCGGAGGTGGTGTGCGGGCCCATCCGGTACGTGATCGCCTCGACGAACGACGGGCCGCCACCCTCACGGGCGCGGCGCACCGCCTGCCGGGTCACGGCGAGGACCGCGAGAACATCGTTGCCGTCCACCTGGACTGCGGGCATCCCGAATCCGGCGGCCCGCGCGGCGATCGGATACGGGCTCTGCACGTGCACGGGTGCGCTGATCGCCCACTGGTTGTTCTGGCAGAAGAACACCACCGGCGCGTCGAAACTGGACGCGAACACCAGCGCCTCGGACAGATCGCCCTGGCTGGTGGCGCCGTCCCCGAAGTACACGATCGTCGCGATCTCGGCGCCGTCGAGGCGCACCCCGAGCGCGTACCCGGTCGCGTGCAGGCCCTGCGTCCCCACCACGATCGCCGGGTTCGTGGTGTTCACCGTCGCCGGATCCCAACCCGAATACGCGCAGCCCCGCCACATCCGGGTCAGCACCGCCGGGTCGACGCCGCGGCAGTAGGCGACGGCGTGCTCGCGGTAACTGGTGAACACGTAGTCGTCCGGGTGCAGTGCGTGCGCCGACCCGACCTGCGCCGCCTCCTGCCCCAGCAGCGGCGCCCAGATCCCGAGCTGACCCTGCCGCTGCAGTGCGGTGGCCTCGGTGTCGATGCGGCGGGCGACGACCATGTCCTCGTACAGATCGGCCAGCAGATCCGGTCCGACGTCGGACACCAGCGGTTCCCAGTCGGGGCGGTACACGCGTCGTCCGTCGGGTTGGACGAGCTGTACCGGGAATGCGGTCCTGTCGGCCATGGGGTCACCTGCCGGTTCCGATACGAGTGCTCTACTTCACAGCATCCGCGATTTCGCGATGTGCGCAAGCGTGGCGGTCACGATGTGGCATCGTGCCCAATCTCGAGGGGGGAACTGCGGGCACACTGCGGAAGATGACCACTCTCGACGCCACCGACGCCCGTCTGCTGCTCGAGCTGTCCTGCAGTCCGCGGGCCACGGGTGTGGAACTCGCGCACCGGCTGGGACTGTCCCGCAACACCGTTCAGGCCCGGCTCGCCCGCTGGGAAGGATCGGGGGTGCTGTCCGGGTTCGACCGCCTCGTCGATCCGCGGGCGCTCGGCTACCCGCTCGCCGCGTACGTCGCGACCCGCGTCGACCAGCACCGACTCGACGACGTCGTCGACGAACTCGCCGACATCCCGGAGGTCGTGGAGGTGTCCGGGCTGACCGGGTTGACGGATCTGTCGGTGAAGGTCGTCGCGACCGACGCCGACGACCTGTACCGGCTGGCCGGGCAGATCCTGAAGATCCCCGGTGTGGAACGCACCAACATGGCACTCGTGATGCGGGAGTTGGTGGCCCCGCGCACCGCGCCGCTGCTGGCGCGGGTTGCCGGTCGGTAACGACCTCGATTACGCCTGCACGGGTGCTGCGGGGCGGATAGCATCGGCGGACGGGCACCGGGGGCACGCGACACGGCAGGGGAGTGGTGCGAAGTGGGCAGTGTGGGTCTGGTGGGTCTGGACGAGAACGCGGTCTCGGCGTGGATCGCCGGTCTCGGTGTCGGTGCGCTCGCGCCCCTGTCGTACGAGCGGATCGGCAACGGCCAGTCCAATCTCACGTTCGCGGTGCGGGATTCGGGCGGCGGACGGTGGGTGTTGCGGCGTCCCCCGGTGGGCCGGCTGCTCGCGTCGGCGCACGACATCGAACGCGAATACCGGATCCTGGCGGCCCTGCAGGGGACCGGGGTGCCGGTGCCGAAGGTTCTCGGGATCACCGTCGACCACGCGGTGACGGATGCGCCGCTCGCCTTGACGGGTTTCGTGGACGGCATCGTCGTCGACGACGTGTCGGTCGCGCAACGGCTCACCCCGGAGCAGCGGCGGGCGATCGGGGCGGCCCTGCCCCGGGCACTCGCGACCGTGCACCGGGTGGACCTCGAGAGTGCGGGCCTGCTCGACCTGGCGAGCACCGACCCGTACGCGGCCCGCCAGCTCAAACGCTGGTCGACGCAGTGGGAGAAGTCCAAGACGCACGACCTGCCGGACATCGAGGTGCTGGCGGCGCGGCTGTCCCGCAACATTCCCGAGCAGACCGAGACCACCCTCGTGCACGGGGACTTCCACCTCAGCAACATGATCACCGCCCCCGACGACGGCCGGGTCGTCGCCGTCCTCGACTGGGAACTGTGCACACTCGGTGACCCGCTCGCCGACCTCGGCGGTCTGCTCGCATTCTGGCCGCAGCACGGCGAATCGGCCACCCCGCAGTTCCGGGCGTCCACGCTCGACGGGTTCCCGACCCGCGACGAACTCGTCGAGATGTACGTCCACGAAACCAAACGGGACGTGTCCGCGATCGGTTTCTGGCACGTGCTGGCGCTGTGGAAACTCGCGATCATCGCGGAGGGGGTGGTGCGGCGCACCACCGACGATCCCCGCAACCGGGCGGCCCGCGGCGAACCGACCCCCGAGTTGATCGACGCGATCGTGCGCCGCGCCGTCACCACCGCCGACGCGGTGGGACTGGCCTGACCCGGTGACATCCGGACACGAGGGAGCCGAGTGACATGGAGACGCCCGACGGGGCCGTGACGGTCACCCTGAAGATCCGCCGCTACAACCCGGAGGACGGCCGGGGCCCGCACTGGGAGACGTTCGAGGTTCCCGCGCTGCCCACCGACCGTCTGTTGAACCTGCTGCTCTACGTGAAGGGTTATCTGGACGGCACCCTGACGTTCCGGAGGTCGTGCGCGCACGGCGTGTGCGGGTCGGATGCGATGCTCATCAACGGCATCAACCGGCTCGCCTGCAAGGTGCTCATGCGGGACATGCTGCCGAAGAACGGGGAGACGCCGACGATCACGATCGAACCGATCAAGGGGCTGCCCGTCGAGAAGGATCTGGTCGTCGACATGGAGCCGTTCTTCGACGCGTATCGGCAGATCAAGCCGTACCTGATGACGTCCGGGAACGAACCGACCCGTGAACGTATCCAGTCGCAGGCCGACCGGCACCGTTTCGACGACACCACCAAGTGCATCCTGTGCGCATGCTGCACGTCGTCGTGCCCCGTCTACTGGGCGGACGGCAGCTACTTCGGCCCGGCCGCGATCGTGAACGCGCACCGGTTCATCTTCGACAGCCGCGACGAGGGTGCCGTCGAACGCCTGGACATCCTCAACGGGGTCGACGGGGTGTGGCGGTGCCGCACCACGTTCAACTGCACGCAGGCGTGCCCCCGCGGCATCAAGGTGACGCAGGCGATCACCGAGGTGAAACGGGCGCTGCTGTTCGCCCGGAAGGCCGTGGTCCGCTAGGCCCTGGTTCCTAGACCGGTTCCGTGAGTAGCAGTGCGGCGCTGCGGATCTCCGGTGGTATCGGTGCCGGCTGCCGGGTGACCGGGTCGACGTACCGGTGCACGAGGCGGCCGGTGGCGGCGACCTCGAGATCCCCGTCGGGGTCCTCCCGGAAGATCGCGAGCGCGTACTCGACGCGGTCGTCGTCGAGGTGGTCGACGGACAACCCCACGTGCAGCTGGTCGGGGAACGCGATGTCCCGGACGAACCGGCACGCACTCTCGGCGACCACCGCGACCGCCGCCAGGGTACGGATGTCCAGACCGGTGCTGGCCATCAGCCAGCCGCCCACGGCGGTCGCGAAGTACGCCGCGTACGCGGTGTCGTCGTCGGACCAGCGGGTGGGGACCGGCCACAGGGCCGGGTACGCCTCGGCGCGTGGTTCGCTCATGTCACGACCTCGAGAACTCGGACGCCCGGCGGATCTGGTCGTCGGTGGGCCGCACCCCGGTGTACAGGGCGAACTGTTCGGCGGCCTGCAGCGCGATCACCTCCGCCCCCGTGATCACCGTCTTCCCCGTTCCGGTGGCGGCCCGGATCAGCGGCGTGTCCGGCGGCATCGCGACCACGTCGAACACCGCGTCGGCGGCGGCCACGGCCTCCTCCGGGAACGGCAGCGCTGCCGCGTCGGGTCCGGTCATGCCGATCGGGGTGGCGTTGACGAGCAGACCCGGGCGTCCGTCACCGAGTTCCGGCCGCCACTCGAACCCGTACGTGCGGGCCAGCACCGGACCGGACCGGCGGTTGCGGGCGACGACGGTGACCGCCCGGAATCCGGCGTCCCGCAGCGCCGCGACGACCGCCTTGGCCATGCCGCCGCTGCCGGCGACCGCGACCGTCGTCGCCGGATCGAGGCGTGCCCGCAGCAGCAGGTCGGCGACCGCCTGGTAGTCGGTGTTGTAGGCGTGCAGTTCGCCGTCCTCGTTGACGATCGTGTTCACCGAATCGATCGCCGACGCCGACGAATGCACCACGTCGACGTGCTCGATGCACGCCTCCTTGAACGGCATCGACACCCCGCACCCGCGGATCCCGAGCGCGCGGATCGCGGCGATCGCGGCCGGTAGATCCGTCGTCGTGAACGCCTTGTAGACGAAGTCGAGGCCCAGCTCGTCGTACAGGTAGTTGTGGAACCGGGTGCCGATGTTGCTGGGCCGGCCCGACAACGACATGCACAGACGGGTGTCGCGGGTGATGCTTGCGGTGATCGTGCGGCTCACCCGTCCACGCTAACCGGCCGCGTCGATCGTTGTCGGGCGGTGACGCGATTCGGCCACGCGCCGCGGCTGCCCCGCCGACAATGAGACGATGCGCGCCCGACTCCGTGCCGCGGCAGTCCTGGTCACCGCCCTCACAGACCTCACAGCCCTCGCCGCGGTCCTCCTCGCCGTTCCCGCCACCGCATCACCCCCGGCGCCGGCCGGCACGCTCCTGGACCGATCCGCACTCGCCCCCGCCACGGTCCCCGCCGCGGCCGGGGACAGTGCCCGCATCCGGTACGCGACGCTGCGCACCGCCACCGCGGCCGGCGAGTCCACCGGCTCGGTGTTCCTGCCGCACGGCACCCCACCGGACGGCGGCTGGCCGGTCGTGTCGTACGCGCACGGCACCGTCGGGGTCGCCGATCAGTGCGCGCCGTCGACCGCCGGATTCAACTACGTCGAGCGCCCCGCGATCGAGGCCTGGCTGACCGCCGGATACGCGGTGGTCGCCACCGACTACGCCGGGATCGGCACCGACGGTGTCAACGCCTACCTCGACGGGCCGGCCGCCGGTGCCAACGCCGTCGACATCGTCACCGCCGCACACCAGGCCTACGACGGGGTGCTGAGCGACCGGTGGATCGTCACCGGGCTGTCGCAGGGCGGGCACGCCACCTACTTCGCGGCGGCGGAAGCGACCGGCCGTGCACCCGGCCTCGACTACCGCGGCGCCGTCGCGATCGGTGCCCCCACCCACCTGGAGAACCTGTTCCCGCTGGCCGGGCCCGCGTTCCCGCCGGTGGCGACGAGCGGCCTGGTGAACTTCGCCCTGTTCACCCTCGCCGGGGTCGACGACCAGCGCCCCGAGGTCGACATCCGCCGCTACCTGACCCCGGTCGGCATCGACCTGATGGAACGAGCGAAGATCACGTGCAGCGTCGAACTCGGGCAGTACCTGCGCGAACACCCCGTCACGCTCGGGGAACTGTTCACCACCACCCTGTGGAACGACGAGGTGCGCGGCGTCCTGCACCGGATGCTGACGGCCCCGACCACCGGCTTCGACCGTCCGCTGCGCGTCGTGCACAGCCTCGCCGACACCACCGTCCCGATCCCGCTCACGTGGGCGCAGCTGTCCGAGATGACCGCGAACGGTGTCGACTACCGCTACCAGCAGTTGGTCGCCGAGAGCCACACCGAGTCGCTCATGGCGGCGATGCCGGCGTCCCGGGACTTCGCCGGCCGCGTGCTGGGATAGGTCACGCGTGCGGGAACTTCGTCGCCCGGATGCTGTCGATGTTCTCGCCGTCGTGCCCGACGAGCCACGACCCGCCGTTGCGTCGGCACGCGGCCACGGTGTCGAACACCTGCAGCAGGAAGAAGATGGCGTCCTCCGATGATCGCGTGGTCGCCAGCCGGTGCGCCTCACCGTGTTTGGTGACGTCCAGCCACACCCCGGAATTGCCGTCGAGGCGCATCGCCACGATGTGGTCGGCGTCGACGAACGCGACCTTGCGCTGCGGCCACGGGGTCGTCGGCGAATACACCTGCTCGAAGACCTGAATCATGATCGTCATCGGGGAACCCGCTTTCCACCTGCGCCCAGTATCGTCCGGTCGCGAGCCGAGTTCCAGAGCTGTCGGTCCTTCCTGGCAGCATGGACGCCATGTTGCACGGGCTGTGGTCGCCGGGTGCGGGCCTGCTGCTGTGGCGGGGCCCGGACTCCGAGCTGTCCGACCTGCCCGAGCCGCTCGCGCGGATCCTGCGGAGGCGGTTCCGGCGGCACCACACCGTGCACGTGCCCGCCGCGGTGGGCACCGAGCCGCGCCGGGTGCCGGTGCTCGCGCTCGCCCCGGCCGAGGCCGTCGACGTCCTCCTGACGGTGCCCGATTCTTCGCCCGACATCTCCGGCGACCTGCGGTATCTCGCGCACGTCGCCCGCGGAGTGGAACGGTGGGCGCGGGCCGGACGGGTCGTCCCCGAACTGTTCCGGGCCGAGGACAGCTGGTGGCCGCGCTGGCGGCTGCTCGGCGGCGAACCGCAGCGGGCGTGGCTGGCCGACCTCACCGCGGTGATGCCGGCCGTCCAACGGTGCGAGGGCGCGCCGCGCGAGATCCTCGACGATCTGGTCGGCGAGATCACCGACGCCGTCGTGCGGGAGTTGCTCGGCGACCGGGACTCCGAGCATCCGTTGCTGCGGGCGTTGCTGCGCGGGCAGCCGTACGCCGGTGGCAGCCGGCAGGTCGCGCAGCGGCTCGACGCGTGGCGCGGCACCCTCACGGCCGGGGAACCGGACCTGGTGCTGCGGCTCCTCGAACCCGAGACCGGCTCCGACGACACCGACACCGGCATCGATCTCGCCGACGACGCCCTGTGGCGGCTGCAGGTGTGCCTGCGCGCCGAGGGTGAGGCGCCGTCACCGATCCTGTTGCACCGCACCGATCCTCGGCTCATCGAGACCGCCGTCCGCAAGCTCGGCGGTGCGCACGCCGCGTACCCGCGGTTGCGGGAGCTGCCCACCGACCCGGACAGCCTCGACCTGCTGCTACCCACCGCCGTCGTCGTCGACCTGGTGAGCCACGGCGCGCGGGCGCTCGAGCAGGCGGGGATCACGCTGCTGCTGCCGCGGGCGTGGACGGCGGCCGCCCCGACGCTGCGGGTGCGGGTCGCGTCGCCACCGGTACCCGCTGCCGACGAGCAGCGCGCCGTCGGGATGGGCGAGATCGTCGGCTACGACTGGGAACTCGCGCTCGGCGACGTCGTCCTCACCGCCGACGAACTGACCCGGCTCGCCGGCACCCAGAGCGACCTCGTCCGGTTACGCGGCCAGTGGGTGCAGGCCGATGCAGGAGTCCTCGCGCAGGCGGCCCGCTATGTGACGCAGCGCAATTCGGGAACGCGGGGCACGCTGGCGGATCTGCTCGGACAGTTGACGGAGGCGGAGCGGCCGCCCGTGCCGGTCGACGAGGTCGCCGCTACCGGCTGGGTGGGCACCCTCCTCGACGGCACCCTCGAACCGGCGCCGGTTCCGGTGCCGCCGGGGCTGCGGGCCGACCTGCGGCCCTACCAGCGGCGGGGCCTGGACTGGCTGGCGTTCATGAGCGGCGCCGGGCTCGGTGCGGTCCTCGCCGACGACATGGGCCTGGGCAAGACGCTGCAGGTCCTCGCGCTGCTCGCGCACGAACGCGCCGATACGCCCACCCTGCTGGTGTGCCCGATGTCGGTGGTCGGCAACTGGCAGCGGGAGGCGGCCCGGTTCGTGCCGGATCTGCGGGTCCACGTCCACCACGGTGCCGACCGCTGCCGGGGCGGGCAGTTCACCACCGCCGTCCGGTCCGCCGACCTGGTGATCACCACGTACGCGCTGCTCGCCCGCGACGTGGCGGCCCTGTCGGAGCAGACGTGGCGGCGCGTGGTCCTCGACGAGGCGCAGCACGTCAAGAACGCGGCGACGGCGCAGGCGCGGGCGGCCCGCGCCGTCCCGGCCGCGCACCGGATCGCGCTCACCGGCACCCCGGTGGAGAACCGGCTCGACGAGCTGCGGTCCATCCTCGACTTCGCCAACCGCGGCATGCTCGGCAGCCCGCAGGCGTTCCGGGCCCGGTTCGCGGTGCCGATCGAGCGGGACCAGGATCCGGCCGCGATCACCCGACTGCGGGCGGTGACGTCGCCGTTCGTGCTGCGCCGCGTCAAGACCGATCCCACTGTCATCTCCGATCTGCCGGACAAGCAGGAGATGACGGTGCGGGCGAACCTGACCGTCGAGCAGGCCGCGCTGTACCGGGCGGTGGTCGACGACATGCTGAAGAAGATCAAGGACACCGAGGGCATGGCGCGCAAGGGGGCGGTGCTCTCGGCGCTGACCCGGATCAAGCAGGTGTGCAACCATCCCGCGCACTTCCTCGGTGACGGGTCGGGTGTGCTGCGCCGCGGTCGGCACCGGTCCGGGAAACTCGCCCTGGTCGAGGACATCCTGGACGCGGTCACCGCGGACGGCGAACGGGCGTTGCTGTTCACCCAGTTCCGCGAGTTCGGGGACCTGATCGCCCCCTATCTGGCCGACCGGTTCGGGACGGCGGTGCCGTTCTTGCACGGAGGCGTGCCCAAGGCCCGCCGGGACCGGATGGTCGAGGAGTTCCAGCACGACGGCGGGCCGCCGCTGATGCTGCTGTCCCTCAAGGCCGGTGGCATCGGGCTGAACCTCACCGCCGCCAACCACGTCGTGCACCTGGACCGGTGGTGGAATCCGGCGGTGGAGAACCAGGCCACCGACCGGGCGTTCCGGATCGGGCAGCGCCGTGACGTGCAGGTCCGCAAACTGGTGTGCGTCGGCACCCTCGAGGAACGGATCGACGCGATGATCACCGACAAGCAGCAACTGGCGGACCTCGCGATCGGGACGGGGGAGCGGTGGATCACCGAGATGGACGCCGACCAGTTGCACGACCTGCTGACCCTCGGTGACGACGCGGTGGGCGAATGAGCAACGCGCACGCCGGATCCCCACGCGGCTGGTGGGGGCGGGCACTGCTCGACGTCCTCGAACGGGTAGGGGATCCCGGACGGATCGCCCGCGGTCGCACGTACGCGCGCGGCGGCCGGGTCCTCGCGCTCGACGTCACCGCCGGCCGGGTCACCGCGGACGTGCAGGGCAGTCAACTCGCGCCGTTCACCGCGACGCTCACACTGCGCACCCTCGACGACGTCCACACCGCCGAACTGCTCGACACGATCCGGTCCACGCCGGGCACCCTCGCCGCGCTGGTGTCCGGGACGGTGCCGCAGACACTCGCCCCGATGCTGCTGCCCGACGGCGGCCGCGAACTCGACTTCGACTGCACGTGCCCCGACCCGGCCTGGCCGTGTCGGCACGTGGCGGCGCTCGCGTACGTCCTCGCCGACCATCTCGACCGGGATCCCACCACGCTGCTGATCGTCCGCGGCGTCGACCTCGGGACACTCGTGCACGCTGTCGGTGACACGACCGCACCGGACGCGGTGAACGCCGGCGACCATTTCGGGGACGACGTCCGCTACGAGCACCTCCCGGAGATCGATTTCGCCGCCGCCCCCGGCGACCTGGACGAGGCCCTGCTGCGGGCGGTGCTGCGTGCCGATACCGGACACGAAACGGAGGTCGCGGCCGCCCTGCGCGACCTCGACACGTGCTACCGCGCCCTGGGCGGCGGATTCCGGCGGCGCTAGCATCGGGCGCACCGACTCGAATACCCGAGGAGCATCATGCGTTTGCGCGACACCCCCACCGTCGAGGTCTCCACCCGTCTGGCCTGCAGCCCGGAGCAGGCGTGGGCTCTGGTCACCGACATCACCCTGCCCACCCGCGCCGACGGGGAACTGCAGCGCGTCGAATGGCTGGACGGGGCGACCGCGGTGGCGGTCGGTGCCCGGTTCCGCGGTCACAACACCAGCGCGGCGATGGGCGACTGGCACACCGATTCCGAGATCGTCGAGGTCGAGGACGGCCGCCGCTGGGTGTGGCAGGTGGGTCCGGCCGATGCCCCGTTCACGCTGTGGGGCTTCGAGGTCGACCCCGCCGGTGACGGCGCGACGGTCCGGCAGTGGGGCAAGATCGCCGGTGGACGGTCACCGCTGACCGACTTCGTCGAACAGCATCCCGAGCAGGAGGCGGCCATCGTCGCCGGCCGGATGTCAGTGTGGCGGGACGGGATGGCCGCCAACCTGGCGCTGCTCGAGAAAGCGATCTGACCAGCGGGTTCCCCGGCCGCCTCTATCGTGGACGTCGATGTGATCGGCGTGGGAGGTGACGGATGCGGGTGCGAGGGGTGGCGATACTCGGCGCGGCCCTACTGGGGGCTGCGACCCTCGCCGGCTGCGGGCACCCCGGCGACGACGCGGCGCTCGCGTGGGGTCCGTGCCCGGACCTGGCCGCGTACGTCACCGACCTGGGCGTCGACGCGGGTGTGGTGGACCGGTTGCAGTGCGCGACGGTGGACGTTCCCCTCGACTACACCGACCCGGGCGGCCGGCGCATCGACCTGGCGGTGAGCCGGGTCGCCGGCACCGATCCGGCCGCGACCACCCTGTTCGTCAACCCCGGCGGGCCGGGGGTGGAGGGCCGCAGCATGGCGGTCACGGTGGCGTCGGAGCTGGACCTGCCCGGTGCGGTCGTCGGAATCGACCTGCGGGGCACCGGCTATTCGACCTCCCTCGACTGCGATGAGCCGGACGCCCCGGACACCCGTGACGACGGCAGCCTGCACGCGTATGCCGACGAGATCGCGGCCGGGAACCGTGAGTGTGTCGCCGCCGACCCGGGATTCGTCGCGTCGATCACCACCGCGAATGCGGCCCGTGACCTCGACACCGTGCGGCAGCGACTCGGCCTCGACACCGTCGACTATCTGGGGGTGTCGTGGGGGACGGTCCTCGGGGCCGAACTGCAGACCCGGTACCCGCAGCATCTGCGCCGGGTGGTGCTCGACAGCATGGACTACACCGGTATGTCGGCCGGGGACGCGCTGCGCACCCTGGCGGCCGCCGACCCGGACGTGCCGGCCGTGCTCGTGCCCGAACCCAGTGATCTCGGGGCCGGTGACGGGGACGGCCCGGCGCCCGACGACCCCGAGGTGACCCTGGACCCGGACACCCTCGACTTCCTCGACCGTGCGGTCGACGGCACCGCGGGCGTCGCCTACATCTGCAACAGTCTCGACCCGGTCGGTGACACCGCCACGCAACTCGCACGGAACCTCGGTATCGGGGCCGAACTGGGCCGGGACCCGTTGCGGCGCATCGAGTTCCCCGCCGATTCGGATGTTCCCGGGGTCAGCCTGTGCAGTGGCTGGCCGCTGCCGGGGGAGGCGGCGGCCGTCGCCGACACCGGCACCGACCTGCTGATCGTCGGCCACCGTGACGAGATGGTCACCCCGTACCCGTGGGCGCTCGACGCGCACGCCGCGATGGGCGGGCAGCTGCTCACGATCGAGGACGACGTGCACGGGTCGACCGTCGG
This sequence comes from Prescottella subtropica, assembly GCF_005434945.1. GTDB lineage: Bacteria > Actinomycetota > Actinomycetes > Mycobacteriales > Mycobacteriaceae > Prescottella > Prescottella subtropica. The sequence goes on along the minus strand of NZ_SKCH01000017.1, from coordinate 9,316 downwards.
ATCGTCGTGCGGGTGGCTGGTCACACAGTTCCTCGATGCCGGCACGATCGACGAGAGTGATTGCACACCGGACTGATTCGGCGGACGATCACGAACTGCCCGCCGCCACCGGATCGAGTCCGCGGGCCGGTGTCGTCCCGCACCGCTCCATCACGTCGAACAGTTGCGCGTGCATACGCCGCGTCTGGGCCGGATCGAACCAGGTCGGGTTCAGCGGATCGGCCCGGTTGTGCAGTTCGAGCGGATCGGTCTGCAGGTCGTACAACTCGAACTGAGGCGGTGTCACGCCGGCCGGATCGAAGTAGGCCGTGTACTTCCAGCGGTCGTCGCGGATCGTGCGCAGGTGATTCGGCTGGGTGACGATGTTCTGCCCGTCGGGGGTGGCGCAGTTCTGGTCGTCGTAGGTGAAGTGCACGACGTCCTGCACGCGGGCGCTCGGCGCCCCCGGATGCGCGGCCGCGTCGGTGACGACCGGCATGAGGTCGACGCCCCGGAAGTCCCACGCACCCGGGTCCGGGACGTGTGCGAGGGACGCGAGGGTGGGCACGACGTCGATCAGGGTGGCGAGCGCACCGGTGCGCACCGGCTGCGGGAACAGCACCGGATTGCTGATCACCAGTGGCACCCGCAGCGTCTCCTCGTACGCGTTGAACACCTTCTGCCGCAGCCCGCCGTGCGACATGCCCATCTCGCCGTGATCGGACATGCGGACCACGACGGTGGATTCCCGCATCCCGGGCCGGGATTCGAGGGCGTCGAGGACGGCGCCGATGTGCTCGTCGACCACCTTGTGCATGTACGCGTAGAAGTTGACGTAGTTGCGGGCGGCATCCGGGCCGGGCAGTGGACCGAGTCCGCCTGCGAGCAGCGCCTGCGACTGCACCTGCGCGGTGGGTTTGAAGTTCAGCAGCAGCGATTCGTCGTACGTGGGCGGCAGTTCGATGCCCTGCCCGAACATGCCGGGCGCGTCGGATCCGTAGTTGTCGCACGTGCCGTTGATGGCGTCCCACGTCTGCGGGTAGGCGAGCACGTCGTGCGGGTTGACGAACGAGACGATCAACGCGAACGGCCGGTCGCCGGAGTGTCCGTCGCGCAGGAAGTCGACGGCCTCCGCCGCGTAGCGGGCGTCGTGGTTCGCGCAGCCGCCCCCGAAATTGTCGGGATCGGTGTCCTGCCCGGCCTCGGGCGGCACCCAGCCGTGGAAGCCGTACGCGGCCAGGTCGTCGCTCGACGGGTCGCCGCCGGAGGCGCCCTTGCTCATGTGCCACTTGCCGCGGTACTGCACGTCGTAGCCGGCCGACTCGAGCAACTTTGCCATGTTCTGAATGCCCAGCGGCAGTGTCGGTTCCGTCGGCGAGAGGGTGCCGCCCTCGGTGAGGGTCGCGGTCACCCCGTGCTGCGCGGGATACAACCCGGTGAAGAACGTACTGCGGCTCGGCGAGCACATCGCGGCATTGCAGAACGCGTTGTCGAACGACAGGCCGGTGTCGGCCAGGCGCGTGCGGTTCGGCAGGTTCTGCTCGGCCCACCCGGCCGGCCAGAACATCGGCTGGCGTTCCTGATCGGTGATCAGCACGACGATGTTCGGTCGGTGCGGCAGCGTGCCCGCCGCGTTCGCGCGGCCGGGGCGGGAGGCCGTCATTCCGGCGGCGAGGAGGGCGCCGGCACCGCCGAGGAACGTGCGGCGGTCGAGGCGGGGCCCGGCTGATGGGGGTGACGTCCGGGGAGAGTCCATGCGTCAGTGTGTCCGACGAACCGGCCCGTCACCTGCGCTTCGACCGTATGTCCGCTTCCGAACCTGGACATACATGGACTTCCGACTATAGGGTTATAGACAAAGTTGACGGCCAGCACAGGACGGATCCCGACATGAGCGTTCCCGAGCTTTCCCATTTCGTCGGCGGTAAGCGCATCCCCGGAGCTTCCGGACGCTTCGCCGACGTCTACGACCCCAACACCGGTGCGGTCCAGTCGCGGGTCCCGCTCGCCGACAAGGCGGAGACCGAGGCGGTCATCGCGAACGCCGCTGCCGCGCAGCGGGAGTGGGCGGCGTTCAACCCGCAGAAACGGGCGCGGGTGTTGATGAAGTTCGTCCAGCTCGTGCAGGACGAGATGGATCCGCTGGCCCGGATGCTGTCCGCCGAGCACGGCAAGACGATCGCCGACGCCCGCGGCGACGTCCAGCGCGGCCTCGACGTGATCGAGTTCGCGATCGGGATCCCGCACCTGATCAAGGGCGAGTACACCGAGTCCGCCGGTACCGGTATCGACGTCTACTCGATGCGCCAGCCCCTCGGGGTCGTCGCCGGGATCACCCCGTTCAACTTCCCGGCCATGATCCCGCTGTGGAAGGCCGGGCCGGCGTTGGCGTGCGGTAACGCGTTCATCCTCAAGCCGTCCGAGCGGGACCCGTCGGTGCCGCTGCGGCTGGCCGAACTGTTCCTCGAGGCGGGTCTGCCGGCGGGCGTGTTCAACGTCGTCAACGGCGACAAGGAGGCCGTGGACGTGCTGCTCACCGACGAGCGGGTCAAGGCCGTCGGTTTCGTCGGGTCCACCCCGATCGCGCAGTACATCTACGAGACCGCCGCGGTCCACGGCAAACGCGCCCAGTGTTTCGGCGGCGCGAAGAACCATGCGATCGTCATGCCCGACGCGGACCTCGACCAGGTCGCCGACGCTCTCATCGGTGCCGGCTACGGTTCCGCCGGGGAGCGGTGCATGGCGATCTCGGTGGCCGTCCCGGTGGGGGAGGAGACCGCGGACGCGCTCGTCGCCAAGCTCACCGAACGGGTCGGGAAGCTGAGGATCGGCCGCTCCGACGACGAGGACGCCGACTTCGGTCCGCTGGTCTCGGCCGACGCTCTGGCCCGGGTGAACGAGTATGTGGGGATCGGGGTCGCCGAGGGGGCGGAGGTGGTCGTCGACGGCCGCGGCTTCACCCTCGAGGGCTGCGAGGACGGGTTCTTCGCCGGCGCCACCCTGTTCGACCGGGTCACCCCGGACATGCGGATCTACCGGGAAGAGATCTTCGGTCCGGTCCTGATGGTGGTGCGGGCCGCGGACTACGAGGAGGCGCTGCGCCTGCCGTCCGAACACGAGTACGGCAACGGGGTGGCGATCTTCACCCGTGACGGTGACACCGCCCGCGACTTCTGCTCCCGGGTGGACACCGGCATGGTCGGTGTGAACGTGCCGATCCCGGTTCCGATCGCCTATCACACGTTCGGTGGGTGGAAGCGGTCCGGTTTCGGGGATCTCAACCAGCACGGCCCGGATTCGATCCGTTTCTACACCAAGACCAAGACCGTCACCCAGCGGTGGCCGTCCGGGGTCAAGGAGCACGCTGATCATTTCGTCATCCCGACGATGGACTAGAGGAAACCCGGTGTTCATTCTCTCCGACGACGAACGCGCGATCGTCGACACGGCCCACGATTTCGCGGCCGAATACCTGGCACCCGACGCGGTCGAGTGGGACCAGACCAAGCATTTCCCGGTGGACGTGCTGCGCAAGGCCGGCGCGCTCGGCATGGGTGGTATCTACATCCGGGAGGACGTCGGCGGCTCGGGCCTGAGCCGGCTCGACGGTGTCCGCATCTTCGAGCAGCTCGCCACCGGCTGCCCGTCGATCGCCGCCTACATCTCGATCCACAACATGGTCACGTGGATGATCGACGAGTTCGGCACCGACGAGCAGCGCCGGCGCTGGGTGCCGGCACTCGCGGCGATGGAGCAGCTCGGCAGCTACTGCCTCACCGAGCCGGGCGCCGGATCCGACGCGGCAGCCCTGTCCACCAAGGCCGTTCGCGACGGTGGCGAGTACGTGCTCACCGGCGTCAAGCAGTTCATCTCCGGCGCCGGCACGTCCGACGTGTACGTCGTCATGGCCCGCACCGGCGGCCTCGGCGCACGCGGTATCTCCGCGTTCATCGTCCCGAAGGATGCGCCGGGCCTGTCGTTCGGCGCGAACGAGAAGAAGATGGGCTGGAACGCGCAACCCACCCGGCAGGTGATCATGGACGCCGTCCGGGTGCCGGCCGACAATCTCCTCGGCAGCGAGGGCGAGGGTTTCCGCTTCGCGATGAAGGGCCTCAACGGCGGACGCATCAACATCGCTGCCTGCTCGGTCGGCGGCGCGCAGGCCGCGCTCGACAAGACCGTCACCTATCTGGGGGAGCGCAAGGCGTTCGGTAAGGCGCTCGCCGAGCAGCAGGCCCTGCAGTTCCGGCTCGCGGACATGCGGATCGAACTCGAGGCCGCCCGCAGCCTGCTGTGGCGGGCAGCGGGAGCATTGGACAGTGGAGATGCTGCGGTGGCCGAATTGTGCGCGATGGCGAAGCGGTTCGCCACCGACACCGGGTTCACCGTCGCCAACGAGGCGCTGCAGCTGCACGGCGGCTACGGCTACCTCGCCGAATACGGGGTGGAGAAGATCGTGCGCGACCTGCGGGTCCATCAGATCCTCGAAGGAACCAACGAGATCATGCGGGTCGTGGTGTCCCGCGCCATGATCGGAGCAGCATGAGTGACGTTCTGATCGAGCGGTCCGGCGGCCTCGGCCGCATCACCCTCAACCGGCCGAAGGCCATCAACGCCCTGAATCATGCGATGGTGCAGCGGATTACGCCTGCCCTGCAGGACTGGGCCGACGACGACACCGTCCGCGCAGTGCTGCTCACCGGTGCCGGTGACCGCGGCCTGTGCGCGGGCGGCGACATCGTCTCGATCTACCACGACGCCCGCGAGGGCGGCGACGGGTCGAAGAACTTCTGGCGCGACGAGTACGTCCTCAACGCGGCGATCGCCCGCTACCGCAAGCCGTACGTCGCGATCATGGACGGCATCGTCATGGGCGGAGGCGTCGGCGTCTCCGCGCACGGCAACGTCCGCGTCGTCACCGAACGCTCCACGATCGGCATGCCCGAGGTGGGCATCGGTTTCGTGCCCGACGTCGGCGGCACGTGGCTGCTGTCGCGGGCGCCCGGCGAGATCGGCACCCACATCGCGTTGACGACGGCCCGGCTGACGGCGGGCGACGCCGTCGCGTGCGGCTTCGCCGACCACGTCGTCCCGTCGGAGCGGCTCGCCGACTTCGAGAAGGCACTCGCCGGCGGTGCCGTCGACGACGCGCTCGCCCGATTCGCGGAGCCCGCACCGGCGTCGGAGCTACTGGCGCAACGGGACTGGATCGACGCTGCCTACAGTGCCGATACCGTCGAGGAGATCGTCGCCCGGTTGCAGGGCAGCGGTGTGCCGGCCGCGGAGAAGGCGGCCGAGCAGATCCTCGCGAAGTCCCCGACCGCCGCGAAGGTGACACTGCGGGCGCTGCGGCAGGCCCGCGACCTCGACACGCTCGAGGAGGTGCTCGATCAGGAGTACCGGGTGTCGTTGGCGTGCCTGGGATCTCACGATCTCGTGGAGGGTATCCGTGCCCAGGTGGTAGAGAAGGACCGTAACCCCGCATGGTCGCCGTCGACCCTCGACGCGGTCACCGACGAACACGTGGATCGATTCTTCGAGCCGCTCGGCGACGCCGAACTCGGACTGGCTCGGACGATCGCGGGCGCCGCGCCCGCGAGTGGGGAGGAACAGCGATGAGCATCAGCGACATCACCGTCGGCTTCGTCGGTCTCGGCCACATGGGCGGACCGATGGCGGCGAACCTCGCGAAGGCCGGATACGTCGTCCAGGGCTTCGACCTGGCGCCCGCCGCGCTCGAACAGGCGACGCAGGACGGCATCACCGTCGTCGGCTCCGCGGCGGCCACCGCCGTCGATGCCGACGTCGTGATCACGATGCTGCCCAGCGGCAGACACGTCCTCGACCTGTACGACGGCGGGCTGCTCGCCGCCGCCCGTCCCGGCACCCTGTTCGTGGACTGCTCGACCATCGACGTCGCCGACGCCCGCGCCGCCCACGAGCGGCTCGAGCAGGCCGGCCACCGGGGTATCGACGCCCCCGTCTCCGGTGGTGTCATGGGCGCGTCGGCGGGCACCCTCGCATTCATGGTCGGCGGTGCCGACGAGGACTTCGAGGCCGCCCATCCGCTGCTCGACGTGATGGGCCGCAAGGTCGTCCACTGCGGCGGACCCGGTGTGGGACAGGCCGCGAAGATCTGCAACAACATGATCCTCGGCGTCTCCATGATCGCGATCAGTGAGGCGTTCGTGCTCGGCGAGAAACTCGGCCTGAGCAACCAGGCCCTGTTCGACGTCGCCTCCAACGCGTCCGGTCAGTGCTGGGCGCTCACCACCAACTGCCCGGTGCCGGGACCGGTTCCGGGCAGCCCCGCGAACAACGACTACCAGCCGGGTTTCGCGGCCGCCCTCATGGACAAGGATCTCGGCCTCGCCGCGAACGCGCTGCGCGACAACGGAGTCGACGCCGAAATCGGGTTGCGCGCCGCCGAGTTGTACCGTCGTTTCCACGAGACCGGGCACGGCGGCGAGGACTTCTCGGCGATCATCAACGACATCAGACACCGGTCGAACGGAGAGAATCAGTGACGGATTTCGAGACCATCAAGGTCGAGCGCAACGGCCGCGTGGGCGTGATCACGCTCAACCGGCCCAAGGCGCTCAACGCGCTCAACGCGCAGCTGATGACCGAGGTCGTCGCGGCCGTCGAGGACTTCGACCGGGACCGCGGCATCGGGGCGATCCTCCTCACCGGCAGCGACCGAGCATTCGCGGCCGGCGCCGACATCAAGGAGATGCAGCCGAAGTCGTTCATGGACATGTACATCGACGACTACTTCTCCGCGTGGGACCGTCTCGCTGCGGCCCGCACGCCGATCATCGCGGCCGTCGCCGGCTACGCGCTCGGCGGTGGCTGTGAACTCGCCATGATGTGCGACGTCCTCATCGCCGCAGACACCGCGAAGTTCGGTCAGCCCGAGATCAAGCTCGGCGTGCTGCCCGGCATCGGCGGCTCGCAGCGACTCACCCGCGCCATCGGCAAGGCCAAGGCCATGGACCTGTGCCTCACCGGACGCACCATGGGCGTCGAGGAAGCCGAACGCGCCGGACTCGTCTCCCGCATCGTGCCCGCCGCCGACCTGCTCGACGAGGCCCTCGCCACCGCCACCACCATCGCCGAAATGTCGCTGCCCATCACCCTGATGGTCAAGGAATCGGTCAACCGCTCCTTCGAAACCACCCTGTCCGAGGGTGTGCGATTCGAACGTCGAACCTTCCACTCCGCCTTCGCCACCGACGACCAGAAGGAAGGCATGGCCGCCTTCGCCGAAAAGCGGGACCCGAACTTCGGGCACCGCTGAGTCGTAGAGACGGTTCGGCCTCTGCCGGTGTGGCAGGGGCCGAACCGGCTTTTGTGGTCGGGCATGTCAGCGGAGCAGGAACTCGAGCGCGAGACGTTCGAATGCCTCCTTCGCCTCCTCCATCACCCAGTGACCACAGTTCGGGAAGACGTGCAGTTCGGCGTTCGGCACCAGTCGGAGCGGGACGAGCGGCATGTCGGGTGGGCACTGCCTATCGTCGAGCCCCCAGGTGAACAGCGTCGGGCACTGGACTCTGTGCATCATCGACCAGTACGGCGGGGCGTCGGATGCCTCGAGCGCCCGCTGTTGGGACGCGGCGGCTTCGGAGCCGTACATCGCTGCGAGTGTCCGGTGGGACGCCGGATCCTTCGCTGTCTCCCACCGCTCGTCGATGCGGTCCTCGGTGATCACTTCCGGGTCGTACACCATGCATTCGAGCCACCGCACCAGCTTCTCGCGACTGGGGTCGTCGGCGAACGCTCGCAGCAGGCGTGTGCCCTCGCTCGGCGACTGACTGAAGATGTTCGGGCCGACACCGCCGATCGTGATCAGCTTCTCCACGCGCGTGGGATGCCGCATCGCCACGTGCGCGCCGACCACCCCGCCCATCGAGTTACCGATGATCGCAGCGGATTCGAGGCCGAGGGCGTCCAGGAACCGCGTCACCGCCGCGGACGCGGTGAGAACCGGATGCCCGACTACCGGGTCGCTGGCACCGAACCCGGGAAACTCGAGCACGTAGCAGTGGAAGTGCCGGGCGAACACACCCAGGTTTCCCCGGTAGTTGCGCCAGCCGCTCACGCCGATTCCCGACCCGTGCAGAAGTAGCAGGGGTGGGCCGTCTCCGGCCTCGTGATACCGCAGAACCCCCTCGTCGGTGACGAGTTCCCTCTTGCTCCCCTCGTAGGTGATCTCCGTTGCCGGTGAAGCGATCGTCGTGGACATGTGGCTCTCCCTCCCTGGCCGACGTACGTGGTCGGCGTCCCGTCCCGAACAGTATGACAACTTGTTGTCATAAGGCAATGCTGTGTTTCATGAAACAGTGTGCCGGTCACGGGGGCGGCGATGGCAGAATGACGGCAGAAGACAGCACGTTGTGATGCTCGAGGTTGGGTAGGGAGAAGGATTCCGTGGCAGGAGAAGTCGAGATCAGCCCGCTGTCCGAGGTGCTCGACGATCGTCTCGGTACCCACATTCGACGGATCGCGCGGCTCATCGTCGACGCCAAAGCCGCTGCCCTGAGACCGCTCGAGCTCACGGTGCCGCAGTACACGACGCTGCTGTCGATTCGGCACCTCGAGCCGACGTCCGCGGCTCAACTCGCACGAAATGGGATGGGAACCCCACAGGCGACTGCGACGATGCTCTCGACCCTCGAAGGTAAGGGCCTCGTCACTCGTCGGCCCTCACCGATGCACCAGAAGCTCGTCGAGGTCCGTCTGACCACTCTCGGGGCAAAGACGATCGAGGAAGCCGACCGCGTTGCTGCCGGCATCGAATCGACGCTGCGCACGGCGATCGGGGAGGAACTGTTCGACAGCGTTCTCAGAATCGAGCAGATCGCCCGAGATCTCCTTCAGTGACCGTCGCGGCGCAGTGTGAGCGTGAAACCCGTACCGAGCGTTGGCTGTTGATGAGCGGAATGTGCATGCCCGCGCTCAGAACGGTGGCTCGTCGTCGAGGAAGTCGACGACGAGCACCGTTTCCTGCCGTTCGCGGGTGTGTCGCGGTGAGTATCCGCGGCGGCGGCGCTGGTGGTAGTCGGCGCGTTGTCGTGGGGTGGTGAGCAGGTCGATCAGGTAGTCGAGTTCCAGTTCGGCGGGGGACGGCCGCAGTGTCGTGAGGGTGCGGGGGTCGGTGAGCCGGGCCCGGATGTCGTCGGGGACACCGGCATACAGGTCGCCGGTGGTGAAGGGGCCGTCCGGATGTGTGGTGGTGGTGTGGCCGGCCGGGTCGGTCCAGTCGAGTCGGCCACCGGCGGTGTGGGTGACGGTCCAGTAGCCGATGGTTTTGAGACGGTGATGTTTCCGGCACAGG
>NZ_SKCH01000016.1 GCF_005434945.1 Prescottella subtropica | reverse complement strand
TGACATACGGGTGTGACCTCTGGTTTCGGCTGGGTGCTTCGCAACTTCCATCCAAGCCGGTAGGTCACACCCTCAAAACACCGGCCCCGCCTCCGCGAATCCGCAGGTCACAGCTGCCTCATCGGACCTTTCCGGGGCCCTGGGTCGGTGGCCCGCAACCTGGACGTGCTGGGGGAGACGGTGGCGGCGCGGCAGCCGGAGCTGGCGGAGTTCCTGGATCTGGTGCCGCTGCTGATGCAGAACCTGTCGCGGACGGTCGGCCCGGACGGCCGGGGCCGGATCCGGTTGAACGTGTCGACGGCGCTCACCCAGTTCGCGGTGGCGCGGCCGCTGTGCGAGCGGTATCCGCTGCCGGTGTGCTCGGGGGTGGGGATCACCAATCCGATCTCGTTCCCGATCAGTGCGTCGGACCCGTTGGGGTTGGCGACGCTGCTCTCCGGTGGGGCGGGCCGGTGAGGGGCCGGGCGGCGGTGGGGTGCGCGGCGGCGGCCGTGGTGCTGTCGGGGTGTGCGGCGGGCATCCAGGATCTGCCGGTGGGACGGTCGCTTCCGGGCGAGAACTACACGGTGACACTGGAATTGGCTGGGGCGGACGGGCTGCTGGTGGGGGCGGACGTGCGGTCGGGGCAGCGGGTGATCGGGCGGGTGGCCGGGTTGTCGACGCGGGAGTCGGGGGCGGCGGCGCAGCTGAGCCTGTCGAGGTCGGCGCCGGTGCCGCGGGACGTGTCGGCGGCGGTGGAGTTGCCGTCGGCGCTGGGCAGCCCGTTCGTGCGGTTGCGGGTGCCGCAGGATCCGTCGCCGGCACTGCTGGCGGACGGGGATGTGATCGCCGAGTCCCGCACCGAGGTCGGCCCGCAGCTCGAGAGCGCCCTCGCCACCCTCGGCACGGTCCTGTCGGGCAGTGGCGTCGACCAGTTGGCGACGGTGGTCGACGAGCTGAACACGGCGTTCGCGGATCGACCGCAGCAGGTGGGGGTGCTGCTCGATGCGGCGTCGGCGCTGACGGGGACGGCGACGGATCGGCTCGCGGACCTGGATGCGTCGATCGGGCTGGCGGCCGACGTGTCCCGGCGGTGGGCGGAGCGGCAGGAGGCGCTCGACGGGTTCCTCGCGGTGGTGCCGGCAGCGACGACGGTGCTGGCGGGGCAGCGGGATCGGCTGGCGGCGCTGGCGGCGTCGAGTGCCCGGCTGGCGGAGCACGCGGACGCGGTGCTGGCGGCGGGGGATCTGGATGCGCTGGTGGGGGACGGGGCGACGGTGGTGGCGTCGTTGCGGTCGTTCAACGATCGGATCGGGGAGACGCTCACCGCGATGAACACGTTCACGGCGAATTTCGGTCGGGCCGTGAAGGGCGACTATCTGGTGTTCGACGGCACCCTCGACGTTCCGGCGGGGCTGGAGACGTTGATGACGGGCGGCATACCGCTCGACGGCGCGGGAGGTGACCGGTGAGGCGGGTGGTGCTGGTGGAGTTGATCCTGTTCGCGGTGACGGCGGCGCTGGTGGTGCCGTTCGGGATCGCCTATGTGGCGGGGCCGCGGGCGTTCGGTGACCCGATCCGGGTGCATGCCGAGATGGTGGACGCGTTCGGGCTCACGGCGGGCACGAGTGTCACGTATCGGGGGGTGCAGGTGGGGCGGGTGGCGTCGGTGTCGTTGGCGGGCAACGGATCCGGGGCGCGGGTGGAGGTGGAGTTGGATCCGGGGACGCGGATTCCGCGGGCGAGTGCGGCGACGGTGACGATGGGGACGGTGGCGGGCCTGCAGAACGTCGACCTGGTTCCCGATCCGGGGGCGGGCGGCCCGTATCTGGGGGACGGGGACGAGGTGGCGGCGCCGGCGGAGCGGCAGCCGGTGCAGATGGGTGAGGTGCTGGGGGAGACGGCGCGGCTGCTGGCCGGGGTGGATCCGGCGGCGGTGGCGACGGTGGGCGACGAGGTGGGGGCGGCGCTGGCGGGGGTGGGCCCGGATCTGGCGCGGATGATCGACGACGGCGACCGGTTGTCGGGGGTGGTGGCGCGGCAGACGCCGACGGTGCGGTCGCTGCTGGAGCGCACGGTGTCGGTGGCGGGGTCGGCGGCCGGTGCGGCGGGCGCGTTCGAGCGGACGGCGAGTGCGGCGCGGACGGTGTCGGGGCAGTTGGGGGACGCGTCGGAGCTGCTGGAGCATCTGGTGGGGCGGTCACCGGCGGCACTGTCCCGGACCCGGGAGCTGTTCGACGGGGAGGCGGGCACGTTCGGGGCGTTGCTGGCGGATCTGGCGTGGGTGACGCCGGTGGTGGCGGATCGGCGGGCGGCGGTGGCGGCGGGCCTGGTCGATATTCCGGTGGGGTTGGGGAAGTTGGAGTCGATCGTGCGGGGGGATCGGGCGGAGTTCGCGTTGGTGGGGACGCAGGGGCCGGTGTGCGGATACGACACGCCGCGCCGGACGGTGGGGGACACGGGGCCGGTGACGCCGGATCTGACGCTGTTCTGTCCGCCGGGACCGGATGTGGCGCAACGCGGTTCACGGACGGCCCCGCGACCGAACGGGTTGGGGACGGAGCAGGCGACGACCCCGGGCACGGTGATCGGCCCCCCGATGGTGCCCGATCCGGTGTTGATCCCCACCGGTGTGGAGGCCCTGGACCAGTGGCATCGGCTGCTCGACGACCTCGAGCACAGCGGACGGTAGACGGGGTGCCGGGGGTGGCTTCATCGGGAATGATGGTAGTCATGGGAAGCAAGCTCGAGCGTGCACTTGCCGAGGCCGACGAGGTCGACCGGGACCCGGACATGGTGGTTCGCGACGATGTCACGGTTACGCGTGGGCATCGCCGGTCTCGACGGCAGGCGAAGGCGTAAGCGGTGTTGGTTCGGATTCCGGTGTGTGGTTACGGGGTTCCAGGCCCGGTGGAGGGCGCGGATCCCGCAGCGCGCGCCGAGGCGATCACCTACGTGTTGCCGCTCTCGTTGGAGCACGACATGGTTGGCCCATCTGACGTTGCGAAGTTCTTCTCGGCGTCGGATGTGTCGAATCTGGTGTCGGTGGACGAGGCGCGGGCGGTGCACCGACTGCTCGGTGTCGAGATCGATGGCCGGTATCGGTATCCGGTTTTCCAGTTCGATCGAGAGCGGAAGCGGATCAAGCCTGTCGCCGAGTACGCGAATGTGGTGATGGAGTGTGATCTCGATCCTTGGGGGACGCTTGACTGGTGGTGCACGGCGCAGCCGCATCTCGGTGACCGGCGCCCGGTGGATGTTCTGAACGCCGGCGAACTGTCGGCCTACGACGTCGACCGGATGATCGGACACGACCGGGCGGGCATGGACTGAGGGGCGCTACCGAGATCGGCTGCGGCCGTACCGGTGGCGATCATGCGTCGACGGTGAGCTGGATGGGTCCCGGGCGCCCGATGCGGTAACAGGCCGGCCACGGGTGTGGTGGGACGGTCACAAGTTGGGAAAGTGCAGCTCGAGGCCTTGCCGGCTATGGGGTGTGGGCGTAGTTTCGGTAGTGCGGATCGAATGAGTAGCCGGTCACGGTGAAAGACTTGAGAAGCAGAGATGCGGCCGAGGATGTGAAAGCATTCCCGGCCACACCCCTGTTCGGGGCAGTGGCTATGCCTAGGTATTCAGGTTTTGGTCCCTCTATGCAAGAAGGGAGGTCTTGTGCAGCGGGCTGCTGCACAAGACCTCCCTTTCATGCGTGTCAGTGATCAAGTGAGCTGATCACTGCGTGCTCGTCAGCCTCCGCTGGCCGACTGATAGCTCGACCACCCGGCGCCTTCTGCGGAGGCGGTATTGAGTCCGGTGACGGTGAGGGTGATGACCCCCGAGATGAGGTTCATCAACCCCGTCCAGTAATTCGATGACACAGCAACTACCTCCGTTCAGGATAGAGAGATGAGGAACGTTGTGAGCGGTCTGCTGCTTCCCATCCAGGACTGGGAGATCAGCGCGATGAAATCTGCAGACAATGTTTGGAGTGACATGTGATTCAGCCTTTCCGTCAGAGCGGGATTCCGAAGGAGAGCGTCAACGGAACCTGAATCAACATGCCCGCCAGCATCGGCAGCATTCGTTGAACCGTCATTCCCAGCGACGCGGTGGCGTCAGCGACAGATCCCATGATTCCTCACATCTCGCTCGAGTAATCGTTCCTCGACATGGTGTTCAAACCGTCGAGCGAACCGGCCAGCGTGGGCGTCACCCCAGTGATCAGTCCCATCAGGGACTTGACGAAAGCTGCGAGCACGAACTTTCTCCTTAGTTCACGGTGAAGTAGAAGCCCCACGCCGAGTTCTTCGTGGGGTGCTGATGTGCGTTGAAGACCGACGAGTTGATCTGCGACGAGCCGCCGTCCGCCCACGGGTTGGAACTCGTCACGCTCTTGCCGGCGGGCAGGGTGGCGGGCTTGACCGACAGGGTGACGTAGGCGCCGCCGAACTGCACGTCCAGCGCCATCGACAGCGTGCCGTCGAGACAGAACGTGCCGTCGGGAGCGGTCGTCACGGTGTCGGTCCAGGGGGTGTTGCCCGTCAGAACGCCGGTCACGTCCACGCCACCGACGCCGGTCTTGCTCAACGGCACCGGAGTGTTCGCAACCCAGTCGCCCGCCGCGCCCTCGTAGACGGTGCCGCAGAGCTGGTAGTCCTTGGTGGGTGTTCCCTCGACAGCGGTGGCTGCCTGGGCGGTGCCGGCGAACGCGAGTGTGGTCGCGGACGCGAGGGCTGCGGCACCGAAGCCGATCTTCTTGTAGTTCATTGCGTAGAACCTTTCAGGTTTGAAAGAGCAGTGTTGATCGAACATTCCTGATGTGTGCGGGTAGGGCCTCACCCCCAGTTGCACCCCGGTTCGTACTGGTCCAAGCCTTGCTGCTGTGAGGAACTGTGGACCGGACTCAGACGTTAGAGGACTGATATGTGTTCCCGCATCGAAATTGGGAATCTTTTTTCGAGGAAGGTCGCTGACTGCGTGGTGACTCTCTTCGCAGATCCTGGAAGAGGTCGCTTTTTGTACTGCAGTACAATTTACTGCGAGCGGGGCAATTTTCTTTCGATTGTTTGTTTGACTGACACACGTTCCTGCACTGTGCGGGCCTGCCGCGATGTGCGGGCGCCGACATCGGCGATCGGCGGCAGACCGTCGTGGATGCCCGGATCGGAGCCTGATCGCAGCCTTCGCAATCTTCGCAAGACACCCCGCCCGGCAGTGCGCCGGACGGGGTGTCCCAGTCGAAAAAATTTGTGCGAACCGGCCACAGAACCGGTCTCAGAGGGCTTCCGCGCACCCGATCCGGCGCGTGGAAGCCGTACTACCGGGCCGCCAACCGCTCCCGGCGCAGCAACTCCACCTCGGGCAGATCCAACGCCGGCAGGGCGTCCACACCGAGCGCGCGAGCCAACAACAGATCGGCCAGCTCCGGATTACGGGCCAGAACCGGGCCGTGCAGATACGTGCCGATCACCGAACCCTGCGCCACCCCCTCCACACCGTCACCCACACCGTTACCGACACCCCGCGTCACCCGGCCCACCGGTTTCGCGTCCGCCCCCAACGTGGTGCCGCCCCGATGGTTCTCGAACCCCGACAACGGCTGCGTCAACCCGCCGATCAGCGGCGACGTCACAATCTCCCCGATCGACCGCGACGCCTGCGGGGCCGTCGTCGCATCCAGCATCGACACCCCCTCCACCCGCTCCCCGGACGACGTCTCGTACCAGTGCCCCAACACCTGGATCGCCGCACAGATCGCCAACACCGGCGCACCCCGCTCCGCCGCCCGCTGCAACCCCGGGAACCGCGTCAAATGCCGGGTCGCCAACCGCTGCGCCGCATCCTCCGCACCACCGAGCGTGTACACGTCCAACGACTCCGGCACCGGATCGTTCAACGTCACCTCCACGATCTCCGCGTCATGCCCGCGCATCCGCAACCGCTGCCGCAGCACCAGCGCATTCCCGCCGTCCCCGTACGTGCCCATCACATCGGGCAACACCAGACCGATACGGACCGTCGACTCAGACATCGCGGCTCTTCTCCTTCGCGATCGCCGTGTTCAAATCCCGGAACGCCGTGTAATTCGCCAACACCTCCACCCGCCCCGGCGGGCACGCCGCGATCGCCCGCAACGGATCGTGCACCAACGTGTGCTCCACCCCCGCATACGTCAACCGCACCGCCAGATCCGTGCCCCGCTCACCCGCGGCCACCACCTGCACACCCTCGAAATGCTCGAACCGCACATCCCACAACCACGACAGATCCTCGCCGTCCGGCACCTGACCGTTCACCGCGATCACCAGACCGTCCACACTGTGATCGATCATCGACAGCGCCTCCTGCCAGCCCGCCGGATTCTTCGCCAACAACATCCGCACCGAATGCGCCCCCACCTGCACCATGCTGTACCGGCCGGCCACCTCCCGCACCGTCGACGCCGCCCGCACCGCATCCCGCGGATCCGCACCCAACGCCACCGCCGCCGCCACCGCCTGCGCCGCATTCCCCCGATTCGCCTTACCCGGCAGCGACAACTCCAACGGCAACACCAGCCCGTCCGGGCCGTACAGGTTGTCGTCGTCCAGCCACCACTGCGGCGTCGGACGCGCAAAATCCGAGCCCGTGCTCCGCCAGTGCGGGCCGTCCCACACGATCGGCTCCCCGGTGCGCGGGCAACTCACCGCATCGTTCGCCCAACCGCCACCGGCCGCCACCCACACCACATTCTTGTGATCGAACGCCACCGACGTGATCAGCACGTCGTCACAGTTCGCCACCACCACCGCATCCGGATGCCGCGCCAGGCCCTCCCGCAGCGTCCGCTCGATCTTGTTGATCTCCCCCACCCGATCCAACTGATCGCGGCTCAAATTCAGCAACACGATCACGCCCGGATCCACCGCATCACACACGTGCGGCACATGCAGCTCGTCCACCTCCAGCGCCGCCAAGGGGGCATCCACCCGCGCCGACAGGGCCGCCACGATCCCGGCATCCATGTTCGCACCGTCCGCCTGCGTCGCCACCTCGTCGAGCGTCGCCAACGCCGCCGCCGTCATCCGCGTCGTCGTCGACTTCCCGTTCGTGCCAGTGACCACGACCGTGCGCCGGCCCCGACCCAACTGCACCATCACCGACGGATCGATCTTCAACGCGATCAGACCACCGATCATCGAGCCCTTACCGCGGCCCGCCTTCTGCGACGCCCACGCCGCCACCGCCGCCGCACGCAACGCCAACCGGCCCCGCAGAGTCATCCGAGTGCTCATACCCACGAGGCGAGTTTTCCACAGCAGGAATAGACGATGCCGCGCCCCCGACCGGGGACGCGGCATCATCGTCTATCGGACCGTCAGGCCAGAGCCTTCGCCTTCAGCGCATCGAACTCCGCCTGCGAGATCGTGCCCGCATCCAACAGAGCCTTCGCATCCGCGATCTGCTCCGGACCCGACTTACCCGCCACCTGCCGGATGTACTGCTCCTGCGCACTCTGCACCTCGTGCGCCGCCCGCACCGACCGCTTCGCCATCCCATCCCCACGCGCGATCAGATACACCAACGCCGTCAAGAACGGGAAGACGATCAAGAACACCACCCAGATCGCCTTCGCCCACCCCGACGTCTGATGATCCCGGAACAGATCCGTGATGATCGAGAACAACAACATCAGATACGCGACGAACGCGAAACTGACCAGAATCAACCAGAAAAAATCCCAGAACGAGTCCATCAGTGAAGCCCCAATCCATGTCGACCGAGCAGATACGTGCACTGTGACACAGCAATCCGCACGAACGGGGGATTTCGGCACGAGCGCCGCGGGGGTGTCGGGGGAGGGTCAGGCGTCGCGGGGTTTGATGCCTCGAACAAGAAAGAGGGAACCCCGCACAGCGAGGCTCCCTCTCCACTTCCTGTGTCCGCGGGGGGAGGCCGAAGCCCGCAAGTCCCACGACTCGTGGCGGTCAGCATACGCCCCGGCGTGGGGCTTCAGGTCTACGTCGCAGCCCAGAGTCTCCGAGCAGGCCGGCTGGGAGTCACGGTTCGCACACCTGCAGTCGGGTCGAGGCGGCGAGCGTGTCGGTCGGCGCGCAAGGTGTGCAGGTACCCTCAATAGAAGTTAAGCATTATATTGAGGTGGATAGTTCGTCGGCCACGGGAGGTGGAGAGCGGTCCATGAGGTGTGAAGTTGTCCTTCTCGACGAGGTGGAGGAGTGGTATCTCTCCTTGGTCGCGTCCGGTGACGACGACGCAGCGGCCGTGACCGCCGCCATCGACTACTTGGAGGCCGAAGGCCCGACACTTGGTCGGCCAGCAGTCGACAAGGTCAAGGGCTCGCGGATCCACAACATGAAAGAACTACGACCACACGGAACTTCTATCCGAATCCTGTTCGTCTTCGACCCCCGGCGTCAGGCCATCCTGCTGGTCGCCGGAGACAAGGCCGGAGAGTGGAAGCAGTGGTACACGGACAATATTCCGATAGCCGAAGGTCGTTACGAACTCTGGCTCAACGAGCAGAACAAGCAATAGAACCTGGGAGGTGCGACATGGCTCGAAATTGGCGTGACGTGCGGGCGGAGGCTGCTCGACAACTCGACGCTCAGACAATCGACGATGCCAGGAAGGCTCTGCAGGAGGAAGTTCGGGCCCATCGTCTGGTCGAGGTCCGTCGTGAACAGGTTGCCCGCCAGGAACAGGTGGCCGAGCTGATGGGCGTATCCCAGTCACGGGTCTCGCAGATCGAGCGCGGCGACCTCCGGCACACCCAACTCGGAACCCTCGAGTCCTACGTCGAAGCCCTCGGCGGACGCTTACGTGTCGTGGCAGACTTCGGCGACCGCTCCGTGACGTTGGGCTGAACGACCGCACCCTTCCGAAAACGATGCGACGGCCCGGTCGACCTTCCTCGCCCGCGCTTTGCGCACTTATCGCGCGGAAACTGCCCGGGGGAGCCGCGTTTCGCGCACTTATCGCGAACGAGTGTGGCGGGGGCCGCCGGCGTCGACGTCCCAGCCGCGCCGCTGTGGTTCCGATCCGAGTAACTGGTCGCGTCCGGCGACGTCGCGGCTGCGGTAGACGATGTACGGGCGGAACAGGTACGCGAACGGGGCACTGAACGCGTGCACCAGTCGGGTGAACGGCCACAGCGCGAACAGCACCAGCGCGACCGTCACATGGATGTGGAACGACAGCGGCGCCCGCGCCATCGCCGCCCCGTCCGGTTGCAGAATCCAGATCGACCGGAACCACGGCGACACCGTCTCCCGATAATTGTGGGCCGCATTGCCGTCGAACGCCCCGATCACGGTGGTCGCCAGGCCGGCCACGATCGCCGCCACCAACACCACGTACATGATCTTGTCGTTGACGGTGGTGGCCGTGAACACCGGGCCCGTCGACCGCCGGCGGTACACCAGCAGCCCCACCCCGACGAGCGTCGCGGCACCCGCGATCGTGCCCGGCACCGCGGCACCCCAGTGGTACATGTGTTCGCTGACGCCGATCGCCTCGGTCCACGACTTCGGAATCACCAACCCGATGATGTGGCCGAGGATCACCACCAGCATCCCGAAATGGAACAGAGGGCTCGCGATGCGCAGCAGCCGATTCTCGTACAGCTGCGACGACCGCGTCGTCCACCCGAACTTGTCGTACCGGTACCGCCACCACGTACCGACGATCAGCACCGCCAACGTCACGTACGGGATGATGTCCCAATAGATTTCGGCGGCCGACATGTCAATGCACTCCTTCGCTGCGGCGCGGCGGAACGGTCAACGTGAACGGCTGCAACCCCACCGACTCGGCGGGCGGACCCGACATCTCCAGCCGGCGGGACCGCTCCATATCCCGGTCCGTGGCGACCGGCAGCGTCGACGCCACCGCCGTCAGCACCGCCGCGTACGGGGAGTCGAGCTTGGTCAGTCGTTGCCGCAGTAGGTCGATCGCCGGACGATGTTCCGCCAGCAGTGCGCCGCCCGCTGCCGGGTCGACGGTGGCCGCGAACTCGAGCAGCACCGCCAGATGATCCGACGACTCCCCGGCCGGCGGCTCCACCTCGGCCTCCCGGTAGACGCGGGCGAACCGCAGCATCGCCTCGCCCCGGTTCCGGGTGTCGCCGTCCGTCCAGTACGTCAGCAGCAGTGTGGTTCTGCAGTGCAGATCGAACGTGTCCACGTACGCGGTGGCCGCCTCGAGTTCCGGCAGGGCCCGCAGCGCGCGCACGGTGGCCGCGAGCCCCGCCGCCTCGGGGACGTGCGCCAGCAACGTCTCCACCGTGTCCAACCGATCCGACTGCCCGGCGTCCGGATAGGCCAGCAGCAGCGACGCGCACTGCCACACCACCCGATCCTGCTGCCGGGCACCCGAACCCGTGCGCCGCCGCAGCCTCATTGCCCGCCCCCGTTCGGAAACATGCCGTCCGGCACGCCCTTGCCGTCCCAGTTCAGCAGATTCACCCGCGACGGATGGGACGCGTTGGCTCCCATCGCCTCACTGGTCTGCCGTTGCCGCAGCGCATGGAACGTCTCCACCGCCACCGGTACCGGTCCGCCGCTCGATTCCCCGAACGGGCCCGACCCCTGCTCGTACAGGCCGGGGCCGCCGTCGAAATCGAGGGCGCAGTCGGTGACCGTCTCCTCGAGGCCGTGCGCGTCCGTCGCATACGCAGACGGAATGACGTACCGCTCCTCGTACTTCGCGAGCGCCAGCAGCCGGTACATCGCGTACACCTGCTCCTCGCTCATCCCCACCGACGCCGGAATATGCTCCTGCGGTTCACGTCCCAGGTTGATGTCCCGCATGTACGAGCGCATCGCCGCCAGCTTCCGCAGCACATCCGACACCACCTCGGTGTCCCCGGCCGTGAACAACTCCGCCAGATACTCGATCGGGATACGCAGGGATTCCAACGCCCCGAACAGGTTTCCCAGATCCTGGCCGTCGTGGCCGTCGCGGCTCACGGCGTCCACCACCGGCGACAGCGGTGGGATGTACCAGACCATCGGCACCGTCCGGAACTCCGGATGCAGCGGCAACGCCACCCGGTAGTCCTTGATCAGGGTGTGTACGGGGGAGCGCTGCGCCGCCTCGATCCACGTGTCCGGGATCCCCGACTGCCGGGCCGCCGCCACTACCTGCGGATCCCGCGGATCCAGGAACACGTCGAGTTGGGCTTCGTACAGGTCTTTTTCGTCCTCGACGGATGCGGCCGCGGTGACCTTGTCCATGTCGTACAGCATCAACCCGATGTACCGCAGCCGGCCCACACACGTCTCCGCGCACACCGTCGGCAGCCCCACCTCCACCCGCGGATAGCAGAACGTGCACTTCTCGGCCTTGCCGGTCTTGTGGTTGAAATACACCTTCTTGTACGGGCATCCGGACACGCACATCCGCCAGCCGCGGCACTTGTCCTGGTCGACAAGGACGATGCCGTCCTCGCTGCGCTTGTACATCGCCCCCGACGGGCACGACGCCACACACGCCGGGTTGAGGCAGTGCTCGCAGATCCGCGGCAGATAGAACATGAACGTCTGCTCGAGTTCGAGCTTCACCTGCTCGCTGACCTTCTGCAGGACCGGATCGCCGGCCAGGATCTCCGGCGAACCGGCCAGGTTGTCGTCCCAGTTGGCCGACCACTCCACCTTCATCGGCTCACCGGTGATGAGGCTCCGCGGCGGCGCCACCGGCATCTGATCACCCAGCGGCGCGCTCGTCAGATTCTCGTAGTCGTACGTCCACGGCTCGTAATAGTCCTGGATCGACGGCAGCTTCGGATTCGAGAAGATCTTCGACAGTTTCGCCAACCGGCCGCCGTCCTTGAGGCGCAGCCGGCCCTTCTTGTCCCGCACCCAGCCGCCGCGCCACTTGTCCTGATCCTCGTACGTGCGCGGATACCCCTGGCCCGGACGGGTTTCCACATTGTTGAACCACACGTACTCGGTGCCGGACCGGTTGGTCCACGCCTGCTTGCACGTCACCGAACACGTGTGGCAGCCGATGCACTTATCGAGGTTCATCACCATCGCCAGCTGCGCCATGACCTTCATCGATACCTCGCTTCGCAGGCTCCGCTCACGTCCATCTCAGTAGGTCACCGACTGGCTCCGGCGGCGCACCACCGTCACCTCGTCCCGCTGGTTGCCGGTCGGACCCAGATAGTTGAACGCCCACGACATCTGCGCGTACCCACCGGCCAGATGGGTCGGTTTCATCAGCAGTCGAGTCAGCGAATTGTGGATGCCGCCACGGTTTCCCGTCGTCTCCGTCCGCGGCACGTCGATGGTGCGTTCCTGCGCGTGATACACGTACACCACCCCGTCCGGCATGCGATGCGACACGATCGCCCGGCACACCACCACCCCGTTGCGGTTGACGGCCTCCACCCAGTCGTTGTCGCGCACCGAGATCTTCGCGGCGTCGTTCGGGCTCATCCACATCGTCGGCCCGCCCCGCGACAGCGACAGCATGAACAGGTTGTCCTGGTACTCCGAGTGGATCGACCACTTGCTGTGCGGCGTCAGATAGCGGACCGTCAGCCCGATCCCGTCGCGCATCTCACCCACCTGCGGCTCGTCGAACAGCCGGGCCATGTCCAGCGGCGGCCGGTAGATCGGCAGCTGCTCGCCGAGTTCTTCCATCCAGTCGTGGTCGAGGAAGAAGTGCATCCGCCCGGTGAGCGTGTGGAACGGTTTCAATTGCTCGATGTTCACCGTGAACGGCGCATACCGTCGGCCACCGGTCTCGCTGCCCGACCACTCCGGGCTGGTGATCACCGGCACCGGACGGGCCTGCGTGTCCGCGAACGTGATCCGACGCTCCTCGCTGCCCTCCGCCAGTTGCACCAGCGGCTGCCCGGTGCGCTGCTCGAGCTGCCGGAACCCCTGCACCGCGAGCCGTCCGTTCGACGTCCCCGACAGCCGCAGCACCGTCTCGCACATCTTCTCTGCGGTGTCCATCGCCGGACGGCCCGCCGCCGCACCGGAACTCATCACTCCGTGCTTCGCGGCGAGCTCGGCGACCTCCTGATCCGGGAGGTAGGTGACGCCCTTGGTGACCAGGCCGGCCTTCTCCACCAGCGGGCCGAGCGCCGCCCACTTCTCGGCGATCGCCGTGTAGTCGCGTTCGACGACCGTCAGCGGACCCATCGTCTTCCCCGGCACCGGAACCTCACCGGTGACACGCCAATCCGATTCGACGCCACCGGGATACGCCATCGCGCCCGGGGTGTCGTGCTGCAGCGTGCCCAGCACCACATCGGTGCGGGTCCCCAGATGGGTGCGGGCCAGCGTCGAGAACGTCCGCGCGATCGCCCCGAACGCGTCGACATCCGACTTCGTCTCCCACGGCGGATCGATCGCCGGGGAGAACGCGTGAATGTACGGGTGCATGTCGGTGCTCGACAGATCCGACTTCTCGTACCACGTCGCCGCCGGCAGCACCACGTCCGACAGCAGCGTCGTCGACGTCATCCGGAAGTCGATCGACATCACCATGTCCAGCTTGCCCTCCGGGATGTCGTCGGGCCATTCGACGTCGTTGGGGCGCAACTCGGGACGCGTCGGCTCCGCCTGCAGATTCGACGTCGTCCCCAGCAGATGCTTCAGGAAGTACTCGTTGCCCTTGGACGACGACCCCAGCAGGTTCGCCCGCCAGACGCTCAGCACCCGAGGCCAGTTCCGCGGATCGTCCGGGGCGGTGACCGCCAGTTTCAGCTCACCCGACGCCAACTGCTCCGCGACATGCGCGGCCACGTCCTTGCCCGCGGTGACGGCCTCGTCGGCCACATCCAGGCTGGACCGGTCGAACTGCGGATAGAACGGCGTCCAGCCCATCGCGACCGCCGACGCCGTCACATCCATCGTGTGCTTGCCCGTGAACCGGCCGCGTCC
The DNA here is from genome assembly GCF_005434945.1 of Prescottella subtropica. Taxonomy (GTDB): domain Bacteria; phylum Actinomycetota; class Actinomycetes; order Mycobacteriales; family Mycobacteriaceae; genus Prescottella; species Prescottella subtropica. The sequence continues at coordinate 75,734 of NZ_SKCH01000016.1, read as the reverse complement.
GGTGGGACTGGCCAGGGCGTCGGCGCGGTAGCCGTCGTACCGCCACTGGTCGGTGTGCGCGTACCAGTAGGTGGTGCCCGCCATCTGGCGTGGCGGCCGACTCCAGTCGGTGCCCATCGCCACCGTCGCCCACCCGGTGATCGGCCGGCACTTCTCCTGCCCCACGTAGTGCGCCCAACCGCCGCCGTTGCGGCCCATCGACCCGGTGAGCAGCAGCAGCGACAGCATCGCCCGATAGGTGGCGTCGCCGTGGAACCACTGGCACACACCGGCACCCATGATGATCATCGACCGGCCACCGGATTCGACGGCGTTGACCGCGAACTCGCGGGCGATCCGGATCACCTGCGCCGCCGACACCCCGGTGATCGGCTCCTGCCAGGCTGGGGTGTTGGGGGAGTCCGCGTCGTCGTAGCCCGTGGGCCAGTTTCCCGGTAGGCCCGGACGCGCCACCCCGTACTGCGCGAGCATCAGATCGAACACCGTGCACACCCGGTGCCCGGCAATGGTCCGTACCGGTACCCCACGGTCGATCGTCTCCCCGTGCCCGTCGACGGTGTCGAACCGCGGAAACGTCACCGCAGCAACATCGTTCCCGTCACCGGCGACGGTCAGGACGGGTACCAGATCACCCAGGTCGAGGTTCCACTGCCCGACGCCCTCGTCGCCGAACCGGTGCCCCAGCGACCCGTTCGGTACCGCCGGCTGCCCCGTCGTCCCGTCGAGGACCACCGGCTTGAACGCCGCGTTCTCCGTGTCGATCCCCAGATCGGCTGCCGTGAAAGTCTTTCCGGGGGCCAGACGGCCGTCCCGGTCCTCGAGTTTCACCAGCGTCGGCAGATCGGTGTACCGGCGGACGTAGTCGACGAAGAACGACTCACGCCGCTGGACGAAGAACTCGTTGAGAATCACGTGGCCCATCGCCATCGCCATCGCCCCGTCGGTGCCCGCCGCACACGGCATCCACTCGTCGGCGAACTTGGTGTTGTCGGCGAAATCCGGGCTCACCACGACCACCTTGGTGCCGCGATACCGCACCTCCGCCATCCAGTGCGCGTCCGGGGTGCGGGTGACGGGCACGTTCGAACCCCACATCATCAGGTACGACGCATCCCACCAGTCACCCGACTCCGGGACGTCCGTCTGGTCCCCGAACACCTGCGGCGACGCCACCGGCAGATCGGCGTACCAGTCGTAGAACGACGTCATCACCCCGCCGAGGAGTTCGACGAACCGCGACCCCGCCGCGAACGACAGCATCGACATCGCCGGAATGGGGGAGAACCCGGCCACCCGGTCCGGGCCGTACTCCTTGATGGTGTGCACGTGCGCGGCCGCGATCATCTCGGTGGCCTCGTCCCAGGTCACCCGCACCAGACCACCCTTGCCGCGGGCCCGCTGATAGCGACGCCGCCGCTCCGGATCGGCCTGGATGTCCGCCCACGCCAGCACCGGATCACCGAGCCGCTGCTTCGCCTCCCGGAACATCTCCACCAGCACACCCCGCGCATACGGGTAGCGAACCCTGGTGGGGGAGTACGTGTACCACGAGAACGCCGCCCCCCGCGGGCAGCCGCGCGGCTCGTACTCGGGACGGTCCGGCCCCACCGACGGATAATCCGTCTCCTGCGTCTCCCACGTGATGATCCCGTCCTTGACGTAGATCTTCCACGAACACGACCCCGTGCAGTTCACGCCGTGCGTCGACCGCACCACCTTGTCGTGACTCCACCGGTCCCGGTAGAAGACGTCGCCCTCCCGACCGCCCTCCCGGGACACCGTCCGCAGATCGTCGGAGAACGAACCCGGCGTGAAGAACCGGCCCGCACCGAGCAGTGCCGCACCGAGCGGACCCTCGATCGATGCAGTCGGAGCGGAACGAGCGGACTTCTCACGCGACATGGCAGCCTCCTGCCCTCGACAATGGCGCATCCGGGGCCGGTTCGCGGTGTGAATCGTCGATTCGGGGACGTTCGTCCCTGCCCGGAATCGGGCTGCGTCATCATGGAAGGCATGTCAGACGTTCGAGGTGCACGAACCGGTGCCGGACGCGTGCTCACCGTCATCCCGCCCGGTGCGGGGGCCGCGTCGATGTCCGCCGGCATCGTCTCCGTCGCACTGCATCTCGCCGGTATCGAATGGTTCTCCCTGGTCTGGCTCGTCGTCGACGCCGTCATCTGGGTCCTGCTCGTCGCCGTGTTCGTGTCCCGACTGTTCGACGACCGTGCCCGCTGGGCCGGAGAAGCGGAAACCCCGCCCGCCCTCACCGGCGTCGCCGCCACCTGCGTGCTCGGCACCCGCTGCGTGCTCCTCGGCTGGACGCCTGTCGGCTGGGTGCTGTTGCTCGTCGCCCTGCTCGCGTGGCTCGCCCTCATGCGGAGCGTGCTGCGGCACTGGACCGGACCGACCGTCGGCGTCCACTTCCTGCTGTGCGTCGCCACCCAGGGGCTCGCGGTCCTCGCCGCGACCCTCGCCGTCACCGCATCCGAATACTGGCTCGTCGCACCGGCACTCGCCGCATTCACCCTCGGTCTGGTCTTCTACGTTGCCGTGCTGGTCCGCTTCTCGTACGACCAGTTCCGGATCGGCGCCGGCGACCAGTGGGTGTTCGCGGGCGCCCTCGCGATCAGTGCCCTCGCCGCCGGCAAACTCGCCCCCGCCGTCGCCGCCGCCGGCTGGCCGGAGGAACTGCACACTGCCATCCAGACGGCCGGCGTCGTCATCGTGTCCCTCGTCCTCGCCGGCTACATCGGACTCGTGGCCTCCGAAATCCGGTGGCCACGCCTACAATTCGACATCCGACGCTGGTCCACCGCTTTCCCCATGGGCATGACGTCGGCCGCCGCCCTCACCGTCGCAGTCTCGTCGGACGCCGACCGCCTGCGCCCCGTCGGCCTCGTCCTCGTCTGGCCAGCCGTCGCCATCTGCGTCGTGCTGCTCTACGCGTCCGGACGCCACCTCCGCCAGGCCTCCCGCCCGGCCTGAGCGCGCCCCGCCCCCCGTTTTCACCCCTTTGTCCTGCTCGCCCCCGCGCACTCCCTCGCGTTTTGCGCACTTGCCGCGCACATTCGCGCCGTTTCCTCGCGCTAAGTGCGAAAAACGCGGGGCATCCGGCGCGGAACCCGCGCTAAGTGCGCAAAACGCGAGGGGGGGAGCGGGGTGGCCCGTTTCCTCGCGCTAAGTGCGCAAAACGCGGGGCATCCGGCGGGGAACCCGCGCTAAGTGCGCAAAACGCGGGGAGGGGCCGCGCATCCCCGTCACCGGAAATGCGCGGCCCCTCCCGGGAGCAGCGGAAACTCAGTGCGCGCGATTGACCGCGGACACGACGGCGCGCAGCGAGGCGGCGGTGATGGAGGTGGCGATGCCGACACCCCACACGACCTTGCTGGAGCCGTCGGGCAGGGTCACGGCGGCCTCGACGTAGGCGGCGGCGCGGGCGTCGTCACCGGCGGACATGGCGTGCTCGCTGTAGTCCAGGACGCGGACGTCGAAGCCGACGGTGTCGAGGGCGTCGACGAACGCGGCCAGCGGGCCGTTGCCGGAGCCGGAGATCTCCTGCTCCACCCCGTTGATCTTCACGGCCGCGGTGATGGCGTCGGTGCCGTCGTCCTCCTCGGACGCGGTGACCTTCTGACGCATCCGCTCGAGCGGGCTGACCGGGGCCAGGTACTCCTCGTGGAAGACGTCCCACATCTCCTTCGGGGACACCTCGCCGCCCGCACCGTCGGTGATCTTCTGGACGGTCTGCGAGAACTCGATCTGCAGGCGACGCGGCAGCGCCAGGCCGTGGTCGGCCTTCATGATGTAGGCGACGCCGCCCTTGCCGGACTGCGAGTTGACGCGGATGACGGCCTCGTAGGTGCGGCCCACATCCTTCGGGTCGATCGGCAGGTACGGCACCTCCCACACGATGTCGTCGACGTCGGCGTTCTTCTGGTCGGCGACGATCTTCATGGCGTCCAGGCCCTTGTTGATCGCGTCCTGGTGGCTGCCGGAGAACGCCGTGTACACCAGGTCGCCGCCGTACGGGTGACGCTCGTGGACGGGCAGCTGGTTGCAGTATTCGACGGTGCGGCGGATCTCGTCGATGTTGGAGAAGTCGATCTGCGGGTCCACACCGCGGGTGAACATGTTCAGGGCCAGCGTCACCAGGCACACGTTGCCGGTGCGTTCACCGTTGCCGAACAGGCAGCCCTCGATGCGGTCGGCGCCGGCCTGGTAGCCCAGTTCGGCGGCCGCGACACCGGTGCCGCGGTCGTTGTGCGGGTGCAGCGACAGGATGATGCTGTCGCGCTTGGCCAGGTTGCGGTGCATCCACTCGATGGAGTCGGCGTACACGTTGGGGGTGGCCATCTCGACGGTGGCCGGCAGGTTGATGATCACCGGGTTCTCGGGGGTGGCGCCCAGGGTGGCGACGACCGCGTCGCACACCTCCTTGGCGTACGACAGTTCGGTGCCCGTGTACGACTCCGGCGAGTACTCCCAGCGCCAGTGGGTGTCCGGGTGCTTCTTCGCCTCCTCGAGTACCAGTTCGGCGGCGTCGGTGGCGATCTTCTTGATGGCGTCCCGGTCGGCGCGGAACACGACGCGGCGCTGCAGGATCGACGTCGAATTGTAGAAGTGCACGATCACGTTCTTCGCGCCGTCGCACGCCTCGAAGGTGCGCTTGATCAGTTCGGGGCGGGACTGCGTCAGCACCTGGATGGTGACGTCGTCGGGGATCGCGCCGTCCTCGATGATCTCGCGGACGAAATCGAAGTCGGTCTGGCTCGCGGACGGGAACCCGACCTCGATCTCCTTGTAGCCCATGCGGACCAGCAGTTCGAACATGCGGCGCTTGCGGGCCGGGCTCATCGGATCGATCAGCGCCTGGTTGCCGTCGCGCAGATCCACGGCACACCACTGCGGGGCGCGGTCGATGACCTTGTCGGGCCACGTGCGGTCCGGCAGCGTGACCGGCTCGACCTCTTCCCCGAACGGGCGGTACCGGAAGGTCGGCATCGACGAATTCTTCTGCGTGTTCCATGCGGGCTGATCGGCGGGCGCCGGCTTGGACGGCGGCGTGATGGTGCGCGATCCGGAAGTGAAAGCGTCAGCGGGGGACATGGGAATCGATCTCCAGGTTCGAATGTGGACTATGACGAGTCCGACAGTGAGGCGACCGGCGCACGAGAAGGTCCCGCGGCGGGTCGCCAGTCTGGATCAGACCCCGCCGCGGCACCGAAGAAGGAGTGCGCGCTGCATACGGGGCACTCTACCCTCGGGCCCCGTCCGCGGTGGGAAAGTGGGGCGGAAAACAAGCCCTCGGACGGGGCGGCATGGTCTTCTGGAGGCATGAACGCACAGCTCGACGCGGCCCGCACCTACGTTGCCGCCCTGCTCAGCCACGACGGCCACACGGTCCCGTACGCGCCGGACGCGGTCCGTTACGAGGTGGGCGTCAAGACGGGTCGGTCGGGAAACCATCTGCGCCGCAGCCTCACGTGCGGGCCGCAGTTCCGGCTGATCCGCGCGATCCGCGACGAGCAGTACCGCGTCGACGGCGACGAGGTGGTCGCCGACTACCTCATCGACGCCGGACTGTGCGGTCGGACGCTCGTCACCGCCCGCATCCACGAGACGTTCCTGATCCCCGCCGGCGACCCGCGCATCCACCGCATCGACGCACGGATTCACCTGGTCAGGCGTTAGACGACCGGTCCCGGTTCAGTCCGGAAGCCGACGCATCTCGACGACCGTCAGCCCGAGGGCATCGAACCGGGCGAGCATGCCGCGCAGTTCCGTCGGCGTGCGGACCGGTCCGTACAGCGTCGTGTACGCCGGTACGGTCCCCGACATCTGCAGTTCCGGGAACGCGGCCAGCGCCCGCTCGGACAGCTCGCCGCCGACGAGGAACGCGTACCGGACGTGCGCCGGCCAACCCGGATCGGTTTCGGCCATCGCGTCTCCCTCGACAGGTCGGATACGAACGGCGGGCCCCGCACCCGTCCCTCGAGGATGGTCGACAGTAGGCGGGCGCACCTCACCCGCTGATGGTGAATCCGGCTACCGGAGGAGGCCGCTGCTCTGGGCCGCGGTCACGGCTTCGCGGCGCGTCGACACACCGAGCTTGCGGTAGATCCCGCGCAGGTGTGTCTTGACCGTGTTGATCGACACGCACAGGTCGGCCGCGATCTCCTCGGCCGTCCGCCACGTGGGCAGTTCGGCGAGCAGTTCGAGTTCCCGCCGGGTCAGCGGCTCCGCCGTCGTGACCGACGTGCGGGGGAGCGATTCCCGGACCGTGTCGGCGAACACGCCGAAGCGGCTGCGGTTGACGGCCGACAGTTCCCGCACGGCAGGAGTCATGTCGTGGAAGGGGCGCAGGATCCGCTCGGGTTCGGCCAGTTCCATCGCCCGGGACAGCGATTCGTGGGCATGGACGTCGTGGCCTCGACGGCGGGCGATCTCGGCGTCCACCAGCCGGGCCGTCACCATATTGGTGGCTGCCGCACATGTGAGTTCACCGTCGAGGACCGGCTGCAACATCGCCCGTGCGCGTTCGAGGCGGCCCGCGTACAGGCGCAGGATCGCGTCGAGGAGGGCTGTGTCACCGGTGTGTCCGAGAGTTGCCGTCGCAGCGCCGACGAGTTCGCGACCCCAGTTCGTCTCACCGATGTTCAGGTAGGAGCAGAGGACGGACGGGAGTGTGGCCGCCACGAGGCCGGGTGGACAGGGAGACGGCCTCACAGTGGCGGTGACCGTGTGCAGGGCCGTCACCGCGGCCCGTCGGTCCACGGCGAGGTCGATCCGGTAGAGACCTGCGGCGCAGGCACTCTCCTCAGCGATCGGGTCGTGCGAACCGTGCGTCGCATCCATCGTCGTCGTTGCGAGTGTGGTGGCCTGCGGGAGGTCGTTGCGCAGATAACTGACGAGTGCGTCGGCGAGCGCGGTGCGATGGGTGTCGATGTCCGGTGGGACGTCCACCGGTCGGCTGCCGCCGAGCGCGGTGCAGGCATGCGCATCCGTGAGTGTGCCCCGGCACAGGTGCAGCAGCGCCAGTTCGACCGTCACATGCCGCTCGGTGCGCGGCGATCCGCTGCCACGGGCGCACTCGGCAGCCCGGTGCAGGTCCTCCTCGGCCTGATCGAGCAGCCCGAGGTGAAGTCGGGCCCGCCCGCGTTGCAGAAACCGGTACGACGCCAGCACCGGATCCCCCGAGACCGGGACGGCCGCATCCTGCGCCAGCGCGGGCGCCGCCCGACCACGCTCGACCGCGAGATGGAGGCGTACGGCACTCGTGAGAGCCGCTGTGTAGGCATCCGTTTCGATGTCGGTGCGGGGGTCCGGGATCGTGGCCTCGAACAGCTCGGCAGCGACCACGGGGTTCCGGTCCTGGAGGTGCGCGGCAGCCCGAACGACCCGGACGATCGGCTGCTCGCGGATCGTGTGCGGTGTGCCGGCGAGGAGCCGTTCGAGGGCGGCGCCGTGACCGTCGAGGATCGACCCGAGTCCCGAGTCGCGGAGAGCCGAGGTGACGTCCCGGACGTTCTCGGCCGCGACCGCATGTTCGACGGCCGACAGTGCCTCGCCGAACTGTGCGTACCACCGGGAGGTGACGTGCTCGAGTTCGGTGACGGCACGGCGGCCGAGCCTGCCGATCTCGGCCTGCAGGTAGCTGCGCAGCAGTGGGTGGTATCGGAACCTGGTGGGGGTGCCCTCGATCCGCCCGATGAGGAAGTTACGACGTTCCAACTCGTCCACGATCGTGTGGGCGTCCGGGCAGTCGGTGAGCTGTTCGGCGAGACCGATCGTGAATGTGGCCGGTACCGACGTCCTGACCAGGAAGTCCCGTGTCGCGGTGGGCAGGTCGCGCAGGACCTGCTCGATGAGATAGTCGGCGACAGCGCGACAGCAGCCCGTGAACTCGTCGATCAGACGTGTCGGATCGGGATGGTTCTCGAGGGACATGCCGGCGAGCCGGAGTCCGGCAGCCCAGCCTTCGGTGCGGGCCATCAATGCGGCGAGGTCGTCGGGGGTGAGGCGAACATCGTGTTCGTCCAACAGGATTGCGGCCTCGTCCGATGTGAAGGCGAGATCGTCGAACGTGATGTCGACGACGCGGCCGTCGAGTCGGAGTTTCTGCAGTGCCAGGGGTGGCTCGAACCTGCCGCACACCACGATGCGCACATTTCGCGGGGTGTCGCGAATGAGAGTTTCGAGTTCGGACAGCGACTCCGGATGGTGCAGGAGATGGGCGTCGTCGAGGATGATCCACACCCGTTCCGGGACGCTGCCCAGCAGGACGGTGATCGGTGTGGTCTCGGCGCAAGGATGTTGCATCCGTGGATGCCCGGTGTCGATCAGTGCTCTCGCGACCAGGCCGGTCAGCGATACCGGCTCGTCCGTGTCGTCGACGGTGACCCAGGCGACGGTGACATCCTCTGCCGCGGTCCGGGCCCAGTCGGCCAACAGTGTCGTCTTCCCCGACCCGGCCGGCGCACACACGAGGGCGATCGATGATGCTCCGGGCGAATCGTTCACGGCTCGATCGAGTGCGTCCGACAACCGCCTTCTCGATACGCCGCGGCCGTGACGTAGTTCTGGAATGTATTCGCATACGCTATTTTTCGGACTACTGATGGTCTCCACCCGACATGTCTCCCCGTGCCGCGAGCTCTCACGCCCGGTCCCGGCTGGGCGAACCGTCTTGTCGTGCCGGAAGCGTAACGCGGACAGTCTGTTCGTTCACCCGCTTCGGATGATTCCCGAACGGTGCAGGCTTGGGAGTCTCGACGGTGACACCGGAAACGCAGGAGCAAGCGAGGGGACGTCGATGACCGGTCGGGACGAGAGTGTGACAAGCACACGAAGCATGAGTGAGACTGCCACGCAAGAGTTGCCGTTCTCGGACGTACAGGATTTCGAGGACGCGCAGCGAGGTTTCGTGGGCGCGCTGGATCCGGCGGTGGTGACGAACGACTCGGGTGACGTGGTGTGGGATTCGGGGTCGTTCGGATTCCTCGACGGCGAGTGCCCGGCGACGGTGCATCCGAGCCTGTGGCGGCAGTCGAAGCTGTGCACGATGCAGGGCCTGTTCGAGGTGTGCGACGGCATCTACCAGGTTCGTGGCCTCGACCTGTCGAACATGACCCTCGTCGAAGGCGATACCGGTGTGATCGTCGTCGATCCGCTGATCTCGGCGGAGACGGCGGCGGCCGGACTGGCTCTGTACCGCGCGCATCGCGGTGACCGGCCGGTGACCGGGGTGATCTATTCGCACTGCCACATCGACCATTTCGGTGGTGTGAAGGGGGTGACCACGCAGGAGGATGTGGATGCGGGCCGGTGCCCGGTGGTGGCGCCGGCCGGATTCGTCGAGCACGCGGTGGCCGAGAACGTGTACGCCGGGACGGCGATGGGCCGACGCGCCGCCTACATGTACGGGGCGGCGCTGCCCCGCGGCCCGCTCGGGGCGGTGGGTGCGGGACTCGGCCCGACGACGTCGACGGGCACCCCGACCCTGATCGCGCCGACGGTGGACGTCGACCACACCGGGCAGACGGAGACGATCGACGGTGTGCGGGTGGAGTTCCAGATGACGCCGGGTACGGAGGCGCCGTCCGAGATGAACTTCTACTTCCCGGACCGGCGGGCGCTGTGCATGGCGGAGAATGCGACGCACACCCTGCACAATCTGCTGACCCTGCGCGGCGCGCCGGTACGGGATCCGCACGTGTGGTCGACGTATCTGACCGAGTCGATAGGCCGGTACGCGGGCCGCTCGGACGTGCTGTTCGCGTCGCACCACTGGCCGACGTGGGGGACCGAACGGTTGACCGAGTTCCTGTCGGTGCAGCGCGATCTGTACGGATATCTGCACGATCAGACTCTGCGTCGGATCAACCAGGGCGCCACCGGGATCGAGATCGCGGAGGAGATCACGCTGCCGCCGGCGATCGCGAACGCGTGGCACACCCACGGCTACTACGGCTCGGTCAGCCACAACGTCAAGGCGATCTACCAGCGGTACATGGGCTGGTTCGACGGCAATCCGGCCCGGCTGTGGGAGCACCCGCCGGTCGAGTCGGCGCGCCGGCACGTGGAGTTCATGGGTGGCGCCGACGAGGTGCTGGCGAAGGCGCGGACGTCGTTTGCGGACGGTGATTTACGTTGGACGGCACAGGTATTGAACTACGTGATCTTCGCGGATCCGGGCAATGCAGAAGCGAAGGCTCTGCAGGCGGACACGCTCGAACAACTCGGGTTCGGATGCGAGAACGGGACGTGGCGCAACTTCTTCCTCATGGGCGCCTACGAACTGCGGCACGGCCCGATCGGCACCCCGACGGTGACCGCGTCCCCGGACATTGCGGGGGCGCTCAGTGTCGAGCAGTTGTTCGACGCGGTCGCGTTGCGGGTGGACGGTCCGCGGGCGTGGGACGCGGACATCACGATCGACTGGCGGGTAGACGATCTCGTGCATCGCACCCGGCTGCGGAACGGGTTGCTGGTGCACTTCGACCTGGATGACACCACAGGACAACCCTCGCCTCCGGATGCGGTGTTCACGCTGTCGAGCCCGGATCTGCACCGGATCCTGCTGGGCGGTGCCGACATGGCCGCCCTGATCACCGACGGCAGCGTCACGGTGGCAGGAGACGCTGCCGGACTGGGTGAGCTCGTCTCGTATCTGGACGGACCCGACCCGGACTTCGCGATCGTCACCCCCTGACCGGGAGGTGCCGCACCCGCCGTTGCTCGGCGTGCGCCGTCGTCTCGTAGCCGACGAGCGCCAGCAGTACGACGGCCAGCACCCCGAGCGCGGCGAGTGCCGGAGCGTGCCACACGACGGGAATCAGCGCGAGCAGCGCGACGACGGTGACGACGCGGGCGAGCCGGAACGCGCCGACACCGATCTGCTCGAACACGACCAGTGCGGCCAGGTACAGCGCGGCACCACCGACCAGCGTGCCCAGATAGTCGCCGGCCAGCGCCAGACCCCACATGACGACCTGCCACACCCCGGTCAGTTGCGACGCGATCAACAGGAACACCGTTCCCGCCAGCATCGACGGCACGAACCGCCACACCTGACCACGCAACTGCGGATCCTCCCGGCTGATCACCAGGAACATCAGAATGTGCAGCGCGCGCACCACGAAGTAGGCGAGCGCGAACACCATCGGGCCGTCCAGGCCGCCGGGCAGATCGTCGAACGCCTCCGGGATCGTCAGGGCGATCACGAACACCGCCGACATCGCGGCGAGCATCGTGACGCGCACGACACCCTCGTCGGCGCGCACCACATTGCCCAGCCACGAGTAACAGACCCACGCCCACCACAGCACCGCCAGCACGAGGATGCCGTGCAGAAGGTTGATCACTGTGGGATCGTCGGCCATGAGGTCGTCCGCCATCGTGACGGCGAAGACGAACACCAGATCGAAGAACAGTTCGATCGTCGAGACCGAGGCGCGTTCCTCGGTAGCGCGAGGCGTCGGACGTCGTGTGAGATCCACGACGCCGATGCTGCCACCCGGACCCCGGGATCGGGGACTCCCACTGGGTGAGGTGGCCCTGCACTGCCGGGATACACCTCGGTAAGCTCGATCACTGGACTGCATCAACACTGCATCAACCCAACTAGCCGGAGGTACACACGCGTGGCTCTCGTCGTCCAGAAGTACGGGGGGTCCTCGGTCTCGAGCGCCGAGCGCATCCGACGTGTCGCTGAACGGATCGTCGAGACGAAGAAGGCGGGCAATGACGTCGTCGTGGTCGTCTCGGCGATGGGCGACACCACCGACGAACTGCTCGACCTCGCCCAGCAGGTGTGCCCGGTGCCGCCGGCCCGCGAGATGGACATGCTGCTCACCTCGGGTGAACGCATCTCCAATGCACTCGTCGCGATGGCGATCCATTCGCTCGGTGCGCAGGCCCGCTCGTTCACCGGCTCGCAGGCCGGTGTCATCACGACCGGCAGCCACGGCAACGCCAAGATCATCGACGTCACCCCGGGCCGTGTCCGCGCCGCCCTCGACGAGGGCTCGATCGTGCTGGTCGCCGGCTTCCAGGGCGTCAGCCAGGACAGCAAGGACGTCACCACCCTCGGCCGCGGCGGCTCCGACACCACCGCCGTCGCCCTCGCCGCCGCGCTGAACGCCGACGTGTGCGAGATCTACACCGACGTCGACGGCATCTACTCCGCCGACCCGCGCATCGTGCCCGACGCCCAGCGCCTAGACACCGTCTCCTTCGAGGAGATGCTCGAGATGGCCGCGTGCGGCGCCAAGGTACTCATGCTGCGCTGCGTCGAATACGCCCGCCGCTACAACGTGCCCGTGCACGTCCGCTCGTCATACACGACCAAGCCCGGCACGATCGTGTCCGGATCGATGGAGGACATTCCCGTGGAAGAAGCCCTGATCACCGGCGTCGCGCACGACCGCGGCGAAGCCAAGGTCACCGTCGTCGGCATGCCCGACACGCCGGGCCACGCCGCCAAGCTCTTCCGTGCCGTCGCCGACGCCGAGATCAACATCGACATGGTGCTGCAGAACATCTCCAAGGTCGAGACCGGCAAGACCGACATCACGTTCACGCTGCCCAAGGCCGACGGCCCGCGCGCCGTCGAGAAGCTGACGGCCCTGCAGTCGGAGATCGGCTTCACGCAGATCCTGTTCGACGACCTCATCGGCAAGGTGTCGCTCGTCGGCGCCGGCATGAAGAGCCACCCGGGCGTCACCGCGAAGTTCTGCGAGGCCCTCGCCGACGCCGACGTCAACATCGACCTCATCTCCACGTCGGAGATCCGCATCTCGGTGCTGGTCAAGGACACGGACCTGGACGACGCCGTGCGCGCGATCCACGCAGCATTCGAACTCGGCGGCGAGGAAGAAGCCGTCGTCCACGCAGGAACGGGACGGTAACCAGTTATGACCACCATTGCTGTCGTCGGTGCCACCGGTCAGGTCGGCATCGTCATGCGCACCCTGCTCGAGCAGCGCAATTTCCCGGCCGACAAGGTCCGGTTCTTCGCATCGGCGCGTTCGGCGGGCAAGACGCTGCCGTTCCGCGGTGAAGACATCGTCGTCGAGGATGCGTCGGCGACGTCCGACGAGGATCTGAAGGGCATCGACATCGCCCTGTTCTCCGCCGGTGCCACCCTGTCGCGTGCCCAGGCCCCCCGCTTCGCGGCGGCCGGCGCGATCGTCGTCGACAACTCGTCGGCGTGGCGCAAGGACCCCGAGGTTCCCCTCGTCGTCAGCGAGGTCAACCCGGAGGCGACCAAGAACCCGCCCAAGGGCATCATCGCCAACCCGAACTGCACCACGATGGCCGCGATGCCGGTCCTCAAGGTGCTGCACGACGAGGCAGGCCTGCAGCGTCTGATCGTCTCCAGCTACCAGGCCGTCTCCGGCAGCGGCATCGCCGGTGTCGAGGAACTCGTCGGCCAGGTGCGGGCCGTCGCCGACGACGCCGAGAAGCTGGTCCACTCCGGTGCGGCCGCCGACTTCCCGGCCCCGACCAAGTACGTCGCCCCCATCGCGTTCAACGTGGTGCCGCTCGCCGGTGACCTCGTCGACGACGGCAGCGGCGAGACCGACGAGGACCAGAAGCTCCGCAACGAGAGCCGCAAGATCCTCGGCCTGCCCGACCTGCTCGTGTCCGGCACGTGCGTGCGCGTCCCGGTCGTCACCGGCCACTCGCTCGCCATCAACGCCGAGTTCGCGCGGCCGCTGTCGGTGGAGCGCGCCAAGGAACTGCTCGCCGCCGCCCCCGGCGTCGAACTCGTCGACGTGCCGAACCCGCTCGCCGCCGCCGGTGGTGACGTATCCCTCGTCGGCCGTATCCGTCAGGATCCGGGTGCCCCCGAGGGCCGCGGTCTCGCACTGTTCGTCTCGGGTGACAACCTGCGAAAGGGCGCTGCACTCAACACGATTCAGATCGCGGAGCTGCTCGTCTAGTTTTCGGCTCGACCGTGTGCGCGGTCACCGGCCTACGAGCCCGGTGACCGCGCACACGGCGTTTCCGGGGTCGTTTCCTCGCGCCGTCACGGCGTTCCCCAGCGGACCCCGATGTTCTGTGTTTGTCTGGATTGCGGACTTCATCGCGGGTACTCCGCGGTGCAGACGCAATACAGAGGCAACTCGAAGGGGACGATTGTGACGGCGATACGAACCGCATGGCGGGGATTACGGAAGCCGGTGTTCGTCCCGGCGTCCCTGATCATCCTCGCGATGATCGTGTTCGCGGTGGTCTACTCGGGCACCGCGAGCGACGCCTTCACCCGGCTCAACACCGTCATCACCGACGGTGTCGGCTGGTGGTACATCCTGGCGGCCACCGGGTTCGTGGTGTTCGCGCTGTACTGCGGCATCTCCCGCATCGGCAACATCCGACTCGGTGACGACGACGAGAAACCCGAATTCGGGCTGCTGTCGTGGTTCGCGATGCTGTTCAGTGCCGGCATGGGCATCGGTCTCGTCTTCTACGGTGTCGCCGAACCGCTGTCGCACTACGTGAATCCTCCTCAGGCAGGCCGGGTTCCGGGCTCCACCGATGCCGCCGCCAACCAGGCGATGGAACTGACCCTGTTCCACTGGGGTCTGCACGCGTGGGCCATCTACGTCGTCGTCGGACTCGGCCTCGCCTACATGACGTACCGCAAGGGCCGGCCGCTGTCGATCCGCTGGCTCCTCGAACCGCTGCTGGGACGCAAGCGCGTCGAAGGCCCCCTCGGTCACGCCGTCGACGTCATCGCGATCGTCGGCACCCTGTTCGGTGTCGCCACCTCCCTCGGCTTCGGCGTCCAGCAGATCTCGGCCGGACTCGAATACCTCGGCTGGGTGGAGACGAACAACTGGTTCACGATCGCACTCATCGCCGTCGTCACCGGCCTCGCCACGTTCTCGGTGGTCAGCGGCGTCACCAAGGGGCTGCGCTGGCTGTCGAACATCAACATGGGGCTCGCGATCGGCCTGGCGCTGTTCGTGCTGATCCTCGGCCCGACCCTGTTCCTCATGCAGTCGTGGGTGCAGAACCTCGGCGGCTACATCCAGGCCCTGCCGAAGATGATGCTGCGCACCTCCCCGTTCTCCGACGACGGCTGGGCCGGCGCCTGGACCATCTTCTACTGGGGATGGTGGATGAGCTGGGCGCCGTTCGTCGGCATGTTCATCGCCCGCATCTCCCGCGGCCGCACAATCCGCGAATTCGTGTTCGGAGTGCTGCTCGCCCCCACCATCATCGGGTCGCTGTGGTTCACGATCTTCGGCAACTCCGGAATCCTGCGGCAGCGGAGCGACGGCGACATGCTCGTCGACGGCGCCGTCGACACCAACACCACCCTGTTCCATCTGCTCGACGGACTCCCGTGGGCGACGATCACCAGTGTGCTCGCGATCGCCGTCGTCGTGTTCTTCTTCGTCACCTCCGCCGACTCCGGTTCCCTCGTCATCGACATCCTGTCGTTCGGCGGCAACCTCGAGACCCCGAAGATCACCCGCATGTACTGGTCGATCCTCGAGGGTGTCGCCGCAGCCGTGCTGCTCCTCGTCGGCGGCGCCGGATCGCTCACCGCACTGCAGACGGCGTCGATCGCCACCGCCGTCCCGTTCTCGATCGTCCTGGTGCTCGCCTGCATTTCGATGCTCAAGGCGTTCCGCTACGAACTGGCCACCACACCGCGGTACCTGAAACTGTCGACCCACGCCCAACCCGACGGCGACCAGGGAAGCGGCCCCGAGTTCGGTGGCCCCCTGCCCCTGCGGGTACCCGGGGTGTCCGCGACCCTGTCCGGGCTGCCCCCGGTCACCCACGGCCGCGTGACCGTCGACGGTGAACAACACATCGTCGTCGCGGTACAGGAACTGCCGTCCCACGCCGTCGAAATCGACCCCGGAACCGGCCAGCTACAGCATGCGGAGGGGGAACCGGTGCGCAATCCGGTACCGGAGTGAACTGCATTTATTGCCGGATATAGTCGCACATGCGACCATATCTTCATGGGTGAGATGTCGGTGTCCGACGCGGCCGCCGAATTGAAGGTGTCGCGGCGTCAGGTCGCTCGTCTCGCGCGAGCGGGCGATCTTGCGATTGTGCGTGAGATCGGTGGGGCATTCTTGCTGGACGCGGCATCGGTGTATCGGCTGGGGCAGATGAGCCGGCAGCGGGGCCGGCCGTGGAACGAGTCGGTGGCGTGGGCGGCATTGAGTCGATTGTCGGGAAACTCGGCGGATTGGCTCCCCGCGGCACAATCGACCAGGCTTGTACATCGACTGCGGCGTTCGTCCGCTCATGACATTGCCTTCCTCGCGCGTCGCCGGGCGGTGACGCACCGAATGCGGGGGTGGGGTGCCGGTACTCGAACCCTGCTCGCCGAGCGTCTTGCCGTCACCGGGAGGAGTGCTGTCGAATACGGCGGTCTTGCAACGAGGTTCGATCTGGGATCGGGAATCGTCGGCGCCGGTGTCGACGGCTATGCGCTCGATTCGGACTATGGTGCCCTCGTCGACGAGTGCGGGCTGATTCCCGATGCGAGCGAGGGCGATGTCGTGATCCGTGTCGTGACCTCGCCGGTGGCGTTCGCTGACGGAATTACCCCGCTCGCTGCCGTGGCCCTCGACTTGATGGAATCCCTCGACACCCGCGAACGCAGCGCAGGCGTTCGAGTTCTCGAGGAGCTTCTTGATGACATCCGATAGTCGTCCGAAATGGATGGTCACGGCACCGGCAGGCGGCTGGGCGTCACCGTGGCCACAGGTAGCTGAGCTCGCAACGTGGATCCCGTCGGAGCAATGGACTCTGGTGGGAGGTTTGATGGTCCAACTTCACGCGGTGCGCGCGGGACTGGCTCCGTCACGGTCGACGTCGACATGGTGTTGCATGTCGAGACCGGTGCCGCGACGTTCGGTGGAGTGCGGGATCAACTCGAGCAACTCGGCTACGAATTGTGCCTGCCGATCGGAAAAGGTCCTGTGCATCGGTTCGTCCGCGGTGACGACCAGGTCGACGTCATGGTGGCAGACCACCTGGCCCCCAGTCGTCGGCCGCACGTCGTGGGCAGAGAGGTATTCGCGGTTCCGGCAGGGACTTCGGCTCTGAGGAAAACTGTCGATTGCATGGTGGATGTCGGTGACCGTTCGATCCGGTTGAGCGTTCCGGATGTTCTCGGTGCACTCGTTCTGAAGGGTGCTGCATTCAAGGAAGATCCACGCGATCGAGAACGGCATCTCGACGATGCAGTTGTACTCGCGTGCGCGATCGAGGATCCGGTGGCCGACCGTGCCAGGATGGTCGGCAGTGATCGTGGACGTGTGCGTGTTCTGGTGGACGCGTTGCAGGATCCCGATCATCGGTCGTGGCTCGGTATCCCAGTGGAACATCGACGACGAGCCCATGCCGCGCTGGCGTTATTGGCGCAAGATCCGCGGCCCGTCAGCGGTGCGGTGACCGGCCTGGGGCGTCCCGGCCGAGGAGTATGACGTTCGGCTGTCAGGTGACAGGTCGGCCTTGATTCCACTGAGCGGTGAGTGTTGTTGCCGGAAAGCAGATTTCTTCGTACCCTCACCTCGCCGGTGCTCGTCGTGACCCGGATCACTACTGTTCGGGGGGTAAGGGTGAACGTCGAGAACCGGGCCGACTGGGAGCAACTGCTCGCCGACCTGACCGAGCGGAAGGCTGCGGCCCGTGCGATGGGCGGACCCGAGAAGCTGACCCGCTACCGGGCGTCCGGGCGACTCGATGCCCGCGGCCGCATCGACGCCCTGCTCGACGCCGACTCGTTCACCGAACTCGGCCCGCTCACCGGGGATCCGGCCGTCCCGGCGGACGCGTTCGTCGCGGGGACCGGCACGATCGACGGGCGTCCGGTCACCGTCGGCGCCGAGGACTTCACCGTCGCCGGCGGCTCGATCGGCACCGCCGCCGCATCCAAACGAACCCGTGCCGCCGAACTCGCGCTGCGCAACCGGACCCCGCTGATCATGATGCTCGAGGGTGCCGGACACCGCGCCACCAATGCGCTGGAACGGAACCGCCCCGCCCCCAACGATCTTCAGGCCATCGCAGACCTGTCCGGACTCGTCCCCACCGTCGCGATCGTCACCGGGCCGTCCGCCGGACACGGCGCACTGGCCGCGCCGCTGTCGGACTTCGTGGTCATGGTCGACGGCCACGGCGCACTGTTCACCGCCGGACCGCCGCTCGTCGCCGCATCCACCGGGGAACAGGTCGACAAACAGACGCTCGGTGGGCCGCAGGTCGCGATCGACATGTCCGGCGTCGCCCACAATATCGTCGAATCCGATACCGCGGCACTGGCACTGGTGCGCCGCTACCTGTCGTATCTGCCGGGCAGTGCGTGGCAGCGGCCGCCGTGGAGCGATACCGGGGACGTCGGTGCGCGCACCCTGCCGGAACTTCTCGACCTGATCCCGGTGAACCAGCGGCGCGCCTACGACATGCGGGCGATGGTGGACGCGGTCGCCGACGCCGGGACCGTCACCGAGATCCAACCCACCTACGGGCGGTCGATCGTCACCGCACTCGTCCGCATCGGCGGGCATGCGGTCGCGGTCGTCGCGAATCAGCCGACGGTCGCCGCCGGTGCGATCACCGTCGACGCGGCCGACAAGGCGGCGGCGTTCCTGCAGATGGCCGGCGCCTTCCACCTGCCGGTGCTGTTCCTCGCCGACAATCCCGGTGTCATGGCCGGAACCGCCGCCGAGAAGGCCGGCATCCTCAAAGCCGGGGCCCGCATGTTCGCGGCGCAGCACCGGTTGCGCGGACCGAAATTTCATGTGACGGTGCGCAAGGCGTTCGGATTCGGCAGTTCGGTGATGGGCATGAACCCGTACGACGACCAGACCATGACCCTCGCGTTCCCGGCCGTCACCCTCGGCGGTATTCCCGCCGACGTCGGTGGCCGCACCGCGAAGGAGGACGACGCCACCCGCCGCGCCCTCGTCGACAACGAGGCGTCCGGACCGTGGGGGCTCGCCCGGACCCTCGTCTACGACGACGTGATCGATCCGCGTGAACTGCGGAACATCCTGCTGCGCGGCCTCGCCGGGAGCGTGCGGGACACCCCGGTCGCACCCGTCGCACAGTACGGGTACCTGCGCTGACTTTTCGACACGAAACATCCGGTGAGAGTGAGGAAGTAGATATGGCAAGCCAGTGGGAGATCGAGTACGGCTACTCGGATGCGGTGCGCAGCGGTGATCTGCTGTTCTGCTCCGGACAGGTCGGTCTCGAAGCGGACGGCAGTGTCCCGTCCGATCCGACGCGGCAGTACGAGCTGGCGTTCGCGACGATCGGGGCGCTGCTCGAGGCGAACGGCGTCGGACCGCAGGACCTCGTGGACCTCACCAGCTTCCACGTCGACTACCCGAACCACATGGCCGAGTTCATGGCGGTGAAGGCGAAATTCCAGGAGGATGCACGACCGGCATGGACCGCGATCGGTGCTGCCGCCCTGGGGAAGCCGGGCATTCTGGTGGAGATCAAGGCGACGGCCCGCATCGCGTAGCGGTCGGAGGCTGCGGCCCCGGACACACACTTTCTGTTCCGGACAGTTGTGTACGAATCCTCGAGTTTTGTACAAAACTGCGTTCAGCATGGATCTGTGTGTGCCGGAGCCGCTGCCGACACGTCGTCGACCGGGTCCACCGGGCCGCGGAGAAGGCGCCCGATCGGACCCTCGTCGAGGGCGAACGCCTTCGTGAACACCGCGGCGCCGACGACGATCCCGTACGCCACGAACATCCAGCCGAGCGCGGTGAACACGAGTCCGAGTGCGCCGAACTTGGTTTCGGACGCCTCCACCGCGATCGGCAGGAAGACGTTGCCGGCCAGTCGCAGTACGGCGAGCCCGGCAGCGGTGGTCAGGCCCATCGCCCACAGCACCCGCGCCGACAGACGCTGCTCGGTGAGCAGATGCGGGATCAACGCCCACAGCGCCACCCACACCGCGAACTGGGCGCCCATCGTCAGCCAGACACCGAGATAGGGGACACCGCCGAGAGTGCGGGCCGCACCGATCAGCGCCGCCGCCGACCCCATCGACAGCAGCACCGCGATCCACCGCTACCAACTGGTGAACCGGAGCGTCGGCACCTTCCAGATCCGCCCGTACATGCGCCCGAGAGCACGCGCGAACGACGTTCCGCCGATGAGGACCATCAGTGTGCCGACGATGCCGAACGCGGCGAACGACGGATCGTCGAGCCCGACAGCGTCCACACCGACACCGACACCGACACCGTCGACGTCGATCCCGAACTGGTCGAAGAACCCCCGGGTGACGGCATCGTGATTACCGAGGCTGGACGCCACGATCGCCACCGGCAACACCGACGTGAACGACTGGGCCGCCAACGTCATCGACCGGTCCGCCCACTCGGCGTCCGCGAACCCGGACAGCACACGCTGTGCAGTCCGTCCCGCCGGAGTGCTGCGCAACCAACCCTGCGCAGACTCCGAACGAGCAACCAAGGCCTCCCGCGCCAACGCGACAGTGAACTTCGACGAACGCACAGTGGTTCCGAACCTTTCGGCACGACAAGACGATGCGCCCAGCGTAGGCGACCGATTCGCCCGTCCTATCCGGAAAGACGCGTGTCACGGGGGCGAGTCACCGCAAACCGCTGGCCGGGTTGCCATTCCGGCGTACCGTCGGGCGGGCGTGCTCCGGTAGGGCGACCACAGGGGAGTGTGACGGCACATGGGCAGGGGTATCTCTCGACGCACCTTCACCCGCGGACTCGCGTACACCGTCGCCGCGGTCGGACTCGGCACCGGAGTCGCCCGAGGCCAAGACCTCGGGGACCTCGGCGACCTAGGAAACATCGACCCGTCCCGGCCACTGCTGTACGCGTCCCCGCACCTCGAACCGTTCGTCGACGACCTACCCCGACTCCCGCACCTCACCGGCACCAGTATCGAACTGCAGGCCGGCAGCACCACCCACCGCTTCCACCGCGACCTCGCCCCGTCACCCGCCCTCTCCTACGGCGGCGTCGACTACCTCGGGCCCACGATCGAAGCGCACCGCGACGACCCGCTCACCGTCACCTACCGCAACGACATCACCGTCCACCCCCTCGCCGCCGACTTCGACACCACCCTCCACGGCGTCACCGACCGGGACCGCACCGCCGTCCCCACCTCCATGCACCTGCACGGCGCCGTCACCCCACCCGAACACGACGGCCACCCCATGTATCTGCAACGCCCCGGACAGGGCCACGTCCACCACTTCCCGAACGGGCACGAGGCCACCGGACTCTGGTACCACGACCACGCCATGGGCATCACCCGTCTCAACGTGTACGCCGGCCTCGCCGGCATGTGCCTGCTCCGCGACGACTTCGACACCGGCACACCGCAGAACGCGTGGGGACTACCGTCCGGCGAGTTCGAGATCCCCCTCGTCATGCAGGAAAAACTGTTCACCGCCGACGGACACCAGAGCTACCGCGTCTCCCCGCTGCTCCCACCCGGCCGCTGGGACCCCGCCACCCCCGGCGACGTCGGCGTCGTCAACGGCACGGTGTGGCCGAAACTCGACGTGGCCCGCGGCATGTACCGGCTGCGGATCCTCAACGCGGCGTCGTTCAGCATCTGGAATCTGTTCTTCGGCAACCGAATGCGTTTCTGGATCATCGGCGCCGACGGTGGCATGCTGCCCGCGCCACTCCCGTCCACCCAGGTGCGTCTCGCCCCCGGCGAACGTGTCGACCTCCTCGTCGACTTCGGTGGACTCGAACCCGGCACGACGGTGGAGTTGTGCAACGACGAACCACCCCCGCTCGGGGTCGCACAACGCGGCGTCCGCGCGATGCCGCTGTTCTGCCGCTTCCGCGTCGCCGCCGGGCCGGGACGCCCGACCGCCGTACCGGAAACCCTGCGCGGCGGACCCGGGCAGCCCGCCGACCTCGAACCCGTCCCCACCCCGCAGGCGCGGCGCACCGTCACCGTCCTGCAACTGCCCGACCCCGCCACCGGCGGTGTCCTCATGTCCCTGAACAATCTGCGGTTCGGCGACCCGGACATCGAGATGCCCCGCCAGGGCACCGTCGAGCAGTGGGACATCGTCAACGTCTCCCCGGAACCGCACCCGATCCACCTGCACCTGGTCAACTTCCGGGTGCTCGGACGCCAGCGCATCGACGTCGACCGGTATGTCCGGGACCATCCGCAGCCGGCCGTCGGCACCCGGTGGGCGCCCCCCGTCGACGACTATCTGACCTCGCCGCTGCTCCCGCCGCAGCCGTGGGAGACCGGACGCAAGGACACCGTCGTCGCCGACATCGGCAGTGTCACCCGGATCGTCGCCGTGTTCCCGACCTCCGACGACCTCGGCTTCGACCCCGACGCCACCTTCGGGGCGCCGGCGGGGGAGTCCGATCATGCCGGCCACGAGATGCCGGCAGCGGGCCCTCTGCAGGGCTACGTGTGGCACTGCCACATGCTCGATCACGAGGACCACGACATGATGCTCGGATTCCGCACCGTCGCAAACTAGACCCAATCGTTATCTTGACTCATTCCAGAAAAGGGGCATACTGGGTTCATGCCCCGAGGAGATCACGACTTCGACGCCCGCACTCGGTTGCGCGCCGCCGGCCTGCGGGTCACGGCACCCCGCATCGCGGTTCTGGACGTGGTTGCCGCGCATCCGCATTCGGGTGTCGACGCGATCACGGCGGAGGTGCGACGCCGGCTCGGGTCGGTGTCCACCCAGGCGGTCTACGACGTGCTCGGGGCGTGCGTCCGCGCGGGACTGCTGCGCCGCATCGAGCCCGCGGGGTCCCCGGCGCGGTACGAGGCCCGCACCGGGGACAACCATCACCATCTGGTGTGCCGCGCATGCGGCACGGTCGTCGACGTCGACTGCGTCGTCGGCCGCGCACCCTGCCTGGAGTCCTCGAACGATCACGGTTTCGAGATCGACGAGGCCGAGGTCGTGTTCTGGGGTCTGTGTCCCGACTGTCGCAACGATTCGGTGACAACCGGGGCGCACACCGTTACCAGCTCACACAATCAAGACGATCCGAAGAGCACCACAGCCCACTAGTGCCAGGAGGCTTCTCGCCATGACGTCCGGACAGTCACGCCCGACCACGAACAACTTCGGTATTCCCGTTGCGAGCGACGACGAATCGCTCACCGCGGGCACGCAGGGTCCCATCCTTCTGCACGACCACTACCTCATCGAGAAGCTTGCACACTTCAACCGGGAGCGGGTGCCGGAGCGGGTCGTGCACGCCAAGGGCGGCGGCGCGTTCGGTGAACTCGTCGTCACCGGCGACGTCAGCAAGTACACCAAGGCGACGTTCCTGCAGCCGGGCAAGAAGACCGAGTCGCTGGTGCGGTTCTCGACCGTCGCCGGCGAGCAGGGCAGCCCCGACACGTGGCGGGATCCGCGCGGGTTCGCGATGAAGTTCTACACCGAGGACGGCAACTACGACCTCGTCGGCAACAACACGCCGATCTTCTTCATCAAGGACCCCATCAAGTTCCCCGACTTCATCCACTCGCAGAAGCGGCTGCCGGGGTCGGGCCTGCGCGACCACAACATGCAATGGGACTTCTGGACGCTGCGCCCGGAGACCGCGCACCAGGTGACGTGGCTGATGGGCGACCGCGGCATCCCGAAGACGTGGCGGCACATGGACGGGTTCGGCTCGCACACCTACCAGTGGGTGAACGCGGCCGGGGAACGCTTCTGGGTCAAGTACCACTTCAAGACCGACCAGGGCATCGAGTACCTCACCGCCGCCGAGGCCGACACGCTCGCCGGCACCGACCCGGACTACCACCGCGCCGACCTGTACAACGCGATCGAGCGCGGCGAGTTCCCGAGTTGGACGCTCAAGGTGCAGATCATGCCGGTCGCCGAGGCGGAGGGCTACCGCTTCAACCCGTTCGACCTGACGAAGGTGTGGTCGCAGAAGGACTACCCGCTCATCGAGGTCGGCAAGTGGACGCTCGACCGGAACCCGGAGAACTTCCACGCGCAGATCGAACAGGCCGCATTCGAGCCGTCGAACCTGGTGCCCGGCATCGGCTTCAGCCCCGACAAGATGCTGCTCGGCCGTGTCTTCTCGTACGCCGACGCCCACCGCTACCGGATCGGCGCCAACTACGCGGAGCTACCGGTGAACACCCCGAAGAACCCCGTCAACTCCTACTCCAAGGAGGGGCCGATGCGGTACACGTTCAACTCGGCGGACACCCCGGTGTACGCGCCGAACTCGTTCGGCGGACCGCACGCGGACCCGTCCGCGGCCGGCGACGAGGGCCTGTGGGGTATCGACGGTGAGGCGGTGCGTGCCGGCTACATCGAGCACGCCGAGGACGGCGACTTCGTCCAGGCCGGCACCCTCGTCCGGGACGTCCTCGACGACGGGGAACGCGCCCGACTCGTGTCCAACGCCGTCGGACACATCCTCGGCGGCGTACGGGAGCCGATCCTGTCCCGCGTCTTCGAGTACTGGAAGAACGTGGACACCGACCTCGGCAAGAAGATCGAGGAAGGCGTGCGCGCCGGACTGAAGTGATCGACCGGTGAGGAAGGACCCGCTGCCGGAGCGTTCTCGGTGGCGGGTCCTTCGACTCTCACTCGCCGGTCAGGGGAGCATGCTCCACCAGTAGACGAGTGTCGCCGCCACCCACAGCAACACAGTGCTCATGGCCACCTCCCGTGCGTTCGATCGGACTCGGAGAACTTCCCTCCATCATGCCTTTCGAGTACCGGATGCGGAACGGCGGTCGGCCTGTCGGTGGCCGTTGCTAGCGTCTGATCCGAGGGGCCCGAGGCTCGGGCCCCTCGATTGTTGATGCTCGGTGCTCGAAAGGTGCGGTCCCCTCATGGTGATGGGTGCAACCCATGCAATGTCCGGTGCCGCGGTCGGCCTCGCCGTCGCGGACCTGCTACCCACGGACTGGGGTGGACCCACGTCGACGGCCGAGACGTTCGCATTCGCGGGGGTGTGCGCGGGGGCGGCGCTGCTACCGGACCTCGACACCACCCAGTCCACCGTCGCCCGCTCGTTCGGCCCGATCTCGAGAACCCTCGCCGCCGGCATGGACTCGCTGTCGCTCGGTGTGTACCGGGTGACGAAGGGCCGCAAGGACCCGAACCGCCGCGGCGGGCACCGCACGTTCACCCACACCGCACTGTTCGCGGCCGGACTCGGCGCGGGCGTGTCGGCGCTCGTCGGGCAGTTCGGTCGGCCCGCCCTGATCGTCACCCTGTTCTTCACGCTCGGCCTGGCGCTGCGCGGCCTGTTCGGGCACTGGGCGCGGGACAAGGGATGGCTCGTCGTCACTGCGGCCGCCGCGTTCCTGTCGATCCTCACCTGGCAATGGTTTCCCGACGAGGTCGGCTCCACCGGGCTCGGGGTGGCGGTGGCCCTCGGCTGCGCCGTGCACTGCCTCGGAGACATGATCACCAAGGAGGGGGTGCCGTTCCTGGCGCCGTTCGTGCCGTTCGGGGGACGCCGCTGGTGGGAGTTGCGGTTGCCGTCGTTCCTGGCGATCCGGGCCGGTGGCGGCTTCGAACGCGCCTTCCTCGGCCCGGCGCTCACCCTGGTGACCGTCGCGCTCGCGGTGTGGTCGATCGACGGGGCCCCCGAGGCGATCACCGATGCGCTGCGGAACTCGGTGCAGATGACGGAGTAGCGGACCGGCGGTTCGGTCGCCTCTCGGCGAAAGGCGCAACGCAGCTCCAGCCGAACGGAACCCTGCGAAGGCGATGATATTGAGCCCGGGGGACACGAACCGCCGATCCGGCCTGTTCAACCACGCCCGCGGCGCGGTTATTCCTACTTTCCTCCGGGCCTGATCTCGTGTGGGGGTCCGCACAACGAAGAAGACCCCGTCCGAAGGAATCGGACGGGGTCTTTCTGTTCTTCACTGGTCGGGGTGGCGGGATTCGAACCCACGACCTCTTCGTCCCGAACGAAGCGCGCTACCAAGCTGCGCCACACCCCGGTGTTGAACCTCGATCAGCCTACATGACCGATTGGCCCGGGGTTAAATCGGCTGGTCACCGCCCCAAAACAGCGTTTTTCTCGGCTGCCGTGACGCGGTCGACGGCGGTGTTCTCGCGGGGTGCGGGCACCAGCGTCAGCAGTGTCGCCTCGGGGCGGCAGCAGAACCGGGCCGGCGCGTACGGGGACGTGCCGACGCCCGCCGACACGTGCAGGCGCATGTGCGCACCCCACTGCGACGGACCCTTCACCCGCGACCGGTCCAGCTGGCAGTTCGTCACCAGCGCGCCGTAGAACGGCAGGCACAACTGGCCGCCGTGCGTGTGCCCGGCCAGGACCAGGTCGTAGCCGTCGTCGGCGAACCGGTCGAGGACCCGCGGCTCGGGGGAGTGCGTGATGCCCAGCTTGAGCTGCGCCAGCGGGTTCGGTGGGCCGGCGATGGTGTCGTAGCGGTCGCGCTTCAGGTGGGGGTCGTCGACGCCGGCCGCCGCGATCCGCACCCCGCCGACCTCGAGTTCGCGATGCACGTGGGTGGCGTCGAGCCAGCCGCGTTCGGTGAACGCGGCCCGCAGGTCCGCCCACGGCAGCGGCGCACCGAGCACCCGGCGGTGCTCCTTCACGAAGTACTTGAACGGGTTCTTCGGTTTGGGTGCGAAGTAGTCGTTGCTGCCGAACACGAACAGTCCCGGGCGTGCCAGCAGGCCGCCCATCGACTGCACCACCGCGGGCACCGATTTCACGTGCGACAGGTTGTCGCCGGTGTTGACCACCAGATCCGGTTCGAGCCGGTCGAGTTCGCGCAGCCAGTTCTGCTTGAGCCGCTGGTTCGGCATCATGTGCAGGTCGCTGATGTGCAGGACGCGCAGGGTCGCCGAACCCGGCTCGAGCACCGGCAGCGTCGCCTCCCGGAGCACGAACGCGTTCCGTTCGATCAGCGAGGCGTAGCCGACGCCCAACGCGGCGGCCCCGGCGGTGGCGAGTGCGACCCGGCTCAGGGCGCTGCGATTCGGGGTTCGGGCAGACAGATCAGACACCATTTCAGAATACGGGTGTACGCAATGAAGATGCAGGACACCGCGCTGGGCGCGTAGCGTTCGGCGCATGGCCGACACCGTCCCCGCCCTCGAGTCCACGCTCCGCGCCGACCTCACCACCGCGATGAAGCAGAAGGATCAACTGCGGCTGTCCACGCTGCGCATGATCCTCTCCGCGGTCCAGAAGGAGGAGACCTCCGGCAAGGAGTCCCGCAAGCTCACCGACGACGAAATCCTCAAGGTGCTCGCGAAGGAATCGAAGAAGCGCGGTGAGGCCGCCGAGATCTACACCCAGGCCGGACGCGGTGAACTCGCCGCCAACGAGCGGGCCGAGGCGCAGGTCATCGACGCCTACCTGCCCACCCCGATCACCGATGCCGAACTCGCCGACATCGCCGACACCGCGATCGCGCAGGCCGCCGAGGAACTCGGGGAACGCCCCGGCATGCGGCAGATGGGGCAGGTCATGAAGATCGCCACCGACCTCGCCGCCGGCAAGGCCGACGGATCGCGGATCTCCAAGGCGGTCAAGGACCGTCTCTAGGCTGCCGACGCCGGCGCCGGTGTCCTCGCCGGCGTCGGCGCCACGTTCTTGCCGACGAACAGGATCGATGCGAGCAGGAAGCACACGGCGCCGGCGAACGTCCCCAGGTTGGCAACGTTCGGATCGAGGCTGGCCCCGTCCTGCAGGACGAACGCGCCCGCCGCGGACACGCCGAACGCGATCGACCCGAGCATGTTGAGCCAGACGCTCCGCCACTCCTTCGACCGCGGCTCCCAGTAGCTGCCGGTCCGCCACAGCACCATCACCGCGAGCACGCTCGAGACGAGGAACCCCACCGACCCCTCGGCGTTGGGGTTCCAGACCAGATGCATCTCGCCGCGCACCGTGTGCGCGTGCAGAGCCGCACCGGTGCTGATGTTGAACAGGATCGTGCCGAACAACTGGACCGCCGCCGCCAGCCAGACGGCGCGGATCGCGGTGCCGCCGCCGTCGGTCGTGGTCGCCGGTCCGCTCAGGACCAACTGGGCGAATGCGGCCGCGGTGAAGAACCACGAGCCGACGAAGAACGCGGTGTTCGCGCCCGCCACCCCCAGCAGCGTCGCCAGGCCCGGGGCGGACCCTAGCGCGAAGAGCGCCGCACCGAATACGAAACCCCAGGACTGCATGCGCAGAGTCGGGTGAATCAACATGTGCGGCAGTGTAAGTCGAAGCCGGTGCGTTCAGGGGCGTTTTGCTCGGGTAGCGAACGGATGAAACAGGGGATGAGGTTCGGTAACGTCCCGCTTGTTCGAAGTGCACGGACCCGGCTGCGGTGTTAGCGTCCCGGCATGACAGCCGTATCGGAAACTGGAAATCGCTTGCTGCTGCGCAACGTTCGGGTGTTCGACGGGAAATCGGGGACACTCGTCGACGGGGACGTGCTCATCGACGGAACCCGCATCGCCGCGGTGTCCGATTCGCCTGTCGGGGACGATCCGGCGCGGGAGACCACTGTCATCGACGGTGGTGGGCGCGTCCTCATGCCCGGGATGAGCGACGCGCACGTCCACCTCGTCGGAAATGCCAACTCCGCCCTCGACATGGTGATGGGCACCGAGGTCCACATCGCCCTCAACGGCCTCGCCGAAGCGAAGAACATGCTGCACCGCGGCTTCACTGCGGTCCGGGACATGGCCGGCGACACCGGCAGCATCAAATCGGTGATCGACCGCGGCCTGTTCGAGGGCCCGCGCATCTATCCGTCCCAGGCGGCGATCTCGCAGACCGGTGGGCACGGAGACTTCGGTTTCGTCTACGAGTGCCCCACCATCCTCGGCGGTGATCAGAGCCGCGCCGAGCAGATCGGCTTCATGCGCGTCGCCGACGGTCCCGACCGGGTCCTCGCCGCGGTCCGCGAGCAACTCAAGAAGGGTGCCTCGCAGATCAAGCTCATGGTCGGTGGCGGCGCCGCCTCCATGTACGACCCGCTGTACACCGTGCAGTTCGTCGACGACGAACTCCGCGCCGCGGTCCATGCGGCCACCGACTACGGCACGTACGTCGCCACCCACGTCTACAACGTCACCGGGATCCGCCGGGCCATCGCGGCCGGCGTCAAATCGATCGAACACGGGCACCTCGCCGACGAGGAGACCGTGGCGCTCATGGCGGAGAAGGACGTGTGGCTGTCGATGCAGCCGTTCGCGCTCGGCGACCACCACTATCCGGACCCGGACCGGGCCGGCAAGGACCGCGAAATCTGTTCCGGCACCGACAAGATCTACGAGTGGGCCAAGAAGTACGGTGTCAAGACGGCGTGGGGCACCGACCTGCTCCTCGAACCGCAGCTCGCGCCGCGGCAGAGCGAGATGGCGGCCCGGCTCGGCGACCACTACAGCAACCTCGACGCGCTGCGGATGCTCACCTCCGGCAACGCCGAACTGTTCCGCATGGCCGGCGAACGAGATCCGTACCGGCAGGCCGAATTCGGCGTTGTCGCCGCCGGCGCCTGGGCCGATGTCCTCCTGGTCGACGGTAACCCGCTCGACGACATCGGCTTGCTCGCCGATCCGGCGAAGAACCTCGCGGTCATCGTCAAGAACGGGCAGGTCGTCAAGAACTCGCTCGGGGGGCCGGCTTGGTAGAGACATATGTCGGAGACGAACAGTCGCCACCACGGGAGATCACCGGAACCCTGGTGTCCGCGAGGGGGATCGAACTCCGCGGTCCGTGGGGTCACGTGTTCGGCCCGCTCGACATCGATATCGACGCCGGTGGTGTCACCGTCCTGGTGGCCCAGGCCGGAGCGGCCCGCACCGCACTGCTCATGGCGCTGTGCGGGCGGATGCGGATCGACCGTGGATCGATCACGGCCCTCGGTTTCCGCGACAAACCGCACAAGGTGTTCACCCGGTCGGCGATCGCCTGTTTCAAGGAACTCGACGAGGTGAGTCCGTCGGTGACGGTGCAGGATCTGGTCACCGAGCAACTCCGGTGGACCTCGCCCTGGTACAGGTTCGTGCCGCGGGTCTCCGAGCAGGGAGTGGCCGACATGTGCGGGGAGGTGTTCGGGGACATCCCACTGCCGGCACTCCACGCGTTCGTCGACGACCTGCCCGAACTTCAGCAGATGCTGCTGCGGATCGCCGTCGCGAACACCCGCCGGCCCCCGCTGCTCGTGGTGGGCCGGGTCGATCGGATCGCCGACGACACAGAACGTTTCGAAGTTCTCGAGCGTCTCGTCGCGCTCGGTGAACGCCAGTCGATCATCACGGCGGATGTCAATCCGCTTCCGCCCGACTGCGGAGTCGGCGGCGTGGTCGACATGCGCGGTCTGATCGGCGCCGGTGACATCGGCGTCATGACCGAGGGGAGGTGACAGATGCTTGCCGGAATGTCGCTGGGAAGTGACTCGAAGCGGTACTTCCGCGGCACCATGCCGCGGATCGCGATCGCCACCATCATCCTCATGCCGCTCCTGTACGGGGCAATGTATCTGTGGGCCTTCTGGAATCCGTTCGGCGCGGTCGACAAGATTCCCGCCGCCATCGTCAACAACGACACCGGACGCACCGCCACCGGACAGCAGGTCGACGCCGGTGACCAGGTGGTCAAGTCACTGATCGCGTCCGGACAGTTGGACCTGGCCGAGGTATCCGAGGCCGACGCGACCGCGGGCCTGTCGACCGGCAAGTACTACTACACGATCACGATCCCCGAGAACTTCACCGAGGCCGTCGAATCCCCGAACGGCGACAACCCGGAGAAGGCCGACCTGATCTTCACGTTCAACGACGCCAACAACTACCTCGCCACGATCATCGGCCAGGACGCGTCGGAGCAGGTCATCGGCCAGGTCAACTCCACGATCGGTGCGCAGGGCGTCGGGACCGTGCTCACCGGTCTGCAGAGCGCCGGCTCGGGCCTGAAGCAGGCCGCCGACGGTGCCGGGCAGCTCGCGTCGGGTATCGATACCGCCAAGGGTGGCTCCGATCAACTCGCCTCGGGCGCAACGGAACTCTCGACGAACATGGTCACCGCACGGGACGGCTCCGCTCAACTCGCGGCCGGCGCGTCACAGCTGGCCACCGCCATCGACGGCGTCACCGGTCCACTGCTGACCGCGCTCGACAGCGGCACCGTCGCGCAGGTCGGTGCCCAGGTGACCCAGTTGCGGCAGTCGATCGAGGCGCTCGACGCCAGACTCCCGCAGCCGTCGCAGCTCCCGGCCGGTGTGCAGACAGCTGTCGATCTGCTGACCGGGATCCCCGATCCCACGGTGCAGCAGGCGGTGTCCGCGCTGACGGCACTGGCACCCCCGCAACTGCAGGCCGACACGGCGGCGCTGCGCGCCGAGATCCAGCGGCTCGCCGGCGACGCCCGCGCGCTCGAATACCAGGTCGTCGACCCGTCGAGTCCGCTGCAACGTGGCCTGGCCATGCTGCAGGGCGGACAGATCACCGGCGACGTCCAGCAGTTGCGCAACGGCGTGAACGAACTGAACACCGGTGCCGCAACCCTGCATTCGGGTCTGATCCAGCTGACCGACGGCAGCGCCGCGCTCACCGCGGGCGCCAACCAGCTCTCGTCCGGCATGGTGGAGTTGCAGACCGGATCGCATCAGCTCGCGGACGCCCTGACGCAGGGCGCCGGCCAGGTTCCCGACTGGAGCGACGAACAGCGCACCGCGACCGCCGACACCCTGTCCACGCCGGTGGCGCTGCAACAGAACACCACCAACGAGGCGTCCACGTTCGGTACCGGATTCGCCCCGTTCTTCTTGTCGCTCGCCCTCTTCGTCGGCGGCATCATCACCTGGATGTTGTTGACCCCGTTGTTGTCCCGACCCACCGTCGGTGGTGTGGGGCTGTACCGGACGGTGCTGGCGTCGTACTGGCCGGCGCTGCTGGTCGGGGTGCTGCAGGTGATCGTCATGTACACCGTGGTGCACTTCGGGGTGGGGCTCGAGGCCCGGCACGTCACCGGCACTGTCCTGTTCCTGATGTTGGTGTCCGCGACGTACCTGGCGATGATCCAGGCGTTCAACGCGATGTTCGGGGTGGCCGTCGGACGCGTGGTCACGCTCGCGTTCCTCATGCTGCAACTCGTCTCGGCCGGCGGCATCTACCCGGTGCCGACCACCGCGACACCGTTCCAGTACATCCATCCGTTCGATCCGATGACCTACACCGTCAACGGGTTGCGTCAGCTCACCGTCGGCGAGCAGGTCGACTCCCGACTGTGGATCGCCATCGCCGTCCTCGTCGGCATCCTGCTGGTGTCGCTCACCGCGAGCGCACTGTCCGTCCGGCGGAACCGCCGCTACACGATGGAACGGCTGTACCCGCCGATCGAGGTCTGACCCGATCGGTCCGCTGCTCGTCTGTTCGTCCAACCGGAGGAGAAGAAGATGCCCGACAACCTTGCCGCTCCCGCCGAGACCCTGGCGCCCGCCTACACCGGTCGCCTCGGAACCGATCCGATTCCGGCGTTGCGGATGCCCAAGTCGGAGACCGACCCGGAAGCCGCCTACCGCTTCATCCACGACGAACTCATGCTCGACGGCAGTTCCCGCCTCAACCTGGCGACGTTCGTGACCACGTGGATGGATCCGCAGGCCGACCGGCTCATGGCGGAGACGTTCGACAAGAACATGATCGACAAGGACGAGTACCCGGCCACCGCCGAGATCGAGACCCGTTGCGTCAACATGGTGGCCGACCTCTTCCACGCCGAGAACCTCTCCGCGACCGACCCGTCGTCGGCGACCGGTGTGACCACGGTCGGCTCGTCGGAGGCCGTGATGCTCGCCGGTCTGGCCCTCAAGTGGCGGTGGCGGCAGGCGCGTGAGGCCGCCGGCAAGGACACGGCTCGACCCAATCTCATCCTCGGCAGCAACGTGCAGGTCGTGTGGGAGAAGTTCTGCCGCTACTTCGACGTCGAACCGAAGTACCTGCCGATGGAGAAGGGCCGCTACGTCATCACCCCCGATCAGGTGCGGGACACGTTGGACGAGAACACCATCGGTGTCGTTGCGATCCTCGGTACCACGTTCACCGGGGAGCTCGAACCGGTCGCCGAGATCGCGGCGATGCTCGACGAGGTGGCCGCGGCCGGCGGGCCGGACGTGCCGATGCACGTCGATGCGGCGTCCGGCGGATTCGTCGTCCCGTTCCTGCATCCGGAACTGCAGTGGGACTTCCGGATTCCACGGGTCGTGTCCATCAACGTCAGCGGCCACAAGTACGGCATGACGTACCCGGGCATCGGATTCGTCGTGTGGCGGTCGAAGGAACACCTCCCCGAGGACCTGGTGTTCCGGGTGAACTACCTCGGCGGCGACATGCCGACGTTCACGCTGAACTTCTCGCGGTCCGGCAACCAGGTGGTGGGGCAGTACTACAACTTCGTCCGCCTCGGTGTCGCCGGCTACACCGCGATCATGGAATCGCTCCGCGACACCGCGCTGATGCTGTCGGCGGAGATCGCCAGGATCGACGACATGCACGTCATCACCGACGGATCCGCCATCCCGGTCCTGTCGTTCGAGGTCGTCGGCGATCCCGGCTACACGGTCTTCGACATCTCGCACGAATTGCGGGCCCGCGGCTGGCAGGTACCCGCCTACACGATGCCGGCCGACGCCGAAGACGTCGCGGTCCTCCGAATCGTGCTGCGCGAGGGCTTCTCCCGTGACCTCGCTTATCGGCTGGCGGTCGCGATCGGGGAGGTTGTCGCCGCACTGCGGGAAGGCCGCGGCGTCGGACACTCGGCGCAGGCCTTCGCACACTGACACGTCGCCCGGGCCGGCGACAGACCTCCCGGCCCGGGCATCATGTTTCGTCCCCGACACGCCACCGCTTCCGGAGGCGTCGATCCGATTTGCACCGTACGATGCGAAAAAGGTCGGCTCTCAGGGGCGGTGGTGTGTGGTAGCAGGATACGAAGTATCGGCAGTGGTGCAGTCGAGTGTGGGCGGCACGGACCGCATGCGGGGCCTCTGCGTCGCGCTCGACACGGAACTCGCGCGGCGTCCTGCCGTGAGAATGCTGGTGTGTGCGCCGGTGGCCACCGGCAAGACTGTGCTCCTCGAGGCGTGGCGGGAGCATCGCCGTGCGCGGGCCGCGCCGACCGCATGGCTGACCCTCGACAGACTCGACAACGACCCCACCCGACTTGCGCGCCGGTTGCAGGACGCGTCCGGATGTCTGGATCCGGCGGATCCCGATGCCGCGCTCGTCCTCGACGACGGCCACACCCTCGAGGACGAGCGCGGCTCTCGCATGCCTGGTCGGGTTCCTGGAGGCCACCCCCGTCCACACGGTCGTCGCGGCACGGTGGGCCCCGAATCTGCCCTGGGCCAAGTTCGCGGCGGAGGGTTCCCTGGCGTTCCTGGGCTGGGAGGACCTGGCGCTGGATCGGCAGACCGTCGCCGAGGAGTTCACGCAGCGCGGTTGCTTCCTCGACGATACGGATCTCGATCTCGTCCTCGAGATCACCGGAGGATGGGCAGGCGCGGTGTACAGCGCCGCGGTGGTGTTCGGCGCCGACCGGCGGGCCCGGCCGGCGATCACGGAACTGCTCGATCACCCGCAGCTGATCTCCGCCTATGTCGTCGGTGAAACCATGGATCGGCTACCTGCGGACTTGGCGCGGGCAGTCCGATCGACCAGTGGTGTCGAATGGTTCACCGGCCGGCAGCTCGCCGACCACGGTGTGGCGAACGCCGACCCGGCACTCTATCTGTGTGAGCAGCACGGTGTTCCGGTGCGGCGTGAGCGGATCGGGGGCGAGCTGCGGTACTCGTGGCATCCGCTGGTGCGTGCGCACGTCAACGCCGGGTTACCGGAATCGGGTCCGGCGGAGTATCGACATTCCACGGCAGATGCTGTGCGGCAGGTCGTCGAATTCGATTGCCTGCGTGAAGTATTCGTCCAATTGATGGAGGTGTCGGACGATCGGGTCGTCGACGAGTTCGTCTACCGGTACGGACTGTCCGCGGTGTTCGGTGGGAACGGCGACGACGTCTTCGACACGGTCGGTTCGTCGCACGGGTACCTGACGAGTATCACGTTCCTGCGCGTGCTCGCCGCGCTCGAGGCGAACGATCCGGATGCGGCACGGGCGTACCTGCGATCGGTCGCGACGAGCACGGAACTTCCGGCGGTGGCGAAAGTGTTGTCGGACGCTCTCACGATCGAAGCCGCGCTCATCGGGGGGTGGCCGATCCCGGCAGAAGCGATCTCCAGGCTCGAGAACACGTCGAGTACCGGGAACCTCGACATCGACTGTTACGCGCTGATCCAGCTCGCTGCCGCACTTCTGCTGGCCCGACGTCATCGTGAGAGTGAGTGCCTGCTGCGGGAGGTCCTCACTCTCGCCGGCAACGACGGCCATCCGCGACTCGTCCTTCGGGCGATGGCGCGGCTCGCCGGCGTCGCAGTGTCCCGAGGGAACCTGGTCGAGACGGGGGAGCGAGCAGAGCGCGCGGTGGCGTACGCCGTCGAGCAGGGCCTCGAATCGCTGATCGATGCCGCGCAGAGTGCGGCGACGCTCGGTATGTGCCGGTACTACCGCGGCGAGCCGTTCCCGGACAGCGGCCCCCTGCACGAGTTGTCCTCCACCACGGCCGTGCACGTCCACCCGGACGGCACCACCTCCCCGACGGTCGGCCACCACGCCGCCGTCACGTTCGCGTTGCTGCGCGCACGGTACCGGTCGTCACAGGCCGACGACGTCGCGAGCCTCGCCCGTGCGATGTCGGGACTCCTGTGCCGGGCGGCGCAACCGGGTCTCTCCGACCGTTATGTTCCCGAAGCGGTTGCGGTCTTCGTGGATGCCGGCCGGCTGTCGCTCGCCGTCTCCGTGGTGCAGGCCGCCCGCGACGTGTTCGGTGACAGCCCCGAGGTGACGGCGGCGCG
The DNA here is from genome assembly GCF_005434945.1 of Prescottella subtropica. Lineage (GTDB taxonomy): Bacteria > Actinomycetota > Actinomycetes > Mycobacteriales > Mycobacteriaceae > Prescottella > Prescottella subtropica. The sequence goes on along the minus strand of NZ_SKCH01000016.1, from coordinate 39,814 downwards.
GGCGATGCTCGCCCTCGCGGACGGGGAACCGACTGTCGCCGAACAACTCGCCCGGAAGGTGGTGGCGTCGGAGCCGGCGCCGAGAAGAGTCCTCGTCATCGAAGGGTGGGTCCTCGTCGCGGTGGCGGCCTTCCGCGACCGTCGACGGGACGACGCCGTGACAGCGACCCGGCAGGCGCTGCTGCTCGCCGAAACCGACGAGATCGTGCGGCCGTTCCTGCACTTCGCCGGGGACACCGCGGAACTGCTCTCGACCGTCCGCCCGGGAGCGGGCGTCACCCAGCAGTTCCTCGACCACGCCCGGGGCAAGCTGGCCGAAACGGCCGGTGGCCGCAACCCGGGACTGACCCGGTCCGAGAAAGCGGTTCTCGCGCAACTGCACACCGGGAAGGTGCTGCGGCTGATCGCCAAGGACATGCACCTGTCGGTGAACACCGTCCGCACCCATGCGCACAGCCTGTACCGCAAGCTCGACGTCACCAGCAGAGAGGGGGCCGTCGAGGAAGCGGTCCGTCGCGGTTTGCTCTGATCGCGGCGTGCGCACCGCTCACCGATGCCCCGGCAGGACACGGTGCCGGTGCCCGTCCCTCGGCGTACGCATCGCGTCGAGGTCCGCGAGCGCCGGATCGAACGCGGGACCGGTGCTCTCCGTCGCCGCCGACATCCCGGATCCTTCCGCGAAGACGAGATGTCCACCGAGCGCCCCGCCGACACCGACGGCGGTGAGCGCCGTCGCCGACAGAGCCGTCGCGAGGGGATCGAACGCGTCCGGGTCGCGGCGGCGGCGACGGAACGACGCGAACGTCAGCACGATCCCGACGACGTTCGCACCCGCATGGATCAACCCGACCCGGCGCTGCCGGACACCGCGTTCACTCCAGTCCAGCCAGCCGGTGCCCGCAGTCGCCGGCACCGTCACCAGCCCGATCCCGAGCAGCCGTCGGGCGGCCCGATGGTCCCGGAACACGACGTCGAGGACGAGGGAACTCGTCCACGCGCCGATCGGGATCGCGACCAGGACGGGATGCACAGGATGGCCGAGCCAGCCACCACGCAACCCGGCCGCGACGGGGGTGCGGCCCGGACCGGACTGCACGAGGTGTGCGAGCGCGTCGGCGACCCCGTCGAGGGACGACGCCGACTCGGCCCGTTCGAACAGGTGGCGAAGATTCATGCCCGACGGCTACCCGCTGCGGGCCCGGGACAAACGTCCGGCCGAGCAGGCCTGCAGTCAGCAGTCCGTGGTCAGCGGCCCGGTGCCGGTGTCGCGGCGATCGAGCCGTCACTGACGTAGATCGTCACCGGCGAACCGGGCACGGCCAGACCGGACGGGGAACTCGATGTCACGTCGTCCTTCTTGACGTCGGACTTGGTGGGCACCACGTTCACCGTGAAACCGGCGTCCTTCAGCGCCGACGTCGCCGCGTCCTGCGACTTGCCGACGACATCCGGGATCTGGGCACTCTGCGAACCCTTGACGTACTTGTCGTCGAGCGGAGGCAGCGCCGTCGGGCCGAAATTGCCGACCACCGGCATCATCGCCTGATACCAGGTCTTGGCCGGTTCGGTGCCGCCGTACAGGTTGCCGTCGCCGCACGGGCGCAGCGGGCCGGAGCAGATCTCGCCGGGCGTCGTCGAGTCGCCGTAGACGAGGACACTCGCGGCCAGGTTGTCGGTGAAGCCCAGGAACCCGGACGACATGTGCGATTCGGTGGTGCCGGTCTTGCCGGACATCGGCAGCTTCCAGCCGGCCGCGCTGGCCGCCCCGAACGACGTGCCGCCCGCCTGGTCGTCCTTGCTCAGTGCCACCGACAGAGTGTCGGCGAGACCGGGTGCCACCACCTGTTCGCACGCCTGCTGGTTGATGGCGACCGGATTGCCCTCGCGGTCGGTGATCGAGTCGATCGGGGACGGTGGGCACCACTTGCCGTGCGACCCGAGGGTCGCCGCGACGTTCGCCAACTCGAGCGGGTTGACCCACGTCGGGCCGAGGGTGAACGAGCCGAGGTTCTGCTGCTTCTGCATGTCGGCCATGCTCTGATCGCCGAAACCGGACGAACCCGGAACCGTGTACGAGCGCAGGCCCAGCCGGACCGCCATATCGACGGTCGGGGTGACACCGGTCGATTCGATCAGCTTCACGAACGCAGTGTTCGGTGACTGCGCGAGCGCATCGGTCACCGACAGCTTCGCCGGATAGTTGTTGGTGGCGTTCTGGACGCAGTACGTGGCCGGGGGGCAGCCCGCCGCGCCGCCGTTACCCATGCCGCGGGCCTCGAACCGCTGCGGCACGTCGAGGATCGCGCTGGTGCCCAGACCCTTCTCCATCGCGGCGGCCGTAGTGAAGATCTTGAAGATCGAGCCGGCACCGTGCCCGACGAGCGTGTACGGCTGCGGCTGGACGGTCTGCTCGGCCGCGGTGTCGAGGCCGTACGTGCGGCTCGACGCCATCGCCAGCACCCGGTGCTGGTCCTGACCGGGCTGCACCACGTTCATCACGTTCGCGATGCCGTCCAGCTTCGGGTCGGCGTTGGCGACCAGCGCCGACTTCACCGAACGCTGCACCGCCGGGTCGAGGGTCGTCTTGATGGTGTAGCCGCCGCGGTTGATCTCGTCGCGGTTCAGGCCCGAGGTCGCCAGGTACTGCAACGCATAATCGCAGAAGAAGCCCTGGTCACCGGCCGCGATGCAGCCGCGGGGCAGCGTGTTGGGTTGGGGGAGCACCCCCAGCGGTGCAGCCTTCGCGGCACGGATCTCCTCCGCCCGGTCCGGGATGTTGGCGATCATCGTGTCGAGGACCGTGTTGCGGCGCTCGAGGATGCCGTCCGGGTTGGTGTACGGGTTCAGTGCCGAACTGGACTGCACCATGCCGGCGAGCATCGCGGCCTGGGTGACGTTCAAGTCCTTGGCATCGACCCCGAAGTACGTCTGTGCCGCATCCTGGATCCCGAACGAACCGTTACCGAACGGCACCAGGTTCAGGTAGCGAGTGAGGATCTCGTCCTTGGTCAGTTTCTTGTCGAGCGTCAGCGCCATCCGGATCTCCCGGATCTTGCGGGCCGGGGTCGTCTCGATCGCGGCGCGACGCTCGGCGTCGTTCTTCGCGACCACCAGAAGCTGGTAGTTCTTCACGTACTGCTGGTCGATCGTCGACGCGCCCTGCTGGACCTCGCCGGACGTGGTGTTCGTCATGAAGGCGCGCATCGTGCCCTGCCAGTCGACGCCGTGATGATCCGCGAAGCGTTTGTCCTCGATGGAGACGATCGCGAGTTTCATCTCGTTGGAGATCTTGTCGCTCGGCACTTCGAAGCGGCGTTGCTCGTACAGCCACGCGATCGGGGTGCCGGTGACGTCGGTCATCGTCGTCACGGCGGGGACGGTGCCCTCGACGAGTTCGGCGGAGACGTTGTCGACGGCGTCCGTGGCGCGGTTGGAGGCGTATCCGAACCCTCCTGCCAGCGGGAACAGGACTCCGGCGAGCAGGACTCCGGCGAGTGCGGAACACCCCGCGAGCTTGGCGATCGTTTTGGCTCTCGACACGCTGTACACAGTACGTCGAACCGGCCGTTCGGCCGGGTCTACACGACAGACTGGACATGCGTCCGGGCATGGGTTCGGAAATTTACCCGGTCAAACGCCGCGAACTTGGCACGGTCGTACCAGAATCTACCGCCCTCGCCTTGCGCGCCGGGCGTTCTTTACCTAAATTAGCTCTCACCGGTGTGATACAGCTAACACTGGATTAGGAATGTGGTGCAGTTCCCACGTGATACTCGGGAACTGCGGGAGCATTCCGGGCGCCGTGGGGAACGGCGTTCGGACGAAGGGGAACCGAATGCACATGACCAGCCCCGCCGAGAGGCTCGACTACGAGAAGGCAGAAGCCCGTATCCAGTGGGTCGCACAGGCCCGATGCCGGGAGATCGACCCCGACCAACTCTTCGTCCGAGGCGCCGCCCAGCGCAAGGCCGCGACCATCTGCCGGCACTGCCCGGTCCTCATGCAGTGCGGAGCCGACGCCCTCGACAACCGGGTCGAGTTCGGGGTGTGGGGCGGCATGACCGAACGTCAGCGTCGGGCACTGCTCAAGCAGCATCCCGAGGTCGAGTCCTGGGCCACCTTCTTCGAGGTGCAGCGCCACCACCAGTCCGCGATGTAACCGGCGGCGACGCCCCCCGGGGCCGGCGGGGGCAGTGGGGGCAGTGGGGGTCAGCTCTGACGCGTCAGCTGATCCCCGACGGCCCGCAGCGCCTCGAGATCGGACACCTCGAACGGCAGCGACGGCACCCCGATGATCGGAACGTGCGGGTGCGACGCGGTGAACCGGCTCAACAGCCGCACCTCACGCCGCGCCGTCACCGCCCGCTGGGCGTGCACCCGCAGGATCGCCGACGTCAACGCGTCCGCAGCGTCCGGCATGTCCGACGGGTTCCGCTCGTCGAGCCGGTCCGCACCGGTGAGCGCATGGTCGGCGGTCAGGGTACACAGCGTCGGATGTGTCCGGTTGAGGACGAGGCCGGCGAGTGGCATCCGATCGTGCGAGAGCCGGTCGACGAAGAACGCAGCCTCCCGCAGCGCGTCCGGTTCGGCAGCCGCGATCACGACGAACCGGGTGCCCGGCTCCTGCAACAGGCGGTACGTGCGGGTCGCCCGTTCCCGGAACCCGCCGAACATCGAATCCAGGGACTGCACGAACGCGGACGCGTCGGACAGCATCTGGCTGCCGACCACCGTCGACACACCCTTGAGTGCGAGACCCATCGCGCCCGTGATGAGCCGGCCGATACCGCGTCCCGGTGCAGTGAGCAGGCGGATCATCCGGCCGTCGAGGAACGCCCCGAGCCGCTGCGGTGCATCCAGGAAATCGAGCGCGTTGCGGGACGGCGGCGTGTCCACGACGACGAGATCCCACCGGTCGTCGGCGGCGAGCTGCCCGAGCTTCTCCATCGCCATGTACTCCTGCGTCCCGGAGAACGAGGTGGCGACGGTCTGATAGAAGGGGTTCGCCAGGATCTGCTCGGCGTTCTCCGGCGACGAATGCTCGAGCACCATCTCGTCGAACGTGCGCCGCATGTTCAGCATCATCGCGTGCAGCTCACCCGTCGATCCGGGCGCGAGCTGCACCAACTGCGGCTCGTTGTCCAGATCCTGCACCCCGAGCGCCTGGGCGAGCCGGCGCGCCGGATCGATCGTCAGGACCGCGACCCGCCGGCCCTGCTCGGCGGCCCGCAACGCCATCGCCGCCGCCGTCGTCGTCTTCCCGACCCCACCCGCGCCGCAGCACACGACGATACGGGTGCCCGGGTCGGCGAGGACGCCACCGAGATCGAGGGCCGGGGCGGTCCGCGGCCGTGTCGGCGCCGTCATCGCACACCCTGCTCGGTCAGCTGCTCGGCGAGCTCGTACAGCCCCCCGAGATCGACACCGTCCACCAGCGCGGGCAGATACATGCGGGCCACCTTCACCTCGTCCAGTTGTGCGGCACTCTCGTCCTGCGCGGCCAGCGTGGCCGCGTGCTCGATCGTCTCGGTCAGCAGACCGGCGAAATCGTCGTCCGACAACGCGACCCCCGCCCGCGACAGACCGGTGTGCACCGCGTCGGCGTCGACCCGGCCCTTCGCCGCGTCGGCCAGCGCGTCCTCCGGCAGGTACGCCGTCCCGGTCCGGTTGACGATCACCGTCCCCACCCGCAGATCGGCCGCCTCGAGCTCGGCGACGGCATCCGCGGTCTCCTGCACCGGCAGCGCCTCGAGCAGCGTCACCAGATGCACCGCCGTCTCCTCCGAATGCAGCAGCCGCACCACACCCTGGCTCTGCGAGTGGATGGGTCCGCCCTTCGCCAGATCCGACATCGCACGGGTCACGTCGAGGAACTTGCCGATCCGCCCGGTCGGCGGCGCATCCACCACGATCGCGTCGTACACGCGCCGGCCCGCCTTGTCGGTGCGGATCACGCACTCCTTGATCTTGCCGGTGAGCAGCACGTCCCGCAGACCCGGCGCGAGCGTCGTCGCGAACTCGACCGCCCCGATCTTCTTCATCGCCCGGCCTGCGAAACCCAGGTTGTAGAACATGTCGAGGTACTCGAGGAACGCCGCCTCGAGGTCGATCGCGAGTGCGACCACCTCGCCGCCGCCCTCCGCGGTCGCGACCTTGGTCTCCTGCGGCGGCAACGGCGGCACGTCGAACAACTGCGCGATGCCCTGCCGGCCCTCGACCTCGACGAGGAGCACCCGGCGGCCACCCGCCGCCAGCGCCAGCGCCAGCGCCGCAGCCACCGTCGACTTGCCGGTACCACCCTTGCCGGACACGAAATGCAGTCGTGCCGAATCCGCGCCGGGCGGCCAGGTGCCCGGCACTGTCCTGTTCGTCGGTGTTGCCACGGCACGAGCCTATAAGTCGAAGAGGCGATCCGGGTGGAGGATAGGCTCGTTCACCATGAGCGAATTGACGACGTGGGAGTACGCGACCGTGCCGCTGCTGACGCACGCGACCAAGGCGATCCTCGACCAGTGGGGCGGCGACGGCTGGGAACTGGTGACGGTGCTGCCCGGCCCGACCGGTGAACAGCACGTGGCGTACCTCAAGCGACCCAAGGGCTGAGTCCATGGCAGAGGATATGCAGCCGAACACGCGGTCCTGGACCGCACGCCTGGCCGAACTCGGCATAGAACTGCCCGCCGTGGCCGCCCCCGTCGCGGCGTACGTGCCGGCCGTGCGCACCGGTGACCACGTCCACACGTCCGGTCAGCTGCCGTTCGTCGACGGCGCACTCTCGATCACCGGCAAGCTCGGTGCGGGCGTTTCGGAAGCCGATGCGAAGGCCGCCGCCCGGCAGTGCGCCCTCAACGCGCTCGCCGCGGTCGACGCGCTCGTCGGCCTCGATTCGATCGTGCGGATCGTCAAGGTCGTCGGATTCGTCGCGTCCGCCGAGGGTTTCACCGCGCAGCCCGGTGTGATCAACGGTGCGTCCGAGTTCCTCGGCGAGGTGTTCGGGGACGCCGGCGTCCACGCCCGCTCCGCGGTCGGCGTGGCCGAACTGCCGCTCGGGTCACCCGTCGAGGTCGAACTCATCGCCGAGGTGCGCTGAGTCCACCCGACCCCTGCTGAGCCGCATCCTCGAACGAGGGTGCGGCTCAGTCGTTTCCGTGGGCCGGTGGGTTCCGGACCTGGTCGACCAGCCGGCGCATGCAGTCGACGGCCAACTCCGCGGGCCCGTCCGGACCCGACGCGGGGGCGTCGCTCGCCGCCCACGTCTCGACGGCCACCCGCATCGCCGCATTCGCGGATGCCGCGACCAGTCGCACCGTCAACGGATCGGTACCGACGCCCATCAGCGGGCCGATCGCCGTGACCAGACCCTCCTCCGAATCATGTTGCACGCGAAGCCATACTGCCTGCAGCCCCGGCTCGTCGCGCACCGTGCGCAGCAGTCCGCGGGTCCACTGCAGCATTTCCTCGCTCACGTCCCCGGACGGCGTCAGAGCCCGTCGGGTCGCTCGCTCGAGGGCGTGTGCGAGCGGGCGTGTGGCCGACGCCGTCTCGGGTGCGTCCACCTCCTCGGTGAGATACGCGATCCAGGTGGTCACCCCGCCCGCCAGCAGCGGCGAGACGGCGTCCTCCTTGGTGCGGAAGTAGCGGTAGAAGGTGCGCAGTCCGATGCCCGCGGCGGACGCGATCTCCTCGGCGGTCACCGTCGACGCCCCACGCGTCGAGAACAGTTCGGCGGCGTGGCGCGAGATCTCGAACTGCGTCTGCGTCTTGCGGCGCTCCGTCAATGACGGCACGGGTCGTGCGCCGGACATGTGCGGCTCCTCGGATCTGATCGGGTCGGCTCGAATCGGCAGCGTACTCGTCCGGTTCCGGGAAAATGCCGAAACTACTGACACAACGTGCCATCTGTGCGTACTGTGCCACCTAGTCCCGCTCCCCACCGTGAAACGAGGAAGACCATGAACCGATTCGAAGGACGCCGCGCACTCGTCACCGGCGCCGGCTCCGGCATCGGCCAGGCCGTCGTGGCCCGACTCCTCGAGGAGGGCGCGACCGTCGCCGCCGCCGACGTCTCCGAGACCGGCCTGACCGTCACCCGCGACCGCGCCGACACCGCCGGCGTCGCCGACCGCCTGACCACCGTCGTCGCCGACATCTCCGACGAGACCTCCGTCCGCGACAACCTCGGCGGCGCGATCACCGGACTCGACGGACTCGACGTCCTCGTCAACGCCGCCGGCATCCTGCGCTCGTCGCACACCGCCGACACCAGCCTGGACTTCTGGAACACGGTCATCGGCACCAACCTCACCGGCACGTTCCTCGTCACCCGGCAGTCGCTGCCCGCGCTGCTCGAGAACGGCAAGGGTGTCGTCGTGAACTTCAGCTCCACGTCGTCCGAGTTCGCCCACCCCTACATGGCGGCGTACGCGGCATCCAAGGGCGGCATCCAGTCGTTCACGCACGCCATCGCCCTCGAGTACGCCAAGCAGGGCCTGCGCGCCGTCTCGGTGCAGCCCGGCAGCATCGCGTCCGGCATGACCAGCAACCCCGGATTCCCCGAAGAGGGCTGCGACCCGTCGCTCATCGGCAAGCTGTACCCGTGGATCGGGGAGGGCTTCGCACCGCCGGAAACCGTCGCCAGTGTCGTCGCGATGCTCGCCTCCGACGACGGCGCATTCGTCACCGGCACCGAGATCCGCATCGACGGCGGCACCCACATGTGACGGTCGCATCCTCGACTAGGGTGCGGGACATGACGATTGCGCATCCCGCGTACGCCCGGCTCCGCCAGGTCACACCCGTCGCGGCAGTGATGCTCGAACACAACCCGGGCATGTACTCGCTCGACGGCACCAACACGTGGATCCTGCGGGCACCGGGCCGCGACGAATGCATCGTCGTCGACCCCGGCGACGACGACCCCGACCACCTCGCGCGGGTCGCCGGCGTCGGAACCGTCGTGCTGACGCTCGTCTCGCACCGGCACCACGACCACACCGGCGGCATCGATCGGTTCTTCGAACTGACCGGTGCCCCGGTGCGGGCAGTGCGCGAGGAATTCCGGCGCGGCGGAGGCGGCAGCCTCGACCACGACGAGACGATCGCGGCCGCCGGCCTCACCCTGCGGGTGCTCCGCACACCCGGCCACACCGCAGACTCGGTGTCGTTCGTCGTCGAAGACGACGGATCGGTCCTCACCGCCGACACCATCCTCGGCCGCGGCACCACCGTCCTCGACGCGTCCGACGGCAACCTCCGCGACTACCTCGCATCGCTACGGACACTCATCGACCTCGGACCCGGTCGCATCGGCCTGCCCGGACACGGCCCCGAACTGCCCGACCTGCAACCCGTCGCGCAGTACTACCTCGCACACCGTGAAGACCGCCTCGCACAGGTGCGCGGCGCCCTCGACACCCTCGGCCCCGACGCCGACGTCCGCGCCGTCGTCGAACACGTCTACACCGACGTCGACGAAACACTCTGGCCCGCCGCCGAACAATCTGTGCGCGTGCAATTGGCGTATCTGCGCGACTGAGGCCGAACTCCCCGCGTTTCGCGCACTTGTCGTCCGGTTCGGGTCCCGCATCCTCGCGTCAAGTGCGCGAAACGCGAGGGATCCGGCGCGGGAGTCGCGTCAAGTGCGCAAAACGCGAGGGGAGCGGGCGCGGACCCGGACCCGGCCCCGGAAACGCCGACACCGCCCGCCCCGGGAATGGGGCGGGCGGTGTCGGTGCGATCAGGGACGCGCGATCAGCGGGCGCGGCGTGCCAGACGCTCGGAGTCGGAGATGAGGACGCTCTTGCCTTCGAGGCGCAGCCAGCCGCGGTGCGCGAAGTCGGCGAGTGCCTTGTTGACGGTTTCGCGGGATGCGCCGACGAGCTGGGCGATCTCTTCCTGCGTGAGGTCGTGCGTGACGCGCAGCGAACCGGCTTCCTGGGTGCCGAAACGCTGGGCGAGCTGCAGCAGCGCCTTGGCGACACGGCCCGGGACGTCCGTGAAGATCAGGTCCGCGAGGTTGTTGTTGGTGCGGCGCAGGCGGCGGGCGAGGACGCGCAGCAGCTGCTCCGCGATCTCGGGGCGCTGGTCGATCCACGACTTGAGAGCGTCGCGATCCATCTGCACGGCGCGAACCTCGGTGACGGTGGTGGCCGTCGACGTGCGGGGGCCCGGGTCGAAGATCGACAGCTCACCGAACATGTCCGACGGGCCCATGATCGTGAGCAGGTTTTCGCGGCCGTCCGGGGAACGCCGTCCGAGCTTGATCTTGCCGGAGACGATGATGTACAGCCGATCGCCGGGCTCACCTTCGTTGAAGATGACGTGCCCGCGCGGGAAGTCGACCGGCTGGAGCTGCTTGACCAGCGCAGCCACCGCCGAGGGCTCGACTCCTTGGAAGATGCCGGCTCTGGCGAGAACCTCGTCCACGTGCGCTCCTAAAAACTGTTCGTCGAATGCAAGTTGCGGCACGGCGACACGGGAGACATGCAACCGGTGCGTACGAAGTCTACTTGCCGCGGCTGTGTGACGAGTCACGGACACCGCGCCGAGTTTCACGACTTTTTCGTGGATCCGCCGCGAATCCACTCATCCTTCGGGCATTACGGGCTCCGCGTTACGGTCTCACGGAACCGTCACCAGGCGATCAGCTCGCGCGGCGGTCGGCCTGGGGGTCGCCGGTCGCGGTGCCGGTGTCGGCGGCGGGCAGGTCCTCGCCGTCGGGTGTGCCGGGAGCATCGTCGGTGGCGTCGCTGTTGTCGCGGCCACGCTTACGGCGCCGGTCGAACCGGGCCATCGCATGCGGGAAACCCTCGTTCGCGAGTGTGGCGACCTCGTCCTGGCTCGCCTGGTCGAGGAACTCCTCGACCTCCTGCTCACGGACCGTCAGCCGACGGAGACGGAACTCGACCCGCTCCATGGCCAGCGCGAACAGCATGAGCAGCACAGGAAACAGCACGACAGCCAGACCTTGCATACGGGGAAGTAAACACTGCGAAGGTCTCAGAAGCGACACAGTCCGGAAACCGACCGGGTGTGCAGTCCGTAGAGTTGTCGGGGTGCGTGAGACCAGAGCAGACGCCGCCGAGTCGGGCGCGGAGACGACCGTCGCGGGCGAGTCCCGTCTCGCGCTGGTGCGTCGCGCGCGGCGCATGAACCGTCGCCTGCAGGTGGCTTTCCCGCACGTCTACTGCGAACTCGATTTCACGAACCCGCTCGAACTCACGGTCGCGACGATCCTGTCCGCGCAGTGCACGGACGTGCGGGTCAACCAGGTAACTCCCGCCCTGTTCGCGCGCTACCGGGACGCCCGCGCCTACGCGGAGACGGATCGTGTCGAACTCGAGGAGTACATCCGGAGCACCGGCTTCTACCGCAACAAGGCCACGTCGATCATCGGTCTCGGGCAGGCACTGCTCGAACGTTTCGACGGTGAGGTGCCGCGCACCCTGAAGGAACTGGTGACGCTGCCCGGGGTCGGCCGCAAGACCGCGAACGTCGTCCTCGGCAACGCGTTCGGCGTGCCCGGAATCACAGTCGACACCCACTTCGGTCGCCTCGTCCGGCGCTGGCAGTGGACGGCGGAGACCGACCCGGTCAAGGTCGAGCACGTCGTCGGGGCACTCGTCGAACGCAAGGAGTGGACCGATCTGTCGCACCGGGTGATCTTCCACGGCCGCCGCGTGTGCCACTCCCGGACCCCCGCGTGCGGGGTGTGCGTGCTGGCCAAGGACTGCCCGTCGTACGGTCTCGGCCCCACCGACAAGGTCACGGCTGCCAAGTTGGTGAAGGGCCCCGAAACCGAGCACCTGCTCGAACTGGCGGGCATGTGAGCGACATGCGGGTATCGAGTGCCGCGCGGTGGAGTCTGGCCGCGCTCGTCGTGATCGTGGCGTTGGTCGTCGCGATCTGGCCGCGGGGCGACGGTGGTGAGCAGATCGCCGACTATCCGGGTTCGGGACGGTCGACGGCTCAGCTGGAGCGGCGGGCAGCCGACACCCCGGAGGCTCTCGCGCCGCTGCGGGCCGACGCCGCCCTCGCCCCGTGCCCCGTCCCGGCAGGCCCCGCCCCGGAGGGGGCGGTGCTCGCGGGCGTCACCCTCGAATGTCTGGGCGACGGCAGCCGCGTCGATCTCGGTGCCGCACTCGCCGGTACACCGGTGCTGCTCAACATCTGGGCGTACTGGTGCGGGCCGTGCCGGGAAGAACTGCCGTATCTGCAGCAGTACGCGGACCGGGCGGCCGGCGCGGTTACCGTGCTGACCGTGCACACCGACCCCCACGAGGCCAACGGACTGCTCCGGCTCACCGAGTACGGCGTCCACCTGCCCGGCGTCCAGGACGGTTCCGCCCGCGTCCAGGCCGCGGTCGGATCCCCGTCGGTGCTGCCGGTGTCGGTGCTGATCCGCCCCGACGGCACGGTCTCGAAGATTCTTCCGCAGCAGTTCCGCAGCGTCGACGACATCGCCGAGGCCGTCCACGAGCATCTGGGGGTCGCGGCGTGACGGGCCGTCCGGTGGATCCGGCCGCCGCCCCCGAATGGCTGCGCGGAATCGCCCACACGCTCCCCGCCGACCCCAACCGGGTCAATCCCATCCTGAACCGCCGGTCCCCGAAGGGTGCGGTGGTGCGTCCGGCCTCGGTGCTGGTGCTGTTCGGTGGATCCGTCGACGCCGACCCGGTCGCGATCGGCGGCCTGCCCGCGGACGCCGATGTCCTGCTGACGCAGCGGGCGTCGACGATGCGTCAGCACAGCGGCCAGGTCGCCTTCCCCGGGGGTGCCGCCGACCCGGGCGACGACGGCCCCGTCGACACCGCGCTGCGGGAGGCGGAGGAGGAGACCGGGCTGCTCCGCACCGGTGTCCAACCCCTCGCGACGCTGCCCGAGATCTTCATTCCCCCGTCCGGGTTCGACGTCACCCCCGTCCTCGCCTACTGGCGCGACCCCAGCCCGGTCGGTGTCGTCGACCTCGCCGAGGCCGAACGGGTCGTGCGGGTACCGGTCCGTGACCTGATCGACCCGGGCAACCGGTTCCAGGTCCGGCACCGGGCCGGCTACCAGGGGCCCGCGTTCGAGGTCGACGGCATGCTCGTGTGGGGGTTCACCGCCGGTGTCCTGGCCGGACTGTTCGCGGTGTCCGGGTGGGAACTCGAGTGGGACCACCACGACGTCCGGGACCTCGACGTCACACTGACCCGGGTCGCGACCGGGGTAGGGGAAGAGGGGGAGCGTTGAGCGGATCCGGATGGATCGACCTGGCCGTGGTCCTGGTGGCGCTGCTGGCGGCGTCGTCGGGCTGGCGGCAGGGGGCGGTGGCGTCGGCCCTCGCCTTCCTCGGTGTGGTGCTCGGCGCGGTCGCCGGCATCCTCATCGCCCCGCACGTCCTCGTCCACGTCGACGAGGGCCGCATGCGGGTACTCGCCGGCATCGCACTCATCGTGGTGCTGGTGGTGATCGGTGAGGTCGCCGGCATGGTCCTCGGCCGCGCCGCCCGCGGCGGCATGCACAGCCCCGTCGCCCGTGGTGTCGACAGCACCGTCGGGGCCGGTCTGCAGCTCGTCGCGGTCCTTGTCGCGGCCTGGCTGCTCGCGATTCCGCTCGCCACGTCCACGCAGGCGAACGTCGCGGCCGCCGTCCGCGGCTCCAAGGTGCTCAGCACCGTCGACGACGTCGCTCCCACCTGGCTGAGGCAGGTGCCCGGCGAGTTCTCGGCACTGCTCGACACGTCCGGTCTGCCCGATGTCATCGGACCGTTCGGGCGTACCCCGATCACCGACGTCGAACCGCCCGATCCGAGTGTGCTCGCCAGCCCGATCGCCCAGCAGTTGCAGCCGAGTGTGTTGCGGATCCGCGGCGCCGCCCCGAGTTGCCAGAAGGCCCTCGAAGGGTCCGGGTTCGTCGTCGAACCCGGCCGGGTGATGACCAACGCGCACGTCGTGGCCGGCACCACCACGGTCGTCGTCGACACCGCGACCGGACCGCTCGACGCCCACGTCGTGCTGTTCGATCCGGCGGTCGACGTCGCGATCCTCGACGTGCCCGGGCTGACGGCGCCGGTCCTGCAGTTCGCAACCGACCCGGCCCGCACCGGTGACAATGCGATCGTCCTCGGCTACCCGGGCGGCGGTCCGTACACCGCGTCCGCAGCCCGCATCCGCGAGACCCTCGACCTGCGCGGCCCGGACATCTACCGCGACGGCACCGTCGAACGGGAGGTGTACACGGTGCGCGGCTCCATCCGGCAGGGCAATTCGGGTGGCCCGCTGGTCGACGAGCAGGGCCGTGTCCTCGGCGTCGTGTTCGGTGCCGCCGTCGACGACAGCGACACCGGTTTCGTGCTCACCGCAGCCGAGGTGTCCCGTCAACTCGAGCAGGCGAACGGTTCGACCGCCGCGGTCGACACCGGGGTGTGCATCGTCTGATCCGTCACCGGGATGCGAGTGCGAACCGGACCAGGGCGTCGGTCACCTCGTCCGGGGACTCCTGGTGCGCGAAATGCCCGGCACCGGACACCCGGTGCAGCTGCTGTCCCGGCGCCCACCGCGTCGACCGGTCGATCGTGCCGGGCAGCACGTACGGGTCGAGTTCGCCGTGGACCTGCAGGACCGGGATCCGCACCTGCCCGTCCATCGCCGTCATGAAACGTTTCCCGTCGGGGCGGAACTGACTGCGGAACGCCCACCGCTGGTATTCGAGTGCGGAGTGCGCGACGCGGGGGATCCGGATCGCGGACCGTAACCGGGCGACGACGTCGGCGAACTCGTCGGAGGTCGGCCAGGCCGGCCCGGACCGGGCCCGCAGCAGCCGCTCGATCTCGGCGCCGTCGTCGCGGACCAGTCGGCGTTCGGGCCGCCACGGCACCTGGTAGTCGAGGAACGTGGGCAGCAGTGCCCGCCGCTGCCGGTCGTCCCGCAGTACCGCCTGCTTCAGCGCGATCGGATGCGGTGAGCTGATCAGGCCGATCGACGTGACCAGCCGCGGGTGCAGCAGGGCCGTCGCCCAGCACACCAGGCCGCCGTCCGCGTGCCCGATCAGGGTGGCGGTCGTGTGACCCATCGCCCGGATCAGTCCGGCGATGTCCCCGGCGAGGGTCCAGCCGTCGTAGCCGCGGGGCGGGGTGTCGGTGTCGCCGTAGCCGCGCAGGTCGACCGCGGCGGTGCGGAAACCGGCGTCGGCGAAGGCGGGCAGTTGATGCCGCCACGACCACCAGAAGTCCCCGAAACCGTGCAGCAGCACGACCAGGGGTGCGTCGGGTCGCGACGGCCCGGTCTCCGCGATGTGGATGCGGATGCCGTTGGCATGGATGTCACGATGCGTCCACGGTCCGTCGAAACGGACCGTGGACGGGTCGGGTTGTGTCACGGGTGCGGTCACGGCCGATTCAGCCGACGGTGCCCGTTCCCGAGCCCAGCGGCGCGCCGGTGTCCGGGCGGGCCGTCGGCAGGACCGCCGCGGTCTGCTTGAGCGAGTCGATGGTCTTGTTCGGGGCCCGCAGCTTGCGCACCCGCAGGTAGCCGAGCAGTGCGAGGACTCCGGTGACCACGAGCATCAGCACGAAGACGATCAGGAACGACGCCCACCGGTCGAGCCACACGCTGAGCAGTTCGGCGAGGAAGAAGAAGAAGAAGAACGCGCTGAAGATCAGCACCGACAGTGCCAGGATGAAGAACAGGCTGCCCTGCAGGCCCTTCTTCACCTCGCTGGTGACCTCGGCCTTCGCGAGTTCGACCTCGGCGCGGAACAGCGTCGAGACCTGGGCGGTGGCATCCCGGACCAGGGTGCCGATCGACGCCGTCTGCGGATCGTGGAGGTCTGTGAGGGGGATCGAGGAGACCGTCGTCGGAACGCCGTCGCCGGTGGACCGGCTACCGCTGCCGGTGCCTCCGTTGCCGTTGGTGAAGCTCACTTGTCGACCCCTCCAGGTTGTTCTCACATCTCGGTGGCAGCGGCGCGGGCCTGGTGGACCCGTCCGCGCCGCAACAGTAGCGCCGATCCGACCAGGGATGCAGCCAACGAGGTCATGAGCACCGCCGCTTTCGCGATGTCCGCTTCGCTGCCGTCGCCGACGCCTGCGAGTGCAAGATCGGCCACCAGAAGGCTAACGGTGAACCCGATCGCGCCGAGCACCGACAGGGCGAACATGTCCCGGAATCCGAGTCGGCTCGGCTTGGTGGCGATGCCGAGGCGGATCGCGAGCCACGACACCCCGAAGATGCCGACGGTCTTGCCGATCAGCAGTCCCAGGATGACGGCGAGCGAGACCCGGTCGGTGAACAGTTTCCCGAGAACCTCCCCGTCGATGGGGACGCCCGACGCGAACAGTGCGAACAGCGGTACGCACAGGGCCGCCGACCACGGCTGCAGGCGATGCTCGAGCCGGGCCGCCGGCGCGTACTCCTCGTCCGGGTCGCGGCGGACCCGGGTGAGCAGGCCCAATGCGACGCCGGCCAGGGTCGCGTGGATACCGGCCTCGTGCATGCTGTACCAGGCGAGCAGGGCCAGCGGGACGTAGAGCAGCGGTGTGGTGATGCGTTTGCGCTGGGCGTACCAGTAGGCGGCGAGGCAGACGACCGCGCTCAGAATCCACAGCATCGCGATCGAGCCGGTGAACAGCACCGCGATCAGGAGGATCGCGAGCAGGTCGTCGACGACGGCGAGGCTGAGCAGGAACACGCGGGCGCTGGCCGGGATACGGGATCCGGTGAGGGCGAGCACGCCGAGCGCGAACGCGATGTCGGTGGCGACCGGGATCGCCCAGCCGCGGTCCATGCCGGGGGCGCCGGCGCCGACGACGGCCGCGATGATCGCGGGCAGCACGACGCCGCCGCACGCGGCGATGATCGGCAGGGCCGCCTTCTTGCGGTCGGCGAGTTCGCCGATGACGAGTTCGCGTTTGAGTTCGATGCCGGCGACGAAGAAGAAGATCGCCAGCAGACCGTCCTGCGCCCATGTGCCGAGGGTGAGGTTCAGGTGGAGGGCGCTGGGGCCGATCTGCCAGTCCCGCAGCGACGTGTAGGCGTCGGCCAGCGGGGAGTTCGCCCAGATCACGGCGACCGCGGCGGCGATGAGGAGGATCGATCCGCCCACCGTCTCGGTGCGGAGGTAGCGGGCCAGTTCGGAACGTGCGGCAGTGATCAAGGAAAGCCTCTCGACTGGATGCGTCTCGGTACGGCAAATGCGTCGCCGACCAGACTTCCCGGCACTCCTACCGAGGATCTTAACGGGTTCTTGACGACGGGCCGTGTCGCGACCCCCGTTTGCGTCGTCCAGCACGCCGGGTGTTCAATTCCTACCTATTGGGATAGATGCCCAATACTCGAGACATGTCCGGTTTGTGGGCAGGTGAGTGCGTAGGAGCGTGCAGTGTGAGCGAGAAGGTGGTGGCCGCCGAGCGCGGCGCGGAACGGACACCGATCGGTGGCGACTCGGACACCGTCGCGGGTGTACCGCGGCGGCGGATCGTCATGGCCAGCATGATCGGTACGTCGATCGAGTTCTACGACTTCTACATCTATGCGACCGCTGCGGTATCGGTGTTCCCGCACCTGTTCTTCCCCAAGAGCGACGACAGCACCGCGCTGCTGGCGTCGTTCGCGACGTTCGGTCTGGCGTTCGTCGCCCGTCCGCTCGGCTCGATCCTGTTCGGTCACTTCGGTGACCGGGTCGGACGCAAGGTCACGCTGGTCGGGTCGCTGCTCACGATGGGCGTCGCGACGTTCCTGATCGGCCTGCTGCCCACGTACCACCAGGTGGGCATCATCGCGCCGGCGCTGCTCGCGCTCATGCGGTTCTGTCAGGGCCTCGGCCTCGGCGGCGAATGGTCCGGTGCGGCCCTGCTCGCGACGGAGACCGCCAAGAGCGGTAAACGTGCGTGGGCGGCCATGTGGCCGCAGCTCGGTGCCCCCATCGGGTTCTTCTTCGCGAACGGCCTGTTCCTGTTGATCACGCTGGGGCTCGGCTACGCGGACAGTACCGACCCGGATCTCGACAGCGCCTTCATGACGTGGGGTTGGCGTATCCCGTTCCTGCTGAGCGCGGTGATGGTGATGATCGGCCTGTACGTGCGTCTCAAGCTGGAGGAGACGCCGGTGTTCGCGCGCGCCGTCGCGAACGGCGAGAAGGTCGAGACCCCGCTCACCGAGGTGTTCAAGACCAGCTGGCGGCAGCTGATCATCGGCACGTTCGTGATGCTCGCGACGTACACGCTCTTCTACCTGATGACGACGTGGGTGCTCAGTTACGGCACCGCGAAGTCGGCTGCCGACGGCGGACACGGGGTGGGTTTCCAGTACCGCGACTTCCTGGTGCTGCAGCTGATCTCGGTGCTGTTCTTCGCGGCCGCGATCCCGGTCGCGGGCTGGCTCGCCGACCGGTTCGGGCGCCGGATCACGCTGCTCGTGATCACCGCCGCGATGATGGTGTTCGGTCTGACGTTCGGGGTGATCCTCGATCCCGAGGGTATGGGCGACGCCCGCATGCTGGGCTTCCTGATCGCCGGCATGGTCCTGATGGGTCTGACGTTCGGCCCGATGAGTGCCGTGCTGCCCGAGTTGTTCCCCACCAACGTCCGCTACACCGGATCCGGTATCGCCTACAACGTCGCGAGCATCCTCGGTGCGGCCGTCGCGCCGTTCATCGCGACGTGGCTGGCGACCGAGTACGGCGTCGGCTGGGTAGGCATCTACCTGCTGATCGCGTCGGTGCTGACGTTCGTGGCATTGCTCGCCATGCGGGAGACGAAGGACGAATCACTCGACACGGTCTGATTCGGCACGGTCTGATTCGGCACGGCCCGATCGGGCCTGGAACGTGAAAGGAGGGTGTGACCGTGACGGTCACACCCTCCTTCGTTCCGTGTCGGGGCCGGTTCGTCCGGGGCCGGCCGGTCCGCGGTCACTGCTGCACGAACAGCGGGTACCGCTCGCCCGGGATCATCCGGTCGTAGCGGACCCGGATGGGCATGCGCCGGGTATCGGGGGCGCCCTCGATCCACGCGTACGTCCACGGGCCGTCGTCGAGTGCGACGATCGCGATCGTGTACGGGGTGAAGTCGGTGCACGTCCGGCTGGGGGAGAGTTCGACGACGGTCCACGAGACGATGGACCCGATGCCCGACGACGGCGTCCGCCCGATCTCGGTGCCGCGGCACGCCGAACACGTCGACGCGTCCGGCGCGAGAAGTTCGCTGCAGTCGTCGCAGCGGCCGATCGTGAAAGTGTCCACAGCGGTGGTGACGGTGTGGTGACGGTGATCGTGCATCGGGGGACCTCGCCTTCGTGACCCTTGGTTGTCCGACTCCCACACTTCCAACGGGGACGCCACCCCGCGACGGTAGAACTACCGGGGGTCCTACCTGTTTTCGATCCGGGTACCTACCCGGTTCGCGGAAATGCCAGGTCAGGAGGTTTCGGCCGTGGGGCGTCCGGCGCGTCCGACCACCCAGCCCGCGATCTGGGTGCGGGAGGCGAACCCGAGTTTCGCCAGGATGTGTTCGACGTGCCCCTGCACGGTGCGCGGGGAGATGACGAGTCGGTCGGCGATCGCCCTGTTCGTCAGGCCCTCCGCGACGAGGTCGGCGACCTCCGTTTCGCGGGGTGTCAGCCCGGTGGCGTCGCGGTCCCGTGCGGCACCGGGGAGACGATCGTCGACGGCGAACGCGACGATCCGGTCGAAAGTCAGCCGTGACCCCCGCCGGACGGCGGCGTCGAACACCCGATCGCCGAGCGCGGTACGGGCCTGCTCGTGGGTGGCGTCGTGGTGCTCGCGCAGTGCGGGGACGGGGACGCCGTGACTGCCGCCGGCCAGCCACAGGGCGTCGGCCGCACCGAACAGGATCGCCGCCCTCCGGGGTTCGGACGTCTCGGCGGCGATCCACGCCAGGATCTCGACGCAGATCGCGGTGCCGAGCAGGTCGTCGAGGGTGCTGCTCAGTTGCACGGCCTCGGTGAACAGGGCACTCGCCTGCCGGGGGTCGTCGTGCCACAGGGCGAGGCCGCGTACGCACAGCGCGTACGAGCGGAGGAGAGACTCACCGCACTCGCGGGTGACGTCGACGGCTTCGTCGGCGTAGGCGGCGGCCCGTTCGGTCTTGCCGAGCAGGGCCGCGGCCATCGCCAGATCCAGCAGGGTGCTCACGTATCGCTGCCGATCGCCACCGTCTCGGGCCGCGTCCAGGAGTGCCCCGAGAAGTTCGAGTGCGCGCGCGGGATCGCCGACGTAGATCTGCAGGTGACCGTCCGCGTACGCGACCGCGGCATCGACGTCCGGGTCGGTGATCTGCGCGGCCACGGCACGGGCCCGGGACACCGATGCGGCTGCCGCGTCGACCTCGCCCTGGACGGCGGCGAGGACCGACGATGCGGCGAATGCCTTCGCCCGCTGGGCGGTGGGTGCCCCGCCCTGCGCGGCGAGGGCCCGGTCGAGCCACCGCCGGCCCCCGTTGAGGAATCCTCGCGCGATCCAGAAGATGTACAGCGCGTTCGCGATCCGCAGCCCGGTCTCGGCCTCGCCCGGTTCGTTCAGACAGTACTCGAGGGCGTCCCGTACGTTGAGACGTTCCCGGGTGAGGCGGGCGATCCAGGCCGGCTGGTCCGGTCCGATCCACTCGGTTTCGTACCGCAGGATCAGGTCGCGGAACCAGTCCCGGTGCCGGCGCTGCAATGCCGCGTACCCGCCGGAGTCGTGCAGTCGCCGGATCCCGTAGTCGCGCAGCGTCTCGAGCCACCGGTACCGCGTCACACTGCCGTGGTCCTCCACGACGAGAATCGACTTGTCGACGAGGGAGACGACGCCGTCGAGCAGATCGTCCGGGGTGAGGTCACCGGCCGCGACGGCCTCGGCCGCGTCGAGTTCGAAGCCTCGGGGGAAGACCGACAACCGCTGCCACAGCCCCTGCTCGGCGGGGGTGCACAGGTCGTAGCTCCAGTCGACGCTGGTGCGGAGTGCCTGCTGCCGGTCGGGGGCGGTCCGGTCACCGTCGGTGAGCAGCCGGAACCGGTCGGTCAGACCGGCGAGCACCTCGTCGATCGACATCGAGCGCAGCCGGGCCGCGGCGAGTTCGATCGGCAGCGGCAGCCCGTCGAGGGCCGAGCAGATCGCGGTGACGGCCGCCCGGTTGCCCTCGGTGAGCGCGAACTCGGGTTCGGCGTCGGCTGCCCGTTCGACAAACAGGCTCACCGACTCGTTCCGGGCGAGGTCCCGCAGTGCCGTCGGCCGGCCGGTGTCGGGCAGCGGCAGCGGCGGCACCCGCAGGACCGTCTCCCCGCGGATCGCGAACGGTTCACGGCTCGTCGCCAGGATCCGCAGACCCGGACTCGAGCGCAGCAGCGTATCGGCGAGTTCCGCCGCCGCGTCGACGACGTGTTCGCAGTTGTCGAGGACGATCAGCATGCTCCGGGTCGCCAGGTAGTCGGTGAGCATCTGCATCGTCGACGCCGCGCTCTGCCCGCGCAGGCCGAGAGCCACGGCCACCTGCTCGTCCAGCAGCGGATCGTGCCCGTCACCGAACTCGACGAGCCGGACACCGTCGTCGAAGGAGCGTCGCACCTCCGTCGCCACCTTCACGGCCAGCCGCGTCTTGCCGACCCCTCCGATCCCGGTGAGCGTCACCAGCCGGGACGCCGCGAGCAGCCGTCTGGCCTCGGTCAGCTCCCTGCGCCGGCCGACGAAACCGGTCGGACCGGGTGGCAGGTCGCCGAGTCCGGCGCGCACCGCAGGTGACATGCGTGACCTTCTTCCGGTCGCCTGCGGTCACGGTACGCCGCGGGCCCGCTACCTGCCGCGGATCGCGTCGAACACCTTCGGATCGACGAGCGTCGACGTGTCACCCAGATCCCTGCCCTCGGCGACGTCCCGCAGCAGCCGGCGCATGATCTTGCCGGAGCGGGTCTTCGGCAGTTCGGGTACGACGGTGATCTGCCGGGGCTTGGCGATCGGGGAGATCTCGGTGGCCACCTGTGCACGCAGCTCGGAAACCAGAGTGTCCCCGGTATTTTCGGCGCCTTCCCGCAGGATCACGTACGCGACGATGCCCTGACCGGTCGTCTCGTCGTACGCGCCGACGACGGCCGCCTCGGCCACCGCGGTGTGCCCGACGAGCGCGGACTCCACCTCGGACGTGGAGATGCGGTGACCGGAGATGTTCATGACGTCGTCGACGCGGCCGAGTACCCACAGGGCGCCGTCGTCGTCGAACTTGGCGCCGTCCCCGGCGAAGTACCAGCCCTGCTCGGAATAGCGGGACCAGTAGGTTTCCCGGAACCGGTCCATGTCGCCCCACACGCCGCGCAGCATCGACGGCCACGGCCGGTCGAGCACGAGATACCCGGACTGGCCGTCCCCGAGTACCTCGCCGAAGTCGTCGACGATCTTCGCGGAGATACCGGGCAGCGGTGCCATCGCCGAACCCGGCTTGGTGGCGGTGACACCGGGCAGCGGGGAGATCATGATGGCGCCGGTCTCGGTCTGCCACCACGTGTCGACGATCGGGCAGCGTCCCGCGCCGATGACGTCGTGGTACCAGCGCCACGCCTCCGGGTTGATCGGTTCGCCCACCGAGCCGAGCAGTCGCAGCGACGACAGGTCGTGGGCGTCGGGGATCTCACGGCCCCACTTCATGAACGTACGGATCAGTGTCGGCGCCGTGTAGTAGATGCTGACGCCGTGCTTCTCGATGATCTGGAAGTGGCGGTGCTCGTCGGGGGAGTTGGGGGTGCCCTCGTAGACGACCTGGGTGGCACCGTTGCTCAGCGGCCCGTACACGATGTAGGTGTGCCCGGTGACCCAGCCGATGTCGGCGGTGCACCAGTACACGTCCTGGCCGGGCTTGTGATCGAACACGTTGTGATGCGTGTACGACGCCTGCGTCAGGTAGCCGCCGGACGTGTGGACGATGCCCTTGGGCTTCCCGGTGGTGCCGGACGTGTACAGGATGAACAGCGGGTGTTCGGCGTCGAACGACTGTGCCTCGTGTTCCGGTGACGCCTGCTCGACGGTGTCGTGCCACCACAGGTCCCGGTCGGCGGTCATGTCGACGTCCACACCGGTCCGCTTGACCACCAAGACGTTTCGAACGGATTCGGCCCCGTCGACTGCCTCGTCGGCGGACGGCTTGAGCGGCGCCGCCTGCCCGCGCCGCCACTGGCCGTCGACGGTGACGACGAGCTTGGCCTCGGCGTCGTCGATGCGGGAGCGCAGTGCGGTCGCGGAGAAACCGCCGAAGACCACCGAATGCGTCAGGCCGAGCCGGGCACACGCCAGCATCGTGACGATCGCCTCGGGGATCATGGGCATGTACACCGCGACACGATCACCGGCCACCAGGCCGAGGTCGGTGAAAGTGTTTGCCGCCCGGCACACTTCGTCGAGCAGTTCCTTGTAGGTGATGCTGCGGCTGTCGCCGGGCTCACCCTCGAAGTGGATCGCGACGCGGTCGCCGTTGCCCGCCAGCACGTGCCGGTCGACGCAGTTGTAGGCGACGTTCAGTCGGCCGCCGACGAACCATTTCGCGACGGGGGCGTCGGACCAGTCGAGCACCTCCGTCCACGGAGTCGCCCAGTCCAGGCGTCGCGCCTGGTCGTCCCAGAACGCCAGCCGGTCGCGGTCGGCCGCGGCCTGCAACTCGGGGCCGGCGTTCGCCGTGGCCGCGAACTCCGCACTGGGCGGGTAGACCTCGGGGGCGTCGGTAGCACTGCTCGTCATCTCGGCTTGCCTTCTTTCCGGTATCGACGGTGTCGCACATGTGAGGGTAGTCACACGTGATCGGCGTCGCAGTACGCACTCCGGGGGAGTGGCCGTCACGTGCGCCGATCGGTCGGATCCGTGCGACGGACGGTCGATCCGGGACGGCCGCACCGGCCGGGTAGCGTCGGGGCCGTGACTGTTCCCGTGACTGATCCCCTGCGTCCGCTCGTGGACCTGCCCGGTGTGCTCGACGCGGCGGATCGCGCACGTGACGCACTCGGTGAGGTGCACCGGCACCGGACCAACCGTCGCGGTTGGCCGCAGACGGCGACCGAGGCGTCGGTTCGTGCCGCGCGGGCGTCGGCGTCCATCGACGGCGGATCCACCGAACTGCCCGCACCCGGAACCGTCGGCGACCCCGTCCTGTCCGGGGCGCTGCGTGTCGCGCAGGCACTCGACGGCGAGTCGCTGACCGTGATCCTGCCGACCTGGGAACGGGCGCCGCTGCAGGCGCTCGCCCGTCTGCACCTGCTTGCCGCCGCCGACCTCGTCGCCGACGACGCGGTTCTCGGCCGGCCGCGCACCGACCCCGGGGTGGGGGAGCGGTTGGATCTGCTCGCGCAGTTGATCACCGGTGGAACCGTGGCGCCCGCACCGGTGCTCGCGGCGATCGTGCACGGCGAACTGGCGTCCCTGCGCCCCTTCGGGGTGGCCGACGGTATCGTCGCCCGCGCCGCATCCCGGCTGGTGGCCACGTCGACCGGACTCGACCCGCACAATCTCGGGGTGCCGGAGGTCAGCTGGATGCGCCGCATCCCGGCCTACCGTGACGGCATCACCGGATTCGCGTCCGGGACCGCGGAGGGTGTCGGCAGTTGGGTGATCCTCTGCTGCGGGGCCCTCGAGGCGGGTGCGCGGGAGGCGCTGTCGATCGCAGAGGCCGCGGCACCCTGACCGCAGCGGATTCGTGTTTCTGTTAGCCGCGCAAAGGATTTGCGGTTCCGGGCAGCGCCCGGTGCGCATACGAAGCGGGCGGCGTCACCGATCGTGATCGGCAGCGCCACCCGCTAGCGCGGGACTTCCGGGTTACCATGCGTGCAAGGTGGGTTGTGTGTCAACGGCCTCGGCGTGGTTCTCGGCGGTGCCGGTTCGTCCCCGCAACCCGTGCAGGGTCCTTGCCGGCAGTCATCCGAGTCACGCAAGCCCACAACGCTTCTGCCCTTATAGTGGCTTGTGCTCCGCGTGGGTACCTGGTGCCCGTGCTGGGAAGTCCGTGCGGGGAATCGATCCTTCTCTTCCGGATCGATCCTGGCCTTCAGGCCTTCCGTAACTCCTTTGTACCCTGTGCTCCACCCCACTTCAAGAGCCAATTTTCCTTTGTGGGAGAGAATCGTTCGGCGCCCGGCGGATCGGTGTCAGGGTTTGCGGCGCAACAGGGTGTAGGTGAGGGCCGCGGCCGCGGCAGCGCCCGACAACACCGCCGCGCCCGCGGCGACGGTGGTTCGCGGTGAGGTCTGCAACCGTGCGCGCAGTGACACCGGATTCGAGAAAGTAAGTACGGGCCAACCTTTTTCGGTTGCAGCCCGACGTAGCGACCGATCGGGATTGACCGCGGTCGGATGGCCGACCGCGGCGAGCATCGGCAGGTCCGTCACCGAATCGGAGTAGGCGTAGCAGTGATCGAGGTCGTAGCCGTGCCGCTCGGCGAGCTCGCGCATCGCCTCGACCTTCCCGTCGCCGTAGCAGTAGAACTCGAGTTCGCCGGTGTACCGGCCGTCCTCCACGACCATCCGGGTGGCGGTGCTGTAGGTGGCGCCGAGGGCCGCCGCGATCGGCGTCACCACCTCCTCGCCGGACGCGGACACGATCACCACGTCGTGGCCACGGGCCTTGTGGTCGGCGATGAGATCGGCGGCTTCCGCGTAGATCAGCGGGTCGACGATGTCGTGCAGGGTCTCGGTGACGATCGCGCGCACCTGCGCGACGTCCCACCCGGCCGTCATGGTCGTCAGGTGGGCCCGCATGCGTTCCATCTGATCGTGATCGGCGCCGGCGAGCAGGAACAGGAACTGGGCGTAGCTGCCCTGCAGGACCGACCGGCGGGTGATGAGCCCCTGCGCGAAGAACGGTCGACTGAATGCGAGGGCACTCGACTTCGCGATGACGGTCTTGTCCAGATCGAAGAACGCGGCCACACGGCCGCGTTCGAAGGACGCACTCGGGTGCCCGGTCACGCACCCAGGATAGGTGAGTGTGACCGGCGGTGCCGACGAGTCCGCCGCGCCCCTCGGCGACACCGCGTCGTCTGCGCCACCCGAACTTGCGTTCGGTCCCGGATCTGGGTGTAGTATCGACCTCACCTGGACGCGATCCAGGCGTGTTCAGCCCGACCCCCCGGGGCTGAACTCCTGACGACCCCCGCCTCCTCCCCCCCTGGCGGGGGTCGTCCCCTTTCTTCTCCCTTTTCGTGGTTGCCGTACCGGCGTGTCCATCTCCCCGGTACGCGATGCCGACCTCCCGGTGCGTGCCCGAGTTCGACTGCGGCGGCACATATTTCCCCTGGTGACGATGATGTAGGCGTTCCTGTGGCGCACAACAGTGGTACGGGTGTACCGGAATTTGTCCACAGCCCCCGAATCCATCCACATTCGACGAAGCCGTCCGCCGCCGGGCGGTTCGGGGCGGCAGGCTCGGGGCATGGCTATCGATCACATCGACCTGCCCGGCCGGATCGGCGTGCTGGGCGTCGTGAGTACACCGGGCGTCGCGGCGTGCCTGCGGTCGATCGCGGCGGCCACCGACCAAACATTCGTTGAGGCGTCGCACCCGGTCGGCCGGGCCGACTGGATGTCGGCGGACCTCGTCGTCGTCGACGCCGACAGTGCCCGCCGCTGCGCAGAACTGCTCCCGCGCCGCGACCGGGTCGTCCTCGTCTGTGCCGGCACCCCGACACTCGACGACTGGCGGACCGCCACGGTGATCGGTGCCGACCGGGTCCTCGGCATTCCCGACGACGAACCGGCCCTCGTGGCCGCGTTCGGTGAACACCGCGTCGGCACCGTCGCGGACGGTGCCGTCGTCGCGGTCGTCGGAGGCTGCGGCGGCGCGGGAGCGTCCACCCTGGCCGCGGCCGTCGCCCTCGCGTCGGCGCGACGGCAACGCGACGGCCACACCCCCGCGTGGACGCTGCTGGTCGACGTCGACCCGTTCGGCGGTGGACTCGACCTGCTGCTCGGTATCGAGGGGCGGCCCGGCCTGCGCTGGCCGGGCCTCGCCGTGGAAGGCGGTCGGGTCGCCGCCGACGCACTGCGCGCGGCGCTGCCGGCGCACCCCGGCGGGCTCGGTGTCCTCGCCTGCGGGCGGGGCCGTGGCGACAGCGTCGGGCCGACGCCGGTCGCCGTGAGTGCGGTCGTCGACGCGGGGCGGTCCACGGGCGCGGTCGTCGTGTGCGACGTGCCGCGGCATCCGTCCGCGGCCGGTGACCGGGTCCTCGACGACGCGGATCTCGTCGTCGTGGTCGTGCCCGCGACGGTCCGCGGCGGGTTGGCGGCCGAATGCGTACTCGCCCGGATTGCCGACCGAAACCTCAACCGGGGGATCGTGATTCGTGGACCAGCGCCGGGAGGCCTGCGGGGGCGTGACCTCGCCGAGAGTCTCGGTGTGCCGCTGCTGGCGTCGGTGCGGCCGGAACCACGGATCGCGTCGATGCTCGAACGCGGAGGACTCGACCTCGGCCGCCGCTCGCCCCTCGCCGCGGGTGCCGGTGCGGTGCTCGACGTATTGTCGTCCCGGCCGCGGCGCGGACGGGCGGCGGCATGAGCGCGATCGCCTCCCCCGACCTGCTCGAACGGGTGCGGGAGCGGCTGGCGCTCGCCGACGGGAACCTCACCCCGGCCACGGTCGCCGCCGCCATCCGCACCGAGTCCGGCGGGGTGCTCGGCGACGTCGACCTGCTCGACACGCTCCGCGCACTGCAGACCGAACTCACCGGAGCCGGCCCTCTCGAGGCGTTGCTCGCGGTACCGGGGGTGGCCGACGTCCTGGTCACCGCACCCGACGAGGTGTGGATCGACCGCGGGGCCGGACTCGAACGCTCCGCGGTGACGTTCCCGGACGAGGCCGCGGTGCGCCGGCTGGCGCAGCGACTCGCGCTGTCCGCGGGCCGGCGGCTCGACGACGCGCAACCGTGGGTCGACGGACGACTCGACGGAATCGGCCACGGCGACTACGGGATCCGGCTGCATGCCGTTCTGGCACCGGTGGCACAAGGGGGGACGTGCGTATCGCTGCGAGTCCTGAGACCCGCCACCCACGGCCTCGACGACCTGGTGGCACGCGGCGCGGTACCGGTCGACGTACGCCTCCTCCTCGACGAGATCGTGCACGCCAGGCTCGCGTTCCTCGTGACCGGCGGCACCGGGGCCGGGAAGACGACGGTGCTCGCGGCGATGCTCGGCCGGGTCGATCCGACCGAACGGATCGTGTGCGTCGAGGACGCCGCCGAACTGGCGCCGGCCCACCCGCACGTCGTGCGGTTGGTGGCGCGTGCACCGAACGTCGAAGGCGTCGGCGAGGTCACGGTCCGCGACCTGGTGCGGCAGTCCCTGCGGATGCGGCCGGACCGGATCGTCGTGGGGGAGGTGCGGGGAGCCGAGGTCGTCGACCTGCTCACCGCACTCAACACCGGCCACGACGGTGGCGCCGGCACCGTGCACGCGAACTCGCCCGGCGAGGTTCCGGCGCGGCTCGAAGCCCTGGCCGCGCTCGGCGGCATGGACCGCAGTGCGCTGCACAGCCAGCTCGCGGCCGCCGTGCAGGTGATCCTGCACGTGCGCCGGGACGCGTCCGGGATGCGAAGCCTCGTCGAAATCGGTGTGCTCGACCGTGATTCGTCGGGTGTGGTGCGGGTGGTCCCGGCCTGGACCCGCGACTCGGGGGCAGGCCCGGCGGCCGGGGCGCTGCGAGAACTGCTGGACACGCGGAGTGCTCGATGACGGCGGCACTGATCTGCCTGGCGGCCGCGTTCGTCGCGGCACCGGCGCATCCCGCCCGCGCCCGGTTCCGCACGTCGGCCCAGCCGGGTGCACCGGCGACGGGGCCGGACACCCGGGTCCGCCGATGGGCGGCCCGACACGGACCGGTCCCGCACGACCTCGGTTTCCTGGTGTGCATTCCTCTCGCCGTGACCGGTGCGATCGGACCGGCAGTCGCCGCCGCCATCGTCGTCGCGACACTGCGGCGACGCTACCGCCGCCGCAGCGCTGCCGCGGCCCGCGACCGAGCCTGCGACGGCGTGCTCGCGGGCCTCGACATCGTGATCGGGGAACTGCGCGTGGGCGCCCACCCGGCCGTGGCCTGCGCGACTGCCGCCGACGAATGTGCCGGAACCGGAAAGGGAACCGGCGCCGCCGTCGGAGGCACTGACGCCGCCGTCGCCGCCTTCCGGGGAGCCGCGGCACGCGCCCGACTGGGTGGTTCCGCGGCCGCCGGGTTCGCCGTACCGGACAGTGTCGTCGCCGACGATCTGCGACGGATCGCGACGGCGTGGACGGTCGCGGAGGACCGCGGCCTGGCCCTCGCCGATCTGCTGCACGCCGCGCGCACGGACCTGCAGGGCCGCAAGAGGTTCCGGAGCCGTACGGAGGCGAGCCTGTCCGGTGCCAGGGCCACCGCCGCTGTCCTGGCGGGTCTGCCGCTGCTCGGTGTCGGACTCGGCCAGATGATGGGTGCGGCGCCGATCCGGGTTCTGCTCGGTGGCGGGCTCGGTGCCGTGCTGTTGGTCGTCGGGACGGCGCTGGTCGCGTCCGGGCTGGTGTGGACGGATCGGATCGTCGACGGGGTGGTGCGCTGATGTGGCTGCAACTGGTCCTGGCCGCCGGTGCCGTGCTCGTGGCACCCGGCGGGATCCGGGTGCGTCGACGACTCCGCGGTGCGGTTGCCGTGGCGCCCGGTGGTCCGGCCGACGGTCCGGTCGCGGATGCATCCGATCCGCAGGCGGTGGCGGGCACGTTCGATCTGCTCGCGGCGTGTCTCGAGGCGGGTCTGCCGCCGTCCACCGCGGCCGCGGCAGTCGCGCCGTCCGCGCCGCCACCGTTGTCGGAATCGCTGCGCCGCACCGCGGACCTGCTCGCGCTGGGCGCCGACCCGGCCACCGCGTGGGCGGCCACCGACACCGATCCGGCGACGGAGGCGCTCGCCCGGATGGCGCGGCGTTCCGCCCGGTCGGGTGCCGCGTTGTCCGGCGGGATCGCCGAGTTGGCGGCGGGACAGCGCGCGGACGCCGAGGACCGTGCCGTCGCGGCCGCGGAACGTGCCGGCGTGCTCATCAGCGGCCCGCTGGGACTGTGCTTCCTGCCCGCATTCATCTGTCTGGGGATCGTCCCCGTGGTGATCGGGTTGGCCGGAGGGGTACTCGCGGGAGGACTCCTGTGACCGGTAGGGGGAACCCCGGTGCGGAACTGCCGCACCGGAATCGAATGGAGGGGAACATCATGTGGTCGGACAAGTTTCACGAGATCCAGGCCCGGATCGTGCTCGCGGCGACCGCCGACGACGGAATGAGCACCGCCGAGTATGCGATCGGGACCATCGCGGCCGCGGCGTTCGGGGCGATTCTCTACACCGTCGTGACCGGCGACTCCATCGTCGACGCGCTCACCGGGATCATCGACAAGGCCCTGTCGACGAAGGTGTGAGCGGGACCCGGAGCCTGCGCCGGGACGACGGTGCGGTCACGGTCGAGGCGGCCATCGCGCTCGCGTCGATCGTGACCGTCGTGGTGCTGTGTGTCGGTGCGATCGTCGCGGCATCGGCGCAGATCCGCTGTATCGACGCGGCCCGGGAGGCGGCGCGCCTCGCCGCCCGTGGGGATCGGGACGCGGTCGCGGTCGCCACCCGGGTCGGGCCGCCCGACGCCGACATCACGCTCCGGGACGACGGTGGGTTCGTCGTCGCGACGGTGCGGGCACGGGTACCGCTGCTGCCGCTGGTGGAGTTGTCGGCCGACGCGGTCGCCGCGCGGGAACCCGGCCCGGATACCGCATGAGGAGGATCGTGCGCGACGACGAGGGGGGTGCCACGGTGTTCGCGTGTTTCGCGCTGGCCGGGCTCGTCGCGGTGACCGCGATTCTGCTGCATCTCGGTGGGGCGGTCGCGGCGCGGCACCGGGCGCAGTCCGCCGCCGACCTCGGTGCGCTCGCGGCGGCGCAGGCACTGGCGGACGGCGAACCGGCGTGCCCGGTAGCGATGTCGGTGGTGTCGCGGATGCGCGCGCAGGTGAGCGGATGCGTCGTCGACGGATGGGATGTGCAGGTCTCGACCGAGGTCACGCCGGGTGGTGTCCCGTTCGGGTCGGGGCCGGCCCGGGCGGTCGCGCGCGCCGGTCCGGCGGAGTGACCGGGGGAGCGGGAGGGGCGAGGTCAGTCGGCGGCGACCGCGTCGAGCACCGCCGACAGCACCTGTACCGCCCCGTCCTTGTCGAGGGGATGGTTGCCGTTGCCGCACTTGGGGGAGTGCACGCACGACGGGCACCCGGCGGCGCATTCGCAGGACGTGATCGCCGACCGGGTCGCGTCCAGCCAGCGCTCGAGCTCGGCATGCCCGCGGTCGGCGAACCCCGCGCCGCCGGGGTGCCCGTCGTAGACGAACACGGTCGGCAGCCCGGTGTCCGGGTGCTGGGCGGTGGAGACCCCGCCGATGTCGCCACGGTCGCAGGTCGCGACGAGCGGGAGCAGCCCGATCGCGGCGTGCTCGGCGGCGTGCAGTGCGCCCGGGACGCGGTCGGCGTCGATCCCGGCGTCGGCGAGCCGTTCGGGGGTGATCGTGTACATCACCGCGCGGGTCCGCAGTGTCTGCGCGGGCATGTCGAGGTCCACCGAGTCGAGCACCTCACCGGACGGCAGGCGCCGCAGGTAGCCGACCACCCGATGCGTCACCTCGACGTGCACGAGCGCGACGTCGACGGCGTTGTACCGGGAGTGTTCGGCGACGTCGACGACAGTGATGTCGGTCGTCTCGCGGGCCGACGTGGTCCACTCGGGTTCCTCCGCGTGGACGAGCGCGATCCCGTCGTCGAGGTCGAGACGGTCGACGACGAACGAGTCGCCCTGATGGATGTGGACGGCGCCGGGGTGCACGGTGGCCGGGGCCCGTCCGGCGTCGACGGTCCCCAGCAGCCGCCCCGATTCACCGTCGACGATCGCGATCTGGCCGCCGACGCCACCACGGATGTCGACGGCGGCGTGCGGATCGACGTCCGCGGTGACGAACCAACCGTGGGGGCGCCGCCGGATCAGCCCGTCCGCGGCCAGGGCGGCCACGACGTCCGCGGCCTCGAGCTCGGTGATCTCGGCGTCGGTCAGCGGCATCTCGGTTGCCGCGCACAACAGTTGTGGACCGAGCACGTACGGGTTGGTCGGGTCGGTGACCGTCGCCTCGACGGGACGGTCGAGCAGAGCCGACGGGTGGTGCACGAGATACGTGTCGAGGGGGTCGTCGCGGGCGACGAGCACGACCAGCGAGCCCTCGCCCCGGCGCCCGGACCGTCCGGCCTGCTGCCAGAACGATGCGACGGTGCCGGGGAATCCGGCGACCACGACGGCGTCGAGACCGGCGATGTCCACGCCCAGTTCGAGCGCGTTGGTGGTCGCGACACCGAGGAGACGCCCGTCGGAGAGCGCGGCCTCGAGGTCGCGGCGGTCCTCCGCGAGGTAGCCGGCCCGGTACGCCGCCACCCGGTCGGGGAGGTCGGAGTCGATCTCGGCGAGGAGCCGGCGGGTGCCGACGGCGGTGAGTTCGGCGCCGCGCCGCGACCGCACGAACGTCAGTGTCCGGGCGCCTTCCACCAGCAGATCGGCCATGATCCGCGACGCTTCCGAGCCCGCGGCCCGCCGCACCGGTGCACCGTTCTCGCCGGTCACGGATTCGAGCAGAGGGGGCTCCCACAGGGCGATCGTGCGCGGGCCGTGGGGGGAGCCGTCCTCGGTGACCTCCGCACACGGGGCACCGACCAGTCGGGACGCCGCGGCGCCGGGGTCGGACGTCGTCGCGCTCGCCAGCACGAAGACGGGGTCCGCGCCGTACCGGGCGGCGAGCCGGCGCAGTCGGCGCAGCACCAGGGCCACGTTCGACCCGAACACGCCCCGGTACGAGTGGCATTCGTCGACCACCACGTAGCGCAGGTTGCGCAGCAGCCGGGACCACCGCTGATGGGAGCGGAGGATCCCGATGTGCAGCATGTCCGGGTTGGTGAAGATCCACCGTGAGTGGGCCCGCGCCCACTGCCGGATCTCGGTGGGGGTGTCGCCGTCGAATCCGCACGGGTGGATCGCCGTCAGGTCGGGTTCGGACGCGGTGAGGGTCACGGCCGAGCGCAACTGGTCGGCACCGAGTGCCTTCGTCGGGGACAGGTAGAGGGCGGTGCCGAGGGACTCGCCGGCGAGATCGGTCAGTACCGGAAGTTGATAGACGAGCGATTTCCCGGACGCCGTTCCGGTCGCGACGACGACGTGTCCGCCGCCGGCCGCGATCGACGCCGCCTCCGCCTGATGGCTCCACGGCCGGGGAATACCTGCGGACTGCATTGCCCGGACCGCGACGGGGTCGCACCATTCGGGCCACTCGACGTACCGGGACTCGCGCGCGGGAAGGTCTGCGGAGAAGGTCAGCGGCCGTTCGCCGTGCGGCGTGCCGGCCAGTACCCGATCGAGAAGGTTCCGTCCGTACGAGTCGTCCCCGTTTCCGTTCGGGTGTCGGGACCGGGACGAAAGACTCACGGGCGCCTCTTCCGAAAATTGTCGTGACGAGTGTTCGGGCCGCGTTCGATGCGTTCTCCACGCCCGGGACCTGCGGTTTCGATGATATCGAGGGGTGCTGTGGAGTCGGGGTCAGGGGTGTACCGGGCGGTAACCGGTGTGGCACTCCGTGCAAGATCATCCGTTTGCAGTATTTGTTCGTCTTTCGACTGTCGCACCGCCGTCAGACGTGGTTGACTGTGACCTGGTCGCAGCTTCTGTGTTCGTTTAACGCCCGCAGGATCGATGTTGCGAGCGCGGTGCTTGCGCGTTCCTGAGGGGGAATCGAGAAAGTACAGCGGTCGGAACCGGCCCGGTGGACCAGAAGTGCTGTTGTCCATCGAATCCGGTGTAAGAAAGAGAAGGACAAAGCATGGCACAGGGCACTGTGAAGTGGTTCAACGCCGAAAAGGGCTTCGGCTTCATCGCTCCCGAGGACGGCTCCGCTGACGTCTTCGTCCACTACTCGGAGATCCAGGGCAACGGCTTCCGTAGCCTCGAGGAGAACCAGCGCGTGGAGTTCGAGGTCGGCCAGGGCACCAAGGGCCCGCAGGCCACCGGCGTTCGCGCGCTCTGATCCGTTCACGAA
The DNA here is from genome assembly GCF_005434945.1 of Prescottella subtropica. Lineage (GTDB taxonomy): Bacteria > Actinomycetota > Actinomycetes > Mycobacteriales > Mycobacteriaceae > Prescottella > Prescottella subtropica. Next base: position 5,758 of record NZ_SKCH01000016.1, on the reverse strand, counting down.
CTGAACGAACGGCAGGTCCGGTCCCAGCGGCCGCTGCCTCACTCGGCCCCTGACACCGGTTCGGTGTCAGGGGCCGAGTGCGTTTCGGGTCCTGATGTGTTTCGGGCTTCGATGCGTTTCGGGCCCTGATTCGATACCGCAGTGGATTACTGTCCAAGCGTGGCGCAGTTGTCGTTCTTCTCCGCCGAGTCGGAGTCGCCCGCGGTCACCGACCTCGCGGGACTGCTGGCTGCCCAGGGGCAGACGGCCGTTTCGGGGGACGGCGTCCGGGTCTCGATCGTCGTCGACGACGAGTGGCGGGCCGCCGCGATCGCCGATCTGGTGCGCGCAACCGGTATCGCCGTCGACGTCACCCGATCGGAGGAGGGGCGTCCACTCGTCCGGACCGCGTACACGCCGGACCTGGTCGAGTTGGCGGCCCGGTGGACGCGGGGTGCTGTCAAGGCGGTGCCCGCCGGGTGGATTCCGGGTTCCCGCGAGCAGCGGGCGTGGGTGCTGGCGTCCGGTCGCGTCGAGGTCGACGGCGAGCGGTACACGCTCGGACTCGACCCGCACGCCCCCGACACCCATCCCGTGCTGGCGCAGTCGTTGATGCGGGCCGGGGTCGCACCCACGATCATCGGTGCCCACGGGACGGCACCCGCACTACGGATCTCCGGCCGACGCAGGTTGATGCATCTCGCCGAGAACATCGGGCAACCACCGGACGATCCCGACGCTCGCCGTAACTGGCCGCACACGTGACCGATCATGGTGGGACGGACATACGCGGCCGTCTTGCGCGTGTGACACCCTGTTACTGACCGGACCCGGTATAACGGGGCGGAGACGAGATTCGCATCAGGTGCACAGCGGCACTGATCGAGCAGGAAAGGTGCGGACAGACTGGTGGCATCACGGGAGAAGAGCACGGCGGACGGAGCGTCTGCCACGCGCCGCCTCGTCATCGTCGAGTCACCGACGAAGGCCAAGAAGATCGCGCCCTACCTCGGGAAGAACTACGTGGTGGAGGCGTCGGTCGGTCACATTCGGGACCTTCCGCGCGGCGCCGCCGACGTGCCGGCCAAGTACAAGGGCGAGCCGTGGGCGCGTCTCGGCGTGAACGTCGACCGCGACTTCGAGCCGCTGTACGTCGTCAGCCCCGAGAAGAAGTCGAAGGTCACCGAGCTCAAGAGCCTGCTCAAGGACGCCGACGAGCTCTATCTGGCCACCGACCCCGACCGCGAGGGCGAGGCCATCGCCTGGCATCTCCTCGAGACGCTCAAGCCGAAGGTCCCGGTCCGCCGGATGGTGTTCCACGAGATCACCGAGCCGGCGATCCTCGCTGCCGCCGCCGACACCCGTGATCTGGATCAGGACCTGGTCGACGCGCAGGAGACCCGCCGTATCCTCGACCGTCTCTACGGTTACGAGGTCAGCCCGGTTCTGTGGAAGAAGGTCATGCCGCGGTTGTCGGCTGGCCGCGTCCAGTCCGTCGCGACCCGTGTCATCGTGCAGCGGGAGCGGGAGCGGATGGCGTTCCGGTCCGCCGAGTACTGGGACATCTCCGCCACCCTCGACGCCGGGGCGTCGGCCAGTCCCCGCGCGTTCGGTGCCCGCCTCGTGTCGGTGGACGGCTCCCGGGTCGCCGCCGGACGTGATTTCGGCCCGGACGGCAAGCTCAAGTCGACCGGTGTGACGGTGATCGACGAGGCGTACGCGCGTCGTCTCGCCGAGTCGCTCGAAGGTGTCGACCTGGTCGTGTCCTCGGCGGAGGACAAGCCGTACACGCGTAAGCCGTATGCGCCGTTCATGACGTCGACGCTGCAGCAGGAGGCCGCCCGCAAGTTGCGGTTCTCCTCGGAGCGGACCATGCGGATCGCGCAGCGTCTGTACGAGAACGGCTACATCACCTACATGCGAACCGACTCGACGACGCTGTCGCAGTCGGCGATCGCCGCGGCCCGCGCGCAGGCCACGGAACTGTACGGCGCCGAGTACGTCCATGCGACGCCGCGTCAGTACACCCGCAAGGTCAAGAACGCGCAGGAGGCGCACGAGGCGATCCGTCCCGCCGGTGACGTCTTCCAGACGCCCGGCCAGTTGCATTCGCGTCTCGAGAACGACGAGTACCGTCTGTACGAACTCATCTGGCAGCGCACGGTCGCGTCGCAGATGGCCGACGTGCGCGGCACGACGTTGACGCTGCGTATCACCGGCACCGCCGGTACCGGTGAGGAGTGCACGTTCTCGGCGTCGGGTCGCACGATCACGTTCCCCGGCTTCCTCAAGGCGTACGTCGAGAGTGTCGACGAGGAGGCCGGCGGTCAGTCCGACGACGCAGAGTCGCGGCTGCCGGTGCTCACCCAGGGGCAGGGGGTGACCGCGACGAAGCTCGACCCGGACGGTCACACCACCAATCCGCCGGCCCGCTACACCGAGGCCAGTCTCATCAAGGCCCTCGAGGATCTCGGGATCGGCCGCCCGTCGACGTACTCGTCGATCATCAAGACGATCCTCGACCGCGGGTACGTCTACAAGCGCGGTAGCGCGCTGGTGCCGGCGTGGGTCGCGTTTGCGGTGATCGGCCTGCTCGAGGCGCACTTCGGCCGGCTGGTCGACTTCGATTTCACGGCGGCCATGGAGGACGATCTCGACGAGATCGCCGGTGGCCGGGAGCAGCGGGGCAACTGGCTGTCGCACTTCTACTTCGGTGACACGCAGGCGGCGGACGATTCGATCGCGGCGGCCGGTGGCCTGAAGAAGATGGTCGGCGAGAATCTCGAGGGCATCGACGCCCGCGAGGTCAACTCGATCCGCCTGTTCGACGACGCCGAGGGCCGTGAGGTCCACGTGCGGGTCGGCCGGTTCGGTCCGTATCTGGAGCGCATGGTCCAGGATTCCGCCGAGGGTGCCGACCCGGACGAGCTGGTCTCGCAGCGGGCGAACCTGCCCGACGATCTGCCGCCGGACGAACTCACCCCCGAATATGCGGAGAAGCTGTTCTCGACGCCGCAGGAGGGACGCAAGCTCGGTATCGACCCGCTGAGCGGGCACGAGATCGTCGCGAAGGAGGGCCGATTCGGCCCGTACGTCACGGAGATCCTGCCCGAGCCGACGCCCGAACCCGAGCCTGCCGTCGTTCCCGTCGAGACGGCCGCCGACGGCACTGCCACGACGAAGGCTGCCAAGAAGGCGCCGGCGAAGAAGGCCGCGAAGAAGGTGGCCGGCCCCAAGCCGCGCACCGGATCGCTGCTCAAGTCGATGGATCTGGCGACCGTCACGCTCGAGGACGCCCTCAAGTTGCTGTCGTTGCCGCGGGTCGTCGGCGTCGACCCGGAGTCGAAGGAAGAGATCACCGCGCAGAACGGCCGGTACGGGCCGTACCTGAAGAAGGGCACGGATTCCCGTTCGCTCGAGAACGAGGACCAGATGTTCACGGTGACCTTGGAAGAGGCGCTCAAGATCTACGCCGAACCCAAGCGGCGTGGACGCCAGGCCGCGGCCACCGCAGCCCTGCGGGAACTCGGCAACGACGCCGCCACCGGCAAGCCGATGGTGATCAAGGACGGTCGCTTCGGCCCGTACGTCACCGACGGTGAGACCAACGCGAGCCTGCGCAAGGGCGACGAGGTCGAGTCGATCACCGACGAACGTGCCTCCGAACTGCTGGCCGACCGTCGTGCCCGCGGCCCGGTGAAGAAGAAGGCCGCCGCGAAGAAGGCTCCGGCCAAGAAGGCGGCGGCGAAGAAGGCCGCAGCGAAGAAGGCTCCGGCCAAGAAGGCGGTCGCGAAGAAGGCGGCGGCGAAGAAGTCGTGACCGTCGTCGCTGTCGGTTCGGATCGCTAGGCTCGGCGCGTGGCGGGTGTATTCGAACGACTGGTCGGCCAGGGGCACGTCGAAACGGAGTTGACGGCTGCCGCGACGGCGGCCCGCGGCGGGGACGCCGGATCCCGGATGACGCACTCGTGGCTGTTCACCGGCCCGCCCGGGTCCGGTCGTTCCGTCGCGGCGCTGTGCTTCGCGGCGGCACTGCAGTGCACGTCCGACGGCGTGCCCGGCTGCGGTGAGTGCCAGGCGTGTACGACGACGACGGCCGGCACCCACGGCGATGTCCGACGGATCGTCCCGGAGGGCCTGAGTATCTCGGTCTCGGAGATGCGCGCGATCGTGCAGACGGCGTCGCGTCGCCCGAGCACGGGCCGGTGGCAGATCGTCGTCGTCGAGGATGCCGACCGTCTCACCGAGGGCGCCGCCAACGCTCTGCTGAAAGTGGTGGAGGAGCCGCCGGACCGGACGGTGTTCCTGCTGTGCGCGCCGTCGGTCGATCCGCAGGACATCTCGGTGACACTGCGGTCCCGGTGCCGGCACATCCCGTTGGTCACGCCGTCCACGGACTCGATCGCCCGGGTGCTGCGGGAACGGGACGGTATCGACGCCGCCGCCGCGGGGTGGGCCGCATCGATCTGTGGTGGCCATGTCGGTCGTGCGCGCCGGTTGGCCACGGACGAGGATGCTCGTGCCCGACGCAAGCGTGCCCTCGCGATCGCGCACGCGGCGATGCGTCCGGGTACCGGATATGCCGCGGCGGAGGAGTTGGTGCGGGCCGCCGATCAGGAAGCCAAGGAACTGACGACCGCACGCGACGAACGCGAGACCGAGGAACTGCGGACGGCGCTCGGCGCCGGCGGCACCGGTAAGGGTGCCGCGGGAGCACTGCGCGGATCAGCCGGTGTCCTCAAGGATCTCGAGCGTCGACAGAAGTCGCGTGCGACCCGCACCGGACGCGACGCCCTCGACCGCGCTTTGATGGATCTTGCCGGTCTGTACCGGGATGCGCTGGCCCGATCGTTCGGCTCGGCCGCCGCATCGAACCACCCGGACATGGCAGAGCAGTCCGACGACCTCGCGGAACGCACCTCCAGGGAGGGACTGCTGCGCTGCGTCGAGGCGATCCTGCACTGCCGTGAGGCGCTGGACCGGAACGTCAAGCCCAAGTTCGCGCTCGACGCCCTCATCGCGCGGATCGGCGCCGAGTACCGGTAGCCGGATGCCCGATTTGCATTGGGGGCGGGGTGTCAGGATAAACTCGCACGCGCCGAAAGGCACGCTGCCTTAGCTCAGTCGGTAGAGCATTTCACTCGTAATGAAAAGGTCGCGAGTTCGATTCTCGCAGGCAGCTCGGAGAGGCCCCGGTGGACACAGTCCACCGGGGCCTTTCTCGTTCCGACAGGCCGTGACGCCCCTCCGCCGGCCCCCCTCTCCTGTGCGACCCGCGGTAAGAGCATCTGTGGAGCCCTCGACAAGAGCAGTCGCCGGCACCATGCTCGGAGGGGTGAGCGATTCACTGAAGACCCGTGTCCGCGAGAAGCTGCTGCGGCAACTCGTCGAGAACGGCGGGCATCCGGTCGAGGAGTTCGAGGGCGACGACCCGAGGTTGGTCGCGATCGACGGAGACCTGGCCGCGCTCGACGAAGTTGCCGACGACGACCCGCTCGTCGAGGAGTTGGCTGCCAAGTACTGGGTTCCCTGACCTGATCGGGTGCGTTCCAGTCCCGGCCGGGAGGGCTGTCCGGGGCCGAATACGGCCGTACGACGCCTCTCCGCTGCCGTTTACCGCCGTTGACCTGGCGATTTGGTGTTTGTCGGATGGTTCGCGTAACTTATTCCAGGTCAGAGCGACACGGACACCGACCCGGACGCGATCTTCACAGGTCAGCGAGGGAAAACGAGGTTGTACGGGGAGCGCCTGACGGTCTCCGAGTTTGACTGGTGTTCAC
>NZ_SKCH01000015.1 GCF_005434945.1 Prescottella subtropica | reverse complement strand
GGTACACCCGCGCGGATCTCAACGACTACTTGGCGCGGCTCCGGCGCCACGAACCGGACGCGCCTGCTCCGGAACTCGGGGAGGCCGCCTGACCCCCGACGAACTAACGCCGACGACCACTAGCTGCCGGATTCGACGGTGCGGCCGGACTGCAGCCACGCCATGGTGCCGCCGACGACGTTGACGGCATCCAGGCCGCGGGCCACCAGGTATTCGGCGGCCTGGGCGCTGCGGCCACCCATGGCGCAGATGACGTAGACGGCGCCGTCGACGGGCACCTCGTCGACCCGGGAGACGAATTCGCTGAGCGGAATCGAGTGGGCGCCGGGCACGCGGGCCTCGGCGAACTCGTCGGGCTCGCGTACGTCGATGAGGGGGGCACCGGCCGCCAGGACCGTCTCGAGCTCGGTCACGTCGATTTCACGCATGGATGATTCCTTCCGGATGTGCGGATGATGCGGTGGCACGCCGTCCGGCGTCCCACGTCTTGTAGCCGCCGTCGAGGTTGGCGGCGGGCCGTCCCAGCTGTTCGAGCAGGCGGGCCGCGGTGTGGCCACGCTGGCCCACCTGGCAGTGCACGATCAGCTGACCGGCCGGCAGGTCGGCGACCCGGTCGCGGATCTCGTCGAGTGGCACGTTGACGGCGTCTGGGACGGCGCCGACCGCGAACTCGTCGGCGGTGCGGACGTCGACGAGCGACGCGCCACCAGCGACCAGGGTATCGAGTTCGTGCCACTGCACGGTGCGGGTGGCACCGGTGCGCAGGTTGTCGGCGATGTAGCCGAGCATGTTCACCGGATCCTTCGCGGACCCGAACTGCGGCGCGTAGGCGAGTTCGAGGTCGGCGAGGTCGGACGCGGTGAGCCCGCCGGCCATCGCGGTCGCGATGACGTCGATGCGCTTGTCGACGCCGTCGCCGCCGACGGCCTGGGCGCCGAGGATGGCGTCGGTGTCGGGGTCGACCAACAGTTTGATCGACATCTGCTCCGCGCCCGGGTAGTAGCCGGCGTGCGACTGCGGGTGGGTATGGATGACACGGTGCGCCCGCCCTTCCGCGCGCAACCGCTTCTCGTTCCAACCGGTCGCGGCGACGATCAGCCCGAACACCCCGACGATCGCCGTGCCCCGTGAAGGCCGGCCGCGAACCTCCCTACCCGCGATCACGTCGGCGACGAGCCGGCCCTGCCGGTTGGCCGGGTTGGCGAGCGGGATCATCGCGGCACCGCCGCCGACGGCGTCCCGCTTCTCGACGGCGTCACCGACCGCGTAGACGTGCGGGATCGACGTGCGCATCCGATCGTCGACGACGACACCGCCGCGTTCCCCGATCTCGGCGCCGGCCAGTTTCGCGAGTGCGCTCTCGGGGCGGACACCTATGGCCATGACGACGACGTCGGCGGCGGCGGTGCGCCCGTCCGCCAGGTCGACGGTGGTCGCGCCGATGCCGGTGAGCTGGGCGCCGAGTTCGAGACGGACGCCGTGCTCACGCATCCGGTCGGCGACCGGGGACGCCATCTCCGGGTCGAGCGGGGCGAGGACCTGGTCGGCGAGTTCGACGACGGTGACGTCCAGGCCGCGCAGGCGCAGGTTCTCGGCGAGTTCGACGCCGATGAACCCGGCCCCGACGATGACGGCGCTGCGAGCCGCTTCCATGTTCCGCACCAGCCGGTCGACGTCCTCGACGTCACGCAGGATCAGGGCGCGCTCCACGCCGGGCAGCGGCGGCACGACGGGACTCGCGCCGGTGCTGAGCACCAGCTCGTCGTAGCTCTCGACGTAGGTGTCCCCCGTCGCGAGGTCGTGGACGGTGACGGTGCGGGCGTCCGGGTCGATCGCGGCGACCTCGCTGCGGACGCGGACGTCGAGCCGGAACCGGGCGGCGAGGCTGTCCGGGGTCTGCAGCAGCAGTTCGTCACGGTCCTCGATGACGCCGCCCGCGTAGTAGGGCAGGCCGCAGTTCGCGAACGACACGTGCGCGCCGCGCTCGAACACGACGATGTCCGCGGACTCGTCCAGCCGGCGCAGACGGGTGGCGGCGGACATGCCGCCGGCGACTCCTCCGACGATGACGACCTTCATGCTCTCTCCTCCTCGACGTGCGACACAGTGCCCACAATTATACCCCAGGGGGTATGTAGCGAGGGCGAACCGACGCGGCCGGCCTGCGCCGGCAGCGAAACCGTCCACACAATTACCGTGACCTCCATTCTTACTTTCGAGTAGAACGGCGACGGCCGAGAAAAACGCACGGAATCAGTATGCGAATTTTCTCGAGTTTGCACTCATTGCATTTTCGTAAACGCCGCACGTGGCGTGTGGTCAGACAATTCCCGATCCCGAACAAATCGGTCAAACATCGACTCAACCTGGTCAAACGACCGACATGGCTGGCTCCACATTCGCGCTGCGCAACACCGATCTCCGCTATACGATCCTCCTCAGCGGCGCCCGACTCGTCGATTTTCGGAGTCGGCCGATCACCGCACCAGTGTGTGACGCCCGGGGGGAATCGACGCATCTGCGTGACCGATTCAATTATTTGGGCGTCCTACCGATTCGAATACATGGGGACGAATGACAACCGACACGATCGACACTCCGACCACCCACCACATCACGATGGCCGACCTGCCCGCGCTCGCCGGCACGAGCCTCGGCGCCTCCCGGCGCGTCCTGATCACGCAGGATCAGATCGCGCTGTTCGCGGACGCGACCAACGACCACCAGTGGATCCACATCGATGCCGAGCGCGCCGCGAACGGCCCGTTCGGCACGACGATCGCGCACGGCTACCTGACGCTGTCCCTGGCCGTCGAACTCGTCTTCGACCTGCTCGACGTGACCGACGCCGCCCAGGTGATCAACTACGGGCTCGACAAGGTCCGCTTCCCCGCCCCGGTCCCGGTGGATTCGTCGGTCGGCGCGGTCGCCGAGGTGACCTCGGTCGAGCCGTGCGCGGGCGGCTACCAGGTGGCGGTGACCCTGACCTTCGACGCGCTCGGCATCGAGCGTCCGGTGTGCGTCGCGCAGATGCTGCTGCGCTACCTCGGCCCCGTGAACACCGCTGCCGCCGGGGGAAACCGTGCTCGATAAGACCCTGCGTTCGATCTCGTCCCGCGTCGATCCGGCCGGGTGGCTCGCGGCGGGCGCCTCCGTCGCCAAGAACGCGGCCCGCAATCCCACCGCGGTCGCCGCCGCGACCGGAAAGCTGGCCCTGTCGCTGGCGCAGATCCCGCCCGATGTGGCCCGCGTCGCGATCGGGGCGACCGCCGCGACCCCCGTCCCCACGGATCCGCGATTCCGGGACAGCGCCTGGCAGGACAATCCCGCGTACTTCGCGATCCTGCGCTGGTACCTGTGCACCCGCTCGTACGTCGACAGTCTCGTCGATGCGGGCGCCGACGACCCGGCCACGACCGCCAAGGCCCGGCAGCTGACGAACCTGCTGCTCGACGTCGCCGCACCGAGCAACAGCCCCTTCACCAATCCGGCGGTGGCCACCCGCGCGATCGCCACCGGCGGCAAGAGCCTGGCCCGCGGGGCGTCGTACCTGCTCGAGGACCTCGTCGAACGCGGCGGCCGGCCCAAGCGGATCGACGACACCGCATTCACCGTCGGCGAGAACATGGCGGTCACGCCGGGCAAGGTCGTCTACCGCAACGATCTGATCGAGCTGATCCAGTACACGCCGCAGACCGAGCAGGTCCATGCGGTGCCGCTGCTGGCGTGCCCGCCGTGGATCAACAAGTTCTACATCATGGACATCGGCCCGGGCCGCAGCTTCGTCGAGTGGGCCGTCCGCCACGGCCGGACCGTCTTCCTCATCTCCTACCGGAACCCGGACGAGTCGATGAGCGAGGTCGGGTTCGACGACTACCTCACCGACGGGGTGTCGGCGGCGATGGACGTCGCCCTCGAGATCACCGGGGCGTCGACGATCGACCTCGTCGGGCTGTGCCTCGGCGGCGCGATGGCCTCGATCACGGCCGGCTACCTGGCCGCGATCGACGATCCCCGCATGGGCACCCTGACGCTGGCGAACACGCTGCTCGACTACAGCAGCCCGGGCGAACTGGGGCTGCTGACCGATCCCGAGACCCTCGCCAAGGTCGATCTGGTGATGAAGCGGGCCGGATACCTGGACGGCAAGGACATGGGGCAGACGTTCGACCTGCTGCGCGCCAACGACCTGATCTTCCGGTACTGGGTGAGCCGCTGGATGCTCGGTGAGCCACCGCAGGCGTTCGACCTCCTGGCCTGGAACGAAGACTCCACCCGGATGCCCGCGTCGATGCACAGCACGTATCTGCGCACGCTCTACGGTGAGAATCAGCTCGCGGCAGGGGCGTTCACGATCAACGGGCAGCAGATCTCGCTGTCGAAGACCACCTGCGACGTGTATCTCGTGGGCGCGCAGGACGACCACATCGTGCCGTGGCAGTCGTCGTTCGCGGGGACCGCACTGTTCGGCGGGAAGGTGCGTTTCGTGCTCTCGAACGGCGGGCACATCGCCGGCATCGTCAACCCGCCGGGCAAGAAGAGCTGGATCGAGGTGTGCGGGGCGCCCGAGAACCACACAGCTCCGACGGCCCCGACCACGCCCGAGGCGTGGCGGGCGTCGGCCGAGCGCCGGCCCGTCTCCTGGTGGGAGGACTGGGCGGTGTGGTCGAACAAGCGGGCCGGCGAGCTGCAGGCCCCGCCGGCGATGGGCAGCGCGAAGCACCCGGTCGTCGGATCCGCTCCCGGCACATACGTTTTCGGGTGACGGGCGGTCTCCACCGAGCGATTTAGCAATCATCATGCTAACTTGCTAATAGTTGTTCCGCCCTTCCGAAGGAGACCCCATGGCTGCACAGACCGCGACCGCCTCGAACACCGCGACCGTCCCGAGCCCCGCGAAGCTCGTCGACGCCGCGAAGACGAGCGGCAACCTCGCCCTCGACGTCTACGAGCAGACCGTGTCGTCGATCGTCGACTTCGACCGGTCGATCGCCCGTGTCGTCAAGCTCGACTGGGTCGCAGCCGTCGTGGACGCGCAGACCTCGCTGGTGCAGAGCGTCAACTCGGCCGTCACCACGGCCGCGCGCACCGCACTCGCGTAACCCGACGCCACCCCCGACAGGCCCCGGCCGGTTCCTCCCGAACCGGCCGGGGCCGACGCGTCCATTCCGGAAGGAACCCCATGCGCGCGACACTCGACTTCCTCACCGCCACAACGCTGTCACCGCTGCGGGCACTCACGACCTGGGCCGAGTACGCGCGGGTGGCCGCGAGCCGGCGGCCGACGACGTTCGCGCATCCCTCCACCGTCGTGCGCACGTGGCCGGCGGCCCGGCTGCGGGCGTTCTCGCCGACCGGGCCGGCGGTCCCCGCCCTGGTGCTGCCGCCGCTGTCCGGGCACCGTTCCACCGTCGTCGACCTGACCGACGGCTGTAGCCTGATCGGCACCGCCCTCCGCGCCGGACTGACCGGCGTCCACTGCATCGAATGGACGCCGTCGACTGCCCCGGACGTCGGCATCACGGACCTGGTGGCCGTGATCGACGACGCCGTCGCCGGTCTCGGTGGTCGCGCGCACCTGATCTCCTACTCGCAGAGCGGTTGGCTGGCCGCGATCGTCGCCGCGCTGCATCCCGAACGCGTCGCCGGTCTCACCGCCGCGGCGGCCCCGATCGACTTCACGCTCGATGCACCGTCGCACCGGCTCGCCGCGCACTGCCCCGGCCCCCGGTTCCACCCCACCGCCCTCGCCCACGGTGTCGCGCTCCGGGCCGCCGACTCGCCCGAGGAATGCGCCCGGCTCGCCGACCTGTGGACCCACCTGGGCGATCCCGCCCGCGTGGACGCGTACATCGCGCTGCAGAGTTGGCTCGACGCCCCCACCGGCGTCCCCGCGGGCGTCTACCGGTGGACGCTCCGGCACCTGTTCGCCCGCAACGAACTGGTCCGCGGGACGCTCGACGTCGGCGGCCGCGTCGTCGACCTCGGGGCGATCACCTGCCCGCTGACCCTGCTCGCCGGCACCCGCGACCGGATCGTCCCCGAACGGCAGATGTGGGCGCTGGCCGAACACGCATCGACACCGGCGGACCACGTCACCCGGTACCGCGTCGACACCGGGCACCTCGGGATGATCACCGATCCGGACGTCCTGGATCGGGTCTGGCTGCCGGCGCTGCGCCGCGTCGCCGCTTCTCGACCGTGACCTCACGGAACGTCTCGTACATCTCCGCGAGCGTGGCCCGCTGCGCGTTGGTCAGATCCGCGTCCCGCCGGATCGCGGCCACCACGTCCGAGACGTCCTCGGGCTGACGGGACTGCGCGGTGAGCAGATCCGCCGACGTGTGCAGATGCTCGGCGATCGCGTCGAGCACCCGCTCGCTCGGCGCCCGCAGACCCCGTTCGATCTGCGACAGATACGGATTCGAGATCCCCACCATCTCCGCGAACGTCCGCATCGGCACCGCCGCGAGTTCACGCTGCCGCCGAATGATCTCACCGAGAGTCGGTGGCCGAGTACCGTCCGCCATACGAGTGAGCCTAGTGAAGCCCGATGCCGGCACCGTTCCCCGAACCCTGGCCGCCGTCCTTACTTCGGAGTAGGTTCCGGGTATGGCCACGTACATCGTCACGGGCGGCACGGGTTTCCTCGGCAGGCACACGATCGAGCGGCTCCTCGAACGCGACCCGTCGGCGCAGGTCCACGTGCTGGTCCGGCCGGCGTCGCGCCCGGCACTGGACCGGTTGGCCGCCGGATGGCCGGGCGGCGGCCGGGTCCACGCGCTCGTCGGCGATCTCACCGCACCGGGCCTGGGACTCGCGTCGGAGCCGCCGGCCGCGGAGCACGTCCTGCACCTCGGGGCGATCTACGACCTGACGGCCGGCGAGGAGCAGGCGGCGACCAACATCGACGGCACCCGCGCGGTGATCGACCTCGCCGCCCGCGTGGGTGCGACGCTGCACCACGTGTCGTCGATCGCGGTGGCCGGCGATCATCGGGGCCGGTTCACCGAGGACGACGTCGACCTGGGCCAGCACTTCCCGACGCCGTACCACCGCACCAAGTTCGAGGCCGAGAAACTGGTGCGGGCGTCGGGGGCGCGGTGGCGGATCTACCGGCCGGCCGCGGTCGTCGGCAGTTCGGTCACCGGCGAGGCCGACAAGATCGACGGCCCCTACTATCTGTTCCCACTGATCGCGGCGCTCGCCGCGCTGCCGGCCGCCCTACCGGTCGCGGTCCCGAAACTCGGCTACACCAACATCGTGCCGGTCGACTTCGTCGCCGCGGCCCTCGTCGAGTTGATGCTGTGCGACGGCCTCGACGGCCGCACCTTCCACCTCGTCTCCCCCGACGACCAGCCGATCCGGCAGATCTACGCGGCCCTCGCGAAAGCCGCGCACGCGCCGACGCCGGTGGCCGATCTGCCGGGCATCGTCGCCCGGCCGGTGCTCGACCCGCCGCCGCCGGCGCGGGGTCTGCGCGACCTGATACTGCACCGGCTGGGCATCCCGCCGGTGCTCCTCGACCACCTCACGCTGCCCACCCGGTTCACCACCGAGCAGACCCGGGACGCCCTGCGCGACAGCGGGATCGCGGTGCCGCCGTTCCCGTCGTACGCCGGTGTGCTGTGGTCGTACTGGCGTGAGCATCTCGACCCGGACCGGGCCCGACGCGACGACCCGGCCGGACCGCTCGTGCGCCGCACCGTCGTCGTCACCGGCGCCTCGTCGGGGATCGGCCGGGCCGCGGCGGTCGCGGTCGCCGGCAAGGGCGCGACGGTACTGCTGCTCGCCCGCCGCGCCGACGAACTCGACGCCGTCGTCTCGCAGATCCGCGAGACCGGAGGATCGGCGTACGCGTACCCGTGCGACATCACCGACGCCGAGGCCGTCGACCGCACCATGAAAGCGATCCTCACCGAACACGACCACGTGGACATGCTGGTGAACAATGCGGGCCGCTCGATCCGGCGCGGCCTGGACCGCTCCACCGACCGGTTGCACGACTTCGAGCGGACGATGGCCGTCAACTACTTCGGCGCGGTACGGGTGACCCTCGCCCTGCTGCCCCAGATGCGAGCCCGCCGCTTCGGGCACATCGTCGACATCAGCACCGCCGGCGTGCAGGCCCGCACCCCGCGGTTCGCGGCGTACGTGGCGAGCAAGTCCGCGCTCGACGGGTTCGCCGACGTGGCCGCCGCCGAGACCCTGTCGGACGGGGTCACGTTCACCACCATCCACATGCCGCTCGTGCGCACCCCGATGATCGCGCCGTCCGGCAACTACAACGCCGGCCCCGCCGTCAGCCCGGAGAAGGCCGCCGCGATGATCGTCCGCGCCCTGATCGAGAAGCCGAAACGCATCGACGTCCCCGTCGGCACGCTCGCCGAGTTCGGCGCGATCTTCGCACCGCGACTCAAGGACCGCGCCCTGTCGCAGATGTACCACGCCTACCCGGACTCGCCGGCCGCCCGCGGGGAGGCCGGCGAGCCCCCGGGCACCCCGGAGGCCGCCCCCGACCCTACAGGAAATCGGACAAAACCGACCGGCACGACGGCGTCGGTGGCACGGATCGGCCGCCGGATCGGCCGCCGGATCCCCGGCATCCACTGGTGACACCCCTGTGACGCGAACCCCCTGGTGACACCCGGTATCCACCCCCGTCGATCGCACAGAATTTCGATCGCGGCGGCCTCGTCGAGTTCGCCAAACCCTCTTTCGCTGTGCTAAGCAGGATAGGGGGAACCGACGAAAATAGGGAGAAAACTTTGACGCCAAGGATCGCGATTCTGGGAGCAGGTCCGAGTGGTCTCGCACAGCTGAGGGCATTCGAGTCGGCACGCAAATCAGGTCTTGGGTCGATGCCCGAAATTGTTTGTTACGAAAAGCAGAGCGATCTGGGCGGCATGTGGAATTACACGTGGCGCACGGGTCTCGATCAACACGGCGAACCGGTGCACGGAAGCATGTACCGCTTCCTGTGGTCCAACGGACCGAAGGAATGCCTGGAGTTCGCCGACTATTCTTTCGAGGAACATTTCGGCCGACCCATCCCGTCCTACCCTCCGCGGGCAGTGCTGCACGACTACATCATGGGACGCGTCGATCAAGACGACGTCCGCAAGTACATCCGCTTCGACACCGCCGTCCGCTGGGTCGAGCACGTCCCGTCCGAGGACGGCCCCGGCCGCTTCGCGGTGACCGTCGCCGACCACACCAAGGGCGAACTCGAGACCGAACTGTTCGACCACGTGATCGTCGCGACCGGGCATTTCTCGACACCGAACGTCCCGACGTTCGAGGGCATCGAGGACTTCCCCGGCCGGGTCCTGCACGCCCACGACTTCCGGGACGCCCGCGAGTTCACCGGCAAGCGCCTGCTGCTCGTCGGCAGCAGCTACTCCGCCGAGGACATCGGCACCCAGTGCGTCAAGTACGGTGCCGCCGAGGTGACGTTCAGCTACCGGTCGCAGCCGATGGGCCACGACTGGCCGGCCGGCTTCTCCGAGGTGCCGTTGCTCACCGAGATCGACGGTCACACAGTGCATTTCCAGGACGGCAGCAGCCGTGAGGTGGACGCGATCATCCTGTGCACCGGCTACCAGCACCACTTCCCGTTCCTGCCGGACGAGCTGACACTGCAGACCAAGAACCGGCTGTACCCGCGCGGCATCTACAAGGGCGTCGTCTCGCAGGCCGACCCGCAGCTGTACTTCCTCGGCATGCAGGACCAGTACTTCACGTTCAACATGTTCGACGCCCAGGCGTGGTACGTGCGGGACGTCGTCCTGGGCCGCATCGCATTGCCGGACCACGAGGCCCGCGAACGTGACATCGAACAGTGGCGTGCCCGTGAGGAATCTCTCCGGAACGCGACCGAGGAGATCGACTTCCAGGCCGCCTACATTCGGGACCTGGTCGATCGGACCGACTATCCGGAATTCCACGTCGAGAAGCAGGGCGAGCTTTTCAAGAAGTGGAAGAAGGACAAGAAGAACGACATCATGGGCTACCGGAACTGCAGCTACACGTCCACACTGACCGGAACCGAGGCTCCGCCGTTGCACGACGAGTGGATGAATATTCTCGACGATTCCGCGGAAGCCTTCCTCGCAAACAACTTCGGGCTCATCCGCTCCCTGGAAATCGCGGTCTGACGAATCGCTAGGTGATGCTCCCCGCCGGAATTCCGGCGGGGAGTTCACATATGTCCGCGGCCACGACGGGACGCGGCGGTTTCGCGGCGGCACCGCAACTCGCCGGACGCGCCGGCAGCTCGTGGGACGCCACCGTCACCTGCCACCGGCGGCCGTCCCGATGTGTCACGACGGGCGCCACGGCGTGCTCGTCGACGGTGAGATCGTTCACATCGGCAACGATCTCCTGGCGGACCGCGACCTCCGCGACCTGCCCGCGCGGACCCCAGAAACTGCGCCCCCGCAACCCCGGCAGATACACGCCGCCCGCCGCCGCGGCCCGCACCGCCGACACACTCTCGGCCGGGGTGAGCCGGCCGTGCGTCACCCCGGTCGGCAACAGGATCGTCGACGGCGCGAACCGGTGCCCGCCGGTGTGCGAACACTCCCACACCGCGCCCGGGAACTCGGCGGCCAACGTCGCCGCGACCGGACGCCCCAGCACCGCACAACACTGGTCCCGTTTGCCGTGCGCGCACACCAGCACGATCGGACCGTCGACCCGCTCCCCCAGCCCCGGCGCCGGCCCCGTGACGCGGGTGAAGTCGACGTCGAGCAGATCGGTGACCTCCCCGATCTCCAGCCGCTCACACCACGTGTGTTCCGGATCGGAGTTCGCGAGCAGCACCGTCCGACGACGCAGATCCTGGTCGCCGCGCCCCGGACGGCGGATGAACATGATCCGCACCCCCGCCGCATCCGCCCGATCCGCCAGCGCCCCCGCCAACTCCGCACCCAACGCCGTCCCGTCCAGCACGTCCCGCCCCCACGCCCCCGGATACTCCACACACACCCACCCGGCCACCTGCGCCGCGGTGCCGGGCAACGGCTCATCCACCGACAACACCGAACACGTGTCGGGACCGGCCTGGGGGAACTGACGGGAAGACATGGGAGTCACCGTGCCATTGTGGCCGGAACACGGCATCCGCCGGGGTGGGCCTTTCAGCTGAAGGTCAGCTGAAGGGACCCTTTGTGCGGCTGAGGCGAACGAAGGGACCCTTCAGCCGACCGGGCGGGGTAGCTCGAAACGGAAAAACCGGTCGCGCCTCGGCGTCCGTGTGCGCGACAATCGTTCCTCGTGACTGTCGACGTTTCCGCTCCCGCCCGCACCGGCACTGTCCGTCTGGCCGACGGCCGGGACCTGGCCTGGTCGGAATGGGGTGCCCCGGAAGGGGTTCCGGTGTTGTTGTTTCCGGGTGCCGCGACGACCGGATCGCTGGGGTTCGGCGCGTCCACGGTCGCCGGACTGGGTGTGCGGCTGATCGCACTGGACCGTCCGGGACTCGGCGCGTCGACGATGCTGCCCGGCAAGACCTTTCACACGTGCGCCGACGACGTCACCGAGTTCGCCGCACTGCGCGGTCTGGGTCGGCCGGCGGCGGTCGGCAATTCGCAGGGTGCCCCGTTCGCGCTCGCGTGCGCGGCAGCGGGGGTCGTCGGACCGCTGGCTCTGGTGTCCCCGGCCGACGAGATCGCCGATCCGCGGTTCGCGGATGTGCTGCCCGAGCAGCTCCGCGACCTGATCGCGCTGACGGCGTCGGATCCGGGTGCCGCGGAACAGGTGTTCGCGGCGTTCGACGCGGACGCCATGTGGCAGATGGTGATCGGCGCGAGTCCCGACTCGGATCTGGCGGTCTACCGCGATCCGGGGTTCGAGACCGCGTACCGGACCGCCCTGCGCGACGCGTTCGCGCCCGGCCCCGCCGGCTACGCCCGCGACACCGTGCTGGCGATGGAACGGTGGCCGTTCGATCCATCGGCGATCGACGCCCCGGTGGACGTGTGGTTCGGCGAGCAGGACACCAGCCACTCCCCCGACCTGGGTGTCGGTCTCACCGCCCGCATCCCCGGCGCCCGCCGCCACATCGTGCCCGGTATCGGCGGTGCGGTGCTGTGGACGCACGCCGACGACATCCTGCGCACCCTGCTCGGCCGGTAGGTCAGCGCCGCCACGCCCGCGCGAACCCACGCGTCAGGTAGGCGAGCGTTCCCAGCGCCAGCACCCATTTGGTGGTGCTGATCGCGGTGGTCGTGCGGATCACCGGGTCGGTGACCCGGTCCCGGTGGTCGAGCAGGTACAGCCCGGCGACGTTCTCGAGATAGTCACCGGCGGCGGAGGCGACCGGCGCGGCAAGCAGGATCCGCTTCGCCGCCGGCGGCAGCGGCGCAAGCTCGTCGAGACGCCGAACCCCGGCCCGCAGCGCCACCGCATAGACGAGCGGGTGCACGAAGTCGACGTAGAAGTGCCGGCGGTAGCGGACGGTCTGCACCCCGTCCAGGCCGTCGAGGGCCGCGAGGTACGCCCGCGCCGACGGTGCCGTCTGCGTCCTCAGCACCGCGATGCCCGCGGCCGGGCCGAGCACCCGCACGATGGCACCCTGCGTCACCACGAACACCGTCGACCAGGCGACGAGCTTCCCGTTTCCTCGAAGAAAACCCATGCCGCGCATACTGCCACGCGGCCAGGGCCGATCAGAGCCGATCAGGGTGCCGCCAGGAACGGCAGGACCGCAGCCTCGAAATCCCGGAACCGGTCGCGGTGGATGCTGTGCCCGCACCGGAACGACATCACCTCGCAGTCGCCGATCGCGGCGACCGCCGCCTCGAGCAGCACCGGATCGACCATGCCGGTGGGTCCGCCGCGCAGGATCAGCGTCTTCGCCTCGATGTCGGGCAACCGCTCCCACCACTGCGGGTGCGGCCGATGGAACTGGGTGAGCGCCGACGCCGTCATCGACCGGTCGAACGCCCACACCGCCCGCGGGCTGCGCAGCATGCTGGTGGCGGCATGCCACATCTCCACAGGGGACGGCATCCGGCCGTCGAGTACCGGGATCGGATCGCCCGGCCGCAGCGGCAGCGGCGCCTCCTCGAGCACCAGTCGGCGCACCAACCCCGGACGCTGCTGCGCCACCAGCGAGACAGCATGCCCGCCGAGCGAATGACCGACCAGGTCGACACGGTCGAAGCCGAGATCCTCGCACAGTCCGAGGATGTCGTCGCCGAACTCGGCGAACAGGTACGACGCGGCCCGCGCACTGCGCCCGTGTCCACGCAGATCCACCGCCAGCACCCGCCGTCCCCGCGCCCGCAGCGACTTCGCGAACCGGTCCCACGTGTGATGGTCGCCGCCCATGCCGTGCACCAGGAGCACCGGAACATCGCACACCGCGGACGCCCCGAGCGGACCACTGTCGCGGTAGTGGATCGTGTGGCCGCTGCGGGTGATCGTGGTCGAGACGGGGTGCACGGTCGTCGAGCGTAGCCGCACCGATCCACTAACCTCGAACATGTGACAGATCAGGAAGGCGCCCGCCCCGCCCGGCGGAGTCGGGCGGGTATCGGACCCGACTACCTGATGGCGGGCCGGTACCGGCTGCGGTCCAAGCTCGGTGGCGGCGGCATGGGCGCGGTGTGGCTCGCCCACGACACCCTCCTCGACCGCAAGGTCGCCGTGAAGCAGGTGACCTCCACCGGCGGGCTGGACGACGACGCGGCCCGTGAGGTCCGCCGGCAGATCCTGCGGGAGGGTCGCAACGCCGCCCAGTTGTCCCACGAGCATGCGATCGCGATGTACGACGTCGCCGTCGAATCCGGGGAGCCGTGGCTCGTGATGGAGTATCTGCCGTCCCGCAGCCTCGCCGAGGCGATGAACTACGTCGACACCCTGCCGCCGCTCGAAGTGGCGCAGATCGGGGCACAGATCGCGGCCGCGCTCACCGAGGCGCACGCGGCCGGCATCCTGCACCGCGACATCAAACCCGGCAACATCCTCGTCGCCGACCGCGGCGGCGCCCTCGGCATCGTCAAGATCAGCGATTTCGGGATCGCCCACGCGAAGGGGGACGCCCCCAGCGGCAAGTCCGGTGTCGTCACCGGCACCCCCGCCTACTTCGCCCCCGAGGTGGCCCGCGGCGACGACCCCACCGAGGCCGGTGACGTCTTCTCCCTCGGTTCGACGCTGTACACCGTGGTCGAGGGGCAACCGCCGTTCGGTCTCGACCGCGATCCGATCGCACTCATGCACCGCGTCGCGGCCGCCGAGATCGACCGGCCCGTCCGCAGCGGGCCGCTCACCGACACCCTGCTGCACATGCTCGAACCCGATCCGGCCCGACGCCCCACGATGGCGCAGGCCCGCGACGCACTCGCTGCCGTCGCGCTCGGTTCCGGCGGTGTCCGGGACGTCGCCGACCTGATCGGCGCCCCCGTCAAGACCGACGACGGCGTCATCCCGAACTGGGCGTACCGCTCGGCTCCCGCCATCGTTCCCCGCCGCCGCCTCCCCGCCACAACGGACACCGATCTTCCTGCGGTGCAACCGGATACGCCATTGGACTCGGTCGAGCATCCGCGGGAGCAGGACCGACGCAGCAAGGTGGTCGCGGCCGCGCCGCTCGCGATGGCCGTCATGGTCGGCGTCATCGCGCTCGCCCTGGTCGTCGCCCTGATCGTTGCCCTGGTGGCGTAGCCACCCGTCGTCTCTGGTGGCCTGACCCGGATCAGTCGATGCGCCGCCGGTGCGCCCAGCGGGTGAGCGCGTTCCGGTTGGACTGCTGCGTCTTGCGCAGCACGTTCGACGCGTGCGTCTCCACCGTCTTCACCGAGATCACCAGTTCCTCGGCGATCTCCCGGTACGTGTAGCCGCGGGCCAGCAGTCGCAGCACCTCGAGTTCCCGGGGCGTGAGCGAATCGAGTTCCGGATCGAGCGGCGGCTCCGGCACACTCGACCGGCCCGTGAACGAGTCGAGGACGAACCCGGCCAGCCGCGGGCCGAACACCGCGTCCCCGCCGGCCACCCGGCGCACCCCGTCCGCGAGTTCGGTCCCGGAGATCGTCTTGGTGACGTAGCCGCGGGCCCCGGCCCGGATGACGGCGATGACGTCCTCGGCGGCGTCGGACACACTGAGCGCCAGGCACACCGGACCCGCATCGATCCCGTTCAGGACCGCGACCCCGCCACCGTCGGGCATGTGCACGTCGAGCAGCACCACCTGCGGGCGCACCGCATTGATCCCGGCGACGGCCTCGGCGACCCCACCGGCCTCCCCCACGACCTCCATGTCGGACTCGCGGCCGAGTTCGGCGCGCACGCCGGCCCGGAACACGGCGTGATCGTCGACGAGGAAGACACGGAACTTGTCAGGGGTCTTGTCAGGGGCGGAGGCCGGGATCGTCACGGCCCCACATTAGGACATCGCGCCCGCGTCCGACGTGGCCGTCTCGTCGGCACCGACCGGACGCGGCATGTGGATGCGCACCTCGGTGCCCTTCCCCGGTGTCGAGCGGATCTCGACGCGTCCACCGCGCCGCTCGATGCGGGCGCGGATCGACTTCGCGACCCCCTGCCGGTCCTCGGGCACCGCGTCCTGGTCGAAGCCGACACCACGGTCGCGTACGAAGATGCTCACCCGGTCGCGTTCGGTCTCGGCGTACAGGTCGATGCTCGGCACCTGCGCATGCTTGGCCGCGTTGACGAGGGATTCGCGGGTGGCGCCGAGCAGCGCGGTGAAACACTCCCGCGACAGGCCGTCCGTCCCCGTCGCACCGTCCGCTGCGAGCGCGACGTCGCCGACGGTGACCGGGCGCACCGACACCCCGTGCTGGTCCTCGACCTCACCGGCGATCGTCTGCAACGCCTCGGCGAGACTGGAGTGAGTGGTCTCCCCGCCCCCGAACAGCCACCGCCGCAGTTCGCGTTCCTGACCGCGGGCGAGTCGGGCCACCTCGTGCGGCGAGTCCGCCTGCTTCTGGATGAGGGCGAGTGTCTGCAGCACCGAATCGTGCAGGTGCGACGCGATCTCCTCACGTTCCTCGTTGCGGATCCGGGCGGCACGCTCCGCCCCGAGTGCCCGCCACAGTTTGAGCCACAACGGCACCGTGAGCAGACCCGCACCGACGAGTGTCACCACCACCGCGATCAGCGACGACCGCAACGCGTCGAGGTCGACCTGCGCGAGCACCACCACACCGAGACCGGTGACGATCAGCGTGACCCCGCCGAGGACCCGCGCCCACGTGAGGACCGTCGGACGATGCGGCAACCCCAGCACCGACCGCGACCCGCCGGTGTCGAACTCGCGCCACACCAGCGCCGCACCCACCGCGACGACGAGGAACGGGGTGATCACCGACGCCGCGGTGCCGTTGACCAGCCAGCTCAGGCCCGCGGCGACCGCGAGTCCCAGCACCGCCAGTCCCAGCGCCCGACGCCGTTCCGCGTCGCTCGGACGTTCGGTGTCGTCGCCCGGTGGGGTGAACGTCCACAGCAGCCCGTACGCGACGATGCCCGCCCCCGCCAGCGACGCCAGCAACGCGAACGCCACCCGCACCTTGAACACGTCGACACCGAGATGGTCGGCGATGCCGCCGGCCACACCGCCGACGACGCGGCCCCCCACCCGGCGCTGCAGCGTCGGATACAGGGACTCGTCCCAGGACACTGCCGGCACGGCGGGTACCGGCAGTGTCGGGCTCACCGCCGGATTCGGGTCGATCACAGGTTGCACAGACTCGATCCTGGCACGGGCCCCCGGATCCGACATCAGGGCCCGACCCTGAGATCGGGGACGTCCGGGCACCCGCTCGGGGAAAAGATCAGGGTAGTTCCCGATGGTGCCGGCACCGGTCCGGACGCCACGATGAATGGCATGAGCACGAGTACCGGAAGCTTCTCCGACCAGCTTCACGACCTGTGGCGGACCCGCCCGCTACGCCTGCCGCGACAGGGGCACGTCGCGGGTGTCGCGGCCGGTATCGCCCAGCGCTACCGCGTCGACCCCGTCCTGGTGCGGGTGGCGTTCGTGGTGTCCGCGCTCTTCGGCGGCGCCGGCATCATCCTGTACCTCGCAGGCTGGCTGCTGCTGAGCAAGCCGGGCGACCAGGTGTCACCGGCCGAATCTCTCCTCGGCCGCGGCACATCGTCGCAGTCCAGCACCAC
Organism: Prescottella subtropica; assembly: GCF_005434945.1. Lineage (GTDB taxonomy): Bacteria > Actinomycetota > Actinomycetes > Mycobacteriales > Mycobacteriaceae > Prescottella > Prescottella subtropica. The sequence goes on along the minus strand of NZ_SKCH01000015.1, from coordinate 74,009 downwards.
GACGGTCGTGCTGCTCGTCGCCCTCGCGATCGCGCTGAGCACGATCGGACCGATCGGGGTCGGGATGGGCGGCTCGGGTGTCCTGAGCGGCGCTCTCATGCTCGGTGGCCTGTGGTTGCTGTACCAGCGGCAACCGATTCCGCCCGAGCTGCCGCCGAGCGTCGCACAGACCGTGCCCGACTACCGGACCGGATCGTTCCAGCCGTTCCAGAGTTTCCGGACCGCCCAGACCACCCCGGTACCCGGCACCCCCGTGCCGCCCGCGTACAGCCCGTACACCCGGCTGCCCGACCACTACGAACCCGACGCACCCGACGCACCACCCGCGTCCGGTCCGTCCGGCACCGATCCGACGCCGCCGTCGTGGGATCCGCTCGGTGTCGCCCCGTTCGCATGGGATCTGCCGGAACCGGCCCGCACTCCCGAGCCGCCCGCGGAACTGCCCCGCACACCCCGGACCCGCTTCACGTCCGTCGTCCTCGGTCTCGCGGTCCTGGCCGCGGCCACCGCAACCGGTGTGTGGGCCGCGACCGGAGCCGAATGGTTGACGCCCGCCCGGATCGGCGGGATCGCTCTCGCCGTCATCGGTGCCGGCCTGCTCGTCGGGGCGTTCCGGCGCCGCGGCCACGGACTGCTCGTGGTGGGCTTCCCCCTCGCCGGCTTCGTGGTCCTCTCCTCGATCGTCGGACCGGTGCACTGGGACGCGATGACGGTCGGTGAACGCACCTGGACTCCCCACACGATGACCGAACTCGAATCCTCCTACACGGGCACGGTCGGCGACTTCACGCTCGACCTGCGTCAACTCGACCTCACCGAGAGCCGCGACGTGAGCCTCGACGGCCTGCTCGGCGACTACCAGGTGATCGTGCCCGCGAACATGAACGTCCACACCGACTGCTCCATCGTTCTCGGCGAAACCACCTGCGACGTCGGGAACCCGGCCGACGCCACCGGACCGACCCTGAACCTGAAGGTCGACAACAAGATTGGTGAAGTGAGGGTCTACCGTGGCTGAATTCGCCGACAACCCCGATATCACGGGTGACGACACCGACACCTCGTCCGCACCCCGACGGTCCCGCCGACCGTCGCTCGGCCTGCTCCTCGCGGGCCTGGCCGCGCTGCTGGTCAGCGGGTGGGCGCTGATCGGGCCGTTCTCCCTCGACGCACTCGGACACGTCGAGTTCCGGTGGATCTTCGTGGCCGTCGCCGTCGTGATCGGCGCGGCCCTGGTGCTCTCCCCTGCCCGCCGCACACGGTGAGTCACCGAAAACGACTGTGCCCCAGCCGATTCGGCCGGGGCACAGTCGTTCGGTCAGGCGGGGATCACTCCCACTCGATCGTTCCCGGCGGCTTGCTGGTGACGTCGAGCACGACGCGGTTGACGTCGGCGACCTCGTTGGTGATGCGGGTGGAGATCCGCTCGAGCGTCTCGTACGGCAGACGCGTCCAGTCCGCGGTCATCGCGTCCTCGCTGGAGACGGGGCGCAGCACGATCGGGTGACCGTACGTGCGGCCGTCGCCCTGGACGCCGACGCTGCGGACGTCCGCGAGCAGCACGACGGGGCACTGCCAGATCTGGCCGTCCAGGCCGGCGGCGGTGAGCTCCTCGCGGGCGATCGAGTCGGCGTGCCGCAGGATCTCGAGACGCTCCTGCGTGACCTCGCCGATGATGCGGATACCCAGGCCGGGGCCGGGGAACGGCTGGCGTCCGACGATCTCCTCGGGCAGGCCGAGTTCGCGGCCCACCGCCCGGACCTCGTCCTTGAACAGCAGGCGCAGCGGCTCGACCAGCTTGAACTGCAGGTCCTCGGGCAGGCCGCCGACATTGTGGTGGCTCTTGATGTTCGCGGTGCCGGTGCCGCCACCGGACTCGACGACATCCGGGTACAGGGTGCCCTGGACCAGGAATTCAACAGTAGTCGCGTCCCCAGTTCCTTCCGCGTTCTCGCCGAGCACCTCGGACACCGCGCCCTCGAAGCTGCGGATGAACTCGCGGCCGATGATCTTGCGCTTGGTCTCCGGGTCGGACACGCCGGCCAGTTCCCGCAGGAACGTGTCGGCCGCGTCGACGGTGATCAGGCGGGCGCCGGTCGCGGCGACGAAGTCCTTCTCGACCTGCTGGCGTTCACCGGCACGCATCAGACCGTGGTCGACGAACACACAGGTCAGACGGTCACCGATTGCGCGCTGCACGAGTGCTGCCGCAACCGCGGAGTCGACGCCACCGGACAGGCCGCAGATGGCCTTGCCGTCGCCGACCTGCTCGCGGACCTGCTCGACGAGCGACTCGGCGATGTTCGCGGCCGTCCACGCGCCGGGGATGCCGGCGATCTCGTGCAGGAAGCGGCTGAGGACCTGCTGGCCGTGCGGCGAATGCAGCACCTCCGGGTGGTACTGGACGCCGGCCAGCTTGCGGGCCCGGTCCTCGAACGCGGCGACCGGGGCGCCCGCGCTGGACGCGGTGACCTCGAAGCCCTCGGGGGCGGCGGTGACGCCGTCGCCGTGGCTCATCCACACCGGCTGCGTGGCGGGCAGGCCGTCGTGCAGGACACCACCGGTGACGGCGATCTCGGTGCGGCCGTACTCGCGGGCGCCGGTGTGCGCGACGGTGCCGCCGAGCGCGTTCGCCATCGCCTGGAAGCCGTAGCAGATACCGAACACCGGCACGCCCAGGTCGAACAGGGCGGGGTCGAGCTGCGGCGCCCCCTCCTCGTACACACTCGACGGGCCACCGGACAGGACGACCGCGAGCGGCTGCTTGGCCGCGATCTCCTCGACGGTCGTGGTGTGCGGCACCACTTCCGAATAGACCTTCGCCTCACGTACGCGGCGCGCGATCAGCTGCGCGTACTGGGCTCCGAAGTCGACGACGAGCACCGGCCTGTCTTGCTGGGTTTCTGACACCCGGACAGTCTAATATGCACAGCCCCGCCGATCGCCCCTACCTACGCGACTCCGCTGTCGGTTTCGTCACCGGACGTGCCGCCGCCTCGGATCTCGACGATCGGCAGCGTCAACGCCGCCGGCGCGCCCGCCGGAACCACCGGGGCGTTCGGGGCGACGGCCGCGAGCCGCCGGTACGGTGCACCCTGCTCCGGGCGGGTGTCCTGTTCGCCCTTGTTGGGCCACAGCGATGCCGCCCGCTCGGCCTGCGCGCTGATCGTCAACGACGGGTTCACCCCCAGGTTCGCGGACACCGCGGCCCCGTCGACGACGCTGAGCGTCGGATACCCGTACACGCGGTGGTACGGGTCGATGACACCGTGACCGGCGTCCGAGCCGATCGTGGCACCGCCGAGGAAGTGCGCGGTGAGCGGAACGTTGAACACCTCGCCCCACGTGCCGCCCGCGATGCCGTCGATCTTGTCGGCGATCCGCCGGGTGGCCTCGTTGCCGGCCGGGATCCACGTCGGGTTCGGCTCGCCGTGGCCCTGCTTGCTGGTCACCTTGCGCCGGCCCAGGATCCCGCGCTTGGTGTAGGTGGTGATCGAGTTGTCGAGGTTCTGCATGACGAGCGCGATGATGGTCCGTTCGCTCCAGTCCTTCACCGACAGCATCCGCAGCATCTGCGCCGGGTTCGCGGCGATGATCTTCAGCAGTTTCACCCAGCGCGGGGTGCGGCCACCGCCGTCGGTCATCAGGGTCTGCAGCAGGCCCATCGCGTTGGAACCCTTGCCGTACCGGACCGGCTCGATGTGAGTGTCCGCCGTGGGATGGAACGACGACGTGATCGCGACCCCGCGGGTGAGATCCATCGCCGGATCGACCTTCATCTTCCCGGCGCCGACGATGGACTCGGAGTTGGTGCGGGTCAGCTCCCCGAGCCGATCCGACAGCTTCGGCAGTGTGCCGGTGTCCTTCATCTTGTGCAGCAGGTGCTGGGTGCCCCACGTGCCGGCCGCGACGACGACGTGCTGCGCGGTGTACGCCTTGCGGTCCTTGCGGACCTTCGCGCCGGTGCGGTGCGTCTCGACCGACCACGTCCCGTCCGCCGTCTGCCGCAGCGAGTCGACGGTCGTCATCGCCGTGATCTGCGCGCCGGCCTTCTCGGCGAGCCCGAGATAGTTCTTGATCAGGGTGTTCTTGGCGCCGTGCCGGCAGCCGGTCATGCATTCGCCGCACTCGATGCAGCCGGTGCGGGCGGGACCGACCCCACCGAAGTACGGGTCGTCGACGGTCTTGCCCGGTTCCCCGAAGAACACGCCGACCGGCGTCTGGATGAACGTCTCCCCCACCCCCATGTCCTCGGCGACCGACTTGATCACCTCGTCGGCGGGCGTCATGTGCGGGTTCTGCACCACCCCGAGCATCCTGCGGGCCTGCTCGTAGTGCGGGGTCAGTTCGGCGTCCCAGTCGGTGATGTCCCGCCACTGCGGATCCTGGAAGAACGACGACGGCGGCTTGTACAGGGTGTTGGCGTAGTTGAGGGAGCCGCCGCCCACCCCGGCACCGGCGAGGATCAGCACGTCCCGCAGCAGGTGGACGCGCTGGATGCCGTAGCAGCCCAGCGCCGGCGCCCACAGGAACCGCTTGAGATCCCACGACGTCTTCGCGAAGTCGGCGTCGGCGTAGCGGCGGCCGGCCTCGAGCACCCCGACCCGGTAGCCCTTCTCCACGAGCCGGAGCGCGGTGACGCTGCCACCGAAGCCCGAACCGACGATGAGCACGTCGTAGTCGGTTGCCCGCTGCTTACCCATGTGTGACACCTCCACCGAAGAACCGGATCAACTACTCGCCAGTATGCACCGCGTACTTGTGACTCGAGCCACACGGACGGCTATGACTGTAACCGTAAGTTCCACAAAAGTTGTCCGGATCCCCGAAACACCTGTGGCCGAATGTCACACCGGTTCAGTTGAACTGAACGTGTGTGACATTCGGCCACAGGAGAGGAGGTCGGATCAGCCGCGGACGTTCAGGCCGACCTTCTGGAACTCCTTGAGGTCGGAGTAACCCGACTTCGCCATCGACCGGCGCAGGCCGCCGACGACGTTGAGCGACCCGTACGGGTCGTCCGACGGGCCGTTGAGGACCTGATCCAGGTTCGGACGGTCCCCGAACGCCACCGGCATCAGCGTGCCGCGCGGCATCGACGGGTGCGCGGCCGCGGACGGCCAGTACCAGCCGCCGCCGGGCGCCTCCTGCGCGACCGCGAGCGGCGCGCCGAGCATGGCCGCGTCGGCACCGCACGCGATGGCCTTCGCGAAGTCACCGGAGGTGGTGATGTCGCCGTCGGCGATGACGTGCACGTAGCGGCCACCGGTCTCGTCGAGGTAGTCCCGACGGGCCGCGGCCGCGTCCGCGATCGCGGTCGCCATCGGCACCCCGATACCGAGCACCTCACGCGTGGTGGTGGCGCCCTCGGTGGAGCCGTAGCCGACGATCACACCGGCCGCACCGGTACGCATCAGGTGCAGCGCGGTGCGGTGGTCGCTGACGCCGCCGGCGATGACCGGGACGTCGAGTTCGGAGATGAACGTCTTGAGGTTCAGCGGCTCGCTCTCGCCGTGCGCGACGTGCTCGGCGGAGATGATCGTGCCGTGGATGACCAGCAGGTCGATCCCTGCCTTGACCAGTGCCGGGGTGAGCGCGCGCGCATTCTGCGGGCTCACCCGCACCGCCGTCGTGACACCGGCCTCACGGACCTGCGCGACGGCCGCGGCCAGCAGCTCCGGCTGCAGCGGTGCCGCGTGCAGTTCCTGCAGGCGGGCGACCGCGGCGTCCGGGTCGACCTCCTTCTCCGCCAGCTCCGCCAGTTCGGCGAGTTTGGCCTCGACGTCGGCGTGCCGACCCCACAGGCCCTCACCGTTGATCACACCGAGACCGCCGGCCTTGCCCAGCTCGATCGCGAACGCCGGGGACACCAGCGCATCGGTCGGGTGGGCGAGCACCGGGATGTCGAAGCGGTACGCATCGATCTGCCAGGCCGTCGACACCTCCTTGGAGGAGCGGGTCCGGCGGGAGGGAACGATGTTGATGTCGTCCAACTCGTAGGTGCGTCGGGCAGTCCTGCCCATGCCGATTTCGACGAGGTCGCGCACGCGCGCCCCTTTCTCGATTGTGTTGTGTGCTTAGCGGGCTGCGTAGTTGGGTGCTTCGACCGTCATCGTGATGTCGTGCGGATGGCTCTCCTTGAGACCCGCCGCAGTGATCTGCACGAACTGGGCCTGCTGCAACTGCTCGATGGTCGCCGCACCGGTGTAACCCATCGCCGCACGGAGGCCGCCGGTGAGCTGGTGGATGACCTGACCGAGGGGGCCGCGGAACGGCACCCGGCCCTCGATACCCTCCGGGACGAGCTTGTCCTCTGCGAGGACGTCGTCCTGGAAGTACCGGTCCTTGGAGTACGACTTGCCCTGGCCGCGGCCCTGCATCGCACCGAGCGAACCCATACCGCGGTAGCTCTTGAACTGCTTGCCGCCGACGAGGATCAGCTCGCCCGGCGACTCGGCGGTACCGGCGAGCAGCGAACCGAGCATCGCGGCGGACGCACCCGCGGCGAGAGCCTTGGCCACGTCGCCGGAGAACTGCAGGCCGCCGTCGGCGATGACCGGGACACCGTGCGCCTTGGCCGCCGCGGTCGCCTCGAGAATCGCGGTGATCTGCGGGGCACCGACACCGGCGATGACACGTGTGGTGCAGATGGAGCCGGGGCCGACACCGACCTTGACCGCGTCCGCGCCGGCCTCGACGAGCGCGAGCGCGCCGGAGCGGGTCGCGACGTTGCCGCCGATCAGCTGGACCCGGCCGCCGATCTCGGCCTTGAGCTTGGTGATCATCTCGAGCACGCCACGGGAGTGCCCGTGCGCGCTGTCCACGACGAGGACGTCGACACCGGCATCGGCCAGCGTCAGCGCGCGGGTCCACGCCTCGTCGCCGGCACCGACCGCGGCACCGACGAGCAGGCGGCCGTCACGGTCCTTGGTGGCGTTGGGGTACTGCTCGGTCTTGACGAAGTCCTTGACGGTGATCAGGCCGGTGAGCTTGCCCTGACCGTCGACGATCGGCAGCTTCTCGATCTTGTGGCGGCGCAGCAGCCCGAGCGCGACCTCGGCGGTGACACCCTCGCGCGCGGTGATCAGCGGCGCCTTGGTCATCACCTCGGCGACCTGACGATTCTGGTCGACCTCGAAGCGCATGTCACGGTTGGTGATGATGCCGACGAGCTGGCCGTCCGCATCGGTGACGGGCAGACCCGAGATGCGGAACCGGGCGCACATCGCGTCGACCTCACCGAGCGTGTCGGTGGGCTTGCACGTGACGGGATCGGTGACCATGCCGGCCTCGGACCGCTTGACGGTCTCGACCCAGCCGGCCTGCGCCTCGATGGACGAGTTGCGGTGCAGCACGCCCATCCCGCCGGCCCGCGCCATCGCGATGGCCATGCGGGCCTCGGTGACGGTGTCCATCGCGGAACTGACGAGCGGGACGTTGAGACGGATGTCGCGGGTGAGCTGCGTCGAGGTGTCGACCTGGTTGGGGACGACGTCCGAGGCCGCCGGCAACAGCAGCACGTCGTCGAAGGTCAGACCCAACATCGCAACCTTGTTCGGGTCGTCTCCCCCGGTGTGCACGTGCCCTGCGGAACTACTCATGCGGCTCGGGCCCTCCATGAAGCATCGATTCGATTGGTGAAAGAAGGAAGGAACTGGGCTGCCGGAATATTCCCCGGGGAGCGTTCCCGCGCGCAGACCTACCGGTGACCATGGTATCGGCTCACCGGAATGCGCACACGAGCGCTCCCGGACTGCGGCGGCGGACCCGTCGGCTGCCATCGGCTAGCGCGGACCGGGCCGACCTGCGTACCGTGGTGTCGTGCGCGATCAACTGCCTCCCGGCCTCCCGCCGGATCCCTTCGCCGGTGACCCCGCCGACCCGTCCGCCGCACTCGACGCGATCGAGCCGGGCCAGCCGCTCGACCCCCACGAGCGTCTCGCCGTGGAGGAGGATCTCGCGGACCTCGCCGTGTACGAGGCCCTGCTGGGCCATCGCGGGATCCGCGGGCTCGTGGTGTGCTGCGAGGATTGCCAGCAGGACCACTACCACGACTGGGACATGCTGCGCGCGAACCTGCTCCAGTTGCTCGTCGACGGCACCGTCCGCCCGCACGAGCCCGCGTACGACCCGTCCCCCGACGCGTACGTCACGTGGGACTACTGCCGCGGCTACGCGGACGCGTCGATGAACGACGCCCTGCACGGCGACAGCTTCGACCTCTGAGGTCTCCCCGGTAACACCCCCGAACGACGACACGGGCCCGGCAGGATTTTCCTGCCGGGCCCGTGTCGTGCCGGTGTGTCGTGTGTTCAGCGGGTGGACGGATCCAACGATCCGGCTCCACCACCCCCGCCGGTGACGCCACCCCCGGTGACGCCCCCGCTGGTCGCCTTGGTGGTCGACGTGGCGGCGGTCGTCGTCGACGTGGCCGCCGAGGTCGACGTCGACGTCGGGGCGGATGTCGACGGTTCGGACGGTCCGGGGGTCGACGTGCCCGGGTCCGGTGTCGACGACTCGGCCGGGGACGTGGGCGGTGACGTCAGCGGCAGTTCCGGGTTCGGGGTGCCCGAGGGGATGCTCGGCGACGGCGTCGACGGCACCGGGCTCGGGGTCCCGGACGGCTCGCCCACGGTCGACGGTGCCGTCGCGGGCGGCGGCGCGACGGGCGGCGGGGTGGTCTGCAGTTGCGTGAGCAGTCGCTGACGCCACCCGTTGAGCTCGTCCCGGGCGCCGGCGTCGTTGACGGCGCTGGCCCGGGTGGCCGCGGACTCGAGTCGGGCGCGTGCGGCGGCGGTGTCCCCGGTCGCGATGAGGCGTTCGGCCTCCTCCAGGTTGGAGGTGGTGTCGATCTTCGCGACGGTCGACGCGGCACGCTGGGTGAAGACGACCTGTGTGACGCCCCACAGCGGGTCGCCGGGTTGGGCGTTGTACGAGAAGACGGTCATCCCGCCCATCGCGATGGCGACGACGGCGGCCGCGGCCGCGATCGGGCGGAGCAGGCGGAGTCCGCCGCGGCCCGATCGGAGTCGGGTCGACAGGGATCTCTGCCCCTCGAGTTCGCGGGCCGCGAGTTCCCGGTTCACCCGTTCGACGATGTCGTCGAGGTCGGGTTCGGCCGGCATCGGCTGTGCGACGATCTCGGCCCGCCAGTTCGCGAGCAGTGCCGCGACCTGGTATTCGTCGGGGTGCTCGGTCGCGACGGGATCACCGCAGGCGATCGCGTCGATCAGCGCGTCGTCGCGGCGCACCGCGGACACGTCGACGGGATCGTTGTTCCCGGCGAGATCGGCGTGGGGATCGCCCGGCTCGCCGCCGTGTCCTTCATGCCCCCTAGCCATGTCTCTCACCTGCTCTCGTCACTTCCTTCTTCAACTTGGCGATGGCTCGGTGCTGAGCCACCCGCACCGCGCCCGCGGTGCTTCCGACTGCTGCAGCCGTCTCCTCCGCGGACAGTCCGACGACGAGTCGGAGGACGAGGATCTCGCGGTGCTTCTCCGGAAGCGTCTCCAGCAGTGCGTTCACCTGTCGGCTCGTCTCCGAACTCAGGGCCCGATCCTCGGGTCCGTCCTCGGCGGATACGACATCAGGTACTTCAGCAACTGGATCGGATTTGTTACGCGCCGCGTTTCGGTGGGCGTCCGCGACCTTGTGTGCGGCGATCCCGTACACGAACGCCATGAACGGACGCCCCTGATCCTGGTAGCGCGGCAACGCCGTCATCACGGCCAGGCACACCTCCTGCGCCACATCGTCCGCGGACAGATTCCCGCGTTCCGCGGCGCCCACCCTCGCTCGGCAGTAGCGCACGACCAGAGGGCGAATACTCTGCAGGACGTGGGACAGGGCATTCCGGTCGCCCTGCGCGGCAGCAGCGACGACGGAGTTCAACTCCCCACCCGTATCAGTCATCGTCAGACAGGTCCCTGGCGTTACAGTGGCACGTCCCCCCGGCCGGGTGTGCTTCCGCGGTGAGGCGGAACGCCTGTAAGAGTAACGACCGTCCCCGACGCATCTGTGGCGCGCGCGCATATCCACTGGTCATTTCGTGAATCTCCCGCCCCGACGCGCGATCTCGGCGGCGCAGTCGTCGCGGATCGCGCGGGCGGACGGGTCCGGTCTCACTCCGTCGAGGAGCATCGCCGCGGCCCACCGCAGCGGGAGCAGTCCGTGCTCGCCGCAATCGTCGAGGACCTGCCGCGCCGTCTCGTGGGCGACGTCGGGGGTGGCCTGTCCGGTCGCCGCGGCCGCGGACAGCAGTGCCGACTTGACGCGGTGCCGGACCGACGGGGCGTCGGCGGCGCGGGCGACCGCGTCCCGGGCGTGCACCGTCGCGGTCTCGAAGTCGCCCGCGGCGAGGGCGATCTCGGCGCTCACCCAGTGCAGACGGATGTACTGCCGCCACAACGTGTCCGGCGTGTCGACGTCGTCCAGGTACTGCCGGCACCGCTGCAGCATCCGATGGCCGAGCGGGAGCCGTCCGCAGCCGAGCGCATCGGCCGCGAGTCCGGTGAACGCGTCGCAGCGCGCCTCGTGCAGCAGCGGGTCCGCGGCCGGGCCGTCCCCGCTCGCACCGGCGAGGGCCAGCGCGGCGCCGTCGTAGCCGGATGCGTGCGCGTGGAAACCCAGCTGCCGCAACAGGGACGCCTGCGTGCTCGCGGCGAGTGCGGCCACGGCGGGCCGGACCCCGGGCCGCCGCAGGACCGCGAGTTCGGCCCGGGCCTGCGCGTATCGACCCTGGCCGCCGAGTGCCACCGCCCGATGCCACCGCCCCACGCAGTTCTCGTCGGTGGGCAGCGGATACCGCCCCGGATCCGGGCCGAACGCAACGTCGCGAAGCATCCGGCGATCATCGCACCACGCCGGAACACGGCATCCGACGGCGTCCACACCGGTGGCGCACCGTATGCGGGAATGGTCACCACACCACAAACTGGACGACCGTCAAATTCTCCACATACGGCACCAATCCGGCCGCCCCGAAATTTTGCTTCAAATTTGAAGAATTCGTGACGACAGCGTTACCGGATCGGCGAAACAATACTCTTCGGTAACCTGACCGCCCCGGTCCGCCGAACGATCGTCCAGGTCGGACACGGGCACGCCCACGGAAGCCTCCTTCACGTGGCCGATGCCAGGCAATCACACCACCGATCGGATGTAAATGACCATCCCGTTAATTCTTCGCTTCGAAGATATGCAAATCGACACGGGACGAAAGTGTTGACGAGATTTCATGTTCCCCTTTACGGTGGCGTGTGCGTGACCGATTTCATTGGTCCCGTCATCCACGGGGGGTGGCGGGCCGCTCGCAGCACCATCGCGAGCCTGCTGACAGAGGAGTCCTTTGATGCCTGTACCGAATCATCTTCCCGGCCCGAACGCCGATATCTGGGACTGGCAGATGCGCGGGCTGTGCCGGGGCATGGATTCCGCCGTGTTCTTCCACCCGGACGGCGAGCGGGGTCGGGCCCGCGCGGCGCGGGAGAACCGGGCCAAGGAAACCTGCCACCGCTGCCCGGTGCTGGCCCAGTGCCGCCGCCATGCACTGACGGTGTCCGAACCGTACGGGATCTGGGGCGGCATGTCGGAGTCCGAGCGGGAGACGCTCACCCGGCAGTCCCGCCGCCGGGTCGCCTGACCCGCACCGCAACGACGAGACCCCCGGACGATGCGTCCGGGGGTCTCGTCGTGCAGCGGGTGCCGTCGGGTCAGTGGGCGTGACCGTGCCCGTGACCGGCGGCGGCGTCCGCTTCGGCGGGCTTCTCGACGACGGCGCTCTCGGTGGTGAGCACCATGCGCGCGACCGATGCGGCGTTGACGACGGCGGAGCGGGTCACCTTGACCGGGTCGACGACACCGTCGGCGAGCAGATCACCGTAGGTGAGGGTCGCGGCGTTGAAGCCGTGGCCCTTCGGTGCGTTCGCGACCTTGTCGACGACGACGGCTCCGTCGATGCCGGCGTTGGTGGCGATCCAGTACAGCGGGGCCTGCACGGCGGTCCGCACGACCTCGACACCGGTCGCCTCGTCGCCCGACAGGGATGCGGCGAGGTCGGCGAGTGCCTGCGCGGCCTGCACGATGGCGGAACCGCCACCGGGGACGATGCCCTCCTCGACCGCGGCCTTGGCGGCGTTGACGGCGTCCTCGACGCGGAACTTGCGTTCCTTGAGATCGGTCTCGGTGGCCGCGCCGACCTTGATGACGGCGACGCCGCCGGCCAGCTTCGCGAGGCGCTCCTCGAGCTTCTCGCGATCCCACTCGGAGTCGGTGCGCTCGATCTCGCTCTTGAGCTGCGCGACGCGGGTGGCGATGTCGGCCTCGGTGCCGGCGCCGTCGACGATCGTCGTCTCGTCCTTGGTGACGACGACACGGCGGGCGGTGCCGAGCAGGTCCAGACCGGCGTCCTTGAGCGTGACGCCCATGTCCGCGGTGATGACGGTGCCCGCGGTGACGACGGCGAGGTCCTCGAGGAACGCCTTGCGACGGTCACCGAAGAACGGCGCCTTGACGGCAACGGCCTTGATCGTCTTGCGGATCGAGTTCACGACGAGGGTCGACAGGGCCTCGCCCTCGATGTCCTCGGCGATGATCAGGACCGGCTTGCCGGACTCGGCGATCTTCTCGAGCAGCGGCAGGAAGTCCGCCAGCGCACCGATCTTCTCGCGGTAGAGGACGATGAGGGCATCCTCGAGAACGGCGCGCTGGGCGTCGATGTCGGTGATGAAGTACGGCGACAGGAAGCCCTTGTCGAACTGGACGCCCTCGGTGACGACGAGTTCGGTGTGCAGCGTCGACGACTCCTCGATCGTGACGACACCGTCGACGCCGACGCGGGTCATGGCCTCGCCGACCATCTCGCCGATCTCCTCGTCACGCGACGAGACGGTGGCGACCTGGGCGATGGCGGCCTTGCCCTCGACCGGGGTGGCGGCGGCGAGCAGCGCCTCCGAGACCGCGTCCGCGGCCTTCGAGATGCCGACACCGAGCGCGATCGGGTTGGCGCCCGCGGCCACGTTCTTCAGGCCGGCCTTGACGAGGGCCTGCGCGAGCACGGTGGCGGTGGTGGTGCCGTCACCGGCGACGTCGTTGGTCTTGGTGGCGACGCTCTTGACGAGCTGCGCGCCGAGGTTCTCGAAGGGATCCTCGAGCTCGATCTCGCGGGCGATGGACACACCGTCGTTGGTGACCGTCGGGCCGCCGAACGCCTTGGCGAGCACGACATGCCGGCCGCGCGGGCCGATGGTGACCTTGACAGCGTCGGCGAGCTGGTCGACGCCGCGCTCGAGCGCGCGCCGGGCCTTCTCGTTGAATTCGATCTGCTTGGACATAAGTGCTGTTACTCCTGAAAGGGTCCGTGAACGCACTCCGCCCCGGGTCCGATGCGGAACTCCGGGGCGGGTGCGTGAGGCTTACTTGGCGACGACAGCCAGCACGTCGCGAGCCGACAGGATCAGGTACTCCTGGCCGGCGTACTTGATCTCGGTTCCGCCGTACTTGCTGTAGATGACGGTGTCGCCTTCCTGGACGTCCAGGGGGATGCGCTTCTCGCCGCCCTCGTCCCAGCGGCCGGGTCCGACTGCGACGACGGTGCCCTCCTGGGGCTTCTCCTTCGCCGTGTCGGGGATGACCAGGCCGGAGGCAGTCGTCGTCTCGGCCTCGTTGGCCTGGACGAGGATCTTGTCCTCGAGCGGCTTGATGTTCACGCTCGCCACGATGAGCCCTCCATCTTCAGGGGTTCGTTGGGCCCGAGGCTGTTCCTCGGACCACGATCAGTTAGTCACCAGGGTGACTCTTCGCAAGCCCCGTCGTCGCGGGTGCCGGGACTCGCTCAGCGTCGACTAGCACTCTATACACGCGAGTGCCAGCGCTCAAGGGCGGCGCTCCGTGTCGCACGGGCCGGATACGCTGCGGCGACCACACCGGCTGCAGAAGGAGATTCGATGAGGCGTGCGGTCACGTTCCGATGGCTCGCGACAGCGGTCGGGGTCGCCGGCATCGTGTCCGGGCTGATCGCGCTCGCCGCGTTCCGGTCCGGGGCGTCCGCGAACGCGGTGATCGTGGCGGCATCGGTCACGCCGCTGCTGTCGGTGGTGACGGTGCTCGGGGTGATCGTCACCGCGGTGGCCCGCCAATGGATCCTCGCGGGCGTGTCGGTGGTGGTGCTCGCATTGAGCGGGTGGGCGCTCGGCCCGCTGTGGATCGGCGGCGCGGACGGTGCCGGCACCGTCCCCGACGGACCGGTGGTGCGGGTGCTGCAGTCGAACATCATGGTGGGGTCGGCGGATCCGGACGCGTTCGTGCGCACGGTCCGAGACCGGGACGTCGACGTCGTGACGATCCAGGAACTGACGGAACCGGCCGTCACGGCACTGCGGGACGCCGGCCTCGAGGACGTACTGCCGTACACGGTGCTCGAGCCGCGCACCGGCGGCAACGGCGGCGGCGTCTACAGCCGGCTGCCGCTGTCGAACGGACGACTCGTGGACACCATGGCGCTGACGAACCTGGCCGTCGACGTCGACGCGGGCCTACCGGAACCGGTGGTGCTGTACGACGTGCACCCGGTGCCCGCCTACATCGCGCCCGCCGAACACTGGACCGCCGACTTCGACGCGCTACGCGACGAACTCGACGCGGCGGCCGTCCACGACAACGTGATCGTGGCCGGCGACTTCAACGCCACCTACACGCACCGCAAGTTCCGAGATCTGCGCCGCGGCGGCTACATCGACGCCGCCGACCTCCTCGGTGCCGGAATCCTGCCCACGTATCCGACGGACAAACGGTATCCGGCCGTCGTCGGCATCGACCACATCCTCACCAAGGGCGCACAGGCCACCTCGCTCGAACGGATCGAGATCGTCGGCTCCGACCACTACGGGCTGATCGCCGAGGTGCGGTTACAGGCGCCGCAGTCGGAGACGGAGTGACACGACGATGTTCGACGCGATGTTCCCGGACCGGCTGACCTGGCAGTACCTGCCGGCGGACAACGGCGTCGAGATACTCGACGACCCGGGATTCGACGCCCCGCCTGCCTGGGTGCGCGCTCTCACGGCGGTGGCGCGGGATCTGCGGTTCCTGCGCCACGGACGCGACGTCCGCGTCGACCGTCTGGTGTGGGAGTTGTCGATCACCGAGGACTACACGGTTCTCGTCGGCTGGCAGAAGAGCGGCGGCATCGGCGGATTCGGCATCGGCGGGAACCTGTCGATGGACGCCGCGTTCCCGGAGGCCGCGGTGTGGACGGCCGACGTCGTGCAGACGGAGCTGGCCGGATACGAGTTCGTGCAGTGGCCGTCGCGCGGCCGGCACCTGTTGACACCGAAGGTCGTCGACGGTGCGCCTGCGTGGGCCGATCCGCACACCGGCGACGTCGTCGCCCCGATCGGCGGACTCGACACCGGCATCACCGACTTGCCACGAACGTGACACTTGTGCCCCATCTGTCACATACAGTGTGCGCGTGGGTGAACAGCAGACGAACGGAATGAATCGGCGCACCTTCTTCGGTGCGGCCGGTGTCGGGGCACTGGGAATCGCGGGTCTCCCCCTGATCGGGGACCGATCGTGGAATCCGCTTGCGGGACAGGCCCTGGCGGCGGCTCCGCTGCCGGCGTCGGCCGCGGGCACCACGCTCGAATCGGTGGCGATCCCCCTCGGCACGAACGGCTACCGCCGGCTCACTGCCGGACCGGGGTGGCCGCTCGTGGTGCGCAACGATCTGGCGGAAGCCAAGTCCGGGCGCGAGGACCGGCGCACCGCGCTGGCGTCGCTGGTCCAGCTCACCGACGTGCACGTGACCGACGCCCAGTCGCCCGTGCGTTTCGAGTACGTCCATCCGTTCCAGGCGGCGGCGCACCGCCCGCAGGAGACGATGACGACGCAGGGCCTGGTGTCGCTGATCGATCGGGTGAACTCGCTGCGCAAGGGTCCGCACACGCAACGCGACTTCGACGCGGTCGTCACCACCGGTGACAACACCGACAACAAGGAGTTCGCCGAGCTGGGCTGGTTCCTCACCGCCCTCAACGGCGGCACCCTCACCCCCAACACGGGCGATCCGACGCGCTTCGAGGGCGTGCAGAACTCGGGTGCCGATCTGTACTGGAATCCGGAGTCGTCGATCCGCGACATCTACAAGAAGGCCGGGTTCCCGGAGATTCCCGGACTGTTGTCCGCGGTCCTGCAGCCCGTCACCAGCCCGGGCCTGGACACCAAGTGGTACTGCGTGTTCGGCAATCACGACGACTCGGTCGTCGGCACCCTGCCGAGCGGGATCGGGTTCCTCGAACAGATGTACACGGGTGACAAGAAGTTCGAGGTTCCGGACTCGTCCGATCAGTCGGCTCGCATCTCGAGTGCGCTCAGCTCCGATCCGACGGCGCTGCTGAACCTGCTGTCGGCGATCACCACGCCGCCGCGCATCGTCACCCCGGACGCGCACCGTAAGCCGTTCACGCCGCGGGAGTTCATCGCCGCGCACCTCGATCCGGCCGCCACCGGTCCCGGACCGGTCGGGCACGGGTTCGCGCCCGACGCCGACGAGACCGGGATCGGCTACTACACGTTCGAGATCGCGCCCGGTGTCGTCGGGATCAGCATGGACTCCACCAACCGGGCCGGTTTCGTCGACGGCTCGCTCGGTGAGGAACAGTTCCGCTGGATCGAGCGGACCCTGCTGGCCGGCAGCAACACCTACTACGACGCGAGCGGCGCGCCGGTCACCCAATCGCGCACCGACACCTACTTCGTGCTGTTCAGCCACCACACGTCCACCACGATGGCGAACACGATCCCGGACCCGGAACGGCCGCTCGAGGCGCGGATCAAGGGCGCCCAACTCGTCGATCTGCTGCACCGGTTCCCGAACGTGCTCGCCTGGGTCAACGGCCACACCCACGAGAACCGGATCACCCCGCAGGTCGGCAAGACGCCCGAGCAGAGTTTCTGGGAGATCAACACGGCGTCGCACATCGACTTCCCGCAGCAGGGCCGGATCATCGAGGTCGTCGACAACGCGGACGGCACCGTGTCGCTGCTGACGACGCTCATCGAGGCCGACAGCCCCCTGCAGGTCGACTACGACGACTTCTCCCCAGCCGGTCTGGCGTCGATGTACCGGGAGTTCTCGTTCAACGACATCCACGCCGACCCGAAGCTGCTCGGCGGATCTCCCGACCACAACGTGGAACTGGTGCTGGCGACGCTGCGCTGACACCCGTCAGGCGGGCCCGTCGCCGTGGTGGCGGGCCCGCCCCCGTTTCCCGGCGGCGGTCAGCAGACGGATGCCGACCGAGAGCATCACGAGATTGCCGACGATCATCGCGGTCACCAGGATACGTGCGGTCTGGTCGACGGCGGCGATGTCACCGAAGCCGACCGTCGCGAACACCGTCAGCGTGAAGTACAGCGCGTCGATCCGGGTCAGCGGCTGTGTGAACGCCGCCGGATCCGTCGACGACATCAGGTGCACCGCGGTCGCCGACCCCAGCAGGTACGTCGGGAGCGTCACCACCAGCGCCTCCGCGGAACGCAGGGTCGGCACCGGCGACCGGAGGATGCACCACACCTGCCACCCGAACAGCGCGGCGATGCCCAGCACGCCGCCGACGAGGACGGCGACCGTGCCGGCGTCGGACAGATCCGTCATCGGCAGCACGAAATAGGCGATCATGAGCCCCGAGACGGTCACGAGCGGGCGGAGCAGCACCCCGAGCAGTGCCCGGGTCGGCGTCCGTCCATCCCTCGAATCGGGCACCGGCCCTTCCGTTCCCTCGATCGGCTCCATGCCCTCCAGCCTCACACGTCGCACCACCTGGGACGACGTACCGGGCCGAGCACCATCCGACGATGTTCGGTAACGTTCGGATAACAGCAGCCGCGGACAGGGGGTGAACCATGCGCAGCTCGCTCGGAATCTCCACCGGGGCATCCGGGGTGTGCGCCGCGCTCGTCACCACCGACGAGTCGGGTACCCGGTCGGTCGAGTACCGGACGATCTCCACCGATTCGGGCACCGACATCGGCAGCCTGGCACTGTCCGCGATCGGCCTGATGACCACGCAGATCCCCGATCGGCGGATCGAGCCGGACGCGATCGCGGTCGCGTACCGCACCGACGGCGAGGCCGCGGCCGTGCGTGCCGCCGCAAGGAATCAACGGCGCTCCATCCGGTTGGTCCCCGAGGTCGACGCGGCACTCGAGTATCTGCGCAGCACCGGCCTCGTCGACCGCTACGGCCACATCGCTCTCGCGGACCTCGGCGCGTCCGGGCTGACCGTCACGATCGTCGATCCGGCCGACGGCACGATCTCGGTGCGTGATCGTGTCGCCGACATCGACCGTGACACCGCATCAGATCATGACACAGCTCGAACCGCTTCCCGGACAGCCGAATTCGTTCACCATGTCGCGAAGCGCAGCCTGCGCACTCCCGAGGCCGTCGTCCTCGTCGGCGGGGGCGCGAACACTCCCGGGCCGGCCGCCGCCCTCGGGGACACCGTCGGCACCCTCCCGGTTCTCGTCGTCGACGAACCGGAGGCCGCGACGGCCAAGGGCGCAGCCCTGCTCGCGGGATCAGCGGAGCACCACCGGTTCCCGGTCGTCACCGGAACCGGGAGCAGGGTGTCCGCGGCCGCCATCGGAGCCTTCGCGATCGGCGCACTGATACTCGGGTACTGCGTCACGGAGATGATCCCGAACGCACCCGAAAACTTCTCCCCCGCAGGAAGTCTCGTCGACACCCCGGAGGTCGTGACCGAGTTGCCGCCGGCGCCGGAGCCGCCCGCACCGGCACCCGGGAACACCTACGTCCCGACCGGGGACCCGTCCCCCACCTCGACGTGGCAGGCCCCGAACGGGCAGTGGCCGCCGACGACGTACAGCTACCCGACGACGACCGAACCCCGGCCGACGACCGACACCACACCGACGAGCACGTCGCCGACCCCGCCACCGTCGACCCCACCCCCGACCACCGGGATCCCGTCGCCGACGACGACCACGAAGGATCCGCTGCCGTGGATTCCGCCGAAGTGGCCGGAGCGGCCCACCTGGCTGCCGGAGTTCGCCCCGCACAACGGCTTCGCGACACCGGACGCACCGACACCGGACGCACCGACACCGGACGCACCGGCCCCGGACGTGCCCGCGACCCCGGTCCGCCCCGACGCCGGCTCCGCGGAGATCAGGCCGGAATCTGGCTCACCGACACCGACAGTCCCGGATTCGTCGCCGCGGTGAGCTGCGACGGCTGGGCACCGCCGGCGATGAGGTGCGCGCCGAGCGCCGCGATCATCACACCGTTGTCGGTGCACAGCCGAGGCCGCGGCACCCGGAGCGTGATACCTGCTGCGGCGCAGCGTTCTTCCGCGAGCGATCGGATCCGTGAGTTCGCGGTGGCACCGCCGCCGAGGACGAGGGTGTCGACGCCGACGTCCCGGGCCGCCCGCACCGCCTTCATCGTGAGTACGTCCGCGACGGACTCCTGGAATCCGGCGGCGACGTCGGCGACGGGGATCTCTTCGCCCGCACGCTGTTTGGATTCGACGTACCGGGCGACGGCGGTCTTCAGTCCGGAGAACGAGAAGTCGTGGCGGGCGTCGCGCGGACCGGTCATGCCGCGCGGGAACACGATCGCGTCCCGATCACCCTGCTGCGCAAGCTTGTCCAACGCGGGACCGCCGGGGAAGCCGAGACCGAGCAGGCGGGCGACCTTGTCGAACGCTTCTCCGGCCGCGTCGTCGACGGTGGTGCCCAGTTCGACGATCGGCTTGCGGCCCAGTTCCTCGACGTGCAGCAGGTGGGTGTGCCCGCCGGAGACGAGGAGGGCGACGCACGCCGGCATCGGGCCGTGCTCGATGGTGTCGACGGCGACGTGACCACCGAGGTGGTTG
Source organism: Prescottella subtropica (assembly GCF_005434945.1). Taxonomy (GTDB): domain Bacteria; phylum Actinomycetota; class Actinomycetes; order Mycobacteriales; family Mycobacteriaceae; genus Prescottella; species Prescottella subtropica. The sequence continues at coordinate 54,108 of NZ_SKCH01000015.1, read as the reverse complement.
ATCGCGTAGAACGGGATGCCCCACGCGGCCGCGTACGCCTTCGCGGCGGCCACCCCGACGAGCAGCGCACCCGCCAGTCCGGGGCCGATCGTCACGCAGAGCGCGTCCGGACGCTCGATGCCGGCGGCGGCGAGGGCCCGCCGCATGGTCGGCACGATCGCCTCGAGATGCGCGCGGGACGCCACCTCGGGGACCACCCCGCCGTAGCGGGCGTGCTGGTCGACGCTCGACGCCACCTCGTCGGCGAGCAACTCGCAGCTGCCGTCGTCGCGGAGGCGGACGATGCCGACGCCGGTCTCGTCGCACGAACTCTCGATGCCCATCACGATCATGGCCGTCACTCCTTGCCTGGTGCCGGGCGACGCATCGTGAATGCGTCCGCGCCGCTCGGCTGGTAGTACCGCTTCCTGGTACCGACGATCTCGAAACCCTCGCGCTCGTACAGTGCGATCGCCGGCGCGTTGTCGGTGCGCACCTCGAGGAACACCGGCCCGCCCCAGCTGTCCGCGACCTGCAGCAGCGCGTCGAGGAGGGCGCCGCCGATGCCGCCGCGCTGCGCCACCGGATCGACACCGATCGTGTGGACCTCGGCCTCGGGGGTGATGCTGGTGCCGAGCAGCGACACCCCCGCGTACCCGATCAGCGTGTCGGCGTCGTCCCGCGCGGTGAAGTAGCGGTTGTGGCCCCCGGCGAGTTCCGACCGGAACGCCTGCGCGCTCCACGGGTCGTCACCGGGGAAGAGCACCTGCTCGAGTTCGGCGCACCGGTCGGCGTCGTCGCCGGTCATCGCGACGATCCGTGCACTCATGCGCGACGGTCCGCCAACTCCACCGCATCGGGGCGGCGAAGATACAGCGGCACCAGCGGTTCCGGCCGGGTCCCGGCCCGCAGCGCCGCCGCGGCGACGGTCACCAGACCGGCCGGTGACGGCGTCTCCACCGGACGGACCGGCAGATCGAACATGTCCACGTGGGATGCGGATCCCGCGATCATCTCGGACGGCTCCGCGTCGAGCTCGTTCGGTGCGATCACGCCCGGCCCGTCGACCCGCTCGGCGCCCGCGTACCGCGCCCAGTACACCTCGCGGCGACGGGCATCGGTGACCACCAACAGGTTGTGGTCGCCGGCCACCGCGGTGACATCGGCGGCGATGGCGTCGAGGCTGCACACTCCGTACACGGGCACGTCGAGGGCGTCACCGAACGCGGCACCGGTGGCCATGCCGACCCGCAGACCGGTGAACGGTCCCGGCCCGACTCCGACCACGACGGCGTCGAGGTCGGCGGGGATGTGCCCGGACTCGGTGAGGCATTCGAGGATCTGAGGGGTGAGAACCTCCGCGTGTGCGCGGGCGTCGACGGTGATCCGGGTCGCGAGCGTGCGCGGGGCGCCGTCGCTCTCCGGATCGACGTGCACGACACCCGCGGTGACCGCGGGAGTGGAGGTGTCGATGGCAAGCACAAGCACGATGTACCAGGCTACCCGCCCACCGGCGACATCACCGGACCGGCCGATCACCGCACGGACATGCACGTAATTTGGTACAAATGCCGCAGCGGGGGCCGCCGTGTCAGGTCGGCACCGGACGCATCAGCGAGCGATAAGGACCCGATCATGAGTGGAGCCGTCGAGAACACCGGGCGCGACGTCCCGGCAACCCGGCAGGACGACGGGCTGTTCGGCCCGGACAGCATCAGCTGGCGGCTGTTCGCCGACCCGGCCTCCGCGCTCGGCGCGGTGTGCGGGGTGCTGCTCCAGGCCCTCGAACCGGGCATGATGACACTGTTCAGCAAGGTGTCCGTGAACTATGCCGACTCGGTGGGCCGGGCCGCCCGCACCGCCAAGTACCTCGACACCACCGTGTTCGGCGACACCGTCCACGCCCACGCGGCCGGCGAGTCGGTGCGCCGCATGCACGCACACGCCCAGTGGACGGACGAGCGCACCGGACACACCCTCCGGGCGGACGATCCGGCGTGGCTCGAATGGACACACCACACTCTCGTGTGGGGCATCCTGCGCAGCTCCGAGATGTACGGTCCGCGGCTCACCCCGGCCGAGCGTGACCGGTTCGTCGTCGAACAGCATCGGGCGGCGGAGTTGGTGGGCCTCGACCCGTCCGGGTTGCCGCGCACCCACGCCGAACTCGACACCTACATCCACGCGCAGGTCGACCGGCTGGCGGTGACACTGCCCGCGGCCGAAGCGACCGCCGGCCTGCGGAAGCCGTCGCTGCGCGGCAACCCGATCACGGTGGCGTCGTCGGTGGTGATCCAGGACGGCATCATCGCGCTGCTCCCGGACTGGGCGCGCACCATGTACGGGATCGCGGGCCGCCCGATGAGCCTGGGCGGTGCGGCGCGGGTGACCGGCTGGCTCATGGCCGCGGCCCGCCGCAACAAGCCCTACGAGAAGCTGATCGCCGACATGCTCACCGACGTCGACGCCCACCCCTACCGGAAGGTGCGCGCCGCCGACGGCCGCCGCCGCTGACCGGCAGGTTCAGCGGGTACCGGGGCCGGACACCCACTCCCACGTCGCGGTACGCACATCGGATTCGGGTTCACGGCGCAGCCGCACCCGCAGGTGCCGGTCCGCGAGATGCTCGACGACACCCTCCCCCCACTCGACGACCACGACCGCACTCTCGAGGTCGGTGTCGAGGTCGAGGGCGTCGAGCTGATCGTGCAGGTCCACCGCACCGCCGCCCCCGGCCTCCCCCAGCCGGTACGCGTCGACGTGCACCAGGGCGACGGGGTCGCCGCCGTCCGGGCGGGTGCCGGGCCGGTGCTCGCGGGCGATGATGAACGTCGGTGACGTGACCCGGCCCTCGACACCGAGACCGGCAGCGATACCGCGGGTCAGGGCCGTCTTCCCGGCCCCGAGCGGGCCGTCGAGAACGACGAGGTCACCGGCGTCCAGGGTCTCCGCCAGCGCCCGGCCGAGGGCCTCGGTGTCCGCGGTGGTGGGCAGCGTCGCGCTGCCGCGCCCGGTACGTGTGTCAGCCGGCATCGGTCTGCTCCAGTTCGTCGACCGGCGCTGCACTCTCACGGCTCGACACGGCGCGCCGGACCAACCGGTCGATCGCATCGGAGGTTACCTGCGGGAACTCGAGCTCCACGAGATGGCCCGCGTCGCGCACCCGCACCAGCTCGGAACGGTGCAGCCCCGTCGCGAGCGCCTTCGAGCTGGGAAACGGGATGATCATGTCGGCGTCGCCGCACAACACCAGCGCCGGCGTGTCCGCGAGCACCGGCAGCGCCTCGGATTCGTCGTGCAACTCCAGCGTCTCGAGGAAGTGGACGATCGTCACCACCGAGATGTCGCCGAGCATGCCGTCGGAGAACTCGACGAGCCGCGGGCTCACCTCGGTGCCGTACGACGCGGCCCGCAGGATCGGCGCGATGATCGCGCGGGCCGCACCACGCGCCTGCTGCACCACCCCGGGCGCGGTGCGCACCGCGAGCCGGAACGCGTCGATCACCGGATTGTTCAGGTTGCGGCCGAGTCCCGACTGGTTCAGGCCGGCCGCCGTCGTCGAGAGCAGGCCGACGCCGATCACCCGCTCCTCGACCAGCTCCGGGAACTGGCGGGCCGCCGCGAGAATCGTCATGCCGCCCATCGAATGCCCGACGAGCACCACCGGACCGGACGGGGCGACCGCGTCGATCACCGTGGCCAGGTCGCGTCCGAGCTGGGCGATGGTGCTGCCCTCCACCGTCGACATGCCGGACCCGCCGTGGCCGCGCTGGTCGTAGAACACCAGGCGGGCCTCGTCACCCCACCGCTGCGCGAGCTGCGTGCGCTGGAAATGCCACGACTCCATGCGCAGGCAGTACCCGTGCACGAAGATCACCGTCAGCGGGGCGTCGCCGTCGCCCGCCTCCCGCACCAGCAGCGGCACCCCGTCCTCGGCGACGACGGTGCGGCTGCGGTCGCGGCTCATCAGCGTGAAGTCCTCGGACCCGTAGATCTCCGGGCCGCGCCGCGTCGTCGCGGCCTTGACGACGTTCAGTCCCGCGAGCGCACCGATCGCGGCGACCCCGGCGACCCCACCGAGCAGGCCGAGCCGGTTCAGCAGGTTCACGAGCGCCCGCCCGGGCCTCCGACGTACGTCCGGACCGTCCGGCCCCGCACCGATGTCACCACCTCGTAGTGGATGGTGTCGAGCATGTCCGCCCACTCCTGCACGTGCGGCACGCCGCGGCCGGGCTGCCCGTCACCGAAGAACACGGCGACGTCGCCCTCGCGGACGCCGGCACCGTCCGGGCCGAGGTCGACGACGACCTGGTCCATGCAGACCCGGCCGATCCCCGGACGCCGGTCGTCGCCGAGCCACACGTCGAACCGGCCGCTCAGGGCCCGCGGCAGGCCGTCCGCGTATCCGACGGGCAGCAACGCGACGGTGGTGTCGTGCGGCGCCACCCACGTGTGCCCGTACGAGACGCCGTCACCGGCGGCGACCTTCTTCACCAGCGCGACCCGCGACCGGAACGTCATCACCGGGCGCAGCCCGAACGTGCCCGCCTCCGGCACCGGAGACAGCCCGTACAGCGCGATACCGGGACGGACCATGTCGAACCGCAGGTCCGGGCGGGTGAGGGTGGCCGCCGAGTTCGACAGGTGGACGGCCTGCGGGACGAGGCCGAGACGCCTGGCGTCGGAGACCGCTTCCACCAGCCGGTCCCGCTGCGTGTCGATCACCGGATGATGCGGTTCGTCGGCGTGCGCGAGATGCGAGAACACGCCCTTGAACCGGACCGCACCCTCCGCCTCGGCGCGCGCGATGTCCTTCAGGAAGTCGGGCCACTCGTCACGGGAGACACCGTTGCGGTTCAGGCCCGTGTCGACCTTGATCGTGACGGTCGCCGGGACGCCCACCTGCCGGGCGGCGTCGACGACGGCCCGCAGATGCCGCGGCGACGACAACCCCAGTTCGACGCCCGCCGCGAGCGCCGGGACGTAGTCGGAGTCGGCGGTGTGCAGCCACGACAGGACCGGCGCCGTGATACCCGCCTGCTTCAGTTCCACACCCTCGCCGAGCGTCGTGACACCGAGCTCCCGCGCCCCGGCCGCGAGCGCGGCCCGACCGACCGGGACCGCACCGTGGTTGTAGGCGTCGGCCTTGACGACCGCCATGACCGCCGCGGCACCGGCATGCTCGCGCAGGATCGCGACATTGTGCGCGACGGCGTCGAGGTCGATCACCGCTTCGGCCTGCGGTTCGACGGCCGGCGGCGCGAGATCGCCGGAAGTGTGCGGTTCGGTGTCGGGCTCCTGTGCAGTGGTGGTCACGGTCTTCGATCCTGCCACTCATCGCGGCGAAACGGTCCCGTGGGTGGAATCCCGACCCGTCACGATTCGGGCACGTGCGCCCGGAGAATCCGGATCGCCGCGCGCAGGTGCGTCAGCAGCGGCGACGCCGAAATCGGGGCGAGACCGGCCGAGTCCTCCCGTGCCGCCAGGTTCGCGGCCAGCGCATGGGCGCGCGCGCCCATCGCCGCCGCGAGCGCGGGCTCGAGCCCGGTCGCCAGCAGCGCCCCGACGATCCCCGACAGCACGTCCCCCGACCCGGCGGTCGCCGCCCACGACGAGCCCGCATCGTTGACGAACACCCGCCCGGCCGGGTCGGCGATCACCGTGGCCCGCCCCTTGAGCAGCACCGTCACCCCCCAGTCCGCGGCCAGCGCCCGCGTCGCCGCGACCCGGTCCGGTGCCGGCGACACCCCGGCGAGGCGTTCGAACTCCCCTGCGTGCGGGGTGAGCAGGGTGGGGGCCGTCCGCCCGCACACCAGACCCGGATTCCGGGCGAGCAGCGTGAGACCGTCGGCGTCGACGAGCACCGGCAGCTCCGACGCCAGCACCGTGCGCAGCTCGTCGAGACCGGCGTCGTCGAGACCGATGCCGGGTCCGACGATCCACGCCTGCACCCGACCGGCGTCGGCGGGCGACGACGCCGCGACCACCTCCGGCCAGCGGCTCAGCACCTCCGCGGCCGCCCGGCCCGCGTACCGGACCATGCCCGCGGTCGCGGTCACCGCCGCACCCGCCGTCAGCACCGCGGCCCCCGGATAGCGTCGGCTTCCGGCGACCACACCGACCACACCCTGCGAGTACTTGTCGTCGGCGGCACCCGGCACCGGCCACGCCCGGCCCACCTCCGACGGTTCGAACGCCACCAGATCGGGCTCCGGAAGATCGAGTCCGATGGGCACCGGTTCGATCCGGCCGCAGCGGTCGGCGGCCAGCACGTGGACGGGTTTGAGCGCACCGAACGCGACCGTGACGGCCGCCGACACCGCAGGCCCGTCGACGGCACCGGTGTCCGGGTCGACGCCGGACGGCAGATCCACCGCGACGATCGGGGCGCCGACCCGCGCGACGAGGTCGGCCGCGGCGGGCCGCAGCGCCCCCCGCCCGGAGATGCCGACGATGCCGTCGAGCACCAGGTCCGGGTTCCCGGGATCGGCGGCCGGGTCGGCGTGGACGCGTCCGCCCGCGGCCCGCAGCGCCGCGAGACCGGCCGGGTGCGCCCGCTCCGGATTCAGCAGGATCGCGGTGACCTCCACCCCGCGGCGGCGCAGCAGCGCCCCCGCCCACAGTGCGTCGCCGCCGTTGTTGCCCGACCCCACCAGCAGCGTCACCCGACGGCCGGCGACCCCACCGGTGCGGGCCCGCAGTTCCGCGGCCGTGATCCGGGCTAGCCCGTACGCGGCCCGACGCATCAGCGTGCCGTCGGGCAGGGCCGCGAGCAGCGGCGCCTCGGCGGCCTCGACCTGCGTCGTCGTGTGGTAGTTGCGCATCGCCGTCAGATTACGCTGGATCGCATGAAGACACGGGTTACCGCACTGATCGCCGGAATCGCCTTGGCGGCAAGCCTTTCCGGATGCAGCTCCGACACCGGACGTGACGTACCGGCCGATCCGGGCGACGGACTCACCGTGACGGTGAAGAACATGACGTATTCGCCGGCCTCGCTCACCGTGTCCGTCGGCGACACCGTGACGTGGGTGTTCGACGACCGCGGCACACCGCACGACGTCGTCGGGCTCGGGGACGCGAAATCGGTGCTGCGCAGCCCGCTGCTGCAGACCGGCACGTGGACGTACACGTTCACGCAGCCGGGCACCTACGACTACACGTGCTCACTGCACCCGGACATGCTCGGAGCGGTCGTGGTGGTGTGAGCACCACGACCGCTCCGAGTGGTCGACCTATTCGACGGTGACGGACTTCGCCAGGTTCCGCGGCTTGTCGACATCCAGACCGCGGGCCTGCGCGACCTCGGCCGCGAACACCTGCAGCGGCACCGTGGACAGCAGCGGCTGCAGCAGCGTCGGGGCCGCCGGGATCTCGATGAGATGGTCGGCGTGCGCCCGCACCGCCTCGTCACCCTCCTCGGCGATCACGATCGTCGTCGCCCCACGCGCCTTGATCTCCTGAATGTTCGAGACCAGCTTCGAGTGCAGCACCGCACGGCCCTTCGGCGACGGCATCACCACGATGACCGGCAGACCCTCCTGGATCAGCGCGATCGGACCGTGCTTGAGCTCGCCGGCCGCGAACCCCTCGGCGTGCATGTACGCGAGCTCCTTGAGCTTGAGCGCACCCTCGAGCGCCACCGGGTAGCCCACGTGCCGTCCCAGGAACAGCACCGCCGACGACTGCGCGTACGTGCGCGCCAGCTCCCGCACCGACTCGACCTTCTCGAGCACCCGCGACACCAGCTCGGGCATCGCGGCCAGGTCCGCGTACTCCCGCGCGACCTCGTCGGGGTACTTGGTCCCCCGCGCCTGCGCCAACGCCAGACCCACCAGGTAGTTCGCGGTCACCTGGGCGAGGAAGGCCTTGGTCGAGGCGACGGCGATCTCCGGACCGGCCCGCGTGTAGAGGACGGCGTCGGCCTCACGCGGAATCTGCGCACCGTTGGTGTTGCAGATCGCCAGGACCCGCGCCTTCTGATCCTTGGCATGCTTGACGGCCTCGAGCGTGTCCGCCGTCTCCCCGGACTGCGAGATCGCGACGACGAGCGTCGACCGGTCCAGCACCGGGTCGCGGTACCGGAACTCGCTGGCCAGCTCCACCTCGACAGGCAGCCGCGTCCAGTGCTCGATCGCGTACTTGGCGAGCAGGCCCGAATGGTAGGCGCTGCCGCACGCGACGACGAACACCTTGTCGACGTCCCGCAGCTCCTGATCGGACAGGCGCTGCTCGTCGAGGACGATGCGCTGGTCGACGAAATGGCCGCGCAGGGTGTCCGCGACCGCGTCCGGCTGCTCGTCGATCTCCTTGAGCATGAAGTAGTCGTGACCGCCCTTCTCGGCGGCCTGCAGATCCCAGTCGATGGTGAAGGGCCGGGTCTCGACGTCCGTGTTCCCGAAGAAGTCGGTCACCGTGTAGCTGTCGGCGGTGAGGACGACGACCTGGTCCTGGCCGAGTTCGACCGCGTTCCGGGTGTGCTCGATGAACGCCGCGACATCCGAGCCGACGAACATCTCGCCGTCACCGACACCGACGACCAGCGGCGTCGACCGGCGGGCCGCGATGATCACGTCCGGATTGTCGGCGTGCGTGAACACCAGCGTGAACGCACCCTCGAGGCGGCGCAGTACCGAGCGCACACTCTCGACGAAGTCGCCCTTCGTGGAACCCTCGGCGTAGGCGCGGGCCACCAGATGGACCGTGACCTCGGAGTCGGTGTCGCTCGCCAGTTCCACGTCGGCGGCCTCGAGCTCGGCACGCAACGGCGCGAAGTTCTCGATGATGCCGTTGTGTACGACCGCGAACATCCCGCTCGCATCCCGGTGCGGGTGCGCGTTGCGGTCGGTCGGCTTGCCGTGCGTCGCCCACCGGGTGTGCCCCATGCCGGTGGTGCCGACGAAGCCGTCCCGGCCGACCTCGTCGAGCCGCGCCTGCAGGTTCGACAACCGGCCGGCCTTCTTCTCGGTTTCGAGCTTGCCCGCGCCGTCGACGATCGCGATTCCTGCGGAGTCGTAGCCGCGGTATTCCATTCGCTGCAACGCCTCGACCACGACCCCCAGAGCCTGGCGGTGGCCTACGTAACCCACGATTCCGCACATGGTTCACCAGCGTACTGGGAGCACCGGGCGGAGCGAACTCGGTCACCCATCGGATAACGTCACCGGCGTGGCGCAGACACCCGAATCCCTGGTTTCCAAGCTGTCCAAGCGCGGCCCGCACCGGGTGCTGCGGGGAGACCTGGCGCTCGCCGGCCAGCCCGGCGCCGTCTACACCCCGGCGGAGGGCTTCAACCTGCCGGCGGTCGCGTTCGCGCACGACTGGATGGCCGGTGCCGCCAACTATGCGGGCACCCTCGAACATCTCGCGTCGTGGGGCATCGTCGCCGCCGCCCCCGGCACCGAACGCGGACCGGTCCCGTCGCATCTGGGTCTGGCCGCCGACCTGGGCACCACCCTCGACATCTGCACCGGGGTCCGGCTCGGCACCGGCCGGATCAGCGTCCACCCCGACCGGCTCGCGTTCGCCGGACACGGCATGGGCGGCGGGGTCGCCGTCCTCGCCGCCGCGCAGCAGCGCCGGGTGAAAGCCGTCGCCGCACTGTTCCCCGCACCGACCGCACCGTCCGCCGTCGACGCCGCCGCCCGCGTCGGCGTGCCCGGACTGATCCTCACCGGCGCCCAGGACGTCGACTCCCTGAACAGTGACGCGGTCGCCCTCGACGACGCCTGGCCGGACCGCAGTGTGCTCCGCGTCGTCGACAAGGCGTCGAGCGCCGGTCTCGTCGAGGGCCGGCGGGTCCTGTCGTTCCTCGGGGCCGGTGGTTCCGAACGCCGCACGCAGCGCGTCACCCGCGCACTGCTCACCGGATTCCTGCTGCACCAGCTCACCGGGGACAAGACCTACGCGGACTTCTCCGACGCCGACACCCACTTCCCCGGCAGTGGCCCCGCGGTCCGCGAGGACGACCCGGACGGCCTCGGCACCCCGGACGCCGCCGACCGCGCCGGACTGCGGGCGGGTCGGCTGCTGAGCCGGTGACCACGTCGCCGCGGGCGGTTGCTGCGCGCACCTCCCGGGCGATGGTGCAGTAACCGCCCGCGACCGGCAGTATCCGACGGTCACAGCGGCCCCGCCTCCGGCAGCACCACCGGCCCCTGCGGGCCGCTCTCCGCAAGCACCGGCCCGGCCCCCGCACCGTCGCCCCGACGCCGAACCCCACCACCCGACGACGGCGCGAACGCCGACGGGACAGCCGGAGCCGGCACACACGTCTCCGGGGCCGGAGTGGCAGCGGGCACGGGTTCGGGAACAGGCGTCGGCTCCGGCATCGGTTCGGACTCGGGGTCTGGTACGGGTTCGGGGTCCGGCACCGGGTCGGAAACAGGCGTCGGCTCGGGCTCCGGTTCCGGTTGAGGTTCAGGCACCGGTTCGGGCTGAGGTTCGGGTTCGGGTTCGGGGCAGTCGCCGACCGGTTCGGCCGTCGGGGGTGGCTGCGGCTCGTCGGGCACGTGGTCGTCGCAGTCGCAGCATGTGCCGGTGTCCAGGTTCAGGCTGCTTCCGGATGCGGCCGCCTCCTGCACGATCTCGCCGACGGCAGTGGCGATGCCGAGTGCGACGGTCCCGACCGCTTCCACGATCACCCCGACGGCCCGCGCGGCAGCCACGACCGCCGTACCGTCGACCGCTGCACCGCCGGTGAACGGGCCGGGCGTGAACGGGTCGGGTGCGGCCGCCGTCGACCGGGTGTCGGCCGGGAGCAGACCGCGCAGGCGCACCTCCCCGGCAGCAGACACCGGCAGCACTGGGGACGGTGCCTGCACCGAAACAGTCTGCGCGGGAACATCTCCCGCGCACTCGGACACCGGCGGTGCGATCTCGGGCCCGCAGTCCGGTACGGGGAAGGCGCTGTCGTCGATCTGTGCGAGGACGCAGGCGAGGTTCCGGTACGCGTCGTCGATCGCGGTCGCGGTCGCGTCGCACAGCGCGTCGAATTGGGCGACGGTGTCGCGGACGTGCGGCAGGAACATCCTGCCCAGCCGATCGTCACACCCGACGCCGACGAACGCGCGGTCGATGTCGTCCGGGGTGAGGCCACCGGCGGTGGCGGCGTCGAGAGCGCCCACCCAGTCCGTCTTCCGGGTCACCGCGTCGCGCACCACCCGCGACGTCTCGGTCAGCGCCCGATGCGCGGCGTGCATGCTGCGGCGCACCCCGTCCGCGTGGTCGAGGTGCGCGGTCAGTTGCTCGCGGGCCCGGTCTGCGGCGGCGCCGCTCCACTCGAACCTCAGGTGTCCGGCGGCACTCGATTCGTCGCCGTACCGGCGGTCGAGGTCGAGCGCGATACGGGCGAAACACTCGATGTCCGCGTCGAGCACGTCCAGGTCGATGCCGCGCTGCTCGACGTACCGCGCCTCGAGGTCGGCGGGCACCGGAAACCGGTCGCCCGTGCCGAGACGTTCGGCGACGGCCGCGGCGCGGGGCAGGTACACCACGAAATAGCGCAGTCCGGCCGCCCCGGCCGCGAGGATCGTCTCCACTACCGCCCGCCCAGTGCCACGACGGTGCCGGCGGCCGCGACGTCCTGCTGCCGGTAGGTGTCGGCGGTGGCCGCCAGGGCCCGGCCGGTGGTGTCCGACGCCGCCGCCCATCCGCCGATCGCGCGCGCCAACCGCAGGTAGCCGTCCCGGATCGCGTGTTCGCGGGCGGGATCGACCGCCCCGGACGGGGTGACCGCGAATCCGCACGACGCGACCGCGCGGGCCGACGCGTCGAGCAGTTCGACACTCCCCCGCAGTGCATGTCCCGCGGCCCGCACCCGCGGGACGTCGATCGTGACCTGGTCCGTCATCGCTGCCGCCTGTCGTCGAATCGGCTCCTACGTCCTCTTCGACGCAGCCGGCGGCGTCACGGTTCCCGTCAGGCGGACGCGACCTTCTCCGCGAGGGTCTCGGCGATGCGCTGCGCGGTCGCGGTGTCGGCGGCCTCGACCATCACCCGCACCAACTGTTCGGTGCCCGACGGGCGCAGCAGCACCCGCCCGGTGTCGCCGAGTTCGGTCTCCGCGGCGGCGATCGCCGCGACGACCTTCGGGGCGGTGGCAACAGCAGTCTTGTCGGTGACCTTCACGTTGATCAGTACCTGCGGCAGTGCCGTCATCGCCGCCGCCAGGTCGGCGAGCGAGCGCCCGGTCCCGGCCATGCGTGCCATGAGGCGCAGGCCGGTGAGGACACCGTCGCCGGTGGTGCCGTGGGCCGGGAGGACGACGTGCCCGGACTGCTCGCCGCCGAGAGCGAAACCGCCGGCCCGCAGTTCCTCGAGCACGTACCGGTCGCCGACCGCGGTGGTCCGCATCGTGATTCCGGCGTCCCGCATCGCCAGGTGCAGTCCGAGGTTGCTCATGACGGTCGCGACGAGGGTGTTCCGGGCGAGTTCCCCGGCGTCGCGCATGGCGATCGCGAGGACGGCCATGATCGCGTCACCGTCGACGACGGACCCGGTCGCGTCCACCGCGAGGCAGCGGTCGGCGTCGCCGTCGTGGCCGAGACCGAGGTCGGCGCCGTGTTCGACGACCGCGCGCTGCAGCCCCTCGAGGTGCGTCGACCCGCAGCCGTCGTTGATGTTGTAGCCGTCCGGGTCGGCGTGGATGGCGATCACGGTCGCGCCGGCCGCCCGGTACGCGTCGGGGGCGACGGTCGACGACGCACCGTGCGCGCAGTCGACGACGACGGTGAGCCCGTCGAGTCGGGTGCCCTGGGCCCCGGCGAGGTGGGCGAGGTAGCGGGAGGTGGCATCGAAGGCGACGTCGACGCGGCCGATCCCGGCACCGGTGGGGCGCCGCGTCGGACCGGCAGCGATCGCGGCCTCGATACGGTTCTCGACGTCGTCGTCGAGTTTGTGCCCGCCCGCCGCGAAGATCTTGATGCCGTTGTCGGGCATCGGGTTGTGCGACGCGGAGATCATCACACCGAGAGCGGCGTCGTAGGCGCCGGTCAGGTACGCGACCGCGGGGGTCGGGAGGATGCCGACGAGGATCACGTCGACGCCGGCGGCGGTCAGTCCGGCGGTGACGGCGGCCTCGAGCATCTCGCCGCTGGCGCGCGGATCCCGGCCGACGACCGCGGCGGGCCGCGCAGACTCCTCAGCGGCGGGCCGCTGCGGCCCGGACTCCGGGGCGAGTACCTCGGCCGCGGCCGCGGCCACCTGCAACGCGAGTTCCGCGGTCAGTTCGGCGTTCGCCAAACCACGCACGCCGTCCGTGCCGAACATACGACCCATGTGAATCCGATTCCTCCCGGTAAAGCACGAGAGCAGGCGTCCCGTAGTGAAGAACTCTACGAACGCCTGCTCTCGTGGTCGAACAGGTGCCGGGGTCGGTGCACGCACCGACCCCGGCGACACATCAGCGCTTGGAGTACTGAGATGCCTTGCGGGCCTTCTTCAGGCCGTACTTCTTGCGCTCGACGGCGCGGGCGTCACGCGTGAGGAAGCCGGCACGCTTGAGCGCGGGGCGATCCTCGGCGGTGACCTCGATCAGCGCGCGGGAGATGGCGAGACGCAGTGCGCCGGCCTGGCCCGACGGGCCGCCACCGGTGAGGATGGCGGTGATGTCGAACGACTCGGTGCGCTCGACCATGACCAGCGGAGCCTTGATCAGCTGCTGGTGCACCTTGTTCGGGAAGTAGTTCTCGAGGGTGCGGCCGTTGAGCTTGAACTCACCGGTGCCGGGGGTCAGGCGGACGCGGACGACCGCCTCCTTGCGACGGCCGACGGTCTGGACCGGGCGATCGATGACGATCGGAGCCTGCGGGGCAGCCTCGTACGCCTCGACGGCATCCGACTCGGACGTGTACTCGGTCAGCTCGTCCGCTGCGACCTCGACGGCCTCGTTGAAGTCTTCGTTGCTCACTGGGCGACCTGCTTGATCTCGAACGGAACCGGCTGCTGCGCGGTGTGGGGGTGGGTCGGGCCTGCGTAGACCTTCAGCTTGCCCGCGATGGCGCGGCCCAGCTTGTTCTTCGGGAGCATGCCGGTGACGGCCTTCTCCACCAGACGATCCGGGTTCTTCTCGAGAACCTCGCCGACCGAACGGGACTTCAGGCCACCCGGATGTCCGGAGTGGTGGTACAGGAACTTGTCCGTACGCTTGTTGCCGCTGATGGCAACCTTGTCGGCGTTGATGATGACGACGAAGTCGCCGCCGTCAACGTGCGGTGCAAAGGTGGGCTTGTGCTTGCCGCGGAGCAGGTTCGCTGCCTGGACGGCAAGGCGACCGAGCACCACGTCAGTGGCGTCGATGACGTGCCAGGTGCGGGTCACGTCTCCGGCCTTCGGGGAATACGTAGGCACAGAACTTCCTCGTCTGTTCGTTTCTGCTGCTGACCGAGCATGTCGTGCGAACGATCCTCGGCGGCCAGTTGAGACCCGAGAACCATCATTCGCGACACCGCTACACCACAGTGAAACCACATTGCGCTGCAGGGCACCCGCGAAAGACGACACGCCGACTGTGAACGATACCGGCCCGACCGGAGCCGGGTCAAAACCGCCCGGCTACCCGGTGAGGGCGTCCGCGAACCGTTCGACCGCCCACGTCAGATCGTCACGGTCGATCACCAGCGGCGGCGCGATCCGGATCGTGCCCTCGTGCGCGTCCTTCGCGAGGACCCGGCGGGCCAGCAGGCGTTCGCAGATCACCCGCGCCGACGGCTGCCCGGGCGCCAGGTCGATCCCGGCCCACAGTCCCCGGCCACGCACCTCCCCGACCCGGTCCGCGGGCAGCTGCGCCAGCAACTCGTGCAGGTGCCGTCCGAGGTCGCGGCTGCGCTGCTGGTAGACGCCCGTCTCGAGTAGTCGGACGACGGCGCTGCCGACCGCACACGCCAGCGGGTTGCCGCCGAACGTGCTGCCGTGCTGCCCGGGACCGATTACGTCCATCACGTCCCGGTTCGCGGCCACCGCCGACACCGGTAGGAGGCCGCCGCCGAGCGCCTTGCCGAGGATGTAGACGTCCGGGACCACGTTCTCGTGGTCGCACGCGAACGTCTCCCCCGTGCGGCCCAGGCCGCTCTGGATCTCGTCGGCGAGCATCAGGATGCCGTACTCGTCGCACAGCCGGCGGACCCCGGCGAGATAGCCGTCCGGCGGCACCCGCACCCCCGCCTCCCCCTGGATCGGTTCGACGAGGACCGCGACGGTGTGCTCGGTGATCGCGTCGGCCAGCGCGTCGAGGCTGCCGTAGGCGACGGTCGGGAACCCGGGTGGGAACGGCCCGAAACCACCGCGGGCGTCCGGGTCGGTGGAGAACCCGACGATGCCGATGGTGCGGCCGTGGAAATTGTCGGCGCACGTGACGATCTCGGCACGACCGTCCGGGACACTCTTGACGTCGTACCCCCACTTGCGGGCGAGTTTGAGGGCGGTTTCGACGGCTTCGGCGCCGGTGTTCATCGGCAGCACCGCGTCCTTGCCGCACAGTCGGGCGACGTCCGTGCAGAACTCGGCGAACCGGTCGTGCTGGAAGGCCCGGCCGGTCAGGGTGAGCGTGCCGAGCTGATCGCGGGCGACGGCGACCAGCTCCGGGTGGGCGTGCCCGAAGTTCAACGCCGAGTAGCCGGCCAGCACATCGAGGTAGTCGACGCCGTCGATACCGCGCACCCACGCCCCCGCACCGGAGGCGATCACCACCTGCAGCGGACTGTAGTTGTGGGCGCTGTGCCGGTCGGCCCGGTCGAGTTCGGCCGCGGTCCCGGCCGTCACCGGCACGAGCGCGGTACCGGATCGGATATCGGAGCCGGTGTCGTGTCGGGGTCCGGTCGTCATGCGGTCACCTCCCGGTTCGGCGCTGCACGCCATGCCATTCGGTCCCGTCAGTATCCGCCCGCCGCGACCGGTCGGCAATCGGTTCCCGGACAGACGTGTGCCCCGACGGCTCTCCCCCGTCGGGGCACACGGTCTCGGGTCGCGGCGGTTACGCCCAGCTGTTGGCGGCGGCGGTGTTCACCTGCTGCATGTCGGCGTTGCCCTGGCCGACGACCCGGCCGACCGCGTCGAGGATCTGGTTGAGTTCGAGCGCGGCGGCATCCCACTTGGCCTGCTGTGCCTGGTAGGCCTCCGACGCCGACCCCTCCCACTCGCCGACCATCGGCGCGATGTGCGTCTTCAGGTCGTCGAGCTTGCCGTTCATCTGGGCCTGGATGGAATCGATCCGAAGCTTGAGCGCTTCGATCTGCCCGAACGAGTAACGCATGGTCATGACTGCTCCTGTGTGTGCGGTGGTGCGGTTCGGGTGACTCAGACGTTCAGGCTGCTCGCCACGTTGTTCAGCGAACTCGTGTGATCCTGCTGCGCCCCGTCGAACGAGACGCTGTTCGACCTGATGTTCTCGCCGATCGCCTCGAGGGCCTGGTTCAACTTGACGGCATTGGCATCCCACCGCTCCATGAGGCTCTGGAACGCGAGCGCGGCGGAACCCTCCCAGCCGCCGCGGATCCCGTCCACCTCACCCTTGAGGGTGCTCAGCAGACCCTGGATCTCGGTTCGCACGTCACCGACACGACGCGCGGTGGCGTCCATCGTTTCGACGGTGGTCCTCATCTGATCGCTCACTTCGACTCCTTCGGTGTCCTCTGCGTCCGTCCCATCGATCCCCCCCGGGGAGTCGTCTCGGTCGGTTCGCGCCTACATGTGGTTGGACGCGGCCACCGGCCGATTCGGTTCCGTCCGTTCCGAAATTTCTTTTCCGCCGCTCATGTCGGGGTGACGGCGATGCTGCGCACCGCCTGCGCGCAGTCACCGGCGAGCAGCTCCCACCCGTCCCCGGTGTACTGGCAGCCGACGCTCACCTGCACCCCGTCCTCGACGAGCACGTGCCAGCGCACCCGCGAATCGTCCTGTGGCGATTCGACGTACGTGACGCCCGGTCGGCCGCCGACGTCCGCCGCCGGATCGAAGTCGCCGAACGGCCCGTCCGGACCGCGTTCGGCGATCTTCCGCTCCAGGGCCGCGGCCACCGTGTCCCGGTCGGTGCCGTCGTCCACGTCGGTGGCGACCACGGTGATGCGGCGGCCCGCCGCACCCCGCGGAACGAGGTCGAGACGGTTCCCGGTGGACTGTTGCACCTCCCACGGCGGCGGCAGCGTGACGCTCGCGCCGCCGACCGTGAAGTTCCGCAGCGGGTCCGCGGCCTGCCCGGCCGTGACCGGCGCGCTCGAAGGCCCGGCCGGCTCCCGGAACGAGACGACGGCGGCCACACCCGCACCGCCCGCCACGACGGCCCCGGCCGTGACCGCGGCGAGCAGGACACGGCGGGTCGTCCGGGGTGCCGGACGGGGCACCGGGTCGGTCCACGGCGCCGGGCGCTCCACCGGCAGCGTCCGCGGCCGGGTCGGCGCCAGGA
The DNA here is from genome assembly GCF_005434945.1 of Prescottella subtropica. Classification (GTDB taxonomy): domain Bacteria; phylum Actinomycetota; class Actinomycetes; order Mycobacteriales; family Mycobacteriaceae; genus Prescottella; species Prescottella subtropica. Next base: position 36,731 of record NZ_SKCH01000015.1, on the reverse strand, counting down.
GCGCCGGCGGGGGCACGGTGACGATCGTGGAACCGAGTGCACCGGTGAGGATCCCGAGTGTGCCGTCGTCGACCTCACCGGCGACGACGACGTCGAACCGCCGATCTCCCGCGACCGCCCGGACCAGCTCCGCGAGGGTGGGCACCGTGGCCGGGTCGTCGCGCAGGTCGAGAGCGCCGACGTCCGAGGCGAGTTCGCACGCGAGCAGGCGCGGGCCGTGCTCGCCGCCGTCCTCGACGAGGGTCGCGGTGGTCGACAGTTCGCGGCATTCGAGGATCACCCGGCAGGCGCCCGGTGCCGGCGGCGGCGCCGCGAGCGCGACCGGGGTCGAGGTCACGTGCTGGGTGCAGTGCCGGGCGGCCGCCTCGAGCACTCCGCGGCGCGGCGCACCCCAGTGCGACGGGTGCAGCACCGTCAACTCGGGCACGAATCCGGTTCCGCCGAGCGCCTGCCCGAGTGTGCGGTGCAGGACCGCGGCGAGCAGATCCCCGGTGGACGCGTCGTCGATGCCGTCCAGGCAGTCCCGGACCGCCGGATCCGGGACCCGCACCACTCCCGTCGGCCCGGCCACCCAGACCGCGCCGGCACCGAGGTACACACGGGTCACAGCGGCGGCAGCCAGGCCGTCTGCACCAGCGACGTGCCGTTCCTCGTCACGAATGTTCCCCGCCCGGGCGGCATCTCGGACGGGCGGACCGTGCCGACGAGGTTGCCCTCGTCGCGGCTGCCGCTCATGACGAGGCCGGCCGGCACCAGATCGCGCAGGCGCGCGATCACCGGTTCGTACAGTGCCCGTGACGCACCGCCTGAGCGGCGGGCGATGATCAGGTGCAGTCCGAGGTCCTTGGCGTGCGCGAGGTAGTCGAGCAGCGGGGTGAGCGGGTTACCGTTCGACGTCGCGACCAGGTCGTAGTCGTCGACGACGACGTAGATCTCCGGTCCGGACCACCACGACCGCTCCCGCAACTGCTGCTGGGTGGTGTCGGGTCCGGGCATGCGGCTCGCGAGGATCCCCGCCAGATCGGTCATCATCGTCGACAGGGTCGTCGCCGACGCCGCATATCCGGCGAGGTGGTCGCCTTCGACGGCACCGAGCATGGTGCGCCGGTAGTCGCCGACGATGATCTTCGCCTGCTTCGACGTGTTCGTCTCCATGATGCCGAGGCAGATGCCGCGCAGCAGGGTGGTCTTGCCGCACGCGCCGTCACCGAACACCAGGAAATGCGGCTGGTCCGCGAAATCGAGGGACACCGGGGCCAGTTCCGCCTCGTCGAGTCCGATCGGGACGGTCAGGCACGGGCCGGTCGTCGTCTCGCGTGGTGGTGCGGCGGCGAGCAGGTCCTCGCGCGGCACCCGGTCGGGCAGCATCCGTACCCGCGGCGCCGCCGGGCCCGCGGACCGTCCGCCGATCCGGGTGACCGCGTCCAGCACCCCGGCCCCGAGGTCCGTGGTGCGGGCCTGCCCGTCCAGTCGCGGCAGCGCGATCTGCAGGTGCAGGCCGTCGCGGGTGATGCCGCGTCCCGGTCGCCCGGCCGGGACCAGCATCGCCTTCGCCCGCCCCACGTCCGAGTCGGTCGGATCACCCAGGCGCAGTTCGATTCTGGTGCCGAGCTGATCCTTGAGTGCGGGCCGGATGTCGGCCCAGCGCGGCGCCGTGACCACGACGTGCACCCCGAACGACAGACCCTGTCCGGCGAGCGCGCCGATCTGGGCTTCGAGGGCCTCGAAGTCCGACCGGATGCTCGGCCAGCCGTCGACGACGAGGAACACGTCCCCGAACGGGTCCTCGGCGACCTCCGAGGCACCCGGTTCGGCGGCACTGCTCGCCCGCAGGCTCCGGAACTGCGCCATCGATTCGACGCCGAGTTCCCGGAAGCGGCGTTCACGCCGCCGGACCAGGGCCGTCATCTCGGCGACGGTGCGCCGCACCAGGTCGACGTCGAGTCGGTTCGCGACCGAGCCCACGTGTGGCAGCCCGGACAGTCCGGCGAGGGTGCCGCCACCGAAGTCGAGGCAGTAGAACTGGGCCTGCCGCGGCGTGTGGGTCGCGGCGGTCGCCAGGATCAGGGTGCGCAGCAGCGTCGATTTGCCGGACTGCGGTCCACCGACGATCGCGACGTTGCCGGTGGCCCCGGCCAGGTCGACGACGAGCAGGTCCCGGCGCTGGTCGTAGGGCCGGTCGATCACGCCGATCGGCGCTCGCAGAGTGGCTCCCGCCGCAGGTTCCGGTACCGGCGGCAGGATCTCTTCCAGTGTCGGGGCGATGTCGAGCGGCGGCAGCCACACCTCGTGGGCGGCCGGACCGCGCCCGCGGATCCGGCCGACGAGCACCTCGAGCAGCGACCGCGGATCAGGGTCGACGTCCGCTGCCGGTTCCGGGTCGGGTTCCGGGTCGACCGGCAGCACCGCCGGCGGGGCCGCGGGCAGCGCGACGGGGGCCGCGGTGAACGGCAACAGACGGAGGTCGGTGTCACCGGCGGTCTCGGCGACGGTACGTCGGGTGCGTTCGGGTTCGTAGGGGCCGGACACGTACGACGCCTGGAACCGGACGATCTCCGCGGAGTCGCACTTGAGGTAGCCGGCCCCCGGCGACGCCGGCAGATGGTAGGCGTCGGGGACGCCGAGGACGGTGCGGGATTCGTTGGCCGAGAACGTCTTCAACCCGATCCGGTACGACAGGTGGGAGTCCAGGCCGCGGAGCTTGCCCTCCTCGAGGCGCTGACTCGCGAGCAGCAGGTGCATGTGCAGTGACCGTCCGAGGCGGCCGATCGCGACGAACAGTTCCGCGAATTCCGGCTGCTGGCTGAGGAGTTCGGAGAATTCGTCGACGACGACGAACAGTGCGGGCAGCGGCGCCAGGTCGGCCCCGGCGCTGCGCGCCTTCTCGTAGTCGGTGACGTTCGCGAAGTTACCGGCGGCGCGCAGGAGTTCCTGCCGGCGGTTCATCTCGCCGGCGAGTGCGTCCTTCATCCGGTCGACCATCGCGAGTTCGTCGGCCAGGTTGGTGATGACGGCCGCGACGTGCGGCGCCGATTCGAGGCCGAGGAACGTCGCCCCGCCCTTGAAGTCGACCAGCACGAGGTTGAGTGCGTCCGGGGAATGCGTCGCGATCAGCCCGAGGACGAGGGTGCGCAGGAATTCGGACTTGCCGGAGCCGGTGGCGCCGATGCACAGCCCGTGCGGGCCCATGCCGTTCTGGGCCGCCTCCTTCAGGTCGAGTTCGACGGGGTTGCCGTCGACGCCGATGCCGATCGGCACCCGCAGTCGGTCCCGTCCGGAGCGGGGTACCCACGCGACGGCCGGGTCGAACCGGTCGACGTCCCCGACACCCAGCAGGCGGGTCCAGCCGGCCGCGACCGGGACCCCGTCGTCTGCGGCGACGTCGGCGGGGCCGGACGAGACCCGGTACGGCGCGAGCCGTCTCGACGCGGCCAGCGCCTGCGCGACGGTGAGCGTGTCCGCGGTCGCGAACGTCTCCACCCCGACCCCGCTGCGGGCGCCGAGCGATCCGTTCTCGGTCACCAGTTGCAGCCCGCGGGTGGCGGCCAGTCGCGGACAGTACCCGCTCAGGTCGACGACGGTCACCGAATCCAGGCCGCCGTCGGTGACGACGCCGCTGTCCCCGTCGAGGATGCCGCCGTCCACGACGACGACGATCTGCGGCACCCCCGCCGTGGGCGGTGCACTGCGGGAGAACCGTCCCCGCATCGCGAACTGCTGCCCCAGCGCGGTTTCCAGTTCGAGAACCGACCCGTACACCATGCGTGCCGGGCCCACCCCGTCGACGACGTCCGGATGCTGCGTGTGCGGCAGCCACTTCACCCAGTCCCACTCGGCCGCGGTGTCGGGGCCGCACACGACCGCGACCTGAACCTGGTCGGGGCCGTGGAACGTGCACAGTTGGATCAGCACGGACCGGAGCAGCGCGCGGGCCGCGTCGCGGTCGCCGTCGACGGAGAGCGCCGCGAATCCGCGCAGCGACACCGCCGTCGGCAGGTCCGGGACCACCGAGTGGGCGCGCACGAACCGGCGCAGCGACACCGCGGACACCGGTTCGAGGTCCTCGACCGGCCCGGTCTCGGGCGGCACCAGCCGGGTCGCCAGCCGCTGGCTGCCCAGCCCCACCCGCACGTGGCAGTAGTCCGCGTCGGTGCTGCGGCGCTCCCACATCCGGACGGTGCCGGCGAGTGTCCACACCGTGTCGGGGTCGGGGTGGCTCCAGTCGAGGGCGCGGCGCTGCTGCCGTCCGGTGTCGATCGCGTCGCGGCGCAACTGGTCGAGATACCGCAGATAGTCCTTGCGGTCCGCGTTCGTCTCCGCGGCCTTCGCCCCACCGCCGCGCCCCGATCCGGCCATCATGCCGACCATCGAGACCAGCATCATCACCGGGAACATCAGCGCCATCGGGTTGCGCGCCATCCCGGACGTGAACATCAACGCGACCATGCCGATCATCGCCGCGACCATCACGACGGGCAGCAGCTTGGTCACCAGGCTGCCCGGCGTGATCCGCGGGATCTCGGGTGGAGTCTGCAGACTCACCTCACCGCCCGGCGTCCGCGGCGCCTCACGACGTGCGCGGCGCACGAAATGCACCGTCCCCATGCTTCCACCCCCAGAAGACTGCGAGCCGCCCCCCACGGGCTTGCATGACTCGCGACACGAGAAGCTACCGCACGCCGCCGACAATGCACACGGTGGAGGGGGACCTCGGGTAACAGGTACAGTGCCGGGAGTTCGAGACGAGCGACACGGATGGGGGATCCGGTCGCCGGAATCCGGGGGGATCATCGTGACAATTGTCGACACCACGCACAGCGGTACCGGTAGCGGCGGGACGCGGGAGCGATCCGATCTCGTCCGGTTGACGGTGCTTGCGCCGCACACCCAGATCGATCTGGCCCTGCCGGGGTCGGTGCCCGTCGAGCTCCTCGTGCCCGGGATCGCGGATCTGGTGCGGAAACACAGCGACGCCAACGACTTCGACGCCGGGCAGGAATGCACCGAACCGGCCCGGTGGGTGCTGTCCCGGCTCGGGACGCCGCCGTTGTCCCCGGCGCTGAGCCTGCACGAGCACGGGGTCCTCGACGGTGAGGTGCTCGTGTTCGGCGGCCTCGCGACGGCACCGCCGCCGCCACTGTTCGACGACGTCATGTACAACGTCGCGGTCGCCGACACCGATCACACGCACCCGTGGACGCCGCGGACGGCACGGTTGACCGGGTGTGCGCTGGCGGTCGTGGCCGCCGCCGCGGGGGCACTCGCGCTGCTGCAGGTCGACGGGGCCGCCGCGACGATCGTCGGTGCGGTCGCGGCGCTGCTCGTCGCGGTGCTGCTCGTGGTCGCGGGGGTCGTCGTCGGACGCGTCTACCGCGATTCCGGGGCGGCGGTCACCCTCGGTGCCGCCGCACTGCCGGTCGCGTTCGCGGCCGGGGTGCTGGCGGTGCCGGGCGATCGGGGTGCACCGCACCTCCTGCTGGGGTGTGTCGCGGCCGGGACCGCCGCGGTCCTGGCGCTGCGGGCGTCCGGGGTCGGGCACACGGTGTTCACCGCGGCGGCGACGGTATCCCTGTTCGGGGCGGTGGCCGCCCTCGGCGGCACCCTCACCGGGCAGACGCCCCGCACGATCGGTGCGCTCCTCGCGTGCGCCGCACTGCTCGGGTTGGCCGCGTCGCCGCGGGTCGCGATGCTGGTCGCGAAGCTGCCGTTGCCGCCGGTTCCGGCGCCGGGCACCGCGATCGACCCGGGCGAGGACGTCACCGACGGCCCCGACAGCGCGCTGCCGTCGTTCGCGTCCGTCGAGGCGCGGGCCGAGCGGGCCCGACGGGTCCTCACCGGCCTGGTGTGCGCGACGGCGCTGCTGACCGGTATCGGCGCGCTCACCGCCGCCGCCCCGTCCAACGATCGCGGGATCTCTTGGCCCGCAGTCGCTCTCGCGGTCGCGTCGGCCGCGGTGCTGATGTTCCGCGGCCGCACGTATACGGCCGCCCAGCAGGCGGTGCCACTGGTCGCCGGGGGTGCGACGATCCTCGTGCTGCTGGGTGTCGGGGCCGCGGTCACCGTCCCCGGGGCGGCGCTCGGCGTGTTCGCGGTGGCGGCGGTGGCCGTCGTCGCGGGACTGGTGCTCGGCATCGTCACCCCGAATCGATCGTTCTCCCCCGTGCAGCGCCGGGCCGCCGAACTGGTGGACTACGCCGCGATCGCGGCGATCGTCCCCCTGGCGTGCTGGGCGTCGGGACTGTTCGCCGCCGTCCGCGGTCTGTGAGGTCCGCCGTGACCGCACGCCTCGTCCGGCCCGCTCTGGCCGCCGTCGCCGCCGTGCTCGTCGCCGCCGCCACCCCGTTCGGGGTTTCCGGCGCAGTGACCCCGCCCCCGATCGATCCGTCCCGGCTGCCGCCGCCGTCAGCACCCGCACCGCTCGCCCCGACCGAACAGCGGGCGGCGTGCACACTCGTCGTGCCGATGGCCGACGAGTCGGACGTGCCGCTGCCGCAACGGTCCCTCGACTTCACGTCGGTGTGGCCGCTGACGCGGGGGCAGGGCCAGGTGGTGGCTGTCATCGACACCGGTGTCGCCGCGCATCCGCGGCTGCCGGGGCTCACCGGCGGTGGCGACTACGTCGGGACCGGCGACGGGGTCGGCGACTGCGACGCGCACGGCACGATCGTCGCCGGGTTGATCGCGGCGGCGCCGGTGGCCTCGTCCGGGTTCACCGGCGGCGCCCCGGACGCACGGATCGTCTCGATCCGGCAGTCGAGTGCCGCATTCACCGAGGTCTCGCGCCGGGTCGACCCGGCGGATTCCGCCAACTCGAGCGGCTACGGCAACACGCAGACCATGGCGATGGCGATCCGACGAGCCGCCGACCTGGGCGCGACGGTCGTCAACATCTCGGAGGTGGCGTGCCGGCCCGCCTCGGACGGGGTCTCCGACCAGGCACTCGGCGCCGCCGTCCAGTACGCGGCCACGGTGAAGAACGTGGTGATCGTGGCGGCCGCCGGCAACTACCGGTCCGGCGGGTGCGCGGCCCAGAATCCGCCGCCCGATCCGCTGCACCCGTCCGCCGACCCGTGGGATGCGGTCACGACGATCGCGACCCCCGCCTGGTACGACGACTACGTGCTCACCGTCGGCTCGGTGGACCCGGACGGGTCGCCGTCGGAGTTCAGTCTCGGTGGGCCGTGGGTGGATGTCGCGGCCCCCGGTACCGGCATGGTCTCACTCAGCCCGGGTGGGCGCGGCCAGACCCGGCAGTGGCTCACCGGCCAGGGTGAGGCACGGTCGTTCGACGGGACCAGTTTCGCGGCGCCGCTGGTCGCCGCGACGGCGGCGCTGGTGCGGGCCCGGTATCCGCAGCTGTCCGCGCAGCAGGTGATCGCACGGATCGAGGCGACCGCGCACGCGCCGGCCGAGGGCTGGAATCCGTACGTCGGGCACGGTGTGATCGATCCGCTCGCGGCGGTGACCGCCGACCTTCCCGCCGAGGCTGCCGCGGCGGGCACGTACCCGGCCCGGTCGACGACGATCGCGGCCCCGCCGGAGCCGCCCCGGCCGGACACCCGGCCCCGGACCGTGGCGCTGGCCGCGACGGGGGCTGTGGCGGTGGTGGCGGTGCTGGGTGTGCTCGCCTCGTTTCCGCTGCGGCGGCGCCGCAACATGTAACTGTCGGCGGCGCCGCAACATGTAGCAACATGTAACTGTCAGTTCCCGGCGGCGATCGGGGCGGGTGCCGTGTCGGGCGCGATCCCGTCGTGTGCGACGAGTGCCTGCGCGCGGCCGAGGGACGGTCCGGGGGCGAGGAGGTCGACGATCCGCCACGGTGCGGGCGCCCCGGGGGTCTCGAAGCCGAGGGCTGTCGCGGCGTCGGTGTCGGTGATGCCGTAGCGGACGCCGGTGTCGGCGACGAAGAACAGTCCGCCTTGACGTGCGCTGCCGGATTCGAGTCCGGTCGTCTGCACGAATCCGCCGCTGCCGGGCCGCACGTAGGCGGCGTCGGCGTTGTCGCCGGATCCGTCGGCCTGTGCGAGCCGGACCGGGCGGGCATCGTCGGGCACGGGCAGGGTCCGTCCCGCCGACAGGGTCAGGTCGGCGTCGACGCGGCCGGAGCCGTCCCCGGCGGCGGCCGCGCGGGGTGTCCACGTCAGGCAGCCGACGGATCGGTCGGCGGTGACGAGGCGGGGTGGGACGTCCGGGAACGAGTCGACGTCGAGGTCGTGCACGGTGGGCGCGCCGGACAGTGCGTCGGGGGCGACGGTGGGCACCTCCGAATGTCCCTGCGAGTCGGTGAAGTGAAGCAGCAGCGCCGTCGCCTCTCCCACTTCCTGGATGCCGTCGCGGAGGACCACGTAGTGGTGGGGTTCGTTGCCGCGCATGACCTTCACGACGGAACCGATTGTCCGGCCTGCTGTTTCGTAGGTGGGTCGGCCTCCGATGCCGGGGACAGTGGGGGCGGTGATCGCCGATGCCTCCGGGATCGCGTTGAGCAGGCCCCGGCTGATCGGACGCGGCCGCGCCCCCTCGAGTCCGAGCGCCCGGGTGACGCCGCGGTCGGTGAGGTCGACGGCGGCGCGGCGGCCGTCGTACACGAGATACGTGCGGTCGTCGTGTTCGACGAGCAGCGCGGCCCCGGCCGGGAGCGGCCCGACACGGTCGTTCCATTCGGGTTCACCGACGACGACGGTCGTTGCGGCGGTGGATGTCCCGCTGTCGGAGACGGTGTCGCACACGGTCCACGGCTCGCCGTCGGGGCCGGCGCCGGCCGGCAGCGCCGACGGCGCCCCGGGGATCCCGACGAGCGCACCCCGTGGACGGTCCCCGATCTCGGTTTCGGCGACGACGGCCGGTGTCGCGGCCTCCCCCACGATCAGCCGCGCCGACGCCAGGTTGAGCACCGGGTGCAGTGCGCCGTCCATCGCGACGAACATTGCGCCCGAATCCTTTCCGACGACGATCGCCGCGTCACCGATCTTGTCCTGCGGGCGGATCAGGGCCAGTGCCGCGCACCCGGCCAGCCCGAGGCACGCGATCACGGCCCCCACCGCGAGCGCCCGCGACTGGGACCGCATCGGGTCGTGCAGCATGCGCACGTCGCGGCGGACGAGCGCATGTTCCATGCGGCGCACGAGGAATCGGTATCCGCTGATCTGCCATCGCGTCGTCGGCTGCGCAGCCATGTTCCCTCCCCAGGAATCCCCCGAAGCGCGCTCCGACCCCCACGGTGGCACGCGCTTCGATCCCACACAGTACAGTTCGCGGATACTCACTCTTCGGCGGACGAGTTGTCCGTCTGGTTCAGGTACTGGGGAGGAACCGTGGACCATTTCCGTACCGGACGCCGTCCGTACACGTTTCCGGCCACCGTGGTGGTGGCGCAGTTGCTCGCGGTCGCGGCCGGTCTGCTCGGTGTGTGGGCCGGGTTGCCGTGGTGGGCGGCGCTCACCGTCGCCGCGGTGCTCGGTGCGGGCCTGTTCGTCCGGGTCGGGGGCCGATGGCCGCTGACCTGGGCGGTGTCGGCGTGGCGTCACCTGTGCGGGCGCCGGGCCGGGATCGGTGTCGGCGACGACTTCACCGCCGCCGGGGAGACGGTGGGCCTGCATCGGGTGGGCGGCCAGGTGCTGGCGGTCCTCGAGGTACTGCCGCCGGGCCCCGGGCCGAGCCGTCTCACCCGCGATGCCTGCATCACCGTCCCGTATCTGCCGCTGTCGTCGCTCGCGGACTGTCTCGAGCAGAACGATGTCACGCTCGCCGGGATCGATGTCGTCTCCCACGGTTCCCGGACGGCGGAGGGGACGGCGGTCGCCGACGTGTACGACGCGCTGATCGGCCCGCTGCCGGCGTCGGGGCGGCGGTCGGTGTGGGTCACGCTCCGGTTCGACGTCGCCGCGAGTGCCGCGGCGGCGGCCCGTCGTGGGGGCGGCGCCGACGGCCTGTCCCGGACGGTGGCGGTCGCGGCCCGGCGGGTGATCCGCACGCTCGCCGACGCGGGTTGTCCGGCGCGGATCCTGTCGGCGTCCGAGATCGAGTCGGTGTGCGCCCGGATCTGCCGGGGCGTCCACCCGGATGCGATGGCGCGGCGCTGGGATCATGTTCCGCTCACCGGGGCCCGCCACGTCGGTGCCGTGGTCGATCCGCGCCGGTTGTCGGCGCAGTTCCTGGCGCGGGCGGTGGCGGTGCCGAGCCTCGGCACCACGCTGGCGGTGCGGATCCGGCCGGGACGGTCCGGGGCGGTGCGGGTGGGTGCGTCGGTCGGGTGGACGGTGCGGGACGGTGTCGCCCGCCCGCGCCTGCCGGGTCTGATCGTCGTGCACGGACGGCATCGGGACGCGCTGTCGGCGCTTCTGCCGGTGTCGGCACCGGAGCTCGACGGTCTCGTCCCGCTGCGCGACGTCGACCGCGGCCGGCTCGATGCCCTGCAGCTGCCCGCGACCGGATGCGGGCAGCTCGTCGGCGCGGACGTCCACGGCGATGCGGTGGCCGCGCGGCTCACCGGCCCCGGTGTCACCGACGTGTACGTGGCCGGCGAGTTGCACGTCGCGCAGCAGGTGGTGTTCCGGGCCGTCGCGACGGGTGCGCGGGTGCTGGTGCGCACCGATCGCCCGCACACGTGGGCCACGCTGGTCGGTGCGGTCGCGAACCCGATCCTGTTGCGGCTGTCCGACGACGTGCCCGGGACCGACGGGGCCGGTAGTGCCGTCGATACCGTCGTCGTCGACGGGGTGCCCGCGCCGCCGGCCCGTCCGGGGGTGACGCTCGTCCACGTCCACCCGGATCCGCGGTTGTGCCCGCCGGCTCGTCCGGACGTGGCGATCGTGCAGCCCGGCGGGTGCGGGGACCGGGTCGTGCTGACCGTCGGGGCCGTGCACCTCGAGCTGGCGGTGGTGACGATTCCGTCGGAGGTCGCGTTCGTCGGCCGGCCGACCACGGCGCTGCCGGCGCCCGTCTGACCCTCAGCCCGGGTACGGCTCCCGGTTCCGTCGTTCGCGGAGCGTGTCGGCCCACCAGGCGAGCTGGCCGAGCATCCGGTCGGCCGCATCGGCGGCGGCGCCGTCGGCGGGGTCGAAGTGCCGGCGCGCCTGGTGGAAACTGACGGCGTCCCGCACGGAGACCATGTGCAGTTCGGCGACCACCTGCCGGAGTTGTTCGACGGCGCGCAGCCCGCCGGACATGCCGCCGTATGCGACGAACCCGATCGGCTTGGCCCGCCACTGGTGTTTGACGGTGTCGAACGCGGTCTTGAGTGCCGCCGGGTAGCCGTGGTTGTACTCGCTGGTGACGACGACGAATGCGTCGGCGGCCCCGATCCGCTCGGTGAATGCGTCCACCACGGGGGACTGTGAAAGGTCCTGCGGCAGTGCATACTCCGCCAGGTCGAGGACCGCGGCCTCGAACTCGTCGTGGGCTGTCAGCCGGTCGACGAACCAGTCGGCGACCACCGGCGCGAACCGTCCGGCCCGCACGCTGCCGACGATCACCTCGAGTCGCAGGGGCACAGTCGTCGGCATGCCCCCGATCCTAGGGTCCGCGTTCAGAGCCCGCTGGTCAGCAGGACCGCGAGTTCCTGGTACGCCTCGGCGTCGTCGAGGCCGGTGGCGGCGGCGACCTGACGCTGCTGGATCCGCACCATCGCGGCGGCGGCGACGTCCCCGACGAACGCGGCGTGCGCGTCCCGCAACTCCCCGGCGGCGACACCCTCGGTGATGAGTTCCTGGACGCGGCGGGCCGCGAACCGGGTGTTGCGTTCGTAGACCTCCCGGACCGCGGAGTCGGCGGCCAGGTCCTCCATGAACCGTGCCGATGCGGGACGCAGTTGCTCCCCGACGGCCTCGAGGTAGGTGCGGATGCGTTCCCGGGCACCGGCGGCGTCGGCCAGCCGGGCCTCGACCCGGTCGGTGGCGCCGCGGAAGAAGTACACCGTCGCGGCCCGCACCAGTTGTTCCTTGCTGTCGGCGAGCCGGTAGAGCGTGGACTTCGAGCAGTGCAGGCGGGCGGCGAGTTCGTCGAGGGTGAGGTGCGCGAATCCCTCGTCGAGGATCAGTGTGACCAGGGCGTCGAACAGGGCGATGCGTCGCGCGGTCATCTTCACCGGGGTTGCCATACCCGAAACAGTACTGGAGTATCGTTGTCAGTACTACTTTCCCGATCCGCGAGGAGCGCCCCGTGCCCGTCGAACGCCTGCTGCCCACCCAGGAAGCCCACGACCTCATCGACCTCACCCGCGACGTCGCGGACAAGGTGCTCGCCCCGATCGTCGACGACTGCGAGAAGCACGAGACGTTCCCCGACGGCGTCTTCCCCGCTCTGGGCCGCGCCGGGCTGCTGAGCCTGCCGTACCCGGAGGAGTTCGGTGGCGGCGACCAGCCGTACGAGGTCTACCTGCAGGTACTCGAGGAGATCGCGGCCCGCTGGGCGGCCGTCGCCGTCGCCACCAGCGTCCACAGCCTGTCCTGCTACTCGCTGGCCACCCACGGCACCGACGAGCAGAAGGCGAAGTGGCTGCCCGACATGCTCGGCGGCGAGACCATCGGCGCCTACAGCCTGTCCGAGCCGCAGGCCGGTTCCGACGCGGCCGCGCTGGCCTGCAAGGCCACCGAGGTCGAGGGCGGCTACCGCATCAACGGCGCCAAGGCGTGGATCACCAACGGCGGTCGCGCCGACTTCTACACGCTGTTCGCCCGTACCAGCGACGAGGGCTCCCGCGGCGTCTCGTGCTTCCTCGTCCCCAAGGGCACCGAGGGTCTGAGCTTCGGCAAGCCCGAGGAGAAGATGGGCCTGCGCGCGGTCCCGACCACGTCCGCGCACTACGACGACGCCTTCGTCCCGGCCGAGCGGATGATCGGCAAGCCCGGTCAGGGTCTGCCGATCGCGTTCAGTGCACTCGACTCCGGACGTCTGGGCATCGCGGCCTGCGCGGTCGGTATCGCGCAGGGTGCGCTCGACGACGCCGTCGCCTACGCCAAGGAGCGCAAGGCGTTCGGCAAGCGGATCATCGACCACCAGGGTCTCGGCTTCGTGCTCGCCGACATGGCGGCCGCCGTCGACTCGGCCCGCGCCACCTACCTGGACGCGGCCCGCCGCCGCGACGCCGGCATGCCGTACTCGCGTCAGGCCTCGGTCGCCAAGCTCATCGCCACCGACGCGGCCATGAAGGTCACCACCGACGCCGTGCAGGTGTTCGGCGGCTACGGCTACACGCAGGACTTCCCGGTGGAGCGCTACATGCGTGAAGCGAAGATCACCCAGATCTTCGAGGGCACCAACCAGATTCAGCGTCTGGTCATCGCCCGCCAGCTCGCGAACTGAACCGGCCGCCGCGCGCCGCTCACCGGTTCACCCGAGAGGGGTGCCGGTCAGCGGCGCGATCGGCAGGCACGGCACCGGACGCGGATGCTCCGGATCGAGCGCGTTGAGCACATACCCCGCCGCGACCGGTGACGCGGCGATCGCGAGATGCTCGGACAGGTCCTGCGGGCACCCGTCCTGGACGACGACGTTGACGGTGTCCGGTCCGGGCACCAGCCCGTTGGTGTAGGGCACGACCAGTTCGTCGTAGCGGGTCGCGATGTTCGTGTAGTGCACGCCCGGCGCGTACGGTCCGCCGGCGGCGTTCATGGCGTCGACGAAGTCGGTGCCGGGCGCCATGTCCAGGCAGGCGGCGCACAGCTGCCCGAACGTCTGCTCCTGCAGCGGACGCAACCCGAACTGTCGTGCGAATTCGGTGATCTCGCCGGACCGGAATGCGCCCGCCCCCAGCCACAGCGGGGCCAGCGACACATAGTTCTCGACCTTGTCGGCGCCGCCGAGGAACCGCACGTAGTAGCCCGGCATCAGGGTGCCCTGCGAATGTCCGACGATGTCGACCTTCTCCGCGCCCGTCGCGGCGAGCACCTGGTCGACGAACGCCGACAGTTCGTGCGCGCTGTCGGCCGGCGGCGTCAGCCCGCCGAACGCGCTACGCGGCCACTGACTTCCGGGAACCACCCCGTACGTGGGCGCGAAGACGCAGTAGCCCTCGTTCTTCAGCAGCGGGACGTACGTGGCCCAGTTGGTCTGCCGGTTGGCGCCGGTGCCGTGCACCAGGATCACCGGACGCGGATGCTCCGCGGTGGGCGTGCACGACCAGTCGTTCGAACCCGGCAGCGACCCACCGGGATCCGCGGTCTCGGCCGCGGCCCCGGCGAAGAAGTTGTGCGGCACCGGCAGCGGGTCGGCGGCCGCACCGCCGGGTGCGGCCAGTGCGACCGCCGTCAGGACCGCCGACACCATCACCACGACCACCGACCGACGCATCCGCGTCCCCCTCCCCTGATGTGGGAGCGACGGTAGCAGCACCGCGTCGGCCGGAGAGCGGTTTCAGCCGCCGCAGCAGCCGCCGGCCGGGTCGATCGGGGACCGGGTCTCCCGGGTCGCGATGTTGCGGGCCGCGAGATCCGCGTCCGCCGGGTAGTCGACGCGCACCAGCGACAGCCCGTGCGCCGGGGCGACCGCGACCGCGCTGGCCCGTTCCCGCTCCGACAACAGGGCGCCCATCCACTCGACGGTGCGCCGGCCCTCACCGACCGCGAGTGCCGCCCCGACGAGGCTGCGCACCATCGACCAGCAGAACGCGTCGGCGGTGACGAAGGCCGTCAATTCGTCGCCGTTGCGGTCCCAGTCGAAGCGCTGCAACTCACGGACCGTCGTCGCACCCTCGCGACGTTTGCAGAATGCCGCGAAGTCGTGCAGACCGATCAGCCGGGACGACGCCTCCCGCATCGCGTCCACGTCGACGGTCTTGGGCCATGCGACGGTGTCGCGGGCCCGCAGCGGATCCGCACCGTGTGGGGCGGTCGTCAACCGGTACTCGTAGTGCCGGCGGACCGCGGAGAAGCGGGCGTCGAAATGCTCGGGTGCGAACGAGACGCCGGTGACCCGCACATCCTTCGGGAGGAAACGGGCGAGTCGCCGCACCAGCCGGGACGGATCCTCCGGAATCGTGTCGGCCGGGACGTCGACGTGCGCGACCTGACCACTCGCGTGGACACCGGCGTCGGTGCGTCCGGCGACCGTCAACAGGACCGGGGTACGGACGATCGCGCTCAGCTTCTCCTCGATCTCACCGCACACGGTGCGGCGGCCGGGCTGCCGCGCCCACCCGGAGAAGTCGGTGCCGTCGTAGGAAATATCGAGCCGCAAGCGAACGAGCCCGCCGTCCCCGAGGGGGGCGGCGGGCTCGTTCGATTCGGCATTGCTCGCGCTGTGTGCCGAAACCAAGTGGACTAGTCCTTACTTGGCCTCGTCGGCGGACTCGGCCTCGGCAGCGGGTGCCTCGGCAGCGTCCTCAGCCTTGGTCTCCTCGACCACGGCTTCCTGCGAAGCAGCGACGCGACGTGCGCGGTCCGCCTCGGAGGTGACCGTCTTCTCCCGGACGAGCTCGATGATCGCCATCGGAGCGTTGTCGCCCTTGCGGGGAATGGTCTTGATGATGCGGGTGTAGCCGCCGTCGCGATCCTCGTAGAACGGGCCGATCTCCGCGAACAGGGCGTGCACGACGTCCTTGTTGCGGATGACCTTGAGAACCTCACGACGGTCGGCCAGGGTTCCACCCTTGGCCTTGGTCACGAGCTTCTCGGCGTACGGACGCAGGGCCTTGGCCTTGGCCTCCGTGGTGGTGATACGGCCGTGTTCGAAGAGGGCGGTCGCCAGGTTGGCGAAGATCGCCTTCTGGTGCGACGCCGACCCGCCGAAGCGGGCACCCTTCTTGGGCTTGGGCATTGGAGCTCCTCTTGGGCTCGCCCAGCACATTTGCCCATGTGCCGGGGGCTACGGGTTAAAGCTGTTCGGTCTCGGCGTAGTCCTGGTCGGTGCCGTCAGCATCGCTGAAGGTACCGGCGTCGGTGTCGCTCCACGTTCCGGTGGCGGCGTCGTAGCCGGCAACGGTCGTCGGATCGAAGGACGCAGGGCTGTCCTTGAGGGCGAGGCCGAGCGAATGCAGCTTGACCTTGACCTCGTCGATGGACTTCTGTCCGAAGTTGCGGATGTCGAGCAGATCGGACTCCGTGCGTGCCACGAGCTCACCGACGGTGTGAACACCCTCGCGCTTGAGGCAGTTGTAGGAGCGGACCGTCAGGTCCAGATCCTCGATGGGGAGCCCGAAGGACGCGATGTGGTCGGCCTCGGCGGGCGAGGGTCCGATCTCGATGCCTTCTGCTTCGACGTTCAGCTCACGGGCCAGGCCGAAGAGCTCAACCAGGGTCTTGCCCGCCGAAGCGAGCGCGTCCCGAGCGGTGATGGAGTTCTTGGTCTCCACGTCGAGAATCAACCGATCGAAGTCGGTGCGCTGCTCGACGCGGGTCGCTTCCACCTTGTAGGTGACCTTGAGCACCGGCGAGTAGATCGAGTCGACCGGGATCCGGCCGATCTCTGCGCCGGCCGCCTTGTTCTGAACGGCGGGGACGTAGCCGCGACCGCGCTCGACGATGAGCTCGATCTCCAGCTTGCCCTTGTCGTTCAGGGTGGCGATGTGCAGATCCGGGTTGTTCACCGTGACGCCGGCCGGCGGAACGATGTCACCCGCAGTCACGGCCCCGGGGCCCTGCTTGCGGACGTACATCGTGACCGGCTCGTCCTCTTCGGAGCTCACGACCAGGCCCTTGAGGTTCAGGATGATGTCGGTGACATCTTCCTTCACACCGGGGACGGTGGTGAACTCGTGCAGGACGCCGTCGATACGGATGCTGGTGACAGCAGCGCCGGGGATCGACGACAGCAGGGTGCGGCGCAGCGAATTGCCGAGGGTGTACCCGAAGCCAGGCTCGAGGGGCTCGATGACGAACTTCGAGCGGTTGTCAGCGATGACCTCTTCGGACAGCGTGGGTCGCTGAGAAATGAGCATTGGATTTCCTCCTGTACGGGCGTCCACTATTTGACGCCCACGATGGGAACAGGCCTGCGGCCTGTGAGCGGTTGGCGAACCCGAAGACTCGCCGACCACTCACAGGCACGAAGTGCCTTACTTCGAGTAGAACTCGACGATCAGCTGTTCCTGCAGCGGAACCTCGATCTGTGCACGCTCGGGGAGCTGGTGCACCAGGATGCGCAGACGGCCGCCGACGACCTGGAGCCAACCCGGGATCGGGCGATCGCCCTGGGTCTCACGGGCAACCTGGAACGGCAGGGTCGCCAGCGACTTCTCCTTGACATCGATGATGTCGTACTGCGAGACGCGGTAGCTGGGGATGTCGACCTTCTTGTTGTTCACGAGAAGGTGACCGTGCGTGACCAGCTGACGCGCCTGACGGCGGGTGCGAGCCAGGCCGGCGCGGTACACGACGTTGTCGAGACGCGACTCCAGGATGCGGAGCAGGTTCTCGCCGGTCTTGCCCGGGCGAGCGTTCGCCTCTTCGTAGTAGCGGCGGAACTGCTTCTCCATGACGCCGTAGGTGAAGCGAGCCTTCTGCTTCTCCTGCAGCTGGAGCAGGTACTCGCTCTCCTTGATCCGCGCGCGGCCGTGCTGGCCCGGCGGGTAGGGGCGACGCTCGAACGCCTGGTCGCCTCCGACGAGGTCGACGCGCAGACGACGCGACTTGCGGGTGATGGGGCCGGTATAACGTGCCATTTTCTAAACCTTTCCTTCCCGCTAGACCCGACGCCGCTTGGGCGGACGGCAGCCGTTGTGCGGCTGGGGAGTGACATCGGAGATGGTGCCGACCTCGAGGCCTGCAGCCTGCAGCGAACGGATCGCCGTCTCGCGGCCCGAGCCCGGACCCTTGACGAAGACGTCGACCTTCTTGACGCCGTGCTCCTGCGCCTTGCGGGCAGCGCTCTCGGCGGCCAGCTGGGCAGCGAACGGAGTCGACTTACGCGAGCCCTTGAAGCCCACGTGGCCCGACGACGCCCAGGAGATGACGTTGCCGGCCGGGTCGGTGATCGACACGATCGTGTTGTTGAAGGTGCTCTTGATGTGAGCGGCACCGAGCGGGATGTTCTTCTTTTCCCTACGACGCGCCTTCTGGGTCTTCTTCGGACCGGTGCTACGTGACTTCGGAGGCATTACTTCTTCTTTCCTGCGACGGTGCGCTTCGGACCCTTGCGGGTACGGGCGTTGGTCTTGGTGCGCTGGCCACGCACGGGCAGACCACGACGGTGGCGCAGGCCCTGGTAGCAGCCGATCTCGATCTTGCGACGGATATCCGCCTGCACCTCGCGACGCAGGTCACCCTCGACCTTGACCGACTCCTCGATGTACTCGCGGAGCTTGCCCAGGTCCTCGTCGGTCAGGTCCTTGCTGCGCAGGTCCGGGTTGACACCCGTGGCAGCCAGGATTTCCTTGGAAGTCGTGCGACCGATTCCGAAGATGTAAGTCAGTGCGATCTCCATGCGCTTTTCGCGAGGAAGATCGACACCTGCGAGACGTGCCATGTGGCATTCCTTTTCGGTGTGCGGAGGTCTGCTCCCAGTCCGTCCCCTGCGTCGAAAAACTCTGCGGTCGAACTTCGCAGTGGGGCCCCGGCCTCCGTGCCGAGGGTGAACCGCTACCTGCCTTCGGGAGGTCCCTGCGGGATCCCTGAGCCGATGGTGGCGGCTGGTGCTGAGAGGTCTTCTTTGTGCTCGTTGCCAAGCAGATCTCGAAGAAGGTGTGAACTACTGGGGACTAGCCCTGACGCTGCTTGTGACGCAGGTTCTCGCAGATCACCATGACGCGCCCGTTACGGCGGATCACCTTGCACTTCTCGCAGATCTTCTTGACGCTAGGCTGAACCTTCACGTAAGTCTGATCTCCTGTTGTCTGTCCACCCGGCGGGCGGACATAGTTTTCCCCGGCCGGGAGCGACCGGGGAAGCTCTTACTTGTAGCGGTAAACGATGCGCCCACGCGACAGGTCGTAGGGCGACAGCTCCACGACGACGCGGTCCTCGGGCAGAATGCGAATGTAGTGCTGACGCATCTTGCCGCTGATGTGTGCGAGGACCTTGTGGCCGTTCTCCAACTCGATGCGGAACATCGCATTGGGCAGCGGCTCGACAACTCGTCCCTCGACCTCGATGGCCCCGTCCTTCTTAGCCATGTCCTCCGCGATCCGTTGATTGGCGTATGAGTGCATCGGCTACCGTCACCGGTATCCGCTACAACGATGGTCCCGTACACGTCCGGCCGAGAACGACTCCGACACCAGGGCCGGACACGCAAACAACCGATACGCAGGACGCACCGTTGTTCCATCCTACCGACAATTGCCGACCAGGCCAAATGCGGGCCGGAGTGCCGGCGGCTCACCGAAAGGAATCGATACATGCGTGCGCTCGTCCAGCGGGTCACGTCGGCGGCCGTCACCGTCGACGGCGAGGAGGTCGGCCGGATCGACCCGGCCGACGGCGGCCAGGGCCTGCTCGTACTCCTCGGCGTCGGCCACGACGACGACCCGGTCGCGGCGTCGAACCTGGCCCGCCGGGTGTGGCGGCTGCGGATCCTCGACGACGAGTTGTCCGCGTCCGACGTCGGCGCCCCGATCCTCGTCGTCAGCCAGTTCACGCTCCTGGCCGACACCCGGAAGAGCCGGCGGCCGTCGTGGTCGGCGGCGGCGCCGCGCGCGGTGGCCGAACCGGTGGTCGACGCGTTCGCCGACGCCCTGCGTGAACTCGGGGCCACCGTCGCCGCGGGCCGGTTCGGCGCCGACATGCAGGTCGCGCTCGTCAACGACGGACCGGTGACCGTCCTGCTCGAGGGCTGAATCTCACATCCCACGAAAAACGCCGCGCCGGTCGGTGCTTCGTGCACTGTGACCGGCGCGGCGTCGTCGTGACGCGGGGCGTCCTCAGTTGTCGCCGGGACGCAGCGTGAGGATGCGCGGACCGTCCTCGGTGACGGCGACCGTGTGCTCCCAGTGGGCGGCACGGGTGCCGTCGGTGGTCACCACCGTCCAGTCGTCGCCGAGTACCTCGGTCTCGTAGGTGCCGAGGGTGAGCATCGGCTCGATCGCCAGCACCGACCCGACCACCAGGTGCGGACCCTTGCCGGGCGCGCCCTCGTTGGGCAGGAACGGATCCATGTGCATCTCGCGGCCGATCGCGTGCCCGCCGTAGCCGTCGACGATCCCGTAGGAGCGGCCGTGCAACTTCTCGGCGGCCTTCGTCCCCAACTCGATCGCATGGGAGACGTCGGTGAGCCGGTTGCCGTCGATCATCGCGGCGATGCCGGCTTCCATCGACAGCCGGGTGGCCTCGCTCAGCTGGGCGTCGGCCTCGCTGAGCTCGCCGACACCGAACGTCCACGCCGAGTCGCCGTGCCAGCCGTCGAGGATGGCGCCGCAGTCGATCGACACCAGGTCGCCTTCGGCGAGGATGTCGTCGGCCGACGGGATGCCGTGCACGACACGGTCGTTGACCGACGAGCAGATCGACCCGGTGAACCCGTGGTAGCCGAGGAACGACGGCACCGCACCGGCGTCCCGGATCACCGCGTCGGCGACCCGGTCCAGCTCGAGCGTGCTCACACCCGGCTTGGCCGCGTCCCGCACCGCCACGAGGGCGGCACCGACGATCGCACCCGCAGCCGCCATGGCGTCGAGCTCACCTGCCGTGCGGAACGGAACGACCTTGCGCTTGCGGCCGAATGCCATTGCTACTACTTCCCCAGCGCCGCGAGTGCGCGAGCGTTGACCTCTTCGACGGCACCGACGGCGCCGACGGTGACGAGCTGGTCCGCGTAGTGGTCGAGCAGCGGGGCGGTCTCCTCGCGGTAGACGCGCATCCGGTTGCGGATGACGTCCTCGGTGTCGTCGGCGCGGCCGCGGGCCAGCATCCGCTCGACGACGACCTCGTCGTCGACCTCGAATGCGAGGACACCGTCGAGCTTCGCGCCCAGGCCGGCGAGGATCTCCTCGAGCGCCTTCGCCTGATCGACCGTGCGGGGGAAACCGTCGAGCAGGAAACCGTTCGCGGCGTCCGGCTCGGCGACACGTGCCTTCACCATGTTGTTGGTGATCTCGGTGGGCACGAGCTCACCGGCATCCATGTACTTCTTCGCCTCGAGACCGAGTGCCGTCTGCTGACCGATGTTGGCGCGGAACAGGTCGCCCGTCGAGATGTGCGGAACGCCGAGCTTCTCCGACAGGATGGCGGCCTGGGTGCCCTTCCCGGCACCGGGGGGACCAACGAGGACGAGTCTCACTTGAGGAACCCTTCATAGTTGCGCTGCATGAGTTGACTCTCGATCTGCTTGACGGTGTCGAGACCGACACTGACCAGAATCAGGATGGCTGCGCCACCGAAGATGCTGCTGCCGGCGCTCCCCTGGGAGAGGAAGAAGTTGGGCAGAACAGCGATCAGACCGAGATAGATGGCGCCCGGCAGCGTGATGCGGCTGAGCACGTACTGGAGGTAATCCGCCGTCGGGCGGCCCGGACGGATACCCGGAACGAAGCCACCGAACTTCTTCATCTCGTCGGCGCGTTCCTCCGTGTCGAAGGTGATCGCGACGTAGAAGTACGTGAAGAAGACGATGAGCAGGAAGTAGATGAGGATGTAGACCGGGTTCGACGGGTTCACCAGGTACTGGTTGACCATACGCTGCCACCAACTCGGGTCCGGGTTCGTGGTGGCCCCGGTGAGCTGTGCGATCAGGTTGGGCAGGTACAGCAGCGACGACGCGAAGATCACGGGGATGACGCCGGCCTGGTTGACCTTGAGCGGCAGGTACGTCGACGAACCGCCGTACATCCGGCGTCCGACCATCCGCTTGGCGTACTGCACCGGAATGCGGCGCTGGCCCTGCTCGACGAACACGACACCGGCGATCAGCACGAGTGCCGCGACACACACGGCCGCGAAGATGAGGCCGCCCCGCGAGTCCAGGATCGCCTTGCCCTCGGACGGGATGCGCGACGCGATGCCGGCGAAGATCAGCAGCGACATGCCGTTGCCGACGCCACGTTCGGTGATCAGCTCACCGAACCACATGACGAGGGCCGCACCGGCGGTCATGACGAGGACGATGACGATCAGGCCGAAGACACTCTCGTCGGCGAGGATCGATTGGGTACATCCCTGCAGCAACTGTCCCCGGGCCGCGAGCGCGACGATGCCGGTGGACTGCAGCACGGCCAGCGCGATCGACAGATAGCGCGTGTACTGCGTCATCTTCGTCTGCCCGGCCTGGCCCTCCTTGCGGAGTTCCTCGAACTTCGGGATGACGACGGTGAGCAGCTGCACGATGATACTGGCGGTGATGTACGGCATGATGCCGATCGCGAACACCGACAGCTGCAGTAGCGCACCACCGGAGAACAGGTTGATCAGCGAGTAGATGCCGGCCGAATCGCCACCGGACACCTGGTCGATACACGCACGCACGTTGACGTAGTCGACACCGGGCGAGGGCAGCGTGGCACCCAGCCGATACAGGGCAACCAGACCGAGGGTGAAGAGGATCTTCCGCCTCAGGTCAGGAGTCCTGAGGGCCGAGACAAAGGCGGAAAGCAAAGATCCTCCTGGCGCACGACATACGGGGAGCCGACCTGATTGACCCGCCCTGTGGATTGCAGAACTCTAGAACTCTAACAGTGACACATGAAAACACAGCCCTGTTACGGGGCTGTCGGCCTCCCCAGTATGCCTGCCCGGGAAGCCCGTGAAGCGACGAACGGCCGCAACTCCCCCTACTGGGATGAGTTGCGGCCGTTCGTCAGCTGACGCGAGCTAGATCACAGCTCGGTGGTGGTACCACCGGCAGCGACGATCTTCTCCTTGGCAGCGCCCGAGAACTTGTCCGCGGTGACCTGAACGGCAACCGTGATCTCGCCCTCGGCGAGCACCTTCACGAGCTGGTTCTTGCGAACCGCCCCGGCGGCGACGAGCTCGGCAACGCCGATCTGTCCACCCTCGGGGAACAGGCGAGCGATGTCGCCGACGTTCACGACCTGGTACTCGGTCCGGAACCGGTTCTTGAAGCCCTTGAGCTTGGGCAGACGCATGTGCAGCGGCATCTGTCCACCCTCGAAGGCGGCCGACACGTTCTTACGTGCCTTGGTGCCCTTGGTGCCGCGACCGGCGGTCTTACCCTTCGAGCCCTCACCGCGACCGACGCGAGTCTTGTCGGTCTTGGCGCCGGGCGCGGGGCGCAGGTGGTGCAACTTGATGGTCATGGTTAGACCTCCTCAACCGTGACGAGGTGGCGAACCACGTTGATCAGCCCGCGGTTCTGCGCGTTGTCCTCACGGACGACGCTCTTGCGGATGCCCTTGAGCCCCAGCGTCCGCAGGCTGTCCTTCTGGTTCTGCTTGGTCCCGATGGTGCTCTTGACCTGGGTGACCTTCAGATCTGCCATTACTTCACGCTCCCAGCCTGTGCGCGTGCGCGCAGCATGCCGGCGGGGGCCACGTCCTCGATCGGCAGACCGCGACGAGCGGCAACCTCTTCGGGACGCTGCAGGCCCTTGAGCGCGGCAACCGTCGCGTGCACGACGTTGATCGCGTTGTCACTGCCCAGCGACTTGGCGAGGATGTCGGAGACACCCGCGCACTCGAGCACGGCACGCACCGCGCCACCGGCGATCACACCGGTACCCGGGCTGGCCGGACGCAGCATGACGACACCGGCCGCCGCTTCGCCCTGGACCGGGTGGGTGACGGTGCTGCCGATGAGCGGCACACGGAAGAAGCTCTTGCGAGCCTCCTCGACGCCCTTCTGGATGGCCGCGGGAACTTCCTTGGCCTTTCCGTAGCCGACGCCGACGAGTCCGTTGCCGTCGCCCACGATCACGAGAGCGGTGAAGCTGAAGCGACGACCGCCCTTGACGACCTTCGACACGCGGTTGATGGAGACGACGCGCTCGATGTAGTTCGACTTCTCGGCAGCGTTGTCGCGACGGTTGTCACGACGATCGCGTCCGCCGCGGTTGTCGCCCTGGTTCGGCCCATTCTGTCCGGCGGGTCCGCTTCCGCCGTCACGCCTTTGACGTCCCGGCATCAGGCATTCCTTCCGTTGATAATGTTGGTCATCAGAACTTCAACCCGCCTTCGCGAGCAGCATCGGCCAGAGCGGCGATGCGGCCGCTGTAGGTGTGGCCACCGCGGTCGAAGACCACGGCCTCGATGCCGGCAGCCTTGGCGCGCTCGGCGATCAGCTGACCGACCTTGGCGCCACGGGCCTTCTTGTCTCCGTCCAGCACACGCACGTCCGCCTCGATGGTCGACGCGGCGGCAAGGGTCTTGCCGGCCAGGTCGTCCACCAGCTGCACGTGGATGTGACGCGAGGAGCGGTTCACGACGAGGCGCGGACGCTCGGGGGTGCCGGAGATCTTCTTGCGCAGACGGAAGTGACGACGCGCCTTCGACAGACGACGCGCGGTGGACACGTCCTTGCCCAGCGGAATCCGCTTGGCTTTCTGGTTTGCAGTCTGGCTCATAATCACTTACCCGTCTTTCCGACCTTGCGACGGACCTGCTCACCCTCGTAGCGGATGCCCTTGCCCTTGTAGGGGTCGGACTTGCGCAGGCGGCGGATGTTGGCCGCGATCTGGCCGACCTTCTGCTTGTCGATGCCGGCGACCGAGAAACGGGTCGGCGTCTCGACTGCGAAGGCGATGCCCTCGGGAGCCTCGATCAGGACCGGGTGGCTGAAGCCGAGGGCGAACTCGAGGTCCTTGCCCTTGAGCGCCACACGGTAACCGACACCGTGGATCTCCATCTTGGTGGTGTAGCCGGCGGTGACGCCGACGATCATGTTCTGCACGAGGGTGCGCGACAGACCGTGCAGCGCACGGCTGCGACGCTCGTCGTCGGGACGGGCGACCTGAAGGGCACCGTCCTCACCCTTGGCGATCGAGATCGGCTCGGCGATCGTCAGCGACAGGGTGCCCTTGGGACCCTTGACCGCGACGTCCTGGCCGTCGATGGACACGTCGACGCCAGCGGGGACGGCGACCGGAATCTTTCCAATACGCGACATTCTGGTGGCCTCCCTTACCAGACGTAGGCGAGGACTTCCCCGCCCACTCCCTGATTGGCCGCCTGGCGGTCGGTGAGCAGGCCGGAAGACGTGGAGATGATAGCCACGCCGAGGCCGCCCAGGACCTTGGGCAGGTTGGTGGACTTCGCGTACACGCGCAGTCCCGGCTTCGAGACACGGCGGACACCGGCGAGGCTACGCTCGCGGCTCGGGCCGTACTTGAGGTCGACGATCAGCGTCTTGCCGACCTCGGCGTCCTCGGTGCGGTAGTCCGCGATGTAGCCCTCACGCTTGAGGATCTCGGCGATGTTCGCCTTGATCTTCGAGTGCGGGAGCTTCACCTCGTCGTGGTACGCCGAGTTGGCATTACGCAGACGCGTCAAGAAGTCTGCGATCGGATCAGTCATGGTCATGAGTTGACCTGTGCACCTTTCTCGCTGCGGTTCCCATGCAACGCCGGGTCCGGGCCCACTCCCCCGCCGGAGCGAGGGAGTGGGCCGGCCCGACCGTGGGCCTACAACGAAGTGGTTCTTATCTTCACCGTTCCGAGGTTACGGAACGGAAGTCTGTTGCGGCTGGTTACCAGGAGCTCTTGTGAACGCCCGGCAGCTCGCCCGCGTGAGCCATCTCGCGCACGCAGATTCGGCACAGGCCGAACTTGCGGAACACTGCGTGCGGGCGACCGCACTTCTGGCAACGGGTGTACGCGCGCACCGCGAACTTCGGCTTCTTGTTGGCCTTGTTGACCAGTGCCTTCTTAGCCATGGGCTCAGTTCTCCTTGAACGGGAAGCCGAGGTGCTTGAGCAGCGCACGGCCTTCTTCGTTGTTGGTGGCGGTGGTCACGACGGTGATGTCCATACCGCGCGGGCGATCGATCTTGTCCACATCGATCTCGTGGAACATCGACTGCTCGTTGAGGCCGAACGTGTAGTTGCCGTTGCCGTCGAACTGGTTGCCCGACAGGCCGCGGAAGTCGCGGATACGGGGCAGCGCGATGGACACGAGGCGGTCCAGGAACTCCCACATGCGGTCGCCGCGCAGCGTGACGCGCGCACCGATCGGCATGCCTTCACGCAGCTTGAACTGTGCGATGGACTTGCGGGCCTTGCGGATCTCGGGCTTCTGGCCGGTGATCAGGGTGAGGTCGGCGACCGCACCGTTGATCAGCTTCGCGTCGCGGGCGGCGTCGCCGACACCCATGTTGACGACGACCTTGACCAGGCCGGGGATCTGCATGACGTTCGCGTAGGCGAACTCCGCGTTCAGCGCGTCACGGATCTCCGCACGGTAGCGGGTCTTCAGACGCGGCTGGATCTTGTTCTCGGTGGAGGTCATGTCAGATGTCCTTCCCGTTCTTCCGGGAAATGCGAACGCGCTTGCCGGTCTCCTCGTCGGTGCGGTAGCCGACGCGAGTCGGGTTACCGTCCGAGTCGACGACCATGACGTTCGAGACCTGGATCGGAGCTTCCTGCGTCACGATGCCGCCGGAGGAGGCGCCACGCTCGTTCGCAGAGACCGCGGTGTGCTTCTTCATGCGGTTCACGCCCTCGACGAGGACCTTGCCGGTCGCGGGGAAGGCCTGGATGACCTTGCCCTTCGCGCCCTTGTCCTTGCCGGCGATGACCAGCACGGTGTCACCCTTGTGCACCTTCATCACAGCACCTCCGGGGCGAGCGAGACGATCTTCATGAACTTCTTGTCACGCAGCTCACGGCCGACGGGTCCGAAGATTCGGGTTCCACGCGGATCGTTGTCAGCCTTGATGATGACGGCGGCGTTCTCGTCGAACTTGATGTACGAGCCGTCCGGCCGGCGGCGCTCCTTGGCGGTGCGCACGACGACAGCCTTGACGACGTCGCCCTTCTTGACATTTCCACCCGGGGTTGCGTCCTTGACGGTGGCGACGATGACGTCACCGATCCCGGCGTAGCGACGGGACGAGCCACCGAGAACGCGGATGCAGAGAATCTCCTTGGCACCCGTGTTGTCGGCGACGCGCAGTCGCGACTCCTGCTGAATCACTTACTTCTCCTTGACCTGGCTGTTATCGACCTGTCGACTCGCACGCGAGTCGGTAGATCGTGCGCGGCAGATTTCCGACCCGACGCGCGCGGTCCGTACCCGCCGATGGTGGGGTTGCCGCTGTTGAACACAGGGCAACCCCACCATCGTACTGGATACGTCAGAAGGCTCTTACTTGGCCTTCTCGAGAACCTCGACCAGACGCCAGCGCTTGGTCGCCGACAGCGGTCGGGTCTCCATGAGCTGGACGCGGTCGCCGATGCCGGCGAGGCCGTTCTCGTCGTGCGCCTTGACCTTCGAGGTGCGTCGGATGATCTTGCCGTAGAGCGGGTGCTTCACCCGGTCCTCCAGCTCGACCACGATGGTCTTCTCCATCTTGTCCGAGACCACGTAGCCGATGCGGACCTTGCGGCTGCCGCGCTCTTCGGTGCTGTTGGTGCTCACTGCCTTTTCCTCACTCATGCCGCGTCACCTGCGTCCGGACCGGAGGCCAGGCCGAGCTCACGCTCGCGCAGGACGGTGTAGATGCGCGCAATCTCGTGACGGACCGTGCGCAGCCGGCGGTTGTTGTCCAGCTGGCCGGTGGCCATCTGGAAACGAAGGTTGAACAGTTCTTCCTTCGCCTCGCGGAGCTTGGTGACCAACTCTTCGTCGGTCAGCTCGCGGAGCTCTGCAGCAGGGCTGGTGGTTGCCATCAGAACTGCTCCTCCCTCGTCACGATCCGGCACTTGCACGGGAGCTTGTGCATCGCGCGGCGCAGGGCCTCGCGAGCGGTCTCCTCGTTCGGGTAGCTCATCTCGAACATCACCCGTCCGGGCTTGACGTTCGCGACCCACCACTCCGGCGAACCCTTACCGGAACCCATGCGGGTTTCGGCAGGCTTCTTCGTCAGCGGGCGATCCGGGAAGATGTTGATCCAGATCTTGCCGCCACGCTTGATGTGACGAGTCATGGCGATACGAGCGGACTCGATCTGCCGGTTGGTGATGTAGGCCGGCTCGAGAGCCTGGATGCCGTACTCACCGAAGGCCACCTGGGTCCCGCCCTTGGCGGCACCCGAACGGCTCGGGTGGTGCTGTTTGCGGTGCTTGACCCGGCGCGGGATCAACATGCGTCAGCCCTCCTTCTGCTCGGTCGAAGCGGGTGCATCGGCGGTGGCGGTCGCAGCGCGGCCGGCCTCGGTGCTGGTCGCGGTGGTGCCGGTGGCACCGGAACGACGCGGACGGCTCGGACGCTCGCGGCGCGGGCGGTCGGCCGGCGCAGCGGCGGCGGACAGCTCACGCTTGCCACCGACGACGTCGCCCTTGTAGATCCAGACCTTCACGCCGATGCGACCGAAGGTGGTCTTGGCCTCGTAGAGGCCGTAGTCGATGTCCGCACGCAGGGTGTGCAGCGGAACGCGACCCTCACGGTAGAACTCCGAGCGGCTCATCTCGGCGCCGCCGAGGCGGCCCGAGCACTGCACGCGGATGCCCTTGACGTTCGGCTGACGCATGGCCGACTGGATGGCCTTGCGCATGGCGCGACGGAACGCGACACGGTTGCTCAGCTGCTCGGCGACACCCTGTGCCACCAGCTGGGCCTCGGCCTCGGCGTTCTTGACCTCGAGGATGTTCAGCTGGACCTGCTTGCCGGTCAGCTTCTCGAGGGCGGCGCGGATGCGATCGGCTTCGGCGCCACGGCGACCGATGACGATGCCCGGACGTGCGGTGTGGATGTCCACACGCACACGGTCACGGGTGCGCTCGATCTCGACCTTCGCGATGCCGGCCCGCTCCATGCCCGTGGACAGGAGCTTCCGGATCTCGACGTCTTCCTTGACGTACTCCGCGTACTGCTTGTCTGCGTACCAGCGCGACTTCCAGTCGGTCGTGATGCCGAGGCGGAAGCCGTGCGGGTTGATCTTCTGGCCCACTACTGACCACTTCCCTTCCGACGGTTACGACCCGAGGCGCCGCCGCGACCGGCGACACTCTCGACGATGACGGTGATGTGGCTCGAACGCTTACGGATCCGGAAAGCCCGGCCCTGGGCGCGCGGCTGGAACCGCTTCAGGGTCGCACCCTCGTCCACGAACGCCGTCGAGATGACGAGCGTGGTGGGATCGAGGTTCAGGTTGTTCTGCGCGTTGGCAGCGGCGCTGGCGATCACCTTGGCGACCGGCTCAGCCGCGGCCTGCGGCGCGAACTTCAGAATCGCGAGGGCCTCGTCGACCGACTTGCCGCGGACGATGTCCACGACGCGACGCGCCTTCATGGGGGTCACGCGCACATGGCGCGCGACCGCCTTCGCAGTGGGGTTCTGGGTTTCAGTACTCATCGACGCTTGCTCTTCCGGTCGTCCTTGATGTGTCCCTTGAACGTCCTGGTCGGTGCAAACTCTCCGAGCTTGTGGCCAACCATCGAATCCGAGACGAACACCGGAACGTGCTTGCGTCCGTCGTGGACGGCAAACGTGTGACCGATGAAGTCCGGAATGATCGTGGAACGACGGCTCCAGGTCTTGATGACCTGCTTGGTGCCCTTCTCGTTCTGCACGTCCACCTTCGCAAGGAGGTGGTCATCGACGAACGGGCCCTTCTTAAGGCTGCGTGGCATCCTTCACTCCCTCCTTGACTAGCGCTTGTTCTTGCCGGTACGGCGACGACGGACGATGAGCTTGTCGCTCGCCTTGTTCTTGCGGGTACGACCCTCGGGCTTGCCCCAGGGGCTGACCGGGTGGCGACCACCGGAGGTCTTACCCTCACCACCACCGTGCGGGTGGTCGACGGGGTTCATGACCACACCGCGGACGGTCGGGCGGACGCCCTTCCAGCGCATACGGCCGGCCTTGCCCCAGTTGATGTTCGACTGCTCGGCGTTGCCGACCTCGCCGACGGTGGCGCGGCAGCGCACGTCGACGCGACGGATCTCGCCGGACGGCATACGCAGCGTGGCGTAGGTGCCTTCCTTGCCGAGGAGCTGGATGCTGGCGCCGGCGGAGCGGGCCATCTTGGCGCCGCCACCCGGACGCAGCTCGACTGCGTGGATGGTGGTACCGGTGGGGATGTTGCGCAGCGGCAGGTTGTTACCCGGCTTGATGTCGGCCGTGGGGCCGGACTCGATCGGGGTGCCCTGCACCAGGCCCTTGGGGGCGATGATGTAGCGCTTCTCGCCGTCTGCGTAGTGCAGCAGCGCGATGCGGGCGGTGCGGTTGGGGTCGTACTCGATGTGAGCGACCTTGGCCGGCACGCCGTCCTTGTCGTTGCGACGGAAATCGATCAGCCGGTAGGCGCGCTTGTGTCCGCCACCCTTGTGACGGGTGGTGATGCGACCGTGGGCGTTACGACCACCGCGACCGTGCAGCGGGCGAACCAGCGACTTCTCGGGCGTCGACCGAGTGATCTCGGCGAAGTCCGAGACACTCGCGCCGCGCCGACCCGGGGTAGTCGGCTTGTACTTACGGATTGCCATGAGTCTTCTCGTCCTCTATATCTCGTCAAGTCCCAGACGCTTACGCGACCGGGCCTCCGAAGATCTCGATGGGCTTGCTGTCGGCCGAGAGGGTCACGAGCGCGCGCTTGGTGTCCTTGCGCTTGCCGTAACCGAAGCGGGTCCGCTTGCGCTTGCCCTGACGGTTGGCGGTGTTGACGCTGGTCACCTTCACGCCGAAGACCTTCTCCACGGCGATCTTGATCTGCGTCTTGTTCGAGTCCGGGTGCACCAGGAAGGTGTAGGTGCCTTCCTCGATCAGCCCGTAGGACTTCTCGGAGATGACCGGAGCCAGCAAGATGTCGCGCGGGTCGGCGATGGTGCTCACTTGCTCTCCTCCTCGTTCTTGGCCGGGCCCGCGATGAAGGTGTTCAGAGCCTCGAGGCTGAACACGACGTCATCGCTGTTGAGCACGTCGTAGGTGTTGAGCTGGTCGGGTGCGATGGGGTGCACGCCTTCCAGGTTCTGCACGCTCTTCCACGCTGCGATGTCCTCGCGGCCGACGACCAGCAGGAACTTCTTGCGGTCGGAGATCTCGCCCAGGAACGACTTCGCCGTCTTGGTGGACGGGACCTGCCCGGCGACCAGTTCGGTGATGACGTGGATGCGCTCGCTGCGTGCCCGGTCGGAGAGGGCGCCACGGAGAGCGGCAGCCTTCATCTTCTTGGGGGTGCGCTGCGAGTAGTCACGCGGCTGCGGGCCGTGGACGACGCCACCGCCGGCGAACTGCGGCGCACGGGTCGAGCCCTGACGTGCGCGGCCGGTGCCCTTCTGGCGGTACGGCTTCCTGCCACCGCCGCGAACCTCGCCGCGGGTCTTGGTGGAGTGCGTGCCCTGACGTGCCGCTGCGAGCTGCGCGACGACGACCTGGTGCATCAGAGCGATGTTGGAGGTCGCGTCGAAGATCTCGGCGGGGAGGTCGATGGTGCCGTTGGTCTGGCCACCGGCAGCCTTGACGTCGAGGGTCAGCTTGGTTGCGGTCTCGGTCATGCCGAAGCACCACCCTTCACTGCGGTCTTGACGATCACGACGCCGCCCTTGCGGCCCGGGATCGCACCCTTGATCAGCAGCAGGCCGTTCTCGGCGTCCACCTTGTGGACCGAGAGGTTCTGCGTGGTGATGCGGTCGTTGCCCATACGGCCCGACATGCGCATGCCCTTGAACACGCGGCCGGGGGTGGCGCAGCCACCGATGGAACCCGGGCGACGGTGCACAGCCTGCGCACCGTGCGAGGCGCCCTGGCCGGCGAAGCCGTGACGCTTCATGGTGCCGGCGAAGCCCTTGCCCTTGGAGGTGCCGGTGACGTCGACGTATGCGCCGTCCTCGAAGACCTCGGCGGTGAGCTCCTGGCCGACCTCGTATGCCGAGGTGTCGGCGACACGAAGCTCGACGACGTGGCGACGCGGGGTGACGCCGGCCTTGGCGAACTGGCCCGAGGTGGGCTTGTTCACCTTGCGCGGGTCGATGGCGCCGAACGCCAGCTGCACGGCGCTGTAGCCGTCACGCTCTTCGGTACGGATCTGGGTGACGACGTTCGGCCCAGCCTTGACGACGGTGACCGGGACGACCCGGTTGTTCTCGTCGAAGACCTGGGTCATGCCGAGCTTGGTGCCCAGGATTCCCTTGATCTGATTAGTCATGTGTTATCTCCGCTGCGTCTTCCCAAGCTCACTGAATGTTGACGTCGACGCTGGCCGGAAGGTCGATGCGCATGAGGGCATCGACGGTCTTCGGCGTCGGGTCGAGGATGTCGATCAGCCGCTTGTGAGTACGCATCTCGAAGTGCTCGCGCGAGTCCTTGTACTTGTGCGGCGAGCGGATGACGCAGTACACGTTCTTCTCGGTGGGCAACGGCACAGGGCCGACCACACGGGCCCCGGTACGGGTCACCGTCTCGACGATCTTGCGCGCTGACGCGTCGATCGCCTCATGGTCATAGGCCTTGAGCCTGATGCGGATCTTCTGTCCCGCCACGCTTAGTGTCCTTTTCTTGCCGCGTTTCGTAGAACCCGAACGTGCCGGGGACTACCTCGTCTGCACAGTCCCCGACTGGAAACCCGACACGAACAACAATTGCGCTCGAAACATCACTCGATCCGCTGCCGCTGTTCATGTGTCATGGTCCTCCGGTACACGCGGTCGGGCGTGTCGCCCTGCCTCTCGTTCCCGACCTCCGGAAAACCTCTCCAGGAGTCACGGAACTGCGCACCGGATGCACCCCGAGGGGTGCAAACGTTGGGTACTGCTTCCGTCTTGCATCGCCGTGACCAGGTCTTTCGACCTTACGCTCGACGTCCATCCAGCCCGACTCGGGTCGTGACGGATCGCGATCCCGGTCAAGGCAACCCGATCAGTATGCCGTAGGTGGCGGCAGAGTTCAAATCCCTATTTTCGGGACATGCGAGGTCAGCGGCCGTGCGCACCCGAATCGGGCGCACGCGAACTTACTTCCGAGTAAGATTTGTGGCCATGGACTCCGCGACCACTCCCCCGCAGCCGCCGGCCACCGCGACCCACCCGGAGTCCCACCGGGCGACGTACCGGAGTTGGCAACGCTTGCCGCGCAACCGTTTCGGGCGCGCCCTGTTCTCGGTGGGGATGTGCGCGCGGGTGCCGTTCTTCGCGACGGTGCTGCCGACGGTGCAGGAGTTGGAGCCGGGCCGGTGTGTGGTGTCGGCCCCCAAGTGGTGGGGTGTGCACAACCATCTGGGCACGTTCCACGCGATCGCGGCGTGCAATCTGGCGGAGATCGCGATGGGCATGCTCGCAGAGGCGACAGTCCCGTCGACGCACCGATGGATCCCGAAGTCGATGTCGGTGGACTATCTCGCCAAGGCGGGCACCGGCCTGACCGCGACCGCGCAGCTCCCGGAGGTTCCCGACCTCGCCGGACACCCGGACGGCATCGAGGTGCCGGTGCCGGTGTCGATCACGGACCGGTCCGGCACGGAGGTGGTGCGTGCGGCGATCACGATCTGGGTGACGTCCGCCACTCGGTAGGGTGACCTGTCCCTCTCCTGCTCGTCGAATCACGGGGAACGTCGTATCGATCGGTAACATTCGGGGGGACCGACGTCGATGGACGAATGCGATGCGTGCAGTGCTTCGCGGCCGTCCCGCCTGGTGGCTGACGTGAATTTCAGCCGCCGGCACCTATCAGCGACCCACAGCGGAGTGTGATGCCAACCATGCAGGACCACGCTGTCCTCGTCGAGGACGTGCACAAGTCCTACGGGGACGTGCAAGCACTTCGAGGAATCAGTTTCTCGGCTCCTCGGGGGAGCGTGCTCGGCATCCTCGGACCCAACGGCGCAGGTAAGACGACGACGGTGAAGATCCTGTCGACGCTCGTGCCGCCGACGTCGGGGCGGGCGTTCATCGCCGGCTACGACGTGGTCAAGGAGGCCGCGCAGGTGCGGCGCTCGATCATGATGACGGGCCAGTACGCGGCGCTCGACGAGGCGCTCACCGGCCGCGAGAACCTGGTGTTGTTCGGCCGGCTGATGGGCCTCGACGGTTCGTCGGCCCGGGCCCGCGCGGACGAACTGCTCCAGGAGTTCGATCTGGTGGAGGCCGGGAAGCGTCCGGTCCGCGGCTATTCGGGTGGCATGCGCCGACGCGTCGACATCGCGTGCGGGCTCGTGGTGCGTCCCGAGGTGGTGTTCCTGGACGAGCCGACGACGGGTCTGGATCCGCGGAGCCGTCAGGGTGTGTGGAATCTGGTGGAGACGCTCAAGAGCAAGGGCATCACGGTGCTGCTCACCACGCAGTATCTCGAGGAAGCCGATCTGCTCAGCGACAACATCATCGTGATCGACAAGGGCACGGTGGTGGCCGAGGGCACCGCCGATCAGCTCAAGGCCCGCACGGGCGGCACGTTCTGCGATGTGGTGCCGACGGATCCGACGCATCTTCCGGCGGTGGTCCAGGTGCTCGGCGAGATGGTGCCGGTGGAGGTGCGCACCGAGGTGCTCGCCGATCCGGAGGCCGATCGGATCTCGTTCCCGGCGCCGTACGGTGCCGCGACGCTCAGCGAGGCGCTGCGCCGGCTCGACGGTGCGGGTATCGCACTCGACGACATCGGGTTGCGGCGGCCGTCGCTCGACGACGTGTTCCTCGCCCTGACCGGGCATGCGCCGCTGCATCTCCCCCAGGGTGACGACGCCGCCGGCAACAACACCGGTCCGACGCCGCCGCAGGCTCCGCGGCCGCCGATGCCGCCGCAGCAGGGTGGACCGCGTCCGCCGATGCCGCCGAACGGTATGCGGCCCCCGGTGCCCCCGAACGGTGCGCGCCCGCCGATGCCGCCGCCGAACGGCGTGCGACCGCCGGTGCCCCCGATGACCCAACAGATGCCGGCGCAGCAGCCGCCACAGGGCGGTCCCCGCCCGCCGATGCCGCCGGCACCTCGTGCGGAGGCGCAGCAATGAGTGCAGACGCCCAGCCGTATCTTCTTCCGAACTCCCCCGCCACTGCCGCGGCGGACGCGGAGGTGGCCGAGTCGCGCGCGAAGGTTCCCGGTATCGGCGCGCATCGGCGCCCGAATCCGACGGGTTTGAGCCAGTGGTGGGCACTCACCGCGCGCGCGGTGGCGCAGCAGTTCCGTAACGGCACGATTCTGATCTCGGTGCTGGCGCCGTTCATCACGGGTCTCGGTTTCTATCTGCCACTGAAATACATCATGAAGTTCCAGGGCATCGACTACGCACAGTTCATCCTGCCCATCGTGGTCCTGCAGTCGATGTCGTACACGGTGATGAACATTGCGAACACCGCGGCCCGGGAGTCTGTGACGGGTCTGACGGCTCGCATGCAGACGATGCCGGTGGCCAGTTTGGCGCCGTTGATGTCCCGAATATCCGTGGGCGTCGTGCAGTCGCTGGTGTCACTGGCAGCTGCGACCGCGTTCGGTTATCTGATCGGGTTCCGCTTCACCGGTAACTGGTTGACGATCGTCCTGTTCTGCCTGGTCGCGCTTGTATTCGCAACTGTGTTGTCGTTCGGCGCCGACATGATCGGGTGTCTCACCAGAAGTCCAGAGGCGACGGCGCAGGCGTTGACGCTGCCGCAGCTGATCCTGGGCATGATGTCGTGTGGGTTCGTGCCCGAGTCCGGGTTCCCGGAATGGGTTCGCCCGTTTGTGCGGAACCAGCCGGTGTCGCAGTATTCGTTCGCGCTGCGGGATCTCGCCGAGGGACACATCAACTGGAACATCCTGTTCCCCTCCTTCATGTGGACCGTCGGCCTGGCGGTCGTACTCATCCCAATGGCCCTGTGGGCCAGCACGCGACGGAAGTGACGGCGGCTGTGAGTCAGGCATCGACGCAGGTTTCGTCGGGGCGTTCGGTCGACGTCATCGACATTGATTTCCCGGATCCCAACGATCGGGCCTCGGAGTCGGAACACTCCGCGCAGGCGCTGGTGGTGCACAGCCGGATGCAGTCGTGGCGACTGCTCAAGCGGTGGTCGCGGGATCCCACGACGGTGGTGCAGGCGCTGCTGTATCCGGCGCTGATGCTGTTCATGTTCAGCATCGTGCTGGGCGATTCGATCGAGAAGGCCACCGGGGCGCCGGCCGTGTACGGGTACGTGCCGATGATGATCCTGACCGGTTCGATGTTCGGTTCGGTGGTCAGCGCGGTGGGTCTGCGGATGGAGAAGGAGAGCGGCCTGCTGGGCCGGTTCTGGACGCTGCCGATCCATAGGGCATCAGGTCTGGTGGGCCGAATGATCGCGGAGTCGGTGCGCGTGCTGGCGACGACGATCGTGATTCTGATCGCCGGCTTCGCACTCGGCTTCCGGTTCGATCAGGGCCCGCTGGCGGCTCTCGCGCTATTACTGGTCCCGCTGCTGTTCAGTGTCGCGTTCGCGATGATGGTGACGGCGTTCGCGACGTATGCGGGCAAGGCTCCGCTGGTGGAGTTCGTATCGCTGGCATGCACGTTGCTGATGTTCTTCAATACTGGTTTCGTGCCGTTGATGGCGTATCCGAAGTGGTTGCAGCCGGTGGTGGAGCATCAGCCGATGTCGTATGCGATCGATGTGATGCGCGGATTGTCGTTGGGCGGGCCGGTCCTGACGCCGTTGATCGGCACACTAGTATGGTCGGTCGGCATCTTCGCTGTGTTCCTCTACCCCGCTATCCGGGGCTACAAGCACGCGGCGCAGACTGGCGCGTAATGGGGGGACCCTTCCCAGGGGCCCGGCAAAGTCGCATAACCCCATGTCAGGCGGCATGAAGTAGATCGATCGGTCGGTGTGGATCACGGCCGTGGTGGCGTAGCGCGCCGGCGATGTTGGTGTGGCCGGCGAGCCGCA